>NZ_JBMGJC010000005.1:0-252832 GCF_048984525.1 Pelotomaculum propionicicum
GATTCTTCCGGACCTTGAAATATGATCGCATATACATAAACGAATTCGAAACCCCTCGGGAATTGAGAATTATGTTAATTGAATATATGAGGACCTACAATACCTACCGGCCTCATTCATCACTGGGCGGTGCCTGCCCAGTTGACTACTACCTCAAAAGCAAGCTCAATGAAGCTGCTTGATATTTATCAACTAACACGGGAAGGAGCAAACTTAAATTTTTAAATCCGTGTTCTTGACAAGGGGAGCATTATACTCCAGGAAACAACTTTTCCACTTGCTGTAATACCGACTTATATTTATGGTATTTTCCCGGTAATCGCAATGTGGATTTTTAAATTTACATATGGTCGCTTCTGGATCTACATAATTACCGAACTGGTACGTAATATTTCCTATGTGGTTATTTTGTTGCCCTGGATAGCGAGTAGAGGGATAATAGCCTTTAATGCCCCCCTAGTATCTTATTTAGTCGCCATGGGACAAGGGTTGATCCTCTATATTTATCAAATGTGGCAGGAAGACGCATTAGTTCCGGCCATGAAAAAACTTTTTTCTGCCAGGTCACAACCAGCGGCAGCAAAACCTGTTTTTGACGATGAGGACGATAATAACAACAGCAGATAATGTATCTGGTATCAATTTGTACCAGGGTTTAAGTAAGCTTTTAATTACCAATATAAGTATTAATAAATCCCTCTAGGGTTGACGTTGTTTACATGCATTAACGAGGCAACCGGCAGGCCCTTACATCAAAATCTATGTTTGTGCCAAATCCACTGCATTTAAATCTCCGGATTAAAAAAACTATCAGCATTTTCTATTTTAAAAAGGGATCTCTAATAAATCAGCGAAAGTATAATAATAAACATAAAGTTAGATTTTTAAAGAGCCGTAGGTTTTTATCCTACAGCCCTTTTTCTTTTCATGTATTTCCCCTGAACACACCAATTTAAAGAATCCCTGGCAAACAATTTTATGGATGGAGATACATATGCAAAAGCAGGAATTAAGACAAGGAATAAATGACTCAATCCCAATTGTTTTGGGCTATTTACCTTTGGGATTTGCCTTCGGGGTGCTGGCCAATGAGGTAGGCATGTCAATAATTCAGGCTACGATGATGTCTGCCCTGTGTTTTACAGGAGCCGGACAATATGTGGCCATTGGGATCATGCAGGCGGGCGGAGCTGTTTTCACCATTATCATGGCCAATATTTTATTGAATTTAAGGTACTTATTATTTTCCACATCGCTGGTGCCCTACCTCAAGGGGCGGGTTCCGACTGCCATCGGCAGCCTTCTTACCTATGGTTTGACAGATGAAACCTATGCGGTAGCAATGAACCGCTATCAGAATCACCTGCCAACCGCCTCCTATATAGCCGGCCTTCATCTTAGCTCACATATTGGCTGGATCGCCAGCACACTGTTGGGAGCCTTAATGGGCAGTTATATTGGCAATACGGACCGCCTGGGCCTGAGTTTTTCTTTGCCGGCGATGTATATCTGTTTACTGGTCTTCATGATTAAACGTAAATCAGACATTTTTGTGGCCTTATCTTCGGCAGTGCTGTGTTTGCTGATAGGCTATCTCGTGCCGTCTACTATGGGAAATTTGTTTAATATCATTATTGCGACGATTATCGCAGCCAGTTTGGGGATGTTTATCAATGAGCGTGACTAGTATTTGGATCATGATCATCGGAGTTTCAATTGTGTCAATCTTGCCGCGTATCCTGCCGGTAGCGCTGTTTTCACGCTTTGAATTTCCCGCGCCGCTAAAACGGTGGTTGTCCTTTGTGGCCCCGGCCGTTTTAAGCAGTTTAACAGCTTTGAGCGTGCTGGCGCCGGATGGAGCCATTGATATCAGCGTTCAAAACAAGTACATCTGGGCCTTCATTCCCACGCTCCTGGTCGCTATTAAGACCAAAAGCCTTTTCTATAGCTTGTTGGTTGGTATCGCAAGCATGGCCCTGCTGTATAATTTTATTTGAGCCTGTGTGGAAGTCATGGGGGAAACAGGGAGACGTTCTTTTAGTTACCCTTTATACATAAGACCGTGTCAAGAGAACCGTCCCCTTGACACGGTCTTATGTATAAAGGGTAAATTGCAGGCAAAAATAATCAATATAATTATTCCCTTTTTCAAGTGCGAAAAATAAATAATTAGATTTTATACTATAAGGAGACTACTTTGAATAATCAAATTATATTATGGTCCATTCTGCTATTGCCCTGGCTGACCCTTTACTTTATGAAAAAAGATGAAATAAAACGCTTCATGCCGGTTGCTTTGTTTACTTCAATTACAAGCATGATCATTGTGGAGGTTGGAGCTACTTTTAAATTATGGGCCCTTCATGAGACAGTTTCCCCACTGAGCCACACTTTCACCTATCACCTGGGCCTGGCCCCGGTAGCAACTTTATGGCTTTATAAGTTTACTTTTGAGAAGTTCTGGAGATATGTTGCTGTAGAAGTACTATATAATCTGGGATTTGTGTTGATTTTCATACCGTGGTTAGCCCTCAGGGGAATACGGGAAAACATTGGGGCCACCAGCTTAACTTTATTTTTAATAGTTACTGTGCACGGCTTATTGCTGTATGTATACCAAATGTGGCAGGAAGACGCACTGGTTCCCGCTGTGAAAAAACTATTCTCGCCAAAATTCCAGCCGGCAGCAGCAAAACCATCCTTTAAAGATGAGGACGATAAAAATAACAGTTAAAGATAAAAACGATATTTTAATTGTTTCATTCAGCACTGCCTTTATCCGGTAAGGCACAGTCAAAATATAACGCCCGTACCGTACCCAGTATAATTCTCCTTTCAATAGTACACCTGCCGCCCGCCGTTACCATTCCTGACCGCCCCGCATATATTTAAATTAGATAGGTTGCAGCAGAGATGTAATTTGTTATAGCAAAGCTCTAGAAAGCCCTGCAGTCACTTTCTAAGGCGGGTGTTTTACGTGTATAATAAAACGGTATCTATCTCAAACGCTCTGGAGAAATCATTCACAGGAAAATATTTTGTGGGTTATGGGGACAATCTGACATTTGGCAGTGGCACAAGCGCCTGGGCAGGTTTGTTCAATCCATTGGGCTCGGGGGTCTACTTGTTTGTAAACGTCTGGACGGTTACAGAATTGCTTGGCAGTTCTCCCCTCAGGGCTCAGATCTGGTTTAACACGGCGCCTCCGGGCACACCTGTCACCGAGGAACTTGTCACCCCTTCCAACACAGCCCTGCACCCGCTTCCACGGCCGCGGGTGCAGCTGCTCAAGGCAAGCAATGTCGCCGGTTCTCCATCCGGCGGGACTAAGGCTTTTGTCAGGAGAGTCCTGCCCTATTCCACACAGGAATTTCAGGAAGAAGGCAAATATATATTCGCGCCGGGCGGCAACTTAGTCGTATTCCTGTCCAATCCTGAAACGCCAGTTGATAAAGCGGAGGCCCGGGTAGCGTTCGGGTGGTGGGAGGAAAAATTTTATACTCTATAACCCAAAAACTCCGGATGTATACGATTATTATAAACATTGAAAAAAGACCGTTTTGCACGGTCTTTTCCAAATTCCTTATTGATATTTCAACTTAGCCGCTTTTACTGAAGATTTTTAATAACCGCAGGTAGTGATTTGCTTCCCTTAAGACATGGTCACCCAACAAAGGCAATATTATGGACCTGATTTTACATGCAAGAATACCCTCCGTACCTTGTCTCTTAAAATCTCTTATGCCCACGGTCTCACGTAAGCTTTCCTGAGTAACCAGAGGCAGCAGGTTGATCTGAGTGTGCGCGGCTAGCGCCTCCGCAGTCAGTTTATCAAATTCCCGGCCGAAATTATGGGCTGTCACAAACAAGGCCTCTTCGGTCGGATCTAAAAGCCCTCTTATAAATTTTGCGTGCTCGGCCATAATTCTATTCCAGAAAGATTCCTGTTCAAGGGCAAACCTGGTCATATCTATAACAACTCTGTTTTGCAATCTCGTGAGCAGTTCCACGAATAATATGGCTTCTCTGCGGATGTGATCAATTAAAAGCGGGTAGTTGAATGTAAACATCCTGCAGGTTAAAACACCGTCCAGCACAAGGGTTTTAAAACTAATTAAAGCCCGCGTTGTCTCAATTGCCCTCTGGTTCAAATCAGCAACCCTTCGTGCCAGTGTCTGTAGATTTAACATCTGCACACCCTTTACTAATGAAAGCTCCGCTGCTGTAATGCTGGTATCAATCGGAATGCCGGTGAAAAACTGGGTTGCCTTCTCAGCATTAAGAGTAAATTCAGTGACTATTTCTCCTGAAGACACCACGTCGGGGCTTACACACCTGTCTGCAAGAGAAACCGCCTCTTTTAACATGGCCTCGTACTGCTTTTTAAAATCATCCGCCTGCCTGGCCAGATCCGCATTCGCAGGAGTAAAGCCTCCCTCCAAAAAGAATGAATGTTCCTTCATAATTCTTAAAAAAAACAAATTTAAGTCCAGCGACTGCCTTAAAAAATCCTCATTAGACAACATTAAAAAATCCCCTTTCATACAACCATCAGGACCACAAACCCGTACCTTTTTAATATAAATATGCCAATACCAGAAAATGGTGATTTATGCTCGGGGCCGCTTTGATCAGCATAAATTTTCTTTACAGCAGTAACTCATCGGAATACACTGAATATTATGAATATAATACCCTAAGGTTGTTTACAACAAAGTATAATAAAAACAAAAAGGGAGTGAGCCAAAGTGATCGAGGAAAAAGATTTGAGAATAACTCTCTTTAAAGGCGTATGCGCTTATTGCAGACAAAAGCGGGTTGTGTTAAGAGGAGAGCGCTGGCAGGCGGGAAACGATTCATTATCTCCCTGGTACTCGCAATATATATGTTTGGACTGCGGCGAAAGGTTCACATTAATTGAAAGAGAATAAAAAGCGGCGCCAACTCCGCAGCAGGATAACTGCTCATTTAAGCCGCAATTATAAACCCTGTCCGGTATTACCCCGGACAGGGTTTTACTGCAGTATATAAGGCTTATTTCAGGTGGTTGGCTGTACCGATACTATGAGGTTCCCCTCTCTGATGTTATAACAATCACACAGCGGTTTTCTGCATGGATACTTCTTTAGATTTGCCCTTCTTAAGAAAAATAATAGTGTCGCCAAGGTAGCGGGCGTCCTCCTCGTCATGAGTAACCACGATAAAAGGTATCCGCCACTTTTTATGCAGAGCTTTCAGCTCGCGCCTGAGCTTGACCTTGATATTTCTATCCAACGCGCTGAAAGGTTCATCCAGTAAAAGCATCTGAGGCAGCACTGCCAGCGCCCTGGCCAGCGCTACCCGCTGCTTCTCCCCACCGGAGAGCTGACGCGGGTACCTGTCAACAAGATGCCCCACACCGAATGATTCCAACATTTCCAAAAGCGATTCGGAGTAACCGGCTTGTTTTTGTTTTATATCTCTGAGCCCGTAAAATACATTTTGTTTTACTGTCATATGCGGGAAAAGAGCGTAATCCTGGAACAGGTAGCCGATATTTCTGTGTCGCGTGGGTATGCTAATCTTTTTGTCTGCTGAAAACAGCACCTTGTCATTCAGTATAATGCTGCCGTTTGAAGGCTTCATCAAACCGGCCAGACACTGCAGTACCGTAGTTTTCCCCGACCCGGAAGGTCCCCACAGGACGAGGATCTGATTTTTGACGTTCATCTGCAGGTCCAGGTCAAAATGCCACAATTTTTTATTAAAATTGACTTCCAGCATTTTATCACCATTTTTCTTAGACAAAAATTCGTGTCTTACTGGCCCGATTGTCAAAAAAAAAGTCCCTTGACATGGATAATTTTTTATTTCTGAATGTACCTGTATATTTATGGGAGGTTATCCATGTCAAAGGGTAGAGAGGTAGAGTGCATTTAGCCTGAGCTAAATATTTATAAAATATAAATTTTATTTTTACTAAAATGTATAAATTAATATTCTATCGCTTATTTCAAAAAAAATCGTTCTTGACATGGATTTTATTCTGGTGTCTTAGAACCGGCATGGTTCTATTTAAAGTTACGGTTTATCCATGTCAAGCAACTGCACTGAAAAAAGATATAAAGCATCTAATTGGGGGGTAAATTTATTAAAATCAATTCTTATTAAATCATCTCAGCTACGAACTTTTCATAATCCTTAGGGGTGTCTATGTCAAAAATCACAGCTTCATCCCCTACCGCAAGATATTCCACCTTGTCATCGAGCTTTTTCAGCACCTGTCGCGCGCCCTCATCCCCGCTAAGGCTTTTTAGTTCATCGATTAAAGAACTGCTGAATATTACAGGATGGCCTGGCAGTCCTTTGCAGACCGGCCGCAGGGCCAGGCAGCGCCTTTTTTGAAACTCAACCATTAACTTGTTTATTAGGGAGGCGGTGATCAAAGGCTGGTCCACCATAAAAACCATGAATGCCGACGCAGCGTCACTAATAGACTTTACCCCCAGGGCTAAGGAAGTGCCCTGACCATCTTTATAACGGGGATTGAAAACTATTTTTACAGGCAGGTCGCTGATCACGGCACTGACTTTTTTTTGCTGATAACCTGTCACTACCAGCAGTTCATCTACATTGGAAAGCAGCACATTTTCCGTTAAAATCCTAATCAATGTGTTGTTTCCCACTTTGAGCAGCTGTTTGGGCCTGCCCATCCTGGTAGACATCCCCGCGGCCAGAATAATTGCTGAGATCATGTATTATCAAGTACCACCCTGCTCACTGCGACACAAAAACCCTTTACAAAGCCTTGAAAGACAGCCATGTCGTACCGTCCCCGATATTGCGGCGTGCTTCACAAATCCCTCAAGGACTTTTGTCTTGCAGCAATTTTATTTATTCCAGTACAACCAGGACCGGTTCCTCCCCGATTGCTGAACCAAATATAACTTTTTCAATCTTTTTGCCCGGGATAAAACAGTCCAGGTTGTATCCACCATCGGGATCCGGAAGAAGGTCTATCTTGTTTATGAACAGCACAACTCTTGCGCCAGGCGGATATTCCCTCAGCATGCCCTGCGGGTGTTCAATCAGATCGGCTATCAGTCCGGCGTCTATTACTGATCCAATTTCACGTCCGGTAAGCCTGGATACTATCTCAGGCCGGTGCACATACCTGCTGTCCAGCGTTTTTCCCAAAATGTCAGCCCCTACCACAATCACGATCAAAGTTGTCACGCCGGGAATAACGGGCTCATAATCCAAATGCCCCTTCAGAGGCAGGCCTTTGGAGCCATCAGCCTCAACCAGCATGTAGTCGGAACATCGCCGCAACAGGCTTACCTGACCGGGTGAAATTCCATCTAACTTGTTGTTTTCCAACAGCCCACTACCTACAACCGGCCTCATACCCGATTTAAGGTAACCGGCCAGTTCTTTTTCCACCTGATCTACTCTGCCCATAAGGACAAGGGGGAATTTCTCAGGCGAGGGGACAAATATTTTTGTAGTGGTTGTAATAACAACATTGTATTGAAGGGGTATTTCCTCAGCCAGCCGGAACATCAGGGAGGTCTTGCCTCCTCCACCGACAAAGGATATGGTTTCGCTTTCTTTCAGATCCAGGGCTTCGCTAATTTTCATAACAATATATTTTCCCTGCCATACTAATTACACCAGGCGTTGTTATCAGCAAGTATAAAACTGAATACGGCTTCCAGGACGCCGCCGCCCACGGCCAGTGCTTTATCGGAGATTGTATCATGTTCGGCGTCTTTTCTCGGATCAATATCGCCGATTTTGGTGCCTTTAGGCACCCTGATGCCCTCCTTGATCATTCCCCTGATTTTTCCCGTTATTTGGGCCCGCACCGGGTTGTTTTCCACAACGGCTACTATTTCACCTTTTTCTACTATTTCCCCGATAGACCTGGTCGTCATCACAACACCATCCGCCGGTGCTCTTAAAAGCCTTTCCACTGTGAAGCCGCCGACACTGCCAGGGCTGCCCGTGTCAGGAATAGCGCTGCCGCTGTAGATGACCCGGCCTAAACGGTGCCCCCTGCAGGTTTCAATAACTGCATGGACGTCCTGCCCGGCCGTAAAGCCCGGACCCAGTCCGATCACCAGGGGCGCTTCATCTATGGCTGTGCCCAGGTTGCGCTTGGCTACCCTGGCATCGACCACCACCTGCGGGCGCAGGACTTTCACCACGTCGGCCTCGGGATCTACCAGCACGGGTATGATCCTGTCTTCCAACAATTCACAGGCATGGTCCACCGTGACAGCCAGTTTGGCTGTAATTCCCTCAACTACGGCCATGCCGTCATGCACAGCCTCGGCAAAGGCCACTTTTCTCCTTACCACCAGCGGGCGGTTAATCTCTGTCATAATAACATCCAACCGGCTCTGGTACAGACGGTAGGCTACTCCTGTAGCCAGGTCGCCGGCTCCCTTTATAACAATCAGCGGTCTTTTCGGGATCACTTCTCCTCACCACCGTCAAAAACCTCAGCATACATGTCCGCCGGCTCAATATATACTTCCATGACGCCGCCGCAGGCCATACCTTCGGATGCGGCTATGTCCGCCGTCAGTGATACCCCATGCAAATATGGTTTCCCGCTGTCAATTACATTCATTGCCTGCAGGCGGACTTCCGACTCGCCGCAGCCGCCGCCAATTGTCCCCTGTATGCGTCCGTCCCTGTAAATAAGCATGCGAGCGCCTGCTTTACGAGGTGTAGATCCTTTTGTCATGGTAATTGTGGCCAGTGCGGCAGGCGTTTTTTCAAGGGCTGCTATTATGGCCATATATAGCGCTTCTTTATCTGCAATTGATGGCATTTCGCAGTCATTGGGATGAGCAACTTTCAGATTGCGTCCTTCAGCCAGGGACCCCGCACCGCCGCCGCGGCGGTCCATAATCATTTCCGCTGCGATGCAAACGGCAATTTCAGCTGGTGTCTGAGCTCCGATATCCAGCCCGATCGGCATACGCACTTTTTCGATTTTTTCCATATCTATACCGTCTTCAAGCAACACCTGTTTGATCATCTTGATCTTGCGCCTGCTGCCGATCATTCCAAGATAAGCGATAGGATATCTGATAACCCTGCGCAGGCAGTCGAGGTCGTGCATGTGACCTCTGGTAACAATTACGACGCTGCTGGACGGCCCCAGGTTCAAAATATTTTCAATATCATTGAAATCGCAGCAGATACTTTTATAAATACCTGCAAAGCGTTCGGCTGAAACAAAGTCAGGGCGGTCGTCTACTACGGTGACCTGGTAGCCCAGCATGTGCCCGACATATGCCAGCGGCACTGCGATATGCCCACCGCCCAGGATAATTAGTTCGGGTGGCGCCAGATACGGATCAACCATCACTGTCGCTCTTTGCTCCGGCTGTGCCGGGTTAACCAGGGTGGCGACCTTAAACATCCCGTACGATTTGTTTTCCCGGACATATTGTACCGCCTGCTCTTCCAGCCAGGGCAGACGCAGATCTCCATTTATTTTCAGACCGTCAGCTGTGAGCATTATTTTTGCGCCCGGCAGACTCTCGTCCAGACCTTCCTGCCTGATGACGGTAATTATTGTTTTTCCCTGCTGCAGATCTATATTCATTATTCAATGCCCTCCCGGCAACATCCTTATTCTATCACTAAAAGCATAAATCAGCTCTTAATTAGAGCATTTACCGAATGTGCAGTTCGGATACCTGCATTCAGGACAAGCCCTGCACAGACCGCCGTTGGCAAGGGCAATGATATCTTTGCGGGTTATCCGCTCACCTGCCAGCAACCTGGGCAGCAGGAGGTCAACAATTGTTATTTTAAAGAACATCCCGCAGGCCGGCACTCCCATCACCGGGATATCGTCCAGGTAGGCCAGCATAAACATCGCGCCGGGCAGCGCCGGGGCTCCGTATTTTTCCACATTGGCCCCCGTGAGCCGGATAGCTTTAGGGGTAACATCATCAGGATCGACAGACATGCCGCCTGTTACAAATATTATGTCCGCTCCGTCGTGAGCCATTTTTTTAATTTTGCCGGCAATAACGTCCACGTCGTCTGGCGCGAAATCCACACCCATTACCGTAGAACCATATGCCTCAACCTTTTCCGTGATCACCGGCCCGAAACCGTCACGGATGCGTTTCTTGTAAACTTCGTTGCCTGTTATGACCACACCGACTTTATGGCTCAAAAACGGGAGCACTTTTACCACCCAGCCCGCCTGCCGGCAGATGTTTTCCGCCGTTAGGACTGTTTGTTCCGGTACTACCAAAGGGATCACCTTGGTACCGGCCAACAGGTCGCCTTTTTTGACGACTGTATTGTTAGGCAGGGTGGAGAGTATTACTTCAGGCAAATCGTTAACTGCCTCCAGGGCGGGAATATTGACTTTCAGCAGCCCCTCATATTCAGCATAAAGGTTTACACGGCTTTCCTTGGGGCCGGTCCATGTAGTGCCTTGGCCCGAGACGGCGGTTCCCAGCCTCACACCGGCAATATCCTCATGCACGTCAGTCTGCTCAAGTTCTAAGATATATATATTTTCTTTGCCTAGCTTCAGCAGCTCTGGTATATCTTCTATCTTAATAATGTGTCCTTTTTTAAAAGATGCTCCCTTGGACTCTCCCTTAACAACTTTTGTGATATCGTGGCTGAGTACCTTGCCTACCGCTTCCTCCACTCTGATTGTCTGTATTCTCATTGTTCGCACCCCTTTACAATTCCACTTTTACACACGGGTGTAACCGTAATTAAAAATTATTACCGATTTGTTTCAGAAGGTAGGAATTCAAGATTTATTCTATCTATATCAATCAACTTATACTGCTCAGTACTAATAAGGGGGGTGGACTAAGCTCTAAACTTTTCCCAGCCCACCCCTTAATATAGATTGGAGCCTTAAGGAACTGGTAAATCAGGCGCGGGACACTGTCCCTTTTATCTGGTTGATTAGGATATGAGAGACTATACTACAGCCTCTCATATCTCTAATCCTGATAAGGTCGGGATCCTTAAATTACTTGGCTTCTTTGGCCTCTTGTTCTCTTTTCTCTTTTAAAGCGCGCCATACTTTTTCATATGTTAGAGGTACACTCTGAACGCTTACACCCATGGCGTCAAAGATAGCGTTCCGGAAAGCGCCGATGGTCGGGTTGGTGGCGCCTTCGCCCACTTCCTTGGCTCCCCAAGGTCCTGCTATTTCATAACTGTCTTCCAGGACTTCACTGGTTACCGGAGGCATATCCAGCGCGGTCATGATCATGTATCCGCCCAGGTTTCCGTTCATAATCTTGCCGTTTTGATCAAAGTGAACTTGTTCCCAGATGGTTTCGCCAAGGCCCATATACAGGGCGCCGTGGACCTGGCCGTGCAGGTTAACCGGGTTGATCACCTGGCCGACGTCGTGGACGTCCCATACTCTTTCCACTTCAATTTTACCGGTTTCTTCATCGATCTGAACTTCAGCAGCCTGGCAGCAGAAACTGTAGGCCGGGGATGTGCCCACGGGAGCGCCTTTAAAGGTGCCGCCCAGGCGAGGCGGTGTATAAACACCTTTCGCAATCAGTGGACCGCGCAGTACAAAGAACCTTCTTGCCACTTCTTCAAAGGTAAGTGTCCCTGCTTTAGGCCGGGAAATTGAGGATATAATTCCCAGCTCGCATTGCAGGTCCTCGGGAGGCAGGCCCATCATCGTGGAAGCCATCTCAAGTATTTGTTTCTTGATTTCTTCGCCGGCTTGCTTGACAGCGTTACCGGACATCAGGGTCTGGCGGCTGGCATATGCGCCAAAGTCGAGCGGGCAGGTTTCGGTGTCACCGTTTACCATTTTCATGTTTTCATAGCGGTAGCCCATGGCTTCAGCAGCCATTTGAAGCAGGATAGTATTGGAACCCTGACCGATTTCGACCGATCCTGAATAGAGAGTTGCCGAGGTGCCGTCTTCAACTACCCTTATCATACAGGAAGCGTGCGGCAGGTCTGTACGGTAGATGGGATAACCGGCGCCGGTCACGAATGAACCTGTGCTGATGCCGATACCTCTGCCCTTGGGCAGGCCTTCTTTCTTCTTCTTGCGCCAGTCGGATAGTTCGCCAGCTCTTTCCAGGCACTGTTTCATGCCGCAGGAGTTAATTTTGAAATTGTTAACGGTTTCGGTATTGGGACCACGGGCGTTGCGCAGGCGCAGGTCTAGCGGGTCGATGCCCATGGCCTTGGCAATGTTGTCCATATGGCTTTCAAACGCATACTTGGGCTGGGGAGCGCCGTGTCCGCGGTGGGCGCCGCAGGCCGGCAGGTTGGTGTACATCCTGCGGTTATCAAATTTATAGACCGGAATTTCATAGGTCAGGGGAAGCAGAGCGCCGGCATAGTATGCCGTGGCAATGCCAAGGCTGGTATAGGCTCCGCCGTCAGTTTGGAAATCAACGTGACAGCCGAGGATTTTGCCGTCCTTGTCCACGCCGGTGGTAATTTTGTAAGTGCCCTGGTGACGGCCGCGGTTATGCTGGAACATTTCCTTGCGGTCGTAGAACATCTTCACCGGGCGGCCGGTAATCCTTGAAAGCACCGCGCCGTTAAATTCCAAACCTGTCGGCTCGAGCTTGCCGCCAAAACCGCCGCCTACATACGGCGCTATGACCCGCACGTCGCCAAACGGCAGTTCGAATTCACGGGAGATGTAGTGCTGGAAGTAGTGCACGGACTGGGTGCTGGAGTAAACGGTAAGCTTGTTGTCCTGCCAGATGCAGACGGCAGAGTGCGGCTCGATGGGGCACTGGTAAGCGCGCTGCCCGGAAAACGTGTCTGTCCGCACATAGTGAGCTTCTTCAAAAGCCTTCTTGATATCGCCGAACTCCTGGTGGATTTCGGTGTTGACGTTTTTGGGATACTTGGCGTGGATCTGAGGCATGTCGTCGTCATCAGCATGCATGTAATCAAGCACTGGCTTCAGTACTTCCCACTCGATTTTAATCGCTGCCAGGGCTTTGTAGCAGGTTTCCTCATCGACACAGGCCACTGCGGCCACTTTGTCGCCGACAAACAACGCTTTTTCGATACATAACACGTTTTCGTCCCAACGGGCCGGGCTGATACCGTAGGTCAGGCTCGGGACGTCCTTGGCTGTGATTACAGCTTTAACGCCGGGTATTTTCATGGCCTCGGTGGTGTCAATACTTAATATCTTGGCATGGGCGTAAGGGCTGCCCAGCATTTTTCCATATAACAAGTTGGGGAATTTGAGGTCCCCACAATATTTTGCCGCGCCGGTAACTTTTTCACGGCCTTCGTACCTGGGTTTTCCTTTAGCTATAACTTTAAAATTCTTTTCAGTCATTTTTATATTCACCCCTTTACACTGGAATTTCTTGACCGGAAGCGTCCATGATAGCTTTGATGATGTTAATATAACCGGTGCAGCGGCACAGGTTGCCGGAGATAGCTTCACGTACCTGGCGTTCGGTTGGCTTGGGATTTCTCATGAGCAATGCTTTGGCCGAGAGAATCATGCCGGGTGTGCAGTAGCCGCACTGAAGCGCCCCGTGCTCGATGAATTTCTCCTGGATATGATCTAGTTTTTCGTGGGAAGCAACGCCCTCCACGGTAATAAACTCTTTTCCATCTGCTTCAACAGCAAGCATCAGGCATGCGTTAACCGGTGTTTTTCCGTCCAGCAGTACGGTGCAGGATCCGCAGTCACCCAGTTCGCATCCTTTCTTGGTACCGGTGAGTTCCAGGTCGTCCCTCAGGAAGTTAACCAGCAGCCTGTTGGCTTTAACCATCCTGGTGTATTCGTCGCCGTTTACAGTTATGCTAACTACAAAACGTTCAATTCCGTCTTTATCTTTTATCATTTTTGTTGACATTTTCACCCCTCCTTTCTTAAACGTGGCCGTTGTCTATAGCTTTGCGCAGCGCCCGCTTGGTAAACACGCGGACCAGGTCGGTACGGTACTCAGCTGATGCACGAATATCAGAGATGGGCGTGCACTCTCCAGAAGCGATGACGCCGGCTTCTGCTAACAGTTCATCAGTGACCTCTTTGCCTTTTAGGAAATCCTCGGTTTTCTTGGCCCGCACAGGAGTGGCTGCAACAGCGCCCAGGGATACGCGGGCATCTTTAATCACGTTGTTTTCAACTTCAATCGCGACAGCCACGCCAACAACAGCTAAGGCGCCTGCGCCGCGCAGACCAAATTTAATGTAGGTGCTGCCGGTCATTTTTTGATCCGGTATAACTATTTCAGTAATAATCTCGTCCTGCGCCAGGACAGTCTTGCCAGGGCCGGTGAAGAGTTCTTCCACGGGTAAGGTGCGTTCCCCGTTCAGGCCGACTATTTTAACAGTAGCGTTAAGGGCGATGAAAATCGGCGGCAGGTCTGCTGAAGGAACAGCATTGCTGAGGTTGCCGCCAACTGTGCCAGCGTTGCGGACCTGGTTGGCCGCCATCTGGTGAGCCGCTTCCGATACGGATAAATATTTTTCGTTCATCACTTCTGAATTAACCAGGTCGTTATGGGTTGATCTTGCTCCAACCACAACACCTTTACCAGGTACGTATTCGATTTTTCTCATTTCCAGGTTCTTAAGAGAAATCAGGACTTCCGGCTTTAATATGCCTTCTTTCATTTTGCACAGCAGGTCTGTTCCACCGGCGATCACTTTAGCCCTGTTGCCATACTGCGATAACATCTGGCAGGCTTCCGCGATACTATCCGGTGCGTAGTACTCAAAATCAGGTAGATACACGTTTTCTCCTCCTCTTTTTGGTAATAATCTACTTGCCAAACACTTTGAACCTACTATTAAACTCTCTGCATCACCCTCCCCCAAAAATTGCAGTATCCTATTCTTTGTTAATAACTCCTTTTAAAATTAAATTAAAATTAAATCTAATTAAATACTCTTAAATAACCCCAAACTGTACTCAAAGTAAAAATAACTCAGAGTTTTTGGGCTTTTTGCATAAAAATGCATACTAATATTCCTAATGCTTATCTTGGCTTTATCTTAACACCCCCAAATAAGCAAAGTGAAATATGCGTTTACGATTGCATTAATTAGTACTGCCTATTAATTTTCCGAAAATGATTAAATTTTTAAATAGAAATCTGCAGGTACATCCCTAAAACTAATTATCATTGACGCGCTAATATAGCGAGTTAGCAACAGTTTCCGGCTATATCCAGACAAAATCCTATCACTACCAGGGATTATACTATATGGTAGTTAATCTCATATTTGGTATTATAAATACTTTTTTTTATAACAAAGCAAGATTATTACGAATTATTCTGGAGGTAAATTATGGTGACGTAATTTTCTAGTGGCAGATTAATAGAAATTTACTATTAATGCTATCGTCAACATATATTTATGCTTGTCCCTAAAGAGTGGTAATATAAAACAAAAATAGTATAGTAATTCAAATCATTTAAACCCTAATTTAGTTTTGCATTAAATGGTGTATTTTACTTGCAATCAACTGGCTAAATGTTCTAATAAAAATACATTTACTAATTAATATCCGACTTATATAATATTTTAAAGACGCCGTAAGAATACAGTACATTGTATACTTTTAACAGGATTACTACCTTATTCTTTTTTTGAAAGTTTATTCAGATAGGAGGGGTATTATGGAAATGCATCAGTTGGAATATGTACTGGCTGTGGCGAAATACCATAACTTTACACGCGCCGCGGAAGAGATCAAAATCTCTCAGTCGTCGCTTTCCCAGCAGATAAACAAGCTTGAAAGCGAATTGGGCACCAGTTTATTTGTGAGAACAACCCGCTCAGTACAGCTGACACCGGCGGGGACAGATTTTGTAATACACGCGCAGCGCATAATGTCGGAAGTAAATGAAGCGCGCCGCAGTATCCAGGAATACGTGTCCATGGTAAAAGGTGAGATAACAATTGGCACGATCGCGGTAATCGGGAATTATCGCCTGCCAAACCTGATCAAATCTTTTCAAGACAACTTCCCCGGCATTAGAGTGCATCTCGTAGAGGAACAGTGTGAAGAACTTTTATCAATGCTGTATGCCTCAAAAATTGATACCTGCTTTGTACAGGTTACCAAGCCGAACCCACATTTTGTGTTTCACCCCCTTATCTGGGACAGGATGGTAGTTGTGGTAAGCCAAAATCATCCCCTGGCCAACAGGGTTTCGGTGGACATAAAAGAATTGCAAAATGAAAAGTTTATTATGACGCCCCCTACTTCGGGGCACTTTCATGATTTCAATAACGCCTGTCTTGCCGCAGGTTTTTCGCCCAACATAATCCTTAGATGCGCTATCGTGAAAACAATGCTGAGTTTTGTGCGCGAGGAAATTGGCATTACGGTTCTGTCTAATAAGGTAGCCCTGGCGGAGAAGGATCCCAGCATGAAGGTAATTGGTCTTACACCAACCATACCGAGAAGGATCTCTCTGGTCACACGAAACAGCGATGACACGCCGCCTGCGCTTAAAATGTTTTTGAAGTTTACTACCCAGTGGCTTGAAAAACAAAGGTCAATCGACCGGGCCAAAATATCTGCGACAAACACTTCCCTCACTTCTCGTGACATCAGACTTATGTACAGCAGATAATTTTTTTCCAGCAAGGTTAAATTACATAACCTTGCTATTTTTATCGGCTATAACCTGATACCATCCAAAAATTAACAGCTATAATTCCGCTTTTGCGTTAAATTGGCCATTTCCACAATAATATTAATGGTATACTATATATTGTATACTTTAAGCAGGTTGCCTTTAATCTCTTGTTTTCACATGGTATCACTTTGATATAGGAGGTAGAGGTATTATGGAAATGCATCAGCTGGAATATGTGCTGGCTGTGGCAAAGCACCATAATTTTACACGTGCCGCAGAAGAGATCAAAATATCCCAGTCTTCGCTTTCCCAGCAGATTAACAAGCTGGAAAGCGAATTGGGCGCCAGCTTATTTGTGAGAACGACCCGGTCGGTGCAGCTGACGCCTGCAGGAGCAGAGTTTGTAGCTCACGCCCGGCGCATAATGTCAGAAGTAAATGAAGCACGCCGCAGTGTCCAGGAGTACGTGTCTATTGTAAAAGGCGAGCTTACACTGGGAACTATAGCGGTAATCGGAAGCTACAACCTGCCAAACCTGATCAAATCGTTTCAGGATAGCTTCCCGGGAATCAAAATGCACCTCGTAGAGGAACAGTGTGAAGTTTTGTTATCCATGCTGAATTCCTCAAAAATTGACGCCGCATTTGTGCAAATTTCAAGACCAAGCCCAATAATTCAGTTTTGCCCAATGTTGACCGACAGAATGGTAGTTGTGACCAGCCACAACCATCCTCTGGCTAACAGGATTTCAGTGCACATCAATGAACTAAAAAATGAAAAGTTTATTCTCACGCCTCCCACTTCCGGGCATTATCAAGATTTTCACAATGCCTGTGCTTTGGCTGGTTTCGAACCCACCGTAATCCTGAACTGCTCAATTGTTAAAACTATGCTGGGTTTTGTGCGCGAGGATATTGGTATTACTGTGCTTTCTTCCAAAGTGGCTATGGCGGAGAAAGGTCCCGATATGAAGGTTATAGAGCTTACACCAACAATACCCAGAACGGTATACATGGCCACGCGAAACACCTCTGACACACCACCTGCAATTAAAATGTTTTTGAAGTATACAAGACAGTGGCTTAAAACACAAGAATCTCTCGAAAAAGCCAAAGTTACAGCGGTTCACTCCCGGCTTATAAATAGCAAGTAATTTTTGATCTGTCACTTTAATAAATCCAAAACAACAAAAAACCGCTTTCATGCCTTGCGGAATGAAAGCGGTTTTTTCAAATTCCTAGTAAGTAGGACTGCCTAGTCCCCCAAAAACACTATTTTAATCGCTTACTTGAACATTCCAATCGAAGTCCAGTACGGGATTGCGATGGCCAGGGTAATCAGCACAGCCACACCGTAAACCATGCCGTAGGTGCTGCTCTGCCCCGATGTCCAGGACCTTTCTTTGGCAATAGACTCAGCTACCATGGCAAACATGTTTGTGTAAGTCAGGAAGAAGCAGTTTGCCGCCATGATGAAGAGGGGAACCCAGACCATAGGGTTAATACCGAAGTTATTCGATATTTCAGGAAGAACCGGTATAAGAATGGTCATGGTGGGTATGAACACCGCCACGTCAAAGAACCTCAAAATGAAGAACAGTATTATGATGGAGTAGCAGAACATCCAGGGGCTTGTCGTTAAGGGAGCTATTACCGGCACTAACACGCCAACCAGCCACTTGGATACGCCGGTGACGCCAAATACGCCGCCGATGCTCATGGCCACGCCAATGAACATGATTAAATCCCAGCTGATTCCGGTACCGAATTCCGAACCTTTAATTACACCGGAAATGGTCAGCAGGAACATTCCGCCCAACACAGTTGCTCCGTCAGGAATACCGTGGATTTTGTTGGTGAAGAACATCAGGAAGCAGACTGTAAGGATTATCGCGCTAATAGTTTGGTCTTTGCTCCATGCGCCAAGTTTTGTGTACTCTTCCTGGAAATATTCTTTCTTCAGGGTTATAGTATCTTTCGGCTTCAGAGCAAAATACCCGCCTACAATAAGCAGCACGGTCAGTATTAATGCGGGGAGAAGCATGACCTGCAGGTAAGAATCGAAGGTCATCAAGCCTTTCAATTCAGGAACCGCCCCAAACATACCCATAATAATCGGGCCGTGCAGGGAGCCGGTAAGCCAGCCTGAACCCGGTATTACCGCCATAGCCCAGGCGGATAACAGAAGCAGTGCGCTGCCCTTGGACTTTAACTCTAGCTGGCAGGCCTCAATTACACTGACAGCGATAGGCACAATGATGACGCAACGCACAGTGATTGAAGGTGTAAGAGCTGAGAGAGCCAACCCGATGATTACAAACGCCAGGATTAACATGGGGTAAGACGGGTTGAACATCTTCATAACCAGGAAGCCAATCCTTTTGCCCAGCCCGGTTTTAATCAGCACGAAGCCGAAGAAGAGCGCCGGGATCAGGGTCCACAGGGCGCTGCTGGTAAAACCGGAAAAAACGTTAGGCGCTGGAACTTTAATAGCCAGTGTGAACATCAGGAAGAAAAACCCTGAAACAGAGTTGGGCATGTTCAACGGCTTAAATATCCACAGCCCGATGGTAATAATCAGGGCTAAGAGCACCAGGTGCCCCTGCGGGGGCAACGTCGGTACCCAGGGCTTGGCCAGACCCACATAAAGGGCTAAAGCGAGCATCACTAAAAACAACATATCAGTGACTTTTAATTTCGAACCGGTTGCTGTCGTCATGAAATATTTTCCTCCTCTCAGGTTTTGGAAAATTACCGACTTAAGATTCTTTAATGAAATTAAGAATAAATCCAACTACCCTTATACCCCTTTATGATCACCTCGCCCGCCGCCGGCGTATATCATGGGGCGTTTGCACGCCCCATACCACGCCTCACACCAGCAGCTTAAATGTTACTGCCGGCAAACAGTCAAGTGTTTAGCCTTTGGCAGCCAGGGTCTCTTTGAGCTTGCCCCACTCCGGCTCGAATATTTCCCTGGGCATTTCTTTTAAATCGGGGGAAATCTCCGGTCTGAAGCCCATATGGGCAATGACGTCTTTTTCCACGTCCATACCCGGCGCGACTTCGATTAGGGTTACCTTGCCGTCGATCAGTTTGAACACGGCGCGCTCAGTTACATAGACCACCTCTTGTCCTCTTAGAGCGGCGTACTTTCCGCTGAAGGTGACATGTTCATTGGCCTGGACAAATTTTAGGACCTTGCCTTCTTTCAGAACTTTGATGGTGCCGTCTTTGACCTCATATTCCGCTCCGCTTGCGGTCAAGGTGCCGCAGAAGACCGCCTTCTTGGCGGATGATGAAATATTTACGAATCCGCCCGGCCCCACTACCTTGGGTCCGAACTTACTGACGTTGATGTTGCCTTCGACATCGCACTGGGCCATTCCCAGGAAGCATATGTCAAGGCCGCCGCCGTCATAAAAGTCAAACATATTGGCGTGGTCAATGATCGCATCTGGGTTGCAGGCAGCCGGGAAATCCATACCTTTGGCCGGCACGCCGCCAAAGGCGCCTAACTCGATGGTCATTAACAAGTCGTCGCTTACGCCTTCTTCCGCGGCAACAGCGGCAACTGCGTCAGCCATCCCGATGCCCATGTTGACGCAAGCGCTGTTCCTCAGCTCCAATGCAGCCCTGCGGCCTACAACCTTGCGCTCGTCAAGAACCATGGGTTCGACATGCGCCAGGGGCTTTCTGATGCGGCCGTCATATGCGGGCTCATTTAAGGTGACTCTTGTCTGCAGGTGGTTTTCCGGTTTGGCAACAACGATGTAGTCCACCAAAACGCCCGGCACTTTTACAGCCTTGGGATTAAGTGTTTTGGCTTTGGCCACGTACTTAACCTGGGCAATGACAATGCCGCCGTTTCTTTTTGCTGCCATGGCCTGGTGCAGCGCTTCCAGGAACAACGGCTCTTCATCCATGGTCATATTGCCGTCTTCGTCGCATACGGTGCCGCGGATCATCGCTACATCCAACTTGAGGGGTTTAAAGTACAAATACTCTTCCCCATCAAATTCAACCAGTTTTACCAGGTCATCCGGGGTGATATCATTAATTTTGCCGCCCTCCCGGCGGGGGTCCGCATAGGTGCCCAACCCTACTTTTGTGAGCACGCCCGGTTTGCCGCCGGCCATTTGCCTGAATAAATGGACCAGGATGCCCTGGGGAAACAGGTGGCACTGGACTTTATTATCAAGAACCAGTTTGCCCATCATGGGGGCTTCGCCGATATGTCCTGCAGTGTGCCTTATGGACATACCCTCATGGCCCATATGGTTCATCCCTCTGGTCTTCCAGTCGCCGCAGCCGCAGCTGTGAATGTTCCAAAGATTCCGGGGATGCCCGGTTTCCAGAAAACTCTTCTCAAGCGCTATCGCCAGTTCTTCGGGAAAACCGCACAAACCTGCTGTGGTCCATGACACACATGCGCCGTCTTTCACCAGCGCGCCGACCTGATCCGGGGTAATTACTTTCGCCATCGTTTCTACTCCCTTCAGATTTAAATCTTCCTGAAAATACCTTAAATAATGACTGAAACACGATAAAAAACAAGACAACATCAAGTTATTCCGTTATCTTGTGAAAATTTTCACCTCTCTTCCAATTCATTTTTAATGATATATTAACTACTGCTGCATGCAGTATTCCGCCGCTTTAATTACGGTTTTATATTACCATCCGCTAATGAGCAAAGAGAAATATGCGTTTACGATTGCATTAATAAGTAATGCCTATAAATATTGCAGTCGCAATAATAACTAGCAATATATATGTATTTCTCGATTTAATGCTGAAGGAAAATAATAAGACACCCCTGTTTGCGCAACAGCATTGAGCAACATAGGTGTCCTCCAATTTGGATTATGGTTATTGTCTAATTATTATTTTCCTGTACAGAACTTACAGGCTTATTATGGTCATTGTTTCATAATTGTTATTATTGCTCCTGATTATGCTAATTTGTTATGATCATTATTACATTTATTGTTATCCCCACACCTATATACCCAGATTGTTGCTATTATTTTGGTTTTTCTTATTATCGCTTATTGCTTTTTCTCCAAATACCCATTTTCCCGGCATGCCTGACAAGTTCTTCACGAAAATCCGGATGGGCGATAGAGATCAGGGATTCCGCCCTTTGCCATAAAGCTTTGCCTTTTAAATTTGCAATCCCATACTCAGTTACAATGCTGGATGCTAAACCGCGATGGACGGACACAACTGAACAGGGCTCCAGAGCCGGGCGGATCCTTGAAAGCATCCGGCCGCCGCTGTTATAGGTCGAAGTCATGCACATAAAGCTCTTGCCGCCCTTTGACCGGAAAGCGCCCTCGACAAAACAAATAGAGCCGCCGGTGCCGCTGATTTGCCGGAGACCGTCAGATTCAGAATTTACCTGGCCGAAAAGGTCTACATCTATACAGTTGTTAATTGATACAAAATTATCCAGCTGACCAATTACATGGGGATCGTTTGTGTAATTCACG
This sequence comes from Pelotomaculum propionicicum, assembly GCF_048984525.1. Taxonomy (GTDB): domain Bacteria; phylum Bacillota; class Desulfotomaculia; order Desulfotomaculales; family Pelotomaculaceae; genus Syntrophopropionicum; species Syntrophopropionicum propionicicum_A. The sequence goes on from NZ_JBMGJC010000005.1 coordinate 22,096, forward strand.
GGATAAAAGATACAGGCCGGGTTTTCGTTAATAAAGTCGTAGGTCTTTTTGGTGCCAAGCGCTATAGTGGCAACTGTTTTATATTTGTCAATATTTTTCCTGGCTCCTGTCACCTGTCCTTTTTCAACCATATCGACCATTGAGTCGACAAACATCTCGGTGTGAATGCCCAGGTCATTTAAACCGGAAGCGGCAATCATGCCTCCCACCGCGTTGGGCATACCGCCGATACCAAGCTGCAGGCAGCAGCCGTCTGCAAGTTGTTCTATTATTAATGAGGCGATCTTTTTATCAACATTGTTGGGCCTGGCAAGAGGTATCTCAGCGATGGGGTAGTCGGCTTCAACAATATGGTCGACCTTTGAAATATGGATCGACTCCTCCAGACCAAGGCAGCGCGGCATATTGGGGTTAACTTCCAGTATTATTGTCCTGGCTGCTTCACACATGGCCATGGTGTGCGAGACTTGAGGTCCAAAATTAAAATAACCGTATTTATCCATTGGTGCTGCCGGGATCATAACAACGTCCACGTCAACAAACCTGCGGTAATAATCCGGCAGCTCGCGGTAGACCATGGGCATATACGAGCAAAGGCCCTGATCACTTAACTTGCGCTCAGAGGCGCTGAAATGCCAGCTGTTATAAATGAAATGTTCCCCGGCAGGATCGGCTTTTACCACTTCCGGCATGCCGGCGGCACGTGCGGTGCTGCGTATTTTTACGTTCCGGAGTTCATCTTTTCTCCCGGCCAGCGCTTTATCCAGAACAACAACGCATCCGGAAAATGAGCCGTATTCAACCCAGTCCCCTGATTTTACTGCTTTAACCGCCTCTGCCGGCGCAACAAGTTTTCGTTTGTATATTTCTGTATAATCCATTTCCTTCTTTATTAACATCACATTATTTAGCAAGCGATTGATAAGGAATAATTTTTTTCAAGCTAGATCATCAATCTCCCTGAGTAAATTCGATCTGCCGGGCTTTAAAATAACCCTGTAAAACTTCATTTATGACTTCACGGGGTAACGGGGGGTTGGTCCCTCCTGACTGAACAGGCAGCGATTCCTCGTAAAACCGGGCAGGAAAAGCATAGTCTTCTTTTTTTTCACCCTCGCGCACGTTGAACTGATGCTGGAGGAGCCAAATGTCGGCGGCAGCTTTCATTACTTTCTGCTCAGTATAGCGGTAACCGGTCACCGCCGATAGAGCCCGCGCATAAAAAGCCGGGCCCAGCGCCCTGTGAACAGGCGGCCTGATACAAAGGCCGGTTGAGTTTATTATTGTGATCAGGTCTTCTGAGTATACGGCCATCCTGGGAATATCGACTTTAAAAGGAGGTTCGCCGAATATTTCTTTCTTTAATGACTCCGGCATGTCCAAACTATTGACCGTATCCTCTGAAACAGATATATCTTCTTCAAAATAGCTACGTACACCACCCAACAGGTTATCGACGGGAGACCTGGTGCGCAGGTGGTCACCGCACCTTGTGTTGGTCAGGTAGCCCAGCATCCAGACGTCCCATTTGCCCCTGGGGTCCCGAACAGGCATTTCGACCCCCTTGATATGCATCGCGTACTTTGCGCTGCCAGGTATTTTTGAAGAAGCTGTTTTAACGCCTTCAGCCAGCAGGTCCCCTATACCTTTTCTTTGCCCTATTTTTTCCAGGAGGCTTATAACTCCCCCGAAATCGCCCCATGTTACGGGAACTTCCGTGCCTGCCTGGTTGAGCAGGCCGTTCTGGTTAGCCTCAACAGCAAAGGCGACTGCGCCGGCGGCGGATACCACATCCATACCATACAAATTGCATATTTCCGCGCACTGCAAAATTTCCGCAATCTCTTTTATCCCCAGCTTGGCGCCGAATTCCAAAGTAAAGCTTACCTCAAGGCCTTTATTTTCATAGCCCCGGTATTGACCGCCTTTTACATTTGTCCAGTGGGTGCAGGCGATCGGGCAGGCAAAACAGGCCAGGTCCTTTTCTTTATATTTTTTCTCAAAAACTCCCCTGCCCCGGGTTTCTATCCAGTCCTCAAAATACCCGCGGGTAAAATTATGTCCGGGCAGCGCCCCTATCTTATTGTACGGGTCTGAAACCACCATACTGCCGTATCGTTTAGTGTAGCCGTAAGAATCATGGCTGATTACCTTTTTATAAGCTTCGCTCATAATTTTGGCAAAACCGGGGCTGTCCGCCACGCTGACTTCGCCAGTACCGCGCACGGCTATGGCTTTTACGTTCTTGCTGCCCATTACCGCGCCCATGCCGGTCCTGCCCCAGCTGCCATGGTAATTGTTTTGCACCGAGGCAAAACGGACGAGTTTTTCACCGGCAGGACCGATGCTGGCTATTTGATAGTCTTTTCCTTTGTTTTGCCTTATACGGTCTACCGTCTCAGCGGTGCTTAAACCCCAGAGGTGTGCCGCGTCCTCTATTTTTATTTGTTCATTGTCTATGGTGATATAAACCGGCGTGGGGCTCTTGCCGGTCAATACAATATGGCTGTATCCGGCAAATCTTAATGCCGCCCCCCAGAGCCCGCCGCTGTTACTGGTGCCGAACCGGCCGCTTAAAGGAGATTTGGCGGTAAGCTCGGTGCGCGCGGCGGTAGGCAGTAGGGTCCCTACAAAAGCGCCCGCGCCAAAAATCAGGTTGTTATCCGGCCCAAGCGGATCCGCGCCAGGCGGCGTAAGTTCTGCCAGCAGTTTAGTATTTACCCCCAACCCTCCGATAAAGTCCCGGTGCAGGTCAGCGGCATCCTTGATCTCAATTTTTTTATCGGTCAAATCTATTTCAATCAACTTATACACTCCGCGGCCCCCTTTCCTTTCGCAGGGCTTTGCCGGCGCAGTAAGCGGCGCACAGGCCGCAGTTTTTGCAGCCAGGTTCAAATCTAACTCTAAAACGGGCGTCATTTTCATCTATGCTTTCTATTGTTATAAAAGCAAGTGAGGGATTAAACCTTCCCTGGTTGGCCCAGGAACAGATCATCTGGCAAATGCGGCATCCGGTACAATTTTCCTCACAAATACTTATCTTCCAGTCCATGTTAGACACCTTCCAATAATAATTAAATCACACGGTTTACCTCTTAAGCTTTTTTAAGGCCTGTTCGAGGCCTTCGGGAGAAAGCTCAAACATGGAGAATATTTCCTTGACAATAGAAATTGTAAAAAACCCTCTATGTCCTTCCCATTCCTTTTCGGGAACAGGGTTAAGCCAGACCGAGTGTGGAAAGTGCTTGGCCAGGCGATTAAGCCAAACCTGGCCCGGTTCTTTGTTAAACTCATTCCAGGCGATGGCGCCGCCGGGTAACAGCATCTCGCTCTTGGACATGCTGGCGTCGCCGACAATTATCAATCGGTAGTCAGAATTAAATTTTTTCAGGAATTCTTCCGTCTTAATCGCTTTGTCCTCGGATATAAAATGGCTGGTGTATATGTTCTCATAGACACAGTTGTGAAAATAATAAAATTTAATTTCTTTAAAGTGAGTCGTGCGGTTGGCTGCTGTAAAAAGGCGGCTGCAGATCTGCATATACCGGTCCATTGAACCACCCGAGTCCATGAGCAGGATAATCTTGAATTTATTACGACGGGGGCGCTCCCAAACCAGCTTTAACATGCCGGCGTTCCTGCACGTGGCGTCTATGGTGCCGTTAATGTCAAGTTCGTCCTTTGGGCCTTCCAGCCTGGTAGTGAGCTGCCTCAGCCTGCGCAGCGCCATCTCATACTGCCGCACGCCGGTAATACTGTCATTCCGGTACCCCCGGTAGAGCCGTTCCGCGGCCACTTTAACGGCAGAGAGGTTAACTGACTCGCCTCCGATACGTATGCCTGCCGGGTTTTCACCGGAGTGCCCGAACATGGATGTCCCGCCTGTACCTATTTTATGCGGGCCTTCCTTATCTGCATCGCGCTGGTTTTTTAACCTTTCCTCAAGCTGCCGCCGCATTTCCAATAAATCATACTGGGAAAAAGGCGACTGCTTTTTAAGAGCAATCATCACCGCCGGCACAGGGTTATTAAGCCATTCCAGCGCTTTTTCCAAAATATCCTGCGGGGTTTCCAAACCTTTAAAATACCTGGCAAACGCCAGGTCATAACGGTCAAAGTGCGCCTCATTTTTTACCAGCACCGCCCGGGCCAGGTAGTAAAAGCCGGTCAGGCTGGAAAAAGCAAGGCCCTTTGCCAGCGCTTCCATTAGTGTTATCCACTCGTAGAAAGAGACAGGGACTCCCTCGCTTTTCAACTCGTGGAAAAAATCAATAAACAAAAGACTGCACCTTCCTTACACACTTAAATGTGTTAGTAGGGGACGGCTTTTGGTCTCCGGCCGGCCTTTTCGTCCAGATACCGCTGTGCCTTGGAGAAATCCTCGTTCTTTTTAACCAGCACCCCCAGGAACGGTAGCTCGCGGGCGATCACGTCCGGCCTGATACCGCCCAGCGTGAGCGCCCGCACCCAGTCCAGCAGTTCGCTCGTGCTTGGCTTTTTCAGGAGGCCGCTGACGCCGCGCAGAGCGTAAAAAGCTTCCATCGCCTGACGCATAAGGATCTCCTCCAGGTCGGGGTAGTGTACTTTGATAATCTCGGCCATCATATCCTTATCCGGAAAGTCTATATAATGGAAAATGCAGCGGCGCAGGAAAGCGTCAGGCAGTTCTTTCTCAGCATTGCTGGTAATGATAACGATAGGCCGCCTGCTGGCAGTGATGGTCTGCCCGGTTTCAGGTATATAGAAATTCATAATGTCCAGTTCCCACAGTAGGTCGTTGGGAAATTCAAGGTCGGCCTTGTCTATTTCGTCGATCAACAGCACCACAGGCTCATCACAGCTGAAAGCCTCTCCAAGTTTGCCGAGCTTGATATACCGGCTGATATCCGACACGTCGCATTCACCGAACTGGCTGTCGTAAAGCCGCTGTACCGTGTCATAGACATACAACCCTTCCTGGGCCTTGGTCGTCGACTTTATATTCCAGATAATAATTTTAAGTCCAAGGCTCTCGGCAATACTTTTTGCCAGCATGGTCTTGCCCGTACCCGGCTCACCTTTAATTAAAAGCGGCCGTCCCAAGGCCATTGCGACATTAACGCTGTTTTGCAGATCCTTGGCCGCTATATAGTCTTTTGATCCTTTAAACTTTGAAAATTCCATTTTATAACACCTCCATAGAAAAATGCGATATGACGGACCTGCAGCACTACGGATTAGAAGGCAAGCATAAATACTTAATAAAAAGGCCGGTACCCGGTAAAGATAACGGCCTTTATTTCTTAAACCTTAACAGTTACCTTCTTATCTGGCGGACAAGATACGCCGCTGTCAGCCACCGGAGGCCTGATGTCGCGGAAGCGCTTTGCTTTCAATTCAAATTCAGGCAGTGTGCCGGGAGGAAGTACTTCCACATCCATATTTACCATAAAAGACAGCTGCAATTTTTGAGCCACCTTTTTACGCAAATCATCCCACAACCCGGTATCAACATCTCTTTTCGGCTCGACCCGCACCGTTATCTTGTCCATCCCGTTATTATTCTTTGATGCTATATACTCGTAACTATCAGAGCATTCCGGGATTCCCCGTATCACATTTTCAATTCCCGCGACGGATACGCACACGCCCCGCACTTTTATGATGTCTCCTACCCGCCCCATGAATCCTTTCATGACACTCAGTGTCCTGCCGCAAGAGCAGACAGTGCCCGCGTCTATTCCTTTAACCAGGTCACCGGTCTCGTACCTGATACAGGGGTGGGTTTTACCCACTAAATCAGTAACCACCAGTTTTCCGGATTGTCCCGGCGGGACCGGTTCATCAGTATCCGGATCCAATACCTCGCAATAAGCGAGGTCGTCGTTCATATGTCCTACTCCTTCTTCACACATCCAGGCAAGGTAGTGTGTTTCCTGTGTTCCGCAATAATCAAATATTTTGGCTCCCCATGCTTCTTGCAGCCGCAAACCTGTATTTGGAATGGACATTGAGCCGGGCTCGCCGGCGGTTAAAATTTTCTTTACTCCCAGGGACCGGGCATCAACACCGTTTTCTTCGGCAACTTTGGCCAGGTGCAATATATATGTCGGCGTACCCATTAAAACCGTTATACCCAATTTCTTAATCATTGTCAGACGCATCAAGCTGTTCCAAATACCACCCGGAATCACCAGGGCCCCGATTAAATGCTCGCAGCAGTCATAAGCGGCGGCAAGTCCCAAAAAAGGTGTAAATCCAAAAGCGGCGTGCACAACATCATCATTCCTTATACCCGCCGCCCAAACGCTGCGTACCGCTCCTTCGCAAAAGTCCCCGAAATAATCTTCTTCAGTAAATGGAATGAGTACAGGTTCGCCGGTAGTCCCTGATGTCATACCTATGCGAATGAACGGACCGCGGCCGGAAACGCGCATCATCCCATAGGGAGGATTCTTTTCCTGGCTTGACCTTATTTCTTCTTTATGCAAAATGGGTATACGCCTAATGTCTTCAAGCGTCCTTAACTGCCCCGGGCAAAAACCGCTTTGCTCCCATTTCTCGCGATAAAAAGGACTTTTCTCCCAAAGGTAATTTATTTGCTCACGCAATCTGGCTAACTGGAGTCTTTTCATCTCTTTATAAGGCATTGTCTCCGCCGGAGACCAGTACTTGTAATCAACACCAGTAGTCTGACGAACCCCGGTCATTAACATATCAAACAACATCTCTCTTTCTCTTACCAGACATTTTGCCAGGAATTACACTGACTTCAGGGACCGGTTGTTATAGCAACACAATCCTCTGTTTTTTCATAACAATCCTTGGCTTAGTTAGTAAAATAGAGCATTTAAACAATATAAAGCGTTATTGCTTTGCGTCATTATATATGTTGTTGTCAAAACTTGTTGTCCTAACCTACCACCACCATATTTAATCCATGTGAGGTAGACGCCAAATCCGAAATTTATCCTTTTTAATCTTACCATCCACAAATGAATAAAGTGAAATATGTGTTTGCGATTGGATTGATAAGCACTGCCTATAAATATAATAATAATGAAATATAAAAGTCTAAAAATTCAACTAATAAGCCTAAGTTTAACAAGAACTATATAACTAAAAAATTAAGTTATGACCAAAAGTCCACCTTTTATTGAAAACTTGAGAGATATTATAATATAAATACAAAAAAAGGCTGAAGACCAAGAGTCTCAACCATATCCCATGCATATAAATATGTTTTGATTTTTAATAATCTCAAGATACCTTATAGGGATCCTGCTATAGCTATATTGTCTCTAATTATCCTTTATCCTTGCCGCCTGCGAGAGGTCCACGGTTTAAAAAAACGCCCTTTCCCCGTGCCACGTTTTTAAGATCACCGGATTTTATGATGCACTCAGCCAGGACTATGGTATTGCCCTGGTGTATAATCAACCCTTCCGCGGTAATTTTCTCACCAACGTCAGGATTGCTCATGTAATTAACTGTCAGCTCAACGGTTACCGGACGAAGGCCTGCGGATCGCAGGGCCATGCCCATACAATTGTCTGCCAGCGCAGCTATAACTCCACCGTGAGTACCACCATAGTAATTAGTGCATCTTTCGTCTAAGACCAGAGACAGCCGGCAATAATTTTTTGCCACCCTGTCAATCCTGGCGCCGATAAACTCGGCAAAAGGGCTTAGAGATACCTCTTGCACCTCCGCGGGTGCGGCCGGCCCTTCCCCTGGTTCTTTGATTTGTTTCATATGACTGCCCCCTGCCTCTTATTGTTGAAACATTACTGTCAGTTTAACGGGAGGAATAATAAAGACGGGTAAGATTGTAATCTTTTCTTTCGTATTTTTTATTTTCAACCGTATGAATGATATTTTTAAGGTCTTCCAAATACAACGTTACGTTAACCCAGCCCATTTTTTCATCATGAATATAAATGACTTTTGCAACATTTATGTTTTGGCCGGTTTTACTATAACTGCTCTCCATTATTTATCGCCCCGACGTTTTTTATTTGACGTGATCCGGGGTAACCCAATAGCTGGCGCCGCGGTACGGGCTCTGCAGCTCTTTGTAATGCTGTCTTTTGCTTAGAAACTCCTGCTTTTTGCTGTTCAGGTAAGCGTCAAAGTGCCGCTTTCTGCCCTCATCAGTAAAACGGTGTCCGTCTTTAGGGTAAAAAATTAGTTTGGCCTTTTCTCCCCCGGTATTAATCTCACCCCTGGTACCGCAAAATGGGCAAATTACATTTTCGCCGTCATACCTCAGGATATCGCTCCAACAGACAGGGCACTCGTTTATTTTGGGTGTCCGCTTATAGGCGGGATCAAACAGAGCCCTGCCCAGCTGCCGGGCTCTTTGCAGGTCAGCCGGTTTTTCTATAACTTCTGCGGGGTGTGCTCCGAAAAAGACCGCGCTGTCTACTAAATTTAAGTTTAAAAACCTGGCGGTAAGGTTTAAAGCCTGCTCGCTATAACCTTCCCAGCCGGGAGCGCCGTATGTGGTTGCCGTAACGCAGGGTTTCCCGGCAAACTGTTCGAATTTATTGCCTATGGAGACAAACCTGTCCTGGAGCTTTTTGATGCTGCTGTTAGGGCCTAAAATATAGCACGGGGCAGTTATAACCACAGCGTCCGCATGACGGATTTTTTCCAGCAGGAAACCCAGGTCGTCATCGATAACACAGGCAGATTCTTTAGGCAAACAGGAATAGCACGCCCTGCACCCTTTAATATCCAGGTCAGTCAGCCTGACCATCTCAAGCACGTTATCCTGGCCTGCAGCCTCCATGATCACCCTGGTTAGTATTTCACAATTTCCTAATTTTCTTGGCGAGGCAACTATCCCTAAGATCCTTTTCAACTGCTCCACCCCCGTTTAGACTGACATCCTTAATAAATGAGTTCAAATGAAACCTTTCCATTATTTTCATTCTTCCTTACCTTGCCAATATGTTGGAGATACTCCAGGTGGGTAACTGCCTCCCCTACTGCAAAAACTTTTTGGGCAGGCGGGAAAAGCTCCCAGGATTTTGCGCTTATATCCCAGGTCATTTGGCCTGCGATCCGGTAAGCATCCCTCAGGCCGGCCCCTAATATATCTAATACTTCATTAATCCTGTTCTGGTGATGCTGTTTTAGCTCGCCGATCCTTTTGTGGATGTTGTCAATCAACCGCCTATGGCCTGTGAGTACAATGCCTATATCCAGCCCATCGATTATATCGAGACTATGCAAATAATGTCCCAGAGAGTCTTCTATCCTTTTTTCAAAAGTAATATTGGGAGTAATATCGTCCAAAACATGGTCGCCCGAAACCAGGATCTTGCTTTTAGGTTCATAAAGACATATATGCCCCGGTGTGTGGCCGGGGGTTTCAATACAGGTGAAACAGTAATCCCCAACCTGGATTACATCATTTCCCCTGAGGATGGTGAAATCTTGTTTTACGCCAGGGTTGTACCTTCTGCCGGGATGTGCCCGCATAGCGCTGGTGATTTCTTCCAGCGGGAAGCCATAGACACCAAACATTGCGCTAATATTAGACCAGTAGGCGGGTGTCCCCGTCGCGTTTACAAGTTCTGAGTCAATTTCGCCGCAATACAGAGTGGACTTTTCCGTGGCCACAGCCGCGGACAGGCCGCTGTGATCGGCATGGACGTGTGTAAGTAAAATATCCGTTTTCTCTAAAACCGCATCCAGAGCGGCAAGTCCGGCAAACAGAGCTTCCCTGCTTTCCTCCCGGTTCCATCCGGTATCAATCAGCAGATTTCTTTCCCGCCCTTTGATCAAATAGGAATTCGTAGCCTTGAGGGGGCTCCCTGGAAGCGGAACTTCTATCTTGTAAATGTCAGGAAGGATTTCTTGAATCACTTAATGCCCTCCACGATCCAACATGATTGCATTAATAGCCCCTATCAGGGGCTATTAATGCAATCAGTTTTGAAATAATGTAAGGTATTTAAAACTAGTAATACTTACCGTTATGTTAATATCGATGTCAATTTTAATCTTACAACCCGAAAAAAACAAAGTGAAATATTTGTTTACGATTGCACTAATTAGCTCAGCCTATTAATAAAAAAAGATCCCTGGAATGACCAACCAGGAATCTCTTATACATATATGTTCTTTTTATCCCACAATCACCAACGATAAATTGCTCATCAAATTTTCCAGTCTCGCACTGCTGTTGCTAAGAATTTTAACTATGGGCCTGGTCGGCGCGTTTTTATTTTGCCCACTTACCACACCTTTTTCCCCGCTGCTCAGCTTTACCTGTGACCCGTTAGGAAAGAGAGCCAGGTGTCTGATGAAGGTATCAACTACCAATTTATCAAACAGCGTGCCGGACATGGCGATAAGATATTCTACCGCCTGGTAAATCGGCATTTTTGCAACCCCTGTACTGTTGGTTAAAATATCGAAAACATTTGCTGCCGATACTATTTTCGCAAATTGGTGCAGCTTAACGCCATTAATTGCGTTGGGGTAGCCCAATCCATCCGGCCTTTCATGATGTGAAAGCACAATATATTTAGATAAGGGGCTCACCTCATAGATATCGCTCAATAGATCATAACCCAATTTTGTGTGGGCGGTGAAGGTTTTACCGCTTTCGTTTAGTGGATTCTTTCCTGCGATATCATCCGGCAGCAGAGCTTTACCGATGTCATGCAAAAACGCCCCTGTGCCAAGCTTCATTAATTCCAGTTCATCATATCCTAAAAACCGTCCTATCACCACTGATATTAACGCGACATTAAAGGAATGTCCGTACAAGGCATCCCTGTTCACTCTCAGATCATCGAAGCGCATGAGGTCTTCGGTGTTGAAACATACCTGGTCAATCAACTCACTTACCAGGTCCTGGACTTCGTTGAAGGGTATATCTTTTTTTGCTTTTATGCTGCCGAAAGTTTTTTTCGCTAAACTCCTGCCGGCCATCTTTAATTTTTGATCAACAACGCTTTTAACTTCTATACCCTGAGAGATACTATCTTCGATGTAAATCTCAGTAATATCCATCTCTATAAGCCTTGCCCGGTATTTTTCCTTAAGCAGGCTGCCGCTGTTCAGTAATATTCTGCCGTCAACATCATATATGGTTTTTGCCAATACCACATCGCCGGTAATCTCCTGCAGGCTGGCTATTCTCAGGACAAAACACTCCTTTCGCTCGCAAATAAAAAACTACCCGGCCGTGAAAGAAGAGGTAGTGTCCCAAGATGATTATTCACGGCAACCCGGCTGTCATGGCATATGCTTTAGACCCGTGGCTTTGCGTCCCCATCTTTCGATTGGGTTTGCCTTTTTCGATTTTAGAAACACAAAACGATGTTTGATAGTGCTTTATACTCATATGATAATGGGAGCCAGGTCCAAAGTAAATAGGAACAGGCTCCTAATTAAAAACCAGGACCTTTGTACCAGAGACAGGTATACCTGGAACGTGTATTAGGCCGGGGAACGTCAAATTTGAGCCGTGGAAAACTTTCAAGGCCACAGGGATAACAGGGTTCAGGCTGGTTAAAATATAAAAAATTCATTCATAACGGAGCCAGCCATGGAAGTAAGGGAAAATATCATAGTTCCTTTAGGATACGGTAAATATGTCCGTTCAGACAAGATTATAGTTCTCGAGCCGATAGAAGACGACCGTGGGCCTGGCCGAAGAACAAAAGTTTTCGTGGAAGAACTAAAAGATCCAATTATAGCTTCAAGGACTGAAACTTCCATCGTATCTAATATTGTAGAAATCCCGAGGGAAATAGTTGAAGCAAACGTTGCTCTGGAATTGTTAAAAGATATTATGGACGATATTAATAATATCGGGCCTATGCTGAGAAAAAGCATAAAAAAAGAAGCCGGTCTCGATTTGGAAAAGATTGAAAAGCAAATTGAAGAGATCCTGAAGCATGAGATTGATTAAGGATTCGGGAACAAGCAAAAAAAACTTATTAAACTACTCTTTCTTCTTAATACAGTTTCTGACTGTAATTGCGTTAATAAGCGCCGGGAAAACAGATTACGTTAAAGATGTTGCATTAACCGTTATTGCTGCCGCGCTTTATATATTTATTGAATCAAAATACGGCATATCTGTGAGCAATTACATGAGAAGCTGCCTCTTAATATTAATTACCGCGCATAATTTTGCCGGTAAATATCTGGAACTATATCTTTCCTCAACTGTCTTTGACAAAATACTGCATGTATTCGGCACTTATTCAGCGGTGCTTATTTTCTTTTCGATAATGAATCAACTCATGGAAATATCGTTTAAAGCAAAAATAAATAAAATTATCTTTTTAGTGTTATTAGGCCTAAGCCTTGGCGCAGTCTTTGAAATGCTTGAATTTGCAGTGGATGTTTTAATAAATCCCAGAATACCCAACCAGGCCGGCCTGGCGGATACGAACCTGGACCTGGTATCGGACCTGCTCGGCGCCCTGGCGGCTGCTTTTCATCTCAGTTTAAAAAATCTGCAGCTTCAACCGCCAGGAGTTAGATGAATTCGCAGGATACCAACCTGTACCGCATGATAAATATCCGCCGCTTCCCTTGACATTACCGCCACCGCAATATGTTCTTTAATCTCATGCAACCTTCCGGCTTCTTCATCGTTGAGCTCGCCTGCGAAGGCCTTGCGGGACAGGGCCATAAACTCTGTTTTCCATTTCCCGGCCTCCTGGCTTGCCTTCAGCGCTGCTGCTGCTGCTGCTGCTGCTCATGTTACCTGTCTTTCATATCTCTTCTTTCGCACTCGGGACATTTTTCCAGGATATTACGCTCGTCACGGCCTTCCAACTCCTCGCACAGGCCTCCGCACGGTTCGGTGTGGATTAACACGTGTATGCCTGAAAGCGACATCCGCATATCTTCTTCAATCCGGTCACAAAGAGAATGTACTGTTTCGATGTGTTTGTCTTTCGGCACCACCAGGTGCAGGTCCACATAACGGTCGCTGCCCGACTTCCTGGTACGCAGTTTATGGAACTCTACAAACTCGCCCGAGTACTTCTTCAGAACGCTTAGAATAACGGATTCCTCGCCCTTGGGCAGGCCAAAATCCAAGATACTGCGCATCGAATCTCTAATCAGGTCATAAGCGGCTTTAAGTATCAGCAGGGCCACCAGCAGCGCTATAATGGGGTCAATAATCGTATACCCGGTTAAATAAATAAGTCCCAACCCCACAAAGACACCCAGTGAGGTGTAGACATCGGTGAGCAGGTGCCAGCCGTCGGCCGCCAGAGCCGGTGAATCTGTTTCCCTGGCCACTTTCAGCAATTTCCTCGAAACCAGGATATTTACCGCCGCTGAAACAGCCATTACGGCTGCGCCCAGGCCGAGGCCGTGGATTTCCCCGCCGCCTTTTAGCCTGGGCAGCGCGTTCAGGATGATTAGCACTCCCGCGGCTACAATCATAAGGGCCTCAATGATGCTGGACAAATTTTCAACTTTGCCGTGGCCGTAATTATGCCTTTCATCAGCAGGCTTGGATGATTTCCGCACCGCCGCGAAGGCTATTATCGCCGCGGCCAGGTCCAGGCCCGAGTGGAAGGCCTCGGAGATAACGCTGACCGAATTGATGGACAGGCCTACGGCGAGCTTACCGACCGTGAGAACCGTATTAGACCCGATTGAAAGGGCGGCCGCCTTTACCTTGTCGTTCAAACCGCGGAAACCTCCTGAAACAAATGATAATTACTCTTATTATTATCAGGAATGATTATCATTTGCTGTAAAAGTAGAAATGCCCCGGTGTCCATTTATCAGATGAAACCCGCGGGCAAAAAATTATGTTTGCTGTATATTGTTTATAGTATTTTATTCTAATAATTTTGATGCGTCAACCTTTATCCCCAACAGTTTATTATATGCGGCCCAAAGCCAGGCGTGCATCTATATTTAAATATCGGCAGCTAATCTAAAAGCTTAATCAATTCTGCAATTTCATTTCTGATATTTAATTTCTCTTCCGGTGATATGTATTTTAACAAAAAGCTGCTTTCAGTATTTTTACGAAATTCCCTGATGCCGTTTATCAGTTGATTGTATTCTTTTTGCTTGGCCTCAGAATCCGTCCTTATTTCCTGCAGCACAGCTTCCCTCAGAGCGCTGACCGACAGGCGTCCCTGAAAAGTCCTTTCAGCCCACATCTGCTGCTTGTCAGGATCTTTTATCTGAAGCAGCACCTTTCCATGACCCTGTTTTATATCTCCGCACATTAACATTTTCTGCACGTCAGGCGGCAGCTTGAGAAGCCTCAGGGTGTTGGCGATATTAGGCTGTGGCTTGCCAAGCTTTGCTGCTAATTCTTCCTGGGTAAGGCCCTCCTCCTCCAGGATCTTTTTATACGCCAGCGCTTCCTCTATAGGGTTGAGATTTTCCCTCTGAAGGTTCTCAATCAGCTGCAGCATCAGCTTGGATTCACTATCGTCAAAAATAATGGCGCGGATCGCTTTTACCTCGGCCAGCCTGGCCGCTTCAAAACGCCGGTGGCCGACCAGCAGAGTAAATGTCTCATCGCTGTTCTCTTTTACTATAACAGGCTGCAGCAGCCCCACGTTGCTGATAGACTGAGCCAACCCCCTTATCGCTTCCTTATTAAAACCCTGCCTGACATTGTCCTGGGTTACGATTTTTTCTATAGGAATGTCCATATACAAGACTACATCCCCCCTGGTCTATACTACTTTTTATATAAAACCTCCTCTCCTGCAAAATAATTGATTTAATATTTCAACAAATATTGCCATATTCCTGTTTAAGTGCAAAAAAAGACATAAAAAAAACAACCTGGACTGTTTAGCCCGGTTGTTCGAACAACTGTTCCATGCCCCATTAATGGGCGGCCTGCTGTGGTTGGGTCTTAATCATGTTTATCTCCTCAAAATTGTTATAAAAAAGGTCCTGGTTTTCCGGCGATACGAAACCGAGATCTATATGCAAGGCCCTGGCCAGGAACGGGTCCAGGGACGCAAGGTCGTCCCTGCCGACATCTGTCAGCGATACCTTGCCCAGGGTAATCGCTACCATTTCCATCTCACGCACAGCCGCGTTTAGGAAATAAAACAGGTTTTGGACAGACTTGTCAACGTCAAGGCGATCAGTCATTTTACCTGTATAAACTACCAGGTCCGTGGGTGGTTCAAAAGGAGTCGCCTTGGTGATCTGATCTCCCAGCATCGCCATAATGGCGGCGGTGCCGATATAGACCGCGTCGGCGCCCAGGGCCATGGCCTTAAGCATCTGTCCCGGAGTTACCAATCCACCCGTTATAATTAAGCTTACGTCTCTTATAGCTCCTTTTTGGGCGAGAAACTGGGCAGCCCTGCTTACTGCAAAGATTGTCGGCAGACCCACGTCGTCCTCGAGGGTCGGCGCTCCGCCGTGTGTGCCTCCCTCGGCCCCGTCGACCGTGATGAAGTCACACTCCGCGTCAAGGGCGACCTGCAATTCTTTTTCCAGGTGGTGCGTCGCCGCTATTTTCAGACCCACCGGGACGCCTGTCTCTTCTTTTAGCTCTCTTACCAGTTTAATAAAATCTTCTTTCGTATTAACACCGGAGAGCCGGGAATGTATTAACGCGTCCTGCCCCTCTTCCAGCTGGTAAACTTCCCTGTACTCCTCCCCGATATTTTTAAAAGCCGTCCGCTGCGGCGTCGAACCCTGGGCGCCCTGGCCCAGCTGGATTTCTATGGCGTCCAGCCTCATGTATTTATCCCTGCTGTTAAGCCAGCCGCCCCGGTTGTACTGTCCGATTAGAAGCTGAGCTTCTTGCCGCTCCTCTTCCATAAGGCCAGCCTCACCGGTATTGGTGGCGGTCCCGGCCATCGTCGCGGCCCTGGCCAGGGCAACCTTGGCGCTCTTGCTTAAAGCGCCGCCGAACGACATGCCGGCGATCATAATCGGTATGGAAATGTTCAGCGGTTTTTTCGCCCTGTGCCCGATTTTAACCGACGTATTTATGCCCACGTCCTCAGGAGTGGGAAAACGAAAAAGGTGGACCGGGCTGAACAATAGCTTTTCCCACGGGGAAAAGTGAATATGGCTGCCCAGCGGGCGCGGGATCGGAGTCCCTTTTGAAGCCCTTAAAGCGATTTCGACAAGATTTATGGGGCTGACTTTTTTAAACGCGGGGACCATTTCGTATATGTTTTCAATATACTGGTCCCTGGTCATAGTACGCACGGCGTCATCGGCGACCTCGTTTATGACTCCCCTGAAAAGCCTGGCTAATAAACCCAATTGCTAAGACCTCCTATTTCCCAGACATCGTTTGTTGGATTTCTTCAATTTTTTGAGCCATTGCGATGCAGATCTGTTTTATTTCGCCCAGCTGCCTGGCGCTGCTTTGCTCGGACACGGCGATGCTTGTCAACCTCTGGTCTTCATACTTGGTCAGGTCATTGTAGTGCTGTCTTTCAACCTGAGCGAGAGTCCCGGCCACAGTTTGGATCCTGTTTAAATCCGAGTGAAAGGAAGCGAGTGTTTCCGACATGTTTGGCAGGTGTTCCATTATTTAACCTCCTGGTCAATTTAATCTTTGACAATATAATTACCCATAATTATGGTATCAGTCGTGGGACTTTCTGCCAGCCTCATATTAAAAGCGTGTCAAAGGGGACGGTTCTTCTGACATGCTCTGTTAGTAAACACCTGAAAATAAAAAAAGGCCTTTACGCCTGTTGACAAATAATATCTTTCTCCATATATAATAAAGGACCTAAGGCCGGTTTTGCAGCCCTTTTACGAAAACGCTTACCACATCCGGATCGAACTGGATTCCCCTCCCCTCTTTAATCCGGTTGACTGCTTCACGATGGGAAAACCCTCTTCTGAACGGCCGGCCCGAGGTCATCGCCTCGTAGGCGTCGGCGACAGAAATAATCCTGGAGAATATCGGTATTTCATCACCTGCTGTCCCGTTTGGATATCCCCGGCCGTTATAGAACTCATGGTGACATAGAATTATGGAAGCTGCTTCCCTATATTGAATAAAAGGCTGCAGCAGGTTATTCCCTGATACCGGGTGCTGCTTCACTATCTCCCATTCCTCGCTATTTAAAACCGCGGTTTTATATAGTATCTTGATGGGGATAAGCATTTTACCAATATCGTGCAGTAAGGCAGCCAGCAGCAAGGTGCTGCATTGATCGCTGGGAAAGCCCATCTGGCTCCCTATTAAAACAGCATACCTGGCAACATTAATTGAATGGTCTCCAATCAACGGATCCAATAAAGACAAATTTTCACTGAGGCAAGACGCCGCCCTGGACACGTCACTTATCTCTGTGATAATCCTCAGTATCTCCGGGATAGATTCTATCTGTTTCACTTAGACCACCATCTTTGCCCAGCAGAGATAATTCTTTAATTAATTAAAAAATAAAAAATATAAATTAAAAATCCTGAATATATTTTAGCCTTTTTTGGCTGGTATGGCTATTATTTTTAATTTTTTCCGCGGCAGGGATAACGTAACAAATAATATTAAGTTTACCTTTAGTATATTTAGGCAGGATTGGATGAAGGATCTTATACTAGGCGTGTCAAATAAGTAGCAAGAGATTTTTTAATTTTTTGACATTGGAGGGAAATTATTTGTTAGTACACGAGCTAATCCAAACAGGATCCGGTGACAAAATCGCCATATACGAGAAAGGCGCTGCCTATAGTTACGCACAGCTGCAAAGGAAGGTCTCTCAATACCGAAGCTACCTGTATGCTTTGGGTGTGCGCGGCCATGACAATGTAGCCCTTTACGCCAGGAATTCCGCGGAATTCATTTTCAGCTACATGGCGATTGCCAGCCTGGGAGGAGTAGTCGTGCCTCTTAATACAATGCTCACACCCCGGGAAATTGCTTTCATCTTAAAAGACGCGGAAGTCAAACACGTAATAACTGACAAGGACATAAATTTTTCCGGCCAGTTCGAAGAGGGATCAGGGCCTCCCATAAAGGTTTTTATAGCTGACATCGAGAAGGAAACAGCTGATAAAAGATATCCGGACCCCTCCGCTGTTTTAATCAAGGAGTCTGATCCCTGTGTAATCCTGTATACCTCCGGTACAACGGGCCGCCCAAAGGGAGCCCTGCTTTCCCACAACAACCTGGTCTCTAACGCGAGAGCATTTTCAGAAGCAACGGAGTCCGGGCCTGATGACAACACCCTGTGCGTACTGCCGATGTTCCACAGTTTCGGTTGGACCTGCACCATTGCAACTCCTCTTTATAATGGGGCCTCTATTACAATTGTTGAAACTTTCCTACCGAAAGATGTAATCGCCACTATTCGCGACCATGGCATTACCCTGGTGGCTGGTGTGCCCGCCATGTACAATTTTTATACTTCACTGGCCAAGCCTGAAGACCTGGCGGGAGTACGCCTTTTCGTCAGCGGGGGAGCATCTCTGCCAATGGAAATCCTTGAAAGGTTCCATGAGAAAACAAAAAAACATGTTATTGAAGGATACGGCCTTTCCGAAGCCTCCCCGGTTGTGGCTTTCAACCCGTTAAGCCTTACAAAACCGGGATCTATCGGCCTGCCGGTCCTAGACAATAAAGTAAAGATATTCGACAATAACGGCAATGAAATGGGCTGTCGTGAGATAGGAGAACTGCTGGTACAGGGACCAAACGTCATGCTCGGTTACTATAATTTGCCGGCGGAAACCGCTGAAGCCCTCAGGGACGGCTGGCTGTACACCGGTGATTTGGCTTATATAGATGAGGACGGCTACATTTTCATTGTTGACCGTAAAAAGGACATGATCATTGTCAGCGGCCTTAACGTCTACCCCAGGGAAGTGGAAGAGATCCTTTACCAGTATCCGGCTATTAAAGAGGCGGCTGCGATCGGTGTCCCCGATAAGAGCCGGGGGGAATCGGTGCGTGCGTACGTAGTGCTTAAGGAGGATATGAAACTGGATAAAAAAGACCTTATGGCCTTTCTCAAATCAAACCTGGCCCAGTTCAAACTGCCCAGGGAGATTGTTGAAATTGACTCGCTGCCTAAAAACGCCACCGGCAAGATATTAAAGAAAGAGCTGCGCAATATCACATCCTAAATCAGTTCAAAATCATTTTATACAACTGTTTATGCAATATGGTTACTTATAGAAAAAAGGCTGCGTCAAGACAGCCTTTTTTTATTGCGCTTATTTATTTTTATCGGCAATATAAATAGATCAGCCGGATATGAAACTATTTAATAATACCTGGTTATAAAAACTGCTGCCATGAAACAGACTAATACCTGGAGGTGTACAACTTGCCAAAACATAAATTTCCCGATAATGAGCGAGATAAGGCAGCGATCGGCCGCAGGAAAGGGAAAAAAAGCACGGAAGAGTCAGAGGATCTTCAGATGGCTGAAGATCTATTTGAAACAGGCGCTTACACAAACGGTATGATGGGTATCTAAACAAAATTTTGAAACATATATCAACGTCCTTTTAATCAAATATGTAAAAATGTTAGAAATTCGGGCGGGGAAACAAAAAGTCCCGCCTTCAAGAGACGGGATAGTAGGGTGTAGGGGGTCAGTTATCCTGATTTCCCCTATATCTTACCTTTTGCTTATTATGAATTTATTATTAAATCTTTAAATTACTATTAATATTACTTTACAAAATTATCCACAGACTGTTGAAAAACATCACTTTTTAGAGTGCCGATTTGTATTGCCTTTACTATTTTCATATATCGAACTCGGCGATGATAAATGTATGGTCCGAAGGCCTTTCCATTTTCCTCGGCTCCACGTCAATCCGGGCGCTGAGCGATTTTTCGGCTATAGGGGCCGTTGCCCAGATGTGGTCTACCCGCCAGCCTAAGTTTCTCTCAAAAAGCCTCGGCATCCGGTAGTCCCAGAAGGTGTAGTGCCCTCCTTCCTTCACATGGAGGCGGAACACGTCAACAAAACCCCACTCCTTTACATACTGCAGCGCTTTATGTTCTTCCGGATGGAAACCTATACGGCCGTATAGCCTTTTGGGGTTATGCACGTCAATCGGCTCGGGCGCCACATTGAAATCGCCCAGCCAGATCAGGCGGTCCTCAGGTTTATAGCGGCTGTCAAAATACTCTCTCATCGACCTGATCCACTTGAGTTTATATGCAAATACCTCGCTCTTGGGGTCATACCCCTGGGGCACATATGTATTCACCACGGGGATCCCTTTGACGGCGGCTTCGATCAGGCGGGCTTCGCCCTGCTCCGCCCACTCTCCGATCCCGGTATGGACCTTTTCCGGCACGTGCGGGCTGATAATAGCGACTCCGTTATATGATTTTCGCCCGCTGAAGACAGCATGGTAGCCTCTCTTTTCAAATTCCGCGTGCGGGAAGTCCTTGTCCTCCACCTTTGTTTCCTGCAGGCATAGCACATCGGCTTTTTCCCTGTCCAGCCAGTCAAGCACCAGTGGCAGGCGGGCACGTATTGAATTTGTGTTAAAGCTTGCAACTTTAAACATAATATACTCCAACCTTCTCTTACCGGCTGCACCGGGTCATCCAGTATGATTATTCACACTCCAGCCTAATATTCATACACCCAAAAACCTCGGCGGCCAGGTCTTTGGGTGTAATTATTCTGCTAAAACAATTTGACAGGATTTACAGGATTACTAGGATTTACAGGATTTAAATTATTATTAGGTATAAAACATAATAAATTCTATTTGAATAATCATTGTTTATACATGAATGTCTTTTAAGTCAGTCTACCTGTCCAATACCATGATGTTGTCGACAATCGGGTCAATAGTCCCCTGGATCGTACATCTCTCTGCCTTGAGCATCTTCACGTAATCAATTATGTCCGCTGTTATGATCTCTCCCATGCTGACCAGGGGAATACCGGGAGGATATACCATAACCATTTCCCCGGCAATCTCACCGGCGCACTGTTCAAGCGGGACTGACCTTTTTTTGCTGAAAAACGCGTCTCTTGGCGGCATAACCACTTCCGGGCTGAATTGGATCGTTTCAATCCTTTTGACTTCTTTCCTTTTGGCGTTATCGGCGATATCCCTGAGGGCGGCGACGAAAGACTGGAGGAATTCTTCTTTTTCACCCAGGCTGATTACGGCGAGTATGTTGTACATATCGGCCAGCTCGATCAATATATTATAATCTTTGGCCAGGATCTCTTCCACCTCGTACCCGGTCAGGCCTAGTTTTTGCACGCTTACCAAAAGCTTGGTCTCATCGAAACTTAATTTGCCGGACTTTTCAAAGTAATTTTTGTCAGGGGCGAACAGCCCGTCGATTTTATTGATTTCTTCTCTGGTCCGGTTTACCATTGCCAAAATACGGTCTAGCATCTGCCTGCCGTTGACAGACAGCTGCTTTCTGGCCACATCCAGGGAACACAGCAGGATATACGACGGGCTGGATGAATAGGTTAGGTTCAACACCTGCTTGATATAGCTGGGGTTTATCTTGCTGCTGCCGACGAGAAGCGCTGAACTCTGGGTCATGGAACCGCCGGTTTTGTGCAGGCTGGCCGCGCTCATATCCGCCCCGGCCGCCATGGCGGATATCGGAAAATGAGGATGAAAACCCATGTGGGTCCCGTGCGCCTCGTCTACCAGCACCGGCATACAGCCTCTGTGAGCGGTCTCCACAATCCGCGCCAGCTCTGAGGCCACCCCGTAATACGACGGGTTAATAGCCATAACCGCCTTGGCGTCCCGGTTCTGGTCTATGGCCTCCCGCAGCCCATCAGCCGTGATACCGGTGACAATGCCCAGGTAATCGTCAATTTCCGGCTGGACATAGACCGGGTTGGCCCCGCTTAGGATTAGGCCGTTAAAAATTGATTTATGCGCATTTCTGGGCAGGATGATCTTATCGCCGGGTGTGCAGGAGCTTAATATCATGGCCTGCACGCCGGAGGTAGTCCCGTTAATTAAAAAATAAGCGTGTTTTGCCCCCAACGAATCTGCCAGCAGCTTTTCCGCCTCTGCGATCACTGAGATCGGGTCCCAGATCAGATCTATGCCCCGGGTCTCGTTCAAATCCATTTTAAGGACGTTTTCGCCGACAAATTCCCTGTATTCCTCCAGCCCGTACCCATGCTTATGGCCTGGGATCTGCAGCGGGATCGCATTCCTCTTGACATGATATTTAACAGCGTCAAATAGTGGTGTTCTATTCTGGTCTAAATTCATGTTTATTCAGATCATACTCCTAACATTGCTGCGCGGCAGCATTTATTTCCCGCAGGTTTTCGGATGATACCAGCACCACTATAGGTGTCTGCTGGTCGTCGTTGCCATGAGGGTTATCTTTCAGGTAAGCTGTAAGCGCTTCAGAGTCAACACCGTCAGTCGCGGCCAGGATGTCTACTTTCCCGATGTCATTAATATCGGTGATAACCGCGTCGACCCCGGTGACCTGCTTGATCCTCTCCACAACACGCTGAGTGTCTTTCGGGCCCAGTACAATATGGCGGTCAAAAGGCCACATCGTGCCGGCAAAGT
Organism: Pelotomaculum propionicicum; assembly: GCF_048984525.1. GTDB lineage: Bacteria > Bacillota > Desulfotomaculia > Desulfotomaculales > Pelotomaculaceae > Syntrophopropionicum > Syntrophopropionicum propionicicum_A. Next base: position 44,578 of record NZ_JBMGJC010000005.1, read on the forward strand.
CGTCTATCTGGGCCAGCTGCCTGCCGGCAACCCTGTAAAAATCTCCCCTGCGGCCAACCAGCCGACCAAGCCCAGCCGCCGCCACCCCTAACAGGAAACGGGCGGTACCGACCTCCTCCATTGCCACCTGGATGGAAGGAGGAGCGGCGAGGCTGCCTTCCTTGCCGGGAAAGTGGCACAGGATTTTGGCAAGTAGCCCCGGTTTAACCGTGTCCGGCAGGATCGCCCTGCCCTGGCTGATGGCCACAACACTTTCGGCAACCGCGACAATATCGCCAGGCGACGCTATCTTGCCGGTATATTTTTCCACCACATCTACTATATCGTCTTTCTCCGTGATGATATGAGTCCTGATCGGCAATCTTCCTGCTATCACTCTTTATCACCTCTTGTACTTGGCCTGTCAGAGGCGAAGTATTTTATCAACCCGTTCACAATACCCTCGGCAGCCCTCTTTTGGATCGTCAGGCCGCGCAGGAATACTTCCTCCACGATATTGGTGATAGTCACAATCTCTACTTCAACAGCCGGTATACCTTTATCCATTCCGGCCAGGGCAGGCTGACCCGCGACCCCCCTGTCCATTACCTTCAGCTTCTTTATAATTTCTTCCTGTATATACCGGGCCAGCTCCTCGCTGCCATTGTCCAGGGGCGCGTAAAGAGAGGCGGCCCCCTCAACACTGCTGTCTGCGCTGGCGTTGGTGTGAATGCTGATAAAGGCGTCAGCACGCTCTTTTACAGCAATTCCGGCCCTTTCTCCTCCGGAGAGATCTTCGTCGCCGCTCCTGGTTAAGGTAACCTCCGCCCCGGTTCTTTTTAAAAGTTTCTCAAGGTTCCTGGCTATCGGCAAAACCACGTTTTTTTCCAGGAGGCTTACCGGTCCCCTGCCGCCAAAATCCTTACCTCCATGGCCGGGGTCAACCACAATTCTTTTACCGGATAATAACCCAGTTATGAACGAACGTTCCAGGGTTATCACCAGGCGGGAAGGAAAATCATTGTACACCGCATGCTTAAACACAGCCGGATGGTCCAGCGCCATCTGCACCCTGACCGTGTCATGGCCCAACTGCTCTATATTGATATCACGCAGCAGGCCGTCATTAACCTCCAGCTTTCCCTCAGGCATATTCACATCAGCGCCGGCGCACTCAAGCACGATACCGCCGTTTATTTCTTTCAGCGTGTATTCATAGGGTCTGGTAGACTCGACAACCACTCTGGTTAGCCATTCACCATTTTCCCCGTCAACAACTTTCGACCACAGGTTTGTTATTCTGGGACTATTCCCCAAATGCAAAAAGGCTCCCTCCCCGCAAAAAATGCATGGAACCGTGTTATAATTGTCAATTTTTTAAGATTCTTTAAGTTAAACTATTTTCCTTCTTTTGATTTCATTTTGGGAAAAATAAAGGAGAACCAGTGGAAAGATGTCTTAATCTTAGGCATTATAGGTAATTTTGTTTACTAACCAAGTAAGGAGGGTCACGATTTTGTCAATAACTTAATTTTTGCGTACCCGGTACCAGAAAATTAAGTTATTGGCTCGCCGGTAATTTGAGGGGAAGGAATACCCGGTTCTGCCGTCTAATGTTAATACATACATCTGGCGGGAGGAATAACTTTGAAATTTTGCACTCTCTCATCCTGCAGCTATGCCAACAGCGTAGTTGTACAAGGCCGCGATACCTGCGTCCTGATTGACTGCGGCCTCAGAAACAGGGACATTAAGCCTTTCCTGGACACTGCAGGCCTGTCCCCGGGTGATATAGACGCCGTATTGGTGACCCACTGCCATACAGACCATATATATGGCCTTAAATATTTTCTCAAGCTGAGAGACGTGCCCGTATACTCCACCGCGGGGGTTTTAAAACAGGTGAACGAGCGCTGTGTTTTTAATAAATCTCCCGGGTTCCGCGTGCTTGACCCGTACAGTGAAGTTAAAATTAACAGCCTGTCTTTAACCCCTTTCCCGCTCTCACACGATGTTGTAACAGTGGGCTTTACAATTGCCGCTGGCGGTGAGCGGATGGGTTTCATCACTGATACGGGCTACGTCCCTGACAGGTACCGCCAGGCGTTCAGTTCACTGGATTACCTCTACATAGAATCTAACCACGACGTGGAAATGTACAAGTCGTCATCCAAACCATATCACGTGATCAAGCGCAACCTCGGTCCCACCGGCCACCTTTCCAATGATCAGTGCGGGCAGGTGCTTCAATCGCTGGACCTCGGCAGGTGCAGGCTGGTCGTTCTAGGGCACCTGAGCGAAGAGGACAACGAGCCCGGCAGGGCTCTGCAAAACGCCCGCCGCCGCCTGGCGCCAGACATATCCCTGGCTAGCGCGCCGCCGCGGACTCCCGGTCAGTGGTCAGATAAACATCTCAAAATACAGACTACTAAGAACTTCGTTTAACTTCATTTATTGTGAAATATTTTAAATATTTATAGGCAGCTCCTATTAATCCAATCGTAAACACATATTTCACTTTAATGTTTTATGGGTGGTAGGATAAAAACAGGATATTTTTTCAAATGGAACCTCCTCTTGTAGGATAAACTACAACAGGAGGTTTATCTATATACTATCTGTTTTTTGAGGTTTACTTCACCCTTGCCAGGCTCTTCACTTATAGCCATCTTTTGATTGCTTCTTTTATAAAAATAAAACTTTATAATAAGGTAGTATCGGTATTGTTACATAAAAAAAGTTTCGTCAATATATTTTACACAAATGCCATTTTTCTATATTAGTTTAGCTTTAATGGCATAAGGAGGCTTATTATGCTCACTATACAGGTTTGCGTTGGGAGCTCTTGTTTTTTACGCGGTTCAAAAAAAATTATTGCTGAAATAGAAAAATTAATAGCAGAGTTCCAACTGGATGACAAAATTTTGCTAAAGGGTTGTTTTTGCCATGAAAAGTGCACCGGCGGAGTAACTGTCATGGTCGGAGAAAAACTCTTTACTGGAGTTGCTCCGAAAGACGTTGAGGAAATGTTTGAACAAGAAATCTTACCGGCTATAAAGGGGGATACTGAATGCCTCTGATTAAAACAAATGACGCCAAATGCCGTGACTGTTACAAGTGTGTCCGCTCATGCCCGCTGAAAGCGATTTGTATCAACTCCGGCCCCAATAATATCCAGGCTCACCACGCCAGGGTATTAGAGGAAAGCTGCGTGCAGTGCGGCCATTGCACTGTGATCTGCCCGCAAAAGGCAAAGGTAGTTAAAAACGACCTTGAGGATATAAAAAACCTTCTGTCAAATAAATCCATAACGGTTGTGGCCAGCGTAGCACCTTCTTTTCCTGTCCATATGCCGCTGCCCCAGCCTCTCGCACTGCCCGGATTGCTGAAGAGGTTGGGTTTCTCCCAAGTCGGGCTGACCGCGGTTGGGGCTGAGCTGATCTCTGTTGAACACCAGCGGATTAATGCGCCGGAATCGGAGATTTCAAGCGCCTGCCCCGCTGTGGTCAACCTTATAGAACAGCATTACACTCACCTGCTCCCTAACTTATCTCCTTTAGTATCACCTGTAATCGCTCACGGGAGGCTGTTGAAAAAGCAATATCCCGGCTGCGTGGTTGTATTTATCGGGCCCTGCATTGCTAAAAAAGGTGAGATCGTATCTGACAAAGTGAAGGGTGCGGTCGACTATGCCCTGGGTTTCAAGGAATTATGGGACTGGATTAAAGCGGAGGCAATTGATTTAAATAAAATTGAAAATGTGGAATTTGACGGTTATATACCGGGAAAAGCAAACCTGTTTCCGGCCAAGGGAGGCCAACTGCTGGCAAGTTCTCTCAGCACCGATATCATGGACAGCGGTGTGCAGACAGTAACCGGGCTGCAGAACTGTATTGACCTGCTGAAAAATTTCTGCAACCTCAATAAAGACCAAATGCCCAAGTTTGTAGAGATGCTGGCCTGCAGGGGCGGGTGTCTTGGCGGCCCTTGCGGGATTACGGAAAATGATATCTACTCAAAAAGGCAAAGACTGCTTGATTTTTATTCCCGCAACACATTGAAAACGGCTGAAAAAACCGGCGCCGGAACAACGCCGTCACTGCCAGCCACGGATTTGATCCGCGAATTTGAGAGCAGAAAAGTTATACTGCCAGTTCCGGATGAGGAGCAAATTAAGAGTATCCTGATGCAGAGCGGCAAGTATGTCCCCCAGGACGAGTTAAACTGCGGGTCTTGTGGTTTCGGCTCCTGCAGAGAAAAGGCCGTGGCTGTCTTCAGAGGACATGCTGAACCACAAATGTGTATTCCCTATATGAGAAAGCGGGCTGAATCGATATCGAACCTGGTGCTTAATGCGATGCCCAATGCTGTTATCATAGCCGATGAAGACCTGGTTATAACAGAAATCAATCCGGCAGCGGTAAAAATGTTTGACTGCCAGGGTAAGCAAATCATTGGCCAACGGCTTGACCGGTTAATTGATCCGACAGAGTTCCAGGTCGTCTTAAAAGAAAAGAGAGCCGTGGTGGCTGATTTCCGCAGCCTGGAAAACGGTGTTATCACACGCCAGATTATTTTCCCGCTGGAAAATATGGCAGTAGGCATATTTGCCGACATTACCAAAGAAGTAACACAGCAAGGCGAACTTTTACATGTGAAAACCCAGACTATTGAGCGAGCCCAGGAAGTTATTAAAAAACAAATGACTGTCGCCCAGGAAATAGCGGGCCTGCTGGGGGAAACCACCGCGGAGACCAAGATACTTCTAAACCAGTTAATTAAACTGATGGAAGACTAGTGGAAGGATAAGGCTGTAATGAAATTTCAACTGGATATAGCATGTTCACAGCTGAATAAAAACGGGGAAGAACTCTGCGGGGATTCGATCGAAATTATCCGAGCCGCTGACTCCTCAATTATTGTATTGGCTGACGGCCTGGGCAGCGGGGTAAAGGCCAACATACTGTCCCGGATTACTGCAAAAACAGCCGCTACAATGTTGAAAATGGGCGGCCATATAGATGACGTTATTGAAACCATGATCGAAACCCTGCCTGTCTGCCGGTTGAGGAATATCGCTTACAGCACCTTTTCTATTCTGCAGATATTTGACGACGGCCACGCCTACCTGGTTGAGTTCGACAACCCTCCCGCTTACTGGGGTTATGACGAATCACTGTTGTACCTTAAAAGAGCGGAACGCCAGGTTGGTGATAAGGTAATAAAAGAATCTCATTTTGAAATAGGTGTGGGCCACTGGCTGGTTATGATGAGCGACGGTATCCTTCACGCCGGGTTGGGCGGAATCTGGAATCTCGGCTGGGGCGAGGAACATGTGGGCAACTATGTCAGGACCCTGGCCGGGGGCGGGTATACTACCAACTTATGGGCAGAAAAAATAACCGACACGTGTAATAAATTTTACTGCGGAAAACTGGGTGACGACGCCAGCGTTGTTGTGGTCAAGCTCAGGAAATTAAGAAAACTGACTGCCCTTATCGGCCCTCCCCGCAATCCTGAAGACGATGTGCTGGCCGTAAACAGTTTAAACAGCGCGGAAGGGGTTAAGGTTATTTGCGGCGGTACCACCAGCCAGCTGGCGGGCCGCATACTGAAAAGGGAAATCCAGGTGAACCTGGATGATATGGTATCTGAAGTCGTTCCTCCCACCGGCCAGATCGTCGGGATCGACCTGGTTACAGAGGGCGCGATAACACTCTACCATACCCTGCAGCACCTTAAAGAAGATCCTAAAAAACTGGAAAACATTAAAGACGGCTCAGGCCGTTTAGCCAAAGCGCTGCTGATGGCTGATGAAATTCATTTTATCGTGGGCCTTGCCATAAACCCGGTTGTCCACAACCCGGATTTTCCCGTGCCCTTTGCCCTTAAACACCAGACTGTAAGAGATATAGCGGATACACTTGGTCGAATGGGCAAGAAGGTTACAGTAGAACACTATTAGTTATTCACAGGAGATTTGCCTTGCCTATTTATCCTGGTCATTGTCTCCGCTACTGCAGCTTTCTATCGTAAAATGTTACCAGACAGTGGAAAGGGGACACACCTCAATTTCTGCAACCTTTTATCGTTTAGTGCTACCAGACAGAGGAATGGGGACACATCTCTATATTAAGCATTCCTCTCAGGACGAGATATGTCCCCAACTATGGCCGCGCATTCTCCCGCCACAAAGCCGGAAGACCAGGCCCACTGGAGGTTGTAGCCCCCGCAGTCACCGTCGATATCAATTACCTCGCCTGCGAAATACAGTTTTGGCATAATTTTTGATTCCATAGTATCGCCGTTGATCTCTCTCACGTCCACGCCTCCCGCGGTAACCTGCGCCGCCGGCCACGAGGTGGTCCCTTTAATTTGAAAGCGCCAGTCCTGCAGGATACGCAAGATTTTCCCGCGCTCAGCGGAGCTGACCTGCCCGGCCGGTTTCCTGATGTCCGCAATCCCGGCTTCCTTTAATATTACAGGGACCAGCCTTTTATTGATGTAACCCACGAAACTGAACACCAGTTCTTTTTCAGGGCTGTCGTTGAAACGTTTAATCAGGTAGCGCTCCAGCTCACCCCGGCCGCATGTGTTGATCAGCACCAGCTTCAGCCAGGCTGTTTCACCTTTTTGCAGGCACTCTCCAGCTTTGCGGCTCAAGGCCAGCACCGGGGGCCCTGACGCGCCGTATTCGGTAAACAATATTTCCCCTGAAGCTTTTTCAACGGTCTTGTTGTTTACAATTATCTCAGCATCACCGTCAAACTTGACTCCCTGGATCTGTTTAAAGAACGCTGCTGCCAGCTTGAGCTGGACCAGAGCCGGAAACGGTTCCACAATACTGTGGCCGAGGCTTCTGGCAAGAGCATAACCGCTCCCGTTTGATCCAAGGTTGGGTGCGGCTTTGCCGCCGGTGGCCAGTATAACCCGGTCAGCCTTAAACTGATCCCCGTTCTGATACTCGATTGAAAACCCACCGTCCTCATCTCTTATATTGATTACCGCGGCCTCACATAAGACCTTTACTCCCGCTTTATCAAGCTCGTACCTTAAAACGTCCAGTACGCTCGAAGCCTGGTTGGAAACAGGAAAAACCTTCCCCCCCTCTTCTACCTTATGGGCGACGCCAAGCCGCTCGAAAAAATCAATGGTTTTTTCAACATCGAATTTTACCAGGGCGCCGCGGGCAAAGTCGGTGTTTTGCCCATGGTAGTTGGCCGTGCTTAAATAAATATTGGTCAGGTTGCACCTGCCGTTCCCGGTAGCAAGAATTTTTTTGCCAATCCTCGCGTTTTTCTCCAGAATAGTGACATCAGCGCCTTTATATGCGGCGGCTATAGCAGCTGTAATGCCCGCGGCGCCGCCGCCGATTACCGCTATCCTGAGTTTGGACCTTTCCTGCATCACACAAAACTCCTTGCTCTTGCATAACGTGCTTTAAATGCCCGCAATAAATTTATTCTAAAGGGCTGTACTTGGACGCGATGGCTTCAGCCGCCCTGATACCGTCAACCGCTGATGATACAATACCCCCCGCGTAACCCGCGCCTTCCCCCGCCGGGTAGAGGCCGCTTACTCCAGCTTCAAGGTCATCTTTTCTGATAATCCTTACGGGAGAAGAAGACCGCGTTTCCACACCGGTCATAACAGCGTCCGGCATGGCAAAACCCCGCAGCTTTTTATCCATCTCAGGAATGGCTTCCTTCAATGTATCTATTACGAATGGGGGCAGGCACCCTTCAAGTTTAGCCGGTGTAACTTCTTTTTTATATGACGGGGCCACACTCCCAAACCCGGTTGAGGCCCTGCCAGCCAGGAAATCGCCCACGAGCTGGGCGGGAGCATTGTAATTGCCCCCTCCCTGCGCAAAAGCCAGCCGCTCCCATCTCCTCTGGAACTCCACTCCCGCCAGCGGGTGACTGCTGCCGAAATCACCCGGCGCCACACCCACCAGCAGGGCGCTGTTGGCGTTTGGCAAGCTGCGGGCATACAGGCTCATCCCGTTGGTGACAACACAGCCCACTTCCGAAGAAGCCGGCACCACTTCTCCGCCGGGGCACATGCAGAAAGTGTAAGCGGACCTGCCGTTCGAAGCGTGATAAGCCAGCTTGTAATCTGCCGGCCCCAGTTTTTTATGGCCGGCGAACCTTTTATACTGGGCCTGATCAATCAGCTTTTGCTGATGTTCTATCCTGACCCCGATGGAGAAAGGTTTTGGCGCCATGGTCACGTTTCTCTTGTAAAGCATCTCAAATGTATCCCTGGCGCTGTGGCCGGGAGCCAGTAAAACTATATCCGCGGGCAGCTTTTCATCACCGTTTACTTCAATGCCTTCCACCCTGTCCGCATCAATAATAATATCGGTAACCTTGCTGTTAAATCTAAACTCTCCTCCGAGGTTTTCTATTTTTTTGCGGAGGTTCTTTACTACCGCCCTGAGTTTGTCGGTACCGACATGTGGTTTATTCAGATACAATATTTCCTCCGGCGCTCCGGCCCGGACCATTTCCTCCAGGACCTTCCTGCACCTGACGTCCCTGATCAAAGTAGTAAGCTTGCCGTCGGAGAATGTTCCGGCGCCGCCTTCACCGAACTGGATATTGCACTCGGTATCGAGCTCACCGTATTTCATAAAATTTTGCACAGCTTTTACGCGTGTGTCGACATCCGCGCCCCTTTCCAGCAGCAGCGGCCGGTAGCCCATCTCGGCCAGGATGATCCCGGCAAAAAGCCCCGCCGGGCCGCTGCCTACTATTACAGGCCTGAATTGCATCTTTGCGCAGCCGCGACGGACATAAACATAATCCATGCCCGGCGCTGTACTCACGCCTCTGCCTTTAGATCTTTTTAATATTGATTCCTCATCTTTTAATCCGACATCAACAGTGTAATTGAAGAAAATCATGTCGTCTCTATGCCTGGCGTCAACTGACTGTTTAAAAATTTTAAAATCAAAAATATCTTTCTGTTTTATCCCCAGTTTTTTTGCCAGTACAATTACCAGTTTCTCATTATCATCTTCGATAGATAATTTTAGGCCTGTAACCCTGAGCATTTAAATTCACCTTATGTTTTATTATTAATTTAAAATAAAAAAGACTTATTAAAAATTATTCTATTAATCTTAAATTAACATACCATAAAAAAGATAATTTTTAATGATATTTTGATAATTATTTAGGATGATAAGAAATTATTGTTTGAGTAAAAAAAAAATTAAAGAGAACAATAACATTATGAATCTCAAAAAAATAATTGCAGGGTTTATCATAAGCCTTTCGATTATTGGGACAATGACGCCTTTGCCTTCTGAGGGATCAGAGTCAATATATATTAAAACACATTACATTTCTACAGCCAGGGGCCTCAGCATCACCAGGGAAGAATTTGTTCTGCTGGCAAAATTAATCAACGCGGAAGCGAGGGGGGAAACTTTAGTAGGTCAGGTCGCGGTTGGCGCTGTGGTGTTGAACCGCCTCAGAGATCCCCGGTTTCCAAAAACATTGGTTAAAGTGATTTATGATCAGGGCCAGTTTTCCCCGGTTTCGGACGGCTCAATCGATCTACCCCCGGGGGAAAAATCGTTGTTGGCGGCGGAACTGGCCTTGAGTGGTTTAGATCCGACAAACGGGTGCCTTTTCTTTTATAACCCCGCCAAAGCAAAAAGCGATTGGATTGACAGAATACCCACGGTTGTTGTAATCGGCAGCCACGTCTTTGGTTAAAGGCGTGGCTGATTTTTTATGTTATTTATTTGACTGCAAGTAACCATTTTTTTTATTGCCTCATATTATGAGGTAGGATTAACACTAATTCTCAAAGCTCTAAATACCAGCATGATCATTTATAACTTTGGCGGTTACGCGAAACTGCTAAAAATACTAATTTGGGAGGTTATATTATGGATACCAAGGCTGAAGGGGCAGCAACACCGGGTTTCGGCAACTGGGCTTTTATTCTCTTTCTGATCCTGATTCTTCTTGTCTTTGGATTCGGCTTGTTCTTCATCTAAGAATGTAGTGCTATAATGTGGGAGGTTAAGAAATATGGATGATGTAAGAGTTGAAAAAGTCGGCGTGGGCGCCAACTGGGCTTTTATTCTCTTTTTGATCCTAATCCTTCTTGTCTTTGGATTCGGCCTGTTTTTCATTTAATTAACAAGTAAATGAAAAAAGAAGATTTAAAAAACAGGTGGCCAGATTTGGCCATCTGTTTTTTATTGTTATTTTTGGACAGGATATGCTAGACTACTAATAAAATTAGTTCGAATGAATTAGTTTATCTTTAACAGAGGAGAACTTTATATTGGCTACCCCAAAAACAAAACAGGCAAGAGAGCGGCTTTTATCCATCCTGAGGGGACAGGAACCCCTGCCTCTTGATGTAATATACCCTGAATGCGACTGCGATTATGATTCTGTGGCCGGAGCTCTTTCTTCACTAATAGAAAAAGAAGAAATTAGAATAGGCCGTTTAAAAACCAGGGCCGGCTGGCTCATTGCCAACAGGTCCGTCCAACCTTTAAACGGCGCAGCCACCTGGCACTCCAGCCGGGGAGAAATGCGCGTCGCCCTCCCGAAGGTTCTGAAAGCGTTGAGAAAAAAATACGGTCAGGCAAAAAGTCCTGGCTGCGGCAGCGATATCTGTGACGAAAAGCTAAAAATCATCACCGGCCTGCTCAGTGACGGCAAGGCCCGTACACGTGATGAAATTATCGCCGCAACCGGTTTGGAAGATATAAGGCACCAGGTCTGGCGGAGTTTGAGCCAGCTGCCTGACGGAAGTTATACTGTCCCCGACAGTAAGGGCGCGTGGGAAAGCCTTTGGTGTTATATCGGTGAGAAACCGCGCCGCCACGCCGACCTGCTGCGCCTTTACAAAGGCCACAGAGAGATTACAGCAAGGCTGACATCCGGAATCGACCAGGAACCTTTTATCAGGCTGCCCAGGGGCCTCATTACCACCTCGGCGTCGGAAGAAGGCAGGAAAGAGTCCGCTAAACGAGAGAGGTTAAATGCCTGCCGGGACACCATGGATTCTATGCCCCATCCATTTTTTATCCCGGCACAACTCGGGCTGGGTAATGATGAATTTGCTTATCTTTCAGACAGTTTAGCGCTTAGAGCGGAGTTTGAAGGAAAAGAATATTACTGCCTGCGCCGGGAGTTCCCCGGTGAAGTCCTGGTTGAACAGCTCGGGGATATCGCCGGCCGCTATTTTGCCCCGCCGCACACGGTCAGCGCCCCTGTCTTTCTGAAAGAACACTCCCTGGGAGAAAATGAAGCGGCCGGTGCGCTTGGTCTGGACCGGGACGCTCTGTCAGCTCTGGCTGATGCCGGAGAGCTGGACTGCTTTACATTAGATGAACGAAAACGGTTCTGGCGTTCCGATATAGAAGATTTAAAAAGAGACAGGGACAAGCTTCGCAATATTGCCAGAGAGCATGAGAAGCTGAGGAAATCTGAAGCCGCAGCCGTGCTGGGTATAACTCCGGGCCAGGTGGACCGGCTGGTCGAAGAAGGGAGGCTTGCCCCCGTCCCATACCAGAATAATAACCGCCACGGCAAATTAAACCTGTTCAGGCGCAGCGACCTGGAAAAACTGCGTGAATCCATTTCTGTAATTATTTCCGGATGGGGTGCTGATAAAGGGACTGCCCGCGACCAGGACCATGATTTTGGCGAAGTAAGCCGGGCTAAAAAAAGCCCTCCGCGCAGAAAGGAAATATCGCCGCCCCCGCCTGACAAGCTGACCCTGGACGATTTTCAGATCGAGGCTTCTGAAGCCCTGCGCGAGGGACTCTCCGTGCTTGTCTCAGCTCCCACCGGCAACGGTAAAACCCTCGTGGCGGAAATGCTGGCCAAAGATGTGATGTCACAGGGGATGGGGATGGTCTACACTTCACCATTAAAAGCTCTATCCAACCAAAAATACAGGGATTTCAAGGAATTGTTCGGAGATGATGCAGTAGGTCTGGTCACCGGGGACATCAGCATAAACCCCGGAGCCCCGATGCTGATTATGACCACGGAAATATTCAGGAACTGGTGCCTTAGCGAGCCCGAACAGCTGGAAAAAACTTCTTACGTGGTCTTTGATGAGATACACTACCTGGACGACGCTGAACGTGGCACCACTTGGGAGGAAAGCATCTTATTCGCTCCTCCCCATGTTAGAATTTTGGGACTTTCCGCGACAGTGCCCAACGTTGACGAAATGGCCGACTGGATCAGTTCCGTCCGCGGCGGCAACGTTGTTGTGATACTGGAGAAGAGGAGGATCGTGCCCCTGGCGGTCCGCTGGCTGCTGCCCGGCGGCCGGATAGTCTCGGAAAGAGAAGCCCGCGGGGAGATAGTGGACCTGGTTGAAGATTTCAAGACCTCGCGCGGCAGGAGGCACTGGAATGACACCGAAAAAGTGGAGCTGCCGGAATTGTCCTGCAGCGAAATAACCGGTTTGATCCAGGATAAACTCCCCGCCCTCTTTTTTGTCTTCAGCCGCGGCCGGACCGAAATCCTGGCACACGAATTGGGACATGACTGGGATTTCCTCAACTACAAAGAAAAAAGAATAGTAGGAAAACAGATCAGGGATGCCGAGGCTGAACACCCCGGCACTTTCAGCGGACCGGGCTGGCGGAAACTGCGGCGCCTGCTGTACCAGGGCATCGGCTACCACCATGCCGGGCTTTTGCCCCCGGTGAAATACCTGGTCGAGAAACTCTATTCCAACCGGATGCTGTGGGTGGTTTTCTGTACTGAGACCTTTGCCGCCGGTGTGAATTTTCCGGCTGCCAGCGCCGTTTTCGACTCCACCAGAAAATGGGACGGACACGACTTCCGTATCCTCCAAAACAGAGAGTTTTTCCAGATCGCCGGGCGGGCCGGGCGGCGCGGCTTTGACCAGGTCGGCCATGTATTTATCCGTATTGACAGCCGGTTTCCTGAACAAACAGGTTTTTTTCAAGAGAAGGAAGTAGAGCCGGTTACCGGCAGGCTGACCATCTCTCCCAATACGGTACTGAGCCTGCTGCGTTATAAAACTGACGATGAAATTAAACACTTCTTAAACGGAAATTTCAAAATGCACCAGCTCAAAAAGAGAAAGGACAGCCTTGAACTGGAGATAAAAATAGTATCGGAAAGGGTCTCAGAGCTGTCTGTCTGCCCAGACAGCCAGACTCTGGCCTGCCCCCTGGAGCGGGTTAAAGCCCGCAGGCAGCTGAAACGGTTCCGCTGGAAAGGCAGAAACAAAGAAAAGGACCTTCTTCAGAAAAAACTGTCTTCTTTCGCGCCAAAGAAATGCCGTGATACGGAAAAGTGCCGCGTCACGTCCGAGAACCTGAAACAATCACAGAATTATTTGCAACTGCTCAAACAGGAATACAAGGTGGTATCAGAAAACGCCAAATCAATTTTTATTGAGTATAAAGAAGTGCGCAGCCTTCTGGAGGAACTCGGCTATATGAAAGAACGCGAGTTTTACCCGCGCGGCCTGTTCGCGCTGGAACTGCACGTGCAGGAAATACTCGTGACGGAACTGGTTTTTTCAGGATTAATCGAAGAAGCTGAACCGGCTGAAGTTGCCGCAGTCATGGCGGGTGTGGAATATATCCCGGGCAAGAACACCCACGTAGCCAGGCTGGACCTGCCCGCGCTGCATGAAACCTCTTTAATCAGGAGGGACCTGCTGAGGATGGGTGTGCCCGAGAGGTTCTGCATCTGGTCCGGCGTGCCCGGCTCACTGGCCTACGCCTGGTATAACGGCGCCAGTTTTAATGAGCTTCTTGAAATGTCCTCACTGCAGCCGGGTGATATATTTTCGGTCTTCAGAAGGGAGATAGACCTTCTCCGACAGATAGAGCGCGCGGCGGCGGGCAACCCCGCTCTTATTGAAAGAGTGCGGGCTGTAAGGAGCCGCCTGGACCGTGACGAGGTAGCCCTGAGCTTCTAACATCGGGGACATTCCTCAGCCCGTTGTAGGGCGGGTTTTAACCCGCCATTCCAATCGGGGACATTAATTGGGCCGTGGGTTGTGGGTCATGAGTCGTGGGATTCTGCCATTCCTCTCCGGTCTTTTGAACCCTTAAGACGTGCTTTCATTCTCACGTCTCACGTCTCATTTCTCACGTCTCAAACGGTGTGTCCCCATTCCGCATCGGGGACATTCCTCGGCGTCAAAGCCCGGCCCCAAACAGAGGTGTGTCCCCATTCCGCTGTCATAGTATGTTTTGTTACGATACGAGTCTGCTGACATATTAAAAACAGAAGTGAAAAAGACATGAAAAATTCAATCTGGGTCTACCGCCTTTTTGATGTAGCAGAGGAAATAAACCTGGAGCAGGTTGAGAAGATCCTGGCCCACGGGCATCAGGCCGCGAGGATGCGCCTTTCGCGGATCAGGCCGAAATCGATACAATTCAAGAACCCGCCGGTGGCAGTGGAGCTCGGTGAATGCCAGGTGGCGATCGGCCGCCATGATCTTAACGCGTCCTTTACCGGCAAAATATACGACCTCGGTGTCATAGGGATAATTATGCGCGTCCCTGTCAGAGAAGGAGCGACCTACGAGGAAGTAAGAGACCTGGCGGTTGATCTCTATAATGACGATAAGATAGAGTCCGTTTTTGTCGGCATGCTTGACACAATGCGCAAAACCCTCGCGGGCGCCCTGGTCAAGGAAGCCTTTAACGGCTTTATCGAAGACTTTACTGTCTACTACTTCCAGGACTGGGATCAGAGCTGGGATCCAGCCCCCCTTCTCCTTGCCGAAAGCGAGCCCCTCAGTGAACAGGTGCGCCGCGAGACCCTGCGCAACTCCTTTTCCTACGGCAAAGACGACCTTACTATTATAACCTGGGACTCAGCCATTGTTTACGACTCCACCGGAAGCAACGATATACCCGACCTGCTTGAATTCGCCAACTCCCAGCTCTTGGAACTGCGTTATTACGACAATCTCCTGACCGGCGAAATGGGGAAAATGTATGACGCCATTGAGGAGGCGGAAAATACTTCCAGCATCAGGCGCCTGGGCCGCTACAGGCGGATCATGAACCAGCTGATGGAGCTGATCGCGGATATAACAGAAATCACGGAGCGGATCGACAATTCCCTTAAGGTAACCGAGGACGTGTTTTACGCCCGCATTTATGGGACAGCTTTATCCATCTTCCGCACCAAGGCCTGGGAGGAGAGCATTAACAGAAAGATCTCCATAATAAACCAGAGCTACACCATGCTGAGCAACCGCATCATCAACCAGCGATCAGAGCTACTCGAGCTGACAATTATCATTCTAATAATGCTGGAAGTGGTCCTTGGCCTCCTGGGGGTAATGAAGTAATCTATTTGTCGCCGTTTTTATTTGTCAATTCGGTTTCATAAGACTTGCGAAAATTAGGTATCAGGAACGGCACTTTCCGCCTGTATTCTCTATAAGGATCTCCGAACCTGATCTCCAATTCGCGTTCCTCAAAGTATTTTAAAAAGAAAACATGTGCGGGGATAATAACTATAAGCGACCATAATATAAAAAACGTCGAGCCTCCTAATATACTCAGTCCTATGCAAATTAAATAAACACCGAGAGACATCGGATTTCTGGTGTGTTTATATATATCCTTCGCAGCCAATTTATTCGTAAGCTCAAAAGCGGGCAACCCTCCCCCGCGATCCAGCAGAACAGCGATGGAAATAACAAAAAAACCAAACCCTATCAGCATCACCAAAGCGCCCGTTACTTGTGAAATCATTGGAAACGGCAGGGATGGCATACTCAGCAACTCATCATACTCAGTCAGCATGGTAAATCCAGTTCCTATGGGAATTACCCAGGCAATAATTATAAAGAAATGCATTATTCTGGAGGTTATTTCAGCGGCATTCTTTGAAGGATGACGCTTGAGCCAGATGCCAAGAACAAATGAACTGACTACAAGGATCGCACATCCAGCCACCTGCAGGTAGATTAAAATCATCTCCGACTGAACCCCCCTTTATGTTATTTATAATTCCTTTTTTATGTTCTGATAGTTGAGTAAATAAGTTAAGAGCCTGACCCCAAAAAAGAATGACCCCTTATAAGAAAAGGAACGCCCATCATTTATGTCGTTCCTTTTTTGACATTATCTTTTTTTTCATGGTTATCTA
Organism: Pelotomaculum propionicicum; assembly: GCF_048984525.1. Lineage (GTDB taxonomy): Bacteria > Bacillota > Desulfotomaculia > Desulfotomaculales > Pelotomaculaceae > Syntrophopropionicum > Syntrophopropionicum propionicicum_A. Next base: position 60,711 of record NZ_JBMGJC010000005.1, read on the forward strand.
CAAACCCGCTAAAGGTTCGGAGGATTTTCCGTGAACTTCATATTCGTAGCCATCAGACGCAGCTTCACTGTAATACTAGTACTATGATAATTTTATGTCAATATTATTTAAATTACCTGTCCGGTAAAAGCTCCGCGGGTTACACTGCATTTCCCGCCGAAAAACTGGCTGTATCGTTCGCAGGCGTGTCTGTTGGGATTTATTACGATGATCTCCCTGTCCTTATCATCAATGTTTAAAGCCCTTTTTATTGTAGCAATAATCGAAGTGTCGGCGGGAGCCAGCGAGTAGCCTATAATTACCAGGCGGTCGGAATAGCTGATGGCCCCTTCCGCGCTGTCCCAGATATTCTGCAGCCTGCTTATACCATAAGATTTATACAGTGTAGGCGCGATAATAACGGCCTGGGAGTTCTCACCCCTGCAGTTTAAGCAGGAAATGATGTTGTTTGCTTTAAACAGGAAGTGCGCCACTTTTTCCTCGTGCTCTGAAATTTCCCCGCAGAGCGGGCATAAGGACCAGTTGAGAGAGCCATGCAGCTTGTAGAGGGGTACCTTTTCCTTCGATGCAAAATGATCGCCGGGTTTGCCGTAAAAACCGTATTCCAGCCCGTAGCCCGCGGCCCGGATCGCTCTATCCAGGACAATATCATAATTCATCGATATAAACGCCGGCAGTTCACCTTCTTTTTCTATCACACCCGAAACAAAGGAATGGTGTATCCCCTGGTGCGCCGGCAGTGACCTGTCCAGGGTCATGCTGATCAGCTTTACCAGCGCTGTCTTTAAATCATGCAGCCTTGGCCTGGAAAATCGCCTCGAGAAAGCCTGGTTGTGCAGCAAATACCAGTCCACGATATTAAATATTTCATCAATGCCCGGGTACCTGTCCAGGTCCTCGCCGGAACATATTTTAGTGCTGTAACCGTAAAAATGTTCCAGGTACTCCCATACAATCTCCAGGTCCGGGTCATAGTTCTCTTCTTTAAAATAGCGGTAAGCCACACGCAGGAAGTTGCGCACAACAGGCGCGCCTTCCGCGGCGGATGCCCCCGCGCCAAATATATAAACTGTTTTCATTGATCTAGTCTCCCAGGTAAGACTTCAGTTCACGGACAACTTCTTCCAGGGTGACCGCCCTGGCTTCGCCCTCGGATATAGGCCGGCCGAACGGCAGTGCTACCTCTTTCCCCTTTTCCCGCGCTTTCTTCGGCAGCTCACCCAGGTTTTCAAACCACTTTCTGGCAATATTGTAGGGGGTGTGAAAACAAAAACGGTGCTCGCCGTATGCCACCCTGAACTCAAACAGGCTGTAGTAGTCCTCTTCCTTTCGGCACTGCGGGCAGCCGCCGTGATTTATTTTGTATTGTAGATAACCGAGGCCCATATTTTGAGCTTTCAGCCGGCACCCGTCGCACAGCAGGACCTTCTGGCCGCCTTCAATAAAGACAATATCCAAACCTTCCGCCGCTGTAAAATCCCGCACGAACTTTTTTAAAACATTTTCTTTTAAATCATAGAGATATTCTTCCCCACCTTTGGCGTAATGGTTCAGGTGATACAGAAAAAACGAGGCGCGCAAAAGCAGGGCCGCCTTTTCCGGGTAATTTTCCAGGGAAAGCAGGAAATTCTTTTTTATGCCTGTATGCCTCAACGCCCTTTCCACGTCGTCCACCCTTTTGAACGCGGCTCTCCTGGCGCCGAAACGCATGTTTTCCTCATAATGCCATTTTCTCCGCAATTGCGGCATCCGGGGTAAAAGATCTATTACTTCGTTCCTGTCAAAATAGTATTCCTCTCCTGTTTTATACTTCTTTGTGTCCTTCACCTCCAGGACGCCTTCCCGCACCAGCCTGCGGACGGAGGACGGAGTAATCCCCAGGGTTTCACCCACCTCGGCAGCCGACATGTATTTTCCATCCAAACCCATGCGCAATCCTCCCCACAGCGGCAACAACAATAATCTTTATTTTATCACTCACCGGACGTTATAACGATTCTACCCAATCTCCAGGGATAATATCAAGTCATAAAAGCAGATGCCCGTTAATATATAGAACCGTAAGAAACATTTGTCCACACGCGGAGGGCTCTCATATGCCTGATCTATATCAATTTATCAACACTTCCGGGATCCTGAGAGAGCTGACAGGGCAAATTTTTAAGCCTCTCGTGGCAATCCTGGGGCCATTTAACTCCGGCAAGTCGACACTTATAAACAGCCTGCTTGGACTCAAGGTCAGCCCGGTCGGAGTCATACCAACGACTTCCCGACTGATTTACTTTGATTACGGAAGTTCCTTCAGAGCGGCAGTGTATAATTTGCACCGGAAAGAAGTATTTCTGCAGCCGTCTGAGCTGTACTCTTTTCTGGCCAGAGAAAAACCTTCCGGCGGCCGTGTTGAGATCGAGCTGCCCTCCCCTGTTTTAAACAAGTGCCGGCTTTTGGACACTCCCGGCATAGACTCTCCCGATGCGGATTCAATAAATATCTCCACACAGGCGGCTAAAAAAGCCGATAAGATTATTTATCTATTTCACCAGCGGGGTATTGAAGATAGCAGCCGTCTGTTTTTATATAAGCTTGCTTCAATCTGGAAAAACAATTGCCTTAACGATATTTCTTTCTGGCTGAACTGCAACCTGGGGGCAAGCGACGGCACTTCACTGGAAGTAACCCGCTCAGCGCTCAGGGAAATATTTTTGAGCCCGGTAAAGCTTAACACGATTAATACGTACCTGCGGGACAACATTGAGACAATTCAGCTTTTTTTAGAAGTGCAGCTGGCCCGGGAATACTTCCGGCAGGCTGCAGGAGAACTGAGAAAAATTGATGCCGGTATCCCGCAAAGATTAAAAAAAGTCGCCTCAATTAATGACGAAGCGCTTTTCCTCTCAGAGTTCTGGCGGATGGCGGAAACCACGAGGACGGTCCTGGAAGCCGGACGGATTATCCATACCATCCCCTTGTTTGTTAGAGAACTGGACAACAGGCTGGAGGCAATGAACGCGGCCAACCTTAAAGGAATGGACGTAAAAATCGGCGGTACGGCATACAAGCCCAAAACACATTCAATAAGAGAAAACCGTAAGGCCCTCCTGGATCTCACCGGTCAGCTTGCTAACGATAATGTGATAAAAGACTATATAGACCGCCACAGCCTGGAAGAACTGTACCGAGCCATCGAAATCGAACGTTTTACCGTGGCAGTCGCAGGCGGCTTTTCAACCGGCAAATCAACTTTTATCAATGCCCTGTTAAAAGACGATTTACTCCCTGCCGCCGATGGCCCTAAAACAGCGGCGATTACCAGGATTACGCACGGAAGCGCGAAAAAAGCCGTTATTTACACACCGCTTCAGACCACCCTGCAGTTCTATGAACGCGTTGGGGAAAAAGCAGTCCTGAACCGGGATGCGCTGGATGCCCTGGAAAGGTGGATAACAGCAGAAGTATCAGGCATATCGGTTCTCGAAGCATTTTTTGACGGGAGTTTTAAAGTTGTTGACGCCCGGCAAATGGCCGGGCTGATTAAAAAAACAAGAGAATTGTTCGCCGCGGGCGCTTTCGCCAGGACATCCCATACTGCCCTGCCGGCCTCCTACAAACGCATTCCGCTTAAAACGTTAAAAGGCGGCCATGTGCCGCAGAAGACCAGGGTGACTTTTAAAAACGCCGGCGCCAGGGAATTCGACATCACGGAGCCGGCAGCAAGGCAGGAATTCTGGCAAGCCATGGGACAGGACTGCGCGCTTAAAATCAGTGAAGTGGAAATTCAATATCCCTCAGAGTTTTTAAAACTAGCGGTACTCATCGACACACCAGGCCTGGACTGGATCCAAAGACACCACCGCGAAAAGGCGTCGTCCAGCGTAAAAAACAGTGATATCTGCCTGGTTTTCCTGAACGGCAAACACATATTAAGCGATATGGAAAGGAATAATTTCGAGTCCTTATTCTGGCTTAACGATACGGGAAACGCCGGTTCAAAGGATCTCCTAAAAGAAGAGGAGAAAATATTTTATGTAATCAGCTTCGCTGACACCCTGACCCTGCCGCAGCGGGAGTCCGTCTACAACTATGTCATGAGCTTCCTTGCCAAGTCACCATTCCATGGGAAAAAGAAAAAAACAAAGCCGAAAATATTCATGATCTCCGGCCTGAAAGGGCTCACCGGCTCTGAAAGCGGGATCAGCAGCCTGTTGAAAAGTATCGAAGAGGTCGTCCTGGAATATCGCGGCAGGAGCTTTTACCTCGGCAGGCTAAACGATCTGTATTCCATCCTTGACTCGGCTTCCCGGAGAATAAACAGTGAGGTCCAATCGGGCCGGCACCCTTATGATCAGAAAAAAATCCTGCGTGCCGCGCAGCAGAGATTAAGGGAATACAAATCACAAATAAAAAGTGTCCGAAACACAATTTATGATTGCGGGAGGTTTGAAATCAGTGGAAAACGCGAGGCTTTTGGACGAGCGGCTGAGGAGGATTATAAGTGAGGTGGGCAAACGCACCGGCGGTGAAATTAATAAATCCCTTCTGAGTGATTTTGAACACAGCGTACAGAGCATCCTGGATGAACGCTGCCGGCGGGAAACAGCCAGGTTTCTGACGCTGTTTAAAAAGGCTGTTGACAGAATTTAGTTTAAAAGGAGGTGTTAGTATGGAACAAATGGACCGGACTGCTGTTGAAAAAGCCGGGGACGAGTTGATTCAAAAAATGCTCGGCGATATTCTTTTTGGATTAAAAGCTAAGATGGTGCAGCCTGTTATTGACGGAAACACCAAAATAACCTCCCGCCTGGAAGAATTTGAGGCCGGCAACCGGGTGAGGATCGCTGAAATATTAGATAGGCTTGAAACGCTGGAAAGCGAGGTCCAAAAATTACCCCTGGTTATACTCACCGCCATAAGAGACGCTATCAACCAGGCTGGCGGAGGAAATTAAGATGACAGTTGAAAAGCTTCCGGAACAGGGTGAATTAGTCAGGTCGCTGGCATCGACCATACACAAAAATATGGTGGCGCCTTCCGCTGACCGGGCAGATATTGTTAACAGGGAAATACAACAAATGAGCCAAAAGCTGGCGGTGTTGGAAAAGGAACTTGATCGTCTGGACCGGTTCTGCCGGACGACGAGGTTTTGGGCCTGCTCACTGGCGGCTGGCGCCGCCCTCCTATCAATCGTGCTATACTTAATAGTCTCATAAAAAAACGGCGCTTTGCGCCGTTTTTATCCGCTTTTTTGTCCCCTGTCATTCTTCATCATGGCGTAAACAAATGCGGTCGCTCCGGAAATGACCAGGACTTTTACCACAAAACTCATTGTTTCAGCCTTGAATCTTGTTTTCTCTTCTTTTAATTTTACCGCCGGGTCAGATTTTAAATCAATATAAGTCCCCTTAGTTTCAAACTGAACCAGCTGCTTTTCAAGCTTTGCCATTCTTTCTTCATGTTTTGATATACCGCTCATAAAACTAATAACCTGAATGGCAAGGAAAGCCAGGGCAAATAAAATTAGAAGCGTCCGAGGGTTATTCACAAACATTCCCCTTTTTTTGTCTAATGGATCTTTTTTGATGAACTGCGCGGTAAAATAAATTTAATAAATTTGTGTTATTAATAAATCCAACTTATTCTTAATAATATTGTCGCAAAATATCAGTAGAAACATTTAAATTATTTAACTCTAATACAAATTATAAACTACATTTATATATAACACAATCTGTAAGCATTTTTTCATATAAGAACAATTTCAATATGGTATAATTATCCTGTAAAAAAGAGGGGGTATCACGATGCCTTACGCGGTGATCATGGCAGGCGGGCGGGGCGAAAGGTTCTGGCCGCGCAGCAGGATGTCCAGGCCAAAACAATTTTTAAACCTCATCGGCGACAAAACAATGCTGCAGTTAACAGTTGAGCGAGTTGAAAAACTCGTCGGCATAGACAACACATATATAGTGGCGGGATCGGATTTTAAATCCATTATTTCCGAACAGGTCCCTCACCTTCCCGGAGAGAACATCATCATCGAGCCTTTCGGGCGTGACACGGCCGCCGCTATTGGGCTGGCAGCATTAACACTGGAGCAGAAAAATCCCCGTGAAGTTATGATCGTGCTGCCGGCGGACCATTTCATCGGCAATATTCCCCGTTTCCATGAAGTTTTACGCAGCGCCGCGGCCGCCGCAGGCAAAAACAACTGTATCGTAACCCTGGGCATCACCCCGCACAGCCCTGAAACCGGTTATGGATATATACAGCGCGGCGACTTGCTGGACCATTACGGCGGCACGCCTGTTTTCCGTGTTATCCGGTTTTTGGAGAAACCTGATTACAAACGCGCTTTGGAGTTTCTGAACAGCGGGGACTACCTGTGGAACAGCGGCATGTTCATCTGGCGGACAGACCTTATACTTAAAATGATTGAAAAACATGCGCCCCTGCTGGACAAAGGCTTAAAAGAGATCGGGCAGTACCTTGGCAGCGGCCAATATGACGATATGCTTGAAAAAGTATACAACGGACTGCCGAAAATATCCGTGGACTACGGAATTCTTGAAAAGGCCGACAGCGTCCTGGTCCTGCCCTGCGACTTCGCCTGGGATGACATCGGTTGCTGGACGGCAATTGGGAGTTACTCCGATAAAGACGAAAACGGCAACGTTTTCATGTCTGAAGGTGTAATAATGGATACCGCCGGCACATATGTTTTTTCCCGGGACAAGCCAGTGGCGGTACTGGGTGTGGCAGATCTGATCGTGGTCAACGAAAGCGACAGCCTGATGATCTGCCATAAGAGCCGCGCCCAGGAAATAAAAAATGTCGTGAGGACGCTCAAAGACAAGGGGTTAGAACATTTGCTTTAAAAACCTGAAAATGAATAGGAGGTAGGCAGTATTGGCAGATATTAACCCGCAAATTTTCCGGCAGTATGATATCCGCGGGAAAGCCCAAAGGGATTTAAAAGACGAAACAATCGAGCTTCTGGGGAAAGCTTTCGGCGCTTATGTTAAAAAGTCAGGCAGCAAGCAGGTCCTGCTCGGCAGGGACAACCGGCTCAGCTCAGACCGCCTGCGGGAGGCTATCAGCAGGGGGCTTTTATCCGCCGGCTGTGACGCGGTTGATATAGGCCTGGTGGTAACGCCGGCATTATACTACGCCCGCATCCATTATGGCATAGACGGCGGCATAATGATCACCGGCAGCCATAACCCGCCTGATGAAAACGGCTTTAAACTGGCTCTTGGCGGCGGTACTATTTATGGCGATGAAATCCAAAAGCTTAAGGATATGATGCTTGCAGGAGCCTTCCCGTCCGGGCCGGGCAACCTGGAGGAACGGGACGTGCTGCCCCACTACCTGTCCATGTTAAAAGAAAAAATAGTGCTGGGGCCGCGCAGGTTAAAGGTGGCGGTGGACTGCGGCAACGGCACCGCTTCCCTTGTCGCCGTTCAGATTCTGGAGAACTGGGGCTGTGAGGTTATCCCTCTCTACTGTGAATCTGACGGCTCATTTCCCAACCACCAGCCAGACCCGGTCAAAACTGCCAACCTTACTGAACTGAGGAAAACTGTAAATGAAAAAGGCGCGGACCTGGGCATCGCGTTTGACGGCGATGCCGACAGGATCGGCGTCGTTGACGAGACAGGCGCAATCATCTGGGGAGACATGCTGATGTGCCTGTACTGGCGGGAGATTATGGCAGCATACCCCGGCGCGCAGGCCATTATCGAGGTGAAATGTTCCCAGTCGCTGGTCGATGAGGTCGTCCGCCTGGGAGGCAAACCCTTCTTCTATAAAACGGGGCATTCTCTGATCAAGGCAAAAATGAAAGAAATCGGCGCCGTATTTACCGGAGAAATGTCGGGGCACATTTTCTTCGCAGACGAATATTACGGCTATGATGACGCATTCTACGCCGCGGGCCGCCTCTTGAGGATACTGTCCAACAGCGACGAACCGCTTTCAAAAATGCTGGCCGGCATACCCAAATATTATTCAACTGCGGAAACAAGGGTGCCCTGCCCGGACCAGGATAAGTTCAGGGTGGTAAAGGACCTGGTGGAGCAATTTAAACGTCAATATGAAGTAATAGACGTGGACGGGCTGCGGGTACTGTTCGGAGACGGCTGGGGGCTGGTCAGGGCTTCCAATACCCAACCGGTCCTGGTTACCAGGTGCGAGGCAAAGACCACGGCAGGACTGGAAAGGATCTGCGGCATTATGATGGGCGCCCTGGAGAAATACCCCGAAGTCGGAAAGTTTAGCTGGGAGTATTAATACTTAAAGTAACAGCCGGCCGAAAGCCGGCTGTTACATCGGGGACATATCTCGGCCCAAAAGAAATGCCAAAAATAGAGATGTGTCCCCTTTCCGCTGTCTTGGTACCGTTTAACAACAGCCATACGTTGTACGTTGTGTCCCCGTACCGCTGTCTTGGCGCAGATCCCACGTCCCACGTCTCACGTCTCACTTCTCACGTCTCAAAAGGGTGTATCCCATTTCCTCCAAACCCATATTATATATAATAATGCTTTTATTGGAGAGAAATCAAATGGTACACACAAACAACGCACCGGAGCTTCTTGACGCGCTCAAAAGCAATATGGCGGCGCAGATAAACTGGCTGAAAAGCTGCCAGATCCTAAAGCCCGGCAATCCTGCTGACGGGGCTATCACCAGGTACCCGGACCAGGGCTGGATAACGCCGTATTTCTCAAATTTCGCCGCCATGGCTATGCTGGAAGATCCCTCCTGCCACCCTTCAGTTGAGCGCTACCTGGACTGGTACCTGCGAAACTTGGAGGATAACGGCACTATCCTTGACTACCATTACGATGAAAATTTCAATTTCAAGACTGCCGCGCCTGATTCTGAAGACGCCTATGCGGGGACCCTCCTCTCCCTTGCTTTTAATTATCACGAAAAAACAAGCCGTACACACTGGATCAGGGAAAACCTCGAAAGATTAAAAAAAGTGGCAAAAGCTATAATAAAACTGATGGACCGCGACGGCCTGACGTTCGCATTGGCCGGTTACAGGGTAAAATACCTCATGGATAACTGTGAAACATACCGTGGCCTGGCAGATTTTGTGCTGCTGCTTGATCTGCTGGGAGATCAGGAAACACGATATTTTAAGAGCAAGGCGGAGGCTATAGCCGGGGGAATTGAGAAGGTCCTCCTTAACCGCCACAGGGATTGCTACCACCCGAGCAAAACAGGCTGGATAAAGCCGGGCATCAACTTAAAAAAATTTTACCCCGATGCCACGTGCCAGTCATTCCCCGTGCTTTACGGGCTGATCGAACCTGAATCAGGCAGGGGCGCCCGCCTTTATAACCTTTTTAATGAGTACCACGGAAATTGGGTGACTATAGAGCCGCCTGACTACCCCTGGATGATCCTGGGTCTGTACGCGTGCCTGCACGGGGATTACAGCAGGGCTTATGAAAAAATCCGCCACGCCAGGGAAGTATTTATAGACACCGGGTCCGGCAATTGGTTCTGCGCGGAGAGCGCATTCTTCGTACTTACCTGCGCCAGGTTGATCCGGGACCATGACAGGTGGCTCCGGTAAGTGTTTATGGCCGGCCATGCACCGGAATGCCCGGGAAGAATACCCTCTTTGCGTATAAGACAGCACGTTGAAATTATGCTAAAATCTAATATATCCCAGGCAAAAACAAAGGAGAAGACCGTGCAGAATAATATTTATGTTGAGACCGCCGCCGCCCTGGCCAAAAAGGCCGGCGCAATAATAAGGGACAAGTTCGGCGGGAACTTTGAGAGAGGTTATAAATCATGTCCCTCAGACCTGGTTACCGAGGTGGACCGTATGTCAGAGTCATTAATTACCGGGGGGCTGAGCGAGAAATTTCCCGGGCATATCATTATCGGCGAGGAAAACAGCGGATACGTTAAAGACATACCGGAAGGTTTTGCCTGGTACGTGGATCCGCTGGACGGCACCACCAATTTTGTTTACGGCATCCCTTTCTGCAGCGTTTCCATCGGGCTGGCCCGCGGCGGGAAAATGGTGGCCGGAGTGGTATACGACCCGTTTCGTGACGAATGCTTCAGTGCGGCCACGGGTTGCGGGACAAGCCTGAACGGCAGGCCGGTAAGGGTCGACCATACCAGAAAATTGCTCAGAGAGGCACTCCTGGTTACAGGCTACCCGGAGAATAAAAAATTCAGTGAACGGCTGTACAGGATAAACTACCAGAAAGTGGCCAAAAGCTGCGGCAACCTGCGGGCGCTTGGTTCAGCCGCCCTGGAACTGGCCTACATTTCCTGCGGGCGCCTCACAGGCTTCTGGGAAAACACCCTGATGCCCTGGGATGTGGCTGCCGGTTCACTGCTGGTGGAAGAGGCCGGCGGAAAGGTCACGGACATCGACGGCAACGCACTAACACTGGAAAGTTATCTTTCCATCACGGCATCAAATAGCCTGGTCCACGAGGAACTTTTAAGAACACTCCAGTAATACTCTTCCAATCTCGCGTATAAACACATTGACAAGCGCATACTAATGATGATTTTCCCCCTTCAGCCGGTAAAGATAAAATGTTAAATGGCGGTGAAGAATATAAGAATTCAAAATTCCTTACCTGAAATGCCCGCGGCAATTATCGGAAATTCTAAAATGCTGGCGTGCCACAGGGAGAATGGCGAGATCTACAGGCTCTTCTGGCCGCACATTGAATACGGCCAGCACCTGGGCCATTTCTGGCCCGGTATAAGAGTCGCATATCCTGAATGGCAGGGTTTTACCAAATGGTTCCACTTAAACATCTGGAAGAATTCTCAGCGATATATAGAAAACACAAATATTTTAGAAACATCGCTGGACAGCCTCACCAATCGCCTGAGGGTTATCCAGAGCGACTTTGTCCTGCCGGACAGCGATATCCTGGCCAGGCATTATGAACTTATTAATGGCAGTGAAAAAAATGAAAAGATTACATTCTTTGTATACTGCGCTTTTAACATAGAGGAATCTGCGGTGCAGGACGGCGCCTATATTGATTTTTCCAATAATTCGCTGGTTTTTTTCCGGAGAAATATATACCTCGCCCTGGCGGGGTCCGGTTACCCGCTGGCGGGATACCAGTGCGGCAGGCACGGCACCGCGTCCGACCCTTACCAGGATGCTTCAAAAGGGTATCTCCAGGGAACCCGTGACAATATCCTGCAAAGCGCGGGAAGCCTGGCCTGGGACCTGGGTGAACTAAAGCCGGGTGAGCATAAAACCTTCAGCCTTTACCTGGCGGCGGGTGATAAGGAGGAACAGGTGAGGACCCTTCTGGCGCAGGCCTGCTCAAAAGAAGGCACGCTCTGGTTGGAGAAAACAAAACAGTTCTGGCTTGGCTGGCTGGAGCCGGGCCGGCGCCTGGCCGGAGAACAAGCGCACAAGGCTTATAACAGGTCTCTGCTGACCATGAAGCTGCTGACAAGCAAAGAGACAGGCGCCTCCATCGCGGCACCTGAGTTTGACCCTTATTATACTGCCTGCGGCGGTTATGGCTACTGCTGGCCGCGTGACTCCGTATTTATAACAGCGGCCCTGGACGAGGCCGGATACCACGACCTTGCTTCACAGTTCTATGGTTTTACCGCATCAATACAACAGCGGGACGGCAGCTGGCACCAGCGCTATTATACGGACGGTTCGCCGGCGCCTTTCTGGGGGAAACAAATAGACCAGGCCGGCTCGGTCTTGTGGGGTTACTGGCATCATTACAGCCTCACCGGAGACGGACGTTTCATTGAAAAAATTTGGCCGTCACTGGAGGCCGGGGCAAATTATCTTTCAATTAGTATCCAGGAAAACGGCCTGCCTGCGGCCAGCTTCGACCCCTGGGAAGATTCATACGGCCAGGGGACATACTCCGCGGCGGCAGTCTGTGCCGGCTTAAGAGCTTCTTCGGATATAGCCCGCGCCAGAGGTGAGAAGGAAAAATCCAGATACTGGCTAGACAGCTCTGAAAAAGTAAAGGAAAGCATCCTGAATCACCAGTGGTCTGATCAACGCGACAGTTTCATCCGCGGAGTAAACCATAAAGTCTATAAGGACCACTACGACCATGCCCTGCACACGGGAGAGAAGGCTTTCATCACGGAAGACCCCACCGGGCTTTACGTCACCCACTGGGCAGGCGAGGACAGGCGCATTGACGCCGCCCTGCTGGGCCTGGTCTTCCCCTTTGCGGTCCTGGAGCCCGCGGACAAAAAAATAATCGCCACAGTCCGCGCTATCGAAGATAGCCTGTGGAACCACAACGCCGGAGGCATTCACCGCTATGAAGGAGATGGTTACCGGGGCGGCAACCCATGGCTGATCACAACACTCTGGCTGGCCTTATACCATTGTACAGCCGGAAACCGGCCCCGGGCTGAAGAGCTTTACCAGTGGTCCCTGGCACAGGCCAACGTGCACCTGCTGCTGCCGGAGCAGGCGGACAAACACCATGGCGGGCCCGCCTGGGTAATGCCTTTGAACTGGTCCCACGCCATGTTCGTGCTAACACACCTGGCTCTTAACGGCAGGCTGTCATTGCCGTCCAAGTCATAACTGCCGGAAAAAAATAAATAATGCATCCATACTAAGCCTGTTTATCTTGTTTAACTGTTTCCAGTTTTATTCGCTTACTACTGCTGATTCACCCATTTCGACGCAAAAGCGAAGGTGCAAAATGAGCGGCAAGGAACCAGGCAGCAAAAAAGTTTATTTACCATCACCGGAAGGAACCAGGATATTAATAACCAATCTCCTCTTCATAATTGCCGGAGCCTTATTAATATCGTTCAGCCTGAACACCATCCTGATCCCTTACGGCTTGTTAGCCGGCGGTATAACGGGACTGTCATTAATTCTTTTTTACTTGTTCAAAATTCCGGTTTTTATAAGCATACTGGTTCTGAACATCCCTGTTTTCTGGTGGGGCGCGAGAGAGATCAGCCGCAGTTTTTTCTTTTATAGCCTGGCCGGGACAGTCGCGCTCAGCGTCCTGCAACCGGCAACCTACGGCTATATCCAGCCCTTCCAGCTGGATATGGTCCTGGCGGCCGTTTTTGGCGGCGCACTGAGCGGAGTCGGTTTCGGGCTTATATTCAGGGGACACGGAAGTACGGGCGGCACTGATATCATTTCTGTAGTTATGAGAAAAAAGAAAAGTCTCGGCATCGGCGAGGTAAGTTTTTACTCCAACCTGCTTGTTATCATCATATCACTGTTTTTCTTCCCGCTTAATATCGGCCTCTACACAATCATATCCATATTTATCACAGGCAAAATGATCGATGTTATAATAACAGGCCTGAACGTCAGCAAATCGGTATTTATCGTATCCAATAAATCTTCTGAAATAAGCGTTAGGATTATCGGTGAACTGCACCGGGGGGTAACTCACCTGGTGGGGGAAGGCGCGTTTACCCACCATGAAAAAACTATTATAAACTGCGTTATCAACCGGTTTGAACTGGCCAGGATGAAAAAGATAGTCGCTGAAACCGACCCCGACGCCTTTATGTATATTTCAGACGCCAGCGAGGTCCTTGGCCGGGGCTTTTCCAGGTCAAGATGAAAAGGCTCTCCTTCTTTCTGGAGAGCTTAAATATTTTGGTATTTTTCGTTAACTAATTGTAATTATTTATTTAAAATAATATAATACGCGCAAAACATTAAAACAATTTAAATACACCTTGAAAAGGTCATTGCTATGAATAAAAATGTACTGATGAAATTAATAAATATTACCAAGACTTACGTTATGGGCGAGGTAACTGTTGAAGCATTAAAAGAAACGTCCCTTGAAATTTATGAAGGCGAGCTGCTGGTTATTTTAGGTCCGAGCGGATCAGGCAAAAGCACCCTGCTCAACATCATGGGCGGTATGGACCTGCCGTCCAGCGGCGAGGTTTATTTCGGCAGTGACAACCTGAGCAAGGCCAGTGAGGCTAAACTTACCCATTACCGGCGCAACGAGGTTGGATTTGTTTTTCAATTTTACAACCTGATCCCCGACTTAACCGCCAGTGAAAATGTGGAACTGGCGGCCAACCTGGTGGAAAGGCCCCTGCCCACGGCAGAAGTCCTGCGGGAGGTGGGTATGGAAACGCGCATGGACCACTTCCCCGCCCAGCTGAGCGGCGGCGAGCAGCAGCGTGTCTCCATCGCCCGGGCTGTCGTAAAGAACCCCCGGCTGCTGCTGTGCGACGAGCCCACAGGTTCCCTGGACTCCCACACCGGCAGGCTGATCCTGTCGATGCTGCTCCACGTCAACAAGGAATACAACAGCACTGTTGTAATCGTCACCCACAACGCCGTCATTGGAGATATGGCGCACCGGGTGCTGCGCATGAGCAGCGGCAGGATCGTGGAAGTCATAGAGAACGAATCCCCCCTGACGCCGGAAAGGATTGAGTGGTAATGAGCATTCTGTCCAAAAAATTGTGGCGGACGGTCAAGACCACCCGGGGGCAGTTCCTGGCTGTAACCGCGGTAGTGATGTTGGGCATCACCATCTACATATCCATGAGCACCGTGTCCTACAACATGCTCCGTTCCAGGGATACGTTTTACCGTGAATATAACTTTGCCGATTATTATTTCCACGTGATTAAGGCTCCCGAGGGAGTGATCAGGCAAATCGAGTCAGTGCCAGGCGTGACCCAAGCCACCGGGCGCATTCAAAAAGACGTGCCGGTGATCGGGAATAACGGCGAGAGGGCGACTGCGCGCCTGACCAGCTACCCCCTGCCAATGAATACGGAGTTAAACAGCCTGCGTGTTCTCTCCGGGCGCCTTTTCGAAAAATACCCCGCGGGCAGTGAGGCGGAAGTCCTGCTGGATCCCCAGTACGCCGCAGCCACCCGGCTGTCACCGGGCGATACGGTAAAGATCGTGGCTGAGGGCAGGCAGGTCCCGTTAACCGTGGTCGGCACCGCCACAGCGCCCGAGTTCATATATCCGATGAAAGACGCGGCCAGCATAATACCCGAGTATGGCAGTTTTGGCATTTTTATGGTTCCCCATAACCAGGCCCAGGAGATCCTGAACCTCTCCGGACAGGTTAACCAGGTAGTAATAAAGATAGCTCCTGGCGCTGATGAAAAAGTATTAGCGGACAGGGTCGAAAGCATCCTGGAACCTTACGGCAGCCTGGCCAGCTATCCGCGCAGGCAGCAGCTGAGCGATGCCGTCCTGGGCGGAGAGATGGACCAGCTGAAGATAATGGCCCGCTTCCTGCCTTCTATATTCCTGGGGATTGCGGCATTGATCGAGTTTGTTATGCTGGGACGGATGGTCAAGACCCAGCGCTCACAAATCGGTACAATGAAAGCTATTGGCTACAACAACCCGCAAATCCTCTGGCACTATACAAGCTATGCCGTGCTGGTAGGCCTGCTGGGCGCCGCGCTTGGTTCTCTGGCCGGAGTACTCCTGGCTTCGTCCCTTTCCAAAGTATACGCCATGTTCTTCAACCTGCCCGAGGTAATCAGCGGCGTCAGCTTTCAGGCCTTGTTATACGGTTTCATCCTGAGTATTGCTGTCGGAGCCATCGCAGGCCTGACCGCATCCCGCGGAGTACTGGCCATACAGCCTGCAGAATCCATGCGGGCTGAAACACCAAAGGCGACCGGAAATATATTCATGGAAAGCTGGTCCTGGTTTTGGCACAGGCTGTCCGCTACCTGGAAGATGGGCCTGCGGACCGTCTTCCGCAACCGTTTCCGCACCGCTGTTACCATGCTGGGCGTGACTTTCGCCACGGGCATGATGGTAGTGTCTTTTTTCTACCAGGACACAGTAGACGTAATGATTGATGAATATTTCTCACAGAAATATGATTACTTTGTACGATTCACAGAACCGGTAAAAGAGACCGAACTGCTGTCCATTTCCCGTCTGGAAGGAGTGACAAAAGCCGAGCCTGTCTTCGAGATACCTGTTAAGATATACTATGAAGGCCGCTCACAGGAAGAGCTGCTTACAGGCCTTCGTCCCGGCCCGGGCATGCAGGCGCTGTCAAGCCCTGACGGGAACCCTCTGGCTCTGCCGGATGAAGGAGTGCTGATCAGCAGCAGCACGGCTAAAAAACTGCAGGTGGGCGTGGGTGACGAGGTCGAGGTGGAGACCCTCCTGCCCATTGGTCCAACCCGGTTCAGTAAGATAAAAATAATGGGCGTACACGAGCGGTTCATAGGCGGCACTTCTTACCTGTCCCTGCAGCAGGCCAACCGGGTAATGCAGGAAGACCAGCTGATCTCCGGCGCGATGCTCAAGACCGACGCGGGGCTGGCCCAGCTGGTGAAAACGAATTTGAACGATATGACCGGTGTATCTTCCATACTGAGCCAGCAGGCGGTAATGGAGAGCTTTACCGAACAGTTAGGTTTTATGTATTACTTTATTTTTATAATGGTCGCCTTCGCCCTGGTGCTTGGTTTTGCTATCGTGTATAACGCCTCGGTGATCAGTTTTGCTGAACGCAAAAGAGAATTGGCTTCCCTGCGGGTAATCGGCTTTACCTTCCAGGAAGTCTCCGGCCTCCTGCTGAAAGAAAACCTGCTGCAGACACTTCTCGGGGTGGCCTTTGGCCTTCCCTTCGGCCGTTACCTGGCCGGCGCCTACATTAATGCCATGATGACATCATCTGATGTATACAGCACTTATTCTTTTAAAATTGTGATTTACCCGCTGACTTATACACTGTCGGCTTTTGGCGGGATACTCTTCATTATGGCCGCCTACCGGCTGGCGGTCAGAGGTGTGAAAACGCTTGATCTGGTAGAGGTATTAAAGACCAGGGACTAGGGAGGTATAAAATTTGAAACGGAAAAAAGTATTTTATGTGGTTTTGGCAGTACTGGCGGCATTGGCGCTGGCCGCCTGGTCCTATGCCAGCGGCGGCGCTGAGGTGGAGACAGTCCAGGCTCGGCAGGACAGTATTATCCGTTCCGTGGCTGACACCGGCTACGTGCAGGCTGCCACAAATTATGACATACACGCCACCCAGAGCGCCAGGGTCGTGGAGGTGCCGGTAGAAACAGGCCAGGCCGTGGAAAGAGGCCAAACCCTGGCAGTATTGGAAAACCTCGACCTGGTGCTCCAGATAAGTGACGTAAACTCCCAGATATCCCAGTCAGCGGCGTCTGCCGCCGGCGCCCGTGCCGCCCTGGAGCGCCTCCAGCTGGAATTGAAGGACGCCCAGGACAACCTGGTCCGCTCAGAGGCATTATTTCAGGCAGGAGCGATCAGCCAGGTGGATTTTGATCAGGCCAGGTTAAGGGTTGATACTGCCCGGCAGAGTATAAGTGAGCAAAACTCCGTCCTGGAAAGCGCCCTGGCCCAGGGGGCAGGCTTGAACAGGTCCCTGCAGCAGCTCAGCGCCAAGGAAGGACAGCTGGTAATCAAAAGCCCGGTAAACGGAATTGTGCTTACACTACCTGCCAAACAGGAACAGGTAGTCAGCCCCGGCACGCTGCTGGCCAACGTGGCGGAATCAGATCAGCTTGAGGTTAAAGCTGACATTTTAAGCGACGACCTGGCAGATGTCAAGATAGGCCAGAGGGTTATTATAACTGCTCCGATATTGGGCCAGCAGACATTGGTGGGGGAAGTAAAAAAAATCTACCCGCAGGCGGAAGAGAAGACCTCGGCCCTAGGCGTCATCCAACGCCGCGTGCCGGTAATTATCAGCCTGCCCGATCCAGCCAGTTTGAAACCCGGCTACGAGGTGCGTGTGTCTATTGAAACCATGACCAGTCAGAATATCCTGGTACTTCCCAGGGAGTCCGTACGCACCAGGACGGACGGGCAAAAGGAAGTAATGGTGGTAGTGAATAAACATATCCTATACAAGCCGGTAAAAACCGGCATCAGCGACCAGGAAAATATTGAAATTACCGGCGGCCTTACAGTGGACGAGATTGTTGTCCGTGATGGCAGCCTGAGCCTGTCTGAAAAAACAAGGGTCAAATGATACGTTTATTTTTCAGTTTTCTGCAAACAATAATACTGGCTGCCGTCCCACAAATAAGGGGGTAGGCTAATGAGCAGAAGGCGTGGAGGAGTTATGTCCGAAAGGCTGAAGTACGAATTAGCCGATGAACTTGGTGTAGGCGACGTGGTACGCAGGGACGGAGGTTACTTCGGAAATGTTTCCTCAAAGGACTGCGGTAACCTTGTCCGGCTTGCCATCGAGAGAGCCGAAAGGTCCATGGCCGGCGGACGGTAAGCCAAAATAGGATGCCCCTTAGGGGGCATCCTATAGTATTTTTTGACGGAATAACGATATAAAAAAGTTTATATGTTATATTACAGAGTAAAATTTGAAGGAGGGATTTAAACTGCCTATTGACGATAAAGAGATAGCTTTGAGACTTTTTCTCGCATTTTTAGTCGGCGCCATTGTCGGCACGGAAAGGAAGTTCAGGCATAAGCCGGCCGGGCTGAGGACCCATGCGCTGGTGGGGCTGGGCGCCGCCCTCTTTACTATTATAAGTGTTTACGGTTTCCTGGAATTCAGCGGCCCGCCTTATTACCGGGCAAATATGGACCCGGCCAGGATAGCGGCCCAAATCGTGGTAGGAGTCGGCTTTATCGGGGGAGGCCTGATCTTCAGGGAGAAAAACCAGTTAAGCGGGCTGACCACCGCGGCCAGCATCTGGCTTACAGCCGGTTTGGGAACAGGTATAGGAGCAGGTATGTATTTTACTGTTTTTATTGCAGGTATTTTAGGATTTATCGCACTAAGGTTAAACCGTATCTTTAAAAGTATCGGGCTCGACAGCCTGGCTGAGGATCACTATTCTCCTCATGACGACCATTAGACAAACTGATGGTATAAATGTATTTTGTCTATCTACTATAAAACTGGCCAGTAACGCTCTTGTGCCCGCCTGACACCGCTGACAGCACTCTTGACAGCTATCTTCACCAGAAGGTTTTCAGCTGCCGGATGTTCCACTTGGGGATCCCAGTTGACCATGGTATTAACCACGGCCAAAACGCCTTCCGCAAGGGCTTTAGGATTGTAGCCCCCTTCAAGCACAAAAACTGAGGCGCCGCCGCAGCACCTGCCGGCTATTTCCAGGACAACCGCCGCCAGCCTCGCGTAGCCGGGGCCGGACATATTCATTTGCCCGATGTAGTCTTTGGCGTGAGTATCCATACCTGCCGAAACCAGCACCAGTTCGGGATTATACTCGTATGCTACGGGCTGCAGGATCTGCCGGAAGACGTATTCATAGTCGTCATCATTGCTCTTTCTGGGTAGTGGGACATTGATATTGAAACCCGCCCCTTTTCCTTCACCATCTCCTACATTATTGGCATGGCCGGTGCCGGGAAAACTCCATTTTCTGTGCACAGAAAAATAAAGAACTGAACTGTCTTTATAGAAAATTTCTTCTGTACCGTTGCCGTGATGTTCGTCCCAGTCAACCACCAGGATCCTGCCCAGGCCATATTTTTTGGCCGCATAGCGCGCGCATATGGCAATATTGTTAAAAAAACAAAACCCCATAGCCGCCCCCGGGGTGGCATGGTGCCCCGGCGGCCGCACCAGGGCGAATGCGCTTTCAACTTTCCTTTCCATCACAGCGTCTACCGCTGAAAGCGTTCCCCCGGCCGCCAGCAGGGCTGTTTCAAAGGTACCGCGGGAACCAACGTTGTCCTCACCGAAATTGCCGCCGCCCCGGTTGGAAAAGTCCCTGACCCTGGTAACATATACCGGCTTATGGACCAGCTCTATTTCTTCCATTGTGGCAGGACGCGGCTTGATAGCTACAAGCTTTTCCAGCATCCCGGCCTTAGCCAGGAAATTATAGCTGTAAGCCACCCGGTCACCGTTTTCCGGATGCGAGCCCGTGTCATGGTTTAAATAAGCTGGGTCATATATGAGTCCGGTTTTCAACTAAACACCTCCGTCCTTGATACAGTCAAAATATAGTTATCCATTTTATGCAGGCCATATTTTTAAGAATAACCTTCATCTTTCCAAGCGGTAATTAAATTAAGATTACTTACCTCCCCTCTCATTCTCCCTCCTTCCATACGGCAGCGGGATAAACTGGACTGACGGCCTCCGTTGGGCGGGCTGCGGATATAAATCCATCAAAGAGTATATATCATCCGTCAGGCCAACGGTGACCGGGAGCCCCATCTTTTTAAGCTGTTCACTGTCGATAGGATAGTCATGTGTCCAGTTTCCGCTTGACAGAAGTTCCGCCAATTCCTTAGCCCGCGCTTCATCCATTTTATCGGACAGGAGGTAATGGACAAAATCCCTGACCTGGGTCATAGCCTTGGCGGCTATTTCCGCCAGCATTAGGGTCCTGTCCTCAATTTTGTCCTTATCCTTCTGGCGAACCACTTCAAGGATCGACGCCGCCGGGAATTCCCCCAGTTGAGGGTCCACCGGCCCTAAAACCGCGTTTTCATCCATCGCTATTTCATCCGCGGCAAGTGATATCATTGTACCGCCGGACATGGCGTAGTGAGGGACAAAAACAGTCACCCTGGCCGGATGCCTCTGCAGCGCCCGGGCTATCTGCTCTGAGGCGAGGACAAGCCCTCCCGGCGTGTGAAGCAGCAGGTCTATGGGCATGTCGTCAGGGGTCAGGCGGATAGCGCGGAGTACCGCTTCCGAGTCTTCTATGTTAATGTACCTTGACAGTGGTATGCCCAGCAGGCTCAGCAGCTCCTGCCTGTGTATCAGTGTAATTAACCTTGACTGACGGCTGACTTCGATCCTGCGGATGAGCCTCAGCCTCATAATTTCCAGGCGCTGCTGTTTTAGAGCAGGCATTAGGGCCATTAACAAAAAGAGTATCCATATAATCTCAGAAAAATTAAACTGCATGCTGCTAACACCCCCTCATCTTATTTTATTCTTTTTATCTCAATTTCCTGAAAAAAGCAATTAAAAAATTATTAAATTAATCTTAACATAAATTTAACATGTGCAGATTTTCTTAACATGGATTTAACATTTAATGAATTAAAGGTATGGTAAGATATCAGGGGATACAATAAACAATAAGGATAAAACAGCCCCCGGGGCAGAATTATATTGTAAAACTAAATTTTTCGAGGTGAAACCATGTTTCAAAGGAAAAGAGACACTTTTTTTGAATACTTCGTTTCGGTGGTAGACAACATAATGCATGCGTCCAAGGTCTTTCGGGAAGAGCTGAACAACCTGGAGGACGCAGAAAAATTTGCCATTCAAATAAAATCGATAGAATCCAGGGGAGACCAGTACACCCACGAAATAATCAAAGCTCTGAACAATACATTTATCACCCCCCTGGAGCGGGAGGATATCCTCGGTCTCACGATAAAACTTGACGATGTGCTGGACCTGCTGGAAGCCTGCGCCTGGAGTTTTGACCTCTTTAACGTAATTGAAGTTGATGATTTTATGAAGCTTTTTGCCAGAAATATCGAGATGTGCACCCAGGAAATAGCCCTGGCGATAAATTGCCTGGTAGATAAAAAACTAAAAGAGATGCCGCGCCACACTCATAAAATCAATGACCTGGAAAATGTCGCTGACGACCTGCTCAGAGACAGCCTGAAAACTCTGTTCTCCAGCTGCACCGACCCAATTGAAATTATAAAAAGGAAAGAAATCTATAACATGATGGAAGAAGTATCCGATGCGTGCGAGGATGTGGCCGACATACTTGAAGGCATTATTATGCGTAATTCTTAAGGGGAGTTAAAATGTTTGATCCTGTAATTTTTCATATTTCCATTATTGTAATTCTGGCGCTCTCATTTGACTTTATAAACGGCTTTCATGACACGGCAAACACAATAGCCACCTCTATCTCGACCAAAGCCCTGCCCCCCCGGGCAGCTATTATCTTTTCCGCTTTTATGAACCTGCTCGGCGCGATGGCCTTCACCGGGGTGGCAAAAACAATCGGCGGAAAAATTGCAGACCCGCTGGTGCTTGAAAACGGCATGCTCATAGTGGCGACCGCGCTGGTAGCCGCTATCTCGTGGAACCTGATTACCTGGTATTTTGGCATACCCAGCAGTTCGTCTCATGCCCTGATCGGTTCTTTAGCCGGGGCGGTAATAGCGGCAGAGGGGATCCTGGCTGTAAACTACGCCGGTTTTATTACAATTCTTGAAGCTCTGATTTTATCGCCGCTGATTGCCTTTTTTACCGGTTATATAATTATGAACCTGATCAAAACAATTTTTAAAAACAGCAACCCTGGCAGGATAAACAGGAATTTTCGCACCCTGCAGATTTTTACCGCAGCCTGGCAGGCCTTCAGCCACGGCACCAACGACGCGCAAAAATCTATGGGGATTATTACTTTCGCACTGGTGGCGGGCGGCTTTCAGCCCACCCTGGACGTACCAAACTGGGTAAAAATTTCCTGCGCCCTGGCTATGGCTTTTGGCACGTCGGTAGGCGGTTGGAGGATTATTAAGACAATCGGCACCAGGATTATCAAACTGGAGCCGGCCAGCGGGTTTGCCTCGGATTTCTCATCGGCAACTATCATTATCCTGGCTACCCTGATCAAGCTGCCGGTCAGCACCACCCACGTTATATCATCCTCAATAATGGGGGTAGGCTCTGCCAGGCGTTTCTCTTCTGTCCGCTGGTCTACAGCTCAGCAGATGGTCGTGGCCTGGGTTATAACATTACCGATCACAGCCGTTTTTGCCAGTGTTACTTATTTGATTATCTCACTTTTTTTCTAAAAGCTTTTTGTGATTTTCCGCTAATTTCAGGTACCGCCCCACAGCGCCCCGAAACCTTTCGTGCTCCCCTTCTTTTAAAAGCCTGATTACTTTTGCCGGTGATCCTACAACAATTGACCCCGGCGGCACCTCCTGGCCTTGCAGCACCAGGGAACCGGCACCCACAACCGCACCGGCGCCGATGCGGGCCCCGTTCAGGATCATCGCCCCCATACCGATGTAGGCATCATCTTCAACAATACAGCCGTGCAGCAAAGCCCTGTGCCCCACTGTCACCCTTTCCCCCACATAAAGAGGAAACCCGGCGTGTTCATGAAGGACAGAGCCGTCCTGTATATTAGAGCAGGCTCCTATTTTAATGTAATCATAGTCTCCGCGGACAACACAGTTGTACCATATACTTACCCCCGGTCCAACTTCAACTTTCCCGACTATAACCGCGCCGGGCGCAATAAAAGCAGTCGCATCAATTACCGGGGCTACCCCTTCATATGGGTTAATCACTCAAGACAACTCCCTTCAGACAAGGTAATATATCAATAAACAGCGCACAAAATAGGTCACTCACAACATTATCCCTTTAATATGAAATGCAATCAAGTTTTTATGATAATAAATACGTCATGTGATATACCTGTTGTTAATTAATTAATAAATAACCGAATACACATATAAGAGGACGGCAAAGTGCCGTGAGACATGAAACCCATCGTCAGGCTTCATGTCCCACGGCCAGGTTAAATACCTGATTCAATATTTATATATACTTTTTTCTTTTTCTTCTTTATCATTATTGACCTGGCTGTGAAAGATCTCTTCGAGAGACAGCTCCCTGGCTGTTTCCATGCTCAGCTGGCTTACGACGTTCCTTACCCCACGCGCCTTGGCGGCGGCTTTTACAGCTGTATCAATTTCTTCTTTGCTTTCCACCCTGCCTTTTAAAAACACGGTACCCCTGACAGAACGCGCCCCCACATGTTTGAGGTTTACATTGGGATCGGCGTTAAGTTCCTCCATCACCTCAAAGGTCACGGCCTCATCGTTTATTGCTCCATCAGTACTGATAGCCAAACCATTTTCAACTCTCCGAACCCCGTTTATACCAGAAACAATCCTGCTGATACTCTCTTTTTCTGAAAGGCTGTCAACAATTCCTGTAATTATTGCCTCACCGTTGATCACATCTGCCTTAAGCCCGTATTCCCTGGACTCTGAATTGGTGTCAAGGACCTGCTGGACTCTTTCCCGTATTTCTTTATCTCTGGATTCCTGCAATTATTATCCCTCCTGGATACAATTTATTATTTTATTATCCCGTAATCCCAAACAATTTAATTGCAAAAGTGCGAAATAAACCTGAACCTGCTATAATATAATAAAATACAGTTACGGAAGGGGGATTTCATGCCATCCGCAAGGACTGATAACAATGATGTATTGAATAAGGAATTTTCATTGGACGAGCTTGAAATACTCCTGGAAATAAGCAACGTCGTTACGTCAAATCTAGATTTGGACGAAATTTTGCAATCTGTTCACTCTTACCTGCCAAAACTTATCCAGCATACAAAAAGCGGTATCTTTTTTTACCACGAAAGCACTGGCAAAGTAACTATTCACTCAAATATCGGCCTGAGCGAAAGGCTGCTTAAACAATTCAGTGAAAACATATCTAACCATTTCCTTTTTAAAAAGCAGCTTTTGACAAAAAAGGGCTGGCGCTCAACTGACATCCACACGGTTGAAGAAATAAAAAAACTTCCTTATTTTCAATCCGCTCTCCGGCGGGACGGGGTCCTATACGGCATCGGGGCCCCCATACTTTTAGACGACAACTTTATTGGGACCATACATGTCACCCGCCCGGAAAGCAAGGGGGATTTTACTAAAAGAGACCTGCGCATGCTTGAACTTATATGCAACCATATCAGTATTGCGGTTAAGAATTCGCTGACTTACGAGAAAGACCTGAAAGAAAAGGAACATATAATTAATGTACTGGAACAAAAGGTAAAACAGGCGGAAAGGCTGGCCGCCCTCGGCAGGGCAGCAGCCATTATCGCCCACGAGGTTAAAAATCCCCTGACCTCAATCCGGGTATCTCTTTACTCAATTGAAAAAAAATCTTCCTGGAAGATGGATATAGGAGAAGACTTAAAAATCGTTAAAGAAGCAGTTGACCGTGTAAGCAGGACTGCGGAAGACCTCCTGCATTTCTCAAGCGACACCTACCTGCGTTTTGAAGAGGTGGACTTAAACGAAATTTTGAAGGAGCTAGTGTCTGAGTACAGAGAGCGCAACGGCAAAGATTTTATTATAGAGACATCCCTGAACAAACCTGTCCCCTGCACCCTGGCAGATGCTGAAAAGCTAAAGGAGATATTCGGCAACCTGCTCTCAAATGCTCTTGCGGCCACTGAAAGCGGAGGGACTGTTAGAGTATCCACCAACCACCTTTTTGACCAGGTAGTGGTTATTGTTGAAGATTGGGGCAGCGGGATCTCCGGTGAGATACAGCAAAAAATATTTGAACCGTTTTTTACAACCAAACAAAGCGGCACTGGCCTTGGTCTGGCAATTGCCAAAAAAAATATTGAAGCGCACCGGGGCACAATTAAAGTAGAAAGCGAACCGGGCTGGGGTACAAAATTTATTGTTAACCTGCCAGTATACATTCAAGCCCGGCATGGTGATCCAGATGAATGAATTCCTGAATAGTGAAATCCGCTTATTGCTGGTAGATGATGACCCGCTTGTACGCCGCAGCCTGAGGATGCTTTTTGAGCTGCACGATATCTCCGTGGTTGGAGAGGCCACTAACGGCGAAGAAGCCATCGATTGCATCAACAGGCTGAAGCCCACAATGGTCCTGATGGATGTAAATATGCCTAAAATGGACGGCATACGGGCGGCCAGAGTGATTAAGTCAAAAAGCCCGGGCGTTCAGATAATTATTTTGACCGTGAGCAACCAGCATGACAAGGTCGTGCAGGCGATCCGCGACGGATGCTCAGCTTATGTCCTGAAAGACAGCCCGGCTGAACAACTGATCGAGATTGTGGAAAGTGTTGCCGAGGGCCGCTATTTTGTTGATACAGCCATAGCCAACGAACTTCTGGTAAACCTGGTGCAGGGCACTCCCCACTACCAGGTCCAGAAAGACCCCTCACTGCTGACAATGCGTGAAAAAGAAGTTCTTCAGTTAATTGTAAACGGTCACAGCAATAAGGAGATCGCAAGCAAATTAAATATAACCCTGCGTACCGTGAAAGCCCATGTCAGCAGTATTTTAATCAAACTAGACGTAAATGACCGCACCCAGGCCGCTGTCCTGGCCATCCAGGAGAAGTTGGTGGATACCAGCCCGAAATAACAAAAGTTAAACATTATCACAAGATTAACAAGATGACCCGGATTAACAGGATTAAAAATTTAATAAAAATTTTTGACTTATAACTTTGTTAATCCTGAAAATGGTGTTTGTTATGCGTGGTATTATTTTAACTAAAACAATTTAATTGTAATAATAAAAAATCTTGTTAATCTTAAAAACCATGTAAATCCTGCGAAAATTCATTATATCAAAAAAAGATGCGCCCTTTGCCAAGGCGCAGGTGAGTAGGGGGTAGTTTTCTGTTAAAGAATTAAGCCTGTTTTTGAAGGGCTTTTTTAATTTTTATGATTAACCCTGGCTTACACCTCCCGAAGTAAAATTATATTGTCTAAATTATTTTTTAATGACCCTCTTCAGGAAGTATCCTTCGGCGTCAATGACGTCTCTGAGCAGCCTGAGGTCTTCATCTGTGGGCTCGACCATATCCTTGACATCAGGCGGAATAATCAGTTCAAAATCAACCAGCTCCTGTATTTCAGCGGGTGTCCTGCCCGGTTTTACTTCTAAAAGCTTCATCCTCTTTGTTTCCTCATCAAAACCAAACAGCGCCTGGTTGGTAATAATCCTGTACGGTCCTGAACCAAGGACGCCGGCTTTCTCACGGTAATCTGGGGACCCGTCGCCAAAGCCGATGCTGGTCACAAAGTCAAGCTTCTTAACAAACCTTCTCTTTTCCAGGGCCATAATGGCGATGGTCTTTTCGCAGTTGGCCGCCATTGCGCCGGCGCCGCCGCTTCCCGGGAAACGGATGCCGGGTTTGTCATAGTTATGTCCTTCAATAGTCGAACAGATATTTCCATACATATCGACCTGGGCGCCGCCGATGAAGGCAAAGTCTGCGCAACCTCTCTGGGTTAGCTCGAAAGCCCCGCACAAGCCCTTGAGGTAACAGGCTTTACGGGCCGCCCTGGTGTCCCCGACGGATAAAGGCATCCCCATTTCCAGGATAGGAGCGAGAGAACCCGCTTCATATATCATGTAAAGGTTAGGGGCATGGGTCAGCTGCGCATGCATCGCCGCGATAATCGGCAGGCCGGTACCCACAAATACTATCTTCTCGTCCTCGAGAATTCTGGAGCCGGTATAGGCTATCATTTCAAATGGCGTATATTCAGACATTTTTTTACCTCCTTAGTATAATAATTTTTTTAATTAAACTACTAACTAGGTTAGGATAATTGGTTGGCCACCGTCCATATCCCTGAGTTTCTTAAGGGTTTTGTAACCAATTTTCTCGAGGAAGTCATCATGGTTTTCACAGCCATAGATGTACTCGTCATAATATTTTTTCAGAGCGTCCTTGCTGCCGGTCTTGCGGAAATCTTCACAGATGCTCCTGAACATTTTAAGGTGGTCCATATCAAACCAGTAGTTGCCGTAGCTGGCCCCCGGATAAGCTCCGTACTGTACTTCAGTAACAGTGTCCACCACCGGGAACGGGATCTCGGTGAGGTTCGGATATGACCTTATGCTTTCACTGGATATTACTTTCTCAGTGGTCATAATCGTGGCATTGGCGGCCATGGCTATTTCCGGGCAGGTGCAGTACGCCCCAAAAATCCTGGCGTTCCCGTACATATCCGCTGCAGTGGTGTGGACAATGCCTACATCGGGATGACAGGCCGGGAGCAAGTAGACATTCTTGCCGGTAAACGGACATTCAATCATCTTACCCCTGTTGACCAGCTCCATATCTGAGCCGCCATGGTCCCTGACCGGGATAAAGGGAATACCCATTGATGCCGCCTTAAACCTTACCGACATGCCGTAGTTGGTGTAGTCGTCCATTTCAATAATACCGTTGGTAGACAGGTAGCGGACCATCGGCGCGATACCGATTATTTCATATCCCCACCAGGCCAGCTCCACGCGCTTTATGGAAACACGGTCAGGGTCCAGGATCATGGCCCCTGCCAGCAATTCGGGGCAGATGGAGTTTGATTGGAAGGAAAGGGTCAGGTCTGTTGCCCCGTGTCTTATAATTTCATGAATGATAGCAACCGGAACCCTGGTGTTCACAAAGCCGCCGATGCCCAGGTTGATGCCGTTCCTGATGTTTTTGGCAACAGCCTCCTTCAAAGTCATGGTCTTGTCTTTGAGGGCGTGCGACTTGTTAACCATAAGCTTCCTTGATTCATCAGGAGTCGGGCCCCAGTATTCAAACTTTTTCTCCTTGTACTCCAAAGTCGATATGTTCTTAATTTTAGAACTTACACTATTCATTAATTTTTTACCTCCCCTAATAAATTTTTCTTTGTACAGCCATCCTAATGAAGCAGAGAAATTGAATAAATGCCAGAATCACCACCTTTGCCAACAATCTAGCTAAAGACCGGAAATCCCTGGTTATCTATATGAATTATTTAAAACTGCGTTTTTCATAATATTATCTGTATTTCGAACTTCCCACAATGTTCGGGTGTACTAGTCCTTTGATACATATAAAGCATGTATCCATAAGACAATAACCTGAATTTCTTGTTATAAATATATTTTATCGGCATGATAATATAACCGAGAAATATAGAGAATTATTGGATTTTTTATATTTTTCATAATTTTTAAACCATTTAGATACCAGCATGGGTACTAGATCCTTAGTACAGTATCTATGTATCTATTGTTCAATAGAATAGAATTTATAGGTAAAATAAAATTAATTTTTAAGGGGGTTAAGATTTTTAGAGAAAAAAATTAGAAACAGTGAAAGGAAAGGTTTCTGGCAGTCACTCTAACAACCCCAAAAAATCTTATGGGTCAATTCCCGGTATTAGAACCTTTAAATTCTAATTACAGGTATTGATACTTAAGGCCGGGGTATTACAAAATTGCTGTGTACTGCCTCCCGATTAGTCGGCGGGAAAGTTATCCAAAAAATCAAACTTTGGATTTTAGAAACCGAAAAGGAGAGTGAATATGTACTGGACAGGCCTATCACCCGATGAAGCCAGGCAATTCCTGGCGAACAAGGACAAATCAAAAAGGGACAAAAGAATAAGCCTGAAAGAAGCCGTTCAGAAGTATGTGAACGACGGGGACAATATCGGTATAGGTGGTTTTGTTAACGCCCGCCAACCTATCGCTATTGTGCACGAGATTATCAGGCAGGGAAGAAAAGACTTAACCCTTTCTTTCCAGTCCGCGGGTCTTGGACCCGAATATCTGGCTGGAGCAATGGCACTTGACCCCGCTAAGAACAGCATTAAGAGAATGGAGCTTGCCTATTTTGCACACGAAGCTTTCGGCATCTCCCCTCTGCTGCGTTATCTTACTGAAAACTCCCTGGTCGAACTGGAAGACTGGAGCAACTATAACATGTCCGCCCGGTTCAAAGCAGGCTCCATGGGACTGCCTTTCATCCCCTGCCGCAGCCCGCTTGGCAGCGACATGCTTAAGACCAACAGGGCCGTAGTGCAGGACTGCCCGTTTACCAACAGGCCGATCATGCTTCTGCCGGCCTCCCATCCAAATGTTGGGCTGATACACGTCCAGGAGGCGGATATTTACGGCAACTGCCGCATCCAGGGCCCGACCTTCACCTGCCCTGAAATAGCTATGGCAGCCGCGCACACCATTGTTACCTGCGACCGACTGATCGAACATGACGACATGACCCGCTACCCGAACAGGATCGGGATCCCATACTTCTCTGTTGACGCGGTTATTGAAGTGCCTTACGGCGCATATCCGGGCAACAGCGGCGGACTTTACTATTATGACGAAAAGCACATTCCCGAGTTTAGGGGAGCCTGCGAAAAACTCCGTAAAGGCGACCGTGCCCCGCTCCAGGAATACTATGACAAGTACATCTTCGGTGTGGAAAGCACAACCGAGTTTATCAACAAGATTCCGCTCAGCCAAATTCAATATGTAGAAAAAATCGAGCCCGGCATTCGTCTTGACGCGGCTTACACTGTATTAGGAAGTTAGGAGGTGGAAACAGTGGCAAAATATTCAGAAGACTTTACTCCCCAAGAGATGATCGTTGTGGCAGGGTCCAGAACCCTGATCGATAATAAAGTTGTGTTTGCCGGCACAGGTCTGCCCATGGTGGCAATAACCCTGGCCCAGCTGACACACGGCCCCGGCATCGTGCCGGTATTTGAAGCCGGCGCCGTTGGCCCGGAACTATCCCGCGGCTTGCCTCTCTCAGTAGGCGGCTCCAGGACTACTTACAAGGCTAACTACCTGCTCGGCCTTAACTCTGCCTTTGAGCTGACCCAGCGCGGCTTCTGCGACTTCGGGTTCATCGGCGGCGCCGAGATCGACCCGTACGGCAACCTCAACTCCACCATGATGGGTTCTTTCCCGGACAGCTATCAAAAACCAAAGACCCGCCTGCCCGGCAGCGGCGGCGCCAGCGATATGGCCTGCTCCTGTGAGCGCACCATCATTATCATGGTGCACGAACCCAGGCGCTTCAACGAAAAAATCGACTATATCACCAGCCCCGGTTACCTGGACGGTTCCCCCAATGCCCGCTGGCGCGCCGGCCTGGTCGGACAGGGCCCCTACAGGGTCATCACCACTAAAGCCATCATGGGCTTTGACGATGAGACCAAACGGATGAAGCTGATCGCCACTCTGCCTGGCGAAACGGTTAAAAGCGTACAGGAAGCAACCGGTTTCGAACTGATTATTCCTGATGATGTATACGCTTTTGAACCGCCTACGGTTGAAGAAATCCGCCTGATTCGGGAAAAAATCGATCCCAAGGGCTATTTCGTCAGGAAGAAAATTAAAGAATAAAAATTAGAAAATATTATAATTATTATTTACCCCCTACTCACCCGCGCCTTGGCAAAAGGCGCGTTTTTTTCTTACTTCTCATGGCCGCCAGTTATCTTGCCTCTTTATAAAAGACAGTTGCACACACTCTCACAGGCATGTATTATTAAATCAGTGCAGTTGGAAAATGTTTTCAAATAATATATTGTGATGGGAGGTCAGCCCGGATGAGCAAAACTATCTTGGATTGCCCCCGCTGCGGCCGGGAATGGCAAATTACCGGTGATGGGAATGTTGTCTGCGGGTCATGTGGATATAAGACCGGCAGCTATGCCGGCGCCATGGAGTATTTAGAGAAGAACGCCGGGCTGAAAATTCAAGACGACATCAACTTAAAGTCGAAACTGCCGATTTACGAATGCCCGCAATGCGGCGGCCTGGCGCTGATAAATCAGGTTAAGGCAGGTATAAGCCCGGGCTGTCAATTCTTATGTTTCTCATGCGGCAGCCAGTGGGCCGAAGGCGAACTGGAGCGCTGCCCCGAGTGTACCCAGTGGAAGCCGGGCGAAGAATTCGAAGAGCTGATTATCTGCCGCAGTGCAGTTGGTTTCTATGTCTGCCGCAGCTGCTATGAAAAAATATTCAAATAAAGTTTGTATAAATCCAGACACAAGGGCGCTCAGTTAAATCATTGAGCGCCCTTGGCTGTTTTCATAATATTACTGCTGCTGAAATCTTTAGGCTTCTATTCTCTTCGGTGCTTTAGTTATCACAAGTATAACAAGTCCAGCCGCGACGACAACCGCGCCGATGGTAAACGAAACCGCGTATGTGCCAAACTTGTCAAACATCTGGCCGGCAATTATGCTGGCCACAAATCCGGCGATACCCCAGGAGGTAAACAGCAGGCCGTAGTTTTGACCCTGGTTTGTCGGGCCGAAGTACTGCATGCAGGTGGCCGGGAACAGGGTGAACATGGCGCCGTAGTTCCAGCCGATAATAATAGCCACTACGCAGAGCAGGAAGAGGGCTTTCCCCACCGGGAACAGAAACGCCATAGCGGCTACCTGGAGAGCAAAGGTAACCAGGAAGCATATTCTTGTTCCTACTTTGTCTGCGATGGCCCCGATCAGCACCCGGACCAGGGCGTTGGCGCCATTAAGACAGCTGGTCGCTATAGCTGCCTGCATAGCGATGGACTTCGTCAAATCCGCAGGGAGTTCTTTAACGGTAACTCCCATCAGGGCTGCCGCTTCTTTGTTCATTTCGTTAATGCCGTGGGCGGCCATAACCCCGATAACCATCAAGCCGGCAAAGGAGCCGCAGAAATAAGCCAGGTAGAGCAACCAAAACTGAACGGATTTAACCGTTTCACCAAAGGTGTAGTCCCGACCCGCTTTCGGAGCGCCAGCCTTGGGCGCGGGCGGGTTCCAACCGGGTGGCTTGTAGCCGGCTGGCGGGTTGGAAAGGCAAAGACCGGCAACTATAGCCATAATGAACATCGCTATACCTACATACTTGAAGACAGGCAGCGCGCTGCCGTTACCGATCGCCGGGTTGTTAATCATTGATGTAGCGAGAGGGCCCATAATGAACGAACCAAGGCCGAGACCTACCACTGAGATTCCGGTAGCCAGCGCCCTCCGGTCGGGCCACCACTTGGGCGCGGTGGCAATTGGAGGCAGGTAAACCATACCTCCGCCAAAGCCAGCGATAAGACCATAGTACAGATATAATTTACTTAAGTCTCCAGCACCTTTTAAAGTTGAAACAAGGAAGAAACCGATACCAAGGATAGCTCCCCCGATAACAACCACCGGCCTGGGGCCGAACCTGTCGCTCAGTTTACCAGCCGGGAAAGTCATCAGGCCGAAGACCAGCACGACAATGGCATAGGCAAGCTGCACCTCAGACGCAGTCCAACCGAACTGTGCTCTCAGAGGCTTGATAAAAACGCTGAAGGCGTAAAGCAGTAAGCCGCAGGTGGTACTGCCTAAAAATCCTCCTAGTACAGGAACCCATCTAGGCATAATTTCACGTCCCTTCACTAATTATTTAATCAAATAATATTGCTGAAAAGATACTATAAATAAAGAATTATTCCAGGCGCTTTTTTGGGCGATTATCACCTCCTCGCCCTAAAAACAAAAATAGTTTTCAGGGCCTACAAATAAACCGCACCGGCACACGGCACACCCACCGGAACCATAAGCTCCAATGGGAAATACCGAACCAGAACGCTTACTATACCCCCAAAAACCATTTCACACAGAGGCGGTCCCTTTAAACGACCTGGCAAATAGGTCAAAACCATCCTCTTGATCTATATTATACAACAAATGGTTGAAAAATTCCTGCAGAAATTGACGATATTTTTAAAAAATTTTTTTAATTATCTTTTTGTTCATTTAGTTCTTTTAGTTTTCCCGTCTGGCTATGATTTTAGAGTTAATCCTTTCCATAATATTGATCGTGCTCAGCTCGTGAAAGGTCTGGATTACAGCGCTTTCAACGGGACCTTCGACACCTAGAAGTCTCCGGTTGATTTGAAATTCAACGCCGTATTTTTTCTTAAGTTTTTTATTTAACGTTTCCAATATAGTCCGCCTGTAATCCGCATCACCGAGATCAAGCCATTTCTTATCAGCGCTTTCCGCGGCGTCGATCTTAAAATCACGGCGCAGGCAGTCTAAAAAAAGTTCCCTGAAGTCATCAAATTGCGGCCTTTTCAATTTCTCATCTCCTGCTCATCATTATAAATTATAATATCCTAAAACAAATTCTAAATTAACGGCCGCGTTTCCACAACTGGTTAATAATCAAATCCAGTAAAAAAAACAAAATCCGGCAGACGCCGGGCCATGTCTAAGTTCATGTTAAATTAAAATACCCTTCTTTGGCAAACCGAAACCAGGCCGGTATATGATGGCCTGGTTTAAAAGATACTCATCTTGCTTCCTGCAGAAGGCCTATTTCAGACGATGCCATTGCTTTCTTCAGCTGAGATTCCTCCACAGCCTGGGCTATTAAACGATTAAGGGATTTTAAAAAATAATCGATGTCGCCTTTGGCCCCAAGCAGCGGCTGCTGTTTATATTTTGTGGCAAAGCGGTACAGCGGCAGTTCTTCCGGGGGTTTTCCTTTTTTCCGCCAGCGCACCGCGATTCCCGGGTGTATGATCACAGCGTTGTTATTGGATAACAGCGCCTTATAGTCTTCCCATAGACGGGCGTATGCTGTTTCAGCGAGGGGAAATGAAATGCCGTCCCTGAACACAAGCATCCCTCTGCGGAAGTCAGGCTGGCCTTTTTGTATCGATTCATAGTCCGAAATAAGGCCTCTCCATTGCCTGACTAATCTTATATAAAATGAACGAGTTGAAATCCTCCGTGTTTTATCTACTATCCAGGTTTCACCCAGTTTCGGCTGGATTCCGCTCGGCTCTGGAATACAGAGGCCCTGTGGACTGTTTGCAGCAACTGTATCGGAATAAGGAACATTAAATACCGCCTTGAACAAAAGTGACACCTCCGCCATTATAGATCCTGCAATAAACATGATATATTTTTTTTAATTTAATTGCATGAGACCTTTGTCCCGATTTTCCGTGACCAAAGAAGATATAACAAATTGACATAATTACAGGATATATACTGATTAACAGGATTGAAAAGTTTTAAATAGATAATTTACAACTGAAATATTTTTATCCGGCAAAAATAAGTTGAGAAAACAGTCACCTAACTATATATACGAAATAAGTATAAAGTTAAGAGTCCAGCTGCCCCAAATAACTGTACAAGGTTGCTTATTGTTTATAAATAAAAAGGCATCTCAGATAAGAGATACCTCCTTATTTTCAAAGTATTTTTTGCGTGCACAAAATGCCCAATATCAGGGTTGTTATAATCAAGGAGCGCCTGCAGTGTTAATTACTGAAATGGCTGTGTCAACTGCGCTCTGGTTATTTGTAAAATAACGCGCTGCCGCCAGGTCGTTTTTATTATCCCCGTTAAAATCACCAACAAGGGCTTTCCCGCCCGTACCTTTACCAAATATCAAAGGCCAGCTCTCTCTGTAAAAATGGCTGTTTCCGGATAATATAAACTCCCACCTGCCGTTCGCGGCGTCATAAGCTGAAAAATCGTCAATACCGTCGCCGGTAAGGTCACCGGCCATAACCTGCCACCCTTCACCTGCGACAAAATTCTCCATCTGGTTATTTTCACCCATAGTGGTTGTGAACCCCGAACCGTCGTTTAACATCAGCTTAATAGCGCCCGTTTTTCGATCCAGGGCCGCCAAGTCATCTTTCCCATCGCCACTAAAGTCGCCGGTAAAGATTAGAGGGCTTTCGACATCCTGCCAGTTTTTCAGCCATACCCCGGCCTGGGAAAAGCCGCTGCCGCTGCTGATGGCGACATATGCAGTACTTTCGGCTTCAACCCAAAAAAGGAGGTCTTCTCTTTCGTTGCTGTTGAAATGCCCCGCTAACACCTTCACTGGGCCATTGGGATTATTATAACTGACCCAGGGCTGCTGCTGCGGAATAAATTTACTGCCGTCACTCAGAGCAACCATGATTTCTCCCGAGACGCCATCCCGGCAGGCCAGGTCCTTCGTGCCGTCACCGTTATAGTCACCTGCGACAAAATCTGTTGCGCCACCACGCCCCCAGTTGGACAGCCATTCCTCGGGCTGCCCGAAAGAACGAAGTGCATTCCTTGGGATCAGGCGCTCAATCCGGCTTCTCACTACCAGCCAGCGTCCCGAGGCGGGATCACCGGAAATGAAGTCGCTGCGACCGTCACCATCCACATCCCCTGTCAACATTATGCCTCCGTTAGCGGGATAGAAGTTGAAAAGACGCTGAGCGGGTAAAAAACCAATCAAATCATAAACCGAGACAAACCGGTAACCCCTCTCTTTAAACCCGCCGATCAGCCTGTGCAGGTAGGAATCTGTTTCATAGGCATAGAATTCATAACCTTCTTTTGCTTTCATCTTGTACATCGATTTGAATTCCAGGTAGGGATGGAAAAAGAAACTTGCCAGCTGCACCGGATCGTTTTTATCAAGCTGGGCGAGGATCCTGTTTACATCTTTTTCTTTTGTTACATTCAATAGCGGAGCAGGAATAAAAACGGCGCTCTCGTTATCGAATCCGGTGCTGTCCCATGAACTGATGTTTTTAAATTTTTTATCCGCCGGGTTTGGGTCATAGATAAGGCCGAAATATTTGCTGAGGACCCGGTACTGGTCCAGTGTGGCCGTATAGTGAGGAGTTTCCCAGTAATCGACCGGGATACCCGCCTTATCCATCAACTCCAGCGCTTTTCCGGCCCTTTCCCCGGCGTATCCGGGAGTGGCGAATGTGCTCGTTCCCTTTTCCATAAATTCAAAGCCGGAACCGGTAATCTCTTTTTGGTACTGGTGGGTATAACCATGCAGGCCGATTTTACCGCCCTTGCCCCGCATATACTTGATTGTCTTGATGAAATCCCGCACCTGCGGGTTATCAGTATCTCCGATGCTTATCTCAACGTTTTTGCCGGGGTCCTTATAGACAGGTATTATTGAAACCTGAAAAGGGACTCCTTCTTGATAAAGGTAGTCCGCAATAGCTTCCAGCTTTTCAAGGCTTTCTTTGGTGTTGTAAGTGCCGGGGCTCACATCCTCCAGCCTTATCAGCGCCATTTTACTTTTCCCTTCCCAGGAAGCGTTATCCTGGTAGATAGGAAAAGCCTGGGTTTGGAACTGACGAAGGACAAAAAAAATAACAAGGGCCGCTAGAACAAAAAAAGATCCTGTATAAAGCGCTTTCCTTAACAAAAATTTTCCTCCTAAAAAGCTGCTGATGCACTTACATAGAGAGCTGCAAATTAACTTATTCTCCGGACAATATCAGGTTTCCTTTTTGTAAATTAATGAATATTCGAAGCTAATATAGGCAAAAAAAAATGGGCTAATCAAGCAAGACCAGCCCCGTCCAACAAACTTTTTCTTTTACCGGGAACTCCAGTAGCCAACCCACCCTGGAGCACGTTTCCACTACGCTGATACCATTTGCTTCCATCGAAGATCGTGCTTTTTCGGGCTTTCTGCACCTGCCTCCCCGCCCCGGGCAGACGCCGCAGAGGCGGCAGCAGCCGGCTATCAGGCCAAGAGCCCTTTGACATCCCATCCCTACGGCGCGCTTTTCGAGGTCATAAATTATCAAATGCAGCTGCCTGGAGGCGGCATATGCCTTCTCGTGATCAACCTGTTCATATCCGGCCAGAGGAAATAAAAGCTGCAATATAACACCCCGGCGGTACTGCGAAAGTACTTTCCTGAAATTCTCCGGCGGCGGCACAGCGGGAGGGCACATCAGGTTATGCCCGTATTCGGGGCAGCCGGCACACCCCTTGAATACTACCTCGTCCTTCACAATAATATCTTCGGAGTCAATTACCTTGGCCCTGGTTATTCCCAGCCTATTTGCATAATCTATTAATAGGTCGGTAATTACACTTGCCGGTGACACTGTTATGACCAACTCACTCGCTTCTCGTCTCAAACGCCATAGATTACTTACAGGATCTAAGTTAAACTCTTCCGGCCACGTTTGCGCCAAAAGGCTGGGTATAACCTTCTTTTTGTCCCTTCTGTATATATTCCATGGCCATCCCCGCCGCGTAAATCACCATTTTCATGCATTCCCTGAACCTGTCTTTTTCAAACCACTCCGTGTAACCTTCGTTGAGTTTCATGCAATCCAGCGCCCCATACTTTTCTTTGAATTCATGGGACATCCCGTTGAACAGACGGTACAGGCCTG
Source organism: Pelotomaculum propionicicum (assembly GCF_048984525.1). Lineage (GTDB taxonomy): Bacteria > Bacillota > Desulfotomaculia > Desulfotomaculales > Pelotomaculaceae > Syntrophopropionicum > Syntrophopropionicum propionicicum_A. The sequence continues at coordinate 98,400 of NZ_JBMGJC010000005.1, forward strand.
GATTGCCGTACAGCCGGTCTACCCTGTCTTTAAATTCACCTTCCAGGGGGTTCTTCCGCCCGTGCACTGCCCCGACTGCCATTATTGCCCCAATCAGGGCGCCGCAGTTGTTTCCGGCCAAGCCCATACCGCCGCCGAAACCGGTGGCGAGAGAAACTGTTTCGGTGTCAAGACCGGTTACCCCCGTGTCGATAATGGCTTTAAAAACGGATTCGGAGCAGTTAAGACCGTCTTTAAAGTTTTGTTTGGCGTTGTCTTTTGCCTTTTGCACTAAATCATCGCTCACAGACAGCCCTCCTTAATGAAAATTTAAAAAACAACATGTGCTATATTAATTGTAACAAAAACCAAACTGGTTTTGTTTAAATTTTAGTAATTTTCTGTCAGGCCTATAGAAGTTCTGTTTGAAAGTTGGTTATGAGGACTGTACCCTGCGACTCTACGAACTTGACTACCGAGGCTAAAACCTTGTGCACATGGGCCTGTTCACAGCTGACCATGGAAATACCGACGGTTGAACGCTGCCATAAATCTTGTTCGCCCACCTCAGCAACAGAAACATTAAAACGGTTTTTAATCCGGTCAATCAAACTTTTTATTATCCTTCTCTTGTCTTTAAGAGAATTCGCTTCCCCCAGGTGCAGTTCCAGTGTTAATACCCCGATGATCAACTGCCATACCTCCGGGCTGATTTTTTATTTTATATATTTCAACAGTTCGTCCCAACGACCTAACACTCCATCCGGCTGCAGAGATTCCAGTTCCTCGCGGCTGGCAAGACCCCATGTTACGCCCAGGGTGCGGGCGCCGGCATTCCGGCCGGTCAAAATGTCAAAATTGCTGTCACCGATATATATGGTCCTGGAGACTTGCGCTCCGAGCAGTTGAACAGCGTGCAGCAGGGGTTCCGGGTCCGGTTTGTGCCTTGACACATCGTGCGCCGTAACTATTACGTCCATAAAACGATCGAGCCCGGTAAAAGATGCGGTCCTTGTGGTCCCGGGCTTACCCTTGGACGTAACAATACCGAGCTTTATTTTCCGTTTTTCCAGGTTGCTCAGGACAGCCAGGGTGCCGGGATAAAGCCTGGTGTATTGATCAAGGTCACGGTGGTAGTAAAACTGGTATAATTCTTCAAAACGGGACACTTCTTTCCCCGTAAAATATTTCCCTATATCCTTTAACGGCAGCCCGATCATTTTTTCCAGGCCGCTTTCATTCCAAGGTATACCCATTTCATCGAATACCTGCCGGTAGGTCCTGAATATCAGCGGCAGTGAATCAACCAGGGTGCCGTCCAGGTCAAACAAAACAGCTTCCGTCTCCATAACAATCATCCCATTCTGAATAAAATTGAGTTTAACGGGTCAAATATTTTTCACAAGATTAACAAGATTATAAAGATTAACAGGATTTTTAAATAACTTAAAGTAAAAGTATTAGCATATAAAAATTAATAAAATTATTATTTTTACTTTTAAATGATAATTTAAAATCGTGTAAATCCTGATAATCCTGTAAATCATGTGTGAAATGTTTTAATACTTTTAAATCCCGATAATCTTGTTAATCATGTGATAAATAATTTAAATTAGCTCTCTAATAAAGAGAGGCGAGAAATTAATAAAGTCAGCGCTTACTAGGTGGAATGTAATGTTCCAGGCGCTTTCCGGCAGACGCAGGCTGGCCGCCGCGCCATGTAGGTGGCTGTATATGACTGTGCTCACCCCGTATTTTTGAAAGAGCTCGATAAATTCATTTTTTTCATGACCCTCAGCCGCAGGCATAAAATGAATTAATACAATTATATCTTTTACCTTTGCCGGGTCAACACTCTTCAGTGAGTTTTCCATCCGGATTAATTCCCTGCGGTATATCTTTAAATCATCACTGGTAAAATATTGTGAACCGGGACACCACCACCCTCTGGAACCGCATACGGCAATATCACCAACAGATACATGGTCGTTCTGAATAACTTCCATGTTGCCCGGGAGGGTCGACCTGACCTGCGCCAGGCTCTGCCACCAGTAATCGTGATTGCCCGCCACACATATGACTTTGCCCGGCAGCAGGCTGAGAAATTCGAGATCGAACCGTGCCTGATAAAGCTTTAAAGCCCATGAAATATCGCCGGGCATCAGCACTATATCCCCGGTTTTTACGATTTTTGTCCAGTTATCATAAATCTTCCTGTAATGTTCCCGCCACTCTTCTCCGAATACGTCCATCGGCTTATAAACCTCTACGTTGTCCCAGGCTGGAGGGTTAACAGTATTATTGAAAGACAGGTGTACATCCCCGATGGCAAAAATCTTCAATTTACCACCTCCTCGACACCTTCTAATTTAACCTCTTTTTCAAGGAAATAAAAGGCTTAAAAAAAAGCCCTTGATGGGCTTTTATGTCCCCAGGTTTTTAATTCTTTCACTGGGGCCAATGATATTGGAGATCCTGACTCCAAAGTTTTCGTTTACCACAACCACCTCGCCGGTGGCTACCAGGGTACCGTTTACCAGTATCTCCACCGGCTCATCCACAATACTCTGCAACTCGACCACGGAACCTGGCGCCAGGCCCAGTATGTCTTTAATCGGCCACCTGGTCCGTCCCAACAACACCGTAACCTTTAAAGGTATATCGAGAATTAAATCCAGGCGCTGCTGGTCAAAGCCGTAAGTTGCCGGTTCAGGCTTTGGCGGCGCGTAACGGACTGCGGCGGGAGTATGCGTCATATTTTCCACAGCCGGTGGTTCATATTGCCTGACCGGTTCAACAAAGACGGCAGGTTCAGGTTCTATATCCTGAAGTCCATCTAAATTGTCCCCGGTGACATCCGCACCGGCGGATAATTCTTGCCCCGGTTGTTCTTCCACTTCCGTCACGGTCGTCACATTGTCTGGCGCGCCTAACTCACCGAGAATCAGGCCTGCTTCCTCTTTAGCGGTATCGAACCCCATTACCTGCATGAGCTGGGTATCAAGTATATCACCAATTTTCATGTTAAACCAGACAATAACCACTGGGCCTTCCACGCCAAACTCAGGGAAGTTCAGATCGTCGGTACTGTAGTATACCTTTGTTTCAGGCGGTGATATGTTAACAGTCCGGTTAAACATCGTTGCCATTGATGTGGAGGCTGACCCGATCATCTGGTTCATGGCCTCGGAAGCTGCACTGATGCCAATTTCATCTATTTCTTCGGAAACGCTTACCCCCTCGCCGCCCATCATCAAGTCGGCCAGGACATTTGCGTCATGGACTCTCATAATTAAAAGGTTGAACCCTAATAGACCTTCTATGAAACGCACATGAATTGTCATGTGCGGTTTTATAAAACTGCTGAATAGTTCTTCTAATGTTGATATAGTTATTCTCGGGCTTGTAATACTTACCTTTTGGTTCAGCAGCATGGACAGGGTGGTGGCCGCCGACCCCATGCAGATATTCCCGACTTCCCCCAGGGCGTCCATTTCTTCTTCTGTTAAATATTCTTCTTCATTATCCGGCAGAGCCCCAACCGGCGCTGTATCTGTCTCAACAGCCTGCTCCGGAATAAAACTTTCCGCTGCGGTATTATCCTCTGACTCCACTGAAAGCATATTTTCTTCAGCTATATCCTCAGGGAGCTGCTCTTCTGGAACAGCCGCCTCCATATCTTCCGGCTCTTCCGGGTGGCCCGTCTCATTATTTTGAGCGTTCAGGAGAGCATCAATCTCTTCCTGTTTTAAAAGTCTAGACATCTTTTTCTCCTTCCACCAGCCCTGTAATTTGAACTGCCAGCTGGCTGCCGAGCGTGCCGGCCTGAACCTTGAATTTCATTTGTTCCTCTATGTACATATCCATATCCTGGTCCACCTTCCTGTCAAGCAGCAGCACATCACCCACCTGCAGCTGAAGAAAATCGTTCACGTTCACCCATGTTTGCCCTGCCAGGACTGTAAGCTCCACAGACGGCTGGCCAAGCCAGTAAACCATTTTTTTCCTTTCCTGCTCGCTGAGGTCTGATAATTGAGGACCGAAACGCCTTTGGATAGTAAGATGGGACACCACCGGGTCAAGCAGCGTATAGGGCAGACAAAGGTTGATAAAACCTTTCGACGATTCTCCAACCTGTGTTGTAAAGGAGATCAAAGCCACAATTTCGTTGAATGAATATACCTGGTGCAGGTGAGGGTTGGTCTCCACAGATTCAATTGCCGGCTCGACCTGGACAATATCCTTCCAGGCCAGGGCCAGGTTATCTAATATTTTGATGGTTAACTTTCTGGCTACTGACAGTTCTATATCAGTCAAATCACGGATGTTCCTAGGCGCCTCGCCGTTTCCGCCAAAAAAGAGGTCTATCATCGGAAAAAGGAAAACCGGATCCAATTGGGCAATCGCGGTTCCTTTTAAAGGGCTCAAAGAAAACACTACAAGCACTGTCGGGGTTGGAATCGAACGGATAAAATCTTCAAATGTCAATTGGTCAACAGACGCAACTTCGACTTGTATATTGCTGCGCAGGTAACCTGTTAAAAAATTGGAAAGGAGGCGCGCAAATCCACCGTGTAGGACCTGCAGTGTGCGGAGCTGTTCTTTGGAGAACTTATTTGGGCGGCGAAAATCATAAAGCTTATAATCTATCTGTTTTGGGGACTCCTGCAGCTCATTCATCTTTACCTCGCCGGTTGACAGGGCATCCAGCAAGGCATCTATTTCGTTCTGAGATAAAATATCCATAATCAACCAACCCTAAGATTTAATATAATACCATTTTTTGGGCACTCTAATATTAGTTCACCAAAGCAAAAAATTTAAACAAACCTGGAATACCCTTTGGGGTCAGGCCCTTTTTCTCTATACTCATCATCGAGATTACACAGCCACGGTTGTCTTGAGAGCAGCATGTCATTAAAGCCTGCTGTTTTACTCGGCCCTGGCCAGCACTCTTCCGATAGCTTGCAGGATCCGGTCCTGCTGAAAAGGTTTTACAATAAAGTCTTTAGCCCCTGCCTGAATAGCCTCCATCACCATGGCCTGCTGTCCCATGGCGCTGCACATGATAATGTTCGCGTTCGGATCAAATTCGCGGATCGCTTTGACGCCTTCTATGCCGTTCATCTCAGGCATTGTTATATCCATTGTCACCAGGTCGGGCTTGAGCTTTTTATATAATTCTATCGCAACCTGGCCGTTTTCCGCTTCCCCTACAATTTCATAGCCATTTTTCGATAAAATGTTTTTAATCATCATCCTCATAAATGCGGCGTCATCTACTACAAGGATCCTTTTACTCAAAGTAAATCTACCTCCCGTATCTTCCTCAACATTCCACAGGCATACCAAGAGCCTCAAACAACCCGTTCAAAGCTCCTGTTTCCGGCAGCAGAAAAAAGTGCCCTTTGATCTGGTCGTAGTTCTGAAAAAACAGTGTCTCAATAACCAGGACTTTATCACCCCAGTAGCCGCTGGCTACAAGAGAAGCGCTCAGTATTGCCCCCAGCATATCGAAAGCAAACATCGGCACCGAGGTGTTCAAATTTAAACCAGTCATACCGCCTATAGCATTGATAAAAGAACCGGTTAAAACATTTCCTATTTCCGATATGGCGGAAATGCCCATATCATCCAATGTGGTTGTCGTACCCAGTTCATAACCCATCAGCATGTCAATCAAGTTATAAGTGCTTTGCTCGGAAAACATAAACATCACGGTGCCGGGTATATCGCCTTCCAGGCTTAAATTTACACATGACACCACTTCTTCAATCCCGCCTGTCAAGGCGAATACCTGTTCAAAATCCAGGAACCTGGCTTTTGGCACAGCTATTTCAACTCTTTTATTCAGCAGCTCAGCCAGGGCTGTGGCGGCATTGCCAAGCCCGATATTGCTGATTTCTTGAAGGGCGTCCATATGGACATTTGAAATTACCTCACTTTCAGCCAATACCATCCCTCCCGAAAAGCACTTTTATTTCTTCCGGTAAAAACAAGTTGCCAGTTTTTCGTAGCCAAATTCTCGGTAATTAAAAATCATCTCGCTGGCGCCAATAAACAGTATGCCACCTGGATTCAGTGCCCTGTGGAACTTCAGGTACAGTTTTTCCTGGGCCTCCCTGGTAAAATAAATCACGACATTACGGCAGGAAATCAGGTCAAAACCATGGTCAAACAGTGATAGTAACAGATCGTGGTGTTTAAATGAAACCATTTTCTTAATACTTTGCGTTAAATAATACTTGTCGCCCTGGCGCGTGAAATACCTGGCTTGACGCCGGCGGTTGACGTTAATAACCTGGTCCTCGTGATAACATCCTTCCTGCGCGGCTTTGAGAACTTTTTTGTCGATATCGCTGCCCAGTATGTAGTGATTGCGGCCGGGAGAAAGTTCATTTAAGATAATTGCTATTGAATATGGCTCCGCCCCGCTTGAGCAGGCCGCGCTCCAGATTTTTAGCCTTTTCCTGTCATCCAACAGAGATGGTATGATATTGTTCTCCAGTGTATCGAAGATCGGTTTATCTCTAAAAAACTCTGAAACGTTGATGGTTATAGTATCCAGAAATTCCATATATGCGCTGCGGTCGACAGTTAAAAGATTAAAAAATTCCGCGTAATTACCTGTACTAACATTCTGTTTTACCATCAGGTTGTCGAGGCGACGTTTAAGCTGGTTTTCTTTATAAGAATTAAGATCAAGTTTGAAACTGCCGCGAACTTTATCCTTAAATAATGAAAACTCCATTAAATCACCTTTATTGGCGTACCTACCGTCCGGATCATAACCTGCCCGCTCACGGTGTCAAGGATCATTGTCCGGCCCCTGCTGCCTCCCACTTCTTCCGCCAGCACCCTGATGCCCATCCCTCTTAAGATAAGCCTGGTTGTAACAATATTGCGCTCACCGATATTTAACATAAACTTTTCGTTTGATCCGGAAAACATCTGCGCCCCTCCGGCTATCTTGGCCTGAAGGTTGTTGACCCTGCCTCCCCGGCGCTTTATCTCAGCTATCATCAATGGTATGCCCAGGTCGGCAAACTTGGCGGGTTTTGTTACCTGATTGAATAAAGTGCTGTCGGGAAGCATGATATGCAGCAATCCGCCGACCTTTGTCAGGGGATCGTATAATGTAAGACCGACGCATGATCCAAGACCCATTGTAATCAAACGGTCCGGTTGACCTGAAACCTTCAGTTCGGCAATACCTACATGGATTTCGGCAGCGGGCGATGTTTGTTTGAGCTCGCTCCCCCGCACCGGTGAATCCTGCATCCAAATCACCTTACTTCCGCAAATTGTTGGCCAACCCAAACATTTCATCAGCTGTGCGCATAATACGTGCGCTAAAACTGTAAGCGCGCTGGGCTTCTATCAGGCTCGCCATTTCCTCTGTAAGATCGACGTTTGACGCTTCCAGGCAGCCCTGCCTGATCGTGCCAAAACCATCACTTCCGGGAACCCCTTCCACAGCTTCACCCACAGCTGAAAACAGGTTTTCCCCTTCCGCCTTCAGCGCTGAAGCGCTGCTAAACTTGTAAATATTAATCTGCCCGGCCTCGGTTATTTCTCCCGCGTCATTGACACTGATCTTCCCATCGGCGGCTATATTGAAATCCGCCGCACCGGGAGCCATCTTAACCCCTTCAAGTATATAACCGGAAGGGTTTACCAGATTACCGGCCGCATCAAGGCTGAAGGTGCCGTCGCGGGTATACCGCTCCTCTCCTCCAGGCTGGACGACCTTGAAAAAGCCTTCTCCGAAAACAGCGAGATCCAGTGGCCTCTGTGTTTCAAGCAGCTGTCCGGGCATCAAGTTGTTTGCTATCCCGGATACTATTACACCGCCTCCCACCGTCGGTTTTTTCTGGTCCTGGCTGCCGGCGCCAACCGGAATGCCGCCGCTTCCAAGTTCCTGGCCCACGAGTTCGGTAAAATCCGTCCGGCTTTTTTTATAGCCGGTAGTGTTTACATTGGCCAGGTTATTGGCTATAGTATCGGTTTTTATTTGCAGAGCGTTCATCGCGGACGCGGCTCCGGAAATAGCTCGCAGCATAAACATCACCCCGATCTAAAAAATGACTTAAACATATTGACAGGATTTACAGGATTATTATCACATGATTTACAAGATTATCAGGATTTACAGGATTAAATACATTTTCTTATAGTCAATGCTGGACAAGATTTATTTTAATTGGTATTTATTAATAACTTAAATATTTTCAACATCCTGTTAATCGGTTTAAATCTTGTTAATCCTGTCTATTTGTTTTAATTACTTTTATAACCTTACCTGATGCTGCCGATCTGGTTTACTGCCTTGTTGAGAATTTCATCATAGTTCTGTATTATTCTCTGGTTAGCCTCGTACGCGCGCATTACAGATATCAATTGGGCCATTTCGTCAACGACATTGACATTTGACGTCTCCACTCTGCCCTGGACAACGGTTGTCGCGGCGGCCTGTTTTTCACTCCCCTGTATCCCCGTAAAAAGGCCTTCGCCTTCTTTGCTGAGGCTGTTTAAATCATCAAATTCAACCAGGCGCAACCTGTCAATGACCGTCCCGCCGGCGTCAATCGAACCGTCCGGAGAAACAGTGAATTTATCGCTCCCAACCCTTATTTCACCGGCTTCGCCGAGTACACGGTACCTTCCGTTAAGTGTCAGGTAGCCTTCCTGGTCTACTTTAAAAAATCCGCTGCGCGTGTAATAGACTTTGTCCGGGTCCTCCTGCGCGGAAGCGCTGACGACAAAAAATCCGGGCCCCCTAATGGCAATATCGGTAGGGTTTCCCGTTTCCTGAAGCGTTCCGGCCGTATAATCGGTTACAGTTTCAGCCACCAGGGAACCTGTACCCAGAGAACCGATTTTTGCGGCCGGGTTCTGCAGGGGCAGTCCATCCTTGCGTTTCGGCCCTCCCTGCTCGATCAGCAGCTGTTCGGGGAAACTCTGGATCAAAAGCTCATCTTTTTTATAACCCGGCGTTGTGGAGTTTGCCATATTGTTGGAAATATTATCAACTTTCGCCTGCTGAACGTTCATACCCGTGGTAGAGCTGTACAGACCTCTAAGCATTTTAAACCTCCTTCGAAAGCACCTTAAAACAGTACATAATCTAGCAGTACTTAATAAGCTTCCTGCTCCAGTTTGCTCCTTAACCTGTTCAGGGCTCTGGTATGCAGTTGACATACCCTCGATTCGGATACATCCAGGACCTTCCCGATTTCCTTTAATGTTAGTTCCTCCTGGTAATAAAGCGCTAGGACAGTACGGTCTTTTTCCGGCAGTTCCTCGATTGCTTTAATCAGGAGCCGCTTGCTCTCTTCCTTTTCAATCATGTCCAGCGGATCAGGACTGTCAGCGTCCTGGATCATATCCCCCCACCTCACTCGTTCACCATCTGCTACTGACACCGTCTCGTCCAGGGAGGACAGGGAAAGAAGGTTTACCTGCCCCTCCAGTTTATACAGCTCTGACACCGTTATCCCCATAGCCTCGGCCAGTACCTCATGGTTTACCTGCTCCCCAAGTTCTTTTTGCAGCCTTTCCTTGGTTGAGTTCAGGAGCTGGATTTTCTGCCATAAGGTGCGGGGAATCCAGTTCAGTTTCCTTATTTCATCAATCATGGCCCCGCGTATCCTGTTGTACGCGTAAGCTTTAAAACTCACACCCAGATCAGGGTTGAACTTTTCCACAGCTTCCAGGAGACCAAAAATCCCGTAGCTCTCCAGGTCCTCCTGGCCGATAAAAGTAGGCAGCTTTACCGCCAGCCGACCGGCGAGATATTTTACAAGAGACAAGTGAGCTAACACAATTTCATTTTTTAGCTCCGCGTCCCTGGACTGGCGATACTTTCGCCACATCTCATCGGTGACAGCCATGTATTCACACTCCCTGGTATTTTAATAGCATATTGAGGCGGATTTTAATGGAAACGCCTTTGCTCCGACATCTTCATAAAAGTGTACCGGACAATTAAATCCTGCTGACTGCGGCTGATCCCGGTGAACTGCACCGCCACTTTATACATATTGAGGTTTTCATCAGGCCATGTCCTTACCACAGTGCCGCTAATCTCCATGTATTCCGGTTCTTTTTTTACCGGAATCATTATTTTCAGCAGCAGTTTTGTATTGACCTCAAAATTTTTTTTGTGCAGCAGCCTGATACCGCCGCCGCTGAGATCAAGGCTGATGCATTTGGCATAAACCGGGTGTTTGCCGCTTTCAGGCATTTCAGCGCATAAGACATCAATCATTGTGGATATCCTGACAAATTGCCTTAACTGCACTCGTCTATATTCACCGGGCAGAGTCAGCACGTATATGGGTATGTTGTCATAGCGCCACCCGAGAACTTTTGCGTTAAACTCATACCTTGAGCCTTCTGATATAAAAGACAGCACAAGCTTATCATCTTTTTTTAACACCAGCGGGTTTGTTCCCCTGGTCGGGATAGATATCATCAATTCATAATCAGTGATATCCTGAACGCTAGCCAGGTACCAATTATCACGGCTTTCTAAATTCGTCACATGTACCTTCTGATTAATCTGAATCCCTATAGCTTCAGCCATATAAAGCCTCCTAGCTGAATAAACCCATTAGCTTGGTCCAAAATCCTTCTTTGGTAGCTAAGCGGCTGCCGCCAACAAGGAGTTCAGCAATCTTGGTTATACTCCTCGAAGCTGGTGAGTTATGGTTCGTTATGTAGTAGGGCTGCTGGCTTTTCACTGCCTGGGTGACTAATTTATCATCAGGCACCCATCCCAGGAAGTTTATTTTAATATCAAGGAAACGGCCTGTGGCCGTGGAAATCCTGCCCAGAGTACGCATAGCCTCATTTCTGTCCGCCGCTCGGTTCACCACCACATTCACTTCGGAATGCAGCTTAAAATTGGCCAGTATTTTGATCAGTGCATAAGCATCGGTTAGTGAAGTAGGCTCCGGTGTTACCACAATAATTACTTCCTCTGCGGCAGCGACAAAACCAAGCACATTTTTATTAATCCCAGCGCCGGTATCTATAAGCACGATCTCATCCTTGCCGACAAAATGGTTAAACATCCTGAGCAGCTGCTGGCGGCGGGAACGGTCCAGGTTAGCCATTTCCAGAAAACCGGAACCGCCGGAAATTACCCTGATGCCACAGGGACCCTGGACGGCAATTTCGTCTAAAGTCATACCGCCATAGAGAACTTCAAAAAGGCTGTACGGAGGTACTATCCCCAGTAAAACCTCCGCGTTGGCCAAACCTAGGTCCGCGTCAAAAACAGTTACCCGGTTGCCCATTTTAGCCAGGCAGAGGGCTAAGTTCACGACAATGGACGTCTTGCCGACTCCACCCTTGCCGCTTGCCACAGCGATAGCCCTGGGGCCCCATAAAGCGCTCTCGTTTTTTATTAAATTGTCCTGGTAGTAACTTTGACCTGTCCTAGGCTGCCATAGTTTAATCGGGGTCAACCCCCTTAAACAACAATTTAGCAATTACCTTCGGGCTCGCATCGCTGATATCGTCGGGTACCTCCTGGCCGTGGGCCAGGTAAGCCACGGGAGCGCCTGTTTTTAAAACCAGGTTCAGGATTGAGCCATGTGTTTCTGTTTCATCAACCCTGGTAAAAATAAACTTGGTAAAACCAATTCTTTGAAACTCGCCTGCTGTTTTGACCAGGTCCCTGTTTTTTGAAGACGCGCTGAGTACCAAGAAGCTTTCATGAGGCTCGTCCAATACATTCAGAAAACTCTTTAATTCCAACACCTGCCTGGCATTCCAGGCTGAACGGCCATCAGTGTCGATTAAAATAAAGTCTTTGTCGGCATGGCTTCCCAAAATTTTAGCTAGTTCTGCCGGAGTCATTACTGCTTCCACCGGCACGCCCAAAAAGTTGCCATAAGCTTGCAGCTGGTCGTAACTTCCGATCCGGTAATTACTTATTCCCACCAGGGCTATCTTTCTGTGATCATAAATTTTTAAACGGGTGGCCAGCTTGGCCAGGCTTGTTGTCTTGCCTCCGCCCGGAGGTCCCATGAATGTATATATCCTGGGTCTGCCCTCCTCGTGATAGGCTGGTTCAAGAAGCCGCGTCACTTGTTTAATAAGTGAAAAATAAGCGTCCTGCGAGTTTGCTCCCGTCCCGTTATTACTGTGACCGACTGAAGACAGCAGTTGTTCGACGATGTCTTCACCTATATCCATGTCCAGGAGCGTTTTCCTCCACCTGGGGCCGGGATCGCCGTTCGAGCCCGCTTTTATCACGTTGTCCACCATTGTTTCAAAAAGCTGCTTCTCTTCTCCCACAGGTTCGTCCAGGTCTTCGATAACTGACCATTTAGACTCCTTTTCTGCTGTCAGTCCTCTTTTTAATTCCTGGGACAAAAGGTCGGAATTTTTTTGATCATCGTTCCTTTTGGCAGCAATATACGCTTTTCTGGCCCTGTTAATCTCAATATGCCGTCCCGCCGGAATGACCCTGGCCGGTTCTCTGGCCGGGCCGATTTCTCCGGCAGATTCATTGCCCGCTGTCACAGCCATCTGGGCGGGCGGACAGCCGACACTTAACTGGATTTCAGGATTATCGTCCAGAACAGCGGTAACTTCGAGAAGACGCGGTGAAAAAAGTCCGATCAGTCCCTTGGCAGCGACTTTGTAACTGCTGACAATCACCGCGTCTGATCCCAAGTCCTGTTTAATCAGCCGGATGGCCTCCTGCATTTCCCTCACCAAGTAACGTTTAATTTTCAATCAAGCATCACCGTCCCAATGGCCTCGACTTCAATATTCGGTACTATCTCGTTAAGAGAAAGCACTGCCACGTTTGGCAGGAACCTCTCTGACAACCTTCTGAACGGCAGCCTGGCCCTGGAAGAGCACAGCACCACCGGCGGGAGACCCTTTAAGGTCAGCTTTTCCATCGATTCCTTCAGTTTGTTCAGGATCTGCCTGGCCATGCCCGGTTCCAGCACCGGGTAAGAACCGAGCTGGGTCTGCTCAATAGAGTCGACAATAGTCTGCTCCAGTTTGGGGTGGAGGGTCAAAACAGAAATTTTTGAACCAGCGCCAAGATACTGGTGGCATATGGTCCTGGCCAGCGATTGCCTGGTATACTCGGTCAGATAGTCAGCGTCCTTGCTTACCCTGGATCCGTCAGCCAGAGCTTCCATGATAGTGGCCAGATCCCGGATTGGCACTCTTTCCCGGAGGAGGTTTTGCAGTATTTTCTGGACCTCACCCAGGGTTAAAAGGTCAGGCACCAGCTCCTCCACAACCACTGGATTCTTTTCCTTGACTACGTCGATCAGTTCCTTTACTTCCTGCCTGCCCAGCAGTTCGTGGGCGTACCGCTTGATGACTTCCGTAATGTGCGTAACCAGCACCGTTGAACAGTCGACAACGGTAAAACCGGCCAGTTCCACCTGATCGCGTTCCCTTGCAGAAACCCACCAGGCAGGCAGGCCAAACGTGGGCTCCGTAGTAGCAATACCGTTTATCTCCAATTCCTGCCCCAGCGGGTCCATGGCCAGGTAATGGCCCGGCATCAGTTCGCCCGAAGCGATTTCAGCGCCCCGCAGCTTAAAAGAATATGCGTTCGGATTAAGCTGCAGGTTATCCCGTATCCGGATCGGCCGGACGTAAATACCCATTTCCCCGGCACACTGCCGCCTGACCGCGGCGAGCCGCTGCAGCAGGTCGCCGCCCTGTTTTTCATCAGTCAGTGGAATAAGGTTATATCCTATTTCAATTTCCAGAGTATCAACCTGAAAATAAGTGAATACGTTCTCGGGCTCTCTCTTTTGCTCCTGGGCCTGCATCGCCGCGGTGCGCTCCTGATCCTGAACTTTTTTTCTTTTATCCTTCTGGACCATATTATAGGCAAAATACCCCATACCGCCGGCCAGGGCCAAAAACAACAGGTTGGGCATAGCGGGGACAAGTCCTAATATGAAGAGGATGCACGCCGCCATCATCAAAACTTTCGGGAAGTTGGTAAACTGGTTGGACAGGTCCTTGCCGAAACTTGAGTCGGATGTCGACCTCGTCACCATAATACCGGTAGCCGTCGAAATCAGCAGCGCCGGGATCTGGGTGACCAGGCCGTCACCTATGGTAAGTAATGTATATGTCTGCACCGCCTCAAGGAGCTCCATATTTTTCTGGACCACACCGATCACAAAACCGCCCAGGATGTTGATCATTATAATTATTATGCCGGCGATGGCGTCACCTCTGACAAATTTACTCGCGCCGTCCATAGCCCCGAAAAAATCTGCTTCCCTCTGCAGGCGCTTTCGTCTCTCGCGGGCTTCTTTTTCGTTTATTAACCCGGCGTTGAACTCCGCGTCGATACTCATCTGTTTGCCCGGCATGGCGTCCAGCGTAAACCTGGCGGCCACTTCCGCCACTCTGCCCGCGCCGTTGGTTATTACCACGAACTGGATTACGGTGATAATAATAAAAACAACCATCCCCACGACATAATCCCCGCCGACCACAAACTCCCCAAAAGCTGCGATCACGTTCCCGGCGGCGGCATCGCTCAGGATCAACCTGGTTGACGAAATATTGAGGGCCAGCCGGTAAAGTGTGGTTACCAGCAGCAGCGACGGAAAAACCGAAAACTGAAGCGGCTCTATGGTAAACATTGTTATCAGCAGGATAACCAGGCCCAAAGTAATGCTCAAGGTCAGCAGTATATCAAGAAAACCCGGGCTTAATGGGATAATAATCAGCAGGACAATGCCTATGATCAACCCCGAAATTATCAAATCGCCGCTTCTTTTGAAAATATCCATGGCCGCGAACGGTGCCGGAGTTGGAGCAGCCATTAAGACCTCCGTTGGGAATCCTTTAGACCCCGGATAAATTAATTTCGACAAAAAAATATTCTTGTATTAATTCTAATAAAAATGTCTTATTCCTGTTAATGGCTCCAAAACTTGCTAATTTTGTGCAAGATATTACGTCGCGCGGTAATTTTCCCTGGCTTTGAGCCGGTGCACCATGGCCAGTATCTGTGCCACCGCCTGGTAAATCTCAATCGGTATTTCCTGGCCTATTTCAACTGTGTGGTATAGAAACTGCGCTGTTTCTTTATCTTCCACCAGGGGGACTTTGTTGTCCCTGGCTATATCTCTTATTCTTTCCGCCAGCCAGTCCGCGCCTTTGGCCACAACGACCGGGGCGGACATCTCACCCTGCCGGTACTTCAACGCCACTGCCAGGTGGGTAGGGTTTGTCACCACCACAGTTGCCTGCGGCACCTCGGTGATTATTTTGTTCATGGACATGCTGCGGCGCATCTCACGCTGTCTGGCCTTGATATGCGGGTCCCCTTCCGACTGCCTGAATTCCTCTTTTACCTCCTGCTTGCTCATCATCAGGCTTTTCTTATAATCGTAACGCTGGTACATGTAATCAAGCACTGCCAGTGCGAAATAAGCCAGCGCCCCCCACCAGGCCACGGTAATAATAAAACCGATTATGGTTTTGTACAGCCCTTCGGGAGACAGGTTAAAGACCAGCATTAAGTCGCCGAGGTTGGCCTTGATCAGGTAATATGTTATGCCACCGATGATTATAAATTTTAAGACGGACTTTAAAAGCTCCACCAGGCTGCGGGTGGAAAACATCTTCTGCAGGCCTGACATAGGGTTCAGGATATCCAACCTTGGTTTTAACACCTCGGTTGTGAACAGGAACCCGACCTGGGCCAGGTTGGAAGCCACAGCTACCAGAAGAGCCACCACGAAAAACGGCGCGATCAAGCTAAGTGAAAACAGTGCCGCGTTGTTTAGAATAGGCAGCAGGCTTTTCTCGGTAACCCGGACCTCGGCCGCACTGCTGAAATAGTATGTAAAATATCGCTGCAAATCCAGCAGAAACTGGTCTTGAATTGTGTAAAGCAGCGCTACCATCGCGAGAAGAATCAACGCCCCCGTTAAGTCGGTGCTCCTGGCAACCTGCCCTTTTCGCCGCGATTCCTGCAAACGCCGCGGCGTTGCCTGTTCAGTTCTTTCCTGCGCGCTGCCGGCCATATTTTATAACTGCACTTTCATCAATGTATATAAATCTTTTTCAATGGTGTTGAACAAAAAACGGAGCATAGTCCCCAGCAGGGGGATTAAAAAACTAAGTGTCAGCAGACCAACGGCGATCTTGATCGGAAACCCGGTTAAGAAGACGTTTATCTGCGGCGCGGTGCGGGCCAAAAAACCCAATGTCAGGTCAGACATTAACAGGACCGCCAGTATCGGCGCGCTGACCTTCAGGGCAATAATAAAGGTACCGGAAAATATTTTCAAAAGCGTGTAAATGACGCCGCCGTTAAAAGAAGCCGCGCTGATCGGCACTATCTGGTAACTGCCGGCCAGTCCCATGATTAACGAATAGTGGCCGTCTATCAAAAACCAGAACACCAGCGCCAGAAGATAAAGGTACTGGGCAAGCAGCGTGTTTTGCATATTGTTAACCGGATCAACCAGGCTGGCCATGGAATAGCCTATCTGGTAATCGATATACTGCCCCGCCATCCTGATACTGTTCAGGATTATCGTCACGGCGAGGCCCATCAACAGCCCGAAAGCGGTCTCGCTCACCACGGCCAGCCCGAAACCCCAGGCGTCTCCCGGCACATTAACCTGGGCATCGAGCGCCACCAGCGGATACGTTACCACAGCCAGGGCCATTGAGAAACCGATTTTGAAAATGGCGGGTATGCCGCCAAATGAAAGAAGCGGTCCGGACATCATGAAGGCCAGAGCCCTTAATAAAACCAAAAAGAAAATTGACAGCTGGTTTAAATCGGGCAATTTTGCTCCCCCGTCAGCGTACTAAATTTGGGATCTGGGTGTACAAGTTAGTAGTGTAAGTTATAGCGCTGTTTAACAGCCAGGACCCAAGCACAATTATTACTAAAAAAACCCCAACAATTTTCGGGACCATGTTCAACATCTGGTCCTGTATCTGGGTCGTGGCCTGCAGGATGCTGATTACCAGCCCTATTAAAAGGGCTACCCCCATGGCAGGGCCGGCGAGTATCAGCACCATAAAAAGAGCGTCCCGGGCCAGGTTAATAACATAGGTCTGGGTCAACCCTCTTCCTCCCCTATCTAAAGCTCTCAACAAGAGACTTAACAACCAGGTACCAGCCGTCTACCATGACAAAGAGAAGCAGTTTAAACGGCAGCGCTATCATTATCGGCGGCAGCATAAACATACCCATGGACATCAGGATGCTGGCCACCACCATGTCTATTACCAGGAAAGGAATAAAAAGCAGGAACCCTATCTCAAACGCGGTTTTTAACTCACTTATAACAAACGAAGGAATGACCACATGCATCGGGATATCTTCGGGTTTTTCCGGCCTCTCGATTTTGGCCAGGTTAATGAATAAAGCGAGATCCTTTTCCCTGGTCTGCCGCAGCATAAAATCTGACAATGGTCTCGCTCCTAACTGCTGGGCCTCCTCCTGGCTGATCTCGTTTCTTAAATAAGGTTGGACCGCCTGCTCGTTAACCTGTTTGTAAGTAGGCGCCATAATAAAAATTGTGAGAAAGAGAGTCAGACCCACAATGATCTGGTTGGCCGGCGCCGTCGGCACTCCCAGGGCGGTGCGCAGCAGGGACAAAACAATGACAATCCGCGTAAAAGAAGTCATCATGATCAGGAAGGCGGGCGCCAGGGACAAAAGAGTCAAAAGCACCAGCAGCTTTACGCTGTCAACCACCTCTTCGGGACTGTCGGTAGGCTGGATGTTTATATCCAAAGCCGGCAGGGGTGCAGCGCCAGCGTCCCGGGTCAACAAAAAAAACAGGGTTACAGCCAGCAAAATTACCGGGAACTTAACCTTCAATTTTTTTTCCATCCTTATCATCATTGACCGTCCTGCTGGTCAACTTCACCGCTACAGACCTTTTTATATTTGAAGCCTGCCCGGCCAGCTTTTGCAGCGTTGAAACAATCATTTCACCTGGCGTGCCGGGCGCCTTTATTTCCCCAAGCCCGCCGTCAGGCGGCTTTTTCAGGTCATAATCCCTGATTGGCTGCGGCGTTAATTCCACAATGTCCGCAATTTTAATCTCATCCGGTTCGGGCAGTTCACCCAGTTCTTTAACCAGGGTAATAGAGTTTTCCTGGTGGGCGAGAAGGTAATATACGCCTCCCATTGTAACAAGGCTCAGAGTCGATTTAGGCCCCAGGGGAAGCTGTTCGACCAGTTTCATCCTGCGCTGCCCGGAAGCTGTTACATATCGCCTGGCCAAACCGTACTTTAAAACCAGGTAGATCAACCCCAGCACGAGGGGCAGGGTCACCAGCATACGCACCATGGCCCAGACCAGATCGCTGCTCATGTCAATCCCTCGGTCAGTTTTAAATGATAAGAATGGTTGACTGAAACTATCCTTACACCAAAAGAATCGTTTATAACAACGACTTCACCTCTGGCAAAGCGCTGCTGATTCATAATCACTACCACTTCATCGCCAACGGCCTTGTCCAATTTAATTACTGAACCCTGGGCCAGGCCCAGCACTTCCTTAACTTTAAGGCTGGCCTGGCCGAGTTCCGCGCTTATTTCAATCTGGACATCTTCCAGGTGGGACATGCTGGTTGAAACCAAATTAATCCCTTTTACCGGCTCCAGAGAGGGAAACTTCACTTTTTTTATACCGGACTCACCAGTGTTCCTGCGGGATAGAAAAGATTTAATTTCATCTTCGGTCAACACAGACTGTCCCTCCTGAGATGTTTCTTGGTCCGTCCATTTACGAGGCGCAAAATATTACAGATAAATTGTACTGAACTGTTTGCTTTACTGAACCAGAAAATCAGTGAAATACACGCCTGTTATTTCACCTGAATCAAGGTTATTGTTGACTTCTTCCATAATGCTCAATTTCAATGCCTGGGCTGAGTTCGCGGCACTGACTTCCGTGTATGTCTTGCTGCGCAGGGTCGTGATAATAGCGTCCGAAACCGTATGCTTTTTCTTCTTCAATTCTTCGGCCAGCTTCTTGTCCTTGGGGTACTCAATTACTATCTTCACCCTGAGATAGTGGCTGCCGCCGCTTCCGCTGAGGTTCACCACAACTTCGCCCATATCCAGGCTTTCACTTTCCCCCGCGGCCACCTTTTTCTTGGCTTCTCCCGCCTCACCGGCCGGCTTGTGGAAATACCAATAAGCGCCGCCGGCCGATCCGGCCAGGATAATCAGCACGACCATGATTATCAGCCAGGTCTTTTTCTTTTTCGGCTTGGTTTTCGCACCCGCTTTTTCGCCATCGTCAGCGGATAAATTGGCTTTCGGCAAGATTCCACCTGCTTTTTCTAAATTTAGTTTTTATTAAAATTAACGCTTGACATTGAGCAGTTCTTCCAGCATTTCATCCGACGTGGTTATAGTCCTGGCGTTAGCCTGGTAGCCCCGCTGGGTGATGATCATATTGGTAAATTCCTCGGTCAGGTCGACATTGGACATCTCCAGGTAGCAGGAGTTGATGGTCCCGTAACCACCAGCGCCTGGAACACCTACAACAGGAACCCCGCTGGCCGCGCTCTCACGGAACAGGTTTTGTCCCACGCGCTCCAACCCTTCCTGGTTGGGAAACATGGCCAGGCCTATAATGACTGGAGCCAAATTAGCTCCGGCAAGATCAGTGCCCGTGATGACCCCGGCCTGGGATATGTTCAGAGTCGCGACCCCGTCTGTGCCAAGGTTTATAGGCTCGCCATTATCATCCAGCAGGCAATAACCGTTTGAATTGACCAGGTTTCCAACGTCGTCTATATAGAATATCCCTTCCCTGGTGAAGTATTGAGTTGTACCGCCGTCCTGGGAAACCGCAAACCAGCCGTTGCCCTGGATAGCCAGGTCGAGGGTCCTGCCGGTGGACTGCATGTTTCCTTGTCCCATGTTGCTGGTGATACTGGAAACCGACATGCCCAGACCTACCTGGGAGGGGTTTATGCCTCCCAGTGCGCTGGCTGTCCCGGCGCTGGCGGAACGTATCAGTTGATAAAGAGTATCCTGGAAATTAGCCCTTCCGCTTTTAAAACCTGATGTATTGACGTTAGCTATGTTATTTCCTATGACGTCCATGCGGATCTGGTGGTTTTTCATGCCCGAAACGCCGGAGTAAAGAGATCTGATCATTTTTTATCCTCCTTTTTTGTTGGGCCGCCTCAGTCGTTCGGCGGCCGCGCAGCCTCCTTTCGGGCCGGCTGCAATTTCAGATGTCGGTTGTCGGAAGTCAGTAGTCGGACTTCCGGGTATTCCTTATAGGTCTTAGTCTTATTTAATTATTACGGCGCTGTCGATGTTGGTAAAAACATGTTCCTGCGAAGATTTACCGTCCATGGCGGTCACTACTGTTTTGTTGCGCACGCTGGTTACCAGCGCCAGGTCGCCGTAAATTATCAACGATTCCCGTGCCCCCTTGGCCTCGGCCTGCTTTACGGCCCTGTCTATTTTAGCCAGGTCCTCGCCGGCCAGGACTATGTTGCGTTCCTTCAGGCGCTTCTCCGCGTGTGCCGAAAATTTCAGCCCCCCGCTTTTACCAAGCTCCTTCTGCAGCGCTTTTTGGAAGGCGTCCTCGTTTGCCTTAGCGACTGAAGCCCTTCCCCCGGCTTTAGAGTCCGGCAGCGGCGGTCTTATTGGTAATATTGAATTGATATCCTTCTGCATATCTCACCACCCCAGGCTATAAATTATATCCACTTACTTGTCAAGCAGTTGTTCAAGAAGAGTTATAATTTGTTCTAAATTAAGGTTCACTTGAGACGTTTTACCGTCAAGCTGCTGGAGCTGTTCCAAACTGCCGCCCGCTGACTCATCCGCTTCGATCAGGGTTATACTGTCTATGTCATAGCTATTACCGTCAACAAACACTTTTACATTGTCAGAGCCAACTACCACTTTTTCAACCGTTCCTGTTACCATTCCGTCTTCTGACTCGATTTCAACCTGTTTGCCTATTAAAGTTGACGCCTGCATCATGTCCTGGCAGTGCCTCAACTGCTGCACACCTTCGTTCAGGTTGGTCAGCTGTTCCAGGCTGCTGAACGTGGCCAGCTGGGCGATAAACTGACTTGTATCCTGGGGGTTCATCGGGTCTTGATTTTTTAACTGTTCCACAAGAAGCCTTAAAAAAGCCTCTTTATCAAGCGATTTGGTAACCGCCCTGGCCTGTCCGCTGGGCAGGCTGTACTCGTCAGTGGCTGAATTAACCTGCATTTTATTCACCTCTTTTTTAAATTAGATAATTTATACCTGATAAACCATTATCCAGCCTGTAATAATTGTCAGGCTCCATCTTTGACTGCGGGAAATTACCTCCGGAGTGCTTGTCCGGGAAAAACTCAGGCTGCCTGTTTCCAAATTCCGCCTGGCTGCCGTCGCCGCCTCTGTTTTCATCACCCACGAATACAAATGCCTGGTTCAAAGTCAGCTCCTGCTGGCCGAGGCTCTCCCTCAGCTGCCCGATGGCGCCCTCCAAAATTTCCTTGACATGGTCGCTTCCGGTATAAAAGTGGGCGTTCAGTTCACCGTTGCTGTAAGATAACTTAATCGTGAGCTTGCCCAGGTTTTCCGGCTCTAGTTGGAGCTGGATCTGTGTCGGTTCACCCCTGCGGGTCTCGTATATATGCTTAATTTCCCGGACCACCACATCTTTCAGGTCCGGCAGCGACACAGCCTTGAGGTTTTTGGAGGATCCCGGCAGGTTGCCCGTGGCATTTATTTGCGCCGGATCCGGCTGGAACGCGTCACCCGGTGAATTATTGAACCCTCCGCTTTCATTTTTAGCTTCTCCAGCCGGGGCTGCCCCGCCGGCTTCCATTGTGCCCGCAGGCATAACATTTACTTTTCCCTCTGCCCTTGCAGCTTCAAACGCACCACGTTCCTGTCCGTTTTCAGCCGCAATGTTTGTTTTGGCTGCGGCGGCCTGTGCGTTTGAGCCAGGTGTTATCATACCTGCGGCTGCTTTATCAGGGGCTGGTTTTTCAGGGCTGCTTCCTAAACCGGGAGGTGCTGCCCAGACAGTATCTCCCTCTGCATTAATATTAATATTTTTCACAGACGGAACGGTTTCAGTTTTTTCCTGTCCGGCGCCTGGCTCTGCCGCTCCGGCAAACAGCGGCGACCTGCCGGCAGCTTCAATTGATAACGGCCCTTTTGCCGGGCTGGCCGGTATGACAGGATTCTCACGGGTCTCAGAGTTTTCCGACTGCTTCAGCACCGGTTCAGCACTGATACCAGGTACAGGGGAAGGATTTTTATTGTTCTGGACCATTGGCCCCGGCGGCTGTTGGACTTCCTCAACATTAACAACCTGCGCCTGAATCCGGGCTGCGTCCACAGCATCTACTGCCGGCGTCGCCCCGGGAGGAAAGCCCTGTTGCGGCGCTATGCCTGCCGCCTTCTGCGAATTAATGTTTTCCCCGGACGGAAAGGCAACATCTTCAGAGTATACGGTTCCTTCTGCAATTACGTTTTGGGCGGGCGGTGAGTCGCCGGAATTTGGCATCAGCAGTGCCATCACAGCGGCCATGGCCATGTCAAAACCGTCTGAGCCGGCCTGGCTTCCAGGAGCTTTTGCGCCTCCTTTTGCAGGAATAGCTGCTTCACCAACAATTGTTATTTCCATAATTCACCTCCTCTCAGTGTTTTTCTATGGAAGGGAGGTCACCCTCCGGTTTCCCGACTGGCGCTGCTGGCTGCAAGATGTCCTATTTTCCAGCACGAAAATGGCTGTACAGGGCCATTTCATCCACTAATTTTTGCTCTCTTGCTTCTTCTGCGCGCCTGTAATTGTCAAGGTGTTTATCCTTGAGCTTTTCTATTACCTGGCGGTCCTGCCTGGCCTGAACAGCCTTTTTGCGGCGCTCTTCCACCGCCACAGCCGCCTTGCCGACGTCTTCCGCCTGCGTGATAATTTTCTCACTCAGTGATTCCCGGTAAAAGGAAAGTTGCATTTCCTCAAAAACGTCGATACCAACGCGTTCATGGGCAGCCAGTGACTGCTCCAGGCGATTTTTTGTATTCTCAAGGACGGCCAGGCGCATGTTGTGTTCGCTGTGGGCCATGTATAGAGCTTGCTCAGCCGCCTCTTCCTTTGCCTGGCGCTGCCGCAGGACCGGCTCGAGATGAAATTTAAACCTGGCTATTGCCGGTCACTCCTTTACCTGCAATTGCTTTTAGTATTTCCAATGTCTGACTGTAATCAGTGTGCTCATGCAGGTCCTGTTTCAGGAAATCAACTATCTTGTGGTATGAGGCAATAGCCTCGTCAACACGCGGGTTTGACCCCCCCACATAAGCGCCGATATTGATCAGGTCTTCCGCCTGCTTGTAGGCAGCCAGCAAGTCACGCAGCTTCCCGGCCATCTCCTGGTGTTCCTTCGCAGTAATATCGGGCATCAGACGGCTCACGCTGTTCAGTATGTCCACCGCCGGAAAGTGGTTGGCCGCTGCCAGGGAACGGGACAGTATTATATGCCCGTCAAGTATTCCCCTGACCGCATCGGAAATCGGTTCGTTGAAATCATCGCCGTCAACCAGCACTGTAAAAAAAGCGGTTATAGAACCGTTATGCGACATGCCGGGCCGCTCCAGAAGCCTGGGCAGCAGCGCGAATACCGACGGGGTGTACCCCTTGGTGGCCGGCGGCTCTCCGATGGCCAGCCCTACTTCACGCTGGGCCATGGCAAACCTGGTCACAGAGTCCATCATCAGGAGCACATCTTTGCCCTGGTCACGGAAGTACTCAGCAATCGCACACGCCACAAAAGCGCCTTTCAAACGCACCAGGGCCGGCTGCTCCGACGTCGCCACCACCACTACAGACCTGGCTAATCCCTCAGGTCCGAGGTCTTCTTCGATAAAGTCCAGGACCTCGCGCCCTCTCTCTCCAATCAGGCCGATAACATTTACATCAGCGCTGCTGTATCTTGAAATCATTCCGAGCAGAGTGCTTTTACCCACACCGCTGCCCGCGAAAATGCCAATCCTCTGGCCCATGCCGCATGTAAGAAGGGCATCGACGCTGCGCACCCCGGTCGACATTACATCGGTAATCCGCCTCCTCATAAGCGGGTTCGGCGGGCGGTTATTAACAGGGTACTCTGCAAAATCACCGTCTAAAGGACCATGGGCGTCCATCGGCTCACCCAGGCCGTTCAAGACCCTGCCGAGGAGCTTGTCTCCGACCATGACATTAAAAGATTTACCGGTGGGAATAACATCGCATCCCTGGTAAATGCCCCTGAGTTCACCCAGGGGCATCAGCAGTGAACTGCCGTCCCGAAAGCCAACCACCTCGGCCCGGATCGGCTCAGACTCACCCGGCACCATAATCTCACAAACTTCACCGATAGGCGCGTTAATTCCGTGCACTTCCACGGTAAGTCCGATCACACGCGACACCTGGCCGGTGACCTTGAGCAGCCTGGCCTTTTTCAGGCGGTTACGCCACTGGGAAAGATCTATAAGGGCGCCCTCCAAATTCATCACCTTTTAATAGAAAGTTCGTAAAATTTATTAATATTATTGAGACTTTAAAATTAAATATTTAAACAAAATTTTAATCTTTGCCGTAAAGAGCTTTGAGCAGGGCCTCGCGCCTTGTTTCCATGGTGGCGTCCACCGTCCCCTGTTCGGTTTCAACCCTGCAGCCTCCCAACTGGACGGCGCTGTCAGAAACAACCTGAAACTGCCCCCTGGCGGGGAGAAGGCTTTTCAATTCGCCCATCCTTCTTTCGACCAGTACCAGTTCATCGGGATTTACATATAAAACCACGTTAAGCCTGTCAGCAACCAGGCGCAGTGATTCAGCCGCGACACTTAAAACCACTTCCCTGTCCAGGGTCAGCTGAGCCGAAATCAGCCTTTCGGCGATATCACGGGCAAGTTCTATGATCTCCCCCTCAAGAGATTCCATTGTGCTGCGGCGGTACTTTTCCGCCTGGGCCAGCACATCGGCGGCTTGGGACCTGATGGCGGAAGCCTCTTCTTCCGCTTTCGCCATTCCTTCCCTATAACCCTTATCGTAGCCTTCCCGGCTTCCCTGCTGGAAACCGTCACGGTGGGCCTGCTTTTTAATCCGCTCGCTGTCGAGTTGGGCCTGGTATATAATTTCGTCCGCCGTGTCCCCTGCCCGTTTGACCGTTTCCTCCGCCTGGGCCAGCGCCCAGACCTGAAGATTTTCACCGGCGTTGGTAGTCACATTGACTTCACTCTTTATCTTGGACAGTTGTTCCAGCGCTTTTAAGGGCAGTACCTGCGTGATTTCCTCATGTACATCCGCGCTCTTGATTATTTTAAACGATGATGACATCCTCGCCACCTCGCGATATTACTATTTCTCCACTCTCATCCAGTTTGCGGATAATAGTTACTACTTTCTGCTGCGCCTTTTCAACTTCTTTCAGGCGCACCGGTCCCATAAATTCAATTTCCTCTTTAATCATTTCAGCCGCGCGCTTGGACATATTCTTATAAATCCTGGCGTTGACTTCCTCATTGGCGCCCCGCATTGCAAGCGTCAAATCCTTTGAATTAACCTCCTTGAGTACCCTCTGGATAAAGTTATCCGGCAGTTGGATCAGGTCCTCAAATACAAACATGCGCCTTTTAACTTCTTCCGCCAGCACCGGGTCCTCTCTCTCCAGACCTTCCAGTATAACTTTCTCCGCGCTCCGGCCGACCCGGTTAAGTATGTCGACCAGTGACTGCACTCCGCCCACAACGGTCTGGTCCTGCTGTACCACCGATGAAAGCTTCCGCTCCAGCAATGTTTCCACATCGCGGACAATGTCAGGAGTGAAGCGGTCAATAATAGCTATGCGCCTGGAAATTTCACTCTGCAGCTCAGGCGGCAGCATTCCGAGAATAGTTGCCGCCTGTTCGGGTGTAAGGTGGGCAAGGATCAAAGCAATAGTCTGGGGGTGCTCTTCCCTGATAAAGTTATAGATCTGCTTGGCATCAGTCTTGCGCAGGGAACTGAACGGGATCGCTTTCATATCGATAGTGAGCTTATTCAGTATCTCTGTGGCCTTCTGGTGGCCGACAGCCTTTTCCAGGACCTCTTTCGCGTAGTTTAAACCGCCGTGCGACAGGTAATCCCGCGCCCGCTGCAGTTCCATAAACTCGTCGATTACCGCGTTTCTCACCTCGACCGGGATTTTGATCATGTTGGAAATTTCGTGGGTGATCTGCTCTATATCATTTTGATTAAAATCGATCTTCAGCACCCGGGAAGACAGGTCGGAACCCAATGCAATCAAGAGTATTGCCGCTTTTTGGACCCCTGTAAGCTTTGTCAGCTGCATTGTCATCCCTCCCTATTCCTTTATCCAGACTTTCAAAAGCTCAGCTATGTCTTCCGGCTTTTCTTTCGCCATATCCCTGACCTTTTGCTGTTTGTCGTCCCTATAAACAGGGACTTCTTCCACTTCCATCTCTTTAAGCGGAATCAGCGGTTGTTCATCGTCGTCAACCCGCTGCGCTATGCGCCGCCGCATAGCTATGAATCCTACTACAACCAGGATTACAGCCAAAATAATGCCGCCGATGGTGGCGTAGGTAATAATATTCTCTCTTAACTTGGCCGCTGTTTCAGCCTGCGTCATCTCGTCCTCGACTTTTTTCTGGTAAGTGTCGTCAAAGACCATATTGGAGACGTTTATCTGATCTCCCCGGCTCTGGTCGAAACCTATAGCCGCGGCAACCACGTCTTTAACTTTCTGAGTGTCCACAGGGCCGTCAGCTTCACTGACCACCACGGACGCGGACAGGCGGCGCACACTCCCCGGGGCGTTAACTATAGTTTCCTGAACGGTGCTGACCTGGTAGTTGGTTTCAATTTCTTCCTTGGTGTAACTACTTGAACCGCTTCCCTCCATAAAAGGGGTGGTCGTTACATTGGAATCTGTGCCGGGCGCCCCCCCGGTCTCGCTTCCTGATCCGCTTTCCTTAATACTATGTTCGCTGAGTTTCAGGTTTTGCGGGTTGGTTGAGGTCGTGCTGGTTGTTTGCTGTTGGTTAAAGTCCAGGTCAGCGGTAACCATTGCTACAGCTTTATCCTGGCCTAAAATCCGGGCGAGCATCTGCTGCACCCTTCTTTCCAGCTCTTTTTCATATTCTCTCTGGGCTTTTTGCTGATCTTGCGCAGTCCTGGTCATAACTGCTTTAGGATCGCTTGTATTCAGGTTATCGCTTAAGACATTGCCTTCCGTATCGATAATATGTACATTTTCCGGCTTCAGCCCTTCCAGGCTGCCGACTAAAATGTCGCAGACGCCCTGGACCTGTTCATCCTTTAAGCGGACGGCCGGTTTAAGCTTTAGAGCAACTGAAGCTGAGGCGTTGCCCTGGTCAGTGTTTACAAAAACGCTTTTTTGAGGTATTACCAGGTGCACCCTGGCCTGCTCAACACCCTCAATCTGGACAAGAGTCCTTCTCAATTCCTCCTGGAGCGCCCTCTGGTATCCCACCTGCTGCTCAAAATCAGTCTGGCCGAACTTGCTCTGGTCAAAAAGCTCGAAACCCATCCCCCCGCCGAGCGCTCCACTGCTCGCCAGCTGTATCCTCGTCTCATACACCTGGGCTTCAGGAACCTTGATTGTTTTGCCCTGATCGGCAATCTCGTACGGGACCTTCATGGATTTAAGCTCTTCTACAATAGCCCCGGCGTCTTTGGGATCCAGCCCTGTTAGCAGGGGAGCATAGGCAGGTCTGAGCGCCAGTTGTACAATAAAAAATAATGAAACAACAATCCCTACTGTGACCAGGGTGGCAATTATTTTTTGAGTTTGGGTAAGAGCCTGCCATCTTTCTTTTAACCTGGCCAGGAGTTCAGCCGGGGTCAATTCAAACCACCTCTATACCTGCATTCTTGAAATTTCCTGGTAAGCCTCGATGACCTTATTTCTCACTTCCACAGCCAGCTGCATGGATAATTTAGCTTCCTGCATGGCGATGGTAACCTGGTGGATATCCTGGACTTCACCGGTCAGGAGCTCGAGAGAAAGATTGTCAGCTTTCACCTGTGTATCATTTAGTCTCTTTAAAGCGCTGCTTAATACTTCTGAAAAAGAACCTTCCCCGCCCGCCCCCTGGTTATCACCGGACTTCTCGGGCAGAAGCGGGAAATTCTGACCAATCAAAGATATCTCCATTTAACAAACCTCCTTAATTGGGGACACCCCTCCATTTAACGACAAAAGCGTGTCAAGAGAACCGTCCCCTTGACACGGTTCCCTGACACGTGGCTTCTACCGCCCGATTTCCAATGCTTTTAAGGCGATATCTTTCGCTGCGTTCAAAGCGGTGACATTTGCCTCATAGGCCCTGGTGGCGGAAATCATGTTAACCATTTCATTCACTATGTTAATGTTAGGATAAGCAACGTAACCTTTTTCGTCAGCATAGGGATGGGTAGGTTCGTAGACCATGCGCGGCTCGTTTTGGTCCTCTACGATCTTTGTCACATGAACCCCCGCCCCCTTATACCTGAAACGCAGGACACCGCTTCCCCCCGCCTGTTCCAGCATCTGGGCAAAGATCGGGACTTTCCTGCTGTAGGGAGGATTGGCCGGGTCATTGGGCCTGCCCGCGCTGTTCATGTTAGCTATGTTGTTAGCCGTTATGTCCAGCCTGAGCTTTTCAGCCGTCAGTCCGGAAGCGCTTATTGAAAAAGAATCAAATACACCCATTTTTACCTACCTCCGGTTATAACGTAGCTCAGCAGTGAGATGCGTTCACTCAGCTCTCTGGCTGTGGCCTGGTATTCAATACTGTTTGCGGCAAGGTTAGTCATTTCCTCGTCAATGTCAACATTGTTACCGTCCTTACGCATTGATGTAGTCCTGTTGATCTGTATCTCCGGCCTCAGTTCAGCCAGGCGGGGCGCCGCCCCGTAATGCCTGGGATCCGAGGTGATTAAATTGATGGAATCCCGCCCCAGGGCTTTTTTGAGTATGCTTTCAAAATTTATCGTCGATTTCTTGAAATTAGGCGTATTAACGTTGGCTATGTTGTTTGCAATAACCCTCTGCCGCAGGGACTCCGCGTCAAGTCCCTTCTTTAAACCTACAAACACCTGGCTGGAGAACAATTCCATATAATCACCCCTGTCAAATAAATTGTAAAACCAAGCCATATAGAAAGGGCTTGGTTTTATTACTCAATCCCGGCAACTCAGCCGCCCTGGCCAATCAATCAATTAAAAATTAAAATATTGGCTTTAGGCCCGTAGCTTTGCGCCCCTCCCTTTCGGGAAGTTTGCCCTTTCCGACAGAAATATTTAATTATAAAGGTACATATTTCCTTATTTTCAGTAAATTCATTCTACAATAAATACTATAATCCTGCAACAAAAAAGATTTTTTGTGAAATTTTTTCAAAAATATTTGACTTAAATTTTAATTTTATTAAGAAGTCTCTTTAACAGTAAAAACCAAGCCTAATTATAGGGCTCGGTTATTTTTATAATTAACATGCTTACTTTTTTATTAATCATATATATGTCGCGCTAAATATTTATCTTAAGTTTTAAAAAATTTTGGGTTATAGAAGCAATTTATATAAACTCATCGAATATGACACCCAGCAATTTTTTCACATGGGCCGCGAATTTCAAGGCGCGTTCGGAAGGTATTTCCCGGATCACAGAATTATCTCTCTTATCTATAACTTTCACCGAAACTTGCCCGCTTTCCTTGTGAATCGCAAACTTCAACTCTGTTCTGTAGGCCCCTATAGTATTATTAATCTGTCCTATCGCTTCTTCCAACTTCTTTTCAAGATCATCTCCTGCTTCCTGCTGAGCCAGGGATGATACATTTTCTTTCTTAGCATCAGGTATGGATTCTTTTTCTTCTGGCAGAGGTTTTAATTTCATATCCTGCTGTATTGGTGTGAAGCTTTTATCAAGACTCAAGATACTCACCTATATCACCACCTGTTATTTTCTATTATCTATAAAACAACCATCCCTTTGGACAGGAGTGCCACGATAAGCTTGGACCGATCCTTTTCTTTGATTTAGAGATTTGATCTTTCCTTTTAAACTTTCAAACTCACCACTTACCATCTTGAGGTTTTGGTCCTCCAGCTTGCGGATTTTTACCGCAAGTAATTTCGCTCTTTCACCTAGTATGCGGATCACTTCCAAATTTTCCTCATATATTTTATTCGCTTCCTCCCCTCCTGATTTTTCAGTACTGTTTGAGACATTTTCTTCCAGTGGCAGAAGTTCGGCATTGATCTCATTTATAGTATTTATAAATTCCTGTTTCTTATCAATTATTACTAAGAGATCATCGATTTTTTCCGGAATCAGATATTGAGACTGTTCCAAAGTAGTTTTGTATATTTCTTCCATCAGCTTTATCTTCTGCTTTTTTAGTTCATAAATTTTTTTAAGCAATTTGTTTGAATATCCTCCTGTTTACTTACTGACCGCACGCTATTAGCGGTTTTGCAATCTTTACTGCTTCCCGCCAGGTATCACGCAGGTCTACAACTAACCCCAGCGCCTCGCCCAGGATATACTTGTCCTTTTTCATATTTGCTTCAAATAAACGCCGGTTGATATATTCATACAGTGAGGAAAGGTTGCCTGATATTTCATATTCCATATTCAGTGTTTCACTTAGATGAGTAATAATTTCCTGAGCTTTTAAAATTGCATTATGGACATCCTGGATTTTTCCTTCCTCGAGGTGCTTGATACCCTGTTTTATAAATTTTACCGCACCGTCATACAGAATCAGGGTCAGTTCACCTTTACCCGCGCTGATAACGGAATTCTGCTTGTACTGTTGATATGGGTTGCAATTATACATGTTGGCCCTCCACTGTGTTTTTTGCTATGAACCACTGCTGAGCATACCATAAAGCCATGAACTTTGCTGGTTCATTCTACTTAAAGCGGTCTCCAGTGCGGAGAACTGCGTGTAATACCGTTCTTCAATCTTCTCCAGCCGGTCATCCCAGATAGTAATCTGTTCTTCATACTCATCTATTTCTTTCCCCAGGTAACTGTTGTCCACCGCACTGAAGGAACTGTCGGAACCGGCCTTGCTGATGAGCTTATCTATTCCATTGTTTAAATCATCATACAGCCTTACCGCCAGCCCTTCTTCGCTGTCAACATCAGAAGCATTGGTAAAGAGGTCCATCACAGCTTCGGGATTATCGCCAATTGCTTCCATCAGCTTATCCTCATCTATGTACAGTTTCCCTCTTTCAGTGTAATCACCGGTGGTTATGCCTATACTGGCCAGAGTGCTGTAGTCTGAGTCTACTCCTGAGACAATGGAACCGAGAGCGCTGCGCATGTCGGTAAGGATACCGCTTACAATAAGGTCATTCCGCAGCAGGCCGGTTTTTGCAATCTCTTCCCAATCTTCTTCCTGATCGTCTGTTAATTCCTCCCGCTCATCATCGGTCAGAGGCCGGTAGTTTTTGTCCCTGTCTTCCGTTATTTTGCTATTGATTTCCTCTATGGTTGTATTGTAAAGTTCCACAAATGTTTTAATGGACTCATAAATCCCGTCAGTGTCGCTGGATATATTGACATATGCCGTCTCGGTGGTCGACGTGCCGGTCAGGGTATAGCTGACCCCGGCTATGGTAAACTGGTTGCTCGACTGGGTCAACGCCGTACCGTTCAGCTCAAAGGCGGCGTCATTCCCGTAGACCGCGGCAAAAGGATCGGCTCCCAAATTTAAGGCTCCAAACAATTCACTGGCGTTGGAAACATTCTCAAAATCAATTGCCGCCTCGGCGCCTGTTTCATTGGATGAGATAAACATACGGTTCAGCGTTTCATCATAAAATGCGGTAATCCCCGCGTCGGCATTATTAATTTTTCCGACCATACTGTTAATTGTGTCAGTGCTTGGATCAATGCTTATCTCCGCGCTGCCGTTAACAGTAAACACTATCGGGTCGGTGCTTGCCAGGCCTAACTGCTCCTGTAGATTTGTCCCGCTTGAATTAAAAGTCACCTCAGCGCTGCTGTTCAACCTGGCGTTGCCGGCCAGGGCGGTGACCTTGACCGTATTGCCGCCGGCCAGCGCATTATTGGAGGCGCTCACCTTCACTATTCCTTCATTGGAGGAAGAAGCGTCTTTAGCCTGGAAAGTTCTCTGGAGCTTCATCGAGAAAACACTATCGCGCAGGGTGCGCATCGCGTTATTAACTTCCCGGTAATCGCTTCTCTTCCATTCAGTGAGGGTTTTATTCTGCTTAATTTTGTCCTGTTTTAAGCGCTGGACCTTCATTAAATCAGAAACAATTGAGTCAATATCAAGACCCGATCCTGACAGGCCAAAATACCTGTTGACTCCGCTGATCGACATCTCTTTCCTTCCTTTCATGAAAAAATGTTTACAAATGAAGAATAATTATTTTAAAGCTTAAACGGCCAGGTCAATTTGCTGGACCGTTCCGGCCAGGCCGCTTTCGTAAAGGAAAACTCCGGAATTTCTCACCACACCGTCCAGGTTGTTCTCCTCGTCTTTTATTTCAAACGGCGTGCCTGTGCTGCCCAGAAATATAGCTCCGACACCCTTCTGCCCCAGGGCAAACAGAACGTCCTTCCCCTCCGAATCCTTCGTCCAGATGCGAAGCCTGCTGTATATGGAGTCGGCTTCATCAATCCAACCGTTGCCGTCCTCGTCATACTGCGCCAGCTCAGCAAAGCCATCACCGCTGCCAGGACCGAAAAGCTCGCCGCCGTTATTGATCTGGCCGTCCTCGTTGATATCCAGGGCCAGGAAACCGCTGTCCGGCCCCACAAAGGATATTTGATCTTCCAGACCGTCACAATCTATATCAAAACTGTACTTGGTGTCAGTCAGCTCAGGCGCGTTCCCGTTAAGATTTATTACCAGCGGGTCTATAGCCGCGTCTCCGGCCCTTATATTAATATCCAAACGGCTGGCAAATTCATGGCTCATTTTTAAGTTAACTGAAAAGTCTATCTCCCGGCCGTCAGCTGTCCTGACAATACCCTGAGCCGCAAAAGACATCTTTTCCTGTTCATAATATGATTCGTGGTAGTTATATTCCAGGCCCCAGCCCTGCCGCCCCTGCGCTGGAGTGCTGCTCACTGAAGCCTGGCCGGCTGCAGGTGAATTTCCTTCGTTTATTTTCAGCTTCACCATCATACGAAACTTTATTTTCTTGCCGGTCAGAGCTTCGATCATTTTTTGCACAACCATGATTTTCTGTTTGTCTTCCTCGGAGAGCTCAAACGATAACGAATTGTCGGTCTCAGTAACTCCTGAAAAGGCCTTCCCTTGAGCTGAAATGTCATTGGACTGCTCTGACATCTTAGCTAAAAACTCCTTGGCCTGATCGGACAACTCGACAGTATCCGTCTGTTCGTTTCCAGTGTTTCCAACCAGCTGCCCCTGCCCCTCAAAGTCAGGCCTTTCATTTCCTGTCCAATATTTTAAAGACTCTTCTCTTGTATAACTCTTATACATGACGCTGGCGCCAGTCATATGAACGGACGAATTTGAGACTATCACAAGAATCCCTTCCTTTTATCTTTTTCTTTGGGTTTTAACTAAATATCGGCAGTAAAAAAAATTTTTTCATCGGACAAAAGTCCTGTTTTTATTAAATCCTTTATTTCATCAGAGAATAACTGCTTTTAACCTCATTAATGCAGGTATTATTTGTGATATGACAGTCACCGTTAGATAAGTGACTTTACACGGCTCTAAAATTTTTCTTCCTTTATTATATTGTTTTCCCTCCTTGTGACTGCTTCCTGAACACTGCGCCAATTAAAACATTATTAGTTTCCAGGCAGTTTTTACACTGCCAATGATTAATCCTCTCATCTACTGTAATTGAAAATAACAGTTAAGTTTTATATTGATAATAACGACATGTCTTATAAACGCGTATTAGACCATGGTCCTCTTAAGAGGGCCGCATTGATTTAAAAAATGAGGTGGCTTATAATGGTCTAAAAGTGCGGTTTTACCAGGAAATCATTTTTATTAACACTTATGGAGGTTTTCGCCATGGACCATGAGAAAAACATTTTCACTTTCCCGGCCGGTCTGCCTGGCCTGCCGTTGGAGCTGAACCGTTACGCCCTGATCGCTCTTTCGGAAGAATCGCCTTTCTTTTTCCTTCATTCACTACAGGAACAGGATGTTGGTTTTGTCCTGATCAACCCCTTCGCTTTCTTCCCGGATTATGAATTCGACCTGACCGCGGAGGAATCCGAAGCTCTGGACATCAAAAAGGCCGATCAGCAAATAGCTGTCTTCTGCATTGTCAACGCCAGCCAGGGTTTGAAAAAAGCTACTATCAACCTCTTAGCACCGCTGATGCTGAACACTGCTACCGGCGCGGCACGCCAGGTAGTACTGAACGATAAACGTTACAGCATCCGCCACCCCCTGCCACAGCCCGTTGATCAAGCTGCCGGGGAGGTTAAATAAATGCTGGTACTAACTAGAAAAAAAGGGCAGTCAATAAATATAGGCGACAACATCACCATAATTGTTAAAGAAGTAAACGGTGATACCATACGCATCGGCATTGAAGCGCCTGCGGAGATAGCCGTGTACAGGAGCGAAATCTACCAGGCTATTCAAAAGGAAAACCGGGAGGCACTGGCTTCCAGGAACTTGTTGGCCGAGATAAAAGCCATGTCACCACCAAATGGAGAACCGAAAAAATAATAATGCTCTAAAGTTAACCCTCCTTGAATAAAAACTTTTCTAAATGAGGGCCTCGCTCAAGGGGTAGCCAAAAGTCGAAAATTTTCATTACCCCCTAAACTTTCTTCAGCGCCTGCCGATATATATTGCAGGGAGCGATGCTCCGTTCGGCCGGCGGAACACGTGCCCTAAAATAAAATTGACCGCCAGGGAAGGCGGTTAGAAAATTCAAGGAGGAAGAAAATCCATGATTATTAACCACAACATTTCAGCGCTAAACACCTACCGGCAGTTGAGCACCAACAACACTGCCTCGGCAAAATCACTTGAAAAACTGTCATCCGGTCTGCGCATCAACCGCGCCGGAGACGACGCGGCAGGACTGGCGATATCCGAGAAGATGAGGGGGCAGATCAGGGGCCTTGATCAGGCTACCAGAAACTCTCAGGACGCCATATCTCTGATCCAAACCGCTGAAGGCGCGCTGAACGAAACTCACTCCATCCTGCAGAGAATGAGAGAACTTGCGGTCCAGGCTTCAAGCGACACCAATACCGGCGAGGACAGGGTGCAAATCGGTGAAGAGATTACCCAGTTAAAGAGCGAGATCGACAGGATTGCAAGTCAAACCGAATTCAACACTAAGAAGCTCTTAAACGGGTCAGCCACCGGTCTTTTATTCCAGATCGGCGCCAATAGCGGGCAAACCATTTCCCTGACAATATCCGCAATGGGAGCTTCTGATTTAACCCTTGACACCGTAACGATTGTTTCGGCTACAACTGCTTCAGA
The DNA here is from genome assembly GCF_048984525.1 of Pelotomaculum propionicicum. Lineage (GTDB taxonomy): Bacteria > Bacillota > Desulfotomaculia > Desulfotomaculales > Pelotomaculaceae > Syntrophopropionicum > Syntrophopropionicum propionicicum_A. The sequence goes on from NZ_JBMGJC010000005.1 coordinate 133,875, forward strand.
AGCCTCGGCTATGATTACTACAATCGACGATGCCATCAATACAGTTTCCTCTGCAAGGTCCAATCTCGGCGCCGTTCAAAACAGGCTTGAGCACACCATCAATAACCTTGGCACTTCTTCCGAAAACCTGTCCGCCGCCGAGTCACGGATCAGGGACGTTGATATGGCCAAGGAAATGATGTCGTATACCAAGAACAGCATCCTGCAGCAGGCTGCCACAGCGATGCTGGCGCAGGCAAACCAGCAGCCACAGAACGTGCTGCAACTCTTACAATAATACTTTTAGGAAAAATTAAAGATGATGATAATAATAAAGAGGCCCTTCGGCCTCTTTATTTTATCAAGCATATTAAAGCGGGTGATGTGCATGTGTAATAAAAATTACGAAGTTGTTCAAAGCAGAGACGGTAAAAATGTTTTACATATCACTGAAAAAGAAAGGTCAGTTTACCTTGGAAGCAGATACAATACCGGCAGGGATATCCAGCTCTTTCTGGATTCAACTGGTGATATTGGCAGTGAAGATGTAATTATAATATTTGGGCTTGCTTGTGGAGAGCATTTATACGAATTGTCAAAGAAATTAGGAGATAAAAATAAAGTTGTAGTTTTTGAGCCCGACTATAATATAATTAATCTTTTTCAAAATTTAGAGATTGCCAAGTCCATAATCAACGACGGCAGGTTTATAATATATAATTTCAAAAAGGAGCAAGTTCTGGAAACAATTTTTTGCCGCCATATTTCCGATTACCAGCTTTCCGGTATAATTTTTTCTTATTATGCTAACTACGATCAGGTCTATCCCGATCATTTCTTGGATTTTATCAGTCAATTCAAGGATTTTTTAAGACACTTAAGTATCAACAGGAATACAAATCTTGTATTTTCAAAAATGTGGTTTGATTCTTTCTTGAGAAATATTAGAATTATGAGCACGAGCATACCGGTGGATGAGCTTAAGGATAAATACCGGAACAAACCGGCAATTATTGTTTCCGCCGGACCCTCATTAAAAAAGAATATCCACCTGTTGAAAGAAGCACAGGATAAATTTATAATTATTGCCGGCGGCAGGACATTAAAAACTTTAATTGATATCGGGGTTAAACCTCATTTTGTTTGTGTGGTTGATCCGGGGGAAATAAACATGCGGCTTCTGGGCGAGAACCTTGACTGCAGTACCCCTCTTGTGTTTTACGAGGGATCAAACCCTGACGTTGCAGAAAAGTATAAAGGCCCTAAAATATACTTCACCGCCAATTATTTTGCCGGTGACTTTATTCAGACTACTAAAGTGAGACTTAACCTGGGTGGCTCAGTGGCTCACACCAGCTTCGGCCTGGCCATGCATCTGGGCTGCGACAAAGTGCTCTTTATCGGGCAGGATTTTGCTTTTCCGGATGATAAGATGCACGCCGAAAATGTGCTGGCTAAAAATGAAGATAATAAAATAGACGGTAAAAGAGTTCTTTATGTTGACGATATTTATGGAAATAAAGTTAAGACCGACATAGTATTTGATATGTTCAGGAAAACAATGGAAAATTTGATTAGGATGCATCCAGGCCGCCAATACATCAATTCCACAGAAGGCGGTGCTGATATCAGGGGAACAACAGTTATGCCACTGGCAGAAGCCTTAGCTAAATATTCAGGCAGTGGTATAGAGCATTATTGTTGTACCTCAAGTTTAATAGATGATAACTACAAGATAACCCAGAAAATACTAGACGTCCTGGAAGAATTAACAAATATAAAAAGCGAATGCCGGGAAGGAGTTAAGCTGGCTGATAAGCTTTCCAGAGCCTTTGATCACGGTTTGGGGAAGGAAATAAAAAGGATTAACAGGAAACTGGATAAAATAGACGATAAAATGAAAGAGGTTTTTGTAAAATCAGGATTTGTAAACTTTATCCTTTACCCGGTCACCCAGGTAGTCCTGGGCAGCAGGGAATTTGTGATTAACAAGGACGACACCGAGGCTGTCAGAGGACGGAAAATTATAAATAGAACAAAAAAATTATATGAAGAGATAAACAAAAAATTAGATGAAGCAATCGCTATTATTGAAAAAAATTTGAACAAACCGGAGGAAAAATATGTGTCCTAATAATAAGTTAATTAATGAAACAGATGACCTGTCGGTGACTTTAAGTGATTACCTGTATAAATTAATTCCCGCTATAAAAAAATGTGCGGGACATTACCAGTCAGGACAAATAAATGAAGGGTCAAACCTTTTGCTCAATATGATCGAGGGTCTGCATTGGGTTGTTAGTGTCATGGCGAAAACCGGGCTTCAGGATTATAACATCGGTGAAATAAATCTTAAATTAAATGAAGTAGTTGAAGCTTTTGAAAACAAAGATTTTATTTTAGTGGGAGACCTGCTGGAATACGAGATTCTTCCGGTAATGGAGGCTTTTTTACATAAACTGCCCGAATCATATAATTGAGTAAAAACAGGAGCTTTAAATGAAAACTGTTATTATTGTCCAGGCCCGCATGACTTCAACCAGGCTGCCGGGCAAAGTTTTAAAACCAGTCCTGGGCAAACCCCTTTTAAGCTACCAAATTGAGCGCCTGCGCAACGTTAAGCTGGCTGATGAATTGGTTATCGCCACCACAACCAATGAGACTGACCAGCCTTTAATTGATCTGTGTACAAGCCTCAATGTCCCCTATTTTCGCGGCTCCGAAGATGATGTGCTGGCACGTTATTATGGAGCTGCCATGGCTTATAGAGCTGATACCGTGGTACGCTTAACCTCCGACTGTCCTGTCATTGATCCCGGGGTGGTTGACAAAATTATAAATTATTATAACGTCCACCTGCCACTTTATAACTATGTGTCCAATACCCTGAAGAGAAGTTTTCCCCGCGGCATGGATACTGAAGTTTTTTCCGTAAATGTCCTCAAAGAAATATTTTTTGAGGCCACGGCGCCCGCTGATCGGGAGCATGTCACACCTTTTATATACAAAAATCCGGGACGTTATAAACTGGCTAATGTACTGTGCGAATACGATGAAAGCCGTCATCGCTGGACAGTGGACACCATGGAAGATTATGAGTTAATAAAGAGGATTATCGAAGCGCTATATCCCCAAAATCCAAATTACATATTGGATGACATATTAAAACTCTTCGAGAAAAATCCCGACTGGTTCTTGATCAACTCTCTTGTTGAACAGAAACATATTCTTTAACAATCCGGCGCATTTTTATTATTCAATATTATGGAGCAAATAATGAAAGTTGTTTTTCGCGTTGATTCATCTGTTGACATGGGTACCGGCCACATGATGCGCTGCTTAACTCTTGCTGACGAGCTGTGTGAAAACAGCGCCGGTATTTCATTTATCTGCCGCCTGCTGCCGGGCAATATCTGCGAGTTTGTTGAGCAAAAGGGGTATGTGGTTCACCGTTTACCCGGACATGGGCAATTATTAAATTCAGAAACTGAATACACCCGAAGCACTCATAACACCGGCGTAAGCTGGCAGGTTGATGCTATGGAAACCGAAGTAATTTTGAAAAAAGATTATCCTGCAGACTGGCTCATTGTTGATAATTACGACCTTGACAGACAGTGGGAGTCACAGATACGCCCTTATGTAAAAAAAATAATGGTTATCGACGACCTGGCAGACCGGCCCCATGACTGTGATCTGCTGCTTGATCAAAATTTATACGATAACATCCAGTCCCGCTATAACGGCCTGGTACCAGATTCCTGCCAAACGTTTCTTGGTCCCAAACACGCACTTCTGCGCAAGGAATTCAACGAGGCGAGAAAAAAACAGAGGAAACGCGATGGTAAAGTACGGCGTATCTTTATTTTTTTCGGAGGCAGTGATCCCACCAATGAAACTGCCAAGGCACTGGAGGCCGTCCGCTTACTCGACCTTGCGGATATTACCGTGGACGCGGTTGTAGGCAATGCCAACCCGTATAAAGAAGATATAAAACAGTTTTGCACTTTATTACCAAAAGTTAATTATTTCTGTCATGTTAATAATATGGCTTCACTAATGGCAAATGCAGACCTGGCAATTGGCGCCGGCGGTTCAACAACATGGGAGCGCTGCTTTCTCGGACTGCCCACAATTACGTTGATTGTTGCCCAAAACCAGGCTGGAACAACGGCATCCGCCGCCGCGGCGGGCGCAGTATGGAACCTTGGGCGCAGCAGCGATGTCAGTGCGGAGAGACTGGCTGAAACTGTTAAAAAGGCTATAGACAACCCCATTGCTTTAAAAGAAATGGGGCAAAAATCGATGGAGCTGATGGGAGGCAAGACATCAGGCAGTCAAAACGCCTTAATAAAGGCCATAATGGAGGAATTCGATGCCAGGACGTGAGAATTATAGTCTCAGATCGTTGGTCGAAGCTGATCTGGCAAAGGTGCTTGTATGGCGCAATTCCGAGCGCATCCGCGCCAGCATGTATACAGACAGGATTATTACCATGGATGAGCACCGGCAGTGGTTCAAAAAAACCAGTAAAGATGAAAACACCATTTGTATGATCTTTCAATATCAAGAAAACCCGAGCGGATTAGTGAACTTTACTCAGATAGACAAGTGTAACAGCCGGTGCCACTGGGGTTTTTATTTGGGAGAAACGGACGTTCCTCGCGGGAGCGGCATGGCGATGGGATATTTAGCGCTGGAATATATTTTTGAAGTTATCGGTATTCATAAACTTTATGGGGAAGCACTCGCATTCAATTTGCAGAGCATCAAGTACCATAAGAAACTTGGTTTTGTTGAGGAAGGCCGCTTTGTTGAACACATATTTAAAAACGGTAGATATGAAGACATTATATCCATGGCTATTTTAAATAAAAACTGGCTGAAGTTGAAAAGCAGGTTGGAAGAGCATTGTTTTGGCAGCGGGGAGAAATTATGAAAGAAATAAACATTAAAGGGAAAAAAATAGGTCCGGGCAGCTATCCTTTTATCATTGCGGAGATGTCCGGCAATCACAACCAGAGTTTAGAACGTGCCCTGGAAATTGTTGAAGCGGCTGCAAAAGCCGGAGCACACGCCCTGAAAATCCAAACCTATACTGCTGATACCATGACTCTGGATATAACCCACGGCGATTTTTATATAAGTGATTCAAATAACCTGTGGAAGGGTGAATCCTTATATAACCTGTATCAGCAGGCACATACCCCCTGGGAGTGGCACAAGCCCATTTTTGACCGCTGCCGGGAACTGGGGATCGTTTGTTTCAGCACACCCTTTGACGAGACAGCGGTTGAATTTTTGGAGTCACTCGATGTCCCCTGCTACAAGATCGCATCTTTTGAAAATATAGACCTTCCCCTTATTCGCAGAGTGGCATCAACAGGTAAGCCCATGATTATATCCACCGGCATGGCCACTATAGCTGAGCTCGACGAGGCTGTCCGCACGGCCCGGGAAGCCGGCTGCAGTGATTTGGTGCTGCTTAAATGCACCAGCAGTTATCCGGCTTCGCCTGAAAACTCCAACATCCTTACCATTCCCCATATGCGTGATCTTTTCAAATGCCAGGTGGGCCTTTCAGACCATACCCTTGGCATCGGAGTGGCGGTCGCCAGTATCGCCCTTGGAGTGTCTGTTATTGAAAAACATTTTACCCTTTCACGCGCGGGTGGCGGAGTTGACTCGGCTTTTTCCCTGGAACCGGAAGAAATGCGTTCGCTTGTCACCGAATGCGAAAAAGCCTGGCAGGCGCTTGGGAAAGTCTGTTACGGCCCGACTGAAAAAGAAAAGGCTTCTTTAAAGTTTCGCCGCTCATTATATGTTGTCCAGGATATAAAGGCCGGGGACGTTTTAACCGATAAAAATATTAGAGCAATCAGACCCGGCTTTGGCCTGCCGCCCAAATACTATGAGATCCTCCTTGGAAAAAGAGTTAAACAGGATGTAAAAAAAGGCACGCCGGTCAGCTGGGACATATTAAACTAAAGGGGTAACCTTATGGAAATTTTATTAAAGGGAAAATCCATATTAGTAACCGGCGGAACTGGATCTTTCGGCAAGAAATTTATTCGTTACGTTTTGGATAATCATAACCCCCGCCGCGTAATCGTGTTAAGCCGGGACGAGTTGAAACAATTTGAAATGGAAAAGGATTTCAATGACCGCAGGCTGCGTTTTTTCATAGGTGATGTGCGTGATAAAGACAGGCTGTACCGTGCCTTTGCCGGAGTGGATTACGTGGTGCACGCCGCCGCCTTAAAGCAGGTTCCCGCGTGCGAATACAACCCCTTTGAAGCAATTAAGACTAATGTCCTGGGAGCGCAAAACATAATCGAAGCTTCAATTGACTGCGGCGTCAAACGTGTTATCGCCTTAAGCACCGACAAGGCTGCCAACCCTGTTAACCTCTATGGAGCCACCAAGTTATGCTCGGACAAGCTTTTTATTGCCGGCAATGCCTACGCGGGAAATAAAGACACCCGTTTTGGCGTGGTCCGTTACGGCAACGTGGTCGGCAGCAGGGGCAGCGTAATCCCGTTATTTAAAAAGCAGCGGGAAACTGGTGTAATCACTATCACTGACTCCAGAATGACCAGGTTCTGGATAACACTTGAACAGGGAGCAAAATTTGTACTAGACTGCCTTGCCAATATGCACGGCGGCGAAATATTTGTGCCCAAAATTCCAAGCATGAAGCTAACGGACCTGGCTGAAGCCATTGCGCCGGGCTGCAAACAGGAGTACATAGGTATCCGTCCCGGGGAAAAACTGCATGAAGTGATGATCCCGGAAGATGACGCCAGGAACGCGATTGAGATGGACCGTTTCTTTGTGCTCAAACCCCAGTTCCCCTGGTGGGGCGGCGGAAACTGGTCTAAAGGAAAACCTGTGCCGGACAACTTCCGTTACAGCAGCGATACCAACACAAGCTGGCTGACTATAAAAGAACTGCGGCAGATGGTGGCTGAATAATAAAATCCAGGAGAAAAGTTGAAAAAAATGGCCTTTTTACCTTATGGGAAACAGACCCTGGATGAAGAAGACGTCCAGGCTGTCCTTGAAACCCTGCGGTCCGACTGGCTGACAACCGGACCCGAGGTTGAAAAGTTTGAAAAATGCCTGGCAGAGAAGTCAGGGGCCAGGTATGCTGTAGCGATGAATTCCGGTACAGCAGCTCTGCACGCCGCTTATTTTGCAGCCGGAGTAGGACCGGGGGATGAGGTGATTACATCCCCCATTACCTTCGCCGCTACAGCTAACGCGGCTTTATATATGGGAGCCAGGCCGGTGTTCGCCGACATCCGTAAGGATACTATAAATATAAACCCGGAAGGGCTGGAAAAACATATTAGGCCCCGCACAAAAGTTATTGCCCCCGTGGATTTCGCCGGCCACCCGGCGGACCTTGACGCTGTATTGAGTATTGCCCGCGAAAATGGACTGATTGTCGTTGAGGATGCGGCGCATTCACTGGGCGCGGCTTATAAAGGAAGACCGGTTGGCTCTCTGGCTGACATCACTATCTTCAGTTTTCACCCGGTCAAGCACGTAACCACCGGTGAGGGCGGCGCGGTTGTAACCAATGATAAGGGTTATTATGAAAAAATGCTGGCGTTCCGCTCCCACGGTATAGTGCGGGAAAAAGATAAACTCACTGAGTATCACGGCCCCTGGTACCACGAAATGCAACATTTAGGCTATAACTACCGCCTTACCGATATCCAGTGCGCCCTCGGCATCAGCCAGTTAAAAAAATTGACTTCTTTCCTGGAAAAAAGACAGGCACTAGTCGATTTTTATAACCGGGAATTAAGCAGCCTGGATATAGATACTCCAGTGAATCTGGCAGAAGTCATACCAGCCTGGCACCTTTATGTAATTCGTTTAAAAGGCCCAAAACCTCCCCGCCGTGAGATTTACGAGGAACTTCACCGCGCGGGAATCGGCGTCCAGGTCCACTACCTGCCGGTTTACTGGCACCCGTATTATCAAGAGCTGGGATACGCAAAAGGGCTTTGCCCGGCTGCTGAGGATTATTATTGGCGGGCGTTAAGCCTCCCTCTCTTTCCGTCAATGAGCATGGATGACGCCAACCGGGTGTGCAGAGAGCTTAAACGTATTATAAGCAAGAAATAAAGTGACCGGCTTGCCGGTCACTTTTTATACATACCCGTTCAAAATCCTTCCTTTTTTTTCCTTCATTTCATCCAGCCAGGCTTCAGCCTCTTCCAGGGTGAATTCACGGCTGCTCCCGGTACGGCGGTCTTTAGCCTTGATCCTGGGTTTGCCTTCCTTAATAAGAACAAAATCCAGGGGCTGGTTGTACATTTCCGCTGCCCGGCGCATGTTCTCCACTGCTTTATTCAACTCGTACCTCATTCTCCGCATGGCTAAATCTTCACTTTGCAGCAATTCCTCTCCCGCTGTCGGCCTCAGGCGGGCGGCGTCCAAAGTACGCGCCGATTCCTGGGCTGTAATAGCCTGCAGACCTCCACCCCCGATTTTCATAGCTCCACCTTTACTTTATATACTAATAAATCCGCTCCTGTTCATATACTGATATTTACAAATCTAAGCGATCAAAAATCTATTGATTATATTTTCTTATCTCAAGAAGTCAAGCAGGCTGACCTGCATCATCTTTGCCCCGGCAGCCAGCGCGGCCTCATATGCCACCTGCTGCTGGCTGTATTCGATGGCCAGGCGCTCCATATCGGCGCCCTCTATGTTTTCCAGGTTTGCGGTGAGTTTGATCTCCTGGTCAAGCAGCATGCTCTGCAGCGTCTCGAAATGGCTTGTCCTGGCCCCCACCTGTACCCGGTATCCCAGCAAAGAGTCTGTTTGGTCCTGCAAATTACTTATACTGCCCTGAATTCCTGCCGCGTCATTATTAAATAAACTGTTTCTCAATTCAAAAAGCACCTGAAAAATACCGTCTCCCGAGGCGGGAGTAGTAGAGCCGTCACTTACATTATATGTGCCGTCACCGTTATCAACAGCCGAACCAAATACACCGGGTATACCACTTGTAGTTATGCCCGGGGAGTCGATCCGGTAGTCCGTGCCGGCCAGCACTTCGCGGCGGATCTCGTTGGTATCGCCTGAGTATACAATAAGGTCTCCCACTCTGGAAAATGGGGGACTGTTGTTGTTAGTACCGGCGTAAATATATTTGCCGCCGACTGTTGAGTTGGCCAGGTCCACCACTTCGTCAATTAATTTACCGATCTGTTCCGCTATGGCGACCCTGTCTTCGGCACTGTACGTGTCGTTGGCAGACTGAATAGCAAATTCACTGGCCTTGGACAGGATATCACCCAATGTGCCCATGGAAGTGTCGCTCATATCAAGGTAGCTGAGCCCGTCGTCTATGTTTTTATTATACTGTTCCATGTAAGTTAATCCGGACTTAAGGGAGAGAAACTGGCCCATTACATTGGGGTCGTCGCTTGGACGCAGCAGCCTTTTTTTGGTAGCAAGCTGCTCCTGGCTGCGGGCCATGGTACTCAAGTTGTTCTGGATGCTGCTGATAATAGTGCTGGTCATGTACCTGTTAGTAATACGCAACGTTTTTCACCCCTTAATCTATAAGCCCGTTAATCAAGAGATCCAGCATGCCGTCCAGAACAGTGACCATCCTGGCGCAGGCCTGAAAACCATATTCAAACTGCATCATCTTGGTTAATTCTTCATCGGTTGAAACACCTGAAACAGAGTCTCTCAGGCTGGTAATCTGATCTTTAATCGCTGACTGGTTGTCGTACATATCACCGGCAACTTTTACGTCACTTCCCACCTCGGTTACCAGCAGGCCGTAATACTGTTCAAAAGTATATGGTTGGGCCGGCGGGTTAATCTGGACATCCCGCAGGTCGGCGACGTCACCGGCCAGGGTGCCGTCAATCAGGGACGGGTTTAGCAAAATAGCGGAGTCAACCGAGAAGTCACCCGCGGATAAATCTCCCGAAAAGAAATTCACACCCACGCCTGCGATCATGCTTTCCATATTTGAGGCCAGGTCATCCAGTTTTGACATGTAATCTAAGACATTCTGCCTGGCCCGCTCCAGTCCGAGAATAGACCCCCCCAGGTTTGCATCAAAGGCGCTGCCTGTAAGGTTAATCGTTGACCCGTCGTCAGCGCCGCCAGTTATAGCAAGGCTGATGTCGGCGCCGTCTGTTGTAAGAGAGAACGATGTCCCCGCCTGGCTTACGTCTAAACCTAAGAAGTTGAATTCGCTTAGTTCACCGGTCGGCATACCGTTTACGGTTTCAAAAGTCACGCTTACCGGCCCGTATTGGCTTAGCTCTTCCAGCAGCATATCCCTCTGGTCCAGCAGGTCGTTGGGCTGCTGTCCGACATCATATACCCTGACAATCGAATCGGTTAAGTCCTGGATCTGAACAAGCAGGTCGTTGACTTCTCCCACCTGGTCGCTTATTTTACCCCCGGCAACCGCCGGTGTGGCGTCTATAACCGCTATGCTGTCCTGTACGTCATTCAGCTGGTTGTATGTATAAGATAATAATGAGGCTAAACTGTCTCCCGACTCGACAACCGCTGCTTTAACGCTTGAGTCCTGGGGATTGTTGTTCAAGTTCATCCAGGAGGTGAAAAAATCCGTTATTCTGTCACCGATACCGTCCGAGGCAGGTTCTGCGATAGAAGCCTCGGCGAGCTGTAAAACATTAAGCTGCTCTTCCCAGTAAGAACTGTCTGTCGTGCAGCGCCGCACGTTATTGTCCAGGTACTCGTCCTTTACGCGGCGGATACTGCTTACCTCCACCCCGGTACCAAGCTGCCCCACCGTGACCCAACTGTCCAGGGCCGGCTCAGTAAAAGGTTCTGTGGGGTTGATGACAGCCTCCTGCCTGGAGTAGCCTTCAGTGCTGGCATTGGCCAGGTTATGGCCTATTATATCAAGCGCCCGCTGATTTACCATCATACCCCTGCGGGCAGTCTCCAACCCGAACCACGTACTCGTCATAATTAAGCTACCACCAATCTAAATGGTCCTGTCCAAAACGGAAAGCAACTTGCCGCGGTCCTTCATTTTTCCGCTTCCCATGTAAGTGCTTCCGCTCTTAGGCCTGAGTATTCTCATCAACTGCTCGGTCATGATCAGCCCGCGCCTGGCCAGTATATTGTTAAGATTTTTCATCTCATCAACCTGCGTCAGGCTGGCTTTGAGAGACCGGGATAGTTTGTCCAGTTCTCTGGCTGTAATTTCAGAAGCATGAGACAAAAGCATGTTTAAGGTAGGCTGACCGCCCAACCCATATTTATCAGCCAGTTTCTTTTGTGTTGCTTCTCTTCTCTTATCCTGGTCAATTAATTTGCGGGATATTTCTTCCTGCTTATACGCGGTGGCCAATATTAACTTTATGTCGTTTTTGCGCAGGGCAGTATTGTGTGCTCTGGCAGCTTCCAAAAGCTCAGCGATAGTTTGGTTTTGCAATTTAAGAATTTTAGACAAATTTAAAAATAGAGACTCCATGTGTACCTTCCTTATTTTTTATAAGAGAGCCTGCAAAATTCGTCTGTCCTATGAACTTGCCTTGTCCAGGTTCCTGTCTGAAATTATACCGGCAGCGATTTTTTCGCTGTCCGGCCGGTAAGAACCATCCTGAATGCTTTGTTTTAAAGAAGCTACCAGTTCCTCCCGGACAGCCGGCAATTTGTCAAGCATACTGCGGTATGATTGCATTTCCATTGCTTCCTTTGAAATTTCCACACTGTCCCCCAGGATTTGGCCGTTATTTTGTCCTTTTTGCGCGGACTTATCTTTTTTTATCTGGGCAGTGTATGCCTTTAGAGGCCCAATGCCACCCGGCCCGTTAATTTTCACCCGGATCACCCACCTTAGTTTCCTTAAAAAAATAATCGTCAGGGTTAAACGGAAACTTTAGTAATAAAGAGTCCCAATTCTATTCTACGAAAGTCCCAAATATATTTCAATTAAAGTTCACCAGAATTACTATCCGAAGGCTCTACCTGGGCCATTGGTTCAGAAGTTTCATATTTGCTTTTCAGCACCACAATATCCACCCGGCGGTTCTGCTGCCGGTTTTCGTTCGAATCATTCGGCGACTTGGGGCGAAATTCTCCGTAACCGGCGGCTGATAAGCGCTCCGGGTGGAAATTCAGTTCCTTGATCAGCTCCTGCACCACCGCAGTTGCTCTTGTCACGGAAAGTTCCCAGTTGGAAGGAAACTGAGCGGTGTTTATTGGAAGGTTGTCTGTATGGCCCTCCACCCTGATAAACTGGGGGGCTTTCCTTAAAATCTGCCCAGTCTTGTTGATCAGTTCCCTGGCGTCCTTCGTCAGTTCGGCTGAGCCAAGGGGGAAAAGGGCCACGTCTTTGAAACTCAGCACAACACCCCTCTCTTCCAGGTTAACCGAGATCTTGTCGTTCAGACCGTTTTCATCAATGTAAGCCTGCAGCTCTTGGCGGATTTTCTCAAGGTCGCTGGCTTCCTTCGTCTCCATGGTCATCTGGATGTCCTCGATCAGGGAGCTGCCGGAAATGCCGGGAGCAAGAGAGGTGCCCGGCTCATTCATCACCGACTGCCCGCCGCCGCCCATCGCGTGGGAGAGGGAAAGGGCAACAGCCTGAAATTTTTTAGCGTTCAGGTTGCTCAAAGCATACAGGACTACAAAAAAAACCATTAGCAGTGTTATTAAATCTGAATATGTCAAAAGCCATCTCTCGTGGTTTGCTTTGCCCGATGTCTGGCGGCGGCGCTTCATATGCCTTTACTCATCCTTTTCCGAATCCTCTGATTCTGCTTTCTTTTCACGGTGCTTGGGTTTTAAGAAGGCGGAAAGCCTTTCCCTGATCAGAAGAGGGTTGTAACCGGCCTGAATTGAGATAATCCCCTCCAGCATCAGTTCCTGCAGCATTACCTCTTTTTTGCTCAGGTTCTTTAGTTTTTCCGCAATGGGCAGCCACAGGATATTCGCTGAGCCGATGCCATACAGTGTGGCGATAAACGCCAGGGCGATCGAAGGACCGAGCGTCTCGGGGCTTTCCAGGTTGCCCAGTACGTGCACCAGCCCCATCACCGTCCCGATAATCCCCATTGTAGGGGCATAGCCTCCGGCCGCTTCAAAGATGCTGGCGCCGGTATGGTGTCGCTCCTGGATGGAATAAATCTCGGTCTCCAGTATCTGCCTGACCAGCTCCGGGTCGGTACCGTCTACAACCAGTTGGATACCTTTGCGCATGAAGCTGTCATCAATTTGCGGGAGCTGGTTCTCCAGGTATAAAAGGCCTTCCCGGCGCACTTTATCGGCCAGGCCCACAATCTGCTCAATCAACGCCACCTCGTTTGGCAGCTTTTGAAATAAAATGATCATCAAAAGTCTGGGAACCGTGGCAATTTCACTTAAGGAAAAACTGACAATTGTGGCGCCGATAGTGCCGCCAAAAACTATCATAGCCGCGGTCGGCTTTATCAGCGCCATTATATGCCCGCCATCCATGAGAAAAGCGGTAACCAAGGATATGACAGCAAATAAAATTCCGCCAATAGCGGTTATCTCCACGCAATCTAACCTCCCCGGATTACATAACTCCAAATAAAAAGGCAGCCCTGATGACCACCTTCGCGCTAAAACCTTGCAGCCCGGCAGCCTTGGCCTTGCGGCTTTAGACCCCAGTGCCCCGCGCCCCTCCCTTTCGAAAGGTTTGCCATATACTTAGGGTAAAGTAACTTTATATTTAAATTTTAATGTAAATACTTTAATAAACTGGTTATTTTTGCTTGTCGGTTATTAAACATTTCCAGTACTTTAATCGGCTTTTTTACTTATTTATTAATACCTCTTTTCAGATTTTTCTAAGATTCCCTAATCCTTGCCGCCACCCTGTCCGCCCAGACAGCTTCAATTTCGACATCGATTGTTACCCCTTTTTCACCGTGCTCTTCACGGAGAACTTTTCCTTTTTCATGCAGCAGCGGCAGCATCCCGCTTTTGCCATAGGGGATGAAAAAGGTCTTTCGTACCCGCCTTGAGGCGAAAGCCCTTGCGATAGCTTCCAACAGATCTTCAAACCCCCATCCTTTACTGGCGGATAGGGGCACTGCCTGCTGCCCTTTTTCCGCCGGGGGAAGAGTCCCGTCCGGCAGGAGGTCGAATTTGTTGTATACCATGATAAATGGCTTCTGCGCGGCTCCCAGCGACTCCAGGACCCTGTTCACGGCTTCGATGTGTTTTTCAGCGTTGGGGTGAGACGCGTCGACAACATGCAGGAGCAGGTCGGCCTCCACCACTTCTTCCAGAGTTGCCCTGAACGCCGCCACCAGGTGGTGGGGCAGGTTCTGGATAAATCCCACTGTATCGGTCAACAGGATCGCCTCGTTATTCGGCAGCGCCACCCGGCGCGTGGTGGGGTCAAGGGTGGCAAAGAGCTTGTCTTCCACTAGTACGCCGGCGCCTGTCAGCTTCTTTAAAATAGTTGACTTTCCCGCATTCGTATATCCCACCAGGGCCACCAGGGGGATGGGGATTTCCCTGCGGCTCCGGCGCAGTAAATCGCGATGCTTTTTGACTTCCCTGATCTCCGCGTTCAGGTCCGCTATGCGCCTGCGAATGCGCCGGCGGTCAACTTCCAGCCTTGTTTCACCAGGCCCCCTGGTGCCGATGCCGCCCCCCAGGCGGGACATTTCAGCCCCACGGCCGGTGAGGCGGGGCAGGAGATAATTTAGCTGGGCGAGCTCAACCTGCAGCTTGCCCTCCCTGGTTTTTGCCCTGCCGGCAAATATATCGAGGATCAGCTGGGTCCGGTCAATTATCCTTACACCCGTGATTTTCTCCAGGTTGCGGGCCTGGACGGCGGACAACTCCCGGTCAAAAATCGCCAGGCTGGCACCATAATCGCGGCAGAGCACGGCCAGTTCCTCAGCTTTGCCCCGGCCGAGAAAGGCTACAGTATCCGGCTTGTTCCTTTTCTGATATACCCGCCCAACAACATCCGCGCCGGCTGTATCCGCCAGCCGGGCCAGTTCTTCAAAGGAATAAGCCGTCTGTTCAGGGTTGTCCCCTGTCAGTTCTATTCCCACCAGGATTGCTTTTTCCCTCTGGACTTCCAATGCCAACCGTATATCTCTCCTGACTATTTAAATTACAGCGATTATATAATAGGAAGAGGCCTTGCGGCAACAGCAGCACAGGCCTCTGTCGGTTAGATACCTCTTTTCACACACCATGAGCTAAACGGGTACACACCCTTTGAAGTGTAAGAAATGTGATGTGAGATGTTGAAATGAGACGATTATTCAATCACATTTGATCAGCTCGTATTGCCTGGCGCCAAGACCGATTTCCTCCGCGTAGGCTAGCTGGCGGTTCCAGTCGATGTCGGGATAAAGCGACCTGAACTTATCCCGCACGTCGGGTTTGCCCTCCAGGCGGGTATTGGGAAGGGCAGCCTCCTGGTTAACCAGGTCAATGCAGGCCTGGTCAATAGCGACCGGGTCACGGGAGGCGAGAATGCCGATGTCCTTAACCAGGGGCGCGTCGCTCCAGCCATAACAGTCACAATCGGGTGATACATTGGTAACAAAGGTTATAAAACCGTATTTCCCGTTTTTGTTTTTTAAAGCCCCTTCAGCGTACTCCACTATTTTTTCCTGGATTGCTTCCGGCTGGGTTTTCCAATTTATGTCAATGGCATGGACCGGGCAGGTGACCGTGCACTCGCCGCAGCCGATGCATTTGCTCTCGTCCACCACAGTAACTTTGCCCTGGAGGTTAATCGCCTGCGCCGGGCACCACTGGCTGCACCTTTCGCAGCCCTTGCACCGTTCCGGGTTTACCGAGGGAAGCACGTCAGAGTGCATATTCTGTTTGCCGCTCCGCGATCCCAGCCCCATGCCGAGATTTTTTAGGACGCCGCCAAACCCGGTCATCTCGTGGCCCTTGAAATGGGTTAAGGCGATGATCGCGTCGGCGTGATATGCCGCCGAGCTGATCTTCACCTCTTTAAAATGCTTGCGGTTGATCTCCACATTTATGTAATCCTTGCCGGTAAGCCCGTCCGCGATAATAAGCGGGGCGTCCACCACCGCGTAGGCGAAACCGTTTTCTATGGCTGTCTGCAGGTGATTGTAGGCGTTGTCCCGGCTGCCGAAGTAAAGTGTATTGGCGTCTGTCAGGAAAGGCCTGCCTCCCAGGCCCTTTACTTTGTTTACTATCCTGCGCAGAAACTGGGGGCGGATATACCCGGTATTGCCTTTTTCGCCAAAATGGAGCTTTAAGGCCACCAGGTCTTTGCGCCCGATAACAGCCGGCATGCCGGCCTGGTCAAACAACCTCTCCACTTTATCCAGCAGGCTTTTTTTAAAACCGGCCCGCATATCGGTGAAATAAACCTTTGAAGCCATATGTACCCCCTCCCGAAAGGTTTTTATTTTCCGGCGCTCCGTCCGGTGTTTTAAATTTCTACCATCTTTTTCATAATTCCTGCTATTAATCACATTTGGCAGCAGACTATTGTCTAACTAAACATACTATGACAGCGGAATGGGGACACATCTCTGTTTCGGATATTCCTTCTGGGCCGAGATATGTCCCCGATCGGAATGGGGTACCTCTTTCAGCACACTCTTATCGTTAACCGGTACTATGACAGTGGAAAGGGGACACACCTCTATTTGTAGCCGTTCTCCGTGGCAGAGGAATGTCCCCGATTCTATGGGCCGAGATATGTCCCCGTTAATTCTCACGTCTCACTTCTCAAGTCTCACTTCTCATTACGGGCGGTCTTCAAAGACCAGGCTGCCGCCCGCCGGATCGACCTTAACCAGGATACCCCCGCCGCGGGCTTTCTTTCCTTCCAGCAGGTACACCGAAAGCGGGTTCTCCAGCCGCTTCTGGATAGCCCTTTTCAGCGGCCTGGCGCCGTAAACCGGGTCGAAACCTTCTGCCGCCAGCAGCGCTTTAGCCTCCTCCGTTACCTCCAGGGATATCCCCAGTTTTTCCAGCCGCTGTTTCAGCAGGACCAACTGGATATCTACAATCCGGACGATTTCATCCCTGCCCAGGTTGTTGAAAATCACCACTTCGTCGACACGGTTCAGGAACTCCGGCCGGAAACTCGCCCTCAGCTCATCCATCACGCGGGCCTCAAGCCCCGCCCGGTTGTCGTCCTTGATTTCACGAAACCAGTGGCTCCCCAGGTTTGAAGTCATAATCACGACAGTATTCCGGAAATCCACGGTGCGTCCGTGCCCGTCTGTAAGCCGGCCGTCGTCCAGCAGCTGCAGCAGTATGTTGAACACATCGGGGTGCGCCTTCTCGATCTCGTCAAACAGAATTACCGCGTAAGGGCGGCGGCGTACAGCCTCGGTAAGCTGGCCGCCTTCCTCGTAGCCGACGTAGCCGGGAGGAGCGCCGATCAGCCGCGAGACGGTATGTTTTTCCATGTATTCACTCATGTCAAAACGCAGCATGGCCCGCTCGTCATTGAAAAGGAAGTGCGCCAGCGCTCTGGCCAGCTCGGTTTTGCCGACACCGGTGGGGCCCAGGAATATAAAGGAGCCCATCGGCCTGTTCGGGTCCGATACCCCGGCCCTGGCCCGGCGTATAGAGTCAGAAACCGCCTGCACCGCACGTTCCTGGCCGACCACCCTTTCCGTCAGGAGCCCTTCCATTTTCAACAGCTTCTGCACTTCACCCTCCAGCATCCTGGAGACCGGGACACCGGTCCATTTGGATACCACTTCCGCGATGTCTTCTTCGTCCACTTCCTCTTTCAGCATTCTATGGGCTTTCTGCAGTTCTTCCAGCTTCTCGTTGCTTTGCTGTAGGCGTCTTTCAAAATCAGGCAGCACGCCGTAGCGCAGCTCGGCCACCCTGCCCAGGTCGGTCTCACGCTCAGCCGCCTGCTCCAAAAGCCGGGTCTCTTCAATTCTTTCCTTAATCTCGCGGATGCTCTGGATGAGCTCTTTTTCTTTGCGCCAGTGCTCCTTCAACGTTTCCATGCTTGACTTGAGAGCGGCCAATTCCTCTTCCATTTTTTCCAGCCGTTCCTGGCTGGCCCTGTCCTGCTCCTTGGCCAGCGCCTGCTTTTCGATCTCAAGCTGCCTGACCCGCCTGTCTATTTCATCTATTTCAGTCGGCATGCTGTCAATTTCTATGCGCAGGCGTGAAGCCGCCTCATCAATAAGGTCTATGGCCTTGTCGGGCAGGAAGCGCTCTGAAATGTAGCGGTGTGACAGCATCGCCGCGGCGACAAGAGCGGCGTCTTTAATCCGCACCCCGTGGTGCACTTCATATTTTTCTTTCAGCCCCCTCAGGATGGCAATAGTATCCTCTACATTGGGCTCTCCCACGTAGACGGGCTGAAAACGGCGCTCCAGCGCGGCGTCTTTTTCTATATGCTTGCGGTACTCGTCCAGGGTGGTGGCTCCCACGCAGCGCAGTTCACCCCGCGCCAGCGCCGGCTTCAGCATGTTGGCCGCGTCGACGGCCCCTTCCGCGGCACCGGCGCCAACCAGGGTGTGCAGCTCGTCAATAAAAAGGACGATTTCACCCTGGGCCTCGCTAATTTCCTTCAATACCGCCTTCAGGCGGTCCTCAAACTCACCGCGGTATTTCGAGCCCGCGATCATGGCGCCAATATCCAGGCTGAGCAGGCGCTTGTTTTTTAAACTTTCGGGGACGTCGCCGCTTACAATGCGCTGGGCCAGCCCTTCCACGATGGCGGTCTTGCCCACGCCGGGCTCACCGATCAGCACAGGGTTGTTCTTGGTGCGCCGGGAAAGCACCTGGACCACCCTCCGGATTTCCTCGTCCCTGCCTATCACCGGGTCCATCTTGCCCTTGCGGGCGAGATCGGTCAGGTCCCTGGTAAAGCGGGCCAGCGACTGGTATTTGTCTTCCGGGTTCTGGTCGGTGACGCGCTGGGTACCGCGTATTTCCACCAGGATTTTGTAAACACGGTCCTGGGTTACCCCGTTGGCGCGCAGGATTTTTCCCGCTTCTCCTTCCCTGCCGGCCACCATGCCCAGCAAGATGTGCTCGGTGCTTAGATATTCGTCTTTAAGCCTCTCCGCCTCTTTCCAGGCCAGGTCGACAATTTGAGAAAGGCCCTGGGAGACGTACGCCCCGCCGGCGCCGCGGACTTTTGGCAGCCGGTCCACGGCTGCCTGGACCTGGTCCTTTAGCTTAGCTATATCGATCTCCAGTTTTTTCAGGATCTGCCTGACCAGGCCCTCGTCCTGCCGGAGCAATCCCAGCAGGAGATGTTCACCCTCCATCTGCTGGTTGCTGTATTCAGACATAATTTTTTGCGCGTCTTCTAACGCTTCCTGGGTTTTCAGGGTAAGTTTATCCAGCCTCACACAATCACTCCTTTCAATTCACATGTTTTAAGGGCCAATTTTCGGCCCGCTCTGTAAAAAACGAGGGTATTGCTATTCCCTCGCTTGCAAAATAAATATATCGCCGGGGCATTCAAGATTATTCAACCTGAATGTTTATTGCTTCTTTTTGTACAACCGTCTCTTTGGGCAGCGTTATTTCAAGGACGCCTTCCTGGTAGCCGGCCTTGATCCCGCCTTGTTTTACCAGCACGTCAACCGTGAAAGACCTGCTGAACGAACCGTAGCTGCGTTCTGTCCTTACATAGTTGACCCCTTCTTCTTTTTCCTCCTTGCTGCGTTCAGCCTGAATGGTCAGTATATTGTCATTAAAACTAATTTTTATATCTTCTTTTTTCATCCCCGGCAGTTCGGCCTTGATCAGAACCGACTCCGGAGTGTCCTTGATATCCACGGGAAATGCAAGCTGACCGGCTGGTACTCCAGGCATCCTAAAATAGCTTAAGTTATCGTCAAAAAGCTTGGAAATTGAGCCCTGCAGGCCTGCCAGTTCACGAAACGGATCCCACCTTACTATCGCCATTTAAAGAACACCTCACTTATTAATTGTAAATTTAAATAACGCCCCGGCGGCACTTTTACTGCCTTTGACTTTATTTGACCTTATTATAAAATATGGTTTTTCAACTGTCAATATCGTCCCAGTTTCTTTAAGAAAAATTTAACTTTTATTTAATATTTTCCCCCGATAGGCCTTCCCTCAGTCCGGATCTGTTTAGATTTTTAGGAAATATCCGGCGGGTACAAGCATACACTTTACTAAAAAATAGAAAGGAGGGAAATCATGAGGATTTTTAATGCTGTCATAGCCGGGCTGCTCACCGGCCTTCTCTTATATTTTCTGGCCGCTCTGGCAAGTGTGAAGGCCGCTTTCTATATTTTTGTGATCGGCACGGTACTGTTTGCCTTTCTTTTTTACCGCAGCTCACGGACAATCGGGACTATATGGACAAAAGCCTGCCTGGTAGCCGCCGTAGAATGCCTGGTTATACCCCTGGCATCCTTGATACTGCCGCTTTTTTACGGGCAGCAGACCGTGCAGACTGCCCAGCAGGGCGCCCAGGCAGCCGGTGAAGCTTTTGGCTCCACTTTGGGCGGCGGCCTGGTAAACCTGCTGACAGGGTATACCGGTTTCCTGATCGGAATTCTTCTCCTGGCCATTGCATACTTCTCTGTCAAACCAGCCAGAAGGTGCTAGATGATGTGCTTTCGTACAGCCTTGCCGGGTAACAGTTTCATATCCGGCAGAGCTTTATCTTAAATGAAATATTTATATTATTTATTGGCCCGGGATACTTTAATATGCCGGGTTTTTTACTGAGCAAAATTTGTTCTGTGCGGTCCGGCTTACAGCTCTTCATAGTTTTATACTGGTTTTTTTTTAATTTATTTGAATTATTTTCAGTTCCATGAGCAAACTATTATAGAAATTCCAGCCAGCTACCCGGAGGCTTGTAGCCGGATTAAAAGGAGGTGGATTTGTTGACGCAGTTAACGGAAATGGAACTTTTTCAACTGGGAGAACAGCTCAGGTCTGAAGCTCTGGCAATTACCAAAAACATTACGTATGCCCGTGAGTCGACCGACCCCAAACTCCAGCAAATGTACACGAGAATTGCTGAGAGACACCGGGGACATTATGAGATCTTGATGAGGAACGCGCAAAATTTTGCCCAGCAGAGGCAGTTCTAGGAGGTGTAAATATGTTTGATGATAAGGACCGTTTAACTGATGTCCTGATTACAGAGAAATATATTGCCGGCGGTTATAACCATGCGGCGCTTGAAGCGGCTAACAGCCAGCTTCTGGATTCCTTTACCGGTATTTTAAGAGATGTGCACCAGATCCAGCACGAAATTTTCCTGGAAATGAATAACCGCGGCTGGTATCAGCCCAAAACAGCAAATATGAACGAACTCAACCAGAATATTACTAAGTGGAACCAGGAGCTGCAAAAAGTGCAGAACACAGCGGCAAGGAGTACAGCGTCTCAGCAGCAGCCATACCAGGGAAATATCCCCCAGCAGCATGCTTATCAGGGGAATATTCCCCAGTATAGTTACCAGACCGGTGTGGGAATGCCGCAGCAGATGGGTATGCCTCAGCAGCAGACCATGTACCGGCCGCCGCAAAGCCCCATGATTTAATCCTAAATGGCGCCAGACCAACTGGCGCCATTTTCTTTGGCTTAAGATTCCAGGATATCGGTTTACCCCTGAAAAACAACCTTTTGCGCTGCCTTATCCATAACTCTTACCATTGAAAAAAACCATTTAACCTGCATTTTGTGCCTTTAAACTTAAAATTCTTAATTATTTAAAAAATATGATATATTATAAGAGCATTATTTGTTGACAGTCAATTAGATGCATAAATAAGGTTTACACTATTTATATTTTTGGTGGAGGGGTAGCAAATGCCGGGTAAGAAAACTGGAAGCGTGGAATCTTCACTGATCGAAAACAGAGTTTTTCATCCGTCACCTGATTTTGTGGGTAAAGCGCTTGTCAGCAGTATTGAAGAGCGCAACGAGATGTGGCGGAAGTCCATTGAAAATCCGGACGAATTCTGGGCTGAGATGGCAGAGCAAATTGATTGGTTTAAGAAATGGGATACGGTTGAAGAATATGATTTCGGGGATAATTTTTTTATCAGATATTTTGACGGCGGCAAATTAAACGCCACGTATAACTGCCTGGACCGCCATCTAAAAACCTGGCGCCGGAACAAGGCAGCACTGGTCTGGCAGGGGGAGCCGCTGGAAGAAAGCAGAACATACACTTATCTCCAGCTGCACCGTGAAGTCTGCAAATTCGCAAACGTTTTAAAAGATTTAGGGGTAGAAAAAGGAGACAGGGTAACCGTCTACCTGCCGATGATACCCGAACTTGTTATTACCTTACTGGCCTGCGCCAGGATTGGCGCTATCCACAGCGTAGTTTTCGGCGGTTTCAGCTCTGAGGCGCTGCGGGACAGGATCCTGGACGCGGGTGCGAAAACGCTGGTAACGTGTAATTATAGCTACAGGTCAGGCAAAGTGCTCCAGGTTAAGGAAACAGTCGATGAGGCGCTGCTTGACTGCCCGAAAGTAAAGAACTGCGTTGTGATCAGGAGGATCGACCGGGATTGCGAGATGAATGGTGATCGCGATCTCTGGTACCACGACCTTATGAAAAACGCCCAGGGCGCCTGTGAACCGGAGCAAATGGATGCTGAAGACCCGCTTTTCATACTTTATACCAGCGGCAGTACCGGCAAACCCAAAGGCGTGCTGCACACCACCGGCGGTTACCTGGTATATGCCAACACCACCTTCAGATATATATTCGACTACCGGGATGAGGATTTATTCTGGTGCACGGCCGATATCGGCTGGGTTACCGGGCACAGCTACATAGTCTACGGCCCTCTTTCCGCAGGCGCAACTACATTGATGTTTGAAGGCACACCCAATTATCCCGAACCGGACAGGTTCTGGGAAATCGTAGAAAAATACCGGGTAAATACCTTTTACACCGCTCCCACGGCTATTCGATCAATGATGAGAGACGGCGACCGGTGGCCGCTTAGAAGAGACCTCAGCAGTCTGCGCCTGCTTGGCTCGGTCGGCGAGCCGATTAATCCGGAGGCCTGGATGTGGTTTTACAAGGTGATCGGCAAGGAAAAATGCCCTATTGTCGATACCTGGTGGCAGACTGAAACAGGCGGCATTTTAATATCGCCCCTGCCCGGCTGCGTCCCGCTTAAGCCCGGCTCAGCCACACTGCCCTTTTTCGGAGTGGACGCGAAGGTTATTCGCCATGACGGCTCGGAAGCGGGCGTAAACGAAGGCGGGTACCTGGTCATAACGAGGCCCTGGCCCGGTATCATGCGCGGTGTCTACGGCGAGCCCAATAAATTTAAAAACACTTATTTTACCCAGTACCAGGGCTGCTATTTCACGGCCGACGGGGCCCGCAAGGACGAGGATGGTTTCTTCTGGCTGATGGGCCGTGTGGACGACGTTATCAACATATCCGGGCACCGGCTGGGGACGGCTGAAGTGGAAAGCTCGCTGGTGGCTCACCCCAAAGTGGCTGAGGCGGCTGTGGTAGGCTACCCGCACGACATCAAGGGCGAGGGTATTTACGCCTATGTTACATTAATAGAGGGGATTACCGCTACAGAAGATTTGAGAAGGGAGCTAGTCGCCATAGTACGCAAAGAGATCGGCCCGATTGCTTCGCCGGACGTGATACATTTTACCCACTCCCTGCCGAAGACCAGGAGCGGCAAGATCCTGAGGAGGATTTTAAGAAAAATCGCGGCCGGAGAAATTGAGCAGCTCGGTGACACCTCGACACTGGCTGACCCGACAGTAGTAGATACACTTTTAACCGGTAAACCTTAAAATAAAGTTCATTTTACCCGCCAACAATATTCGCATACCAACATCCATAGGAAAAGACAGGGTGACAGGGGAAGGTTCTCCTGTCACATTTAATTTTACCCGGCAGGTGACAGGTACGGTTCCCCTGTTACCCTGATAATAAAATTATTTTACCTGCCAGAATAAATAGTATATATTAACTTCTATAGACAAAATAATGGCGGGAGAAATTATGAAAAGCAAATATAAAATCGGCGTTTGCCAGATGCAGGTCGTTAAAAGCAAGGAAAAGAACATTGCCAGAGCCCGTTCCATGATCAAAGAGGCGGCGTCCGCCGGATGCAGGCTCGTGGTCCTGCCGGAGATGTTCAACTGCCCTTACAACAGCAGCCTTTTTCCGGAGTATGCGGAAAGCCACCTGGAAGGGAGCACGCTGAAAATGCTTTCGGCGGCAGCGGCAGAAGAAAACGTATACCTGGTCGGCGGCTCCATACCGGAACGCGATGGGACCACTGTCTATAACACCAGCTTTGTTTTTGGCCCCGGTGGCGAAATGCTGGCAAAACATCAAAAAATTCATCTTTTCGACGTGGACCTGCCGGACGGCCTTTCTTTTCATGAATCAAAGACGCTCGGGGCCGGTAAAAAGATTACAGTCGTTGAAACAAATCTCTGCACCCTGGGTGTGGCTGTATGCTACGACATCCGCTTTCCCGAGCTGGTCCGGTTAATGGCGCTGATGGGCGCTGAAGCAGTAATTCTCCCCGCCGCCTTCAACATGAACACCGGCCCCGCCCACTGGGAACTGCTGCTGAGGACACGCGCGGTAGACAACCAGGTCTTTCTTGTCGGCGCTTCTTCAGCCAGGGATACCGGAGCATCTTATGTGAGTTACGGCCACTCCGTTATCGTAGACCCCTGGGGCCGAATAATCGCCCAGGCTGACGAAAAGGAAACGATCCTGTACGGGGAGATAGACCTTCAGCTTTTAAACGAAACAAGAGCGGCGCTGCCCCTTTTAAAACACATGAGGCTGGATCTTTACGAGCTGAAAAGGCTCGATGACCGCTGACAATTCCTCTCAAAGACAAACGAAACCCCCTGCTTGTCCAGGGGGTTTTCAACTAAACCGATATAACTTGTTTAACTTCCGGGACTTCCTGCTTGAGCACCCGCTCAATACCCTGCTTGAGGGTTATTTTAGCGCCGGGTCAGCCACCGCAGGCCCCTTTAAGGCGAACTTTAACCAAACCGTTTTCGTCAACATCAACAAGCTCTACATCGCCGCCGTCTCTTTGAAGAAAAGGGCGCACTTTTCCAAGCGCCGCTGCAACTTTTTCTTTCACTGGTATTTGACCTCCCTTCAGCTATAATTATTATGACTGCTCATAACCGTAAGTATGTGTTATTCAAGCTTCACAGTTTAAACCTATTTTACCTGTTATAAAGTAGTATTACAATAATTTATCTTATAATTAACAGCAAAAATATAAAAATATATTATTGCCAAATATTTATAATATTGCACATAAAAAAGCCCTCACCTCTTAAGCCCATTAGAAGTGAGGGGTTTTTACACTAATTTAATTTTCGAAAACTAAACAGCAACTACTTCCTTGACTTCCGGGATCTCCTGTTTGAGCATTCTCTCGACGCCCTGTTTCAAAGTAATTTTCGCGCCCGGGCACCCGCTGCAGGCGCCTTTCAGGCGGACTTTAACCACTCCGCTGTCACTGACATCAACCAGCTCGACATCACCGCCGTCACGCTGGAGAAATGGCCGGACTTTACCCAGTACTTCCTCGACCTTTTCCTTCACAGGTTTTACCTCCTCTCAAAACACTATAGAAACAATAGATCCACTTCAAAGTTAAGCTTATTCTAGCTATTTTGACCGTCATACACAAGGGATTTTTATGTTAAAAATACAGATTATTTATCGAAAATTTTTATCCTAAACCTGCTTTTAAAAAGTATATTATATGGCTGTTAATAGAGTTACCATAAAGGTTAGCTGTTAAACGCCTGCCGGTCGGGTCATCCATATTGACTTAAGTATACCCTTCTGTTAGAATAAGTGTTGCTTATAAAAACAACTGCCGAAGTGGCGGAACTGGCAGACGCAGCGGACTCAAAATCCGCCGGGCTAACTACCCGTGTGGGTTCGACTCCCACCTTCGGCACCACTTTATTATCAAGGGTTTCAGGTTTGGGTTTAATTACCAGAAGGGTACTTAAACGCCTAATCCGTTGCGCTTGAATTAACTACAACGGATTCCTCCTCTACTACTCTGTTAGGAAAATAAGGAGTAGCGAAGGAGGATTTTTTATTTATGTCCAGAGAGAAAGTCTCTAAATAAAATCATCTAAACCTTGTATCAAATCTGTAAATAAGAGGCTGGTTAAGCGTCATCTGTTGTGTATTATGCAGTTTCTTTAAACCTGATAAAAAAGGTAGTTCCTTCCGATCCAGTCTCAATGTCTATTTTTGCGTTATGTCTAGATGCAATGCTGTAGCATACAGCCAACCCCAGGCCAGTTCCAGTATCCTTAGTAGTTAAAAAGGGAGTGCCTATCAATGTAAGAACGTCAGAATCTATTCCTTTACCGTTATCCTGTACCGATAAAACCACTGCATTTTCATCCGAATATGTTCGTATTATTATAGTCCCTCCTGGGGACATTGCTTCTAGTCCGTTACGAACAATATTAAGGATTAACTGTTTAATCTCATTTTTGTCAATCTTAATATGTGGAATCTCACCAAGTTCCAATCTAATATCCTTATCCTGTTTCATGGCATCTGCCTGAAGCATAGGAAAAATAGTCCTGATTTTCTTGTTTAGGCTTTGTATTTTTAATTCAACAGCCTTATTTTTTGCAAGATTTAGAAACTCCGTGATAATCAAGTTAACTCTGTCCAGTTCTTCTATCATTAAATCCAGATGATCCTTATCCTGATTATACCGTTCTTTTTCTTTAAATAACTGTAGGAATCCTTTAACGGTGGTCATCGGGTTCCTGATTTCATGGCCGATACCGGCTGCCAATTGTCCTACAAGGTCTAGTTGATCCAAACGCAAGAATTTGTTTTTGAAATTCGCTATATTTTCATTCGCTTCATGAAGTAAGTCTTCAGAAATTTTTAATGCATCTTCTGCCTTTTTACGCAATTCCTCAGAAAGTCTTATTAAATTCTCATCGTGTTTTTTACTCTTAATCCTTCGTTCTTCAGATAGTATTAATGCTTGGTTAGTATGTTTATATAGTTCATTAGACAACCTAAGAGCTTCTTCTGAACTATTATGCTCAGAGATTCTTCTGTTTTCAGATACAGTCAATGCCTCTTCCGAACATCTAAAAAGTATATCAGTATTTATTAACGCTTCTTCAGCCTGATCTAGGATTGATTTTTGTATTTCAAAGTCAGTAAGTGTTTTATCTAACTGGTTACGCAATAATACCAACTGTTCTTTTAGTTGATGATTTGTCATTTCTTCATAAACCATCCTTTACCCCCTATCCATATATTGGATATGAGGAAATAACTTTTCAGAGAAATTTATATAAGGTTAGACAATTATTGAAAATTCACCTTTAGTTATTTTGTCGAATCTTGATAGAATCAGGTGATTTCGTATTTATTTTTAATTAAACTTAAAGTACTTTTATATATACGTAGAACTTATTACCCATTCAAAAAACCACAACCGTATTCTACTTTTTTGATTTAGTGAGTTCATTCCGGTCTTCCATTTGTGGAGGTTCTTCAAGCCAATTATGTTTAATCATCAATTGCCCTCCTTTGGAGGCAAATTGATAAGTATCCATTGCAATTTCCATAAGTCTCTTAGGAAGGTCGCTACGAAGGCTTAAAGACGTACCTATGGCATTGGCACCTAAGGCAAAACTTGACAACAAAGTTGAGCAGAACATCATCATTTTATCAGAGAATGGTGGTGCAGTTGAATCGGTTGCCCTTCCAGCCCATGTACTAGGAGCTTGTATATCGCTTTCCTGCATGATTTGAGTTATGTTTGATACTATTTTCTTAGCAAGTTCCTTGCCTTCAATGAAATAATCCCGTACTTCGCTTTCCTTTGCACCTTGAGCAAATCCTGTCATGAGTTGTGTACCCATAACATTTGATTCTAAAGCATTATAAATATGTGCTATTTCTACAGTGTTCAAAGATCGCTTACTGCCGAACAGCTTTACACCCTTCATATAAGTTTTCTGCTCAATGAATTCTGCCTCTTTAGGCATGGACACATAGGGGGGTCTTGCCAATATACCTTTTTTGAGAAGAAAGCGATTACACTTATCATAAGTTTCCTTCGGTACGTCTGTACAGCGTTTATAGAAGTCAACTATATCACTTCTATATGACATTCCTTGATGCAGTGCATTAAATCCCAGAGAAAGTTTCATCAGTAAACGCAGAAATAATATGTCAAAGTAGTTATCCCACAGAGGCGGAGCATCCTTGTGTACGTCATTAGATGTAAAAGCTATAGGTATTGCGGCTCCTTCATTTTTAAATATCTGTTCGATTTCATTGGAATATTTTATATTACTGTTGTAATAATATGACATGATATCCTTTGCATCTTTATCGTTTTCCTTTTCAATAAAGTAATCCAGCATCCGCAATAGCAATTTATTTTTTAGATATGTCATCCACAATGTACCCAGTTCACTTGATGTAATCGGTGTATTATTTGCCACAGTTCTGTCCTCCAATTAGTCTTATCAATGGGTATATTTTTTTCTAAAATAGCGTTTTTATTCATACTCTAAAATGAACCAGGAGCATAGAGGAATGGGAGCTAAGGGGATTGCACCCCGCCACTTATTACAGAGGCTAGAATACTATGTCTACAAACACAGGATAATTATGGAAGAACATCTTGATAGATATTATTGCCAGATTAGGTTGTCCATCATATTAACGGAAATAAACAAGATAATCTTTTAAAAAGCCGTTCCTTAAAAGGAGCGGCTTTTGGGGGTTGATGCGGGTTTAATAAAGGACTTGGTGGTGGCCAGCGAAAAAACAATCAGGGCCGCCCAGATTAAAGAAAATGAAACCAGGTGGACCGCTGTAAATGATTCATTGTAAAGGAAAATTCCCAGAAGCAGTGAAATAGTCGGTGAAAGATACTGCAAAAACCCTACTGCGTACAACGGCAGGCGGTTGGCGCCTCCCGCAAATAAAAGAAGCGGCGCGGCGGTTACAATTCCTGCTCCCACTGTCAATAAAGTAATAAGAGAAAAACCGAAACTAAAAACTAAAGTCCCGCTTTTATAAGCGTAGATTAAAAAGGCTAAAGCAAGCGGGGTAATGAGCATGGTCTCCATGGTGAGGCCGTTTATGGCGTCAAGGCAAACGATTTTTTTAAACAGCCCGTACATACCGAAACTGACTGCCAGTGCTAAGGACACCCAGGGTACGGACCCAAAGCTGACCGCCATGTTTAACACACCAACCAGGGCAAGCAGAAAGGATACTATTTGCCATAATGAAAGCCTTTCTTTCAAAAAGACAATCCCTAACAATACACTGACCAGGGGGTTGATATAATACCCCAGGCTGGTTTCCACAATCCGCCCGTTGTTCACAGCCCAAATGTAAAGATACCAGTTAATACTGATGAGTACAGAAGCTGTAAACAATCCCGCCAATTGTTTTGGTCTAGCCATAACTCCGCGCAGTTCGCGTAAAAAACCCCTGAACCTGCCGGTAAAAGTTAAAACCAGCACCAAAAACAAAAAACACCATAGAATCCGGTGGGCGATAATTTGGTCGGAAGGAACACTAATAATCGATTTCCAGTAAACCGGCAGGATGCCCCACAACAGAAAAGCCCCTGCGGCTGAAGCGGTCCCAATCACGTATTCATTTGTATTTTTCAGTTTCAAAATGCTACCTCAAATGCTGTTAAAATAAAATATATTCTATTATGAATTGCAAAATAATGCAATAACGCAGCAGAATTGAAAGATCTCTTATGTTTTGATATAGGCTATAATTCTGTAAAACAAATTGACTTCCATAACACGGCATTGCTATAATTGCCCCAACGAAACACCAATAAATAAATGCGAGGCAAAGGTAATGGAATCAGCCCGTGTAAATAATTTTACAATCATTGTTGAAAAGCAGTTCCCGAAAGATATCGTCAAGGCAAGTTTCCCCCTGCGGTATGGCAAGCACTCGGTGATAAAGACGCCGGAATACGAATTCCTGTTTAATTTAAACGGGGAAATCAAGTTCATCCGCGGCCTGAATTTAAAAAACTGGCCGCACCTGGCCGAACAGCTGAAACGTACTGACGGCAATGACTGGGTTTTTTATTCGGTCGGCGATGACAGCAGCGACAAGGGCGTTATCAACTGGATGGGCGAATACTACCTGCCCTGTTTGCCGTACCCGAGCAATTCAGTTTGGGAAATCAGTTATTTTTCAAACCCAAACGCAATGAGTGCCCTGGCGGCACTGTCCCAGCTGTACGCTAACCTTTTCGGAGTGCGAAGGGACGGGCTGTCTCCCACGGTAAGGGCTTTTATTGACCTCGTCGTTGATAATGATGAAGGCGTTTTGCACGAAAAATCGAAGAAATTGTTTTCGATTATAGGCGGGCGGGTTTCAGTACTACCCCCGGATACTCGCCATGTCGACTATGAAGTCATACCGCTAATGATAGCGGACGGCTGCCTGTATCACTGCAAATTCTGCTGTGTCAAAACGGGAGAGCAATATAAGGTTCGTTCCAAGGAAGAAATAATGGAACAGATTAAACAGTTGAAGGATTTTTACGGCCGCAACATTGAGAATTATAACGCTTTGTTTTTAGGAAATCACGACGCTCTAGCGGCTGGGGAAGAACTAATCTGCATGGCCGCCGCCGCATCCTTTGAGGCTTTCGGCTTTGATAATTCGGATTCGAGGGTTCCCAAACAGTTCATGTTCGGCAGCGTGGACTCCCTGCTCAAGTCAGGCAGCGGACTGTTCGAAAAACTTAACAGCCTGCCGTTTTACACATATATCAACATCGGGCTGGAGTCTGTCGACGCGCCGACCCTGTCATATATTCATAAACCAGTTGACACACCAAAGGTCCGAGATGCTTTCCAGAAGATGCTGGACATCAATTCTGCCTATGCCAATATTGAGATTACAGCAAATTTCCTACTTGGAGAACCGCTTTCACCAGATCACTACCAGTCCCTGGCCAAACTCCTGCATGTTGTACCCACCGCTTCCCGCGGCAAAGGAGCTATTTACTTGTCGCCTTTGATGGACAGCCCCAAAAAGCGCGAGCTGCTGCCAAAATTCCTTGAAATAAAGAAGCAGAGCCGGCTGCCTGTTTACATTTATTTAATCCAGCGGTTGTAAAGGCCCCAGGGTCTTTTTTATGACTTATGTAATAGCTCAATACAAAACATATAACACGCAGGTTTTTGGGATAGACTATGAATAATACATTTTAGATCGGCGGTTACAGTTAGTCGCCGAATTTTTTAGTTGGATAATCTATGAAAGGCGGCTTTAGATATTGTCAAGACAAATATTCATTACAGAAAAAGATAGGATAAGATTGCAGAAACTTATAAATGAGGCTAAAGAATTTCACCCGGGCAGCAAAGAATACTTGATTAACCTTGAACAGGAACTTAACCGGGCTCAATTAGTAGATTCAAAAAACATTCCACATGATGTGATTACCATGAATTCAAAGGTATTGTTAAAGGATTTGGACTCTGGGGAAGAAATGATTTACACGCTGGTTTACCCTCATGAGGCAAATTTACTGGAAAATAAAATTTCTGTTCTGGCCCCTGTGGGTACGGCAATCATAGGTTTACGCGAGAAAGATATCATCGACTGGGAAATACCTGATGGCATAATCAAGCTGAAAGCAGAAAAGATCCTTTATCAACCGGAAGCAGCAGGTGATTTCAACCTGTAAATCATGCGGGGGCGAAGGAAAGGGGACACACAGAACTCAGTTCGTAGCCGGGCTCTAGTTCCGGGGCGTGGATCAGGTTCTGAAATGTCCCCAACCTACTGCTACTGTGCTTTTTTGAAAGACAAAGGCACCAGTGAAGGGTTTTTACCCTGCAGGATGTTCTCCATCCTCTCTTTCACCGTCTCGTTAAATTCAGGGTGCGTTAAGATATAAAACTGATCTTCCTTTATAGCTGTAAAGACGAGGTCCGCCACCTGGTCGGGAGAGAGCACTTTAAAATTGTTCTTCTCGAGGTAATTCCACGCGCCTTCTTCAGCTTCCCGAGGCATCGGCTGCATATTTGCAGCAGCCTGGAACTCCGCCGGCAGATTTCGAGTGGCGCTTAGTATCCGTGTCCGGACAAACCCGGGGCAGAGGACAGATGTCTTTATTTTCGAGCCCCGCTCTCCCAGCGACCGGTAGAGGTTTTCCGACAGTGCCACTACCGCGTGCTTGGTCACGTGGTAGCTCGCGCCGGGGTGGTACGGCGTCAGCCCCGCGATGGAGGCTGTGTTGACGATATGGCATTCCGTGTCCTGGGCCAGCATGATCGGCACGAAAGTGCGGATGCCGTTGATGGCGCCCCAGATATTAACGCCTACGGCCCATTCCCAGGCCGGCAGGCTGCACTCCCAAATAGAGCCGTCCGCGGCCACCCCGGCGTTATTGCACAGGATATGGACTGCGCCATAGGTATCGAGCGCCTTTTTGGCCAGGGCCTCGACCTGGTTCGCCTTAGAAACGTCGGTAATCATCGCTGACAAGGTACCGCCCATCGATTTCAATTCATCTTCAGCCCGGCGCAGGGCGCTTTCTTCAACGTCGGCGATGACGATCCGCATACCCTCCCGGACGCAGCGCCTGGCTATGCCCAGCCCGATGCCGCTGGCGCCGCCCGTAATAACAGCGACTTTATCTTTAAACTCCTTCATTTTTTACCCCTCCCCCATAATTTAAACCATATACAAATCTGGACTGGCCCTGAACGAATACTTTTAAAGCCGCAGGCCTGCCCTGTCGATGGCCCCGTTTAGAAAAAGGTCTGTCATCCTGTTGATCATATCGGTTAAAGACATTTCCGGATAAGACAGCCAGGCTGTCATAACCAGTGCGTTTTGCCAGTCCAGGTAGATTGCCAGGGTCTCGGCCGGTATGTCCCGCCTGATTTCCCCTTTCTCCTGTCCCATGCTGATAATACTCTGCAAAATATTCCCGTAGCCGCTCCGCGCCTCCTGGTTCCTGGCGGTGTCAAGCAGAGTTTGGATCATGTAAGTCATATACCTTTTTATAACATCTTCATTCAGGCTGTTTTGGAACCATTCGTTGGTAAGGCTGAACAAGGCGGCCAAACGGTCGCGGGTATCCGGCAGCGCTTCCACTTTCCTGACTATTTCAGGCCCCGCCTCTCTCAGCTTCGTCTGCACATGGGCGAGGACAATAGCTTCCTTGACAGGAAAATGGTTAAATATAGTTCCCTTCGCCACGTCCGCCGCCTCCGCTATCTGCTCCACCGTGGTCTCTTCAAATCCCTGTTTGTTAAACAGGTCAACTGCCGTTGAGATAATTTTTTTTCTGGTCTCTTCTTTTTTTCTTTCGATCCTGTTTCCTTTAACCGGCTCCATTTTATCACCTCCTGTAGCCGGTATATTATTATACCAGGTATATCACTGTACTAAGTTCAATTTACCACTTACTGAGATTATTGACAAGTAGAAAATGAAAATTTTTCAGAGTGCCGACAACTACCTTTATAAAATTTTAAGGGTTTGAAACCACCTGCTTCACTGTGCAGCGTCGAAACAAGGAATGGGGACACACCTCCGCTTCTGCAACACTATATCGTTAAAAGTTACCAGACAGCGGAAAAGGGACACACCTCGTACAGACGAATGCGAGCATTTCTGCATGCTGAGGAATGTCCCCGATATAAAAAAGAGCAGGGAACAAGTCCTGCCTTTTGCTGGGAAATATGTATAATTCGAATTTCTGTCGTTAGGTGACACCAGACAGTGGAAAGGGGTCCCATCTCCGTTTCTGCAACATCATATCGGTAAAAGGTTACCAGACAGTGGAAAGTGAGACATCTAAACAGACGAATGGGGACACACCTCCGCTTCTTTGAGGCCGGAGAAATGTCCCCAAATATATATTACTGACATCAGACGTCTGACGACTGACGACCGACTTTACCGGCCTTTTTTAGCCGCTGGTTTGCCTTTCTGAGCCGGCTTCCCGGCAGTATTCCGCCCTGAGGTAATTTTTTGCCTGTCAGGGCTGTCCTCTTTTGCAACCGCGCCCGCCTGGGCTGCTTTCTTTAAACTGATATACTTGTAGTATACATAAACAAACATGGCATAGAGCGGAACAGTTAAGGCAATCTTGTACGTGCTTGAAATCCAGGGAAGCGAATACATAATGATGCCGAGCACGGTCACAACCAGCGCATACCAGCGCCATCTTGTTATTTCAGTATTTTTTGCGTCCTTCACACTTTACCCCCCACAATATATTTCAATTAAACCAAATATCTTTATATAATTGAAACTTTTATACAGCCTTTTGAATACTCTATCTAACAAAACGCAAGATAACAGGAGGTACACTAATGTCCTGCAGTGCTTCACGATCAGGATTACTGGAATTAATCTTTTTCTTCTTGTTAGTTCTTGTAATTATGATCGTATTCAGTTAGTTCTTTTCAATATTTGCGCCCAGTTCATAATTCAGCTTAAATACCACCTGGCAAATCGCTATTTTTTCTTTAACCATCCCAGGCTGAACGGTATGATTTTTGGCACCTCCATCTCTGATTCGAGGAAATAGAGCAGTCTGTTGCAGGCGCTGCAAAAGTACAGATCTTTTTTTTCACCGGATATGGTCATAAGCTCCTCGCCGCAAGTACATTTAGCTTCTTTTTTTTCAGTTACCCTGGACTTTCTGGATTTAAATTTATCGAGCAAAGCTGCCATATTCCTCACCTGCTTATAAAATGTAGTATTTTAGTAAAAATCAGTTTTTATTATACCACGTTAAAAATGAAAAAATAATACTAACTGTCGCAGTTTGTTTAATTAGCAGATAATAATTCCACATATTACCGTTATTATGTGTTTAATGAAATAAATGTTAAATAAAAGGACATACTATATATACTATTTTAAATCTATAATTATTTGACTATTCTTTACATTTAATTTATAATTCTATTATAAAATCAAAGGAGTGTTATTATGTCGTTTGAAGTTTATAAGCCTCGCTTCGAGAAAGAAGCCACGGTGGCTATTTCCAAAAACCATCTTACCCTAAACAAAAAGCTTGTCGATAAGTTCGACACCGAATATGTCGAGCTTGCTTTTGACAAGGACACAAAAACCATAAGAATTAAGGCCTCCGATAGTGAAAACGGGCTTATTCTTAATAAAAACAAGATAGGTGCCAGGGGCTTTTTTAAACATTTTAATATTCAACAAAAAGGTAAATACAACGCGATTTATAATGAAGATGAAAATGCAGTTTATGTAAAGTATTAAAAAACAATATAATTACATATATATTTAATAATAAGCAGGGTTTTTAAACCCTGCTTATTATTTTTGTTAATTAATAACTGGTTAATGTATATTTAAATTAGTTTTAAGGCTGTTTTGCAGAATTCCAAGCAGTTGAAGTAATTGGGCGCTGCTTTCCTGAAACATAACCTGCTCAGCCACTTTACTGGACAACCCCTCCATACCCTGCCCGACATCGCGCACCAGGAGCGCCTTGGGCCTGAACCTGCCCATTTTATCCATACCAGCGACAATTCCTTCTTCGATTAGGCGCCAGTCTGTCATCAGGACCAGGTTGCTCCTTTTTGTTATCACCGGGAGGTATTCCCACATATCCAGGGTAAAACCTATGGAGACCACGTCTTCCCCTTCCCATCCTATCTTCAGGGTAACCATATATTCATTATGCCTGACCGATGTCAATTCCCAGTTAAACCAGTAGTCGATCTCTTCACCCTCGTGAAAACGCTTATATAAAACAGACAAGTCCTGATCCAGCGACGGGACGACCATAATCACAGCCTGTTCTGTTTCTCCTATGAATTCGGGGAAGGCCACTTCTTTGTCCATACCTTTTGACCCCCATTAGTTTATTACTGTGCCCGCTGCCTTTTCTTCGCCGAAGGACTTTGCCTTTTTACAATCCATTCTTCATATTGGAAAGCAGCCGCTCTGACGCTTTGGCAAGTGCCTGGTAACCTTTAATGCTGGGGTGGGCGTCGTCACAGAAGTATGAGGGGACAGCCCTGCCTGTTTCCGGATCTAGGAGTGGTGTATAAAAATCTAAAACAGGCAGGTCTTCGTCAGCGGCAAATCCTTCAGCCGCTTCCCTGAAGCTATCCAGCTCACAGCTGGCAATACCTACTTCGTCTGTTACAAATGTTCCTAAGTAAACCGGCGCCGGGAGCCCTATCACCGGGCAGATGCCGCTGTTAACCGCTTCTGCGGCCATGGCCTCGATATTTTCCTCAAATTTTTCCAGGGTATATCCCATAAAAGCGTCGTTGGCCCCACCCATGATAATCACATACGCCGGGTTAAGGCTGGTCACATCTCTTTTAAACCTCCGCCTCATCCCGCGGGTGGTGTCCCCGTTGGCGCCCATATTGGCCATATTGAGGCCCAGGGCTTTCGCACTTAGCGCGACCCAGGATTCTTCCGGCCCGAAGGGGAAACCGTAGGTTATGCTGTCCCCCAGGCAGACTATCGAATCTCTTTCTGTCATCTTATTAAAAGAACTGTAGATAAACTCCTCAAAAAGCACAAATGCAACCTGTTCCAGCGACGAGCCCCTGGCAACATGGCGGCGCGCCTCACAGACCATCACCCTGGCCGCCAGGTCATAGTCAAGCCCGCCGACGCCGGTGCCCAGGGCTGGAAAAGCAATGCTCTTAAGGCCCATCTCCTCAGCCCTTAAAAGGGCGTTCCTGGTCGCGGACCGCACCTTGTCAGCATCGGTGACAAGGTCCACGCCCATGGCCGCGGCATGAATAACATGACGCGCTTTGAGCATACCCGCGCTTGTTACTACAGCCTCGCCTACCGGGATCGGGCCTTTGGATACCGCTTCTTCTTCAATTGAAGCGCCGCCTTTTTTCTTGATCACACCGGCCACACCAGCGCTCATCGACAGCTGGCTGTTGGCCGCGTTAACTATAGCGTCAAATTCAAGTTCGGTGATGTCACCTTTGATTGATTTAATCAAGCACATACCCCCAGTCGGAGCGGTAGACGCAGATCCCCGGTAATAAAGTAATATTCGCCTGGACAGCCAGGTTTTCCTTCAGTCTAAAAATTTTTAACTTTATTCTTTAATTGCCTTTTTATGTAACCGTAAGCAAAATACAGCAGCACCAGGGCTAGCCCCACTAACGGCAGTTTTGAGTTCAGGTAACGGGCGATTGCCTGGTAATTATAGCCAAAAAACATGCCGACCATCAAATATAAAAAACCCCACCCCGCGGTGAAAATCGAGTTGTAGAACAGGAAGTACCAGAACCCGATGCGGCTTACACCCGCCATGTAAGGGGTTAAGTTGCTGAGGCCGGGAATAAAGCGCCCAAAAATAATAAAAGCCGGCGCCGAACGGTCCAGCCAGGTTTGAGCTTTTTCAAATCGCTCGGGCGACAACTGAAGGAATTTGCTGCATCGCAAAAAAAAGGGCTGCCCCAGGTGCCTCCCGATTGTATAGGCGGTTAAGGCACCGGCGCTGTAACCGGAAAACGTCGTGATAAAAGCGCTGGAAAAGTCCAGCTTACCCTGCTCGATTAAAATACCTGTTATGATCACCATAATGCCGCCGGGAAAAGGCAGGCCCATGGCCTCAATGTAAACACCGGCCAGGAGCCCGCTCAGGCCCAGCCTGGATAGAAAATTTATAATCAGGTCAAACAAAAATAGTTCCCCCTCCCGGTTATCCTGTAATAGGATACCCAGGGGTGGGAACTTTATGAGTGGTTACAGCACCCTGGCCCTACCCCTATAGATCAGTCCCCTTTGGCCGTCGACAGTGACCTCGTCGCCATCTGTCAGAATATCCGTCGCATTATCAGCGCCCACTACCACCGGCAGGTCAAACTCAAGGCAGACTATGGCCGCGTGGGAGGTTAAACCGCCCATCTCGGTTATAACAGCGCCGGCTTTTTTCATGACTGGGATATATTCGCTGTCAGTGACCGGCGCTACCAGGATATCGCCCTGCAGCACCTTTTCTAACGCCTCCGCGCCTGAGTGGGCGACCCGGACAGTACCTGTTACCGACCGGTGGCCAATGCCGGTTCCCCTCAATATGATATCGCCTACCGTGTGCACGCGGATCAGGTTGGTTGTACCTTTTATGCCAACCGGTATGCCGGCTGTGAAGACGATCAGGTCGCCGCCGTCGATTAATCCCGCGCATAAGGAGGCTTCTATGGCCTCGTCCATCATCTCGTCTGTACTGGCCCTGCCTTCAGCGTTGATTGGGTTCACTCCCCAGTTCAGCGCCAGCTTCCTCATTACAGCCGCGTGGGGTGTGACAGCCACGATAGGCGCCTTGGGGCGGTACTTGGAAACCATTTTAGCGGTGTGGCCGGACTCAGTAGATACTATAATCGCCGCGGCGCCAAGGTTCTGAGCAATAGCGCAGGTGGCGTAACTAATCGCGTTGGTAACCGTCTGCCTGTGCGTGACAGTCCCCTTTTTGCCGAGCATTTCCTCAAAGTGCAGGGCGGCCTCAGCCCGGTGGGCAATCCGGGCCATCATCTCAACCGATTCCAATGGATATTTTCCCGAAGCTGTTTCAGCGGAAAGCATTACCGCGTCAGTGCCGTCAAAAATCGCGTTGGCCACATCACTGGCCTCCGCCCTGGTGGGACGGGGATTGTGGATCATTGACTCCAGCATCTGGGTGGCAGTAACTACAGGCTTGCCGGCCAGGTTGCATTTCTCAATAATAGTTTTCTGCAGCAGAGGCACCTCTTCCACCGGGATCTCCACTCCCAGGTCGCCCCTGGCCACCATAATCCCGTCGGAGACCTTAATTATTTCATCAAGGTTGTTTACAGCCCTCCTGCTCTCAATCTTGGAAATAATATCAAGGCTGCCGCCGGCCTCTTCTACTATCTGGCGGATGGAGAGGACATCCGCGGCCTTTCTGATAAAAGAGGCGGCGATATAATCAACTTTCTGTTCAACGCCAAAAACAATGTCCTGGATGTCTTTGTCGGTTATAGACGGCAGGCTTATCGCCACACCGGGGACATTAACGCCTTTCTGGCTGGTCAACTCCCCTCCGTTCATCACAGCACACTGTATTTCCGTATCCGATGTTGATAACACCCTCATCGCTATCAGACCGTCTGCCACCAGGATCGTGTCGCCTTTGCGCACATCACCGGGCAGTCCGGCGTGGGTGATGGGGATGAGCTTTTCATCGCCCTTGACCGGCTTCGTGGTCAGTGTTACCTGGTCTCCTTCCTCGAGCCGTACAGGCTCTTCTTTAAAATAGCCCAGGCGTATTTCCGGCCCCTTGGTATCCAGCATGATGGCCACATTTTTGCCGCATTCCTCCGCTGCCTGCCGGATAGATTCAATTCGCCGCTGGTGGTCTTCGTGCGTCCCGTGCGAAAAGTTCAGACGGGCCACGTTCATCCCTGCCATCATTAATTTCTTTAGGATTTTTACACTGTCGCTGGCAGGGCCGATGGTGCAGACAATCTTGGTTCGACGCAATTGTTTCCCTCCCAAAATATGATGATTTATATTGACAAAGTAATAGCCAGGTTGCAAAGCTCATGGTCAAATGATCTTGCCTGGGACAGGGCGCTTTCTATATCCACAGCGACCAGCTCGCCCGCTTTGATACCGACCATTTTCTTAGTCTCTCCGGCCATAAGCAAATCGACAGCCCTGGCGCCCATACGGCTGGCCAGGATCAAGTCGGCCGCGGAAGGCATGCCGCCCCGCTGCAGGTGGCCCAGGATGGTGACTTTCGTATCAAAACCGGTACGCTCTTTGATCATACGGCCTACTTCGATGGCGCTCGCTGTTCCCTCGGCCACCACAATAATACTGTGGAGTTTGCCGCGGCGGTAGCCCCTTAACAGACGCTCGCACACCTCGTCGTAGTTAAAGGGGCATTCCGGCACCAGGATTGACTCGGCGCCGCCGGCCAGGCCGGCCGCCAGCGCGATATACCCAAAATGCCTGCCCATCACTTCAATGATAAACGTCCGTTCATGTGAGGTAGCGGTGTCTCTGATCTTGCTGATCGCTTCCACCGCTGTATTCACCGCGG
The DNA here is from genome assembly GCF_048984525.1 of Pelotomaculum propionicicum. Classification (GTDB taxonomy): domain Bacteria; phylum Bacillota; class Desulfotomaculia; order Desulfotomaculales; family Pelotomaculaceae; genus Syntrophopropionicum; species Syntrophopropionicum propionicicum_A. Next base: position 173,951 of record NZ_JBMGJC010000005.1, read on the forward strand.
TGTCAAAGCCAATCGTCTGGTCGGTGCCGGGTATATCGTTATCTATTGTACCGGGAACTCCAATTACCGGTATGCCGTATTCCCGGTTAAAGACGCAGGCGCCGCGAAAAGAACCGTCTCCCCCGATGACAACGATTCCCTGGATGCCGAAACGCTTGACATTTTCAAATGCTTTGGCCCTTCCGCCGGGAGTCATAAACTGTTCAGAGCGGGCCGTATGCAGGATGGTCCCGCCCCTGTGGATAATATCCGCCACTGACCCGAGGTTCATGGGGACCATATCCGCCTCAATAAAACCGTTGTACCCTCTTTTTATTCCGATAACTTCAAGCCCGTGATAGATGGCCTTGCGCACCACAGCCCTGATGCAGGCGTTCATCCCGGGCGAATCCCCGCCGCTGGTCAATAAGGCAATTCTCTGCAACAGTTTGACCTCCCGTATTTGATAGTACTTGCTGTATATATATTGCTCTTGATATAAAAAAACATTCGACACCGCTAAATGTTAACCAAATAAAGAAGCCAGGCCATAAAAACTGATGGCCTGACCCGTTTTCATTTTAAATTTCCAATGGAACGGAATTTTTCATACCTTTGTGTCATTAGCTCCTCCGTTGTCAGTTTCATTAGGTCTTCCAAAGATTCAGCCAAAGCTTTTCCCAGCATTTCCGCGGCTGCTTCGGGATCCCGGTGCGCGCCCCCCAGAGGCTCCGGTATGATTTTATCCGCCACGCCCAGGCCGTGGATGTCCCTGGCTATAATCCTTATAGCCTCGGCCGCCTCGCGGGCACGTGCGGAGTCCTTCCATAAAATGCTGGCATAACCTTCCGGTGTGATAACCGAATAAATTGAGTGTTCCTGCATCAGGATCCGGTCCCCCACCCCTATTCCCAGGGCGCCGCCGCTAAACCCCTCGCCGATGACTACCGTGATAATAGGTACTTTAAGAGTTGCCATCACCTGAATACTCCTGGCAATGGCCTCGAACTGGCCCCTCTCCTCGGCGCCTATGCCGGGATAAGCCCCCGGGGTGTCAATAAAACATATTACCGGCCGCTTAAATTTTTCAGCCTGCTTCATCAGCCGCACAGCCTTGCGGTATCCCTCAGGGTGGGCCATACCGAAATTCCTGGCCAGGTTCTCCTTGGTATCTTTCCCTTTAAGCTGGCCGACGACTGTAACGGCATGGCCGTTAAAACGGCCGATTCCGCCCGCCACCGCCGGGTCGTCGCCAAAACACCTGTCCCCGTGCAGCTCTATGAAATCCTCAAAAATGTAGCTGATATAATCATAGGTATTGGGACGCTCCGGGTGCCTGGCTATAAGCACGTGTTGCCACGAATTAAGGCTGCCGTATATGGACTCCCTGACTTCGACAGCCCTTTTTTCCAAAATGGCTATTTCAGTTGACAGGTCAATGCCTTTTTCGCTGGAAAAAGTCCGCAGCTCGTTTATTTTATTTTCGAGCTCCTGGATCGGCTTTTCAAATTCTAAAATCGCCGCCATGATTTATTTCTCCCCCTGCAGGTGTAATGCCAGAAGTTTAGCCAAAGTTTCTTTCATCTGCGGCCTGGGGACAATCTTGTCTATAAAACCGTGCTCTTTAAAGAACTCGGCCCGCTGGAACCCCTCCGGCAGTCTCTGGCGGATGGTCTGCTCAATGACCCTGGGGCCGGTAAAACCGATCATGGACTCAGGTTCGGCCAGAATAATATCGCCGAGGGCGGCAAAGCTGGCGCTGACGCCGCCGGTCGTGGGATCAGTAATCACAGTAATATAAAGCTGTCCAGCCTCGCTCAGCCTGGCCAGGGCCTCCACTGTTTTGGCCAGTTGCATCAAAGACAGTATCCCTTCCTGCATGCGGGCTCCCCCGGAAGCCGCGAATATGACAAGAGGCTTTCCGGCAGCAGCTGCCAGCTCTATAGCCCTGGTAATTTTCTCACCGACCACGGTGCCCATACTGGCCATCATGAAATTGGTATCCATAACAACTATGACCAGCGGAATATTATTGATGGTCCCTTCTCCATATACCACCGCTTCATTGAGACCGCTTTTATTACGCGCTTCAACCAACTTATTGGCGTAATCGGAAAGCTTAAAAGGGTTAACAGGTAGTATACCGGCGTCGTTCTCACGGAAACTGCCGCTGTCCAAAGTCATCTGTATCCGTTCGGAAGCGGTCAGCCTGAAGTGAAAACCACACTGACATACCTTGTAGTTTTTTAATAAATCCTTATTCAACAAGATTTCACCGCAGCGCCCGCACTTGCTCCATATGCCCTCTGGAATTTCACGGTTTTCCGACTCTGATTGGGCGGCTGCATTTTTTTGTTTGCGAAAAGCTTCTAATACCAAAAAAAGCACCCCTTAATACTCTGCATGCATTAAAATATTTATCAAACTGTATTAATAATCTCCATAGCCTCGTCGACTTCCGACTCAGGCACCAGGATTTCTACCGAGGAGGAGTCGTTAGCCTGGGGAAGACCGATTATTCTCAATTTAACTAAAAAGCCTTCGGTGGCCAGAAGCATTTTCAACCTGTTGGCTTCTCTCTTATTTGGTGCGATATATACAACCGTCCACACGTTGAAGCCTCCTCTTTATAATTTGAGGCATGCCTTTTATTTTCTACCCATCTTCGCTGTAATCCTCTTTTTTGCTGAACATAAGTATACCCAGAGCCTATGCCCTGGATACAAGTGGGATGCGGGATGTGAGAAGTGAGACATAGGATGTGAAACGTGAGACTTGGGATGTTCAAGTTTTCCGTCCTACATGGAACTTTTGAGAAATCAATAAGGAATACCCGGATTCTTATGTCCCACTACACACATCTAATGTCTCACTTGAGGGCAGACGGTTCATACGTCTGTCAGGATGCTTCCATGCCTGGTCAACAGTTCTACCTTGCCGCGTATCTTAATAGCTGAAGTATGTTCGGTAAACTGGGCGATCATAATTTCACCTTTATCCAGCTTTTCTGAATGGTGAAACTTTGTATCCTTCCCACGGGTAAGGCCGATTATGGTAACACCGTTCTCGAGCGCTTTTATTACAACGTACTCTCCGGAAGTATCTCCAAAAGTAACCGGCAATATATTCACCTCTTAAAATTTTCCAATTTTTTATCTATCTTAACATACCGGTTATGGTTTGACAAGCGCTGAGGCACGGCAGGCACGCAGCAGCACACTTTTTGCGGTCTGTTTTTATAACTCCAGGATGCTGAAAAAATCATTCTTCTTTACCTTTTTATTACCGGGGTTCTTCGCCTCTGAACTGATAACCATAGTTTCCTGCCCTGCCGCTTCAACCGTTTTTCCCCTTCCCGGGTCCAGCTGCAGCATGTTATTATTTCTTTTCACTTTAACCCTGGCCTTGCCGAGCAGCTCTTCCAGCCTCCCTATCAGCACTCCGGAGAGGTCAACGTAGAACTCTTCCCCCGCCTTGATAACTTTCTTCTCTTCTTCAAAGTGTAAAAACACAGGTGAATTACCCTTGAAGCTGCTCATGATAATTTGCACCTGGTCCAGCAGGGGTGAGCCGGCGTTCTTGATTTTCAGGTGAAGTTCTCCCTCCAGCTGGCTTTCCAGCGTGGAAATTGCATCTCCTATTATCTTTGTTTCCTCCCCGTTTTCCCTGCTCTTGCCTTTTACCACAACCACCTCGTCGATCCTGAGGGCCAGGCGGCTCTGAGCGTAGGGGCGCGGGTAAACGACGACTTCAATTGAGCCCGTAAGGTCCTCCACCGTAAGGATGGCCATGGTCTCCCCCCGGCGGGTGCTGGTTTTCTTCAAACCTGTTATCAGCCCGCCCAGCACTACCTCGCTGTTGTCAGGCAGCTCCGGCACTTCCACCGCAGTTACCGTCGACAGCATGTTCAACACTGCGCGGTATTGTGAAAGAGGATGCCCGCTGATATACAGGCCGAGGGTTTCTTTTTCGAGAGCCAGCATTTCATCCACAGGGTATTCCCCCACCTCGGGCAGGCTGATGCTTACTGAATCGCGGCTCCCGTCCATGAAATCCAGGAGCGACAGCTGCCCGTTTTCCCGCTCGCGCTGCGACTGCTGCGCCAGACCCAGGCCTGAGTCCACCGCCGCCATCAGCTGGGCCCGGCGGTACCCCAGAGAGTCAAACGCGCCGCATTTGATCAGGCTCTCCAGCACTCTCCTGTTGACGACCTTCGTGTCCAGGCGCCGGCAAAAATCAGAGTAGTCGCTGAAAGGCCCGTCCTGTTCCCTGGAACGGATGATTGACTCCACCGCTCCCATGCCGACGTTCTTAACCGCGGCAAGACCGAAGCGGACCTTACTGCCCGCCACCGTGAAGCTCTCCCGGCTCTCGTTGACGTCCGGCGGCAGGACCTCTATGCCCAGGCGCCTGCATTCTTCTATATAAGCGGATACTTTATCGGTATTGTCTTTAACCGAGGTCAGCAGGGCGGCCATAAACTGGCGCGCATAGTTGGCCTTCAGGTAAGCGGTCTGGTATGAGACCAGCGCGTAGGCGGCCGAGTGACTGTTATGGACAATAATGTCATTAGCCACAAAGTTGTGCGTCCCGTCTACTGTAAGATCATATGTCATTTCCTGTCCCGCGTGCTCAATGGAAATAATCTCGTCCCAAAGAATGTCGGAGTAAGACAGCCTGGATAATTCAGGAGATTGCAAGTAGTCGGCAACCAGCTGTAAAGTCTCGCGCCTGTATCCTTTTTTTATTTTTTTATTAACTGCCCAGAAGTTTCGTTCACTAATACCAATCTGGCGGGCAATTTCCTTTAACGATCTTTGCCCCAGTTTTTTTTCTATTTCCTTTCTTAGAAGGCTGAAAATCTCATATGGTATTAAATCATTACTGCCTCTGGCAAAAGTCATTGGCAAGCTGTTATTAATATATGGATGGTTAACAACTAATTTTGTTAAATCAGCAGCCCTTTGACCAACAAAACAAAAACCAACTAAGTCAATAAACCTTTGCAAACTGTCATAACCGGTTACATTAACAGTAAAACCTTTTTTAAGGGAACCCTTATATTTAAAACTCTTTATATGAACTGTTGATTTTATTGAAAGCCTTAAAAGCAAGTGTTGAATTTGGTAAGCAAGTGTTTCTGATGATGTCGCATAATATACCTGAGTGTTTCTGCAATCTACACAACCATCCCCGACCCACAACTTTCCAAGAAAAAAAGCAATGTCATTGTTATTAAGTTCAAAAATTTCTTCCGGAATAAACTTGTCAACTGCCTTCTTCCATTGCAGGCCCATATTGACAATAAATTGTTTCGCTTCGTTAAATTGCTTGACGCCCTTTTTTACATTAACAACATGTACTTCATACTTGTCTCTACGCTCAACAACAGTAGCTCGAGCGTTTCTAAACTGAGATAAATAATGAAGATAATCATTAAGTTCCTCTTTACTGTTTGTATAGTAGTAAAAAGTATGAGGATGACAAGTATTACCCTCGGAAAGCACATAAGCCAGTACGGCAAGTTCATGCTTAGACATGGACTTTGAGCTTTGTAAAGGCAGATAACGCGGAACGGCTATATGATCTCCTTTGTTTAATGACTTTAGCGGCTTCCACCCTTGAAAAGAAAGAAACTTATGTTTGGATGTAGCCTTAATTATTCTCCCTGTCCTTGTCCTTAACCTATAAACATCTTTTATGCCATTTTCATATATTGCCGATATTTTACCTTTTACCAGTTTCAAGTTTTCGTCAAGAGTCAAAACGGTACAAAAATCATTTGTTTCATATATCTCTTTAATTGTTTTTATTCGTCCCTCGCAGTTCACAACCTTTGTATCACCTGTTAAGCACTTATTAAAGCCATACCCCGCGAAGTATTCCATTAAGTCAAAGATCTGGCCGGCAATATTTTCGTCAATGCCATTTTTGACCGCGCCTTCCACAAACTGCGAGCGCAGACCCGCGATAATCTCCGGTTTTTTCTTGCCCATGGCCCGGCGCAGCATATCAGCCTCGCCCAGGGTAAACCCGGCCAGTTCGCTCGATATGCGCATGACCTGTTCCTGGTACAGGATCACGCCGTAGGTGTCCTTTAATATGGGCTCCAGTTTGGGGTGGAGATAGCTTGTTTTTTTAATCCCGTGTTTATTCTTGACGAAATCTTCCACCATGCCGCTGCCAAGCGGGCCGGGGCGGTACAATGCCACCAGGGCCACGATATCCTCAAACACTTCCGGCTTCAGGTCCCTCAGGATGGCCCGCATGCCGCTGCTTTCCAGCTGAAACACCCCGGCGGTTTCACCCCTGGACAGCATTTCGTAGGTTAACTTATCATCTATGGGTATCTTGTCTATATCCACCTCAACGCCGGCGCTATCAGCGATACTCTTGAGCGCGTCGCTGATCACAGTCAGGGTCCTCAGGCCCAGCATGTCCATCTTTAACAGGCCCAGCTCTTCTACCGTCCCCATGGCGAACTGGGTTGTTACCGGCCCGTCCGAAGCCTTGTACAGGGGAAGGTAATGGGTCAAAGGTTCAGGTGTGATCACTATGCCGGCGGCGTGAGTGGAGGCGTGCCTGGGCATGCCTTCAAGCGCGGCGGCGGTGTCAATCAGTTTTTTTACTTCTGCTCTTTGGTCGTAAAGTTCTTTTAATTCAGTCGCGTCATGCAGGGCTTTTTCTATGGTAATATTTAGTTCGGCCGGCACCAGCTTGGCCACCCTGTCCACATCGCCGTAGGGCATGCTCAGCGCCCTGCCCACGTCCCTGATGGCGGCCCGGGCCGCCATTGTGCCGAAGGTTATAATTTGCGCCACGTGGTCCACGCCGTATTTTCGGACCACATAGTCAATAACCTCGCTCCGCCGCTCGAAGCAAAAATCGATATCTATGTCCGGCATCGATACTCTCTCGGGGTTGAGAAACCTTTCGAACAGAAGACCGTATCTCAGCGGGTCGATATTGGTTATGCCCAGGCTATAAGCAACCAGGCTGCCGGCAGCGGAACCACGGCCGGGGCCCACCGGTATACCGTTGGTCCTGGCGAAATGGATGAAATCCCAGACTATCAGGAAGTAGGCCGAGTAGCCCATCTGTTTGATGACGCCCAGCTCAAATTCCATCCGCTTTTTGATCTCGCCGCCGATGTCGCCGTATAACCTCCGCACCCCGCGGTAGCAGAGCTCTTCCAGGTAAGTGTCGGCATTATACCCTGCAGGCACCTCGTAGTGAGGCAGGTAGTAACTGCCGAATTCCATATTTACGTTGCAGCGTTCCGCAATCTCCAGGGTGTTCTGCAGCGCCTGCGGGTATTCACCAAAAAGGAGCTGCATCTCGCCCGGGCTTTTCAGGTAAAGCTCTTCCGACTGAAATTTCATCCTGCCCGGGTCGTCCACGCTTTTGCCGGTCTGGATGGCCAGCAGCACGTCCTGGCTGCCGGCGTCCTCACGCCTCACGTAGTGGACGTCGTTGGTCGCAACCAGGGGGATACCCATCTCCCTGTGTATTTTCAGCAGTTCCCTGTTGGCTGTACGCTGTTCTGCAAAACCGTGGTCCTGCAGTTCGAGGAAATAGTTTTCCGGACCAAATATATCACGGTATTCGGCCGCCGCCTGCCTTGCTTTTTCATGATCCCCGGCCAGAATTTTGGCCGCCACCTCCCCGGCGATGCAACCGCTTAAAGCGATCAGGCCCCTGCTGCAGGCAGCCAGGACTTCCTTGTCGACCCTGGGCCTGTAGTAAAATCCTCTGGTAAAACCCTGTGATACGACTTCAAGGAGGTTGTGGTAGCCTTCCTCGTTCTCCGCCAGCAGGACCAGGTGATAAAGGTTGTCGTCTATCCTGGGGGTGCGGTCAGACATGGTACGCGGCGCCACGTAAACCTCACAGCCTAAAACGGGCTTGATCCCGGCATTCCTGCAGGTCTTATAAAATTCCACCACGCCGTGCATGGCGCCGTGGTCTGTGATCGCCAGCGCCGGCATGCCCATCTCGCCGGCTCTGGCCACCGCCTGCTTAATCCGGGCCGCACCGTCTAAAAGGCTGTACTGAGAGTGAAAGTGCAAATGGACAAACAAATGATTGACACCTCCTTTCACAAATATATTTACTTTGATTTATTATTGCATTAAGTTAAACCAGATCCGCCCATTTACCCCCGGTTACGATCTCCAGCTGCTCCATTGTAACCGGCAAGGCCGAGTGGGGCGTGCCGGCGGCGGCATAAACCACCGGGAAACGGTACATCGAATCATCAAGCAGTACTGGTATGTCTTCGGCCAGCGCCAGCGGGCACACACCACCGACCGTGTAGCCGGTAACGCGCTGGACCGTGTCCGGGTCGGCCATCCTTACCCTGGAAGCTCCCAGCAGCCTTTTCAGCTTGCCGCTTTTAATTTTATTGTCACCGCTGGCCACAACCAAGACCGGGTTTTCATCAGCCAGAAACAGCAGTGTTTTGGCGATCTGTCCTACCTCAACACCTAAAGCAGCAGCAGCCAGCTCGCAGGTGCTGGTGCTCTCCTCAAACTCAATAATTTTCAAACCTATGTTGTACTGGTCCAGGTATAGCTGGACCTTTTCGATGACGTTCAGAAAAAGACCACCCCTTTTACTCTGTAATTCATTCCTGAAAACGGTAAACATATTGACCGGATTCACAGAATTAATCAGGATTTACAGGATTGAAGCATTATTTTTTTATATTAGGATTAATATTTCAACATATTTTTACCTTAAAATTTTACTTAAAATCCTGTTAATCAGTTTAAATCATGTTAATCCTGTCAATTTGTTTAAACTATATTCCCAGCAGTGGATGTCTATTTAGCTTACCTCAGTCTCGGAAAGCCCTGCTGCCTTAAAGCCTCATACAGCACCACCGCCACCGAGTTGGCCAGGTTTAGCGACCTGGCCTCACTGATCATCGGCACCCGGATTTGAGCACCCGGGTAGCCGCCCAGTATTTCCGGCGGCAGCCCCCTGGTTTCCCTGCCGAAAATTAAAAAACCACCGGTCTCGTATGTAACTTCCGAGTAAAAACTTGAGGCTTTGGTTGTGGCGAAGTAGAACCGACCGCCTTTATAACGGCGGGCGAAGTCCGCAAAACTGTCGTGGTAAATTATTTCCACCAGGCTCCAGTAATCGAGGCCGGCCCGCTTGAGGTATTTGTCTTCAGTTGAAAAGCCCAGCGGTTTTATTAAATGGAGCGCCGTGCCGGTAACGGCACAGGTCCTGGCTATGTTTCCGGTGTTGGCCGGTATCTCGGGCTCAACCAGCACTATGTTCAAGACGGTTCACTTCCTGATGCGTAAAAACTGCAGTGATTTTTTAAACAGCATTTATAACATGACGGCTTCCTGGCAGAACAGATTTCACGGCCGTGAAAAATTAACCTGTGGTGAAACGGCATCCTTTCTTCAGGCTGGACACAGGCTGCCAGGTCCCCCTCGACCTTAACCGGGTCACGCGCCGCGGACAGCCCCAGCCTGCGGGCCACGCGAAAGACATGCGTATCGACAGGCAGGGCGCTGCCGCCATAAGCCACCCCGATGATTACACCCGCGGTTTTTCTCCCTACCCCCGGCAGCGTCTCCAGCTCACTCCTGGTCATGGGTACGCGGCCGCCGTGCGTTTGAACAATTTCCCTGGCGGATTCTATAATAAACCTGCTCTTATTGCGGTACAAACCGCAGCCTTTAATCTCTTCGGCCAGTTCCTCCGGCGTGAGGCGGGCGAAGTCCTGGGGCTTATTATACTTTTTAAACAGTCGGGCGGTAATGCGGTTAACCTGCTTATCGGTACACTGGGCCGATAAAATTGCAGCTACCAAAAGCTCGAAGGGTGTCTGGAATACCAGAGAAGTACCGGCGTCCGGGTAATATTGTGCCAGTAAGTTTAAAATCTCGGTAATTTTTTCATTTTCCGAACATTGTACATTATCTATGAATAAAACTCCTTTTTTTGAGCATTCTTAAAAAATTAACTGGTTTTTACTTCCATTTGTAAATAGTTTATCACCTGCAATATTTTTTCAAGCACCTGTTTCTTCATTTGTTAATAAAGCATATCTTTCTGGGCAATAATAAAAAAAGTCCTGCAGATAGTCCAATTATACCACGAATTTTTGGATGATAATCTCTTCTTATTTTTAAAGGAGGACAGCTTAATGTCTATATCAGTTCTTTTATTTTTTTCAGCATTAATACTGGTAATAGCAGCGGGTATTTTTTTATGGCCTGCAAGGCGTAACCGCGAGGCAAAAATTGAAATTCCGCCCCGGCCCCTGTTTATCGAGGAACCCGCTGAAGAATTGGGAATACACATCCCTGCCGCGGCAAACCGTCCGGCGCCCGTACAGCCTGATATTTACCTTCCGCACAATTACGGGATGGACCGGATGGTCCTGCTCGCCCGCGACCCGCACTGGCTGTTCGCCTACTGGGAAATTACCGCAACGAAACAAGAAGAGTTTACCGGAGCCTACGGGCCTGAGGCCTGGCATGCATCACACCCCGTATTAAGGATATATGATGTCACCGGCATCGAATTCAATGGCAAAAACGCTCATAAACATATCGATTATCACGTGGAAGAACATATTGACAACTGGCATATTGAAGTCGGGGAGCCCGACCGTTCATTTTGTGTGGACCTGGGCCGCATGTTTCCGGACGGCCGCTTTATCACCCTGCTGCGTTCCAATATCGTCACCACGCCGCGCGCATCTCTTTCAGACCGCCTGGACGAGGAATGGATGTGGATCGAAGGGCTCTACCAATCGATAGGGAGGGTTAAATACGGCACCAGCTCGCCTTTGATTATTGAGGAACTGGCCCTGAGAAAAGGCGCGCTCCCGCTTGGAATCAGTTCCCCGGGCAGCTGGAACGTTTAAAATATAGGAGTAAGGAGAATGAAAGGAGCCTGCTAATGTCAAAAGGATACCTCTGCCTTGTACTGCACGCGCACCTGCCCTATGTGCGCCACCCGGAGCACGAAGATTTTCTTGAGGAAAAATGGCTTTATGAAGCCATTACGGAAACATATATCCCGTTAATACAGGTATTTGAAAGGCTGCTGGCGGACAACGTCAGCTTTAGATTAACTTTGAGCCTGTCACCGCCCCTGCTCTCGATGCTGACCGACCCGCTGCTGCAGGAGCGCTATGTAAGGCATTTATCCAAACTCATTGAGCTGGCAGGTAAAGAAGAAGGGCGCACTTATGGAAGCCCGTTTCATCAGTCCGCATTAATGTATAAAAAACGCTTTCAGGAAGCCATGCATATCTTTTGTGACCAGTACGGCCGCAACCTGGTCAATGCTTTTAAGAAATTTCAGGACAGCGGGCGGCTCGAGATAATAACCTGTGCTTCAACACACGGGTACCTGCCTTTTATGATGCTTCAGCCTGAAAATGTAAACGCGCAGGTTAAAGCGGCGGTTGACCTGCATACGCGCCACCTGGGCAGGCCGCCGCGCGGTATCTGGCTGCCCGAATGCGCCTATGCGCCGGGAATAGACGAAATACTAAAAAGGAATGGCTTAAAGTTCTTTTTCACTGACGCTCATGGAGTTCTGTACGCGTCACACCGGCCGCGTTTCGGCATATTCGCGCCGATATACTGCCCATCCGGGGTAGCTGCCTTTGGCCGGGATATAGAATCGTCCAAACAGGTCTGGAGCAGCCAGGAGGGTTACCCGGGTGATTACGAGTACAGGGAGTTCTACCGGGACATCGGGTACGACCTTGACTTCGATTACATCAAACCATACATCCATCCCGACGGGCTGAGGACGCATACCGGTTTTAAGTATTTTAAGATCACCGGCAAAGTGGACCTTGGGCAGAAAGAGCCTTACTCCCCCAGGCGCGCGGAGGAAAAAGCAGCGGAACACGCCGGCAACTTCATGTTTAACCGGCAGCACCAAATATTGCACCTGGCAAGTCTGATGGAAAGGCCGCCTCTCATTGTAGCGCCCTATGACGCGGAGCTTTTCGGCCACTGGTGGTTTGAAGGTCCCAAGTGGCTTGAATACCTGATCAGGAAAACCGCCTTTGACCAGGATATTATCGAGCTGATCACACCCAGCGATTACCTGAGAATGTATACCTGCAACCAGGTGGCGGTGCCCTGCTCCTCCAGCTGGGGTAACAAAGGTTATCATGAGGTCTGGCTGTGCAGGGCCAATGACTGGATCTACAGGCATTTGCACATGGCGGCCGGGATGATGACGTCCATGGCCAACCGGCGCCGCGGCGCCAGGGGATTGCTCCGGCGGGCCCTGAACCAGGCGGCGCGGGAATTGATGCTGGCGCAGAGCAGCGACTGGGCTTTTATCATGAGCACCGGCACCATGGTTGAATACGCGGTGAGAAGGACCAAGACCCACCTCAACAACTTCCTCCGCCTGTACGACGAAATAGAAGGCAACAGGATCGATGAGGGTTGGCTGAGGGACCTGGAGTACCGGGATAATATTTTCCCCGATATGGATTACAACTGGTACAGGCAGTCCGCGCCTCAAGCACAGGCTGTATAACAAGCACATCTTTTTAAGTCATAACCCAAGCTTTATTCTAAAACTCTTTCTATGTGAAAGAGTTTTTTACATTTTAGCCTTAGTTTATCAAGTATTTCTTGCTTTTTTATTTTCAGTACTACTATTTTAATGATAATTATGTTGATTATCTTAATTTTGTCACCATTTACAACTTGAATTTGGATTAAAAAATATTATAGTTAACTTATATCACACTAAATATAATTAATTGCAGCATTTTTATTTTTTTAATTAATGTTTTAGTTTCCAAATACACTAACAGAAAGGGTTGTTAAAATGCGCAAAATCCTATTACTGGTAGTCTTTACCCTGGTTATGTCATTAGTTTTTTCCTCCGCGGCAATCGCCCATCAGACCAATGAGGTTATTTTCTACGGCAACAGCCAGAGTGGGTCGGTCAGTTACGGTGACCACGGTTTCGCCTGGTACCATGCTGATTCCTACAATGATGATAACAACACCGGCTCAAATGTTGACCGCTGGCGCTCCTACTTTTACAGCAAAACAAATAAGTATTTCCACCAAAAATACACCGGCAGCCTTAGTGACTGGAAATTTAAACGTGACTACAAACGGTTATTTGACCGGGACATTGAAAGGTATTTCTATGTGGACGACAATGGCGTCAGCCATTATTTCTACCTTGACCCCGACCGGGAGTATGAAGTAAAAAGCTACAAGGACAAAAAGGGCACTACCCAGTATTATTTCAAGGCTACAGGCTGGAAGTAACATCGCCTTAAGGACGGGACACACCTCTCTTACAAGCATTACCGCATGACGAGGAATGTCCCCGACTGGAATGGCGGGTTAAAACCCGCCCTCCAATGGAATACCTTCGATACACACGTCCCACGTCCCACGACCCGCGACTCAATTAATGCACCCAAACGGGAGGGCGGGGTTTGAAAACCCCGCCCTTAATAATTGCAGATATGCGCTCCTATCCTTCGTCAATGAGATTGTAAGATGAGATATAAGAGTATAGTTTTAAAGATTTCTCATGGTAAGGAATGCAGGGATATACTCACGTCTCACGTCCCACGACTAACTTTTCGACCCCGCTATTTCGTTAATCTTCTTGATGTACATGTCGGTCAGCTCTTCAGCTATTTCCATAGTGCTGCCTTCACTGAAAACCCGGCATACCGGTTCGTCAGGGTCTGGAAGCACCAGCGCCCACCCGTCCGGGTGAAAAATTTTAATGCCGTCCAGAATCTCAAAGTCGCTGGCGGGACGGTCCTGGACCAGGCGTCTGATTACTTTCCCCTTGGCTTCCCAGGGCACCGGGACATCGCGGCTGTCCATAAAAAACAGCGGTATTTCATCCACCAGGGCGGATAATGTTATTTCATGCCTGGCCATGTAAGCAAAAATGTTTACCAGGGCCGACAGCGCGTCGAAATGAAGGAAAAACTGCGATATGCCTGCCGGCGCGTCTTCCTGTGCCAGGACCTTATCCAAAAAATCCTGGAGCGCAGTTTTTGTCCGCACTACTTTGCCCCGGTATTGTTCAGCGAGCGATTCGATAACCCTTGGAGCGGTAACCGGCACCACCACCGGCCCGGACTGTCCTTTCAGGATAATCAGGGATATCAGGACTGTCAGCAAGTTATCCTTAATCACCCGGCCTTTTTCATCTGTTAAAATTAAGCGGTCCGCGTTTGGATCCAGGACCGCGCCGGCATCGGCGCCGCTTTCAACTACCGTTTGAGCCAGTGCGGGCAGCATCTCCTGGCAGCTGCTCCAGCTGTAAAACCCCCCGGTTCCCGCCGGGCGAAAATCCTCGGCCGCAAAGCCCAGTTTATCCGTAAGGCCGCCAACATATTTTTCAAGGTTCGGCCTGTCATAACCAAGGATTAATTTAAAACCCGCCCTGCTCATAACAGCGTCATCCAGTCCTTCACAGACCGCTGATATATACTTGTCATATACTTTGGCAACCGCTTCAGGAGGATGCAGTCGGCCCGCTTCAGACCGGGGAAAATCCTCCCTGGCCAGCGCGTTTTCGACCTTCCTCTCCAGGTCCCTGGAGATATTCCCGCCCCGGGCGTTCATAAAAACCATAACCAGTTTATCAGGGGAGTCCTGTGATACCTTTACGTGTATGCCGGCCTTGCATCCCAGGGACCGAACGGCGTAACGGCTTTCCGGCGTAATGCTGCCGCCCAGGTCCAGGACCTGTGTCCCCACTGACTGGGCGCCGCTGATCAGCGCTTCCTTAATCATGGCCGAGGCCGTATAGCTGTCACTGCTGACGGCCAGGCGCGCGCCTGAACCGGTTACCGACCCGAAGGCCGCGCCGATCCTGGCCGCAGTTTCAGGGGTAATTTCCACGTTGACCAGTCCTGAAATACCTTCAAAACCAAAAATCTTTTTAGGAAAAACTGTCCCCCAGATCACGCTGCGGTGGACTGTGGCCCCTGTCTCCACCAGTTTGTGCGGCCATAGTTTTACATCAGGCTTCAACTGGCTGTTTTCGCGAATGATCGAGTCGTCTCCGACAACGGCTCCCTCGTAAATACCCGCCTTGGCCTGCACCTGCACCCTGCTGCCGACAACCGCGCCGCGCAGGGCGGCGCCGCTTCCCACAAAAACATTGTTCCAGAGGACGCTCCTCTTTATAGAAGCGCCCCTCTGCACGAGACAGCCGCTGCCCAGGATAGTATAGGGATCTATTTTGGCGCCGGCGCCGATCTGGCAGTTCACACCGATTAAAGCCGGCCCTTTTACCACGGCGGCTTTATCGATAAAAGCGCCCTCCCCCACCCAGACTTTTTCTAAAATCTCTTTACCAGGCATATTTATTTTGACTTTGCCGGAAAGGATGTCATGGTGCGCCTCGAGGTACTGCTGGAGGTTTCCGATATCGCACCAGTAGCCCGGCAGGACCATGCCAAACAGGGGCTTTTTCTCCCTGAGCAACAGCGGAAACAGATCCTTGCTGAAATCAAACTTCTGCCCCGGCGCGAAGTAATCAAGGGCTTCCGGCTCCAGAACATAGATACCCGTGTTCACCGTGTCGCTGAAAACCTCTCCCCAGCCCGGCTTTTCCAGGAATTGAGTTATTTTCCCGTCCTCTGATGTTATCACCACTCCGTATTCCAGCGGGCAGTCGACTCTGGTTAAGACCAAAGTGGCAATAGACCCCTGCTCTTTATGAAATTCCACCGCCCTGGACAGGTCAAGGTCGGTCAGGGCGTCCCCGCTGATAACCAAAAAAGTTTCGTCCAGAAACGAAGCCGCGTTCTTTACGCTCCCGGCCGTGCCAAGAGGTGAATCTTCAACGAAATAGTGCAAATTCACACCGTGTTCCGAGCCGTTGCCGAAGTGGTCCCGTATTGCTTCGGGCATGTACTGGAGGGTTACCCCGATATCTGTAAATCCGTGGTCCTTCAAAAGATCAATTATATGGCCCATGATCGGCCTGTTCAAAACCGGGACCATTGGCTTTGGCCTGCCGCAGGTAAGAGGCCTTAAGCGCGATCCCTCGCCGCCGGCCATAATGACAGCCTTCATACCGAAACCTCCATCACAAAATTAATTTCTAGGAGTACCTGGTCAGCATCCGGTTAAAGCGCCCGAAAAAACCGGACTGCCTCTCCGGCGCTTCCCATACGGCAGTACGGTTGGCTTTCAGCACTTCTTTATAGACCGAGATCGTTTGGCGGGCGATGTTCTGCCAGTTAAATTCATCCACAACCCTTTTATAGGCGTTTTCCTTGAGCTGTTCTCCGATCTGGGGCTGCTTTAAAAGGGCCAGGATATTACGGGCGAGAGAATGGCTGTTGCCGGTGCGGACCTTAAGCCCGTCTATTCCCTGCCTTACAATTTCGCTGATGCCCCCGCAGTCGGAAACCACAACCGGGGTGCGGGCGGCCATGGCCTCCAGAGCTACAATGCCGAAAGGCTCGTACAGGCTTGGGAATACCGCCACATCTGACCAGCTGTATAAACTATTCCTGACTTCATCGTTAATATACCCGGTAAAATATACCCTGTTTGCTATTCCCATAACTTCAGCCTGCTGTTTCAAGGCATTCAGGTAGGGGCCTTTTCCCGCGATGATAAATTTGGTCTGGGGGTAATGCGATAATATTTCAGGAGCCGCGTCCAGCAAAACCTGGACACCTTTTTCTTTAACCAGCCTGCCCACATAGAAGATAATTTTCTCGTCTGGAGCAGCGTAAAAACTGCGGCTGGCTTTATCGCTTTTTGTCTGAAAGTTTGCCACATTTACACCGTTTGGTATTACCGCCACCTTGTCCTGCGGCAGCTGAAAAACGTGCTTGACCTCCCCTTCCATGAAACGGCTGCAGCAGATTACCTTCCAGGCCTCATAAGTTAGCCACCATTCAATATCGCTGATATGTCTCTGGGTATCATTGTGCAGGCCGTAATTGCGGCCGTATTCGGTGGCGTGTATGGTCACGACCAGGGGCATCCGCCCGGCGTGCTTGATGGCCCTGGCCGCGTAAGCCACCAGCCAGTCGTGGGCGTGCAGGATATCAAAGCTGCGTATATCGGCCAACAGCGGGATGGCTCTTTCCAGCAGGGCGACGTTAAACTGCGCCACCCAGGTCACAAAGTCGGGTGAAGACACCTGGTAGGGTTCCACCCTGTAGACCTTAACCCCGTTTACCTGTTCATACGGCGGCGCTCCTTTTTCACCGGCCGTGACCAGGTGCACTTCCACCCCTTGCCCAGCGTACTCATTCGTCAAATCGTACACGTGCTGGGCCAGTCCTCCGACACTTTTTGGCGGGTATTCCCAGGATAACATTAAAACTTTCACGCAAGCGGCCTCCTATTCCAGCTTTATGAAAAATACTCAGGTATGGTTTATCTGATATCGACAATAACAAAAATCCCCACCGGGCTAATGGCAGGGATTGTACCTTTTAATATCGCTGGCCCCCGTTGTGGATCTCAAAGCTCCAGTTGAACCCGTTGTTGTTGTCCCAGTGCTCGGCTCCGTCTTTAAAACAGAAGTTGAATCTACCTTCAGTATCCGGCATTTCAACATCGCTCACCCAGCCCCAGCCTGTTTTCTCCATCGGGATGTTCTGCACAGCCCGCCACTTGTTATGCGCTCCGAACCCGTAGTGGAGATAAACCTGCCCGCTCTCTTTTCCCAGCAGCCCGTCATAAAAAACCGTGACTTCCTCACCAGCGGTAATCGGCGTCGGGTCAACCACAACCCCGCCAGGGTAATCAGCCTTGTGCATGGCCCGCAGTTTAGCTTCCCCCTGACCGAACCTGGTTGGATTAGCCATACGGCCCCACCTCCTCGGTTATGGTATAAATAGGTTTTTATTTACATTAGTATGGTTTTTCCGCAATTTTTTTATACAAAACAAATTTTTTTTATATAAATTGATAAATAAAACAAAAAAGGACACCTCCTCTTGTGATAGGGATGTCCAAGGTTTTATAAATAATCTCCGTGGTGTTAAATCACCAGCGTTTGGGCCGCACATGAGTAGTAAGCTGTAGGGCGGGATTTATCCCGCCATCCGGTCGAGGACATTCATTGACTCTGGCTACCGCCCCAAACGGGCATTGACTTCCTCCAGGAACTGCCGGGTATTGACCATTCTCTTTTCCCCTTCCGCCAGTACTGCCAAATCTTTGGTCATTATCCCTTCTTCTATGGTGTGCACGGCTGCTTGTTCCAGTTCACAGGCAAATTGCTCCAAACTGCCCGCGCCGTCCAGTTCACCTCTTTTTCTAAGCGCGCCTGTCCAGGCAAACAAAGTGGCCACCGGATTGGTTGAGGTTTCCGCGCCTTTGAGGTGCTGATAATAATGCCTGGTCACTGTCCCGTGGGCAGCCTCGTACTCATAATGGCCATCCGGCGAAACCAAAACCGAGGTCATCATGGCCAGGCTGCCGAAAGCAGTGGCCACCATGTCCGACATCACGTCGCCGTCATAGTTTTTACAAGCCCAGATAAAACCGCCCGGGCTTCGGATCACCCTGGCCACGGCGTCGTCTATTAAAGTGTAAAAGTATTCTATTCCCGCATCAGAAAATTTCTCGTTATACTCTCTATCATAGATATCCTGAAAAATGTCTTTAAAATTGTGGTCGTATACTTTGGAAATGGTGTCCTTTGCGGCAAACCACAAATCCTTCTTCTGGTCCAGAGCGTAGTTGAAGCAGGACCTGGCGAAACTCTTGATGGACTTGTCCATATTGTGCATGGCCATGACGATACCGGGGCCGGCAAAATCGTGGACCACCTCCCTGGACTCCCGCCCGTCTTCACCAGTAAAAACTAATTCCGCCCTGCCTTTTGCCGTAATCTTCATTTCAACACCCTTGTAAACATCGCCGTAAGCGTGCCTGGCAATAGTGATGGGCCTTTCCCAGGTCTTTACAAAAGGCTTGATGTTTTTCACAATTATTGGAGTGCGGAAAACCGTCCCGTCCAAAATTGCCCTGATCGTCCCGTTGGGGCTTTTCCACATCTGCTTCAGGTTATATTCCTTTATCCGCTGGGCATTGGGGGTAATAGTGGCGCACTTGACCGCCACACCATATTTTACAGTGGCCTCAGCAGCTTCCACCGTAATCCGGTCATCTGTTTCATCCCTCTTTTTCAGTCCCAGGTCATAGTACACTGTTTTCAAGTCTATGTAAGGCGTCAGCAAGATGTCTTTGATCTGCTGCCAGATAACTCTGGTCATTTCGTCGCCGTCCATCTCGACCAGGGGAACTTTCATTTGGATTTTTTCTGCCATATAATAACGTCTCCCCAAACTAAAGGTTAAACCCGCCGTATTTTTTAAAATGCGCCGCCAGGCCGCCGTCATTCAGGATTTTGATCATTACTTCCGGCAGCGGCTTGATTGGTATGGCAGTCCCTTTTGTCCTGTTGGTAATCACACCGGCAGCGAGGTCCACTAACAGCTCGTCGCCCGGGTCAATACGGTCTGTATCACATTCCACCACGGGCAAACCGGTATTAATGGCGTTGCGGTAGAAAATACGGGCGAATGATTTGGCCAGGACCGCTCCCACACCGGCAAACTTGATGGCCAGGGGGGCCTGTTCCCTGGATGACCCGCAGCCAAAATTCGAACCGGCCACTATGAAATCGCCGCCTGCCACTTTTTCATAGAAATTGGGATCGAGGTCCTCCATAACGTGTTTGGCCAGTTCTTTCATGTCCAGGGTTTTAAATTTGTACTTGCCCGATATAATGTAGTCGGTATTTACGTCATCCCCGAATTTATGGGCTCTGCCGCTAAACTGCATAACAACACCTCATAAGCATTTATTTAATTAATTTCACAGGATTCACAGGATTATAACGATTTACAGGATTTTTTAAACCCTATTTAATAAACCTAACCTATAATTACTTTCTTAATCAACAGAACAACACTAATTCTATAATCTTTTATGTGAAAATGTACGAATCGCAACTACGAATTTCCATTCATGTCTTTTGATGGGTAGATCATTAGTGATTAATCCTGTTAATCCTATTTTAATCTTGTTAATCCTGTAGAAATTCTTTAAAGAAACTCCCGCGGGTCGGTAATTTTCCCGGTTAGCGCGCTGGCCGCCACTGTGGCCGGTGAAGCCAGGTATATCTCCGCGTTGGAGTTGCCCATGCGCCCTTTAAAATTCCGGTTGGCGGTGGAGATCACAGTTTCATTGTCAGAAGGCACGCCGTTGTGCGTCCCCACGCAGGGGCCGCAGCCGGGCGTGACCAGGGCCGCTCCCGCTTCCACCAGCGACTGGATAATCCCTTCCCCCATGGCGTCTAAAAAGACCCGGCGGGAAGATGGCGCCACGATCAGCCTGACCTCGCGGTGTACTTTCCGTCCTCTGAGGATGCCGGCGGCGATACGCAGGTCTTCCAGCCGCCCGTTGGTGCAGGTCCCTATCACCGCCTGCTGGACAGGCTTTCCAGCCTCCCGGCTCACCGGCGCGACGTTGTCCACCCGGTGGGGCCTGGCCAGCTGAGGCTCAAGTTTCGAAACATCATACTCCAGCACCCGGGCGTAAACAGCGTCATGGTCAGCGGCCACAGGCCGGAATTCCCGTTTGGTAAACCGCCGCAGCCAGGCGAATGTCTTTTCGTCCGCTTCCATCAGCCCGGCTTTGGCCCCCATCTCTATAGCCATGTTGGAAATGGTGAAGCGGGCCTCCTGGGACATTGAGGAGATGGCGTCCCCTACATATTCAGTCGACATGTAAGTAGCCCCGTCTGCAGTTACATCTCCAATCAGATAAAGGACAAGGTCTTTTGAATAAACACCGGGCGGCAGTATTCCGCTGCAGACAAATTTTATTGTTTCCGGCACCTTAAACCACATCCGTCCGGAAATCATACCGCCGGCCAGGTCGGTCGAGCCGACCCCGGTGGAAAAAGCATTCAGGGCGCCGTAGGTACAGGTATGCGAGTCGGCGCCTATAACCAGGCACCCGGGGCCCACCTCCCCGCTCTCAGGCAGGACCTGGTGGCACACTCCCTCGCCTATGTCATAGAGGCGAAAATTCCTGGCCCCGGCAAACTCCCTCATCAGCTTGTGCAGGGCGGATACTCCCTCGTTTGGGCTGGGCGCGCTGTGGTCAATCACAAAGGCAACACGCTCCCTGTCAAAGACCTCCGCGCCTCCCATGTCGTTAAAAGCCCTGATAGCCAGGGGGGCGGTGCCGTCCTGCCCCATGACGTAGTCAACACCGGCCACTACGATGTCATTGGCATACGCCTCCTGCCCGCTCTTTGCAGACAGGATCTTTTCTATAATCGTCCGGCCCAATTTAATCCCTCTTTCCAAAAAAGTCTTCGTAGATATACATTAGCTCTTTATCGAAAAGCGGCCTTTTTATGGAAACCGTGTATGAACGGACTTTAGGCAGCATCTCGCTGGCCTGGTGCTCGGTCAGAAATATGCCAAACTCGGCGAATTTATTTTTCAAGGCCGATGTGCCGGAGTGCTTGCCGATGACGATCTGGCGCAAAAGGCCCACTTCTTCAGGATGAAAGGCTTCGTAGGTCTTTGGGTCCTTTTGCACGCCGTCAGCGTGAATGCCCGATTCATGAGCAAACATGTTCTTGCCCACGATTGCCTTCCACTTTGGCAGTTCCCTGCCCGAAGCCCTGGAGACGTACTCCGCCAGTTCCAAAAACATTTCAGTCTTAAAATAAAGGTCTAAATTGTGGAGATGCTTTAAAGCCATGACGACCTCTTCCAGGGCGGCGTTGCCCGCCCGCTCGCCGAGTCCCAAGACTGTAACCCCGATGTACTTTGCCCCCGCCCTGACTCCGGCCAGGGCGTTGGCCGTGGCCATGCCAAAGTCGTTATGGGTATGCATCTCGATATCAATATCCACCGCCTGCCTGATCTCTTTTATCCGTTCATAAATCGTGAACGGTTCCATAATGCCGACGGTGTCACAGTAGCGCAGGCGGTTCGCCCCCGCTTCCTTCGCGGCTTTGGCAAACTCGATCAGAAAATCCTTATCCGAGCGGGAGGCGTCTTCAGCATTAACTGAGATCTCCATCCCCTCCTTTTTAGCAAAGAGGGTAGCCTGAGTCATCTGTTCCAGGACCCTTTCCCGGGTCGTGTTCAACTTGTGCTTAATGTGGATGTCGGAAGTGGAAATTGAAATGGCAACCGCGTCGACACCGCAGTCTATGGAAGCTTCAATATCTTTAATCACGGGGCGGTTCCAGCCCATTATGCTCGCCTTCAAACCGGTCCGGCAGATGGCCCTGATCGCCTCTTTCTCGTCTCCGCCCATAACCGGCACGCCCGCCTCGATTTGCTGCACTCCCAATTCATCTAAAAGCCTGGCAATCCGGACCTTTTCCCTGTTGGCAAATACCACCCCCGCCGTTTGTTCCCCGTCCCTCAGCGTAGTGTCCACTATGATAATGTCTTTGTTCATTATTAATCAACTCCTCAACTGATTAATGATTATGCGCGTTATGATAAAGTAGTCGAGGCAGCCTTTGGTATTAATTAAAATACTATCATAAATCCTTTTGACAAAAAAGTTTAAATTTTTAGATTATTTTTGATCGAAATAATAAATAACCCGTAAGATCAACATTTTTAAACGCTGTCTTGCGGGTTATTTTTTATTGCTTAGTGCTGGCCGGGGTAACTATCCCTCCGCCTGCCTATTTTTTTGTGCTCATATTTTTTTTAGGATTATTTTGTTTTTCTGTTTCACTATCATCTTTTCTTCCTTGCCTGAGAGACTCAAATTCTTGCTTGAAAAAGACCATCCACATAATAGCCAGGGCGACAGCAAAGCTGAAATAAATCTCCCAGTTATTTATTAACCAGTCCATGTCCTTTCCCGCCTCCGATCAATTTGATTATGTGCTGGACGTTTTTCCCTCTTTTACACCAGGATGCTTCGGGCACTATGGAGTTGCTTTACTTAAAGCTTCTCTTTTAACAGCTTGTTTACCATTTCAGGGTTCGCCTTGCCTTTCGTGGCCTTCATCACCTGGCCGACCAAAAATCCCAGGGCGCGCTCCTTGCCGGCTTTAAAGTCCTCCACCGGCCCGGGGTTCCTGGCCAGCACTTCATCCACTATGGCGACAATTGCGCTTTTATCGCTGATTTGGACCAGGCCTTTTTCTTTTACGATGGTTTCGGGGTCTTTGCCGCCGGCAAACATCTCTTCAAAGACTGTTTTGGCGATTTTTCCGCTGATCGTGCCCTTGTCGATCAGGCCCAGCAGGGAGGCCAGGTTTCCCGGCGTGATTTTGCATTCGGTTATTTCTATACCGTTCAGGTTAAGCAACCTGGTGAGATCTCCCATAATCCAGTTGCTGACCGCTTTAGGGTTCGGGCAGGCCTTTACACAGTCCTCAAAATAGTCGGCCAGATCCTTGGTGTTGGTGAGGATCGCGGCGTCATAATCCGGCAGGCCGTACTCTTTAATATAACGTTCCCTGCGCTGGTCAGGCAGTTCCGGCAGGGAAGCGCGGATATCTTCCACCCACTGCCTGTCAATCAGCATCGGGACCAGGTCGGGGTCGGGCAGGTAACGGTAGTCGTGGGCGTACTCCTTGCTGCGCATCGACAGGGTCTCACCTTTTCCCTCATCCCAGGTGCGGGTTTCCTGGATGATCTTCCCGCCGGCGTCAAGTGTCTTGATCTGACGTTCTACTTCATAGGCCAGTGACCTCTGGAGGGATTTAAAAGAGTTGAGGTTTTTTATTTCAGCTTTAGTGCCAAAGCTGTCCGTCCCTACCGGCCTGACCGATATGTTGGCGTCGCAGCGCAGGCTGCCCTCTTCCATTTTGCAGTCGGAGACACCGGTGTACAGAATAACGGCCCTGAGTTTTTCCATGTACTGGCGGGCCTCTTCCGGCGAGCGCAGGTCCGGTTCGGAGACGATTTCGATCAAGGGCACGCCGGCCCGGTTGTAATCCACCAGGGAGAACGGTGTTGTGGTGATGGTCCCCTGGTGCACCAGCTTGCCGGTATCCTCCTCCATATGAAGGCGGGTGATGCCGATTTTCTTCGGCCCGTTTTCTGTATCAATTTCCAGGTGGCCGTGCTCGGCGATCGGCAGGTCATACTGTGAGATCTGGTAGTTCTTTGGCATATCGGGATAATAGTAATTCTTCCGGTCAAATTTCGAAAACTCCGCTACTTCACAGTTAAGCGCCAGGGCCGCTCTTATGGCGTACTCCACTACCTTCTTGTTGACCACGGGCAAGACGCCGGGCAGGCCGAGGCAGACCGGACAGACATGGGTATTCGGGTCGCCTCCGAACTCGGTGGTGGAATCACAGAATATTTTGGACCTGGTTTTAAGCTCTATATGTACTTCCAGGCCTATTACAGTTTCATACTGGGGCAAAACTTTTACCTCCTCTAGTTTAAAAAACAATATCACATGATTTACAAGATTTTAAAGATTTACAGGATTTGTTTATAAAAATTATATTAATAATATATTCATGTGATTAAATGCTTTAACTCAAACTAAACTAGTTTTATTTAATCTTGTTAATCTTATTAATCCAGTTAATCCTGTGAATACAATTTTTTTACAACTCCGGAAACTGTTTGTGATAATCAGTATTCTGCTCGAAGGAGTACGCCGGCCGGAGCAGTGTTCCCTCGTCGAAGTGTTTGCCCATCAGCTGCAGGCCAACCGGCATCCCCCCGGCAAAACCGCAGGGTATGGATATCCCCGGTATGCCGGCCAGGTTTACCGAAATCGTACATATATCAGACAGGTACATCTGGAGCGGGTCATCCGTTTTCTCGCCGATGTGGAATGCTGTGGTGGGTGAAACGGGTGACAGAAGCAGGTCGTATTTTTCAAAAGCGCGGTCAAAATCCTCCTTGATCAGGGTGCGCACCTTGAGCGCCTTCAGGTAGTAAGCATCGTAATACCCCGCTGATAGCGCGTAAGTCCCCAGCATGATCCGCCTTTTGACTTCATTGCCAAATCCCAGGCTGCGGGTATTCATAAACATGTCTATGACATCCTCCGCTTCTTTCGCGCGTATGCCGTAACGCACCCCGTCGTAGCGGGCCAGGTTAGAACTGGCCTCGGCCGGTGCGATCAGGTAGTATGTGGGCAGGGCGTACTCGGTATGGGGCAGGCTGGTATATTCCACCACGGCGCCGAGAGACTCCATTTTTTCCATCGCTTTTAATATGACGCTCTGCACTTCCGGGTCTATTCCTTCCGCCATGTATTCCTCGGGCACACCCATTTTCAAGCCTCGCACATTGTCCTTTAAAAAACCGCTGTAGTCCGCCACCGGGTATTTGGCCGAGGTGGAGTCCAGCGGGTCGTGGCCGCATATAGCGTTCAGCATTAAGGCACAGTCGGTAACATCCCTGGCAAAAGGTCCGATCTGGTCGAGGGAAGAAGCGTAAGCGATCAGGCCGTAACGTGAAACAGCGCCGTAAGTCGGCTTCATGCCGACAACACCGCAAAAAGAGGCCGGCAGCCTGATCGAGCCCCCTGTATCCGACCCGAGGGAGCATACGGCCTCGCCTGCGGCAACCGCGGCCGCGGAACCCCCGCTGGAGCCGCCGGGCACCCTGCCGGTATCCCAGGGGTTTTTGGTTGTAAAGAAGCCTGAGTTTTCCGTGGAAGAACCCATCGCAAATTCGTCCAGGTTTGTTTTGCCGACTAAAGCGGCGCCGGCAGCGTCCAGTTTTTTCACCACGGTGGCGCTGTACGGCGGAATGAAATTAGACAGGATTTTCGAACCGGCTGTAGTCTTAACGCCGTAAGTGCACATGTTGTCTTTTATTGCCACGGGGATACCGGAAAGGGGAGAAATTTTTTCACCATTTTTGATCTGCTGGTCAACAGCGCGGGCCTGGTCAAGGGCGTTTTCCCTTGTCCTGGTAATATAAGCCCCAATCTTATCCTCAACTGATTCGACCCTGTCTAAAACAGCCTTGTTTAATTCCTCCGCTGAAATTTCTTTTTTTATTAAAAGATCATGGAGTTCGTGCGCAGTGCGCAGAAATAGCCGCAATTAATTCGCCTCCCAAAGGTCATAGGTTGTCCAACCCGGGTCTATATTTATCATCTCTTAAACAATTTTCGGCACTTTGAAAAAGTTTTCGTCCCGGTCAGGACAGTTGGCAAGCGCCTCTTCACGGGAAATATGCTGGCCCACCCAGTCCTCGCGAAAGACATTTTTCAGGGGCAGCACATGGGCTGTCGGCTGCACATTTTCCGTATCCAGGCGCTCCAAAAATTGAAAATGTTCCAATATGTCATTCAGCTGCTTTGTGTACAAATCTTTCTCCTGCTCGGTCAATTTCAGCCTTCCCAGCAATGCAACGTGTTCAACATCTTTTTTTGTGATCAAGTTCTCACCTTCTCCTATTTCAGCTAAAAAACAAGCGTTTTCTAATAAAATTAAGGTTGCAGTGGTAAATATCTTCAATATTATATCATAACGCAGTTGTGTTTCAAATACGCGGGTATTTAGGATAAACCAAGGGAACGAGAGAAATGAGACGGGGGACCTGGGAGCCGCAGATACGTCTTCAGTAAGTAAACTTAAATGGGGACGCGCCCTTTGAGATGTGAGAAATATGGGTTAACTTTAAAACCAGACCCACACATTCTTGCCCAGTAGTTTAATAAATACAGGCACCAGTTCAGGATCAAACTGCACTCCTTTACATCTATTGATTTCAGCGATGGCATCTTCGTGTGGCATAGCTTTCCGGTAGGGGCGGTCGCTGGTCATGGCGTCGTAGGCGTCAGCTATAGCCAGGATCCTGCACTCCAGAGGGATATTTTGCCCTTTTAGTTTAAGCGGATATCCCGTTCCGTTCCACCACTCATGGTGTTTGAGTATAAACTCTGCTATTGGCGCCAGGTCAGGCGCGGACATGGCGATGCGGTGTCCGATTTCACTATGCCGCTGCATTTCTCTGGCTTCTTCTGAAGTCAGAGGACCCCGTTTAAAAAGGATGCTGTCCGGAATCCCCACTTTGCCGATGTCGTGGAACTGTGCTAAAAGCCTTAATTCGGTGATTTTGCTCTCAGGCATGGAAATTGCCCTGGCCAGCCCTGTAACCAGGTCCTGCAGGCGTTCGGCATGGCCTTCCGTTATGAAGTCCCTTGCCTCCAGGGCTTTCTTCAAAGTTTGCACTATGGCGCTGCGGCCGCTCTGGCTGCAGTGCAGCTTTTCCCGGTACATGTTGTTGTCCGCTACCTTGAAGATCTCATTCATGCTCGTGTCCGGGTCGGTTTTTACTGCAAATCCGACAGAAATACTCAAGGGCAGCTCGGGGTTGGTTGAGTTGTAGTTCTCTATGGCCTTCCCAATCCTGCCGCATGCTTGTTTTACAGTATCCTCGCCGCCTTCTGAAAAAAGGACCGCGAACTCATCCCCGCCGATACGCGCTACCATATCGCTCTCACGGAAAGAACTCTTTATCACACCGGCGGCGGCGACAAGCAGCGAGTCTCCCTTTTCGTGCCCCAGCGTGTCATTGACAAGCTTGAGCCCGTCAACATCACACACAACAATACAAACCGGATATTTGCGTCCAACCTCGGCCCTGCGCATTTCCTGTTCAAAGTAAGCCCGGTTGTAAAGTCCTGTAAGGGGATCGTGCAGGCTGAGGTGTCTCAGCTGTTCCTCCGCCTGCCTGCGCGCTGTAACATCACGTACAATACCTTCAATCGCCAGTAGGTTATTATCTTCATCATAAAATGCGACTTCCCGATGTTCAGCCCAGAATACCATACCGTTTTTATGTACCCAGCGCATGATATGAGGAGCGTTATCCCTGGGGGGATTTTTAAAAAAGCTTACCCTGTCCGGGTAGTCATCAGGGTGTGAAATTTTATTTGTAATCTGAGGATCAGCATAAAACTCCTCAGGGGTGTAGCCGCTTATGCTGATAACCGAAGGGCTTATATACTCAAACCCCGGTGATGGCAGGTAGCGGTAGCGATATATGACGTCCTGCGCGTTTTCAGCCAGTGCGCGAAAACGCACCTCGTCTTGCTCTAGTTTTTGCTGGGTTTGCTCAAGGTTTGCCAGCATTCCGTTTATTGCCGCGGCCAGGCCGGACAACTCATCCTTCCCGGTCACCTGCAGGCGCGCGGAAAGATCACTACGGTCCCCAATTGCGATTACGCTGTCGCTAATCATTTCCAGCCGTGACAACACCATTTTTCTAAGCAGCAGAAGGATGACATAGAGACATATGGTCCCTGCTAACACCAGCGAGAAAACAAAGTATGCCACGCTGGTTTCTCCCTGCTTGTAAACATCCCTTGGCCAATCTATTCTAAGCAACAGGGCCGGGTCGCCATAAATGTCGTTGATCATGGCGTAACCCGCGATTGTTTCCTTGTCCAACGGCCTTACGTATTCTGTTATTTCCTCGGAAAGGTTGTCCATAGCCAGGCTCATATCCGGTGGAACCTCTGGATCGTTTAACTGGTGGACAGTAACTGATAAGTGTGTTTGGCCCGACAAATATGAGATTTCATTTGCATCAAGGTAACGTCCCATAATCAGAGTGCCGCGTACCGGGCCTCCGAAATTGCTGGTTACAATGGGTCTTGACGCAATAAGCATTGGCCCCTCTGGCAGGAGTATAACCCCTGCGATACCGCTCGTGGGATCGGAGTGTTTCAATATGGGGTCGTTTATATGGAAATGTTCCAGCAGTGAATTGGGAACAGCTAACGGCTCGTTGTCATTGTTTATATCTATGCCCTTACTGAAAACCACCTGGCCGGTTGAGTTAATATAAACGATGTAATTAATTTTTATAGCTGAAATGCTTTCATCCAATAGATTTCTTTCAATATATTCATTATTAACGTCCTCGATGAAGTCATAAGTATCATCCCAGGCGGACCAATCTGTAGCTGTGCGGGACAAGGAAAACTGTTCTTCCGCCAAATAATCCAGGACTCTCTGAATATTGATCCGGGTGTTCTGTTCCTCCAGCCTGGCAAAACTGCTTGTAATTATAAACCTGGAGGCAGCAAAAAGAATAGCGATCAGGCTAAAAAATGTAAGTCCTGCAATTAAAACCATTTTAGTACGCAGTTTCATAGCCTGACCTCCGCAAAAGTCAAAATAGCGTTCCTGATTTTTATCCCTTAATTAGCGGTCACTGATAAAAATAAACTTCATTACTTTATACAGGTAAAATTAGACAATAAATCAATATTATCATCGGTATAATATTGTTTTCGCTTTAATTAAAATACCTGTTTTTTCACAAATAACTTCATGCAATATATAGCTTAATAACATTTGCTACTTAAAATATTAAAAACGGCCGGTAAGCCGTTTAAATGATAAAAAATGAATTTTTAATGGATAATCAACATTTTTAGTCCATGCCGGTTATTTCCCTGAATCCTTTTTCGTCCAATATGGGGATGCCTAAAGCCAGTGCTTTGTCATACTTTGAGCCTGGTTTATCCCCTGCCACGACATAATCAGTGCTGCGGCTGGCGCTGGAAGATACTTTACCACCCAGCCTTTCCACAATTTCCTGGGCTTCCTGGCGGCTGAAATTCTCCAGGGCGCCGGTCAGGACGAAAACCTTCCCGGCCAGCATGCCGCTGCCGCTGCCTTTTTTCTCTGCCCGGGTATTGACACCTGCTTTGACAAGCTTATCTATAACCTGCACGTTCTGCTCTTGTGCAAAAAAAGATACGATGCTGGAGGCGATCTTGGGGCCGATTTCGGGAATGGCTATCAGGTCTTCTTCCTTTGCGCCCATCAAAATTTCAAGGGATTCATAGCGTTCAGCCAGGATCTTTGCCGCCCTCTCACCCACGTGACGGATTCCCAGGGCGAAGATCAGCCTTGACAGGGAATTTTTTTTGCTTGCTTCCACAGCCCCCAACAAATTTTGAACTGACTTTGGCCCCATCCTCTCAAGGGCCACAAGGTCTTCATAACGCAGGCTGTACAGGTCAGCCGGATCGTGTATAAGACCTCCCGCAAGGATCTGGGCCAGCACAGCCGGGCCTAATCCGGTAATGTCCATGGTATTGCGTGATGAGAAGTGGATTAATCCCTCCCACAGCTTGGCCGGGCAGGCCATGTTCGTGCAGCGCACCGCCGCCTCCCCTTCAGCCCGCACAACCCTGGAGCCGCATGAAGGGCATTCTGACGGCATCGACCAGACCTTTTCATTACCTTTCCTTTCATCGGGCAGGACGGCAATGACCTCGGGAATTATGTCTCCCGCTTTCTGGATCAGCACTCTGTCGCCGATGCGGATGTCTTTTTCGCGTATGTTATCTTCATTATGTAAAGTCGCCCTGCTTACCGTGGTGCCCGCTACCCGTACCGGCTCCATTTCCGCGGTAGGAGTAAGGGCGCCGGTGCGTCCCACCCGCACAAAAATATTCTTCACAGTAGTAACCGCCTGCTCAGGCGGAAACTTATAAGCTATGGCCCAGCGGGGGCTTTTCATAGTCGCTCCCAGCCTCTGCTGCTGGCCAAGAGAGCTGACTTTTATGACCAGCCCGTCAACCGCGTAAGGCAGGTCAAAGCGGCGGGACTTCCAATCCAGGCAGAATTTTATAACTTCGTCCATGTTATCAAATAGATGGAACTCGTTAACCCTGAAACCAAGTTCTTTTAACAGTTTTAATACCTCGCTGTGATCACTCGGGTCAACCCCCTCATTGTACCCGATACCGTATACAAAGAGGTTCAGCCCGCGGGAAGCAGTAATCCTCGGATCGAGCTGGCGCAGGGTCCCGGCCGCGGCGTTGCGGGGGTTGGCAAAGAGTGGTTCGCCTGTTTCCTCCCTGGCCTCGTTCAGCTTGGCGAAAGAATCTTTCGACATATAGGCTTCTCCCCTTACTTCCAGGGCCGGCACCATCCTGCGGAGCCGCAGCGGCACACTTCTTATGGTCTTCAGATTCTCGCTGATATCCTCGCCTGTCTCACCGTCTCCGCGGGTGGCTCCCCTTGAAAAAAGGCCGTTTTCATAAAAAAGTGAAACAGCAAGGCCGTCAATTTTGGGTTCCACAACATACCTGACATGCTCATCGAGCAGCGCCTGGCGCACCCGCCGGTCAAAATCCCTTAACTCTCCTTCATCAAAAGCATTAGCCAGGCTCATCATCGGAGACAGGTGGCGCACTGTGGCAAACCCTTCTCTCGGCCGTCCGCCTACCCTCTGCGTTGGTGAATAGGGACTGGCCAGAGAGGGATATTGCTTTTCAAGCTTCTCCAGCTCCCTTATCATTTGATCATAACGGGCGTCTGATATAACCGGGTCGTCTATAACGTAATAACGGTAATTATGGGCCTCGATTTCTTCGCTTAAGGCTTCGATCCTCTCCCTGGCCCGTTCAATGTCCTTGTTCATTACTACACCTCCTGGGAATATTTCTCAGGTGCCATTGTTATGTGAGGCTGTTTCAAAAATCCAACCCATTAGGAATACCCGGACTCTCACGTCTCACGTCTCATTTCTCACGACTCACTACGCCAGCAGGGCGGCAACATATTTGACCAGATAGGCTGAAGGCAGGAATATCAGCTGGGCAAAGACCGTACCCAGGATCCTCGTGAGAGTGAGGTATAGGACCATTTGTTTCACATCTTCATCGCCCCGTTCCTCCCGCAAAGCCTGGTCTGTAATGGCCGCGGCGGTGGGTTCTACCACCGTCGCCGCGAGAATGGTGGCTACTCCGTTAACCACCGCTGAAAGCAGGGTGGCGGTGGAGCGAAAACCGGGGAAAAGCGCCCCCGCGTAAATAGCGGAAAGGACCCCGGTGGTATAAACGCCTGTAACGATAATATTTAAAAACAAGAAGGTCTTGGGGATGGCCATTTTCTTTTTTGCCGCGAGTTTAAGAGAACTCCTGCCCGCCAGGTAAATTTGGCCGCCGGCTTTCATAAACCGGCGGGGTGAAATAATAATACTGCCCAGCATGCGTGGCACTGAGCCGGTTTCTTCGAATAAAAAGATAGCCCGGTTGAATATATTCACAAAAGCGGGGATCAGGGCCGCGGCAATTATAGTACCCGCGGTCGCAGCCAGGATCACTATCCGTATGTTATCGCTGAGTGATACTAGCAGAGCCTGGTAGGCGGCGCTGTTAACCAGCTGCGCGTCTGTCACCCTGGCCCCCGTCTGCGTCTGCCCGGTTTTAATTACCATCTCCACAATAGAGGCCAGGATCGGCGCCTGGATGGTATTGGCGGTGCTGGCTACCAGAAATATCACGTTAAAAATAGAAAAGGCCGTGGCCAGCCGCCGGGTGCGGACACCCGATATACGTATCGCGTAAGCCAGGGTATTGATAAAATGGATAACCGCCGTAAGTGCGGCCACGATCAGGAGACGGTCCATAATCCCTCCGAAAACGGTCTAACAATAGTATTGCCATCGGGGACATATCTCTGACATCAAAGTAAGACCTGTGAGAAAGATGTGTCCCCGTTCCGCTGTCATTGTATGTTTTATTAACACACGAGTATTCTTGACATTGGTGTTATTTCCGACGTCTGACATCAGACGACTGATGACTGAATTGTGTCCCCAATCCGCTGTAAAATGCGACAGTCGAGTACCGTCCCCGCTGTCGCACAGTATTCACTCGTCCCAGTCACCATCCGCCTTCTCCAGCGGCGCGTATTTTGCCAGCAGCACTTTTATGCCCTGGTCCGGAAAGGCCACATGGTATTCCGTGTCATCGCCCTCTCCCCGTACGCCAACAATCAAACCGTGGCCCCATTTACAGTGCCTGACCTTGTCGCCGAGAATAAACAGCTGTAGCCCTGCAATCTTTTTAGATGCCTTGAATCCAGTCCCTTTCATCCCTGCCCGGCCTTTTTCACCTGCTTCATCCAGGAAGTCGTCGCCGCTTACCAGGTGGGGGGGGATCTCCTCAAGAAAGCGGGATGGCTTGTTGTACCGCTCACTGCCGAAAAGAGTCCTCTTCCAGCAGTGGGTAAGGTAAAGGCGTTCCATAGCCCTGGTCACACCGACATAGCACAACCGGCGTTCCTCTTCCAGTTCACCCGGTTCCAGCAGTGAGCGGGAATGGGGAAATACACCCTCCTCCAGGCCGGCCAGAAATACAACCGGAAATTCCAGTCCTTTGGCGCTGTGCAGCGTCATCAGGGCAACCTGGTCGCTCTCCGCGTCGTACTTGTCCAGGTCGGTTACCAGGGCTATGTTCTCAAGAAAACTCCTGAGTCCCTTTTCCTCGGCATCCCTGTCAAATTCCATGGTCCCGGATATAAATTCGTCCAGGTTTTCCAGCCTGGTGCGTGACTCCACGGTGTTCTCATCCAGCAGTTCCTTGCGGTACCCGGTTTGTTCCATCACTTCCCTCGCGAGGTCGGTGACCGCGCCGTCAGGGAGCTCTTCTGTTAAACTCTGGATCAGCAGGCCCAGATCGCCGCAAGCCGTCCTGACTTTGGTGGAAAGCCCGTCGATCTCAGCTGACCTTACCAGTGCTTCCACCGGAGTAATGACATGCTTTTCAGCAAAAGAGATAATTTTGCTCAAAGAGGCCTGCCCGACACCGCGCCTGGGCACATTTATTATTCTGGCCAGGCTGACCGCGTCCCTGTGGTTTACGATCAACCTTAGGTAGGCCAGTATGTCTTTTATCTCTTTCCGGGCGTAAAATTTCAAGCCCCCGATAATGGTATAAGGCAGGCCCGCCCGGACAAAAATTTCCTCGATCACCCGCGACTGGGCATGGGTGCGGTAAAGCACGGCAAAATGGCGGTAAGGCCTGTTTTCAATTTCTTTTAAACGGAAAATCTTCCTCGCTATATAATCGGCCTCGCTGTGTTCGTCCTCGCAAAAAAAGTTTACCAGGCCGGGTCCGGGTCCGGACGAGGTCCATAGGCGTTTTTCCTTGCGGTTTTCGTTGTTTTTGATAATATGGTTGGCCGCTTCCAGTATCTGTCCCGTTGACCGGTAATTTTGCTCAAGTTTTATTACCGCTGCCTCGGGGTAGTCTCTTTCAAAACTTAAAATATTTTTGATATCCGCGCCCCGCCAGCTGTAAATACCCTGGTCAGGGTCCCCTACCGCGAATAAATTGCGGTGAACGCCAGCCAGCAGGTTTACGAAAACATACTGGGCATGGTCGGTATCCTGGTATTCATCGACCAATATGTAGCGGAAGCGGTCCTGGTAGTACGCCAGAACCTGGGGGTACTCCCGGAAAAGCCGCACCGTGTAAAAAATAAGATCGTCAAAATCCACAGCGTTGTTCCGCCGCAGTTTTTCCTGGTACAGGACATAGACCCTGCTGGCATTCCGGTTAAAATTATCGTACGCGTACCTTTCATAATCACCAGCGTCCAACAGCTGGTTTTTAGCCTGGGAAATAGCCGAAGCTACTGCCCGGGGCGGATATTTCTTATCGTCGATATCAAGCTCTTTGATACATTCCTTAACGACGGTAAGCTGGTCATCGCTGTCGTAGATTACAAAATCGCGGCTGCGCCCGAAAAACTCCTCCTGCCGCCTTAAAATACGCAGGCAGGCGGCATGAAAGGTGCAAATCCAGATGTCACGCGACATCTCCGGCACCAGGTCCTCCACCCGCGACCTCATTTCCTGGGCCGCCTTGTTAGTAAAAGTGATGGCTAAAATGCGGTAGGGAGGGACCCGCCTTTCCTTTATAAGGTAGGCGGCCCGGCAGGTTAAAACCCTGGTCTTGCCGCTGCCGGCGCCGGCCAGGACCAGCAGCGGGCCGTCTCCGTATGTCACCGCCTCAACCTGGGCGGGATTAAGCTTGTTTAATACTTTCATCTATCCTCCAAAAATTTTAACATCTTATTTAATCATATAAATTCTAAGTAATAAGCGCAAATCCTTCACTTGAATCCGCGATGGCGCAATACAAAGTTCGTCGAATTTTGGGTTTTGACTGCCTATTTGCAATAATAATGTCGGCAGTAGTTAATTTCTGATGGCAAAACAGTACCGGAGTAGAATAATATCAGCAAAAACACAGCTGGTCTCAACTTTAACACTGTAATTATATTAAAAGGCAGGACTGTCAGCGTTAAGCCTTTAGTTCCCGCCATCTTTTTGGCTCAAGATTAGATTATTTAACTTGACCAAAAGACATCTCATCAATTTTAACGAAATTCCGCATAATTTCCAGTCAAGTGGCCTTACAACGTGCGGCAGCAACAAAGTCATTTAATGCTTCCCGCACCAACTCAGCGAACCGCCGGATATCCTCGGGCTTGATATCATTGTTATGGATCCCACAAGAAACGACAACCGGCGCATTTAGCCTGCTGGCCAGAAAATGGGCTGCCGGCCGGGCAATTTCATCTTCCTTGTGCCCCGTCAAGGTCAATACGGATACAGTAGCACTGGTTTGTTCCGGATTTTGCAGGCTCGGGCGCGGAATACCGAGAGCTATGGCCCCCAGGTGGGGAATTTCCCCGCCTGTAATAACCACGTTCCAATCCCTGCCCATGGCTACTGCCTGCAAAAGCACATGTAAACCTTCATATTCCTTACGTATTTCTATAATTCCCATCTCATCCAATCCTCTCGCATACGATTCAGGCCTGGCCCGTAACAAACTTTGGAAGAGAAGGAACTGATCTAAGTTTTATCACCTAGGTTTTTGTTTCTGCGTGCAGCCAGCTCAGCCAGCACATCACCCGGTTCCATATCATGCCAGGCCAGAAGCACGAACAGGTGATAGACGAGGTCGGCAGCCTCAGCGGCGATTTGATCCCTGCTGCCGTTTTTGGCTGCGATGATTACTTCCGTGGCCTCTTCGCCAATTTTCTTTAATATTTTATCCCCGCCCTGTTCAAACAGGTAAGCGGTATAGGACCCGGCTGGGCGGTTTTCACGCCTTGCAAGGATAGTCCTGTACAGCTCGTTTAATATATCATTTTTCTCCACTGTGATATCCTCAGACATTTATACCAGAACATCCATTAAGAAAGCGTCAGTATTTTTTGCCGTAAACCTGGTCCGGGTCGAATTGTCTCTCCCCTACCACGGTGACGTTCCCGTCCCGCTCAACGCGGTAGTGAAAACAGGAATAAAACCCTTCGTGGCACGCCGCCCCGTTTTGTTCGACCTTAACCAGCAGGGTGTCCCGGTCACAGTCGTATAAAACTTCCTTCACCTTCTGGACATTACCGGAGGTCTCACCTTTATGCCAGAAGGTTTTCCTGCTCCTGCTCCAAAACCAGGTTTCCCCGGTGACCAGGGTTTTTTCCAGCGCTTCCCTGTTCATATAAGCCATCATCAAAACCGCGCCGCCGTCACTGTCCTGGACGATGGCGGGAATAAGCCCGTCTTCGCTGTATTTCAACTTGCCCAAATCAAACATTTCTTTATACTTTCCCTTCAATAAGTTTCAATAATACACAATTTCCTGAGCGTATCCAAGCCATTCCGATCGGGGACATACCTCAGCATAAGAGGAATACCTGAAACAGAGGTGTGTCCCCATTCCTCTGTCAGTGTAACAACCTAAACAATCAGTTCCGCCACATGGTGTCCCCATTCCTATGTCTGGTACCATGCAACGATAAATGTTACCAGAAAAGCGTGTCAGAAGAACCGTCCCCTTGACACCGATCGGGGACATACTTCTGACTCTAGAGAAAAACTTATTAGTGAAGTGTGTCCCCATTCCTCTGTCATAGTAACTCATTCACAAGCAGTATCAATAAAGAGGTGTCCCTGGAGCAACCCTTCGGGCTAGTTAAATGCGCACCGGCAGACCTCGCGCTGACAGGTACTCTTTTGTCTCCCTGATCGAGTATTCGCCGAAATGATAGATCGACGCGGCCAGGGCCGCATCGGCTTCCCCCTCGGACAGCCCTTCAGCGATGTGCTCCAGGTTCCCAACGCCGCCCGAGGCGATAACAGGTATGTTTACCGACCTGGCTATTGTCCTGGTCAGGGCTATGTCATAACCGTCTTTTGTGCCGTCCCTGTCCATGCTGGTAAGCAGGATCTCACCGGCGCCCAGGGACTCGACCCGCCTGGCCCACCCAACGGCGTCAATGCCGGTAGGCGTGCGCCCGCCGTGTATATATACTTCCCAAAGTCCTGGCTCCCTCTGCCGGGCATCTATTGCCACCACTATGCACTGGCTGCCGAACCTGCCCGCCGCCTCAGCAACGAGTTCAGGGTTATTTACAGCGGCCGTGTTTATGGAAACTTTGTCCGCTCCGGCGCCAAGGGTCGCACGGATATCCTCGAGGCTGCGGATCCCGCCTCCGACAGTATAGGGTATAAACACTTCTCCCGCGGTGCGGTAAACCATGTCCAGGGTCGTTTGGCGTCTGTCGGAGGAAGCCGTTATATCCAGGAATACCAGCTCGTCGGCGCCCTCCCGGTCATAAAAGGCGGCTAACTCGACAGGATCGCCCGCGTCCCTGAGATCAACGAAGTTTGTGCCTTTAACCACCCTCCCGCCGGTAACATCTAGGCAGGGGATGATCCTTTTCTGTAGCATCAGCCAACCTCCGCTTCTTCCCCCGCCGCTATGGCCAGGGCTTCGCTGATGGTTACTGTCCCGGCGTAAAGCGCCTTGCCCATGATTACGGAATCAACCCCGTAAGGTTCAAGTTTTTTTAGCGTCCTCAGGTCATCGGGAGTTGAAACACCGCCTGAAGCTATGACCTTTAAACCGGTAGACCGGGCGAGTTCGCTGATAGCCTCAAAGTTCGGCCCCTGCAGAGTGCCGTCCCTCCTGATATCTGTAAAGACTACTCTGTTGATGCCGAGAGTTTTCATTTCACCGGCTAACTCAATAGTCTCTTTCTCTACTGTGACACCCCAGCCTTCAATGGCAACCCGCCCGTTGCGCCCGTCTATGCCCACCAGGACAGCGTCGCCGTACCTGGAGCAGGCTTCCGAAACCAGTTCAGGTTTTAAGATAGCCGACGTCCCCAGGATTACCCGCGCCGCGCCCAGTTCCAGGAGATGTTCCACGGAATGCATATTCCTAATGCCGCCGCCTATTTGTACCGGTATGGTCACCACAGAAAGGATTTCCTTAATAACGTCTAGATTTTTGGGCGAGCCGGAAAAGGCGCCGTCCAGATCAACAACATGCAGCATCCGGGCTCCTTTTGTCTGCCAGAGGGCCGCCATCGCCACCGGGTCGTCAGAATAGACGGTCTCCTGGTCAAGCCGCCCCTCCACCAGGCGAACGCATTTCCCTTCCCGCAGGTCAACGGCCGGGATAATTAACATAAATCAACCACTCTCCCGAAATTTTCTAATATCTTTAGGCCCAGGGCGCTGCTTTTTTCCGGGTGAAACTGGATTCCATAAACCTTCCCTTTGCCTACTATGGATGCAAAACGCGTCCCGTATTCCGTCAGCGCCAGGATCAGCTCTTTGTCTGACGGGTCAACCGCGTATGAATGGACAAAATAAAAAGAAGAATAATCGGGGATCCCTTCCAGCAGGGGGTCGGCCTTATTTATTTCAATCTGGTTCCAACCCATGTGGGGCACTTTAAGGCCTTCCGGCAGACGGCGCACCCGCCCCGGAAAAATGCCCAGGCCCTTGTTATAGCCCCATTCTTCGCTTGCTTCAAATAAAAGCTGCTGCCCCAGGCATATTCCCAGCAGCGGTTTCCCCGCATCAACAGCCCGGTGGATTGCTCCGACCATACCCGCGGCCCTCAGGTTTATCATCGCGTCGCCAAATGCTCCCACTCCGGGCAGCACCACTCCGTCCGCACCGTCCACCAGGGCAGGGTCCTCTACTACCGCCGCCTGAACGCCCACCTTTAAAAAACCCTTGTAGACGCTCCTGAGATTGCCCATCCCATAATCAATTATTGCGATCATTTTTCCCCCCGCCCGGCATTGTATTCAACTTGCTTTACCCTTCCAGGGTCCCCTTGGTGGAAGGAATGCTTTCGCCGCCGTCTCTGGCAACGGCCATTTTCAGCGAGCGGGCCAGTGCTTTAAAGATGGCTTCAATGATGTGGTGGGTATTTTTGCCGTACAAAAGGCGGATATGCAGGTTGAATTCCCCGTTAATCGCCAGGGCTCTCATAAATTCCTCAACCAGCTCAGTGTCAAAGTCCCCGATCCTTGTCGCCGGCATAGGCGCGTCAAAAACCAGGTGGCCCCTTCCGCTTAAATCAACCGCGGCCATAACCAGGGCGTCGTCCATTGGAATTATCGCGTGCCCGTACCTGTTTATTCCCGTTTTATCTCCAAGCGCGTTTTTTATAGCCTGGCCAAGGCATAAACCGGCGTCTTCGGCAGTGTGGTGGCCGTCCACGGCCAGGTCCCCGCGGCCCGTTAACTCCATGTCAAACGATCCGTGTTTGGTAAAAAGCTGCAGCATGTGGTCAAAAAACGGCGCACCGGTGGTTACCCAGTAAACACCGTCCCCATCAAGGTTTAACGAGCAGTTAATTTCTGTTTCTGTTGTCTTTCTCGTAACATAGGTCGCGCGTGATTCTGACATGTTTCACTCACCTCAAATATATTATTTTATTAAAAAGGGCTCTTCGCCACAATTTAATCTTATTAAACTCTACTGTTGACAGGCTAACTGCTCAAAATTATCCCTTTAAGTTTTTCAATAAAAATCTCGTTTTCCTCAGCTGTCCCCACGGAAACCCGCAGGCACCCGGGAAGAAGAGGACCTTCCACATTCCTGATCAGCACACCCCGTTCGAGCAAACCATTATATATACGAGCCGCCGGCAGCGCCGTCCGGAACATGATAAAGTTTGCCTGGGTCGGGTATGGCTTTACGCCTGGAATTTGTGACAGCTCCCAGTAGAGCTTTTCTCTTTCCTGCAAGATCTTTTTTATTCTCTCCAAGAAATGAGGCCGGTTCCGCATCACCAGAGAGGCTGCAGCCTGGGAAAAAACATTCAGATTGTACGGCTGCTTGACTTTAAGCAGTTCGTTTATCACCGGGGTGTTCGCAAGCAGATACCCCACCCTCAGGCCGGCCATGCCGAAGGCCTTGGAAAAGGTCCGCAGGATTACCAGGTTGGCGTAACTGTCCAGCAAGGGAACACAGGATTCACCGCCAAACTCGTTGTAAGCCTCGTCCACCACGACAATCGCGTTTGCTTTTTTAAGGATCTTTTCTATTTCCCCTGGCTCAGAAGCGTTACCCGTGGGGCTGTTCGGAGATGTTATTACTATAATTTTTACATCCGGCTTTGAGGTGGCGCTGATTAACCCGTCCGCATCTATCCTGAAATCATCTAAACGCTGCACTTCGTGCATAGCACTTGATGCTATCCGGCCATGCACCCCGTACATGGAAAAAGTCGGGGTTGCGACTGCAAACTTCGCCCCCGTGCCAAAGCTCAGCATCAGGTTCAGGATAAGCTCGTCAGAGCCGTTTCCCACCATTATGTTTTCCGGCCTTACCGATATGTAATCACTCAGGCTTTTACGCAGCTCAACCGCCGCCGCGTCAGGATAGCGGCTCAAATCACCCGAGCCTACTTCCCTGAAGATCTGGACCAGTACTTCCGGAGGAAACCCATACGGGTTCTCGTTGGCGTCAAGCTTTATTACGTCCGGATAGTATGGCGCGTCATACGGGACCATACCCTGCAAGTCTTCCCGCGCCAGCGCCGTTAAACTGAATGCTGTATTCATTCTATGGACATCCCCCTTTGTCCTTTCTTTTTCTACATTTTTCTTGTCAAGCAGGTTCCAGCTATTTCTGCAGCCGTTCAAAAACCAGCTTATAGCCGTCCGCGCCATAGTTCAGCGCCCTCTTCACCCGGCTGATGGTTGCCGTGCTGGCCCCGGTCCGGCTTGATATTTCACCGTAAGTCCGGTTCTCCTGGATCATCTTCGCCACCTCCAGGCGCTGGGCCAGGGATTTTAATTCGGCCACGGTGCAGATATCCTCAAAAAAACGGTAGCACTCGTCCAGGTCTTCCAACAGCAGTATGGCTTCAAAAAGCCGATCCAGAAGATCGTCCTTGAGCTTTCCAGTATACATCGCCAACCCTCCGACCTTTAGCATACTACCACGTTAATATTTTAACACGCTAAAGCGTTATGGGCAAGAAATAATGAGACGTGCTTTCATTCTCACGTCTCACATCTCATTTCTCACGTCTCAAACGGTGTGTCCCCATTCCGCTGTCATTGTATGATTTGTTTAGCCGACATATGTAAGAACCATCCCCTGTCACCTTACAGAGGGGCGTTTTCATTGCGGCTGAAGCCGCACCTGAGATTCACGTCTTATCTCTCAGGTCCCCCAAGGGAGACAAAAAGACCGTCCCTGCCTCTAAACTATTGCAGCCTTTCAACGGCCCGGTAGCCGATGTCCTTACGGTACTGCATCCCTTCGAAACTGATCTTTTCAATGGCGTTGTAGGCGGAATTAATGGCGGAAAGGATGTCCGGACCTGCCGCGGTAACTCCAAGGACCCTGCCGCCCGCTGTGACTACGTCGCCTTGTTTTTCTGCCGTCCCGGCGTGAAAAACCATGACGTCTTCCGGCACCTGGTCAAGCCCTTTGATCACTTTTCCCTTTTCATACGAGCCAGGGTACCCGCCGGAAGCCAGGACCACGCAAACAGATGTTTGTTTTTTCCACTTGATGTCGATCGAGTCCAGGCGTTTTTCAAGAATAGCGTCGATAATCTCGACAAGGTCGGTCTCCAGGAGTGAAAGCACCGGCTGTGTCTCGGGGTCGCCGAAACGGGCGTTGAACTCCAGCACTTTTGGCCCCTGGGCGGTGATCATCAAACCGGCGTATATGACCCCTCGGTAGGTGCGGCCCTCGGCATCCAGGGCTCGTATCATCGGCACAACGATTTCATCCATTACCTGCCTGTGCACCGTCGGAGTATAGACCGGAGCCGGAGCATAAGCCCCCATGCCGCCTGTGTTGGGACCCTGGTCGTTGTCAAAAACACGCTTGTGGTCCTGTGATGAAACCATGGGAACAACGTTTACGCCGTCCGTGAAGGCCAGGATGCTGACCTCCTCCCCGACAAGGCACTCCTCAACTACAACCAGCTTACCGGCCTCTCCGAAGTCCCAGTCAACCATGATCGAGCGTACCGCGTCAAGTGCTGTCTCTTTATCCATGGCCACAATTACGCCCTTGCCGGCGGCCAGGCCGTCCGCCTTGACTACGCAGGGAGCGCCGGTCTGATTTATATAAACGACGGCTTCTTCAGGCCTGGTAAAAACCGCGTACTTTGCCGTGGGTATGCTGTATTTGGCCATAATGTCCTTGGCCACAACCTTGCTGCCTTCGATCTCAGCTGCAGCCCGGGAAGGGCCGAATATTTTCAGGCCGGCTTCCTGGAAGCGGTCTGTTATTCCAGCGCACAGCGGGGCCTCCGGACCGACCAGTGTAAGGTCGATGCCCTTTTCTTTGGCGAAGGCCAGCAACCCGGTGATGTCTTCCGCGCCGATATTAACGCAGGTGGCCAGAGCGGCGATGCCCGCGTTGCCAGGGGCGCAGAATACTTCTTTGACGCGGGGGCTTTGTTTCAGCTTCCAGACCAGCGCGTGCTCGCGCCCGCCGCCGCCTACCACAAGAACTTTCATAGAGCTCACCTCTCTGTTATATGCTAATTTTCAATGTGCGGCTAATGCCGCACCTACAGACGCCTTACATTTAATGTTTAAAATGCCTCATTCCGGTAAACACCATGGCGATCCCGTTTTCATCAGCAGCCTTGATGGACTCTTCGTCCCGGATCGAGCCGCCCGGCTGGATTATGGCTGTTACCCCCGCTTTAGCCACCTGGAGCACAGTGTCGTTAAACGGGAAATAGGCGTCCGAGCCCATAACCGCGCCGCGGGCTTTGTCCCCGGCCTGCTCGGCGGCGATGCGGGCTGAACCCACCCGGTTCATCTGGCCGGCGCCGACACCCACCAGGCTGCGCTGCCGGGTAATGACGATGGCGTTTGACTTTACATGCTTGACAACAGTCATGGCAAACAGGAGCTCGTCCATTTCCTCCTTTGTCGGCTGCCGCTTTGTTACCACCTTTAATTCGGGCAGCCGCAGGACCTCCCGGTCAGCCTCCTGTACCAGCAGGCCGCCGTTTACCTTCCTTACCTCCAGGCGGTCGTTGGTCTGGCCGGTCAGTTCCCCGGTCACCAGCAGCCTTAAGTTAGCCTTTGCTTTCAGTATTTTCAAAGCATCTTCTGCATAACCCGGCGCTATGACAGCCTCCAGGAAGATCTTGGCCATTTCCGCCGCGGTTTCAGCGTCTACCACACAGTTGTACGCGGCAATGCCGCCATACGCCGATACCGGGTCAGCCTCCAGGGCTTTCCTGTATGCGCCGGCCGGACCGCCCGCGCAGGCGCACCCGCAGGGGTTGTTATGCTTGACTATTACAGCCGCCGGCTCGGTGAACTCGCGCACCAGTTCAAAAGCGGAGTTTAAGTCCAGAATATTGTTATAGGAAAGCTCTTTTCCTGAGAGCTGCATGGCGTTGCCCACGCAAGGGCCGGTTATTGAGGGATCCCGGTAAAAGGCCGCCTGCTGGTGGGGATTTTCCCCGTAGCGGAGCACCTGCGCTCTTTTAACCGATATTTCCATGGTGGGAGGGAACAGCTCTTTTTTGTTAATACCTGAAAGGTACGCTGTAATCGCGGCGTCATAGGAGGCGGTATGAGAGAAAGCTTCCCGGGCCAGGTCCATCCTCAGTTCAATGTCCGCGCTGCCGCCGCGTATGGCTTCCAGGACCTCCGTGTAACGTTCCGGATTTACGACAATGAGCACGTTTTCGTAGTTTTTGGCCGCCGAGCGGACCATGGTCGGGCCGCCGATATCTATGTTCTCTATCGCGTCGGCCAGTGTCACGTCCGGTTTGGCTATCGTCTCCCGGAAAGGATAAAGGTTGACCGCCACCAGGTCGATCGGAGTGATATTATGCTCTTTTAGCTGGCCCAGGTGC
Source organism: Pelotomaculum propionicicum (assembly GCF_048984525.1). Taxonomy (GTDB): domain Bacteria; phylum Bacillota; class Desulfotomaculia; order Desulfotomaculales; family Pelotomaculaceae; genus Syntrophopropionicum; species Syntrophopropionicum propionicicum_A. The sequence continues at coordinate 217,880 of NZ_JBMGJC010000005.1, forward strand.
TCTTCGTTCCGCAGAGCCAGGATGCCCCCGTGAACATTGGGATGCAGTGTTTTTACCCGCCCGCCCAATATTTCGGGGAAACCAGTGACATCGGATATGTATGTAACGGGCACTCCGGCCCCGCGCAGGGTCTTCGCCGTACCGCCGGTGGATACTATTTCCACTCCCAGTTCCGCCAGGCCCCGGGCAAATTCAACAACGCCTGTCTTGTTAGAAACGCTGATCATGGCACGCTTAATTTGCATAAACATTACCTCCGTATTTTTTTACTGGATATTTTTTTGACACATTTCCCATCATTGCAGGCCGGCTTTAGCCGCCAAAGATCTGCGGCTCAAGCCGCATCTACACCTCTCACGTCTCAAGTCTCATTTCTCACGTCTCAAGGAAACTTTCCTGCCGTTCAGTTTCAGCCGCCCGTCCGCTATCAACCCGATTGCTTCAGGGTAAATTTTATGCTCCTGCTCCAGGATGCGGTCAGCCAGGGTATCCGCCGTGTCGTCGTCGTAAACCGGGACCACGGCCTGGATAATAATTGGCCCGGTATCCATCCCTTCATCGACAAAATGGACTGTGCAGCCGCTGAATTTAACCCCGTATTCCCAGGCCTGCTGCTGGCCGTGCAGCCCCGGAAAGGACGGCAGAAGAGCTGGGTGGATATTTATTACCCTGTTTGGGAAAGCATCGAGGATTACCCTGCCGACAATCCTCATATAGCCCGCCAGGCAGACCAGATGTACGCCATGTTCATGCAGCAGTTTGAGTACCGCCTTTTCGTATTCATCCTTTGAGCCAAAATCCCGCGGGTTCAGGTGCAGCGCCGGTATACCTGCCTTTCGCGCTCTTTCCAGGGCGAAAGCGTCCTTGTTGTCGCTGAATACTACGGCAACCTCCGCTTTGATTTTTCCTGCAGCGGCGGCGTCCATGATGGACTGGAGGTTTGAACCCCGCCCGGAAGCCATAACGCCCAGACGTAATTTGCCCATTTTATCCCCTCCCCATAATGAGTCATGGAGTACTTCCTTATATGTAGCTTACTTCTTTCCCGCCTTCGATTACTTCGCCGATCAGGCAGCTTTTTTCGCCTCTCGCCGACAGGTCCGCCATCACCGCTCCAGCCTGCCCGGCGTCAACTATAGCCACCAGGCCGATGCCCATGTTAAAGGTGCGCAGCATTTCCTGCTCTTCCACTCCGCCCTCTTCTCTGATCAAATCAAACACCGGAGGCACGTCCCATGTGCCCAGCTTTATTGCAACACCGGCGCCGTCGGGCAGTACCCTTACAACGTTCTCGGTCAAACCGCCCCCGGTAATATGGGCCATACCCTTGATATTGAACTTTTCGAGCAGGGGCAGCACAGCTTTAACGTAAATCCTGGTGGGTTCGAGCATTTCCTCCCCCACCGTACGGCCCAGTTTTTCTATGTACGAGTCCGCTTTATAACCTGCGGCCTCCAACAAGACCTTGCGCGCCAGGGAGTAACCGTTGCTGTGCAGCCCGGACGAGGGCAGGCCGATCAGTGTATCGCCAGGTGCTATTTCCCTGCCGTCAACGATCCTGCCGCGCTCAACCACACCTACCGCGAACCCGGCCAGGTCATATTCCTCCGGTCCGTAAAACCCCGGCATCTCCGCGGTTTCTCCGCCGATCAGCGAACACCCCGCCTGGCGGCAGCCCGCGGCGACACCGCTGACGATGGCGGCCACCTTTTCCGGCTCCAGCTTGCCCACCGCCAGGTAGTCAAGGAAAAAAAGAGGTTCCGCTCCCTGTACCAGGATATCGTTCACACACATGGCCACCGCGTCAATACCGATAGTGTCATGGCGGTCCATGATCATGGCGACCCGGAGCTTGGTGCCTACTCCGTCCGTGCCGGCAACCAGGACAGGCTCCCGGTATTTGCCTGCGTTAAGGGCAAAAAAACCGCCGAAGCTTCCTATTTCGGCCAGGACTTCCGGCCGGAAAGTGCTCCGCACGGCGCCGCGCATAAGGTGTACGGCTTTATTTCCCGCGTCTATGTCGACTCCTGCGTCGGCATAAGTTAATCCCTTCTTGTTCCCGGTCATTCGCAAACCTCCATATTCTGTCATATATCACTGCAAGGCTGGACTTATCAGGTCATTCGTCAAATTTTTCTAGATCCCTGCAGCGTTGCAGGGTCAGCTTTAGCCGGCCTTTCAAATTGGGGCGCATTCTCGCTTTCAGGTGAGTCCCCCATTCCACAAACTGGCTGAAGCCCAACCTGCAATCTTTCATCTCACATCCCAGGCCTCACTTATCAAGTCTCATTACTCAAGGGCGTACTTACCGTTAACAACATCATCAGGTACCCCAACCGGGTAATCCCCGCTGAAACAGGCGGTGCAAAAGTTGCCCTGCTGGTCTCCGAAAACATCCAGCAGCCCTTGCAAACTCAAATAATGCAGGCCGTCAGCGCCGATATATTTCCTGATTTCTTCCAGGTTTTTACTGGCGGCGATCAGCTCGCCCCTGTTGGAAGTATCTATGCCGTAGTAACAGGACTTGATTATAGGCGGGGAGCTCAGGCAGAAGTGCACTTCTTTCGCCCCGCACTCCCGGACCATGTTCACAATTTTACCGCTGGTGGTGCCGCGCACGATGGAGTCGTCGACAACAACCACCTTTTTACCCTCCAGTACATCCCGCACCGGATTTAGTTTCAACTTGACGCCGAGGTCCCTTGAACTTTGTACGGGCTGGATAAACGTGCGCCCTATATACCTGTTTTTCATCAGGCCTTCTTCATATGCCATGCCTGATTCCAGCGCAAAACCCCAGGCGGCTGTTTTGCCGGAATCGGGGACCGGGATCACGATGTCGGCGTCGACCGGGTATTCTCTGGCGAGCTGGCGGCCCATTTCCCGGCGGACCTTGTTGACGTTGAAACCGTCCATGCTGGTATCCGGCCGGGCCAGGTAGATGTACTCAAAAATGCAGTGGGCCTTCCTGCTCCCCTGGAGCACTTTCCTGGAGGTCAGCCCTTTCTTGTCTATCACTATAATTTCTCCCGGTTCCACATCTCTTATAAACTCAGCCCCGACCGTGTCCAGCGCGCAGGACTCGGAGGCCAGCACATACGCGTCACCCTTGCGGCCCAGGCACAGCGGTCGGAAACCATAGGGGTCCCTGACGCCGATCAGGCTTTTTTCAGTAAGGATAACCAGGGAATAGGCTCCCCTGATATCGATCATGGTTTTGATGATGGAATCCACCAGGCTGCCCTGGCTGTAACGGGCAATGAGGTTTACAATTACTTCGCTGTCCGTGGAGGACTGGAAAACTGAGCCGTTTAAAAAAAGCTGGGAGCGCAGTTCGTTGACATTGGTCAGGTTGCCGTTGTGGGCCAGGCCGATCATGCCCCGGGAACAGCGAAAAACCAGGGGCTGGGCGTTGACCAGGTTACTGGTCCCCGTGGTGGAGTACCTTACGTGTCCCACGCCGATATACCCCTGGAAGCTGTCGAGGTTTTCATGGCTGAAGACTTCAGAGGCCAACCCCATCCCCTTATGCAGTTGGATCCTGCTGCCGTCTGCCACGGCGATTCCGGCGCTTTCCTGGCCCCGGTGCTGCAGGGCGTACAGTCCGTAATAGGTCAGCCGGGCCACATCGAGGCCCGGGCTGTAAATGCCGAAGACACCACACTCGTCACGGGGCTTGTCGCACTCAACTATACAATTTTTAAACATACCAGTGCTCCTCGCGTTTTTATTAGTTACCCTGATAAGCTAAAAGTTTTTTCCTGTCAGCCTCCTGTAAACCTCTTCATATGCTTCTTCCACATTGCCCAGGTCGCGGCGGAAGCGGTCCTTGTCCAGTTTCTCGTGAGTTTTCTTATCCCAGAACCGGCATGTGTCCGGGGAGATCTCGTCCCCCAGCAGGACCTCGCCCTCGTGGACGCCGAATTCCAGCTTAAAGTCCACCAGGTCAATATTTTTGTCAGATAAGTGCTCCAGCAGGATCTTGTTTACTTTTAAGGCTATATCCGTGATTTTGCGCATCTGCTCCGGTGACGCCAGGTCCAGCGCCCTGATGTGGTAATCGTTGATCATGGGGTCGCCGAGGTCGTCGTCCTTGTAGTAAAACTCCAGGACCGGCAGGGGAAGGGCTTTCCCCTCGGGCAGGCCCAGCCGCTTGGCCAGGCTGCCGGCGGCGATGTTCCTTACTACTACCTCGACCTTGATTATTTCCAAGGATTTAACCAGCATTTCCCTGTCGCTGACCTGTTCCACAAAGTGGGTGGGGATGCCTTTTCCCTCCAGGAGGCGGAAAAAGACGGTAGATATCAGGTTGTTCAGCACACCCTTGTTTTGGATGGTCCCTTTTTTGGCGCCGTTAAAGGCAGTGGCGTCATCCTTGTAATCTACCAGGTAGACACCGGGGCTGCTGGTCCGGAATATTCGCTTGGCCTTTCCTTCATATAACTGTTCGAGTCTTTTAGTCACTTCTTCTCCTCCATTCCTACAAACCGAATCTCTTATATATTTCGTCCACGTTCTTCAGGTGGTAGCTATAATCGAACAACTCATTTATCTCTTTTTGATCAAGCTGGGCGGTCAGCTCGCCGTCCGCCAGGAGCAGGTCGCGGAAGTTTTTCCCCGTCCGCCACGCTTCCATCGCGTTGCGCTGCACCAGCTCATAAGCCCGCTCCCGGGAGATCCCCTTTTCTTCAACCAGGGCCAGAAGGACCCTCTGAGAAAAGATCAGCCCATGGGTGCGTTCTACATTCCGCATCATGTTATCGGGATAAACCAAAAGGTCGGCGATGGTGCCGGTAAATTTGGCCAGCATATAATCGAGGATGATAGTGCTGTCGGGCACGATCACCCGCTCCACCGATGAGTGGGAAATATCCCGCTCGTTCCAGAGAGGGACGTTTTCCATGGCCGCCAGGGCGTTGCCCCGCAGCAGGCGGGCCATGCCGGAAATTCGCTCCCCGATGATCGGGTTTCGTTTATGGGGCATGGCCGAGGACCCTTTCTGGCCTTTTTTGAAATGCTCCTCCACTTCCAGGATATCGGTGCGCTGGAGGCTGCGCAGCTCGGTCGCGAACTTGTCCAGCGAACTGCCGATCACTGCTATGGTGGTAAGGTACTCCGCATGGCGGTCCCTCTGGAGGACCTGGGTCGATACGTTGGCGGGCTTCAGCCCGAGCCTGGAGCAGACGTGCGCTTCCACCCGCGGGTCGATGTTAGCGTAGGTGCCGACAGCGCCTGAAATCTTACCAACGCTAATCGTTTCCACCGCCTGTTCCATCCTCCTGATATTGCGCCCGGTTTCGTCCACCCAGAGCAGCATCTTCAGGCCGAAAGTGATGGGCTCGGCATGGATGCCGTGGGTGCGCCCGATCATGATGGTCCGGCGGTGCTCCGCCGCTTTTTCCAGCAGCGCTTCCTTAAGCTTTTTTAGCCTGCCTAAAATATGCCCGCCCGCCTCTTTCATCAGGGCGGCCAGGGCTGTGTCCAGAACGTCGGAAGAGGTCAGGCCCAGGTGAATGTACTTGGCCGCGTCTCCCACGTATTCACCGACATTGGTTGTAAACGCTATTACATCGTGGTTGGTTACAGCTTCAATTTCAGCAATCCGCTGCACATTAAAGTTAGCCTTCTCCTTGATCTCGGCCAGGGCTTCCGGGGGTACTTTGCCCAGGCCGGCCATGGCCTCACAGGCAAAAATCTCGACGTCCAGCCATTTCCGATACTTATTCTCCTCCGACCAAATTTGCTTCATTTCAGGCAGTGTATAGCGGTCAATCATTTAATTGCCTCCCGATATTCATTCTAAAATATTTTACATGATTTGAAGGATTTTAAAGGTTTACAAGATTCCTTTGGCTTTTCGTAACAAACAGATAAAATTCAATGCTATTCTAAATTGAATCAATAATCCTGTTAATCTTGTTTTAATCATGTTAATCCTGTGAAAATTTTTACCTGTCTTTCGGGCGCGCCAGGTAGCCCCCTATGCCCAGCTCGGCGAGAAGAGCGTCCTTTTCGCTCACCTGCCTGGCCAGTTTATCTTTATAGGCGGCAACCGCTGCCCTGACAGCAGGGTTGCCCGAACCGATGATCTGGGCCGCCAGGATACCGGCGTTTTTAGCGCCGTTGACAGCCACGGTCGCCACGGGCACGCCGGAAGGCATCTGCACTATGGCGTACAGGGCGTCTACGCCTTTTAAGGCGCCTGATTCTATAGGTACTCCTATCACCGGCAGGGGCGTATAGGCGGCAATGACACCGGGCAGGTGCGCGGCCCCGCCGGCGCCGGCGATAATGACAGCCAGCCCGCGCTGCACGGCGCTCCGGGCGTAATCCGCCGTTTTGTCGGGCGCCCGGTGGGCGGAGGATATTACTACCTCGCTGGGGATACCCAGCTCTTCCAGAATACGGGCAGCCTCCTGCATGACCGGCAGGTCGGAATCACTGCCCATTACAATGCCAACCAGTGGTATCGCCATAATATTATCTTCCTTTTAATTGTTATTTTGATTATTATAGACTCTAAACCCAAAATAATACCGCCAAAAACATGAAGCCCGGGCGTATAGGATTCGTTTATGAGCGAAACCTACCCGCCTGGGCTTTTATCCCTTACCGGTGTAGCACCCTGTCTAGAGGTTTGATTTTGCGAGGCCCAACAATTCGGGAGTTCTAAAACTTTCTCGAACCTCGAATCAACCTTCTATTTCGAGAATGCCTGTGCCGCTTGGACCGATCCGCCATTGGGCGTGGAACCCTAGGCACACTTTCTCTCCCTGTTTGCAGATGTGGATAGCACAAACACAAGAATTGCCCGTGTCAAGTGAACGGGCTAAAGTAATTACCTAAAGTTATATTAACAAATATTAAGAAATACTGTCAATATAAAAGTGTTTATAAACAAATTTGATATTTGAATATAGCTTTTTATCAGTGGGATACTAGTTTTAATCTGCATATTCTCTTCTAACATCAAATTTTCACATTATCGCGATTGCTTAACACTCAGATGGCTAGTGGAGAAAATCATCAGCGAGCAGGGTGACACAAGCAAAAGGAGACAAAATGAACGTCCTCTTGTCTCCCTATATCTTACTCCCACTCTATCGTCGCCGGGGGCTTGGAGGTGATATCGTAGACCACCCGGTTGATCTCCTTGATTTCACTGACGATGCGCGATGAGATCGATTCCAGCACTTCGTAAGGCAGGCGCACCCAGTCCGCGGTCATGGCGTCAACGCTGTTTACCGCCCGGATTACCACGGTATGCGCGTAAGTGCGCTCGTCTCCCATCACGCCGACGGTCTTCATGTCCGGCAGCACCGCGAAGGACTGCCAGATCTGCCGGTAGAGGCCTGCTTTGCGGATCTCCTGCTCTACAATAGCGTCCGCGGCCTGAATTATAGCCACTTTTATTGGAGTAATCCTGCCGAGTATGCGTACCGCCATGCCGGGACCGGGGAACGGCTGGCGCCATACGACCTCCTCAGGCAGGCCCATCTCCTCGCCCAGCACCCGCACTTCGTCTTTAAACAGCCACCGCAGCGGCTCCACCAGCTCAAAGCGCATGTCCTCCGGCAGGCAGCCGACATTGTGGTGGCTCTTGATCACGGCGGCAGTGGACGTGCCGCTTTCCACCACGTCAGGGTAAAGCGTTCCCTGCACCAGGAAGTCAACGTCCCCCAGTTTGGCGGCTTCGTCTTCAAAAACCCTGATGAACTCTTCTCCTATGATTTTCCTCTTCTGCTCGGGGTCGGTCACACCTGCCAGTTTAAAAAGAAACCGCTCGCGGGCATCCACAAAAATAAGGTTGATCTTAAATTTTTCCCTGAATGTTCTTTGTACCTGATTAGCCTCGTCTTTGCGCAGCAGGCCGTGGTCCACAAAAACGCATGTTAGCTGGTCCCCCACTGCTTTTTGCACCATAACCGCGGCAACGGAAGAATCAACTCCGCCGCTCAGAGCGCACAGGACTTTCCTGTCCCCCACCTGCTCCCGTATCTCAGCAATGGTTTTCTCAAGAAAAGATCCCATGTTCCACAGTCCGCGGCAGCCGCAGATATCGTAAAGAAAAGCTTTCAATATATCTTGTCCTTTTGGCGTGTGCACGACCTCAGGGTGAAACTGCACGGCATAAAGATTTTTCCCAGTTTGGGCCATGGCCGCGACCGGCGCCTTAACCGTGCGCGCTGTAACGGTAAAGCCGGGAGGCGGTGATTCAACCAGGTCCCCGTGGCTCATCCAGCATTGTTCGACAGGCCCCAGGCAGGAAAGAAGATCTCTGCTTTCCAGGACAGTTAACTCAGTCTTCCCGTATTCCCTGTGGTTGGCCCGTGAAACCTGCCCGCCCAACTGCTGCGCCATCAGCTGCATGCCGTAACAGATACCCAGCACGGGAACCCCCATTTCATAAAATGCGGGGTCGCACACCGGGGCATTGTCCTGGTAAACGCTGGAAGGGCCGCCTGAAAAAACAACCCCTTTGGGGTTCCTCTTCTTTATTTCTTCAACGGGAGTCGAAAATGGCAGCATTTCGCAGAATACCTTCAATTCACGGATGCGGCGGGCGATCAGGTGGCTGTATTGGCCCCCAAAATCAAGTACTATAACCAGCTCCTGCTCTGGCAGTTGCATACCTTTACTCCCCCTCGTTCATATATACTTTTGGACTTAATACCATGATGCATGGAAAGTTCCTGTAGCGGTCGCTGTAATCAAGGCCGTATCCCACCACAAATTCATCCGGGATAACAAAACCGTTATAGTCGATCTCCACCGGCTCAACCCGGCGTGAAGGCTTGTCCAGCAGGGTGCAGATTTTTACGCTGGCCGGGTCGCGGGACTTTAGATTTTCCGCCAGGTAATTCAGAGTGAGGCCGGTATCGACTATATCCTCTACAATAATAATGTGGCGGCCCTCAACCCCGTATTCCAGGTCCTTTAAAATGCGCACCTCTCCGGAAGATTTTGACGAGGCGCCGTAACTTGAAACGGCCATGAAGTCGTACTGGGTCGGGACGGTTATTTCTCTGACCAGGTCGGCCAGAAATATCATGGCCCCTTTCAGTATCCCGATCATAAGCAGTTCTTTCCCGGCATAATCGCTGGATATGCGCCTGCCTATTTCCACTACCCTGGCGCGGATTTCCCCCTCGGAAATAAGAATTCGCTCACAGTCCGGATGCACCTTGCAGCCTCCTTTGATAAATCTGCACAAAAGCTCATAATTTGACTGTTTTATACCTTTCTTATGTCAACCATTATAACTTGTATGCTATTATTAATAAAGGTCAAAAAAAAGATCCGGCGGCGCTGGCACGGACCTTGAAAAAACAGCCGGGTTTACAACAGGCGGATTAATTGTTATATTTTTGTCATAGTCCCAGATGCGGAGGTTAATTTCAATGCCGCTGTCCGGATTTTGTTTATCCCTGGCCTGGAGTGAGGCCTGACGCAGGCGGTAATCTGCGGGACTTAACCATACTTTGTAGTAATAATCGCTCAAACGCAGCTCAAGAAACGGATCCATAAGGTTGGGGCGCATTTCCAGTAGGATCAGCTTTTCACCGTTTACCCTGTCCAGGCCTTTGTATTTCAAATCGGGAACGTCTTTAAAGTTAAAATAAGCCAGTGGATTAAGTTCGGCGTAAAAAAGCTCCGAATCGGACAGCTTGTTTCCGGGCAGGGATATCCATTGGCCGGTGGGCTGATCCTTAAAATAGGCGTTTTCGCCTACCTGGATAAATTCAATAGGGGTGTTCATCATGACCCCTGTCATGTGGACCTTATCCGGGGCAACCCTTTCCCCTTCCACCTTGCTGAAAAAATCAAGGCCGGCTTTCCCTTCCGTGGTCAGCCTGGTTTCAGCCTGGTAGCGAAAGCTGGCGCTGGACCTGGTTTTCTCGATACCGGTCGCAAGCATCTGCTGAGGCGGCATCATCTTCCCCACTCCCCGGGACATAAAGATCCCGGCGCCCTTAATCACCAGGAATAAGAACAAAACCAGGGCGAGCGCAAATAGTAAGGACTTTTTGTTCAGGACAACCCACTGCGGTCGCAGCACGTAAATATCCTCCTGTCCGAATGATAATTGGCTTATCCCTATCATACGAGAACGGGAAGGGAATTATGACAGCATACAGGAAAGCCGGGCAGTAAATAATTCTAATAGATCTATCTAGGTGTTGAAGGGTACGAGGCCGGGCGGCGCTTCATGCTCCCGGGCAAAATTGTTGAGGAGCTGTAACGATGGAAATTAAAGAAATGCAGAGAGAAGTGGACAGCTGGATCACCCAGTTTGAGGAAGGCTACTGGAACCCCCTTTCCATGCTGGCCCGGCTGGCCGAAGAAGTGGGAGAATTTGCGCGGGAAGTCAACCACCAGTATGGCGAAAAGCCTAAAAAACCGGAGGAGCCGATGGGTGACCTGACGCTTGAGCTGGGCGATATTTTATTTATAGTTGTGTGTTATGCCAATTCCCTGAACATTGATCTTGAAGACGCCTTTAAAAGGGTAATGGCCAAGTACCGGTACCGTGACAGCGACAGGTGGACCAGGAAAGAATAACTTTATTTGTTTTTTGATCCCGGTTATATTACAATTTAACAAGGCTAATAAAAATATGTTGGCTACAGGCAATTGTAAATTTTTAAATATTTTTGGGAGGATTATTTTTAATGGCCGTAATTATCCCGATTAGAGGCCTGCGTTATAACATGCGCAAAGTGGACAACATGGCTGATGTTGTCACACCGCCTTACGACGTCATTGACGCCGCGGCCCAGGACCGCTTTTACAGACGCCATCCCTGCAACATTATCCGCCTGGAATACGGCAAGATAGATCCGGAAGACAGCGAAATAAACAACCGCTATACCAGGGCGGCTAACGATTACAGTGACTGGCTTAAAGAAAACGTCCTGGCCCGGGAACCCAAACCCGCTATTTACCTGTACGAGCAGGAGTTCAAAGCAGGCGGGGCAAATAAAATCCGCAGCGGCATCATATGCGGCGTCAGGCTGGAGCCATACGAAAAAGGCATAGTCCTCCCCCATGAAGAGACCATACCCAAACATAAAGCCGACCGTCTCGAGCTGATGCGCGCCTGCGGGGCAAACTTCAGCCCCGTTTTCAGCCTTTATTCCGACCAGGACAACGGTGTGGTTGAAACTCTTAAAGGATCCCTGCTAGGGGCGCCGCCGGATATAAGCTTTACTGACGATTCAGGCGAATCGCACAGGATGTGGGTTGTCACTGATGCTGACGCCATCGGGAAAGTGCAGCGGATAATGAAGGACAAGCGCATTTTCATCGCAGACGGCCACCACCGCTACGAAACGGCCCTGAACTATAAAAAAGAGCGGGAAAACAGCGGCGGGGAACGTGACGACGCTGCTGTAAGCGCCGCCAGTTCCTGCACCGCCACACCCGGAGGAACGATATCCTCTTCGACAGAGGTTGAACCTGCTTACAACTACGTAATGATGACTCTGGTCAACTTGTATGATCCCGGGCTGGTAGTCCTCCCTACCCACCGTTTGATTAAAAATGTAGAGTCGCTGGACAAATACTGCCTGCTCGATCAGATAAAAGATAACTTCACTGTTGAAGAATTTCAATTAGAGCCGGATAAAGGGAATTTCAGGCAGCTTTTAGGGGTGCTGGAAAGAAGGGGCCTGGGCGAACAGTCTGGCGGAGACGTCAAAGCCCTGGAAACCGCGGGCGCAGCCGCTCAGGAAAAGCCGGGCAATACCGGGAAAGCGCACCGACACGCGTTCGGCCTTTACGCGGGTGATAATAAATTTTACCTGCTCACGTTAAAGGATGACATAGATTTATCACAAATGATGCCTGAAGAAAAATCCCCCGCCTGGCAGAGACTTGACGTATCCATCCTGCACACACTCATAATGGAAAAGCACCTGGGCATCTGCGGGGAGCTCAGGGCGAAGGCCGATCACATCACCTACACCCGCGAGGAGGAGGGCGCCCTTGCTGCCGTGGACCGGGGCGAGTACCAGCTTGTGTTCTTTCTGAACCCCACCCTTGTCGAAGAAGTTACAGAGGTAGCCGGGCAGGGTGAAAAGATGCCTCAGAAAAGCACCTTCTTTTACCCGAAACTAATCACCGGGCTGGTAATAAACCAGTTATAAAAGGTAAAGCCGTCCAGCTGGACGGTTTTTTTATGACGCCTTGTCCTTCATCAGCATGACCTTGACCGTTTGGAGCAAAATGGCCAGGTCCTTAGCCGGTGAATATGACTTTGTGTAAAGCAGGTCGTATTTCAGCTTAATCTCGGCACTGGTGCTGTAACGGCCGGCAATTTGGGCCAGGCCGGTCATGCCTGACTTAACATTCATGCGGAAGGCGTATTCAGGCGTTTCTTTAACCAGCTTACTGACGAAGAAAGGCCTTTCCGGGCGCGGCCCCACTATGCTCATATCACCCTTTAATACATTAAGCAGCTGCGGTATCTCGTCAATCCGGGTTGCCCGTAAGAAGCGCCCCACCCTGGTAACCCTGGGATCGTTTTCAGAAGCCAGCACCGGTCCGCTTTCCTGCTCGGCATCCTCCACCATGGTGCGAAACTTATATAGAACAAATGACTTTTCCTGCAGGGTAAGGCGCTTTTGCCTGTAAAAAACAGGCCCGCGGGAGTCAATCTTGATGGCGGCGCTTACCAGTATACACAGCGGTGCTGTAATTATTATTGCAAAAAGGGAAAGCAAGATGTCAGTCAGCCTTTTTACAACCTGGGACTCTTCCGGTATACCTAGACGGCCCACCGTGAAAACAGGCACGTCATCAACCTGGTCCAGCCTTGACTGGGATAACATAATCTCATATAAATCCGGTACAAGATAGACCTTTATATCCTCAGCCACACAGGCGTAAACCACCTCGGCCTTGTATTCCTGCGGAAGGTTGGAACAGATAAAAACCTGGTCCGGCTTAACTTCTTCCAGACATTGATATATTTCCGAAACCTCACCCAGCACAGGCCAGCGGTTTTGTACATTATTCAGCATTTCTCCATCCTCGCTCGCTCCTGCAAAAAATTCCGATTCATAGATCTCCGGGTCGTCCAAGTCATCAACAAGCAAACCGGAGACTTTTATTTTCCCCCCTATCGCTGATTCCAGCTTGTCAGCCAGGGCAACCGCCTCCAGGGGCTTCCCCACCACGATAATTTTCCTGATGTTCTGCAGGCTCCTGTCAATATGCCAGGCTAATCTTCTCCAGATAGCCAGCAAAACTATATGTATAAGCGGAGCGATCAACAGGACAGTACGAGGGAATGAGAAGCCGCGCAGGAAAAATGACAGTGCCATGGCTGCCAGGGCCATAAAGAATACAACACAGATAAGCGAGGCAAAAACCTCCGCCCACCGCCACCGGTAGCTGCCGTACAGCCGGTAGAAATAAAAAAGCGCCAGGGCACATAGCGTCAACAAAGGCCAACTGGAAAGGTAGGGTGCAAAGTTATACTTAGGAATATTCCACCCGAATTTAAGTAAGAACGCAAGGATATAGCCAAGGTTGATCAGTGCCAGGTCGATAATTATAAGCGTTATTCGAAATGGTATTCTGCTTTTATGAATTTCCATGAAAGACTCCTAATTTTCAGTTAAGATATCATAACATCAACAAGCTTTTTTACTTATTTCGGCATTTTTAAAAAATTTCCTTTACAAATACTAAATGTCTATTTCAGACCAAATTGTTTATAGTTTAAATAATGGATAAATAAAGTTTCTTGTATTTATCCACCATTTGATCTATGTTGAATAGATTACGGGCTCTCTGCCGGCCATAATGCCCCATGGAAAGACGCTTTTCCGGGTTAGAAATTAAATCAAACAGCGCCTTTTCCGCTTCATCTGCATCCAGTTTGTTAATAAGCAAACCCGTTTCCCGGTGCACTACCAGTTCCCCAACACCGCCTACCGAATTGGCTACTACCGGGCGCCCCGACATCATCGCCTCGATAATGGTTAAAGGCAGACCTTCCCAGCGTGAAAGCAGGACAAATATGTCAAAATCATGTACCAGATGTGCCGCTTCCTCCCTTGTACCCAGTAAAAATACATGCCCCTTTAGACCTTTATCATTTATAAATTTCTCACATTCAGGTCTTAACGATCCATCTCCAATTAAAACAAAATTAAGACCTCCCTCACCAGACCATCCATTATGACAATTTATCATCCGTTCGGCTACTTCCAGTAGGAATAGAGGATCTTTTTGAGGCGCCAGGCGGGCTACCGTCCCGACAATAATGTCTTTTTCAGCTAGATTAAGCTCTCTGCGCAGGGATCCTTCTCTCGTTTTCAACTCCGGAAGCCCATTATAAATCAGACATAACTTTTCATCGCTAACTAATTTTAAACTCCGTGCTTTCATCAGGTCACTTTCGGAAACACAGACTACCTTTGTGCTGACAGCGCCTGCTAAACGTTCCATCCAGGTATAGAAAAAACGTAGTACCCTATTCTGGTATTCGTTAATTCCCCATCCATGCGCCGTGAAAAAAATTTTTGGGACACCGGCTAGCCAGGCAGCCAGGCGACCAAGTACGCCCGCCTTGGAACTATGGCAGTGGGCAATATGATATGAATTTTTTTTCATTAATGCATATAGTTTCATGAATGCTTTAATTTCGTTGAGGGGAGATATATCCCTTTTTAGATCAGTTATTTCCACTATCTTAATATCCCGATGCATATTTCTCAACCAGTTTACAAGCTCCCCACCTGGCGCGCAAGCGACAGTTATATCAAATTGCCGTGGATCCAGTCCGGCAGCAATATGATGCACAACTTTTTGAGCCCCACCCAGTTCAGATAAAGTTATTAATAGCAAAATCTTAATCCGAACCAAAAACCTCACTCCGTACCTTCTTAGCTTTAATATTATAGGGAAAATTAATTTTTTAGGGCATACTCTAATATCATAGCAATATTACGCCATGAGTAATTTGTCTTAACATAATTACTGCATACCTCTCCAATATTTAAGAAAGAATCTTTATTGCTATAAAGATTAATTATCTTACCTATAAGTTCATTGACGTCGTTAGGATTAAACAATAAGCCGCATTTGTTGACCCCAACAATATCCCTTATACCCTCGATGTCACTGGCAATTACTGGCTTGCCGCACGCAAGGTATTCATACATTTTCAAAGGAGACAGCCCGCATAAGCTATTACGCTCCCTTGTGAAAGGAGCTACGGCCACATCAAAGGCGTTAATCCAATAAACTACCTCTTCATATTCCACCCTGCCTGCAAAATGAACAAGACTTTCTATGCCATATTCCCGGGCAAGTGTTCGTAAAGTCATCTCCTGTTCTCCATCACCAACTAAAATAAAAGAAATATTGGAGCTCACTTCGTCTCCGGCTTCCTTAATTTCCTTTACCGCCTTCAATAAAAAAATAAGTCCCTGCCAGGGAGCAAAAGTACCCACAAAACCAACTATAAAATCGTCTTCCGGCAAGCCGAGTTTCTTACGGCACTCCAGTTTATCAATAGGGTGAAAAAGATCGGTGTTAACACCATTTGAGATAACAAAAACATTTTTTTCTTTTACATTATACTTGTTAACCAGCAGTTTACTGATTCCCTCAGTAACGCATACCATGCGGTCAGACAGTTTAAAAGTGAATGATTCCATAATCCTGATCATTTTTATAATATTAATGTTTATACCCCTGAAGAGCAGTTCATCTTCAATAATACCATTCACTTCCAATACAAAAGGTTTTCTTAGCGCCTTAGTGACTGCTGCGGCAAATACATCAAATAAACCTTCTCTGGTATATACAACATCCGGTTTGAATTTTAATATTAAAAAAAACAAAAAAACCGGCTGCAGTAATTGATATATCAAATACGATATTATGCTTTTCCTGAATGTGGGCACGTAAATAATATTTAATGAGTTATGATCTTTTTTTAACGGTTTATAGCCGGGCAAAACAACAAGCAGATCATTTCCCAGGGCAGTGAGATTTTTTGCTACCTCCATAAAATGTGTTTTACCGGCGCCCTTTTTTCTCATATCTTCACTTGAAATATAAATGATTCGCATAAACAGCTACCCCTTAAAAAATCTAGCTGAACCCCAATACTTCCTTATAACATCTTAGCATCTTCTGCCCCTCTACCCGGGCATTTAAAATTTGTGCGGCATCCAGAGATCTTTTCTTGCAATCCATAATTGTTTTTTTAGAGAGAGATTTAACACTCTCCGCTATACTTGAAGCGTCAAATCCTTTGCAAACCACGCCGCAGTCATATTTTTCAACTATCTGTTTCATCTCCGGGGTAGGTCCGATACACAGGCAAAGCCCGGACATAATAAACTCAAAAAATTTATTCGGCAAAGCAGCTGCACTGTTGAAATTCACCGGCCTTAAAGCATAAACTCCTATATCATACTGGTTTATAGTACTTACTATTTCAGAAGGTCTGACTGGCTGATGAAAGAAGATCCGCCCGGGAGCAGTATCTGCCGCTAATTTTTCTAATTTACTTTTTATGTTTACATCACAAATCAGCCTAAAGTGTAATGCATATTCCTGATCCAAATATTTTATACTTTTTATTAACTCCTCAATACCCCTGCTGGAGTGATATACACCGTGGTGACAAAGGTTGATAATTTCTGATTTGGTCTCATTTATCTTCGTTTCGTTATAATCCGGGCAGTTCATTATAACTGTTGGGTTAACACCGTACACCTCAGCCAATTTCCGGGCAATCAAACCGGAAACAGTAATAATTGTTGCAGCATTTTTTATATAGGATGTTTCAAGAATCTGTCGATATTTTTTATAAAACAGTCTGAACTTCAGACTTTCCTCAAATTCCAGAGTGGCAAACTCATGGGCGTCATAAATAATCTCCGTTTTTTTCATTTTTTTTGCCGATTTAGCTGCCATGGGCAGGGTATCCCAGTCATTAGCGTGAATGATGTCATATTCATCGTCAAGGACGGCATTATACATGTCCTTATTGGCAGGAGTGCTCCAGTAGATATTTTCGGCCAGACTTGACGTTATATTGCACAGAAATAAACCCGGCGCTGAAAGAAATTTTTCGAACAAAGAATAGGGTTTCAAACCAAATGTGACCGTTTTATCCACGCCAGGTAAACTGACCCCATTATTACCAAAACCGATAACCGTTATTTTATAGTCACCCGTGTCAGACAGCCAGCGAATTTGCCTGTTGACACGGGGATCGCGCTCCACATCATTGCGTACCAGAATACATACTTTTTTTATTTTCAAGTCATCCATCCCTTAATTATGAAAACTGTTTAACCAAATTATAGAATTAAAAAGCCGCCAGGGTAAAAAACTAAACTTGCTTTTCCCTTCCAGCACTGAATTGTATAAATCGAACAAGCCCTGGCGGGAAAAGAATTGATGTTCATCAGGCACGGCATTAAAGGTTTCTTCAATGACTGCCCTCAGGTCTTTTTTTATCCAGATCTCTTCCGGTGTAACAAAACCCATCTTATCAGTTCTTGCCAGCACAGAAGCCGGGATATAGTCTTTTAGTGCCCTGCGATAAACCGCCTTGGTTATACCCCGCCTGATCTTCTGTCCGGGCGGAAGGTTTAAAAGAAATTCAATTATCCGGTAATCCAGGAAAGGCAGGCGTGCTTCCACAGAGAAAGCCATTGAATCCCTGTCCTCATAATGAAGAAGGGCAGGTAAACTAGTAAACTTAAAACTTTCATAAAGTTTCCAGTTTAATTCTTCGCCTCCCATTTGTTTTCTTATTTCAGACCTTTTACCCAGATATTCATTATAAGGGGATTGTTCGAGCCCTGTTTTAACAAACTGGTGTTTAGCCCAGCCAAGGTTATTCACAGTCATATGTTTTTTAAGATGGGGGTAAATAAACGACTTGACAGCATTAGTAATTACACCGCGTACCTTTGCGGGGTGATAATATGAAAACCAGGCAAGTTCGTTCAATAGCGTCAGCCAACTTCTTTTTGTAAACATACCCCACCAGAATGACGGCAGATAAGTATAATAACCGGCCAGCAGTTCATCTGCCCCTTGGCCGTCAAGCATAACTGTAACACCGTTTTCCCGCGCGCTTTCGAAAACCTTCCACTGGGCAAATATGCTGGTTGAGCCAAAGGGTCCGTCCTGATTATAGGTAAGCCTTTCGATAATACTGAGCAATTCTACGACAGACGGGAAAACGTATTTAGCCTGTACCCCCGTGCTATTCACCACATCAAGAATAAATCTTCTCTCATCCCATCGCGGATCCTCAAAGCAGGATGAAAAAGTAAGCTGCTTATTTAGAGAACCTGCACCACTCATTTCCCTGTTCAGGAGGCAGACAATACCTGAAGAATCCAATCCTCCCGACAAACAGGAACCTACCAGAACATCGCTCCGAAGGCGCAGGCTAATACTATCTCTTAATAATTCCAGCAATTGCCCTGCAAAGTCCTCATCACTTTTTATTTCCCCCGGTTGCAGAACAGGATCCCAATAAATTTCAGTTTTTAATTTTTCTAAAGACCTTTTTAAAGGCATCCGGATAAAATGACCGCCGGGCAAAGAAAAAATATTTTTAAAAAAAGTTTGTTCTGAATGATCCTGGACCCCATATAGAAGATAATCATAAAGAACACCTGTATTTACTTCAGGCCGCAGGCCGGGAAGCTTTAGCAGTTGTTTAATTTCCGAAGCAAAGGCAAAAATCTTCCCGTCAAAATAATAATAAAATGGTTTGATACCGGCTCGGTCACGTGAACAAAATATAATATCCTTCTGCACATCCAGGATAGCAAATGCCCACATTCCGTTAAACTTGCTGAGACACTCCGTTCCCCACTCCTGGTATGCATAAAGGATTATTTCAGTGTCAGTATGAGAGCTGAAGCGGTAGCCTTTTCCCTCCAATTCCTTTCTTATCTCGATATAATTATATATCTCCCCGTTGTGGACAACCCAGAGTTGGCCGTCCGGTGTGCCCATAGGTTGCCGTCCGGCCTGTGATAAATCAAGTATGGCCAAACGTCTGTGTCCAAGACCAAAGCTGACCTTTCTGTCTACCCATTTGTCTTTTTCAGTTTCAGCATATATGCTATGAAGCCCACCACTGTCATCACATAGTAAATAGCCTTCCCCGTCCGGCCCGCGGTGGCTGACAAGACCAGTCATTTCAAGAAGCAATTTTACATCTATCTGAGCACCAAAGCTAATAACACCGGCTATTCCACACACACTTTACTCCTCTAATCGTCTATAAATGTTTTAAACCAGAGTTCCATGCAGAGGGCACCCCAGATCGCCCGTCCGAAATCCTGCTCCTTTTCAATTGCCTTTTCCAGTGCGACAGGGCTAAAAATGCCCCTCTGCCTGGCTGTATCGTCCAGCAGCACCTCACGAGCGTAATCCCGCAGGCTTCCCCTGAACCAAAGGTGCAGGGGGACTGGGAAACCCATCTTATCTTTCCTGTTAAACACCTCATCAGGTATAAGGTTCTTGATCGCTTTGCGGAAAAGGTATTTAGGCTGACCACCCTTAAATTTAACGACAGGCGGTATTGAAGCCATCAATTCAGCAATCCTGTGGTCTAAGAGAGGAACCCGCGATTCAAGGCCCCAGGCCATGCTTGTCCTATCCTCAACATGCAGCAGCGCAGGCAGGTGGACTTTTAAATCAAAATAAAGCATGCGGTTGAGAAAAGATGCGGCATTTGAGCCGTGGAAAATTTTCTGGAATTCCTCAAAAAATTCCAACCCGTCACTGAAAACATCGGAGCTATAGATATTTTTAACCCCGCTTGAGCGGTCCATCAGCTTGAAGTACCTGCGGTCCTGAGGCTCAAAAAGGCCATCCGACCAAAAATTCCTAAGCATGGGCACGTACTGCTGCAGCATCGGCATGCTGGGAATTATAGAAGCCAGGGTGGCAGCATATTGACTTCTCTTATCGGTCTCTTCGATAGCGCCTTTCAGGCATTCTTCCAAATAACCCACCAGGTAACGAGCATAACCGGCAAAGATTTCGTCACCGCCTTGACCGCCCAGCACCACTTTTACATGTTCCGAAGCAAGCCGCGAGACCATGTACTGGGGGAACACTCCCGGTCCGGCCGCCGGCTCGTCCATGTAATATATAATCTTCGGCAGGGTTTCAATAAAATCTTCAGCCGTAGGATAAATCTCGAGGCATTCCGCGCCTGCTTTATCAGCAACCAGCCTTGAATAACGGGTCTCGTCGAAATTCTCTCCCTCATTGAAGGCTCCAGTGAATGTTTTCAGCTTTTCCCCGGTTATGTTCAGCATCGAGGTAAGGCACACAACGGTACTGGAGTCCATACCCCCGGAAAGGTGCGCCCCCAGGGGAACGTCCGAACGAAGCCGGATTTTCACCGCGTCTTCCAGGAGAACGCGCAGTCTATCCACAAAGTATTCCTCGGTGTGGTCATAATCGATATCAAAACTGAGGTCCCAGTATTTTTTATTTTCAGCAATGCAAGCATTCTCGTTAACTATCATGTAATGTCCCGGCAGCAGTTTGTATATATGTTCAAAAAGTGTTTTCTCACCCAGAACTGTCTGGAAAACCAGGTATTCCTGGAGAGCCCTCCGGTCAACTTTTTTCGGGACGAGGCTGGTTGACAGCAAGGCCTTTATTTCAGAGGCAAAAACAAAAGCATCCGCTTCCTTTATATAGTAAAAAGGCTTGACGCCCATCCGGTCCCTGGCACAGAACAGGATTTTTTTCCTGTCATCCCATACCGCGAAGGCAAACATGCCTATAAAATATTTAAGGCAATCCTTACCATACTCCTCATATGCGTGGACGATTACTTCGGTGTCAGAATAGGTACGGAAATGATGCCCCTTTCGGCGCAAAGTCTGGGCAAGCTCAAGGTAATTATATATGCACCCGTTAAAGGTAACCCATACTGTACCGTCCTCGTTGGAGAGGGGTTGCTTCCCGCCTTCCGGGTCGATGATAGCAAGACGGCGGTGGCCAAGCCAGACAGATTCATTTGGAGAAAGCCACTCACCTTGACCATCCGGTCCGCGGTGAGCTATTTCGGATAACTTATCCTTATAAATAGAAGAACCTGATATTCTTACTACTCCAAATATTCCACACATATAAGCCTCCTAAATTTAAAGAAATAAGCAAGTAACATATATATTTTGCGTTTTATAAGTATTTCACATAATACCTCTCATTGAAATATCTTAGACATTATCTAAGCACTATCTTATTATTTCTATCATATCAGTAAAAAGTAGTTTTTGTTGTTCCCTGAAATCGTACCCAACAGAAATAGAACATTCTGATTCAATTGGAGTGAATTTGATTTCCCATATATGTAGATCTCCATTTACTAATGATTCACTGGAAATAAATGTTCCGCCAGAAATTATTTTTACATCTTCACTTCTAGCCCAATAGGCTAGATCAGGAAGATTAGACTTATAAATATAATATTTTATACTATAAACCTCACCGGGAATACAATTATTAAATATCCAAGTTGTATGAAAAGTATCAGTTCCTGTACCTAATGAAACTCCTAACTGCTCACTTAATTTTTTATTGACACCATCAATATTAACATCATTGAAGTCATTATTTAAATTACCAATAAACAATTTATCTTCAACTATATTATCCCAGTCAATTAATGGATATAGTGTTTTTACATCACTATATTGATAAAATCCATAAGATTTTGCATTTTTTAAAATTTCTTCGTTATATGCAATATGCATTCTTTCATTGTTATTAACTTTATCTCTATTTACCGGATCATCAGTAACTGCTCCCCAACGATCCAAATTATCCTCAAAAACGACCAGATTTCCCATAGCATCTTTTGGATTCGAAAGTATCTCTTCCCAAGATAAAACATCATTATTTTTTATAAAGGTTCCGGCATAAGTAACGTCAAAAAAATGCCACTTTGCATCATAATATGCTTGTGCGCAGGAATGCCCGCCACCAACTCTCCCAAAATTATACATATTAAAAACTCTAGCAGGTATGTGTTGATATTTCAGCATCTCAACAAAAAGCATTGCACGACTACCGCACAATCCAGAACGATAAGCATACCAGCCATATTCATCTTGTCCCAAAGGTTCCCTATTAGGTATATTAGAAGCAATCCACTTAGCTATTCTAATACATTTATCCTGGTCATTCTCAGCACCTTCAACTATTTCTTCCACATGATAAGCTAATATAGCACTTAGAATTTCCTTTCTAGCGGTATTAATATCAGATTCAGATACCTCAGCTTTTATCCATAAATCTAAAAATTGATTCCAATTTATTTCATTATTATTGCTGTTACTGTCAATATTATTGCTGTTACTGTCAATATTATTTTCATCATTTATAATAATATTTTTATTATAATCATTTAAATTATTTTGATTTTTTTCATAATTACAACCCGTTAGAACTATTAAGAAAACAGATAACACAATTATAATTTTATTCTTATGACTTTTCCATAAATACATTTAAACATTCACCTCATTAAAAATATTATATATATTCAACAACTTACTAATTTCTACCTCTTAAATAATTATGTCCAGTTCAGATCTTTGATTAGCCTCATAATATATGTTTTAACTTTTTCGAAAGAAGTCTTTGAATATCATCCGACTGCATTAAGCCCAAACCGAGTGCTTCCAAAAACAAATTTTCAAAACTCAAATCTCTTAACAAACTCAGTAAAGGTCTGCTGGTTGTTAAAAAAAAATAAGACTTCAATATATATGATTTTTTTAACTTTAATTAGTTAAAATCCCTATATAAGCTCAGTAGTTTTTTCTTTTCTTCATCCCAGGAATATTTCCAGCCATTTATTTTGATGTTTTTGTGGAATTCTTGCAATTGATCCGTATCTATTGCATCAATTGCTTCTGCAAAATTTTCAGGCGAATTTAAATCGGCAACCACACCAAAACCATTTTGCTCCACCACATATTGTACATATGGTAATTTGTTGCTTATTATTGGCAAACCCACTGTAATAAACTCATACAGCTTGTTTGGGGATACGTAGTGGGTATTAAGATCTTTATCGGTAGGATAAGGAATTAAGCCAACATCGGCTGAAGCTGTATAGGTTAGCAAGATATCTTGAGATTTGGCCGGCACGAACTGTACTCGATCCTCCACTTGAAAATCAGATGCAAGTTGTTGAAGCTCTGAAACATAATCCCCATAACCCATTATAAGTAAAACCCAATCTTTGTTCTTAACATGTACCATAGCCTTAATTGAGTTTTCCAGATTTCGTTCCGGAGCCACCCATCCTTGATAAAGTAATAACAACCGATTCTCAAGGTGAGGGTAATCCTCCCTGAATCTATTGTAATTGTTAGCCGGGTTATATTCACATCCATATAATATTGCGTTTTGTATTATGTCGATGCTTTGTAAAGAATAACGATTTTTGATAATTTCGCCTAACATAAAATTAACGGTTATCACACGGTCCGTACTTCCTATATGTTTTTTTTCCAAATGACGCAGATGTTTTTGTTGCTTAAAGGTTAAACGGGGCTGTTCAGGATAGAATTCATGCATATCATAGATCAAAGGAATTCTAAGTCTGTTCTTGACTCGAACTCCTATCCGCAGCATAGGGAGATCATGGACATGTATTATATCGGGACGATAGAAAATGGCACGTTTAAAGAAGTAATCTTCATAGGCGCTAAAGCCAACAAGATGAGGAAAAATTCTTGCGGTATTATTTACAATATAATTAATCAATCGAGCTGTAAAATTAATTAAGTAATTATTAATTCTTAGAAATATATTTATGGGAAGTTGATAAATTTTTACTGAAAAGCAAATTAAACAATTGAAGAGTTTGGCCAAACCTGTTACTGTTTTCATAAATAAACGCAACAGAATAACATTCAACCTATATATAATAGAAAATCGCACTGTATAACTAGTACATTTTCCGAGCAATTTTTGAATAAAAACCGAGAAGTTATTGAGTAAAGAAATAAACTTACGTGATGGATAACTGATCACATGGTTTCCCGCATTGGATAACACCCCCCAGAAACGGTTAGTAACCGAAGAGATTTTGTTAAGCTTTTTAATTAATTTTGATTGTATTCGGTAAATTAAATTTAACCTTTGATCTAAACCTTCGTACTTTATGCGTTCGATACGAACCCTACCTTGAACTTCAAAAAGCTCAGAATGATTGGCATCCCATCCAGCAAGCAAATATAACTCATAACCCTCATCCACCAAAGTTTCTGCTTCAATAAGTATACGTCTATCAATAACGACATCGGGTGCAATCATTAGAATGCGTTTTCCTTTACTTGGAACATTATTAATCCATGTCATTGCTCATAGTACTCCAAACATTTTATTGCTAATCTGACCGGATGATGAATTTCATAAGCATAAGCCAAACCGGCATCCTGACATGTTGTTAGTTCTTCACGATTTTTATAGAGGTAGGCGATAGTATCTTCCAAATTAAAGGGATTAGCATTAATGAGTGGGGGTCTTTTGGGATATTTATCCACTAAATCCTCCCTTATATATGTAATAGTTGGTACCCCTAATGCCATTAACTCAGCTGAAAGTAAACCATACGAACCTACCAGAAGTTGATCAACGGCTAAATCTGCACATCTGTACATTCGAAGGGCCTCTGCATGGCTCATGTTTTCTATAAGAAGCAGGTCAATATCAAAACCTTTATTTTGTAATCTTTTTACACAATCTATTAAATACTGCGTGCCTTTAATTAGCCGGTTTGTTGGAGCATGTGCAATTACAAACTTTTCAGGATTACGCTCAGGTAAAGGTTCTTTAATAATTTCATTTATTAAGTCAAAATCTACTACCTGAGGCAATAGGACAGATCGTTCTACAAACTCTAAGAGATCAGGAGTAGAAACAAAATTAACCTTTCCATATTTTTCTGCCATTTTACGAGCTAGCTGACGATTGGCACTGCATAATTTTGGAAAGCAATTAGCACACGCTGAAATAGGATATTTCATTATTGTAGTTTTTTCGTCTCGTATATCACAACCACAAAAGTAAAAGTATATTTTTTTACCTAATATCGAAAGCCAATGTACATCTTTTAAATCCATTAAACTACTTCCAAAATAAAACTGAAAAACATCAAATTTCACTGTAAAAGAAAGCGCATTATAAAGCCGTTCGAAGAAGGAACCTGGTTTACGTAGGATTATATCTGAAGAAAACTTAAAATGATTGGAAGTAAAACTATATGAAACGGCTTCGTGCCCTAAACGTGACTGAACCTGCCCCAAAACCCCGGCCATCCCTCCAATATTTTCTGGCGCATGCAGAATTCTCATAAAAAGGTATCCTCCATAATGTCTACAATTCTTGCAGCAACTTCAGTAGAACCGTAAAGATCTCTTTGATTTAAGATAGAAACATCAGGTATATCCCACAACCTCATGGGATCTTGTCCCGGGAGGTAGAGCGAAGCCCAACCAGTATCAACAATTTCAGACCACTCTGTTGAATCACGTAGAATCATCCCTGGTTTGCGCCAATGGTAAGCCTCTCTTTGAACGCCACCGGAATCTGTTAAGATTTTTATGCTTGCACTCTCCAATGCCAACATTTCCAGGTAACCGACAGGAGGTATGATCACAAAAGGTTTTTCCCGGACAATACAATCTAGTTTGAATCGGGCCAAACCTTTCTCAGTACGAGGATGAATAGGCCATACTACAGGCCAAGGAGAAGTGGATATGGCACTAAGATATGCTTCTATACGCTCCATCTGATCTACGTTCTCAGCACGGTGAAGAGTCAACAAAATATACTGCCCTTCCTCCAACCCGTACTTTTTAAAATTATTTCCGACAAGGGCTTTCGCCTTATGACGGAACTCTGTAAAACACTGTGCTAAAAGGTCACCTACCACATAAACACCGTCAGTTATGCCCTCGGTAGCAAGATTGCAGCAGCTTATTTGGCTGGGACAAAAAAGTAAATTGCTTATATGATCTGTCAAAATGCGGTTAATCTCTTCCGGCATTTTTTTGTCATAAGAACGCATTCCAGCCTCAATGTGCACAACAGGAACATGCAGTTTTGCAGCAGCCAGCGCCCCTGCGAGTGTAGAATTGGTGTCTCCATCTACTACTACGGCGTCATATTTATTTGCTAATAGATGAGCTTCGATACCTTCAATCATCCTTGCCGTTTGCTCTCCATGATTTCCTGAACCCACACCAAGATTAATGTCTGCTTCGGGAAGATCCAAATCAACAAAAAACTTGCGGCTCATAGTATCATCATAATGCTGTCCAGTATGCACAAGAATTTCATTATGTCCGCGCTTTTCTAATTCCTGACGCAAAGGTTTTGCTTGCATAAACTGGGGTCTTGCACCAACAATACGAAGTAATTTTAATGTCATTTTTACACCTCGTTTAGTCACAATTAAAAATGCGCTGTATGACATTGCGTTTCTTTAAAAAATGGATATGTTTTATTAAATAATCCCTTTCAAGTTCCAATACATTTAGCTGTAATTTTTCTCTATCGGCATCTTTTAACTTGTTTTTGCAATCTGTTAGTTCATGTAAAAGAGCGTTTACCTGTTCCTCTGCTTTTGTTTTAAGTTGTTCTAAATCAACCAGTTTCTGCTCAAGTTTTCCTCGGATCTCCTCAGAGGTAATTTTTTCTTTCTCCATTCTTTCTGCATATTTCTTAACCTGTTGTTCAACTTCATGGAATGCTGATGTATAAAATTGCGCTAAGGAATTAAATACTAAGCCAGATTTGGCTTCGTCAACATTACTCTTTTCATATAACCCTCCCCATAAAGGCATAGGAATTATATTCTTATTGTTTTCCCTTCCCAATTCTAATTGCCCCGTTAAATCAAATACTCTACCCTGGTAACCATATTTAAGACTACTTACTGCATCCGGAAACAAATGTATCTCATAGCTACTTCCCTTATTTGTTTCTACCGGCCAGGGGTTTATCCCTATATTTTGCAGAGAAAAAGATTTCATTGGCTGATCCCGATGAATGAGTTTATGCAGTATCAAGCCGGATGCGGAACAAGGTGAGTATGACTGCGGCTCCCAAACCAAATCAACCAAAAGCCCAAAAGGCGTAACAAAATTATTATCAGGCTCTAATTTTATTAGCATATTATTAGGTGCTTCAGAAGGAAAAGCTTCGATATATCCGATTTGAATGGATGATTTTGGAGGTAAAGCATAAAGAATTGCACGTAAAGTACCAGCTACCTCTGGTAAAAAAAGCAATTCTAATGTAACTTTTCTTCTATCAGGCTCCGGAGGAAAAACCAGCCTGAGAGTGGTGGATCCCTGATTACTCTCAATATCATCTGACCTCCAAAGAATACCAGGGTAAGCATCACATTTTTTTAATTTGCCATAATCAACAATATAGGCTGGGGACCTAAACAGATCCGCCCCAGGTAATATTGCATTCATTTCTTCAAAATCAATTTCATAACATGATTTAACTATTAAGGCAGGCATTTCTCTTTTTTCTAAATTTGAATCCAGTTTACTTGCGATCAATATACCTTCAAAAGGATCTACTTGAAGGTATTCACACCTACCGGTTTTTGGTAAAGTTAGAACCCCCATTTCTTCAAAGATCCAATTGAACAAATCCCGGTTTTCTGCTGCATAAGGTCCTAGGATTGTTGACAATTCCCTGACCAAACCCGGCTCCGGACGGTTAAATTTGACTTTGCACTGAGGACAGACAGTTTCATGTTGATGGAGAACGTAACCTCCCGCAGCAACTAATATCGGACCAATTTCAGGAGGTATGAGAGGCTTTGTTGCCCCTAAAGGAACAAATTGCACTGATCTGTCTTTAAGGTTACCAGAAATTGCCCGCTCCCACGAGTCAAAACTAAACCTGTTTAGATGATAATAGGGGCTAAATACACAACCACAGTGTGGACATATAGTACGCACTGCATCAGATTCGAGGAAGGGACTAACTATTAATACAAGACCACGGCAAACTCTATGGATTTCTGCCACTACCCTATTTAACTCACTAGGAATAACATGTTCTAACACATCTATACAAAAACATAAGTCAAAAAAACCATCATCAAATGGTAGGGACGCAAGGTCCGCCAAACAAGGATGCAAATCAGAAGATAAATGTTTTAACGCTTCGCGACTAAAATCTATACCGTAACCATTTAGAGTCGGGTATCTAGTAATAAGTTCTTTCAGTATAATCCCATCACCGCATCCAAAATCAGCAATTCTAGCATTCGGGGGAAGTTTATCGCAATAATAACTAAGATAATTTAATACCTGACGTTGCACCAGGGTAAGTTCCGGACGTCCCCACAGTTTTTCATTTTCATAATATGATTCAGTACTCATTTTATTTTTTACCTTCATTTGTTAGAGCATTTTCATTTAGTAACCATCGAACTTGTCCCCTGCACATACCAAGATCAATCAATATATTCTCAGGTTGTTCCACCTGTATTTCGTACCGCCTATCATGAAGGGCATATGCCATCTTCTCAGTATCTAAGGAATAATAATTTAAAGGCGGGAAAATGCCTACACTTACCATATAACTTCCCTTACCCAGCGGTAGGTGTGGTATTTCAAGAGTACAACGGCTGCGTTGCCCTCCTCTAACCACTAAAACTCCCTTCTCTTGTAAACCGGACATAGCTTGCAAAGCAATCATCCCCATTTTGTGGAAGCAAACTACAAATTCAACCTCCAGCGGACCTTGTAATACATGGTAATCTATATTAACGAAAAAAGTTTCAAAGCTTTTAACCAGGCAAGAAGTCTCTCCCGTCTCGTTCGTAAACGATACTTTTTTTATAACAATATTACCTTGGAATATTTCACCGAAGTCATCTTCATTATTAATTAATTCCTTTGCAAAGTTAATATCATTTTTGCTTTCTCCTTTAGTAATCGAATTCCCTTGAGATGACATTATTAAACCACATGATTTTATAAGACTCTCGAGTAAATCTACTCCTATAACCCCATTCCACTCCATCCATGCATTTTGGGCTTGCATGGAGTCAGAAGATAATTCAAATTCATGCAACAAACGATATACTGTCCCATCATAGACCTCAAGTCTTGCCTTTGATCTGCCTTTATTTATATATTTAATCGACACTTCCGCATCGCAAGTTGGAGATAACCCTTCAAGATTAAAAACAACTGCAGAACAACGATTATATGCAGCAACTATGGAACGGCTGTAAATCCCGTCATTATACTGACTAGGCTTACCCCATTGACTAAAGTTATTATCAATCAGGACAAATCCATCGTAATTGTATGAATTATCCTGCGGCTCACCAACCTTTACGACGATTGGCTTAAGACCAGAGCAACATAATTCAACTGAATTTATTTCAAGTGGTAAACCCTCCACCCATACAAAACGCAAGATCAGTTGCAAAGAGTTCTCACGTAGTTTCCTTATTGATTGTGTCTCATTGATGGATACCATTGCATTTTTTGCCTGTATACGCTGTGCTGTTCGTTGCCTGATCATCTGTGCATATGCCTTTGAGACTTCAGAAGCAGAGCCTTCCATCTTTTTTCGTCCACGTTCTATCCATATACATTTATCACATAGCATCTCAACACTTGCCATGTCGTGACTGACAAAAAGCACGGTAGCCCCTGCTTCACTAGTCAGTCTTTTCATCTTGTCAACACACTTGCTGGCAAAGTAAGCATCTCCAGCGCCGAGCACTTCATCAATAATTAAGATATCCGGTTCAATAGCAGTTGCTGCGGAAAAGGCCAGCCGGGCATACATCCCAGCCGAATATGTTTTTAAGGGTTGGTCAATGAATTCCTCGAGCTCTGCAAAGTCAACAATTTCTTCTTCCTTTTGAGCTATTTGCTCAGACGAGAATCCCTGGTAAGATAATGAAGCATGGATGTTTTGCCTTCCGGTAAATTCCGGATGAAAACCTGTCCCCAATTCCATCAGGGCTTGGATACGCCCGTTTACCTTGACCTGCCCCTCGGTAGGTGAAACATTACCTATAATAGTCTTCAACAGTGTACTTTTCCCAGCCCCATTACGTCCAACAATACCAACTCTTTCACCCTTCTTAATTTCTAAATCCAGATCTTTTAACGCCCAGAACTCCTGGTAATAATTCTTTCGCCAAAAATTTAATCCAAAGGCATCAAATATTTTGTCCATAGGACTTTTGTAAAGACGGTACATCTTACCTAAATTTGTTATTTTTATTGATGTATTAGACATTATCGGCAAACACCCGCTTCATTTTCATAAAGAACCAGTACCCAAATATAAAGGTAAAGAATGAAATCAATAACAAGATCCAAAAAATACTCCCTCGTGGGAAATGGCCAAGCATTAAAACATCTTGATAAGAGACTATCAGGTAATATACAGGATTAGCAGCTAAGAATGGCCGCATTTCAGGTGGAATCATATCTTCGGTATATGCAATTGGACTAACAAGCATTAAAAAAAGTATTAAAACTGACACAATATTTTGAAGATCACGGGCATACACGTTTATACTTGATAATATCCAGATCAAACCTGATGAAAACAAAATCTGTAATATCCAAATGACAATGAAGAAAGGCATCCATAGTGTCCATTTGCTTAGTATCCCCAAGACTATTAAGAGCATAAATAATCCTGTTACCTGTGTGCATTGTGCAGCCAAAACGGCCTTAACCGGTACTAATTCTATTGGGAAAAGGGTATTTTTCATTAGGTTAGCACTAGATACAACGGATCCTACCCCAAGACTAAGAGCCTCAGAGAATCCCAAAAAGGGAATCAAACCACAAAATATTAAAACAACGTACTCATTTGAATCAAATAGTTGAAATTTTACCTTAAAAACGAATAAATATACTGCTGCATAGGCTCCGAGTAATAATAACGGATAAAAGAATAGCCATAACATTCCTAAAACAGATCCGGCAAATCTTGATCTTATGTCATTTTTCGTAGTTTGCCACAACATGCTGCGGTATTTATAAAGAAGAACAAAAGGTGCCAGTATTTTCATCATTATATACCAACTAGCAGATTAATAATTTCATCTGACGCTTTCCCATTCCCGTATAATTTAAAAACCATTTCATTATCAGGATTAATATTTTCTATATTCTTATAGGCATCCATTATCCTGCTGCTTGAAGCGCCGCAAAGTATATTTGCCCCACAATCTACAGTTTCTACCCACTCTGTCTCTTCCCTGAGGGTGATACAGGGAGTGCCCACAAAAAAAGCCTCCTTCTGGATCCCACCGCTGTCAGTCATGATTACCCTGGCGTTACACTCCAGTTCAACCATCTGCAGGTAGGGAACCGGTTCAAGCAGCCTGACACCTGCAGCGACCTTGATTCCATAATTTTGCAGATATTTACGGGTTCTCGGGTGGAGTGCCACTAGTACTGGCATCTGTTCGGAGATTTCAGCAAAAGCTTCAAATATTTCACGGAGTTTATCCAAGGAATCGGTATTTTCAGCCCTGTGCACTGTCGCCAGGACATAGTACCCCAATTCCACCCTTAGGGCTTTCAGCAAAGGTGTGTGTTCCTTGAGCTTCGACCGATAGTATAGCATGCAGTCAAACATGACGTCACCAACCTGGTGTACACCGGATAATATACCTTCACGCCGCAGATTTTCGACCGCTGTCGTTGTGGGACATAAAAGTAATTTTGATACGTGGTCGGTCAACACCCTGTTTATTTCCTCAGGCATTTTCCTGTTGTAGCTTCTGAGCCCCGCCTCCACATGGGCCACTGGTATATGCATCTTAGCCGCGGCGAGTGCTCCAGCCAGGGTCGAGTTAGTGTCTCCGTATACCAGCAACCAGTCCGGTTTTTCGTTTTCGAGAACCTTTTCGACTGCCTCGAGCATCCTGCCTGTCTGCTCACCGTGCTGGCCGGAGCCGATACCCAGGTTATAGTTTGGATTTGGGATGTCCAGCTCTTTAAAAAACACCTGGCTCATATTATGGTCGTAATGCTGCCCGGTATGGACTATATTCTCTTCTATTTGGTTAACCGGATTCTCCAGATTATACTTTCTGATAGACCGTGAAACCGCCGCGGCCTTAATAAACTGCGGGCGGGCGCCTACTACTGTTACGACCTTCATTATAACAATCCTTTTTCTTTATAAAAACATTCTATAGTATTTACAACATAC
This sequence comes from Pelotomaculum propionicicum, assembly GCF_048984525.1. Classification (GTDB taxonomy): domain Bacteria; phylum Bacillota; class Desulfotomaculia; order Desulfotomaculales; family Pelotomaculaceae; genus Syntrophopropionicum; species Syntrophopropionicum propionicicum_A. The sequence goes on from NZ_JBMGJC010000005.1 coordinate 250,157, forward strand.
TTCTGCTGTTCATGTCCGAGTTCAGGAAATATCGGCAAAGAAACAACTTCTTCGCACGCTTTCTCGGCCTCGGGAAAATCACCCGCTTTATAATTTAAGCTTGAAAATATCGGCTGCAGGTGAAGCGGCAATGGATAATAAACAGCTGTACCAACACCACGATCCTTCAGGTAAGTTTGAAGCTCGTCCCTGTAAGGAACTCTGACAGTGTACTGGTTATAGGTGTGGTAAGCCTTATTAATTGCAAGCGGCGGTTTCACAACTTGTTCCAAACCGTGTTGTTTAAATAACCCAAGGTAATTAGCCGCTAAACTGTTTCTGGCTGCCAACCACCCTTCCAGATATTTCATCTTTACAACCAGTACGGCTGCCTGCAGCTCATCAAGCCGGCTGTTTATCCCAAGCATTTCATGATAATACTTTTTTTGAGCCCCGTGCACCCTGAGCATCCTTAGCTTCTCGGCTACTTGAGAATCGTTGGTTACAACCATCCCCCCGTCCCCGAAACATCCCAGGTTTTTTGTCGGAAAGAAACTGAGGCACCCGGCGTCACCGAAAGAGCAGGTCTGCTTCCCGTCGTAAGTTGAACCCATAGCTTGTGCTGTGTCTTCAATAACCTTAAGGTTATGTTTATCCGCAATTTGCATAATCGGATCCATCTCTGCGGCCTGTCCATATAGATGCACCGGCATTATCGCCTTTGTTTTATCTGTAACCTTATTCACAATTTGACTTACATCTATATTGTACGTTCCCGGATCAATATCGACAAAGACAGGAACGGCGCCGGCCCTTATTATTGATCCGGCGGTTGCGAAGAATGTGAAAGGGGTTGTAATCACCTCGTCACCTTGCCCAATCCCGCAAGCCAGCAATGCCAAATAAAGGGCATCACTCCCGTTTGCGACACCTATACCGTATTTGACTCCCAGGTAATTAGCCGCATCTTCTTCAATCTTACGGACGTTTTCCCCCAGGATAAAAGAACCTTTTTGTACAACCTTTTCAATTGCTCCATCTAACTCTTCTTTTATTTTTGTATTCTGGCTGGATAAGCTAAACTGTGGAACCTGCATTATTTGCCTCCTAGAATTATTCTTGCGGCAGCAATTCTTCTTCCGCCACTTTCCTGGCCGGCCTGGCGGGAACACCCATAACCAACGTCTCGGCGGGAACGTCCTTGGTAACGAGTGCACCAGCTGCGACAAAAGATTCCTCTTCCAGGGTAATACCGGGCAGTAAAATGGAGTTCCCTCCCACTCTCGAGCCTTTTTTGATATGTGCTCCTTTAACATATTTAAATCTTTTTTCGGTACGTCCCATAAAGTTGTCGTTGGTTGTAGTTACCATGGGCGCTATAAACACATGGTCCTCGATATTCATGTATGCCGTGATATATACTCCTGTCTGTATCTTCGTATAGTCTCCTATCGAAGTATCATTTTCCACGGCAGTTCCCCTTCCAACAACAACATAGTTCCCGATTTTACACCTTTCCCTGACTGAAGCCAAATCGCCAATAAATACGTTGTTGCCAAGGGTTGTACCCGCGTAAAGCACTGAATTTTCCCCTATGGTGCAGTCATCCCCCAGCTGTAGCGGCTGTAATGGTTCCCTGTTTTTTATTGTGCTGGTTTTGGAGAGGCGGGGCTGTTTGCCAATTACACAGTTGTTTCCAATGTAAACGTTCTTACCAATAACTGTACCCGGGCATATGGTAACATTATTACCGATAACCGCACCCTCACCTATTACTACGTTTTCGCCAAATACATTAAAGTAGCCGATTTTACAGCTGGCATCCAACTTAGCATTTTGAGCTATGATATTCGTTTCTTTCATTTTTCCTCCCTACTCAAGTTAACTGGCAAACCTGTTTCATTTGATTCGTAAATTGCCTCGATAATAGCCAGGGCTTTCCTCCCTTCGTACCCATCAATTACAGGCTGGCGGTTGTCAACGACTGCTCTGGCCATGTCCTCCAACACACGCTGATGACAGGTATAACGGGGAAACTCCGGTTCACTTGCCTGTTCCGCCAACACGTCAGCTTCATTATCTCCATCAATACGCCAGGTGCGAATTTTGCCCATCGAGACACCGCCTAACAATACAGTGCCCTTGCTTCCATAAATAGAAAGGGTTTCTTCAAGGTTTGACGGATAAATGGTGGTTGACGCTTCGATGGTTCCAAAAGAACCGTTGGCAAATTTAAGGACAGCGACTGCATTATCCTCGCTCTCAATCTTACGTAATTGAGTTGCGGCAAACCCAAAAACCATGTCGACATCACCCAGCATCCACTGGAGAAGATCTATATTGTGAATAGCCTGGTTCAACAGGCAGCCGCCATCCATAGCTTTTGTACCGCGCCATGGAGACTTCGCATAATATTCGTCGTTACGGTTCCACTGGACAACCGCGCTCCCGTGAGTAAGTTTGCCTAAACGCCCTGAACTGACAGCCCTATTCGTTTTGCTTACGGCTGAGATATAGCGGTTCTGGTGCATTACGGCAAGCTTTACCCCTTTTGCACGGCAAGCGGCAATATATAATGCTCCCAAGGAGTGAGACACAGGACTAGAAAAATAAGTTACAATGGGAGCATGAACAAACGTAATCATTATTCAGCCGGCTTTAAAACCCAGGTGGTTCTGGAGGTCCTCCGGGAAGAAG
>NZ_JBMGJC010000006.1:0-242863 GCF_048984525.1 Pelotomaculum propionicicum
TCATCATTTTAACAGAAAGCAGAAGGGTGTTGCTTTGCTTAAGCATTGAATCCCACCCGCATAGCGGGCGGTTTTTTGTTCTCCTGGCTAAAACCATGCCAGGAGAACTTACTGAAGTATAATAAATGAATAAGACGCCTAATGGCGTCTCAATAAAGAAAGTCAATTTGGTCTGGCGGCAGTAATGATGTCAACTATTATTTTTCTTCTGCAGACACAAATCATTGGTATTATCCGGACCGATACTTACAATGTTTTCTAAATTAATCTTTACGGTGTCTCCGACTTCATAAAACGGCAAGAAGGCCGCGGGCCCGGCGTTACCCGGTATCAGAAAAAGGGGTTCTGTGAGAGTCAGAAGGATAAATGGGTTGCAATCTACTTTTACTTCATTTCTAAGGATACTGCCTGTCAGAACCAGGTTATCTGACGTTATTACCGTCACGTTGCCAATACAGATTTTATTTAAATCAGACATGTTAATCATAATTTCTAACTCCTTCATATTTATTATAGTTTTACAGATTTCATTTTCAAAAAGAATCGAGTGGTTAAGGATTAGCCAGCGTTGTTAAATACATGAGACGGACCGATAGTTTCAATATTGTTCACACCTATTTTCACTGTATCCCCTGGAACATAAAACGGTTGAATCTGAGCCGGGTCACCGCTGCCGGGTTGCGCCAGCAGGGGAGCAGTGAGTGTAAGAGTGAGAAAATCTATTTCGTCTTTACGTTTAGAGCAGTCGTCAGTGTCTGCATCATTTACAAGGCGCCCTGTGAATACAAGGTTATTATTCGTAATAATCGTTACATTGCCAACACAGAAAAAATGCTTCTTCCAGTCTTTAAACCCGTCCTTCTTGTCATCTTTGTCATGATCTTTGCCGTGGTCCTTATCATTTTTTTTGTCGTCATCTTTGTCGTGGTCTTTGTCGAATTCTTTGTCGAGTTTCTTTTCGATATCCTTAATCTCCTTTTTAATCTCCTTAAGCCCGAATTTAGGGTCATCCAGTATGTCTTCAATTGCTTTGATATCACTCTTAATATCTCTGAGCGTATCTAAAATATTTTTTTCTTGATACATAAATAACATCCTCCCTGATTAAACAATATATTACTTCTCAAAATTACTATATGTTGGAAATTTATTTTTGCTACTCCTTGTAAATAAAAATGGTACGGACAAAAGTAAAACTATCCACAACCACACCTTGGTACCCATGCGGTTTGCATCAGAGGCAACGGGTTGCCAGGCCGGTTTGGATAGCCATGCCCACACCATTATCATAACAAGCCAGGGCTGCAATGGTTCCACATATAAATATAAATAGCGGATAAGCTAATAAAAAAATACAGTCGGAGGAAGTATTTGATGGACCAAACATATAACGAACTGGTAAAAACTGCTCCACCGGTGACCCACAACGCCCCACTAACATCTTCTGAGATCGGCAACCTGTCACGGACCTACGTGAACTACAGCATGCTGGGCTTGATAATGAAATTTTTCCTGCAGCATGTCCAGGATGTGGATATCCGAAGTGTAATAGAAGACACATTGAGCCTTTCTGAAGACCGGGTAAGGATATCGGCTGATTTCCTAAGCCGGGACGGGCGTCCGGTTCCATATGGTTTTACGGAACAGGATGTTGACTTAAAGGCCCCTGCCTTATTTGCTGATGTTTTTTACCTGCATTATGTAGGCAATATGATAAAGCTCGGTCTAAACATAAGCAGCATGGCTTTGACCATGGCCGCCAGGCTTGATGTCATAGACATTTACCATAAGGCAATAGACACAACAATGGATCTGTGGGAGAAAGCTGTCAGAATTATGCTTGAGAAAGGGGTCTACACAAGGCCGCCTTTCATTACTACGACCGATCAAGTTGAGTTTGTTAAAAGTAAGGATTTTTTGGCCGGTCACCGACCACTTTTGGCCATTGAAATAGAGCAGCTGTACTTTGGCATTATCACCAATGAGGTAGGCCGGACATTATTGACTGGCTTTCACCAGGTTGTCAGGTCGAAGGAAGCCCGTAAATACATAAAAAAAGGGTTGGACTTCTCTAGCCGTATTATAGATGAATTCAGTACGATTATGCGGTCTAACGGAATTACATCACCCATGCACTGGGATGCTTATTCCACGGTTACCAATTCCACCACCCCGCCTTTTTCCGACAAGATGATGATGTTCCATGTTTTAATGATGAATGCGGCCGGTATAGCAAACTACGCCATCTCCTTGGCCTCCAGCCCACGGCGGGACCTGGCCTCGGTATACGGCCGGCTGATCGCCAAGACAGCAGATTTTGCTAATGACGGTTTCAAAATCATGATAGAAAACGGCTGGTTGGAGGAGCCGCCCAGTTATATTGATCGCACAGAGTTAAGAAACACGGCAAAACATTAATGAGGGGCCAAATTGTTATATTCCAACCTAAAAAAATAAGCCCCCATGAGGAGGGCACTTAAAAACAAGGAAACGGGGTCAGGCTTGAATTATTCACTTATTAATTGTCTGATTATACAAGTGAACAATCTGTCGCAGGGGGCCTTATATATATGGTAAGGGATAACAGACACCCATGCCGCTAAAACGGTCCATCAAGATATGAAAATTCTTGTTTTCAGGATAAATCAAGATAAAAAATAGCCTGCTTGGAGGGGCTTGGAGTAAGGTATTGCGAATAATAATTCAATAATTCAAGCCTGACCCCCTCTATATTTATTTTTGTATTGGTCCAATTATCGGGCCGGGTTCAAATATAGCTCCGAAACAATGGCCGGGGGAAAAACCCGGTCCAAAGACAGGTCCGAAACATGGTCCTGGCGGAAAGAAACCGGGTCCAAAAAATGGACCGAAACACTGCCCGGGCGGAAAGAAGCCTGGTCCGAAAAATGGCCCGAAACATTGCCCGGGCGGGATGAAAATAGCTCCAAAACATGGGCCAAAACCAGGCCCAAAACCGTGGCCGAAACCTGGTCCAAAACCTGGTCCAAAACCTGGTCCAAAACCTGGTCCAAATACAGGCCGTTGCGGCGCGTTTGCTGAAACCCCTGGAGAGTATCCGGGCATTTCCTGGGAATGAACATTTTCAGTTCTCATCTGTCCCCTAAAAATATCATGTTCTGAAATATATCCGCAATACATTGAAATCACCCTTTTTTACCATTATATGGACTGAGTTATTATATGCTACTATGGCTAGTTATTTTTTCCAGGTTAGCATTGCTCGGGTAGCATTGCTCGGGGTCAGGCTTGAATTATTCACTTATTAATTGTCTGATTATACAAGTGAACAATCTGTCGCAGGGGGCCTTATATATATGGTAAGGGATAACAGACACCCATGCCGCTAAAACGGTCCATCAAGATATGAAAATTCTTGTTTTCAGGATAAATCAAGATAAAAAATAGCCTGCTTGGAGGGGCTTGGAGTAAGGTATTGCGAATAATAATTCAATAATTCAAGCCTGACCCCCTCTATACTGACCGAAGCGAGTTAAGAAACACGGCAAAACATTAAATAAGGGGCCGAATGTTGTCTTCCCACTCAATAAAAATAAGCCCCCCATGAGGAGGGCACTAAAGACAATGGCAAGTTAATTCCAACTGTGGAATACTTGCCATCAAAACTTTTCTGGCGTCCCAGGCAGGATTCGAACCTGCGACCTACGGATTAGAAGTCCGTTGCTCTATCCAGCTGAGCTACTGGGACAAATATGGAGCGGGTGAAGGGAATCGAACCCTCGTAATCGGCTTGGAAGGCCGACGCTCTACCATTGAGCTACACCCGCTTAAAATAATGCCGTCTTTTTTTAAAGCAATTAATATTATAACTAAAAATACGCGCGGCGTCAAAATATTTTAAATCGTCATGTAATCCTTTTTATGCCTTTTTATGCTAGTAGTGCACGATGGAAGGCACTATACCACCTTCGCCGATCTCAAGGATGCCGTAGCTGGGGCGGTCTTGATCCCTAGGCCTGGAAATGCTGCCCGGGTTAAAAAACAGGATTCCGTCCATTTTAACGCTCTGCGGCATGTGGGTATGGCCGAAGATCACAGCCTCGGCCTCATACTCCCTCGCCTTTTTCAGGAGGTTGCCCATGCGGTCGATACCGTTTAAATGGCCGTGGGTCATCAGGACACGGTGGCCGGCCAGGTCGAACAGCTCTTCTTCAGGCCCCCCGGCTTCCCCGTCACAGTTACCCTGGACCGCTTTTACCGGCAGAGAAAACTCATCTGCCAGGGCCAGTGCGTCCCGGTAAAAGTCGCCGGCATGCAGTATTAAATCCACCTGGCCGGCCCCCTTGAGCACCTTGCGGGCATAATCTATCTGGCCGTGGCTGTCGCTGAAAACAATTACCCGCAGGTTGGATCACTCCTCTTCCTCGTCCGCCATCATTATTTTAAGATCTGAAATGATGTCCAGCGCTCCGGTCAGAGCCCGGGCCCGGTGGCTGATTTTATTTTTTATTTCCAGGCCGAGCTCGGCAAAGGTTTTTCCGTACTCCGGCAGATAAAACAGGGGGTCATAGCCAAACCCTTCTTCACCCCGCGGCTTCTCGGCGATAACGCCCTCACAGACGCCTTCGGTAGTATATACAAAGCATTCGGTCGTGGCAACAGCCATAACACATTTAAAGCGGGCTGTGCGCTCCTCCGCCGGCACGCCTTTTAGAAGTTCCAGCAGCTTCTTGTTGTTTTCGCTGTCATTTTTGTCCTCTCCGGCAAAGCGGGCTGAATAAACACCCGGCAGCCCATCCAGGTAATCCACCTCCAGGCCGGAGTCGTCGGCCAGGGCCATCAGCCCGGTAAACATGCAGGCTTCAGAAGCTTTGATTATTGCATTGTCCTTGAATGTCTCCCCGCTCTCTTCAATTTCCGGGAAATCCGGAAATTCATTTAACGAGACAACCTCGATATCGTGCGGCGCCAGAAACTGTGCCACCTCTTTTACTTTGTTCTCATTTTTAGTTGCCAGGACCAATTTCAATTCGGATTACCCCCCAATGGTTGATGCTATATCCCCCAGCGCTTCTTTTTGAAAAGAGATCAGGTCACTTATACCCTGGGCAGCGAGATCAACCATGGAGTTCATTTCCTGCCTGGTAAAAGACGCTTCCTCACCTGTTCCCTGCACTTCCACAAAGCGCCCGGAACCTGTCATAACTATGTTCATATCTACTTCCGCGGCTGAATCCTCTTCGTAACAAAGGTCAAGTATTATCTCCCCGCCAAGCCGCCCCACACTGGTAGCCGCGATAAAATCTTTAATGGGCATGCGGCTTATAGCCCCCTGTTCTTTCAGCTTGTTCAGGGCGTCAGCCAAGGCGACGAAAGCGCCTGTTATTGAAGCGGTGCGGGTCCCGCCATCGGCCTGGATAACATCACAGTCGAGCCAGACGGTGCGCTCACCCAGGGCAGTCAGGTCGACCACCGCCCGCAACGAGCGCCCGATCAGGCGCTGGATCTCAAAAGTGCGGCCGCCGATCTTGCCCCTGGCGGCTTCTCTTTGGGTCCGCACGCCGGTGGCGCGGGGCAGCATCCCGTATTCCGCGGTGACCCAGCCCTTGCCCTCTCCTTTTAAGAACTGTGGCGGCCTGTCTTCCACCGAGGCGGTGCAGATTACCTTGGTATCTCCCACTTCTATTAAAACCGAACCTTCGGCGTGCCTGGTATAATTCCTGGTTATCCGGATTGGCCGCAGGTCAGCCGGCTGTCTCCCGTCCACTCTTTGCATTTGCTGTCTCCTCTCTTAATTTCCTTTAAACCAGGTACGTTTCTCCTTCTCTTGCCAGTTCAACAGTTTTTTTGAAGGCCTGCTCCGCCTGCCTGCCCAGCAAGGCAGGGTCGTATTCCGGCCAGAAATGGGTCAGTAAAAGCCTCTTGACCCCCGCGTCCCTGGCCAGCTCACCGGCCTGCCCGGCAGTCAGGTGGATATCCCGCATGGCCTCGGCGTCACTGTCCAGCCCGCTGGCCTCACAGAGGAAAAGGCCCGCGTTTTGGGCCAGGTATTCGATAGCTCTGGTACGGGTGGTATCGCTGGAAAAAACCAGCCCGCCGGGTTCGCCGGCGGCAACTGAATATCCCGGCAGGGGGTGTTTGATGGGCGCAAAGCGAAAACTCAATCCTCCAATGGTAAGGCTGTAGACCTCAAAACCCTCATCGTGAGGCTCCCGGGGCAGGCTTTCAATGGGCTTTGTAATGAAAGCCTTGTTATACCCGGCCAGGAGGTTGTAATCTACCGCTGGCTCGCCGGGGAGAAAGAGTTTCAAAGGCTCACCGCGGCTGCCGTCGCGCCTGGCTCCTTCTATCGCGTAGCGGAGCACAAAGAGATCCGAGTAATGGTCATGGTGCAGGTGGGTGACGATAACAGCGTCAAGGCTGCGAAAGTCAATAATGTTCATCAGCCTGCTCAGGCTGCCGTTTCCGGCCTCCAGAAGAATATTTAAGCCGGCGTCCTGGAGCAGGTAGCCCGAACATGCTCCTGCCGCCCTGGGATAAGGGGCCCAGCAGCCCAGTACAGTCAGTTTCACAGGTTTTCCTCCCCTTAAGGTTTTAACAGGTTTCCAGCATCAACGCAGCACCCCACCGCGCCGGCATAGTCCGGGTTTTCGGGAACGATCACCGAGGCGCCGGTCTCCTCCCTTATAATCTGCCTCAGGGCCTCATTATATGCCACACCGCCGGTGAAAATAATAGTCTTGCTGCGCAGTTTGGCCAGCATCGGCATAATGCGCCTGAAGATACTGTGGTTGACGCCGGCGGCCAGGTCGGAAACGGAATAACCTTCCGCTATTTTGCCGATCAGCTCGCTTTCACCAAAGACGGCGCAGGTAGAGGTCAGCTCAGCCGGGTTCCGGCAGTAACGGGACAGTTCTTCCAGGCTGATACTCAGGGCGGCGGCCATGTTTTCCAGGTAGCGCCCGGTACTCGCGGCGCACTTGTCATTGGTCAGAAAATCGGCGATCCGCCCCTTCCTGACCAGGGCGACCTTGCTGTCCTGGCCACCCAGGTCCAGCAGGGTAAATTCGGTCAACCCGGTCTGGTATACTGCTCCCAGCACATGCGCTTTGATCTCCGGGATAATTCCGGCCCCTTGCACCGGCACGGCCTGCCGCCCGTAACCGGTTGCTGTCACGGCAGCACCGGCCGGCAGTGCCAGGTTATTAATGTTTATCATAAAACGGCCGTTTTCAATTTTCCCGTATTCACGGTAAAACTTCATCGTGTCGTACTTTTGCAGGTCCAGCGACCGGTCTTCTTTCATAACGGCGATCTTGGTACTGCGGCTTCCGAGGTCGAGTCCTACAAACACCTATCGTCACCTCAACATATCCAGAAAAACATCCAAACGCATCCTGGTGCGGGCGTCCAGCCTGTTGGGCACGTCCCCTTCCAGGGTCAGCACCGGCAATTCAAGCCGGTCCCTAATAATCAGGTCTTCGATCTGCCGAAAGCAAAAACTCTGGGCATAGTGGATGATCCCGTCCAGTTTCCTCCTCGCGATTTCCCGCCGGATGTCCTCCAGGCGAAAAAAAATACCGTAAGGGTAGGTATAAAGGCGGTATTGTTCCACCAGGTCAGCGGTCCTGCAGGGCATGGTAAACTGCCTCTGGGTTTCGTTGAACACCACCCGCGCTCCCCGCTCTTCCAGGTACTGATACAGATCTCCCATAATCGGCGGAACGCCGATGTAACCCAGGCGTATTTCACCTGTCCTGGGCTTGGCCGACCTTGCCTGATCAAGGCATTGTTCTACCTCTTGGGCGAATTTTTCCGGGCTGCCGATAAAATCACTGCAGCTTACCTGGTAGTAATGGTTCTCCCAGCCGCCGACCAGGTCTTCTTCCCAGGTCAGGCGGTCCAGTTCCCACGCCCTGCTCCTGACGCGGTCCAGCCGTTCCTTTTCGGCCAGTACCTGATCCCAGGTTACATCAAAATATCCCATCATTTTTTCCACCTGCAGGCGGAGCAGGTCGTAATCACGGTCGTACGGAAAGGCGAATGGGATGACCTCTAAACCAGCCAGCTGCAGGGTTTCCATCAGGGCGTGGGTATTGCTGCAGTCGCCCTGGGTGACCGCTATAATATGCCGGATCTCGCTATGTTTCAAAGCAGTGCTGTAAATGCCCTTGATCCAGGCGCACAGGTTGCGGGGATAGCCGGCCATTTCAGCCTCTTCCACCAGTGACCGGGGGTTTTCATCTGAAATAAAGACGTTGTTTAAATCCACGGGTACCCAGCCGGCGGCGTAGATGACTTCCACCGGCACGGTGGTAGTAATGCCTGCTTTTGCCAATCCATCATCTCTCCCGGGTCTATTTTACTCCAATATACAAGGTGTCAGACAAGCGCGTTTCTCCTGTTATTATTCCCGCACACTGCGAAAAGTTGCTTGCGGAAACTTTCTACAAATCATGCAACCTGCGCTGAAAGATAACCCTGACATGGTTAACAGCTGATAATGCCTGATCTGGCAATTATTTTTATATTCCCCGGATTGACAAGGGTTCCTGCTTTTTTGCGGCAAAAAAAATCCCGGCTGCCGTGACAGCCGGGACCTGTTTCGATATTATACCTAATTTTACGCATTCCTTTTTTCAGAGAAGTAAATGCCTATACCTTTCACGATAGCTTCAGCGGAACTGTTCTTAAAACCATCTGTATTCATGTACTTTTCTTCAGGGATGTTGGATATGAATGCCAACTCGCACAAAACCGCCGGCATGCTGGAAGTCCTCAGCACCACGAAGTCTGCATATTTTACTCCAATATTGCGCAGCCCCAGGACCTTAACCAGCTCGCTCTGGATATACCTGGCCAGCCTGTCGCTTTCCTGCACCCTGGCAGTTTTGGCGCCTGAATGAACGTAAGTGCTGGTGCCGCCCAGCGCGGCATTTTCGTTGGCGTTAATGTGGATGCTGACGAAAAGGTTCGCCTTGGCGGAATTAGCCTTGCTTGTCCTCTGATACAGCCCGACTTCCGATTCGCCGGTCCGGGTCATGATCACTTTTGCGCCTTTGGCCTCCAGGAGCTTGGCCACCCTTTTGGCAATATCCAGGGTGATATCTTTTTCCTTGGTGCCCAGTTTCCCGGTGGCGCCGGGGTCAGGATTTCCGTGACCGGCGTCGATTGCTATGATCTTACCCGCATAAGAACCTTGAATATCAGGAATATAGGTCTCTACAGTCAGGGTTTTACGGTCGCCGGAAACTGAAACGTCATACTGGGCCCCGCCTTTCAGGTCAAAAACAACCCGTGTAACATCGGGGTTCTTTTGAAAATGACCGGTCCGGACCTGGCTTACTGTCTTAGAATTGACATTGGTGGCCGCCGGCAGGTCTCCCGGTACGATTCCTTTCAAGTCAACAACCAGGCGGTCAGGATTCGCTAAAAATGATTGGGTGTAGTCAAACGGTGCGCTTGAAGTTATGACGGTGCTGGTCTTATCACCCGCGCCGCTAGCCTTCAGGGAAAGCCCCCTGGCAGCCTGGCTGCCGGTATTGCCGCTGTTGCCCTGCGTCGCTCCCCCGCTGCCGCCCTGGCCTGACGGCGGGTTTGCCGGGGCTGTCTGCATGCTCAGCAGCCACCCTGCCACCCATCCGCTGCTGCCGTTTGGCAGCGTTACACGGTACCAGTCACCGGACTGCTCCAGGACCGGCAGGCTGTTCCCCTGGAAAACCTGCCCGACCACACTGTTCGTTGTCCCCGGGCCGCCCCTTACGTTGACGATACTGCCTGTGACCACGGCATTTCTGGCGCCCGTTGTGTCTGACCTGCTGGGCGTAGTGGACGGAGAGTTGACGACAGATACAAGCCACCCGGCAATCCATCCCGACCCGCCGGGATTAACGCTGACATTGTACCAGTCACCCGAACTGCCGAGTATGGGGAGGCTGCTGCCGTAACCAACCTGCGTTACGATATTATACCCGGTGCCGGGGCCGCTCCTGATATTCACGGAACTGCCGTTTACCTTGGCGGTCCGGCTAACGTTTTGGGGTGCCTGCGCCTGGGATTTTTCAATGCTAACCAGCCATCCGGCCAACCATCCTTTTTGGCCTGTGGCCAGGCTTACACAATACCAGTCGCCGGATTTCTCCAGGACCGAAAGACGGTCGCCCGCTCCTGCCTGTGTTATTACGCTGTAGCCAGTGCCAGGACCTGCCCGGATATTTAGTATATCTGTTGACACAACTGCAGTGTCTGCAAAAGCACTGTTGGCAGATGACATCAGGACTCCAAGGAACAGGGCCATAGCCAGCATAAGCAAGAAAATGCTGGGTACTCGGTATCTTAAGTGCATTCTCAACCCCCCTCCGTCCTTTGACGGATTAATACTTAAGAAACTTAAGCTTTAATTTTCTACAAGATACCCGACAATTCCTCTTATTTCATTAAAAAGTATCGCAGGAAAAATGTTGAATTGGTTTAAATACCAGGTGTTAATAATCCTGCCAGGTGCAATGTTTGTATTATTTTGTAGAATTGTCCCTTTTTCAGTTAGACGGCCAGTAATGCCAAATGGTTCCCCGTTTTTACCTGCAAAACAATGGTTTTATTGAAAAAAATATGGAGGCTTAGCGATTGGGTTTTACTAAAGGATGGTCTATTATATATATCGGTAATATACCAGGTAAATAAAGAGGCTTTCCGGGGGAAAGGCAATAAAAAAGAGGGCTCTCTTATTTGCCCTCCTCGCTTCCGGCGGCGGCCCGCCCAGGACGCCGCCTGGCGGCCGGCCTGCGGGCTTCGTGTTTCTTTTTGAGGCGGGGCACGGCTGTTTTAACATAAGCCAGTACCACCACAAAACAGCCTGCCATGTACAACAGCGCCGTCAAATCTGACGCCAGGACAGCGACTGCCAGCAGGGTGAAAACAAGGGCGGTTACAACCGGGACCAGGTAGCCGCCCTTGATCAGGTAAGGGCGTTCTTTTTCCGGCTCCCTGCGGCGCAGGCTGATCACAGCCAGCCCTGCCATTGTGTATACTATGGACTCCATGGCGGCGGCCAGCCCCACCAGCACCTGGTAGTTTTCGGTCAAAAGAGTCAGCGCGGCCGCAATCAGACCTATAAAAAAGAGAGTGATGATGGACACCCAAGGGGTAAAATATCGCATGCTGACCTTACTGAAAACAGACGGCAGGACATGCTCCCTGGCAGAGGCGTACATGAATCGGGAAACGCTGATAATGCCGGCGTTAAATGTTTTCATGGATGTGGCCAGGATAACCACTATCATCAGGGAGGCGCCGAAATCACCCAGGACTGTCCGGGCGAATACCAACTGGGGAGCCGGTGTGGCCAGCAGGACTTCCTTTGGCACCACGGCGGTCATGGCCGTGGTAAATATGGCGTAAACCACGCTCAGGATACCCAGCGCGATCATCATGCCCCTGTAGATCTGTTTGACCTGGGTAACCTCTTCCACCAGCGGCGTCACCCACTCAAACCCCACAAAAAGAAACACTCCCAGGGCAACCGCGTTAATTATCCCCGCCGCACCCCCGGGTGACAGGGGAGCGTTTAGTTTAAAGCCCGCCTTATACAGCGCGAAAAGGCCGATGAATATAATCACGGCGATCAGGCCGTAGGTAACCACGTCCTGGAACACCCCGGCCATTTTGAGCCCCCTTAGGTTCATTACGGTCACCAGCAGGAGCATCACCACGATCCAGATGTAGGGCGGTATGGAGGGGATGGCCTCATTCAGTACCCTGGAAATGATATAGCTTTCCACACCCACCACACCGACTACCACGATAAGCATATACAACAGGGACACAACCAGGGATACCTGGTCGTTGAAGGCCCGGCTGAAATAAAGGCGAATACCCGCGGCGGTGGGCAACTGGCCGTTCAGCTCGGAAAAACAGGCCGCCGCCAGAAAGCAGAGCGCCCCCCCGATTAAGATGGCAATCCAGGCGGTGTCACCCAGAACATAATTGGCCACCATCACAGCCGCCACAAAAGACGAACTGGCCAATGTCAGGCCAGCGCTGGTAGCAACAACTGTACGCAGGGTGAGGACCCTTTTAAGCTGCAACTTTATTCACCCCAGATCATCAGGCAGATAAAGTCAAGCCTGGTAATATCGTCTTCCGTGCCGATAATGCGCAGCGTACCGTTATTATACGGCTCTATCGGAGTTACGTCGCCGTAAAAGATATCAGTCAGCGTTTCGCTGTCGGAAATCACGGTTAAATCCGGGTCGGCGGTTAATCCTTCTTTAAGTGTGAGGAAACCGTTTTTTATAGTCCAGGTATGAACTGATTCGGTATCGGTGGCTTTTACGACCACCACCCGGTTCCAGTCTTTGTTCATTAACCTTAAACGGTCGTTTTTATTGAAGTTTTCCGTAAAGTCCTGCAGGCTTTCATTTATCTCGGCATGCGTGGCCATTTTTACCCTCCTTGGCAAGTCCGTCGTATTATATTAATGGGAACCCGTCAGCATAAACATATCCGCTTAAACACTTAGCTTTACAATACGCGGGCGGAAATCCAGCCTGTGCAGAAGATCCAGGTAGTCCTGCGCCGTGATCTGCTCCAGCTTTTTATTGAATATAGCCACCAGGGCGGCCTCCATGACGTTGGTGCCGAAAGATCTCCCCTCGTATTCCGGCGTGGTGGTCACCAGGGTGCCCACCCCCTTTTCTTTCAGGAACTCGACGTCGGCGCTGGTGGTGGTATTGGTTAAAATGGTCTGCCCGCTCATGCCCGCGGGCATAAACCGCCTGATCAGGTGGAAGTCTCCCGCGATAACATCCGCGTCGTGATAGTAGCGGGCGAATTTCTGAACCTTGGCCTCGTCCTGGCTTTCTTGCTTTTTGCCGGTTGGATAGATCATGTGAAAGGGCATTTTTGTTATTTCCGGCAACAGCCGGCCCGCTATTTCTTCAAGTTCGTCCATGGTCTTAATCGCATAGGGGATGCCCGCCGTGAATATAAGGTCGCCAAATGTCATGTCACAGCCTATTTCAGACAGCGCCTCGGCCATGCCGAAGCGGTCCACTGAACTGACCATCATGACGCGTGTGCCCGCTTTGAGCAGGTCTGTTTCCCTTGCCAGGATCTTGACCACTTCCCTCTCAAGGGTGTTTTTCAGTCCGCTGCCGTCCACCACGGGCGTTACTTTGACTGACTCCATCAGCTTCAAGCCGTCCTGGATGGCGTAACGTTTCTGTTTGACAAAAAGATAAACGTCGATGCCTCCCAGCCCGATGGCGTCAACCTTGCCGTCCAGTTCCCCCAGCAGTTCAAGCGCCCGGTTAAAATCGCCGTCTGTGCCCATGCGGGCAATTTCCACTTTTTCACCCAGCAGTTCTGTAATTACCTTATGGTCACGCCTGGAAGAGCCCAGGCTGACGCTGACCACCCTTTTCAAAAAAAAACCTCCACTCCAAGAGCAGCCTTATGCGAAGGCTGCTTCGTTTACCATTGTATCCAGAAAAAGCTAGAATTAAAAGTCCTATACTGCAAGGCCAAACCCTAGCAGATGATCTATTTTGTTCGACACAGTATTGGTATTATCCTCCTGAAGGGTCTGCCCGGAGCAAAAAAACCGCCCTGTCCACCGCTGAACAGGGCGAACCTGGGGTCAGGCTTGAATTGTTGAATTACTCGTTTATTTAGTAATCAAACAATAAAAACAATGCATAAGTAAATATCTCAAGCCTGACCCCTTTTATTTTATTCCTTAATTTCGGGAGAGGCATCCGGGTCAAAAGGATTGGTCCTCACGGCGAGCGAATAAAGATATGGGTAGTCGCTTTTTAAATGGCTCATATAAGACAGCCACTCGGTTAACAGCAGCGTGTAAGCTCTTTTTATGTCATTTGAAATGTGGTTGTAGTCGGCATTATGCAGGCCTGTTAAGCTTTTCCTGTGGGCAAGCTCGTCGTTTAAGTGAAACACCGCCCATAAAAGATCGGTGAATGTCTCATGTTCCAGTAGGTTTGGATTTTCCAGCAGGCGCAGCAGAAAGTCCCTTTTTTCGCCCAGAAATACCTTTAAATCAGTTAGATCTCCCGCCCTGCTTTCAATCTTGTAATCATAGTTTTTGACTATATTAACAGCGTTATCGTATTCACGCCTGGTCCATCCGCTGTTGAAGTCTAAATCCCCGCCGGACTGGAGGCTGTTCGTATTATACGGAGTCAGCAGCTTCAATAAAACGGTGCCGACTTCGCTGTAAAAAACCCCTATTACCATGTTGAGTTTCTTCAGCATTAACCGTTTATCTCTCGCGCTTATTATGCCTTCAATGATAAAAGTAACGATTAAAATATTAATAGGCAGGAAAGCGGCGGACAAAAGAAACCATGTCATAATGCTGTGGACGTCCGTATATATGACATAATAAAGAAGATATAAAAAACCGGAGAGCGTTATTAAGGATACTGACAAAATCAGGCGCCACCTGGAGCTGCTCATAATACCACTTCTCTTAAAGGTAATTTTATGAATTATTATACCTGGAATGCTATTTCTGATACTTGAGTAATATAACCGCTACCTCTTATTAAAGATCACATTTTAAGAATTATAACAAGAACTGCTGGTTTATGAGAATACTTAAAAACGTATATGTGTTATAATTTATTAAAAGCAATGTTTAAAAATGCATGGGGGGTTAGAGTTATGAATGAAACTGTCAATGGGCTGAGCGAAGGGAAAATTGTTTACACTGATAAAGAATTTAATGTGCCGGAGCTTGAATGGAACCCGCATCCAAGTTTCACGGGTGTCTTTTTGAAACACCTGGTAAAGGGGGATTCGTCTGACGGCAAATTTAGCTGCCATTTGATCAGGATCAAAGACGGCTTTGAGATAGGCGAGCACGTTCACGACGGCAGATGGGAATTCATCAATATTGTCGGCGGCACGGGAAAAGGCGAAATAGCCGGCAAAGAGTTCGTCTGTGAGCTCGGCGTTTCCATGGTTGTACCCGAAAATGTGAAACACCGGATTGTAGCCGGCAGCGGAGATGTTTACCTGCTGGCAAAATTCATCCCGGCGCTCATATAAAGCACACACGTTAAGCACACGGTTCTCGTGTGCTTTTTTTATTTCCTTAATTGCCATACCCGGTTTGTGTTTGTATTTCGCCGCCCACAACCGGCGAGGCATTCTCATCGAACGGGTTCACCCTCATGGCGAAGGAGAAAAGATACGGGTAGTTTTTCTTCAAATACTGCATATACCCGAGCCATTGGATAACCAGGTTGCTGTATACTCTGTTGACGTCGCCGGTCAGGTGCCGGATGTCCGACTCGGGCAGGTTTGTAAATTCTTTTCTGCGGCTTAATTCATCTATCAGGTGTGATACAGCGCGCAGCAGTTCTGTAAAGGACCCATGCTCCAATAAAGCCGGGTTTTCTAATAACCTTAATATAAAATCCCTTTTGCTCTGCAGCCAGGCATGCATCATGGCAAAGTCAATTTTACCAGCGTCAGTTTTATAATGATGGGAGTTGAGGATTTCTTTTACAGAATTGAATTTTTCATCGGACCAGTTGTCACCCACCAGGAGGTTGCCTTTAATTTTACTGATGCCGGAGTCGTAATCTGAAAAGTATGTCAGCAGCTGAGTGCCGATCTCACTGAAAAACATACCAATAACCATGTTTATCTTTTCCAGCCTGTCGCGCTGCGCCCTTATAGAAAGCAGCTTATTGATGACCAGGGTGACAAACAGTACGTTAATAGGCAGAAATCCAAGGGCGTTAAACACAAACATATAGGTATTCAGAGCGTCCCCCAGGATTAAATATTTAACCAGATAAATAATCACGGATGATATTACGAGGACTACTCCAAGCTTTGTCTCCCAACTGATGGGTTTCAAAATATTCCACCCCTTATCATATATCAGCCTAAAATTTTTAACTTTTAAGCTTCCACAGCTGACTTCATTATCCTCTTCCTTTCTAATATTTTTTGATAACTTTAATCATGTATTCTTTTTATATTATCAATTTGGTTAATTGATCATTCCAATTATTTTTTGCTATAATGGGAAAAATCATTTAGTGCGCCAGCCGCTGGAAAAGTATAAAGAAAACAGGTATAACTTATGGCAAAAAAATTAAACAAGCTAATCTTAATAATTACTATGTTGCTTTCTTTACTCACATTGATGAGTACTGCCGCTTTCTGTGCTTCTGATAATCCGGTAAAGAATTTTACTGATTCTGTCAAAGATGCTTTTAGCGGCCAGGCGGCCGCCGGCCAGAGCTACCTCGGGCCTTTCATCGCTGTGACCGCGGTCCTGCTGGCAGTGATCGCATTCCTGCTCAGGAACCAGGCCAGGTTAATAAAAAACAAGTCAGTTATATGGCATATAAACTTAAATGAACCTGACGGATCGGGCAGACAGCGGAGAGCATGGTTCAGGCTCCCGGTAAATCAATATTTTTTGTACGCACAGGACAACAGCGACTTTTATGAAAGGACAAAAGCCATAAACATCAGCGGCGGGGGACTTTTATTCGCCACTAATGAAAAACCAAACCTGGATGAAAAATTAAAAATCTATATTAATGTCGCCCCAGGTAAAAAACTTATCCTTAACGGTAAGGTAGCCTGGATTTCGGAAAATCCTGAAGAGAACCAGGGCAACAGGTTTTTAGTGGGAATAGAGTTTATAGATATCAAGGCCGGTGAGCGTGACAGCATCGTTGGCAAAATTCTGGAGAAACAACAAGCGCTTATCGTTGAAAGCAAAAGGAAGGCCAACCATGAATGCCTCACATGCGGACTGCCGCTGCCGGATGATGACCGGCGCGCGGATCAATCTCAGTGTTCCAAATGCGGGGCGCCCGCGGAAAAAATGGAAGTCCATTCAGCCTGATATAACATGAATAGAAGAGGCAGACCAGAAGCTTAAAAAAGCGGTCTGCCTTATTATTTTGCAGAAATGAAACAAAAAAAGCCTTAATTTTTTTCAAGGCTTTTTCAGATACTAGCTGGTGCGCCTGGCAGGAATCGAACCTGCGCACCCGGCTCCGGAGGCCGGCGCTCTATCCCCTGAGCTACAGGCGCGTTTATTTTATTCTGGCAGGGTTACTACTCTATTATATCTAAATCAGTTATTATTGCAAGGGTGTTTATCAGTCAGATTATTGCAATACTACAAAAACGCCTATTATAGATTTAATTCTGCTATTGCAGCTTTTAATATATCTGAAGACCTGCGCAAGGCCTCCTCTTCAACGTTTGACAAAGGCAGTTCCAGCGGCTTTCCCCGTCCTTCCGAGCTGATCACGGAGGGCAGGCTGAGGCAGCAGCCGCTGATCCCGTACTGTCCTTCAATCAGCCCGCTGACACTGAGCAGGCTGTTTTCATCCCTTAAAATGCTTTCACAAATGCGCTTTATGGCCAGGCTGACAGCGTAATAGGACGCTCCCTTCCTGGAAATGATTTCGTATGCCGCGTTTCTGACCTGGCTGTCCACCTCCTGGCGGTTTACCGGTGGAATACCGGCCAGCTCGCAGTAACGGTCAATACCGGTGCCGGCAATATTGGCCAGGCTCCAGAGCAGCACCTCGCTGTCACCGTGCTCCCCTACAACATAAGCGTGGACATTCCTCGGAGCTACTGAGCAATGGTAGCTCAGGCGGTGACGGAAGCGGGAACTGTCCAGAACTGTCCCTGAGCTAAAAACTCTCTCCGGAGGCAGCCCTGATATTTTCAGCGCGGCGTAAGTCAGGACGTCGACCGGGTTGCTCACAATGATAAGGATGCTGTCGGCGCCTCCTAAAAGTTTGGGCAGGCTTTCCTTTAAAATGCCGTAGTTCTTAAGCAGCAGGTCCATCCTTGTCTCACCAGATTTTTGATTTGCCCCTGCTGCAAATATGATGATCGAAGCGTCGCGGCAGTCCTCAAAGTCACCGGCGTAGATCCTGATTGGCTTAATAAAAGCCGCCGCGTGCGCCAGGTCCATGGCCTCACCCTCGGCCTTGGCCTTATTAATATCGACAAGCACCAGCTCGGACGCCAGCCCGCTTACGGCCAGCGCGTAAGCAGTGGAAGCCCCCACCGCTCCCACACCCGCCACCGCTATTTTCCGCTCATCTGTTTTATGCAATTTTTGTATCCCCTTTACAATTCATCAGCCTTCACAAATACAGCACTATTATTCCCCTTTCAGATAATAAAAAGCCCCGGTATGACTAAACCAGGGCAGGCGTTTTAAGGGTTCTGGAATTACAAGGTGACAGAGAAGGTCCCCGTGTGTTAGATGTCTTTACGGGAAAAAATGGATGTGGCCATGGCCAGGAAAAATACTATATAAAAGCCAGTGTACAGCAGCATCCAGACGCTTGGCTCGGAGTAACTGCCGAAGGGGCCAAGCATCAGGTGCGACATAGAGGTGCCCGGCGCTGACAGGAGAGTAAAGACTATTTTCCTGTATATTGAATCGGCCGGCATCATCAGGCTCGAAACGATGCCTATATTGACCAGCATCTGGCTCTGGAGAAGGGTCCCGATCTGCTCGAGCATGCCCCCTACAACCCCTACGGCATAGAGCATAAAGCAGGCGATACCGTTGGCCAGGGTAGATAGGAAGGTGGTGCCAAACATGGTCACTGCCAGGAGGACTACGGGCTGCAGGCAAAAAAGAGCTATCGCCCCGGCTTTCACAGGCGCGTTCAGGCCCGTGTTATAGTGGACGATCAACAGCACGGCCGCGTGAAACAGCGATGCGAAAACAGAAAGCATCAGGCTGTACCCAATAAACTTACCCAGGATAATATCCACGCGCCTCACCGGGCTGGGTACGACAGCGTAAATGATCCCGTTTTCAATTTCACTTGATACAGAGCCGACAGCGGCCATAATGGCCAGAAATGCGATAATAAAACTCCCGAAATACAGCCCCAGGGACAGGAACATCGGCGCTATCAGCGTATTCATAAGGCCGTTGTTGTTGCTATCAGTTATGTCCTTATAGCCGTAATGGACTCCGATACCGTATAACGACAGAAAAATCACGGCCAGGACTATCGTGACCAGGAGGATGCGGCGGCGCACCACCTCCCTGAAGGTTAAAGCGGCTATGGTGAGCATTTACCCGCGCCTCCTTCTTTAACGAGGTCAACAAACAGGTCTTCCAGCGAATTTTGTCTCGTGTTAAGGCTGAACAGCCTGCCGCCGCTGTTCACAACAACTTCGGCTGCAACGGGGATATCCACGGTTTCCCTGAGGCAAAGCCTGATCAGACTGCCTTCAACTTTAACCGGACTGCCCAGGACGGAAAGCCCGTCGACCATTTTCTGTGTTATGCCTTCAACTCGCATATCGACCTCGATAGCTCCCGCCAGCAGATTTCCCATGGCGCCCTCTTTGACAATGCTCCCTTTGTTAATAATAGCTACCCGGTCACAGATCATCTCGACCTCGCTTAAAAGGTGGCTGTTTAAAAAAATGGTCTTACCCTTTTGACGCAGGTCGAGCATTATTTCCCGCACCTCGCGCCTGCCCAGGGGGTCAAGGGCGGAGGTGGGCTCGTCCAGGAAAATCAGGTCGGGATCGGGCAGCAGGGCGCAGGCAAGCCCCACCCGCTGCTGCATGCCCTTGCTGTAGGACCCTACCTTTTGTCTCCCCTTATCACCCAGGCCCACCTGTTCTAGTACCTCCGGAATGCGCCGCGCCTTTTCCTCCCGTCCCATTCCGTATAGGGAACCGTGAAAGGAGAGCAGCTCTATCCCGGTGAGCCATTCCTGATAGCGAAAATTCTCCGGCAGGAAACCTGTTTTACGCCGTACGCTACGGTCGCCCAGCGGTTTCCCCAGGATACGGGCGCTGCCGGCAGTGGGGAAAAGGAGTCCCACCAGGATCTTTACCAGGGTGCTTTTACCGGCTCCGTTGGGACCGAGAAAACCGAAGATCTGCCCTTCACCAACGGTGAGGCAGATCTCCGAGCACCCGACCTTTCTGCCGTACATTTTAGTCAGGCCATCGGTTTCAATTATCATTTGTTACCCCGTATTTTGTCTATTTCATTAAGTTTGCTATATCCAGAGCCTGCCGCTGGGTAAGGTCACCGCTGATCCCGTAAACGACGCCGTCTTTTTGCCAGATCAGGCAGGAGTCACTGCCGGCTTCAGACCCTTGCGGCGGGCTGATGAAGACGCCCTCTGCGCCTGCCACCATGACCTCCTGCGATGAGCCCTCGATATTCGGCACTATGAAGGTGTGCTGCCAGTCATTAATCGACGCCAGCTGGCTGCGCAGGTTTTCCGGCAGGAAGGGTATCGCCAGCAGCGCGTCACGGATGGCCAGCACGTCAGCGCCGGGGGCAATCAGCTCAGGGCTTCTGCCCTGCCCGATAACTATTTCACTGTTAGCCCCAGGGTATTCGGCAGTAATAAGCGCCGGCATTTTAACTGTAAAAGTCTTTCCGTTAAGTTCATCAGGCAGAAGTTTCTCACTGCCCAGTGACTGCAGGAATTTGTTTGTATTGACCGTATCAAGTGTGAAGTTCAGAGTTCCACCGGTTTCCATGTATAATTCCGGTTCGCTGTAACCGGGCAGTCCCGCGGGCAGCTTAATTTGAAAATCAACGGCCTCGCTCGCCTCTTCCATGTTAGTTTTGACTGTCTGTTGTTTGCCGGTAAACTCTAATTTGCCGAAATTATCGATATCTACCTGTCCGGCTCCCTCACGCATCGTTTTTTCAAGGCTCGCCATGTCGGCCGGAGTGATGTTTATAGTCTTCACCTTTTCGACCCTGAATATGGTCAGCAGTTCACTTGCGGCAGTACGCACTGCCCCGAAGCTGAAGCTGACAGCTATGGCTAAGACCAACATCGCGGCGGTCGCGGCGGCCCGGTATCTTGACATCATCTTTAAAACCCCTTTCCACGCAAATGCGCTTTTTTGTTTGCTTTCCTGTCTATGGACGTATTCACCTTTGAACCGGTCCCAGGCCGCTTCGGTATCAAAATTTCCCCTTCCGAGCAGCTGCATGTAGCCGGCCAGCATGCCGTTGGCAAAAGCCTGGTTCTCCTTTATCTCCTCATATTTCTCCCTGCACAGCCTGCAGACGGCAAGGTGCTCCTCTATCTCAGCTTTTTGTCCTGCTGTGACTTCCCCCTCCAGGTACGCCTGCAGGCAGCCGGTGTTATAACACACCATGATCACTTCCCCCGAGCTTTAAATATTCAGACTTGAACCTTGCGCGCGCCCGTGCCAGCAGAGTGCCGACAGAAGACTCCTTAACGCCGATAACCCGCGCTATGGCAGCGTAATCCATCCCGGAATACTTCAACAGCAGACAGGCCCGGTCCCTTTCAGGCAGAAGCTCAAGCACCCGGCGGGTAAAAGCGACCACTTCGCTCCGCAATAACTCCTCGCCCGGCTCGGGCTCCGCTGCCGCCAGGGATCTGCCGGCGTCCGCCTCCCTGCGGCGGCGGCTTTTCTCACTGTAAAGGTGGTTGTAAGCCATATTGGTGGCTACTCTCGTCAGCCACCCGCCAAGGTTGGAGTTCTCCCTGGGCGGTGCTTCGTAGAGCTTGATAAACGCTTCCTGGGCAACGTCCTCCGCGGCGGCGCGGCTGCCCAGCAGTGATGTAAGCCTGCGGCAGACAGACGGATAATGGCTTTCAAAAATCTCTTTAAAACCAGCCAGGCTGTTGTTAAAACTGATGGTAGTTAACGGCACTGCCTTAGGACCTCCATGGACAGTTTCATTTATATAACAGGGTCAAAGCTGTTTTTATGACACTTACAATAAATTATATCATATAAAGAATATAGCCTTATCCGGCAAGCTGTGTTATTATATGTTATATGCAGCATATTACATATATTACCCTTGACAGAAGTGAAGAAATATTCAGGGCGTTGGCGGACCGGACCAGGATCCGCATCATTAAGCTTTTGCTGTACGCTAGCGACGCGACGGTAAGCGAGCTTATGGACGGGCTTCAACTGCCGCAATACAGCATTTCACGGCACCTTTCAATTCTGCGGCACGCAGGCATAGTGGCTGAGAGAAGGGAAGGAACCTGGAAATATTATTACCTGCCGCCGGGATCGCCCGGCTTCTTAGACCAGGTGATGGGATCGATTAAAACCGGGATAAATGACAGCCTCCTGGCAGCTGATATGGATTTATTTATGAAGCGGCTGAAGCTGAGGGTTGACGGTAAGTGCGTGGTGGGCAACGAAAGTGTGTGAATAAAATTTAGAGGTGTTTCTTATGCCGAGAGTTTTAGATAAAAAAATTCGCCAGCTTATCGCCATAGCCGCGAGCACAGCTGCCAACTGCCAGGTATGACTGGAATACCATTACATTAAAGCCCGTGAGGCTGGCGCCGTCGAGGATGAAATAAAGGAAGCCATAGACATAGGGGAAATGGTTAAAGAAACTGCCATTATGAAGAACCGGGAGCTGATTGATTTTCTCTTAAATGAAAACACACCCGCTAAATAGCCTTAACCTCATAAAATAACCCTGAGCATCCCTGCGTTGTACCATCATAAAAACGTGAAAATTTTTACAGCCTTAATGCTTATATGCGCATATATACTTGTGTCAGATTTAAAGGCCCTTACCACGCCTGCAGACGATTAGTTTTTGATTAGAATAAAAAGGAGGCTCTATATTATGGCGGAGGGAATTGTGATTTACGGCAAGGCGGGCTGTCCGTTCACAGACAAGGCGTTGTCGGCCTATGGCAAAAGTGCTGCTTACTTCGACGTCCAGTCTGATGCCGAAAAGCTGCAGGAGATGCTGAAACTCTCAGGCGGCGTGCGCAAAGTCCCGGTGATTGTGGATGGAGGAAAAGTGACAGTTGGTTACGGCGGCACCTGAGGTGTTTAAATTAATCCGATCGTTTGATCGGATATCACGTCGCAAACTTGACAAATAAAAATGCCGGGAGGAGTTAATATGGTAACTGCCCAGCAGAAGGACCGGACCTACCACTACATACTGGAAACTTTTATTAAGAGGGGTTATGCCCCCCACTATACTGAGATTGCCGGAGAGTTCTCCGTACACCCGGAAGAGGGGAAAAAACTTCTCCATGAACTGATGTCCTGCAACCTGCCGGTCTGGTTATACCCCGGCACCGACTTAATCGCCTCGTTCGCGCCGTTCAACAACCAGCCCACCCAATACCGCATTACTGTTGACGGGCAGCAAAAGTGGTTTGCGCAATGAGGTTTTGAAGCCCTGGCGGTCTGCTGGGTCTTCCCCGGAAAGGCGGTCCGGATTGACGCTCCGTGCCTGGACTGCGGTGAGCAGATGCGCATCGTTGTCCGTGACGGAATCATACTGGAAAACAGCCCGGAGGACATAAAAGGCTATGTTGACATCCCAATTAAAAAATGGGCAAAAGACTGGCCCTACACCTGAAGCCGGATCCATCTCTTCCGGTCGGAAGAACATGTGAGAAACTGGTCGGGATTTCTTGCCGGGACGGACGAGGCCATAGTCCCGCTGCCCGATGTTATGAGAATTGTAAGCACGCCCCGCCACAGCGCGCGTCTAAACGGAAAATATGTATCATCCGCGCCCGGTTACGGCCCGCTGTTTTTTGAAAACCTAAAAAAGGTAACCAATAACGCGTCATTCTGGGATCCTAAAGCAATTTAGCCAAGTATACATGTTATATTAACAAACACTCTGACACCGCCTAAAAAGCCGGTGTATTGCTTATATTGCCCTTGACAGGCAAAACAAGGCACGTGATATACTATTCCCAGCTATAATGTATTTTTATCTGCCGGGTTTAATTAGTATTTTAGGGTTTAGCAGGGGGTAAAATGAAGAAACTTGGACTGAAGGGAAGATCATGGTTAAAGGGATTCCATATCTTTTTTGCCTGTGCCTGGGTTGGCACCGGTATTTCGATGATGCTGATGTCACTCATAGACGGGCATATCCAAAGCGGGGATGAAATTTACGCCGTTAATGCTTCAATAAAACTTCTGGATGATTATATTATCATACCGGCGGCTTTAGGCTCACTTATAACAGGTCTATTTATATCCCTGTACACCAACTGGGGTTTCTTCAAGTTCAACTGGGTGATTTTCAAATGGGTAGCCACGCTGGCCCAAATCATATTCGGCACTTTCTGGCTGGGGCCGTGGACAAACAGCGCCACAGCTATCGCAGACCTGGAACGTGGCCTGGCGCTGCAAAACAACACGTATTTATACGACAAGCAGATGGGCGCCATCTTTGGAGGCATCCAGGTGCTGCTCCTTATTGCCCAGGTATTAATATCCGCGTATAAGCCCTGGGGTAAAAGAGGGACTCCGGATTAATCAGGTTAACCCTTCCTATTAAAGCATGTACCTGCCGCCGGGATAGACCTTGAAACCCCGCGCCGGCAG
This sequence comes from Pelotomaculum propionicicum, assembly GCF_048984525.1. Classification (GTDB taxonomy): domain Bacteria; phylum Bacillota; class Desulfotomaculia; order Desulfotomaculales; family Pelotomaculaceae; genus Syntrophopropionicum; species Syntrophopropionicum propionicicum_A. The sequence continues at coordinate 24,376 of NZ_JBMGJC010000006.1, forward strand.
GTTTTCTTTCCACATAATTATGGCGTCCTCATTGGTATCGGAATAGTAGCGCTTCCTGAGCCCTCTTTCAATGAAGCCCAAGCCCTGGTAAAGCTTCCTCGCTGCGTTATTTGACGGGCGGACCTCCAGGGTCATACTGTTGGCGCCCATCATAACAGCCTGCCTGATAATCTCCAGCATTAAGACTTTGCCGATACTCTTCCCGCGCAGGTCAGGCCTCACAGCCACATTGGTGATATGCGCCTCGTCAAGGATTATCCACATGCCGCCGTAACCGATCACCGCACTGTCATAAATTGCCACAATATAGCGGGCGAAATCATTTTGCAATATTTCGCCCTTAAAAGCATCCCGGGACCATGGTGTCGGGAAAGATGCTTTTTCGATCTCCAAAACCTGGTCCAGGTGTTCTAATCTCATTTCTTCAAAGGTAACTGACACTTTTTCAACTCCCGGCATTATTCTTTTTAAGCCAGACCACTTCCGCTTCCGAAGGCCTGATATATTCCGGGCACAGGTCCGCGGGGGCCACTCCCCCTCCCTCCCTGAACGCGGCCAGGCCCAGTTCCGCTACTGCGGCGCCCCGGGGGTAATTTAACATGGAGGGAGCAAATCCGGCCAGATTGCCCAGGCCGGCTTTAAAAAAGTCCATGTACTGGGAAACACCGTCTCCGGCAAAAATAACCGGTCCGCCTAAATCCAACAGGATTTCCACCAGTCTACCGGGGCGAACCGCCATGGGTCCTACCAAGCGGTTCAGCACTTCTTTATTATCAAATACAGATGTATACACTTCGTTTTTACGGGCGTTTAAAACCGGGCAGACATAACAGCCGCGCCCGGCCAGCGGGTAGGCCAGGGATGTCAAGGTGGATATTCCCACTACCTTCAGGCCCAGTACCTGCGCCAGGGATTTGGCTGTGCTCATGCCGATACGCAGGCCGGTAAATGAACCCGGCCCCCCTGATACCGCGATTCCACCCAGGCCTTTCTTCCCCACCCCTGATTCTTCAAGCACGGACTTGATCATTGGGAGCAGGTTAACGGAGTGAGTCCGCTGGTTCAAAACCATACGCTCGGCCAGAATTACCCCGTCGCCGGCAACCGCCACCGCGGCAACCGGTGTTGCAGACTCAATTCCCAGAACGTACAACGGCCATCAGCTCCTTAATCAAAATCCTGTATCTTTCGCCCCTGGGTGATAGGGTAACCTGCCTCAAGTCTTCTCCTTCCGGAGTCCTGTCAATTGAAATATCAAGCCTTTCCTCCGGCAGCAGTTCACCAATCTTTTCAGCCCACTCGACCAGGGTGACGCCGCCGCCATAAAAAAATTCCTCGTAACCCAGGTCATCCATCTCCGCGGCTGAATCCAGGCGGTAGACATCCATATGAAAAAGAGGCAGCCTGCCGTAATGCTCATTAATCAAGGTAAAGGTGGGGCTTGTTACAGCGCCTTCTATACCCAGGCCGCGGGCCACGCCCTGGGCAAAACAAGTTTTACCGGCGCCAAGCCCGCCGTAAAGGCAGATTAAATCGCCCGCGCCCAGTAGTAAGCCCAGTTTTTCACCCAGTATGCCGGTCTCTTCCGCAGATGAAGTTTTAATCACAGTCAAAAAAGCTCACCCCGTGTATATTATAACCCTTAGCCGGTCAGCTGTAACATTTAAGTGTAATATCAGCCTCCCCAAAAGCAATCCTTTAGAGACCCCGGGAACCCACACTTAATTGTATTTACGACTCGGGTAAATTATCAATACAGAATTATTATATCAAAGGCAGGAACCTACGGACATAAAAAAACCCCCTCAAGGGGGTGAAAGTAATCAATTTATAAACAGCCGACTGCCTTTGGTTTCTCATTATCACCGTATTCGTTTACGAACTTGATTAAAAGTTCTTTAATTTCGTTAACATCAAATGGCTTGGCGATATAACACCATGCTCCTTTTTTCAACGCGTCGGAGACTGTCTGCTCTGAACCGTAAGCAGTCATAATGATCACCTGGATTTCCGGGTTTGTCGCCTTGATTTTTCCCAGGGCCTCCAGGCCCCCGATCAAAGGCATGCGCACATCCATAAAAATGAGGTCGGGTTGTATCGAGCGTGCCATTTCAATCGCTTCCAGCCCGTTTTGGGCCATAAAGGTCTCGTGCCCCGACTCCCTTACTACAATTTCCAACAGAAAACGTACTCCGGCCTGGTCATCCACAATCAATACTTTCAGTTTCTCGCGATTCATTCCGACACCTCTCGACAAATTTCAACATAATGGCATATTAGTATATGTTAACCAATATGGTATTCGACCTGTTTTTTTTAATTCCTCTTATTTTTCTAAAATAATATTAAAATAAATATAAAATTTTTCTTTTTTTGGCAAACTTGCTAAATTTACGTCAATGATTTTTCACCGTTAATGAATACCTGTACAACGCGGGAAGAAATATCCAAAGGGTGACGGTCCAGGATAACTATATCAGCGTCTTTACCCGTTTCGATACTGCCGATTTGCTTTTCCAGCCCCAATATTCTGGCCGCGTTTATAGTAATTGCCCTGAGGGCGTGTTCTTCGGGCAGTCCCCCCTTAACAGCGAGGGCGGCTGACGCGGCAAGGTACTGGACAGGGACAACGGGGTGGTCAGTCATAATGGCGAACAGGACTCCGCAATCAGCCAGGACCCTGGCTGTTTCAAGGGTCAGGCCCTGCATTTCCACCTTTGCCCTGTTCGTAATCACAGGCCCTACTACCGCCGGTATCTTCTTCTCAGCCAGACGTCCGGCTATAATGTGTCCCTCGGTGCAGTGTTCAATGACGAGATTTATATCAAACTCCCGGGCAATCCGCACTGCTGTCATGATATCGTCCGCACGGTGGGCGTGCACCCGCAGTGGCACTTCCCTCCTTAACACCCTCCCGAGCGACTCCATCTTTAGATCTCTTTCCGGGGATTCCTTTTTCAGGTATTCGCCGCCCTGGACCAGGGCTTCTCTAATAATTGCCGCTGACGCCATCCGCGTGGCGGGGGACTTTTTATCCCTGCCGTAACTGCGCTTTGGGTTTTCTCCCAGCGCGGCCTTCAGGCCGACAGGAAATTTTAGAATCATATCGTCCACGACCGTTCCACGGGTTTTCATGGCCACCATTTCACCGCCGATGATATTGGCGCTGCCCGGCCCGGTTACCACGGTGGTAACACCTCCCGCCAGCGCGTCACGGAACCCCAGGTCGGCCGGGTTCACGGCGTCTATCGCCCGCAGGTGAGGGGTAACGGGGCCGGTCGTCTCGTTGCTGTCGTCCCCTTCCTCCCGGTAGATCTCCTCCACAATCCCAACATGGCTGTGGCAATCAATCATCCCCGGCATCACTATCATCCCGGCCGCGTCAAATATCTCCGCGCCTGGAGGCGTCAGGACGCCTTCATGCACGCCGACGATTTTGCCCCCGTCCGCAACCACTGTCCCTTTTTCTAAATGGCGCCCCGCCATGGTGATGATTTTTCCGCCTGTAATGGCAAGCATAAAGTCCTTCCTCTCTGATATTATTCAACGCCTGGCGCCGGCGCCGGAAGAGGCCGCCCGGCTGCAATATGTGACATATTCCTTTACTCTCTCTTTGTTGACGATGAATACTCCTCGGCCGCTTCCACCAGCGACTTGAAGATGTTTAAAAATTTCCTGTCCCTTTCCCACATTTCCTCGGGATGAAACTGGACACCGACGGCATAGCTGCTGCCGATTGATTCGATCCCCTCTATCACCCCGTCCGTCGAGTGGGCGGTAACGATAAAGCCGTCGGCCACCCGGTTCACCGCCTGGTGATGAAAACTGTTTACGCGGGTCGCAGCCCCGCCCAGCAAGCCCGACAACAGGCTGCCGGGAAATATCTCCAGCCCGTGGGTGGGATACCACCTGGGCGCCTGCTGGGCATGTTTCAGAGGTGCGTTTGTAACCATGGTGATGTCCTGGCAAATGCTGCCCCCGGCGGCTATGTTGAGGATCTGGATCCCCCGGCATATACCCAGGACGGGGAGGCCGTTAACCAGTGCCAGGCGCGCCAGCCCTATTTCAAAAGCGTCTCTTTCCGGGCTTATATCTCCCGTCCCGGGGAGCGGTTCCTCACCGCAGAAAAAAGGATCGACGTCCCCTCCCCCGGAGAGAAGGACCCCGTCCAGGCCGTTGATTAAATCGGCCTCCAATCCCGGCAGCGCCGGCAGCAGCACCGGCATCCCGCCAGACTCCACGACTGCTGCCGCATACTGTTTATTTAAAATGAACCTGTTGCCGTCTTCCGAACATGTAATACCAATCAGCGGCTTCATGAGGACCTCCCGGTATCCGTCTATTTATTAATAGTTTATGGTGGCGCCGCAGACTTATTTACCAGTAATTTTGCTGAGCAGTATGACCACACTCTGCGGCGCTGCCTCATAAAAACGCCCGGGCAGCGGCGCCGCTTCTTCATCTGCAAGCAGGTCCCGGCCGTATGGCAGGGAAGTGTCCAAAATCCTGCTGAAAACAGCGCCCGGCCTGGTCCTGGGGAGGTTAAAAACCTTTCCTGATTTAAGGGCGTTTAAAACAACCAGGATATCGCATTCCTTTTCCCCGCCAGTTGCCCCGGTTAATTCACTGCCCTGGATCAGGAAGGCCAGAAAACCTTTTTCCGGGCTGCCCCAATCCGGTGAGGCCAGGTCCTCCGAATACCAGTTGATATCTTTCATAGCGTCAAGGTCCAGGTCCCGGCCGGTGAAAAAGCCCTCCTGCCGGAAATGGGGGTGGCGTTTTCTAAACGCGATCATTTTGCGGACATATTCGATCAAGTCCTGGTTGATATCTGCCAGGGACCAGTCAAAATAACTTATCCCGTTGTCCTGGCAGTACGCGTTGTTGTTACCCCTCTGGGTCCTTAAAAATTCGTCCCCGCCCAGGATCATGGGTACCCCCTGGGATATCAGCAGGAGGGCGAAAAAATTTTTAATATTTTTTTTCCTTAGTTCTTTGATCACCTGGTTAAAGGTTTCGCCCTCATGGCCGCAGTTAAAGGAATGGTTTTCGTCGACTCCGTCCTTGTTTCCCTCCAGGTTAACACCGTTATGCTTTTTTTCGTACGAGACCAGGTCGTTCAAGGTAAATCCGTCGTGGCAGGTTACGTAATTAATGCTGTTGAACGGAGACCGCCCGTCATCAGCAAAGAGATCGGAACTGCCGGTCAAACGGTACCCCATTTCCGGTAGCATCCCCGGGACTCCTTTTATAAATTTTCTGACGCAGTCACGGTAACTGCCGTTCCATTCAGCCCAGTCCAGGGGAAAATTCCCCACCTGGTTGGAGTCACAACAGGCGTCCCAGGGCTCGGCTATCAGCTTTACACCCGCTAAAACAGGGTCCTGCCGGACCGCCGCAAAAAACCCCGCATCACGTGAAAAACATCCTTTTTCACGCCCGAGCACCGTCGCCAGGTCAAACCTGAAACCGTCCACGTGCATCTCTTTCACCCAGTAGCGAAGTGAATCCATGACCATCTGCACGACCTGGAATTCATCAAAGTTCAGGGTATTGCCGCAGCCGCTGTAGTCTTTATAGTACCTTTTGTCATCCTGCAGCTTGTAGTACGTGGGGTTGTCGATCCCCCTGAAACAAAGGGTTGGCCCGCGCTCGTCACCTTCGCAGGTATGGTTGTAAACCACGTCCAGGATAATTTCGATACCTTCTTTATGCAGGGATTTGACCATCTGTTTAAACTCCTGCACCTGGCAGCCCGGGAACCAGCCGGTGCTGAACCTGCTGTCAGGGGCGAAGTAGCCCAGGGTATTGTAACCCCAATAATTGGTCAGGCCTCTTTTAACCAGGGCATCTTCCGAGTGACAATGGTGGAGCGGCAGAAACTCAACCGCAGTTATGCCCAGGCTTTTTAAATACGGTATTTTTTCAACGACTCCCAGGTAAGTGCCGGGATACTTCACGCCGGACGAAACATGCGCCGTCAGGCCCTTCAGGTGGACCTCATAAATTACTGTTTCCCTCAGCGGCACCCGCGGCGAGACATCCCCTTCCCAGTCAAACCGGTCATCGATAACAATACATTTCGGCGCCCCGCCGGCATTTCCGCGCTTGTTGAATGAGAAATCGGCCAGCGTTGAAGCAGGGTCATAACCCAGATGGCATACACCCGGGACAAACTTGCCTGTGATGGCCCTGGCGTAGGGGTCAATCAGCAGCCGGTTGGGGTTGAAGCGCAGTCCGTTTTGCGGCTGGTAGGGCCCCCGCACACGGTAAGCGTAAAGCTGCCCGGCGGTAACTCCCTCGACAAAGCAGTGCCAGACAAAACGGGTCCTGTTAATTATTTGGATGATCTCCGCGGGTGATGAATCCTGGGGACGGTCAAAAAGCAAAAGGTCAACACCTTCGGCGTGTCTTGAAAAAAGGGCGAAATTAACCCCGCCTTCAGCCGGCGTCGCCCCCTGCGGAAAACAACTGCCCTCCCTGACGCGCTTTACCATGTCAAACCTTCCTCACTGATAGATCCGATTTAAATACATAAAAAACCTTGCTCGGATAATAACACCGGTTAAGGTTTTTTAAAAGGCGATATTTTTTTGCCCGGGCTTACAGTTCCACCAGGCCCAGGCTTATTTCCGCAGCCTGTTTTACTTTTACCATTGTGTCATGGTCCAGGGAATATATTTTTTCCAAAAGCCTGCTCTTATCGATTGTCCTGATCTGTTCCAGCAGTATTACCGAGCATTTTTCAAGACCGCCCTGAGTCAGCGGCAATGCGACGTGTGTCGGCAGCCTTGGTTTGTCTATCTGCGATGTTATGGCGGCGACTATAGTGGTCGGGCTGTACTGGTTGCCGATATCGTTCTGGATAATAAGCACCGGCCTTGTGCCCCCCTGTTCGGAACCGACAACCGGGCTCAGGTCGGCATAGTAAATATCTCCCCGGTGGATCAGCATATATTATTTAACCTCCGGCACGGGAAGCTCATAAACTTCTTTAACTTCCGATTCCAGGCGATAGTGCTCGACAACCAGGGCCAGGTTTATTTTAGCCATCTCAAGGTAGCCTTTTTTCATCTGCTCTCTCAAAAGCCGCCGTTTGCATTCAGTAATATAAAAATTCATCGCTTTTCTTATAAACTCGCTGCGGTTAAGCTGGTCTGCCGCCGCTATTCCGTCCACTTCAGCTAAAAGTGAATCCGGCAAGCTGATCATTATCCTTTTGACGCTGGACATAAGCGGGCCTCCCCAGGGTAAAGCCGGTCGTATATACTATAATATATATACCATTGATATAATAATGTCAATGATGTCAGCCGTACTATAACAGGTTAAGATTTTCCAGTATGGTCCCGAAGGACAATAATTTTTAAGCGCCTGTTCGCAACCGCCCCTGCCTTATTGTTTAACGGCTATAGGTTTCCTGGATAGAGCGATTTTCCCGGTCCGGACCAGCTCTACAATACCGTAGTCCTCAAGCACGGCGCAGAAAGCGCTGATTTTCCGCTCGTCACCCAGGGTTTCTATGATCATCGTTTCTTTATTCACGTCAATGATATTCGCCCTGAATACCGAAACAAGGTTGACAATATCGGACCTGCGGTTGTTTTCCGCTTTAACTTTGATCAGCGCCAGTTCGCGCTCAACTGATTCCTCCGATTTCAACTCAACAATTTTGATCACTTCCACTAATTTTGAAAGCTGTTTGATCACCTGCTCGAGCGCCTGTTCATCACCCTTCACGTCGAGTGTGATGCGGGTCACGTCCGGCTCCTCGGTATAGCCGGCAGCGATGCTTTCAATGTTTACCACCCTCCGGCTCAGGAGACCGGATATGCGCGCCAGGACTCCAGGCTTATTGACTACCAGTACGGCAAGCGTATTTTTCAAAACCAACCACCCTTCCTTTTTGCACCTAATAAAAATTCTATCACATATTCAATATCTGTCTATCATTTTTGCAATAACCTTTGCTATGCCGGCATGGCTATAATAAATTTTCGGATTTTTCCGTAAAAATTATTTCCACATTACACTTATTTTAAAGGAATTAAATAGCAAAATGACGAAAAGACCTGTAATTATTTCAAACAACCCGGACAGATTTGGAGGCTTATAATAATGCTGGTTATTCAGGTATGTGTCGGCAGCTCTTGTTTTTTGCGCGGGTCCAAAAACGTCATAGCGGAAATTGAAAACCTGATCGAGCATTACCAGCTGGACGATATAGTCACTCTCAAGGGGAACTTCTGCTTCGAGCGCTGCTCCGACGGCGTAACGGTAAAGATAGGTGAAAAGGTTTTTACAAAAGTAACCGGGGAGAGCATTGTCGATCTGTTTGAAAACGAAGTGTTCCCCGCCATTTACGGGGTGAAATAATTTGAAATTAATCAGCACCAACGAGGCCAAGTGCCGCGATTGCTACAAGTGTATCCGCTCATGCCCGGTGAAGTCAATCTGTATCAAGTCGGGCCATTCAAAAGCTCAGCTGTATGCAAAAGTAATTGAAGAAAGCTGCATCCAGGACGGCCTGTGCACCACGGTATGCCCCCAGAAAGCCAAGGTCGTGGTCAACCACGTAGATGACGTAAAACAACTGCTGTTTGAAAACGTTGTACCGGTATTGGCCAGCGTGGCGCCTTCCTTTCCAGCCATGCTGCCGCTGTCCAACCCCGCTGTGTTCCCCTCTCTCCTCAAGCAGCTTGGCTTTTCCCACATCGGGCAGACGTCTGTCGGAGCCGAGCTGATCTGTGATGAGCACCGCCGGGTATCCCCCCGGGGGCCGCTTATATCGAGCGCCTGTCCCGTCGTGGTCAACCTTGTGGAGCGCCATTACCCGCACCTGATCCCTTACCTGTCACCCCTTGTTTCTCCCATGGTCGCCCACGGCCGGCTTCTGAAAAGCCAGTTCCCGGGCAGCGCTGTGGTTTTTATCGGCCCCTGTATAGCCAAAAAAGGGGAAGCGCTGGGCGGAGCTGTCGACTATGTCCTGGGTTTTAAAGAAGTCTGGGAATGGATCGGGCAGGAAAAAATTGACGTGAACAAATTTTCACCGTCGAAATTTGACGGTTACCAGCCCGGCCCGGCCCGCCTTTTCCCCATTGAAGGCGGGCAGCTGCGGGCGACCTCCCTCAGCACTGACCTGACCGACAAAGAAGTCCAAACCGTTACCGGTATCAGTAATTGCATAAAGCTGTTTGAAAACTTTGCCACGGCAGTCCCCAGCCGCAGGCCTTTATTCATGGAGCTGATGGCCTGCAACGGCGGCTGTCTGGGAGGCCCCTACGGGGTTTCGGACAAAGACATATACGCGAAGAAGACAGTACTGCTGGACTATTATTCGCTGCAGGATACAGGGACCCGGGACAGCATGCCGCAGCCCCCTTTACCTGCTGCGGATTTGTACCGCTCCTACCTGGACAGGAAGGCTGTAGTCCCGCAGCCAACGGAGGAACAAATAAAAGCAATACTGGCCCTGACCGATAAGTTTTCACCTGGAGATGAGCTTAACTGCGGGGCCTGCGGCTTCAACTCCTGCCGGGAAAAAGCCGTCGCGGTATTCCAGGGCAACGCCGAGTCGCAGATGTGCATACCGTACATGAGGAAAAGGGCGGAATCAATCTCCAACCTGGTACTCCGCGCTCTCCCGGACGGGGTAATTATCTTTGACGAAGACCTCATTATCCAGGAAATAAATCTCGCGGCCAAAAAGATGTTTGACTGCACCAGGCAAGTAATCGGAGAAAAAATCGACGTCCTGGTAAATCCGTCTGAATTTGCGCGTGTTTTTCAAGAGATGAAAACAATTAAAGTGGACGCCAGTAAACTTTTTAACGGAAAGATAACCCGCCAGATTCTTTTCCCGCTGGAAAACAGCGCGGTGGCGATTTTTACAGACATAACAAACGAATTGAAGCAGCAGGAAGAACTTTTACTGGTAAAGACGGAGACAATTGACCGGGCGCAGGAGGTTATTAAAAAACAAATGACCGTTGCCCAGGTCATTGCCGGGCTTTTGGGTGAAACGACAGCAGAGACCAAAGTGCAGTTGAGCCGGCTGATCAAGCTGATGAAGGATTAGGGAAGGAAGCATGGTATGTCTCTCCACCTTGATATTGGCATATCACAATTGAACAAGAAAGACGAAGAGCTTTGCGGCGACTCTATTGAAGTCCTCCAATCCGCAGACTCCACGGTTATCGTCCTGGCTGACGGCCTGGCCAGCGGGGTTAAGGCCAATATCCTCTCCCGTATTACCGCTAAAACTGCCGCCACCATGTTGGAGATGGGCAGCCATATCGACGAGGTCATTGAGACCATGGCGGAAACTCTGCCTGTCGATAAAGTGAGGAACCTGGCCTACAGCACATTTTCCATATTACAGGTATTCAGGGACGGGCGTTCTTACCTGGTGGAGTTCGATAATCCCCAGTCCTATTTCGGATACGGGGAATCGCTGCGGCGCCTGCAAAGGAACTCCCGGAAAATTGGCGAAAAAAAAATTCAAGAAGCGCACTTTAAACTGCAGGAAGGCAACTGGGTGGTAATGCTGAGCGACGGCGTGCTGCATGCCGGCATCGGCGGCATATGGAACCTCGGCTGGGGAGAACAGCAGGTCGGGCGGTTCATAAGCAGGCTGGCGTCCTCTGATTACGAGGCCGCGGACTGGGCTGGCGAGATAACCGCGCAGTGCAATCTGCTATACGGGGGTCTGCCTGGCGATGACGTGAGCATTGTTGTGGTCAGGGCAAGGAAAGCAAGGAAACTGACAGCTCTGATCGGCCCACCCCGCGATCCGGCCAAAGACACCCCGGCAGTTGAAAAACTTGCCGGCGCTGAAGGGACCAAAGTGGTATGCGGAGGCTCAACCAGCCTGATGGCAAGCCGGATACTGAACAGGGAGGTAGAAGTTGACCTGGGCTCTGACAGTGATACAGTACCGCCTCCCGGCTTGATCGAGGGAATAGACCTGGTCACGGAGGGCGCCATAACCCTATATTATGCGCTGCAGCATTTGAGAGAGGGGCGCCGGCTGAGAAATCTGGAAGGCGCCAGCGACGGCGCCAGCAGGCTCGCCGCGGCGCTCCTCAGGGCGGACGAGGCGCACTTCATGGTCGGGCTGGCCATCAACCAGGCAGACCACTACCCTGGATTTCCTGTATCGTGCGTAATGAAAAACCAGACGGTTAGAGATATTGCCGAGATATTGTCATCATTAGGCAAGAAAATAACCATTGAATATCTCTAAGGAGGGATGATCCAAGTTGTTGGTAATGGACTATATGAAAAGGTCCCTGATCACCGCCAGTAAGGAAACCACCGTTTTCGAAGCGCTGGAAACGCTTAAGAAAAATAAAATCAGGCAATTGCCGGTAGTTACCGGAGACAGGCTGATCGGTCTGGTAACAGAAAAGCAGCTGCTGGCAGTATCCCCCTCGCCGGCAACCTCCCTCGGCACTTTTGAAAAGAAGTTCTTCATGGACAAAATTTTAGTCTCGGACGTGATGGTGAAATTCCCCCTGACTGTTTCTCCGGACACCACTATTGAGGAAGCCGCCCTGTATCTGAGAGAACACAAAGTAGGCAGTGTCCCTGTGGTTGAAGGGGATGTGCTGGTGGGCATCATTACAGTAACCGATATCTTTGACGCTATGACCCGGCTCTTTGGCTACGGCAAGCCGGGCATAAGAATACTGATTGAGTCCGAAGACAGAATCGGCCTGCTCACAGAGGTAACCAGGACGATCAAGGAATTTGATTTCCCGGTAAAGGCGATCATCTACTATGTAAAAGACGACTCAAAGGTTAAGATGAAAATGAGGCTTGACACCATCGACGCCGAACCGGTGGTTAAGGCCATGAAAAACAGGGGCTTGAAGGTTTCGCGAATTATATAACCTTTATTTTGATATATATCAATAATATGTATAAAATTTAAAGCGCACCCTCCTCCCATTCTCAGGCAATATATGATATAATATCTTAATATAAAAAATAGTGCGTGCGAAGGCGCACAGCGGAGCAACGGAGTTCCTCAACAGGTGTCCACCATCTGTTAGGAACTTTTTTGTTTTTAACGATTTTCTCAACTTTTCCCTGTACAGGTGATGGAAGGAGAGAGTATGACATGATAGCCGCGGACCGCGTATCCACCGGCCTGCCCGGACTGGACAGGGTTGTAGACGGACTGCGCATTGGCGATAACGTTGTCTTGCAGGTTGACAGAATAGATGACTACCGTCATTTTGTAAAGCCTTTCGTTACCCGCGCGGCGGCGGAGAACCGGAAGGTCGTTTACCTGCGTTTCGGGCTGCACCCTGCTGTTGTGGAAAAAGGAGAAGGTATCAAAATTTACCATCTCAATCCCAACAGCGGTTTTGAGGCCTTTTCCGGCGAGGTGCATACAATTGCCTCTATGGAAGGAGAGGGAGTTTTTTATGTCTTTGACTGCCTCTCAGACCTGCTTTCGGCCTGGGCTACAGACCTTATGATCGGCAATTTCTTCAAAGTAATCTGCCCTTATCTCTATGAACAGAATACCATAGCCTATTTCGCGGTGCTGAGAAACAGCAATTCTTACCATACAATAGCCAGCATACGGGAAACGACCCAGCTGCTGCTGGATGTCTACCACCATGAAAACAAATACTATATCCACCCCTTAAAAGTCTGGAACCGTTACTCACCCACCATGTTTCTGCCGCATGTGATCTGCGGTGAGGAGTTCGCGCCTGTCACCAGCAGCGCCGATATTGCCCGGCTGTTTTCAAAACTGAACCTCTTTAAACTTGGTGATGCCAGCCGCCGTCTAGACCACTGGGACCGTATATTAATCAAAGCGCAGGAATTAATGGACAGGTTGGACCAGGGAGACCAGGACGCTGTTTCCGGCCAAAGGAAAATGATCGACCAGTTGTGCAGGATGATGATCAGCCGTGACGAGCGCATTTTATTCCTGGCCAGAAATTACTTCTCCCTGCGTGACCTGCTGGAGATCAAGAACAGGCTTGTCGGCTCCGGTTTTATAGGCGGGAAATCGGTAGGTATGCTGCTGGCGCGCAGCATTTTAAAAAAGGATGAAAAAACCGACTGGGAACGGCGCCTTGAACACCACGATTCATTTTATGTGGGTTCTGACGTGTACTACACTTATTTAGTAGATAACGGGTGCTGGAAAATGCGCCTGGAACAAAAGAAAAAGGAAAACTATTTTACCACTGCCAGAGAGCTGAAGCAAAAAATATTGGGGGGGGCTTTCCCCAATACCATCCGGGACCAGTTCGAACAGATCCTGGAGTATTTCGGCCAGTCCCCCATTGTCGTCCGTTCCAGCAGCCTGCTTGAAGACGCTTTCGGCAACGCTTTTGCCGGTAAGTACCTCAGTATCTTCTGTGTTAACCAGGGGAGCCCGCGGGAACGCTGCCACGCTTTTGAAAAAGCAGTCCAAGAAGTCTTTGCCAGCGCCATGGGCGAGGAAGCGCTGACTTACCGCCTGAAGAGGGGCCTTGACCGGAGAGATGAACAAATGGCGCTCCTGGTGCAGCGTGTTTCCGGTTCCACCCGCTCCAAATATTTCTTTCCCGACCTGTCGGGGGTGGCTTTGTCCCACAACGCCTATGTATGGAACGACGACCTGGATCCGGACGCCGGCATGATGAGGCTCGTGGCCGGGTTGGGCACCAGGGCTGTTAACCGCGTGGAAGACGATTACCCCCGCCTGGTCGCCCTGGATAAACCGCTGCTGCGGCCGGATATGAGGTTTGAAGATATGTGCAGGTTTTCCCAGCACAAGGTCGACGTACTGGACACCTCCTTAAATAAAAATGCCACAGTAAATTTAAACGATCTGTACAACCCTGAAACAGAAAATATTCAGGGGTGGGATTTACTGGCGGTGCGCGACCATGAGGCCGACCGCAAAATGAAGGAACTGGGCTATCAAGCTCCGGCAGCCTGTGTCCTGACCTTTGACAAACTTATGGCCGCAACGGATTTTCCCCAGGTTATCCGCCGCATGCTTAAAAAACTGGAAGCAGCATATAATTATCCGGTGGATATTGAATTTACCGCTAATTTCTCACCGGGAGGCGGCTTTGAGATTAATCTCCTGCAGTGCCGGCCCCTGCAAAAATTCGGAAAGCCCGTTAAACACTCGGCAGCGATGGATTATACCCCGGACAATGTCCTGCTTGCCAACAAAGACAGCTTTATGGGAAGCGAAACCCTGCAGGCCATAAACACTATCGTCTATATAATCGGCGAAGAATACAGTAAAATGCCCTTAACCGGCAAATACGAAATTGCGCGGCTGGTTGGCCGCATAAACAAGCTGTTCAGCGACCGTGAGAATGAACCCTTGATGCTGATCGGGCCCGGCCGGTGGGGAACCAGCACTCCCTCGCTGGGAGTACCGGTTTCTTTTGCGGAAATAAACAATACGGCGGTACTGGTGGAAGTCGCCTCTCAAAAGGAAGGTTTTATGCCGGAGCTATCATACGGCACCCACTTTTTCCAGGACCTGGTGGAAACCAGTATCTTTTATATAGCCCTGTTTCCGGGTAGTGAGGATACGGAATTTAACCCGTCTCTGTTTAACCGGTTCAGCAATATTCTGCCGGGGATCCTGCCTGAATACAGCAGGCTGCAGCATGTGGTCAAAATTTTCCGCCCCGCTGAGCTGAATAAAAAACTGTGGCTTCAAGCAAATTTGAAGCCACGGCGTTTGACATCGTTTTTCTCCGGCTCTGAAGAGGTAAGCTAAACCAGGTTTGTGCCGCCCATCAGGTAGCGGTCGCACTCACGCGCGGCGCCGCGCCCCTCGTTTATGGCCCAGACCACGAGGCTTTGTCCGCGGCGCGTATCGCCCGCGGCAAATACGCCCCTGACATTTGTGGCAAAATCTCCGTAATCAGCCCTGGCATTGGAACGCTCATCCCTCTCCACGCCGAGCTGCTCCAGTATGCCGTTCTCCGGCCCGGTAAATCCCATGGCCAGCAGCACCAACTGAGCGGGCCGGACCTTTTCAGAACCCGGTATTTCTCTTGGCGTAAAGCGGCCCTGATTATCCGCTGTCCATTCAACGTCCACCGTATAGACCTCTTTTACCCGGCCGCTGTCATCGCCTGCAAACCTCCTGGCTGTGACACAGTAGCGGCGGGGGTCATTGCCAAAAAGGACAGCCGCCTCTTCCTGGCCGTAGTCAATTTTAAATATCCTCGGGTACTGCGGCCAGGGGTTATCTTCCCTCCGTTCAAAAGGAAGCCTGGGCATGATCTCAAGCTGGTTTATACTTCTGCACCCATGCCGGAGAGCGGTGCCGACACAGTCAGTGCCGGTGTCGCCTCCGCCGATTACGATCACGTCTTTGCCTGCCGCGGAAATGTATTTTTTGTCAGACAGGCTGGAGTCAAGCAGGCTTTTGGTATTCGCGCTCAAAAATTCGACCGCGAAATAAATACCTTTCAAATCCCGCCCTTCTACCGGCAGGTCGCGCGGTTTGGTTGCCCCGGTACAGAGCACCACCGCGTCAAAATCCTTATGCAAACTGCCGGCGGGATAATCCCTTCCGACTTCCGTGCCAGTTACAAAGTTTACTCCTTCAGCCGCCATTAAGTTTATCCTGCGCTGCACAACCCATTTTTCCAGCTTCATATTGGGAATTCCGTACATCAACAGGCCGCCGATCCTGTCGGCGCGTTCAAAAACGGTGACCCGGTGGCCAGCCTTGTTAAGCTGGTCGGCACAGGCCAGGCCGGAAGGCCCGGAGCCGACCACCGCAACCTTTTTGCCGGTACGCCTGGCCGGCGTCCGGGGGACCATCCACCCTCTGTCATATGCTTTTTCAATCACAGCGCACTCTATATTCCTGGTGGTAACCGGCTCTGTAGCCAGCCCGGCGGTGCAGGCGCCTTCACAAAGGGCGGGACATACCCTGCAGGTAAACTCCGGGAAATTATTCGTTTTTAACAGCCGGGCCAGAGCTCCCTGCCACAGGCCCCTGTACACCAGGTCATTAACCTCCGGAATTAAGTTGTGGTTGGGGCAGCCGGAAATTGCACCGCCCAGTTCCATTCCGGTATGGCAAAACGGCGTGCCGCAGTCCATGCAGCGCCCCGCCTGTTTTTTTAATTCTTCCTCCGGCAGCTGCTTGTGAATTTCATTCCAGTCGTTTATGCGCTTCAACGGATCCCGGTCCGAAGGAAGTATGCGCCGGCATTCCATAAAACCGCTCGGCTTACCCATTTTTATCCCCCTCCTTGAAAAGGCTTGCCCTTGCCAAAAGACATTAAACAGATTAGTTGCCGCTGACCCGGGAGACGTCCTTAATATTTTCATCAAAGGCGGCCATAATTGCGTCGTCGCCGCTCAATCCCATTTGCTGGGCCTTCGTTATCGCCTGGACCATGCGCTTGTAATCTTTGGGAATAATTTTAACAAACTTCGGCGCCATTACTTCCCAGTTGTCCAGGACAGCGACAGCGCGTTCACTCCCGGTATAGCGCAGGTGCTTCGCGATCATATCCCTGACCCCATCTATCTCGCCGGCGTTTTCCAGCGCCTCGATATGGACCATCTCGCGGTTGCAGCGGTCTGTAAAGGTCCCGTCCACATCAAGCACGTAGGCTATGCCGCCCGACATGCCGGCGGCGAAATTTCTTCCGGTTAGGCCCAAAACAACTACCCGGCCGCCGGTCATATATTCACAGCCATGGTCACCGACACCCTCCACAACGGCGCTCGCGCCGCTGTTCCTGACACAGAACCTCTCGCCGGCCACACCACGGATGTAAGCTTCGCCGGACGTGGCGCCGTACAGTGACACGTTGCCGACTATTATATTTTCCTCAGGCACAAGCTCTGACTTCACCGGGGGAAAAGCGATCAGCTTACCGCCTGAAAGGCCTTTGCCGAAATAATCGTTGGCGTCGCCTTCCAGTGTCATGGTAATGCCTTTGGGGATAAAGGCGCCGAAACTCTGCCCGGCTGAGCCGTCAAAATACAGCTGGATTGTATCTTCAGGCAGCCCTTTCCCGCCGTACCGGCTGGTAACCTCGTATCCCAGGATAGTACCGACAACACGGTTGGTGTTTTTTACGGGCAGCCTGGCCGCGACCTTTTCGCCGCGATTCAGCGCGGGCTCGCACAATTCCAGCAGGACCCGCCGGTCCAGAGACTTCTCCAGGGCATGATATTGTTCTTTCCGGCGGTACCTGCCAACCGTGGCCGGGACGTCCGGCTGCCAGAGCAGCGCCGACAGATCCAGGCCTTTAGCCTTCCAGTGGCCGACGGCTTCTTTCTGTTCCAGCACATCGGTGCGGCCGACCATCTCGTTGACCGTCCGGAATCCCAGTTCAGCCATGATCTCGCGCAGCTCCCGGGCCACAAAACGCATGAAGTTGATCACGTGCTCAGGCTTTCCGGTAAATTTCTGGCGCAGTTCCGGGTTCTGGGTGGCCACACCGCACGGGCAGGTATCCAGGTTGCATACCCGCATCATCACACAGCCCATAACAACCAGCGGGGCTGTAGCGAAACCGAACTCTTCCGCGCCAAGGAGCGCCGCCATGGCTATATCCAGGCCGGTCATCAGCTTGCCGTCTGTCTCCACAACGATCCTGTCGCGCAGGTTATTGAGCACCAGGGTTTGGTGGGTTTCGGCCACTCCCAGTTCCCAGGGCAGACCGGCGTGCCTGATACTTGTGCGGGGTGAGGCGCCGGTGCCGCCGTCGTATCCGCTGATCAGCACGACATCGGCCCTTCCCTTGGCCACACCTGCCGCTATCGTTCCCACGCCCACCTCAGAAACCAGCTTGACGTTTATCCTGGCCTTTGGATTGGCGTTCTTTAAATCGTGGATCAGCTCGGCCAGGTCTTCAATTGAATATATGTCGTGGTGCGGCGGGGGCGAAATCAAACCCACCCCGGCCGTAGTATTCCTTACTCTGGCTATCCACGGGTAGACCTTCCGCCCAGGCAGCTGACCGCCCTCGCCGGGCTTTGCCCCCTGGGCCATTTTGATCTGAATTTCATCGGAGTTAGCCAGGTACTCGCTGGTAACGCCAAACCTGGCGGAAGCCACCTGCTTGATGGCGCTGCGCAGGGAATCCCCTCCGGGCAGGGGCTGATAGCGGGCCGGGTCCTCCCCTCCCTCGCCCGTGTTGCTTTTGCCCCCGAGGCGGTTCATGGCGATGGCCATACATTCATGGGCCTCTTTGCTGATCGAACCGAATGACATGGCCCCGGTTTTAAAGCGGCGGCAAATCGATTCCACCGGTTCCACTTCATCTATGGGCACCGGGTCGCGGCCCGGTTTAAAGCTCAAATACCTGCGCAGGGCGGTTTTCTGAGTGTTAACCAGCCGGGAGTATTTTTTAAACTTACTATAATCGCCGCTGCGGCAGGCTTCCTGCAGCAGCACTATCGTCTGCGGGTTGAACATGCGCTCATCCCCGTCATAACGCCACTGGAAGGCCGAACCCGAGTCTAGCGTGCTGTCTGCCCCTGGCGCGTACGCCCGCTGGTGCCTAAAAACAGCCTCCCCAGATATCTCCTCCAGGCCTATACCGCCGACGCGGGAGGCAGTCCAGGTAAAATACTTATCAATAACCTGACGGTGAATACCTATGGCTTCAAAGATTTGCGCCCCGCAGTAACTTTGAATGGTAGATATGCCCATCTTGGAGGCCACCTTGACAACGCCCTTAACTGCCGCCTTAATGTAATTTTGCATCGCCCTCATCGGTGTAACGCCGGTCATAATTCCCTGGAAGCACATGTTTTCCAGCGTTTCCAGCGCCAGGTAAGGATTTATCGCGCTGGCTCCATAACCCAGCAAGACTGCAAAATGATGTGTTTCACGGGGTTCTCCGGACTCCAGCAAAAGGCTGACTCTGGTCCTGGAGCCCTGGCGGATCAGGTGGTGGTGAAGTCCCGCTACGGCAAGCAGAGCGGGAATCGGCGCGTTTTCAGCGTCAACATCCCGGTCGGATAAAATTAACAGGTTAGCGCCGCCTGCTATTGCCCGGTCAGCCTCGCCGCAAAGGTCTCTCATCGCCGTCTCGAGGCCCCGGCTGTCTTCATCAGCCCTGAACAGGATCGGCAGGGTTTCAGCTTTAAAGCCTTCCCTTTTCAGGTGCCGCAGCCTGGCCAGTTCGCCGTTGGTCAGGATCGGCTTCTTAAGCCTGATCCTCCGGCAGCTCTCAGGCTCCGGCCTGATTAAATTTTTCTCTGAGCCGACCGTCGTTTCAACAGCAAAAATAATTTCTTCTCTTATCGAGTCAATCGGCGGGTTAGTCACCTGGGCGAATAACTGCTTGAAATAGCTGTACAATAGCTGCGGCTTATCCGACAGCGCGGCCAGCGAAGCGTCGTTACCCATTGACCCCACAGGCTCGACAGCGTCTTTAGCCATCGGCTCCAAAACTTTCACCAGGTCCTCATAGGTGTAGCCGAAGACCTGCTGCCGCCGCAGTATGGTTTCGTGATCAGTTTCAGGTAAATAAGGCGCTTTCGGCAGATCATCGAGATCGGCCAGGTATTGCCTCAGCCACTGCCGGTAGGGGTATGCGCCGGATATCTTTGACTTAAGTTCCTGGTCGCTGATTATACGCCCCTCTCCGGTATCAACGAGCAGCATCCGTCCAGGGCGCAGCCGTTCTTTCAAGACAATATCTTGCGGCGGAATATCAAGCACCCCCACCTCGGAGGCAAGGACAATCAGGTCGTCCTTGGTGACATAATAACGCGACGGGCGCAGTCCGTTCCGGTCCAATACCGCGCCGATTACGGTCCCGTCCGTAAAAGCGATGGAGGCAGGACCGTCCCACGGTTCCATCAAAGTGCTGTGATATTCATAGAAGGCTTTCTTTTCGTCGCTCATGCTTTCGTGGTTGGACCACGGTTCCGGGATCATCATCATCGCGGCGTGAGGCAGTGAACGGCCGGTAAGGGATAAAAACTCGAGGCAGTTGTCAAACATGGCCGAATCGCTGCCGTCCTGGTCGATCACCGGAAAAACCTTGGCCATATCCGGGCCAAAAAGCTCTGAGGAGCACAGCGACTGCCTGGTCAGCATAAAATTTATATTCCCCCGCAGGGTATTGATTTCACCGTTATGGATCAGGTAGCGGTAAGGGTGCGCCCTCTCCCAGCTGGGAAACGTATTGGTGCTGAAGCGGGAATGGACCAGGGCCAGGGCGGTCTCCACGCCAGGATCGTTCAAGTCCTGGTAATACTGCGCTATCTGTGCCGGGATCAGCATCCCTTTATATACAATGGTCCGGCAGGAAAAACTGGCGAAATAGAAGGCGCCGCCTTCCGGCAGGCAGCGGGAGCGGACTTCGCTTTCAGCCCTCTTGCGGATAACGTAAAGTTTGCGCTCGAAGGCCATTATATCTTCTATTTCGGGACTTCTGGCAATAAAAACCTGTCTTATGTAAGGCTGCTCCTTTTTAGCAGTCTCACCCAGCGTGCAGTCATCTGTGGGGACGTCACGCCACCCGAGCAGGACCTGGCCTTCTTCCCCGACAATCCCCGCCAGCTCCCGCTCGCATTTCTTCCTTAAGGCCGGGTCGTTCGGGAGGAAAAGCATACCGATGCCATAACCGCCGGCTGGAGGCAGGTCGATATTCTGGCTGGCGCACTCCTTTTTAAAGAACTCATGCGGGATCTGCATAAGGATTCCAGCGCCGTCCCCGGTATCGAGCTCCGCCCCCCTGGCTCCGCGGTGGTCAAGGTTATCCAGTACGGTAAGGGCTTTGCGCAATATGTCATTTGACTTCAATCCTTTAATATTAGCCACAAACCCCATGCCGCAGGCGTCATGCTCATAAACCGGGTCGTACAGACCTTGTCTGGGAGGTATTCCGCTGCTGTTCATAATACGAGACCTCACAATCATACATTGACAAAAAAGCCTTCACTTCAGGCCTGCGTAAATTACCGCAAGCTTGCAGCGAAGGCTTCATTGCCTAAAACTTTATCCGGGCACTTCATCGAGCCCGATAAATATACTCCAATATATGCTTTTCCCTTGATTGGGTATTAATTCTATAAATAATCCTGCTAATCATCTTTTAATCTTGTTAATCCTGTGAAATTGTTTTAAATTTGTTTGTTTTAACACTGTTTACTTAAAACTTGGACAGGTATTCAACAGTTTCCCAGGGATGGACCTGGATGCGGTAGCGATCCCACTCGATTCTCTTCGCCTCTATGAATCTGTCGAAAACATGTTCACCAAGGGTATCTCTGAGCACCTGGTCCTTTTCCAGTTCACATACAGCCTCCTTCAGGTTTTCCGGCAGGCTTTCTATTCCCAGCTGTGCTCTCTCGGCCGGGGACATCTCATAAATATTGCGGTTGCACTGCTCCGGCGGCAGGATTTTATTTTTTATCCCATCCAGACCCGCTCTTAGACATACCGCGAGGGTCAGGTAGGGATTGCAGGCCGGGTCGGGGCTGCGCAGTTCGATACGGGTGGACATGCCTCTCTTGGCCGGAATCCTGATTAGCGGGCTCCTGTTTCGTCCCGACCAGGCGATGTATACCGGCGCCTCAAAACCTGAAACAAGGCGTTTATACGAGTTGACCGTGGGGTTGGCGATGGCGGTGATCGCTTTAACGTGTTTCATCAGGCCGCCCACGTAGTACCTGCATTCCTCGCTCAGCCCATCCGGTTGGGTTGGGTCATAAAAGGCATTCTCCCCGTCCTTCACCAGCGACTGGTTTGTGTGCATGCCGGAACCGGCCATCCCGTATATCGGTTTAGGCATGAATGTCGCGTGCAGGCCGTGCCGCTGGGCAGTGGTGCGCACCACGAACTTGAAGGTGACAATTTTGTCCGCTATGTCCAAAGCATCCGAGTATTTAAAGTCAATCTCATGCTGACCGCTTCCGACCTCGTGGTGGGAAGCTTCTATTTCAAAGCCCATTTGCTCAAGTATCAAAACCATATCGCGGCGGGCATTTTCCCCCAGGTCAACCGGCGCCATATCGAAATAACCGGCGCGGTCCTGTGTGATAGTGGTGGGTTTTCCTTCGTTGTCAAGGTGGAAGAGGAAAAATTCCAGCTCAGGGCCGGCATTCATAACATAGCCCATCTCACCGGCTTCCTGCACTGCCCTGCGCAGGACATTGCGGGGGTCCCCCAGAAACGGAGTGCCGTCAGGAGTATAAACGTCACAAATCAGCCGGGCCACGCCGCCTTCACGCGGCCTCCAGGGGAAAATCGTAAATGTAGAGGGGTCCGGGCGCAGGTACATGTCAGATTCCTCAATGCGGACAAACCCGTCAATGGAAGAACCGTCAAACATCAATTCCCCTTCCAATGCCTTTTCCAGCTGCTCAACCGTGATGGCGACATTCTTAAGGATGCCGAAGATGTCGGTAAACTGGAGCCTTATAAATTTGACTCCCCATTCCTTGGCAAGGCTGCGCACGTCGTCGTTGGTAAACTTAGCCATCCTGATCACACCTTTCAGTATTTTTAAATATTTCGAGAGGAGGTCAATTACGAAAAAAAGGCCTATGCACACAGGTAAAAAAACCCGCTCGCTGGCCCCATCGCCCCTCATTAAGAGTACAACGCCGTACCCTCATCTTCACTTGTGAATAAAAATATATCACAAGTATATCATAGAAAATAGCAATTGAAATAGTTTTTTTTGATTTTCTTAAAAAAAGCCCTTTGTCCGTAAGTTGCGCTGAACAAAGGGAATAATGAGGATGGTACAATATACAAAGAATGCCCTTAACAGCAGAGAATTGAACTCTGCCATTAAGAGCACCATTGCCCCGTTCAGACACAACTGCGTATCCGAAAAAAATATTCTATTGATATTTAGACAAGCCCGCTGGCGGTATAAACTGTCTACAGATTATGAGCCAGGATTATGGCGTCGGCCACCGCCCGCATGGAAATCCGCCTGTTCATGCTTTGCTTCTGTATTCTTTTAAATGCTTCTGTTTCCGGTATGCCCATCGTTTCCATCAGGATACCCTTGGCCCTTTCAACAACTTTCCTGGTCTCCAGGGTATCCTGCAGGTCCTTGATCTGATTTTCAAGCTTGATGATCTCCTGATAATTTGTCAGGGCCAATTCTATCGCCGGAATCAGGTTATACTCCAGCTCCGGCTTGACCAGGAAGGCAAATACTTTGGCAGCCTTGGCTTTTTCCAATACATTTTGCTGCGTGGAGGACGCAATTAATATAACCGGCGCCAGTTTATCCTCATGTATAATCCTGGCTATTTCATAACCGTCCGTGCCGGGCAAAAAAGCTTCAGCTATGACAAGATCAGGTTGCCTGGCCCTGACCAGCTTTAAACCGGTTATGCCGTCCTCAGCCTCTCCTACCACCCAGTAGCCCATCTTGCCGATCAGGTTCTTGATAGTTTTTCTCCAGGCGGCATCGCTGTCGATTATGATTACTCTTTGTTCCCCCATGGCTTTGCCTCCCTTCAAAAGGTATAAGTAAAATGCCCTCGGGCAGGCCAAAAAAGGCCTTAAGAGGGCAACGTCGCCGGTAAACCAACAGATACATCATCGTATCCAAGCTATCATGTTCTTTAGATTATTCTATATATTATTTTCAAAGAGATCAATGATTATTTATTTAACTGGCTAAAGATCGTTTATTAACTGTTTAACAGTCTCTTGGCTTTCTCGTCTTGTACTTCTGTTATAAACGGTATGCCTGTTTCCCTCTCGGTTTCCCTGTTGCCCGACGTCAGGTCGAACCTGGAAATTTCCGAGATATCGAACCTGCGGGCGCCGGCGAGAAGCTGCTGCAGTCCTGCCGCCAGTTTGTCGCAAAGCGTCCAGATAGCGATTGCTCCGAAGGGAATGTTCTTCATTTCATTGGCGCCCACTTTTTTCTGGACGTCATAGTAACCGGCAAAGATTTCCTCGGGCTTGGCGCCTGTTTCCGCCACGGACTTGGCCAGTTCATTCCAGTTTCCATTCACAGCCGCCTTGCGCTCCGGTTTCAGTACGCCTTCAATATTAGCACCCAGGAACCCGGGGATCATCGTCGCCCTGCCGATACAGATCATCTTCGCGAAGGGAGCGCCCAGGGCCAGTGCCTTAAACATCTGGTCTTCCCTGGCAATGCCGCCGCCGAAGGCCAGGTCAACTACTTTTTTGCCTCTCTGAGCCAGGATGCTTGCATATTCATAGGCCTTGGAGTGGAGCAGAATGGAAGGCACGCCCCAGGTCTCCATCATGTTCCAGGGGCTCATGCCGGTACCGCCGCCGGAGCCGTCAATGGTCAGGAGGTCCAGCCTGGCGTCCGTGGCAAACTTGATGGACATGGCCAGCGCTTCCATACCATAGGAACCGGTCTTCAAGGTGATCCTCTTGTACCCCATTTTTCTCAGGTCATCAATTGCCGTCATGAAAGACTCCTGGACCTGGTCACTGCTGGAAAGATCAGTGTAGCCCAGGCGGCTGTGGCGGGCAAATGAACGGATGGCGCCTGATTTAAATGCCTGCTGGACTTCGGGCAGGGTCGGATCCGGGTCTACGATATAGCCCCTGTTTTTTAGGAAAACAGCGTAGTCGAGGTCGGTTACCTGGATTTCGCCGCCGATATCCTTGGCGCCCTGGCCCCACTTCAGCTCGATGATCGCTTTGTCGCCGTATTTCCTTAAGACATAATCAGCCACACCGTTACGGGTATCCTCAACGTTCATCTGGACAATAATGGCGCCGTACCCGTCATGATAACGCAGGTAAGTGTCCACCCTGCGGTCGAGTTCAGGCGATATCTCGATCCTGCCGTTTTTGATAACCGACTGTTTGTCAACGCCGACAACGTTTTCACCGACTACAATCGGGTAACCGACGAGGGCCGCGCCGACCGCGAAAGACTCCCAGTACTTGGCGGCGACAAAGGTTGAACCCAGGGCGCCGGACAGGATGGGGAGCCTGGATTTTGTCTTGACTTCATTGCCAAACTCCACTTCGATATTGACGTTCGGGAAAATGCAGTCGTCCGCTTCACTGGAAAGTCCTTTGGCCAGGCCATAGGCGCCGTAGTTGTAGCCCTGCACACGGAGGGAATTATAGGAAACTCCCACATGGGTGATATTGTCGCTGCCGGCAGTAATTGCTCCAAAGTCTCTGGGGTAAAGCATCTTACGCCCTTTCATGCAGGACATAAAGGTTTCACATTTGCCCTGGCAATCCGCCCGGCATAATGTACACAGCCCTGATTCGGCGGGGTTGCCGCGGTTCACCGTACCCAAAACATCGTTAGACTTCTGCTGTCCTATACTCACTTGTACCATCCTCCTCTTGCTTATCTCTAATGTGTAAAATCTATCTTTACCTGAAATTCTCCCACTGCTTAACTGAAATATTGCCTGCCAGCGCTGATGCCGTTACTAAACTGTCCCCGGCTTCATCCCTCCTGTCTGTCCAAATTTCTTTGCTGAGCAAAAAGTGGGAAAAACTTTATAATAACTTAATATTTTGGTACCCGGTACGCAAAATTAAGTTATTTCTAATAATTCAGCTGGTATTCGTCCAGTTCCCACTGGTGTACCTGGGCCTGGAACCTTTCCCACTCCGCTTCCTTGCTGTCCAGGAAACGGCGGGAAATATGTTCTCCCAGGGCGTCCTGGATAACCATGTCATCTGTCAGGGCGCGCAGCGCCTCGCTCAGGTTGCGCGGAAGGCCTTCCTTCCTGACGATCTTTATCAGGTCTCTAATTTCCGGGCTGTTCTCCGGAAATGGCGGCGGAGGCTCTGTCTTCCCTTCCATTCCGCTCAGACCGGCTTCCAACGAGGCCGCCAGGACCAGGTAAGGGTTGCAGGTAGGATCCGGGCTGCGCAAAATAATTCTGGCGTCGCTGCCACGCTGGGCGGGAACACGGAGCATGGTGCTGCGGTTCTCCTCCGACCACGCTACTAAAACAGGGCTCAGCCCGTTGGGCAAAAGGCGTTTATAAGAATTGACCAACGGGTTGGCCACAGCGGTAATGGAACCTGCGTGCCTCAGTATGCCGCCTATAAAATGATGGGCTTGTTGGCTGAGGCCAAGGTGACCGGCATCGTCGTTAAAAGCATTTTCACCGCCGCTCCAGAGGGACAGGTTCAGGTGCATGCCGGAGCCGCTCAGGCTGCTGACCGGCTTTGGCATAAACGAGGCATGCAGGGCGTGACGCTGCGCCACCGTGCGCACCACAAATTTAAATGTGGCGATTTTGTCGGCAATGGTCAGGGCGCTGTCTTCCCTGAGATATATTTCGTGCTGCCCGGGGGCCTTCTCGTGATGGGAGGAAGAGATATCAAGCCCCATCTCCTGCAGGGTCAGCACCATGTCACGGCGGGCGTTCTCACCCAAATCCACCGGTGAGAGGTCGCAGTATCCCGCCTGGTCATGAGTAACGGTGGTCGGTTTGCCCTCGCTGTCTGTCATGAACAGGAAAAATTCTATTTGCGCCCCCGCCCGCAGGTCAAATCCCATAGCGGCCGCTCTTTTTAAAACCCTTTTCAGGGCGGAGCGTGAACAGCCGGGAAAATGGCTGCCGTCCGGCAGACACACGTCGCAGATCAGCCGGGCTACGGAGCCGTCTCTTGGCCGCCAGGGAAATATTTCAAAAGTGTCCGGGTCGGGCAGAAGGCTTATGTCGCTCTCCCTGTTGCGGACAAACCCCTCTATGGCCGAACTGTCAAACAGGACCTTCCCGTCCAGGGCTCTTTCCAGCTCTTCGATAGTAATAGCGATATTCTTAAAAGAACCAAGAATATCGGTAAACTGCAGGCGGATAAATTTGACATTGGACTCTCTTGCTTTTTCCAGCACTTCTTCTCTGCTGTCAGTGCTCATAGCCATTACCTCCAAAACAAAAAGCGCCCCGAGAAAACCTTAAAAATAAGGTTTCTCCAGGACGCCGTTGCCCTAGTTATGTTTTTTAGTTTTTCCTTAATATAAGAAGTATAAGCATTTTATCTAAAAATTTCAATCATTATTTTTAAAAATTTGATAATTTTTTTAAATACAAATATATCAATTATATTATTTATCAGCCAGGTAGGCGTTGATGGCCCTGGCTGCCGTCCGTCCCGCCCCCATGGCCAGGATAACTGTAGCAGCCCCGGTTACCACATCGCCGCCGGCAAATATGCCCGGCAGGGAAGTGGCTCCTGTCTCAGGGTCAGCTGTGATATTGCCTTTCCGGTTGCAGGCCAGCCCTTTGGTGGTCCTCGGCACCAGGGGGTTCGGCCCCTGCCCGATAGCGACCACCACAGTATCCACATCAATGGTAAACTCTGAACCTTTTATCGGCACCGGGCTGCGCCTTCCGGACTCGTCCGGCTCGCCAAGCTCATACTGCAGGCACTCCATCCCGGTCACCCAGTAGTCGTCATTATATAATATCCTGGTGGGGCTGGTCAGGAAGGCGAACCTGACTCCCTCTTCCTCCGCGTGCTCCACTTCCTCGTGGCGCGCCGGCAGCTCGTTCCTGGAACGCCGGTAGACAATCCAGGATTCCTCCGCACCCAGCCGCAGGGCCGTACGCGCCGCGTCCATAGCCACGTTGCCGCCGCCCAGCACCGCCACTTTCCTGCCGATCCGGATCGGCGTGTCATAGCCGGGGAAAAGGTACGCTTTCATTAAATTGGTGCGGGTTAAAAATTCGTTGGCGGAGTATACCCCGCACGCGTTTTCGCCGGGTATTCTCATAAAATGGGGCAGGCCGGCGCCGGTCCCGATAAAGGCGGCGTCAAAGCCATACTCGCCTGTCAATTCGTCAACTGTGGCGAACTTGCCCACCACAGCGTTTACCTGTATATCCACACCAAGCTTTTTCAGGTTTTGCACTTCGGCCTGGACCACCGACTTGGGCAGGCGGAATTCCGGAATGCCGTACATCAGCACGCCGCCCGGTATATGCAGCGCCTCAAATACGGTAACTTGATAGCCCATTTTGGCCAGGTCTGCCGCACAGGTCAGCCCGGCCGGGCCGGATCCCACGATCGCCACCTTCTTTCCGTTGGAGGGGCTGGTTTCCTGGGGCAGCACGCCGTTGGCCAGCTCCCAGTCAGCGCAGTAGCGTTCGATGCGGCCGATAGCGACCGGCTCATGTTTCTTTCCGAGAGTGCAGTATTTTTCACACTGGTTTTCCTGGGGGCAAACCCGGCCGCAAACGGCAGGCAGGGCGTTTTTTTCCTTCAGTTTCTTAATGGCGCCTTTGAAATCCCTCTGGGCGGCCAGCTTGATAAAGGCGGGGATGTCGACTTCCACCGGGCAGCCCTGGCTGCAGGGCTCGTTCTTACACTGCAGGCAGCGGCCGGCTTCAGCTACGGCCTCCTCTTCGCTGTAGCCCAGGGCCACTTCATTGAAGTTCCTGGCCCGCTCAAACGGATCCTGGGCAGGCATCGGATTCTTGTTTGGTATAATTTTGTTCTTTTCAGCCATTTTATTCACCCCCGCAGCCGCATTCACACTTTTGGGCGCCCTTTTCAATGTACAGATCCAAAGCTGTCTTTTCCTGCGGTTTGTATATTACAGCGCGTCGGGCCATCTCGTCAAAGTCCACCTGGTGGCCGTCAAATTCCGGCCCGTCCACGCAGGTAAATTTTGTTTCGCCGCCAACGGTAACCCGGCAGCAACCGCACATGCCCGTGCCGTCCACCATCAGCGAGTTCAAACTTACGACGGTTTTAAGGTTATATTTTCTGGTCAGGTCTGCCACCGCCCTCATCATGGGCGGCGGGCCGATAGCTATGCAAAGAGCGATATCGCCTTTCTCTTCAATCACCTCACGCAGCACATCGGTGACAAACCCCCGGCGCACATAAGACCCGTCATCGGTAGTTACCCGCAGCTCGCTGCAGGCGTCTCTCATCTTGTCCTCCCAGAAGACAAGCTCACGCGTCCGCGCACCCATAATGCCGATAACTTCGTTCCCAGCTTCTTTCAAGGCTCTGGCTATCGGATAAACTGGTGCGACGCCCACACCGCCGCCGACACAGACAACCCGGCCATACGTATCGATATGGGAAGGGACGCCAAGGGGCCCCACGAAGTCCCTGACACAGTCTCCTTCATCCAGCGTGCCCAGTTCCCTGGTAGTCTTGCCCACCTCCTGAAAAACACAGGTGACGGTGCCCTTGCCGCGGTCAAAATCAGCAATTGTCAGGGGGATCCGCTCACCTTCACCATGGACCCGGAGAATGATAAACTGCCCGGCCCTGGCCTTCCTGGCTACCAGCGGCGCTTCAATTTCAAAGAGCTTTAAAGACGGCGCCAGGATTTCTTTTTTTAAAACCTTGTACATAAGAATTTGAACATCTCCTCCACCGTAAATTATATAAACTTTCCACAGTTATAGTCATTTTTTCCTCAGCTGAGTTATAATACGGCTGGCGACCACCGCTATAGGGATACAGTTGTCCATACTCAGCTTCTGCAAATATTTATACGCTTCTCCTTCAGAAAGCCCCTTGGCCTGTATCAGGAGCCCCTTGGCTTTTTCAACAAGCTTCCTTTCCTCCAGGGCCTTTTTCAGCCTTTTATTCTCTTCCATCAATTTTATGTATTTCCTGAAATTATAAATGGCAAGCTCAACAGCGTTAAGCAGCTGAACATCACTTAAAGTTTTGGGAAGGCAGCCAAAAACCATGATGCCTTTTACTTCCTCAGGCAGGCCTTGTTCATGAGACTCGGTCAGAAGGATTACCGGGGCGGCCCTGTGTTCTTCAATAATTTTAATAATATCCATTCCGTGGGCCCCGGGGAGTTTCGGGTCCATGATCACAAGGTCCGGCTCGGTGCGGGAAATCACCTTCAGGACGCTCCGGCTGTCTCCCACCTCGCCGGTAACCAGGTAACCGGCCTGAACGAGCATTTCTTTTATTTTTTTGCGATAACCTGCGTCAGCATCGGCTATCACAATCCGGGTCCCGAACATAGGGACGCGCACCTTTCAACAGCAATTTTAAAATGTCAAACAATTTATAACATGTATTTTAACACGGCCTTTTTAAAAAAGATACATAAAAATTGCAGAATAATCAGATTAAATATGCTGTACGGTACCGCGTCGCGCCTGGTTGTAACCACGCTCCCATAGGGGCTCCTAACCCTTGATTTTATAAACACTATCAAACACCGTAATGTGTTTTATTGCTTTTTAATGTATATAAATATGTACAATACAACCTTTAGAGAATTATACCAAAAACCTATTTCCATACTATAAAATTATCAATATTTTTATAAAAATATTATATTTGAGATAAATGATACATAAATGGAAGTTAAAAGCATCAGAAGATTTTAAATTAAGGGTAGGAAGAAATCCCTTGCTTTCGAATTTTAGCTTAATGTTTTTGCATTATGGTTAACTGAACAGGATCGGGAATAGTACCATTTTATAGTAATAGAGGTTATATATTACAAGGACAGTATTTTAGCCTTGTTTTTTTTAAAAGTATCATTATTTAACTTAAGTTAACATAATTTTTTATGTAGTAATTAAGGCACAACCTTATTTGAAAGATTCATAAAATAATTTCTCAAAACAAGGGGGTTATGAAGTGTCGAAGGGCAGACTGAGCAAGGTTTTCCCTGGTGGAAATACAGCATATGGTTTTTATTCATTCTACGATTATATTATTGAGCCTGATGCAACACGTATTTTTGTAATCAAGGGCGGGCCAGGGGTAGGCAAGTCCACTTTCATGCGCAAAATTGGTGAAGATATGCTGGTAAGGGGTTATGACGTAGAGTACCACTGTTGCTCTTCCGACAACGGTTCTCTGGATGGGATAGTTATACCTGCAATCCGTGTTGCTTTCCTGGATGGAACAAGTCCGCACATAGTTGACCCGAAACACCCCGGAGCGGTAGATGAAATTATACATTTGGGAGACCATTGGAATGTGGAAGGATTACAGAACAACAAAAAAGAGATCCTTGCTACAAACAAAGAGATTGGAAGACTTTTCAGGAGGGCGTATGTCCATTTGGCCGGCGCAAAACTCTTTCTTGATGAGGTGGAAACATACTACACAGAGAGTAATGCTTTTAATGTAGGGGCTTTTGACAGAATGGTGTTAGATCTAACACACGATATTTTTGAAGGAAAAATTAATTATACAGACAGCCCAAAATCACGCCACCTCTTTGCCACGGCAATTACGCCCGATGGTCCTGTAAGCCATCTGGAAACTGTAGTTGGGCATCTTAGCAAACGGTATATCATTAATGGCGATGACGGTACCGGCAAAACTACTCTTGTCCGACGCTTAATGGAGGCTTCTCTGGCAAGGGGTTATAACGTTACAGCATTTCACTGCGCTCTTAATCCTAAGGTAATTGATCACCTTGTAATACACGATCTTAGTATAGCAATTATAAACAATGTTGAGCCGCATATATATAATCCTAAAAAAGATGACGTTATTATCGACACTATGACTTGCGTTGATCCAGTTATTAATGAAGCATACCTGGCGGAAAAGGGGACGGCGCGTGGGATGTACCGGCAGTGTATGGAACAGGCGATCTCTTTTATCGGCAGGGCTAAAAAGATGCATGACGAAATGGAAAAGTATTACATCCCTCATATGGATTTTAATGCTATAAACCTTCGCAGGGAAGT
Source organism: Pelotomaculum propionicicum (assembly GCF_048984525.1). Lineage (GTDB taxonomy): Bacteria > Bacillota > Desulfotomaculia > Desulfotomaculales > Pelotomaculaceae > Syntrophopropionicum > Syntrophopropionicum propionicicum_A. Next base: position 55,990 of record NZ_JBMGJC010000006.1, read on the forward strand.
GATATTATCCAGGATCTTGGAATTGGCAAACCAATAAAATATGATAACTATTTCCAGAAAACCGCCAGCAGGCGGTTTTTTTATTTAATTAAAGGCATAATTTAAAGCAAATGATTTTGTTTATGTTAATAAAATGGAGGATATTGCAGATTGGTTCACGAATAATAAAAAACTCTGTTATTCGAATTATATATTATACAACCCCATATTTTTGAATTAATCACGAGTCTTGCTATTATATTAATCGGGCAAAAGGCTTATGCCTTGTCGTGTTATGCCGTCTTATAAGGAGTCAGGTATAATATGAATAAAATTTCAAAAATTGATTACCCTTTTGATATTTCAATTAAAATGCTTTACCTGGCCGGTAAAATTCTGCAAGAGCAGGGCAATTTTGAACGTATTCCCAACTGGCTTGTGGAAACCATGGGTATTAACAATGCAGCCATGGGAATCAGGATGGAAAAGCACTTTATAGTTTACTTTTCCCAGGCAAACCGGGAAAAAGAAAAAGGATCTATGGAAGTGCCCGTGGAAACACTCTGGTGCTCACGCCAGGATTCATTTGCCCACAGGGACGTGCCGTGCCTTATTTTGGATTGCCCGGTGCGGCAGGAGATGGTCTGCAGGAGCAAACTCCCCGGCCTTGATATAATGTGTTTCCCCATGTCCGGCAGGAAAGGCTTTTTAATGGTATGCGGCGAGGCCCTGCTGCTCAATTCCTTCCCCGTTTCAGAAATACTCAAGGCGATAACCCATATCGTTGCCTGCAGCCTGGATACTATTAACAAAAACAAGAAATCCGCCTCATACTTTCTTCCTTCCGAGGATATGGCTCAAATGTGGTCGGAAATGCTGGCGGGATTGTCCCACGATCTAAGAACACCCCTTTCCTGTATCAAGGGCTATATCACAACCCTGATGCGGGAAGACGTTGCCTGGGATCCTGCAGCGGAAAAAGAATTCATGAACATTATTGTTGAGGAAACTGACCACATTGAAAGTCTGATCGATAATTTGCTGGATTCCTCCACCTTTAGCTGGAAAGGTGAAATGGAACTAAAAAAAGAACTCATTTCGATACCCCAAATAGTAAACAAGGTACTCAAGGATCAATCCTACCGCAATAAAAACCATGATTTCATCGTTAATTTCCCGAAAGATTTCCCGCTGGTAGAAGCAGACTCAAACAGAGTTGAGCAGGTGCTGCGCAACCTGGTGGATAACTCTGTTAAATATTCCAAAGAAGAGACTAAAATTGAAATCAAGGGCAAAGTGACAGCTATTGAGGTTGTTGTCTCGGTCTCTGACCAGGGCATCGGCATTAACAGCGAGCATTTGAAATGGCTGTTTGAAAAATTTTTCCGGACAACTGACGGCATCCTGGAAAACAAAAAGGGTATTGGCCTGGGTCTGCCTTTGGCCCGTCAAATAATCCTCAGCCATGGCGGCAGGATCTGGGCTAAAAGCAAGGTCAACCATGGTACAACTCTTTACTTCACACTGCCCACAGGCAAACACACAGATGAACCTGATGACTATCCACAGGGCGGTGGGGAGGTTCAATATGAAACGTAAAACAATCCTGATCGTGGATGACGAACCCCGCCTGGTGCGATTGGTTAAAGTAAACCTTCTGGCCAGCGGTTATAACGTCAGCACCGCCTCTGACGGGAAAACCGCCATTGAGATGCTGGAAACAACCAGCTTTGATCTGATGATTTTAGATATTATGCTGCCCGGCCCTTTTAACGGTTTTGAGGCATGCAAAAGAATCCGTGAATTCTCCGATATCCCGATTATTATGCTTACGGGCAGAGCCCGTGAACAGGACCGGATCCGTGGATTCGACGCGGGGGCGGATGATTATATAACCAAGCCCTTTAGCGTCGAGGAATTGCTGCTTCGGGTCAAAGCGATCCTCAGGAGAGCTCACCCGTCAGAAGAATTTCCAAAGGGCTCAATCTATAAGTTTAGCGATTTGGTGATCAATTTCGCCCAGAGACGAGTCTTTGTCAGAGGCCGGGAGGTGCGGCTTACCGCTACAGAGTACCAGATCCTGTACCACCTGGGTTGTCACGCGGGAAAGATAATTACACACGAGGACCTGCTGACCCGGGTGTGGGGCAGCGAATACCGCAACGAGCTCCATTACCTGAGAAACTATATCAGCAGCCTGCGCAAAAAAATTGAAGATGATCCCGGAAACCCAGTGTACATTATCGGAATCCACGGTATTGGCTACCAGCTGGCATTAGATTGATAAATATTATAAAATTTCATAAAAACCACACTCTGCCGAAAAACATGGCTGGGTGTTTTTTTTATGAAATTTTTATATTTAGGCTGCTGTCTATTATGACTTTTTTATGATAAATCCATTAGATTAAAACAAAAGGGATTCTTGTGTCCATTTTTAAAGGCACAAAAATAATATTTGTATGGGAGGTAGAAATGCTAACCCGTGAAGACGTCCTGGAAAAAGCAAGAGAGGAACGCGTTAAGTTCCTGCGTTTGCAATTCACCGATATTTTCGGCGCATTAAAAAATATCGCTGTAACATCTGAGGATATGGAAAGGGCTATGGCCGGCAAAGTGGCATTTGACAGCGCCGTGGTTGACGGAGTTGTCAGCCAGCAGGAACAGGACATCGTCCTGCTGCCGGACCCTTCCACTTTCCTGGTACTGCCCTGGCGTCCCCGTGAAGAAGCCGTGGCCCGGTTTATCTGTGATGTGGCGAATCCGGATGGGTCTCCCTACCCCGGCTGTTCACGCAGTGTTTTGAAACGGGTGCTGGCTGAGGCATCCGGCATGGGGTTTGAAACCTGGGTGGGCACGGAGGTGGAATTTTATCTTTTTTACACGGACGATGACGGCAACCCGACCACCAATACCCATGACCGCGCCGGATACTGCGACCTTACGCCGGTCGACCTGGGTGAAAACGCCCGCCGGGACATGGTGCTGACCCTGGAAGAAATGGGGACCGACATCGGCTTCAGCCACCATGAAAAAGGGCCCGGCCAGCATGGAATAATATTAAAACCGGACAACGCCCTGGCTATCGCAGACAAGCTGGTAACCTTCAAATTCATTGTGCGCACCATTGCCCAACGTTACGGGCTGCATGCTTCCCTGATGCCCAAACCCCTGAACGACAGGCCGGGGTCGGCCCTGCACCTGCACCTGTGCCTCAACCACAAAGATCCCGGAAATTTTGGCGATGAGAAGCAGCCCGAACAGACCGGCCAGGAAATCGGCCACTTTATAGCAGGCGTCCTTGCTCACGCCCGCGCCAATACCGCCATCACCAATCCGCTGATAAACTCATACAAGCGCCTGGTCCCCAACAGCCTGACCATGCCCGTGAATGTTGCCTGGTCGGAAGAGACACGCAATTCAGTGCTGCGGGTAGTCTCTCATAAAGAACCCGAGCTGCGGGTAGAAGTGCGCAACCCGGATCCGGCGTGCAACCCCTATCTTGCCCTGGCTGTTATTTTAAAAGCGGGACTGGAGGGAATCCGGCAGAAACTTCCACAGCCGCCCCCCCTCGCTGAAAACATTTTTGAGTTTGACGAGAATAAAAAACAGAGCGCCAGGGTTGACTGTCTGCCTCACACCCTGGGAGAGGCCTTGCAGGAACTGGCTTCCGACCAGTTGGCCAGGTCTACCCTGGGCGAATATATCTACCGGCGTTTCGCAAGGGTCAAGGGTGAAGAATGGGAGCGTTTCCAAACATTCGTACACCCGTGGGAACTGCAGGAATATCTTTCACGCTTCTGATAACCGGCCGCATGTACCGGGCCGCAGCTGCGTATCGGACCAGCCTTTGAAAGCAAGTAATACCAAAAAATATATAAATAAGGAGGTTTTATTATTGGGGCAGTCACAAAAAGTTATTGATGAGGTAATGGCACAGGTAAAAAGAAGGGATCCAAACGAACCTGAGTTTCACCAGGCGGTTTTGGAAGTATTGGAATCTTTGAAGCCTGTCCTCGAAAAACATCCTGAGTTTGCAGAATCCGGTCTGTTAAGCAGAATCGTGGAACCGGAGCGGCAAGTTATGTTCCGGGTACCTTGGTACGACGACCAGGGACGGATACAGATGAACCGCGGATTCAGGGTCCACTTCAACAGCGCCATCGGACCTTACAAGGGCGGCCTGCGCTTTCACCCTTCCGTAAACCTGGGCATTATTAAGTTTCTTGGCTTTGAACAAACATTCAAAAATTCACTGACCAGCCTGCCCATTGGCGGCGGCAAAGGCGGGAGCGATTTTGATCCCAAAGGGAAATCAGACAGCGAGGTCATGCGTTTTTGCCAGAGTTTCATGACCGAACTTTTCCGGTATGTCGGAGCTGATGTGGATGTGCCTGCCGGCGATATCGGAGTCGGCGGCCGGGAAGTGGGATTTTTATACGGCCAGTACAAAAGGATTACCATGCTGTACCATGGAGTCCTTACAGGCAAAGGCCTGACCTACGGCGGCAGCCTGGCCAGGACCGAAGCCACCGGTTACGGGCTGCTGTATTTTCTTGAGGAAATGCTTAAGGATAACGGGAAAGAAATTGCCGGCAAGACTGTGGTTATCTCCGGTTCCGGCAATGTAGCCATCTACGCGGTGGAAAAGGCCCAGCAAATGGGCGCCAGGGTAGTGGCCATGAGCGATTCCAACGGCTACATATTCGATCCGGAAGGGATCAAGCTGAACACCGTTAAACGGATAAAAGAGATTGAAAGAAAGAGAATCAAAGAATATGTGAAGGACCATCCTTCTGCCCAGTACTACGAAGGTTCAAAGGGGATCTGGACGATCAAGTGCGACATCGCCCTGCCCTGCGCCACACAAAACGAGATTGACGAGGAGTCGGCCAAAATACTGGTCACCAACGGAACCTGGGCTGTGGCGGAAGGCGCCAATATGCCGTCAACACCGGGGGCAATAAAAACATTCCAGGATAACGGGCTCCTGTTTGGACCGGCCAAGGCTTCAAACGCCGGCGGAGTCGCCACCTCGGCCCTGGAAATGTCACAGAACAGCATGAGGCTTTCCTGGACATTTGAAGAAGTGGACGCCAAATTACAAGACATTATGGTCAACATTTACCGTCAGATCAGCGGAGCAGCCAGAGAATACGGCTGCGAGGGCGACCTGGCGGCGGGCGCCAACATCGCCGGTTTCCTCAAAGTGGCCAATGCCATGATGGCCCAGGGTGCAGTTTAGAATATAAAAAACTCTAAGGAAATTTAGGGAGGTTTTATAATGGATCAATGCCGGGAGGCTTATGTTGACCCCTGTACTGAATGCGCCCAATTAGAGAACTGCAGCCCCAGTATGTGCCAGAAACTTAACGACCTTGAAAGTGAACTGCGCGAAGTGAAAATGATCCTGCAGGAGCTGGTTGATAAAGTAAAATATTATTACGGCATCTAAGTAAAAACAATTATTACACAGCCAGTCAAGTGACGAGACAGGGGCTTTTATGCCTCTGTCTCATTTTAGTCGTGGGACGTGGGTCGTGAGTCGTGAGTATCCGGGTAATACCTGACTTGACCGCTTTTTGTGAATTGCGAACCTTTCATGCCAAAAAAACCTTGAAAAATAGGCATTTTGCTATAGCGTCAGGGCAAAAATGTATGCACTAACGGGGTGGTTACTAACGGCATTTCGGTATACAATCAACGTATGCCAGCTTATATCCGAAAAGTAAAAAGCAAAAGCGGCGCGACCTCTGTCCAGATCGAGTACAAACGCGGGCGTGAGCGTACCGCTATCGTGCACATCGGGACGGCTCATAACGACGCCGAACTCAAGCTTCTCTGCGCCTTGGCCCATGTGAAGATGCACGAAGGCCAATTGTCCCTCGCTTTTGACCTTCCGAAACAAAGCGACAGGGAGGCGCGGCTTAAAAGGTCGTATTCGGGGCTGCTATGGGACGTGCTGAACGGCGTATACGACACGCTCGGGTTTAACGCGGTAGACGACCCTGTTTTCAGGCAACTCGTCCTCGCGAGGATCATCGAGCCAGCCTCCAAGCTTGACACGATCCGCATCCTTGACGGGCTGGGTCTTGACGCGCCGTCCAATACTTCCATCCATCGCTGCTTGAAACGGATTGTCGACAACAAATACAGGGACGCCGTCAGCGGCATGTGCTTTAAGCGAACCGCCAAGGCCGCTCTGACGCTCGTCCTCTACGACGTGACCACGCTATATTTCGAGATACAGAAAGACGACGAATACAGGAAGCCGGGGCTTTCGAAAGAGCGCAGGCTCGAGCCGCAGATCACGGTCGGACTGCTGGTCGACAGGTCGGGCTTCCCGCTCGAAATCCAGAGCTTCGAGGGCAACCGCGCTGAAGTCAAGACGATTGTCCCGGTGCTCGCGGGTTTCAAGGAGCGCCACGGGCTTTCCGGCATCACGGTCACTGCTGACGCCGCCATGCTTTCCGCAGGGAACATCGAGGTTCTCGAGCGTCTTGGGTACCACTACATCATCGGGTCGAAACTCGCGAAGACGCCGTACGAAATAGAAGTGCACCTGTCGGGAGACGAAGATTTCGAGGACGGCCAGATCTTTGAGTCGAGCAAGACAGTCACAATCGACGGCAAGCGCACAAAACGCCGGGAGATTTTCCAGTATCGCCAGAAACGGGCCGCGCTCGACTTGTCGAACATCGACAAAACGGTTGCGAAGGCGCAGAAGATTATCGACAAGAAGGCAGACATCAAGCGGAACAGGTTTCTGAAAATCACGGGTGACAAAAGGGAGATCAACCTTGCGCTTGTTGAGGAGGCCCGCCGCCGGGCCGGCATCAAAGGCTACCTCACAGACCTGGGCATCCCGGCGCAACAGGTGATTGACGCGTACCACCAGCTTTTCCAGGTAGAGAAATCTTTCCGCATGTCTAAGTCCGACCTGAAGGCCAGACCCGTCTTCCACCACAAACGGGACTCAATCGAGGCGCATCTGACGATTGTGTTCACGGCGCTCGCAGTCGCGCGCCATATCGAAGCTCGGACTGGAATCAGCATCAAGAAGTTCGTCAAAACGCTTGAACCAGTCCGGACCGGTGTCGTTTCGGTTGGAAGTGACACGTTTGAACTAAAGCCGGAAATTCCGGATGCGGCTTCGTCGCTTCTCAGAAGATTGTCATCCGGTAGAAGTATGCACTAATTCGGTCAAGTCGGGGGACGTGGGTCGTGAGTCGTGAGTATCCGGGTAATACTTTGCAGGGCGGGTTTTCCAACCCGCCATTTTTGTTCGCTGAAGCCGAACCTACAATTCTCACGTCTCATAAGACAACTGTTTCAACACCTTGGAGGTGAAAAATGTGTCGGCTCTCTAGCTAGAGGATGTTAACCTCTGCTCTTTTTATTGTCTTTAACATGGCGATATTGTATGAAATAATAAAACAGGACTTAGACCTTGAAGACCTTTCTCTTAATCAATTCCTGCATCACAATTCCTGCCACGAAGCCGGCGCCCATATTCCAGGCCGCAAATCCGGCGGTAACCAGCAGGGTGTAATAATCACTCTTTTCTCTCCCCACGTCACGAGCTGTGACAGCAAGTTCCAAGCCCGCGAAAAACAAGATTACACCCAGCACGCTTGAGGGAAAAATATTAAATAACAACAGTACCGAACTGCTGAAACAGAGTGCAACAGTTAACAGAAAAATACCCAGTATGATCAGAGAGCCGCCGGTCCGGGCGCCGAAACGCACGTGTCCGGCCATGCCACCGGCTCCGTGACACATGGGGACCCCGCCAAATAACGGTGAAAACAGGTTTAAAATCCCCTGGGAAATAGCTATCTTCTTTTCGGTGACCGGCCGTTCGGGAAAAAGCCTGTTGTTTTCTGCTGTAATAGCTATAACAGCATTGCCAAAGGTTAACGGCACCTGCGCGATACCCAGGACGAGCGCGCCCTTTATGAAGTCCTGCCATGTAACCTGCCCCAACACAAAATGAGGCAGCTGGAAATCAAAACGGATACCGGATAATTCATAATAAAGGCCGGGGTTTTTAATCAGCGCCGCGACCACTCCAATAATGATCAGCACAAACATGGCGGGAACCCGCCTGCTGGTCAGAAGCATAAATGTTATAGCCAGTGCGATCAGCGCTACAATTAAATCGGACTGCATCATACGGATACCCTGTAATATAAAAGACAGGCCCAGGCCTAACACAATCCCCCTGACTACAGGCTTGGAGATGAATTTGGAGATAGAGTCAAGCATACCTGTCAGCCCCATGGCCAGCCAGAATACCCCCGTAAATAAGCCCGCTCCCCAGACCATGCCGGGAGTAACGGCGGACACCTGTGTAATCGCGGCGCTGCCTATAGCTTTCATGGGCTGGACCGGAATAGGCGTTTTATAATACAACCCTGAGCAAATTAACATAATGCCAAATGTAAAAAGTATGCCCAGCGGGTCTATCCTGGTCACCATAATATAGCCGATTACAAAAGGGATAAGTGTTCCCAGATCTCCAAAAGCGCCGGCAACCTCGTAACGGTCAAAGCGGTTGCGCAGTTTTTGTTCTGGTTCAGCTGTGGTTCCCGCTCCTTCTGGCACTGAAATCTGAATCCCCCCTTAATATGCGACAGTGGGGACGGTTCTCATTGTCGCATTAAAATTTTTTTGATCATCTATATTATAATTCAATAATGCAAGCGGTGATTCCTACCCGTAGCAAAGCTGTAATTCCTGCCTGCATAAAAACGACCAACCGGATAACCGGCTGGTCTTTCTAAAATATACACAAATTAAACTTTAATTGTTATGTCTGACGCTAGCTCAACTACTTATCCTTATATATGATTGTTCCAACATGTTCGCCGTTTAAAGCCCTGGTGATGCTGCCCTCTTTCAGTCCGTTGATGATCTGGATCTCGCTGATGTTCTGGGAGCGGTTAAGCAGTTCCAGCACCACCCTTTCCACAGCCAGGTCGTCCTGTTCCCTTTCCAGTAACTCAGCGGCTCCTATCCTGGGAATAAATTCAGCGTCAGGGTATAATTTGGGGTTGTCTGAATAAAGGCCGTCCACGTCCTTAACAAATATGCACTGCTTCGCGCCTATTACCTCGGCCAGCAGAAACGCCCCCACATCAGTGCGGTTGCTGGGGATCCGCCCCTCTTCGGGTGGGTGCTCCCAGTAACCGTACGGCGGCATGCCGTGGATAACCGGTATGCATCCCTGGGCAAAATAAGCGCCCAGTTTGGGGATGTCGTCGTGGCCAACTTTAATACCCCCGTGAGGGCTCAACAGCACGGTCAGCATCAATGCGTTCTGCTCAGAAATGCTCTGCCCTAGTTTTGAAATTATACCGGTGGGCATACCCAGTTCCATGGCTATAGCGTAAACATGCCTGGAACGTGTCCCGCCGCCGGTGGAAATGATCATTTTATGTTTCTTGGAGTTTTCAATAATTTCTTTTATTACCGGCAAAACCGCCTTGGCTCCCATGTCAGTTATGCTCTGTCCGCCAATCTTTAATATATTTACATCCGGGAGGACCCTGAAGGTCTTACCGTATTCCAGGCTCTGCAAAAAGCTCCTGCCCACCAGGGTCTCGCCCATCAGCTTGCTCTTGATATGCAGCCTTTTGCTGTCTCTTTCACGGATTAAGGCCATGATGCTAATTTACCTTCCTATTCAATCTATTCCTATTCCTAGTCTTCGTCCTCATCTTCATCGTCTTCGTGTTTGCCGGCTTCCAGATATACTACTTCCGCTCCGATCATTGCGGCAATCTGCTCAATTTCATTTTTCCTGATATGCTTCACTTTAATCCTCAGGTCAGTTCCCACCGAGCCGACAAAAGCAAACCGGGGTTTTTTCTCGCCTTTTTCCACTTTACGCCGTTCACGCACAAACAGTATGGTTTTTCCCATTTTGTCAGTCCTCCTTTTAGTTAAGTATCCTTACACTTTAATATAAACCATTTTTGTCTAATACCATTCAAATCCATACAAATATTTTCATTATATGATAATTATACATTATAATAAAAACTTATTAAAAATTTATTAATATAAGGTTAAAAAAATAAGGCCGGTTTTGCCGGCCAATGCAGTCGTGAGTCGTGAGTATCCAGGTATTGCGTTGTAGGGCGAAATTTATCCCGCATTCCAATCGGGGACATTATGAGTCTTGGGTCGTCAGTCGTGGTTAGTTAGCATGAGTATATCCTGCATTCTCTATTTCGATGTGTTTCCTGTTGTAGGGCCGGCTTCAGCCGGCCAATGTGCGGCTGAAGCCAACCTACAATTCACGTCTCATACCTTACGTCTCATTAGAATTTTTTCAGCTGCTCCTTGGTACAGGTCTGCCAGCGGGCGCCGCCGTTGTTTGATCCGGTGGGATACACCGGCATCACGACCTTGCCGCCCATTAAAACCGCCTTTACCTTCTCGCCCAGCCTGACCAGGTCATGGTCGTTCAACATTTGGCCTTCCAGGCTTTGCACAATTTTTACACCGGTCTGCAACTTAATTTCACTGACTGAGACCTCGTCATCTATTTTCCCTATTTTCAGCCTGCCCCTGAGGCGGCCGTCGTTGCCGCTGAGGCGCAAACCGGTGCCGGCCAGGGCGCCAATTACTCCGCCGCCGGTGCCGCCATGCTCGGATAGGTGTATTCCCAGCTGGCTGGCCAATTGGTAAGCTTCTTTCTTAGTCAATACAGTGCCTTTCGCTTTAAAGCCAAATTCAATTAGCCGTTCGGGCTCTTTCAGCTTATCCGGCACAACCACGCACAGGCCCGGGTCAGAACCTTCAGCGCTTTCACGGATTAAAAAATCAGAAGCGTAATTGATTAAACGCTCAAGATTTGCCCCATCCAGGTCAACCCCGAAACACATCGAACTGTTATGCGATGTATACGGGATCCCTGAATGGACATACAGCTGGTGGCGGCTGATCGCCTCGCACATGCCCCACCCGCGCTCTTCAATGTCACCGATTATTTTGTAAGCCAGTTTCCCCGTGCCGATGCTTTCAAGGTTGTCTGTATCGTCGATGCACACAAGCACCCGCATATAAAATAACCCCCCTTTATAAATTTTAAAGCGTTACTCAATTGCCCTCGCCTTTTGGCGCTCTCATCCCCTTGCCGCTCAAAACCTGGGCGGCCACCTGGTCGGATATGGGGTAGTTGAATATCTCCCGGTAAAAATACTTGGTTTCAGCCAACAGGTCTATATCGGAGAACAGTTCAGGATAAAGAGTTTTGGCAGTCCACAGGATAGCCAGCGGGGTCTCCAGCGAGCCTGGGTGCCCCCAGCGGGATATCCCGACCGGCATCTGGTATACCTTGTTGTTCTTGACCGCACTCAGAGACGACCACTGTGTGTTGGTCATAATATAATCGGCCACACCAGCTTCATTTACTATGATTACGTCCGGGTCCCATAGCAATATCTGCTCCAATCCCGCAAAATACTTGTCTTCTAAAAATTTCAGCTCCTCATTGACCGAAACGTTTATCGCCCCGGCCGCCTGGGTCCAATCCGCCGGCAAAGTGTTCCTGGCATCGGTCCTGGTGGCTTCATTGACAGAGTGGTAAACCCTTACCCTTTCATCCAGGGGGATGTCCTTCACCCTTTCCTGCACCCTGTCAATACAGCGCTGGTAATATTCATTATATTTAAGCGCCCTTTCTTTCTCCCCTACAGCCTGGCCGATCATTTCAATAATGAACATCTGCTCTTTCATATTTCTGTAATCGATAACCATGTAAGGAATGCCGCTATTCTCCAGCTTGGACTTCTCACCTTCATTAGCCGCGGTTTCCGTCCTGATGAAGACCAAGTCTGGCCTGGCTTTGATCAGTTCTTCCAGGTTGACTGCCCCGCCGGAGGCAGGCACCAGGGCGTCACCTATACCCGGGTACAGTTCCCGCATGATCACATCCCTCTTTAATCCCTCAACAACAGCGACGATGTCGTCACCCCTGCCCAGCATGGCCACCACATGCCCCGAGAAGGCGTACAGACACCCGATCCTCTCCACTTTATCCGGTACTGCCACCTGCCGCCCGATGAAGTCCGTCACAGTTACAGCGCCCTGCTTTTCAGGCGCCCCGGCCCCGTTCCCTGACGGGTTGTCTTTGGCACATCCGGCAACCAGCAGTAATACCAGCAGGCAGGCCGTCAAGATAAGAACAAGCGACGATTTCCTTGTATTCATTACAGTTAGTCCTTTCATGTAGAAATCAGGATATGGTGCTAATGGGGATAATCTGTTTTAGTTCCGCGCCGCTGCCGATATTGCATGATACTACTTTGGCGTTGATATTGTACAATAACATTAAATTTTCTTCAGATATAATGTCAGCCGGGCGCCCGACCTGGGAAAAAGTTTTCTGGTCCATCAAAGCAACTGATGTTTTAATATTGTTGTTTTCAAAATAAAAAGCATGGTTGGGAAAATGTGTCGCCATAATGATGGACAAGTCAGTATCATTAATCAGTTGAACAATCGTTTCCAATACGGTAAGCTCGTGTTTAAAATCAAGGTGGGCTGTCGGCTCATCCATTATCATCAGGGGTGTTTTTTGGGCCAGTGCCCTGGCGATCATGACAAGCTGGCCCTCCCCGCCGCTAAGCTGGGTGTAAGGCCGGCTTTTTAGCCTTGTTAAGCCTACCAGTGCGAGAGCTTCTTCAGCAATAACAACGTCTTCATCAGAAGGCGAAGAGAAGATCCCGGTATAAGCAGCCCTCCCCATGAGGACCACATCCAGTACCGTATAGGGAAAGGTCTTGTTGTGGGCCTGGGGTATATAAGCTATCTGCCTGGCAATTTCGTGCGGCCGCATTTTCTGAATGCTGCTGCCGTTAATCAGGACATCGCCCCGCCTCAGTTTCAATATTCCCAGGATCGTGTCCAGGAGAGTAGTTTTACCGCAGCCGTTGGGACCGATAATACAGAATATCTCACCTTTTCCTATTTTAAAACCTATGTCTTTAAATATATCCTGATGGTTATAGCCGAAGGAGGCGTCCTTTAATTCAATTAATGGCATCTACCAGCCGCCCCCTTTTGTTTTTTTCAGCAGGTAGACAAAGAAAGGTCCTCCCACTATAGCTGTCAGGATGCCCAGGGGTATTTCCGAACCGGTGATCACCCTTCCCATGTTATCAACCAGGAGCATAAAACACGCGCCGAGGGAAAGGCTCGCCGGTATCAGCACCCTGTTGTCGTTGCCTACCAGCATACGTCCGATGTGCGGGATAACCAGCCCCACCCAACCGATAATGCCGCTTACGCATACAGCCCCGGCGGTGGCCAGGGTGGCGCAGAATATAACGATACCTTTGCTCAGTGCCGTATTGATTCCGAGGGAGCGGGCTTCCTTGTCTCCCATGGAAAGGACGTTTATCCGCCACCTGATCGCAAACAGGCCGGCTATGCCTACAGCCATCGGGATACCGGCCACGGCAATATCCTGGAAGCGGGCTGACGCCAGGCTTCCCATCAGCCAGAAAACTATTGCCGGCAGCTGGTCATACGGGTCCGCGACATATTTGGCAAATGAAATTAAAGCTGAAAAGACCGAGGATACGATCACCCCGCCCAGCACCAGCATAATCGCCGGGGTGGTGTTATATACCCGCCCGATCATGTAGCTCATTAATACCGCCAGCCCGCCGAAACAAAATGCGAATATATATATATATGAAGTTGTGCTGAAAATCAATATTGCCAGCGCAGCCCCAAAACCAGCCCCGGAACTGACTCCCAGGATGCCGGAGCTCACCAGCGGGTTGCGGAACAACCCCTGAAAAGAAGCCCCGCTGATGGCCAGGCAGCCGCCCACCAGGGCGCCTAAAATAGCGCGGGGCAGGCGGATGTCCCAGACAATGGAAACGTAGGTGTCCGGTAAATTACAGTATCCCAACGTTAATTTGCTCCACAGTATTTCTATTATTGCCGGCAGCGGCACATGGTACCTGCCGATAAAAAGGGAAAGAAATATAAAAACAAGGGGGCTGAGAAACAGTATGGCGTATATGGCTTTTTTTCTGACAGTGTACACCCCCGCAAAAGTGATTTCCCGCCGCATAATATATATGTGTAACTATACGGCGGTTTTAAATTTAATCCTTAGACCTATTTCTTTCTCCTGGAGATAACATAACCCGCCGCAATAAGTACCAGGGCGGCAATAGCTAATATCCATGCAGCCGCGCCGGATCCCTGGCCCCCTCCGGGCTGCTCAGAATTAACGGTCTCCCCCTGCCCGCCGCTTTCTCCAGCTGCGCTTTCCGCCCCGGAACCCGCTGTATTACCAGCGGTGGATACAGCGGGACTGCCGCCCGCGGAGACGGCGCCGTCAGTCGCGCCAGTATTATTGCCGCCCTGGCCTGCCTGCGCGGCCTGCGGATCTGCCGTGCCGGCCGGAGGAGGACTGCCCGGGTTTTGCGGAGTGGGATTATTATTAACAGAAGGCGCCGTATTGTCTTTAGCCGTGATAAAAGTGATCGTTAAGTCACTGCCCATATTAACGCCACTCTTGGCCTGAAGAGCCGACGACACCTTAACGGTATAAGCGGCGCCAGGCTTAAGCTCCTGCAGCGGCCTCAGGGCTACATCCCTTTTTTTCTCCGGCTCGATCTGGTCGTCAGCCATGATTACCTCTACCGGGACCTTGCTGCCGTCCGCCGCGTAAAGCGAAAAACAACTCAGGTTGTTGTCGCTCACCGTCATGTTAACCACGTTTTTATTGAAAGTCATACTGATTAACAACGGCAGCGAAACGCCTGTCTGCCCGTTATAGGGGCTGGACGAGTCCAGCCTGAGAGGTTCACCCTGCCCCCCTCCCGACCCGTCGCCATTACCGGCAAAAACCGGCAGGGCAGTCATTAGCATCACAATAACGATCATTACAAAAGTCAAGCTCAATCTTCTGTTACAGTAAAACATGTTTTTTACCCTCCTCCGCTATACTTTTTAATTTAAGGGGCTGTGAAAGAAAAAGGGCTGCCAATTTTCTTGGCCTGGTCGTTCTGGGTAACCTGTACGGAAATCCCGTCGCCTGCGTCGATGGCGGCCGGCAGAGCCACATCAAAGTAATACTTACCGTCAGCGTCAGTGGTTGTGCCACCTCTGGTCAGCGTTTCGGTAACCGTCACCGTGCTCCCGTCCACTGTGTAAGATTCCGCCGTCGTTGCATCACTGTTTGTAACTGTCACTTCTATCTTCATGTTTTTCGAAATGTTGGTCATCAGGTTGTTGTACTGGTCTCTTAAGGTCACGGTTATGGTGCTCGTCGTCCCCTCGGCCAGGGCGGGGCTTATCTCCGCTGTCGAGTTGGCTGCGCTGATATTCGACAAAGCCACGACGGTGACCCCTACTTCCGGCTGCGGCGTTACCCCGGCAATGGACACGGTCAGGGTGTTGGTCCCGGCTGTCGTGACTTGCCCGGCGGCGATGGTTACCGTAGCCGCGCCGCCTGTGAATGCCGCGCTGCCGCTGTACACCTCGCCGTCCAGGTCGCTGGTCACGGTTACAGTAACGTTCCCCTCCAAGTTTACGCCGCCTGTGTCTTTGGCCCCAGTGATGCTGAGGTCAAACGCCGCGCCCGCCGTCTTGCTGCCCGCGACCGCCAGCTCCGCGCTCGCTTCGCTCAGATCTCCGCCGCCACCGCTGCCGCTGTAGCTGAAAGTGCTGCCAATTGCCGTCCCGTTGTTCTGGGTCACCTGCACCGTTATTCCGTCCCCAGCGTCGACTGTCGCCGGCACTGTCACGTCAAAATAAACCTTGCCGTCCGCGTCCGTGGCCTCGCCCGCCCTGTCCAGCGGCAGGGCCGGGGTTGAGGTCAGCACATCCCCGTCCACAGTATATGATTCGGTTGTTGTACCGTCTGCTGCTGTTATCGTTACAGCTATCTTCAGGTTCTTGGTCGTACTGGCCATCGGGTTGTTGTACTGGTCTCTTAAGGTCACGGTTATGGTGCTCGTCGTCCCCTCACCCAGGGCCGGGCTTATCTGCGCGGTCGAGTTCGCCGAGCTGATATTCGACAAAGCCACGACGGTGACCCCTACTTCCGGCTGCGGCGTTACCCCGGCAATGGACACGGTCAGGGTGTTGGTCCCGGCTGTCGTGACTTGCCCGGCGGCGATGGTTACCGTAGCCGCGCCGCCTGTGAATGCCGCGCTGCCGCTGTACACCTCGCCGTCCAGGTCGCTGGTCACGGTTACAGTAACGTTCCCCTCCAAGTTTACGCCGCCTGTGTCTTTGGCCCCAGTGATGCTGAGGTCAAACGCCGCGCCCGCCGTCTTGCTGCCCGCGACCGCCAGCTCCGCGCTCGCTTCGCTCAGATCTCCGCCGCCACCGCTGCCGCTGTAGCTGAAAGTGCTGCCAATTGCCGTCCCGTTGTTCTGGGTCACCTGCACCGTTATTCCGTCCCCAGCGTCGACTGTCGCCGGCACTGTCACGTCAAAATAAACCTTGCCGTCCGCGTCCGTGGCCTCGCCCGCCCTGTCCAGCGGCAGGGCCGGGGTTGAGGTCAGCACATCCCCGTCCACAGTATATGATTCGGTTGTTGTACCGTCTGCTGCTGTTATCGTTACAGCTATCTTCAGGTTCTTGGTCGTACTGACCATTGGGTTGTTGTACTGGTCTCTCAGGGTCACGGTTATGGTGCTCGTCGCCCCCTCGGCCAGGGCCGGGCTTATCTGTGCTGTCGAGTTGGCTGCGCTGATATTCGACGCAGCCACGACTGTAACCTCTACTTCCGGCTGCGGCGTTACCCCGGCAATGGCCACGGTCAGGGTGTTGGTCCCCGCTGTCATGACTTCCCCGGCGGCGATGGTTACCGTCGCCGCGCCGCCTGTGAATGCCGCGCTGCCGCTGTACACCTCGCCGTCCAGGTCGCTGGTCACGGTTACCGCAACGTTCCCTTCCAAGTTAACGCCGTCTGTGTCTTTGGCCCCGCTGATGCTGAGGTCAAACGCCGCGCCTGCCGTCTTGCTGCCCGCAACCGCCAGCGCTGCGCCGGCGTCACTTAAGTCGCCGGTCCCTCCGCCGCCACCACCGCCGCCTCCACCGCTGCTTAAAGTTATCGAGGCGGACGCTGCCGACAGCGCGTTTTCAGTCGCGTTAACCCCGTCAGCCACAGAAAGGACAAAAACTTTGTAAGAAACGTCCTCGGTAATGGGGTCCCCATCTACGTCTTTTGCGTCTGCGTCGAGCACTACAGTATAGCTGGGAGCGTCCTCGATTTTATCCACTGTCGTAAAATCAGTTACGCCGTTCGCATCAGAAAGTGTAAAGGATGAGGCGCCAGCAGATTTAACTACCAGCACACGGTAAGATTCAATTCTTGTGTTTTGACCTCTAGGTCCGTCAAAGCTGACTTCCAGGTCTGAACCATCCCCGTTGTTGTCCACATCGTCAGCCGTGACGTTTGTAGCGGCAGGCGCGCTACTCGAACCGGACCACATCACAGTGTTATTACCTGAAATTATGAATGGGTATTCACAGGTTATCTCATATTCAATATCATATTCGTACGGGGTGGTCGCGATAAAAGCGTTCCAAACTTTTCCGTCCTCGCCGTTGTTCCTTTTAGCAATATTAATCGCGTCATCACCGTCAGCCATGATTTTCCCCTCAAGCGCGTCAATGGTCGTTACAGTGTCAGTGTCAAACTTGAACTTGCCCAGGGTGTTCGTGGAATCGATATTGCTGATGGTTATCGTTCCAGTTGGTGTTCCGCCGCCACCTGTACCTGTTGTTACATCAACGTCCTCTGCTTTAACAACATTAATCGGTTCCTGCTCAAAAGTAGAGCCTGAAACATTGATTTTTGCAGTTTCAATTGTCCCCTGGCCTGTTACTGATACCGCCGCATCCAATGTCATAGTGCTTACTTTTGCGCCGGCCGCGATATCTATGACCGCTCCCGGCGCTGTTTCAGCTATTTCCATGTTGGTCACCGTGCCGCCAGTGATCTTTATTCTAGCTGCTTCGGCGGATACATTAACATTAGCAAAATTACCGTCCAGAGTTATCTCCGCGTCAGCCGGCGCCAGTTCCGTAACTGTCACCGTTTCAAACCCGGGGCCGCTTAAACTCACTTCTACCAGCGTGGCTCCTGATTCCAGCCGCACAATACTTACAGACGTGTTCCCGGAGGCGACAATCCTTACTCCATTTTTACCAACCGTTATATTGGGCAGCGAACAGTTTTCGAGCGTAACACTCCGGTTGCCGCCGCCTTTGATAACAGTGTTTCCCTGCACTATTACATTTTTTAGCGTAACATCGCCGTCGCCGATGCTTTCCGCCAAAAACAGGTTGCCTGTAATGACAATGTTTTGTAAGGTTACACCCGAGACACTGATATTTACACTGCCGTCAATCGTTTTCACACCGTCCGCGGGACCGTATGTACCCATACTGTCATATGTAACTGTTTCTACAGAAGCCATAAGTGCCCGGTCCAGCGTGGAAACCGCCTCCGCCCGGGTAATATGCCCCTCCGGTTGATATGTCTGGTCAGTATACCCGCTCATATAACCGGCGGCCACTACCGCTCCAATATAACCCTTGCTCCACTGCGGTATGTCAGCGTAATCAGCAAACTGGTTCAGCACTTGGTCGTCAGCTGAAACAGCAAGGTTTAATAGTTTGGTAATCATAACTGCAGCTTCCTGGCGCTTAATATTTTCATTTGGCCTGAAAGTGCCGTCGTCATAACCTGATATATAGCCGGCAGCAACTGCTTTGGCAACCCCTGCCGCAAACCAGTCTTTAGAAGAGACATCAGGAAAACTAACCGGTACGGTGGCGTTTTTTCCGAAAGCTCTGTTGGCCATAGTTACAAATTCAGCCCTGGTGATAGTGTTATCCGGCTTGAAACTGCCGTCAGGATAACCGCTGATGTATCCTTTATCCACCCAATCACTTATTTGTTTCTGCGCCCAGTGGTTTTGTATATCCGGCGGCGCCGCCAGGGACTGGCCGGTAAACATCAAGATCACTAAAGCAGCCAGCCCTATGGCAATTAAGATTTTGTTTTTTTCTTTCATTACAGCTTCCTCCCAAGTTTGTACTATTCAGTCTGATTTTTAACTAAAACCTCCTCCGCAAAAAAATGAATGCCGGGCTATATTGCGAAAGAAATAAGCCCGGCATAAAAATCCAAACTCTCCTTTTCGCAATGGAAGGCACATAAGTTTCCCCATGCACCCTGCCGGCCAAAAACCATAGCTTAAAAAGCTTTAGGCAATTTGGCTCGGAGAGAAAAATATTAAGTTATTAAAAAAGACAAAGCCCTATCTACCGGATAAAGCTTTGCCCTCCTTTCCACACTGGGAGGCATGACAGTTTCCCATCATACCCTTCGGCCGTGAAACCATGCAAATTGCTAAGGTTATCAAAGCTCGGAGAACATATGGAATTAAATTTAATAAATCAAATTTCAACATAAAAATCAAAATTCCTTCTAGATAAAATAATACAATTTAGTAAAAATTTTCTATTTATTTTAAAGAAAGATAAAATTTAATGTTAAAAGCAGGACTTTCAACCGATCTATTGTATTGTTTGAAGTAAAACTGATAAAAACGGGAGGCCTGGAACATGAGTGTTCCCCCGAGTATAGGCAGGATTGCGGTACTGGTTTCTATTGATACCCACGAGGATGAAAAGCGCCTGTTTCAAAAAGCTGAAAAGCACGGCTACCGGGTATGCAGGGGACGGGTGGGATCTATAGAGTCAGAAAAAATATTTGCCGCCGTGGAAACTGCCGCTAAAAGAAATACGCTAATCCAGGATCAGTACCGCGAGGAACACGCCTTGTACCACAGCGTGCTGGACGCGTTTCACGGGATCTGCCGCGGCCAGATAGCGCTGGGGAGCATTTTGAGAAGCGCCGGCCTCGTTTTCAGTATCGTCCGGGGACCGCGTATGGCAGGTGACGTGGCCGACGGCGAGTGGCTGG
Organism: Pelotomaculum propionicicum; assembly: GCF_048984525.1. Lineage (GTDB taxonomy): Bacteria > Bacillota > Desulfotomaculia > Desulfotomaculales > Pelotomaculaceae > Syntrophopropionicum > Syntrophopropionicum propionicicum_A. The sequence continues at coordinate 75,953 of NZ_JBMGJC010000006.1, forward strand.
CAGTTGCCCTGTACGGGACCATAGGCGCCCCTATTAAGGGATACGAACATGAGGTCATGGGCCTGGGTATAAACCATATTTAAGTCCTTGCCAAATTATTCTCCTATCGCATATAATAAATAAAATTAAATATTTTTAAGCCCAAAGTCATTAGTTTTCAGGGGGCTGTAAAAGGAATATTTCCTTTTACAGCCTCTTTTCGTTTTTTTTCACTGGTTTTTTCTGGAGAAATAACTTTACTTGAAGGAGAGTCATGAAATGACAGCTAATGTTGTACAAAATCACCCCCTGGTATGGATCCTTGATGACGAGTTTGGAAATCATGATCTGGAAAATAAGCTGCTGCGCGATGCAGGTATGAAGCCGGTATACTCAACCACAAAAACTTTTGTCACAGACTACCCGGTATACGCGCAGCTGGCAGACGCCGTTATCCTGCAGGTCTCTTTCCGGATTAGCGACGACCATGTGATGGGGCTTGCCAGGTGCAGGGTCATCTCGGTGCTTGGGGCAGGATACGACAACGTGCCGCTTGAGGCCGCCTCCATGCGGAGGATACCGGTCTGCACGATACCGGACTACTGCGCCGGTGAGGTTTCGGACCATACCTTGGCTCTGCTGCTGGCTCTTTCCCGACGCATTACCGCTTTTGACACCGAGGTGCGCCAGGGATACTGGCAGCCTCTCCACAGCGGGGTGCAGTGCCTGGCGGGGCAGGCCCTAGGGCTGGTCGGCTTCGGCCGCATCGCCCAGGTTGTGGCACGCAAAGCGTCTGTCTTCGATCTCAGGGTGCTATCCTACGATCCATTCGTAGAATCCAGCGAGATGGCCTTGCACGGGGTAAGGAAAGCGGACCTTGACACCCTGCTTTCAAGTTCAGACTACGTTTCGATACACATTCCCTTAAGTTCATCTACCGAGCACCTTATTGGAGCGCGGGAACTGGCGTGCATGAAAAGAACTGCCTTCCTGATCAATACCAGCCGGGGCAGCGTGATAGATGAAAATGCTTTAAGCGAGGCGCTAAGAAGCGGGGTTATTGCCGGAGCCGCCCTCGACGTGATGAAGCATGAGCCGCCTGCTCCGGATAATTACCTTGTTAAAAGCGGGAAAACAATCATTACCCCTCATGCAGCCTATTACAGCGAGCAGTCGCTGAAGCGCCTGAGGACTACAGCGGTCGCAAATGTCCTGCAGGTGCTGGAAGGACGGCCTCCTCTGAACACTGTTAACTTCCCCGCCATAACTTTTACTGAAAAGGCTAATGAACCTGCAACAAGCATAGCGCACAGGTAAGACAAGCGCTATATGTAAGACAAAGGGTATTGCACTTTATAAGTTAGCAAGACAAAATAGGCTCCGCGAATAATGGAGCCTATTCGCGTTCAGAGTTGTTTGCATGGGGCTTGGTAATTATTACATATAATAATGGTTTATTTATCAAAAATGAACTTGAGTTTGCCAATTATTCGAGGTATATTCAACTATTAGCTACCATAGTTCATATTTACGATTTTCAATAGGTATTGACGCATTGTCATAATTTACATAAAGGTTTTTGGAGTTTTTAAGCAGAATAACAGTTCTCTGATTTGAAGTGCATTTTTGTTAAATGAATCCAAGTTCTTAAAGAAGGGGGGCTTTTTAAATTACGATGCAGAGTTGATGAAAAAACTAAATAGTTCCAGTGTTTTTATCGGATACCAACAACCAAAAACATATTAGCTTTCCGAGCCATCTGACCTAAGGCAGCAGCTACGGTTTTTTGGCCGCCGGGCGCACTATGGAAACAAATGCGCCTCCCATTTTGGAAAGGAAAAGTCCTAATAGATTAGTTATATGGAACTTGTCCTTTTTCAGAATGGGACAAGCTCTTATTTTTTTGGGCATGTTTATTTCTCTAAACTTGATCTGGAGGGCACTATGTTACAAAAAAAGACCAAAGTTATCGCCATTGTTTTAATGCTGGCGATGTTCCTGTCTGCCGCCGGTTTAAACTACCTGCCGGCAAATGCCGCTGATGAAGGCGAACCCGGGGCCAAACCTATTGGCTTCACAGGCGCCTACCTGACCACGATCAACAATGAAACCAACACTTCCACCACTGGTGAGTCTGTGGTGGACAGCAATAATGTGCCGTTAAGCCCAACTATCAAACTTGTATTTGATAAAAACGTGGTCAATGATGCTATTTGGAGCAACAACCAGCAGTGTGTCACCCTGCAGACCGGCAGCGGTTCCAATGTCCCCATAAATGTATTTAGAATATCCGATTTGGTGAATTTCAGCGAAAGAAATCATTTCTTTATATCCCCGCTTAATAACCTTACCCCCGGGACAGCATACAAGATTATTGTAAGCAGCAGCTTCAAAGCCAAGACCGGGGTTGAGCTGGGATATAACTTAGAGGTGAATTTCACCACGGCAGGCGAAGCGGCTGACACCTCGGCGCCGACCTGGCCGGCTGGCAGCAGCCTGACCGCCTCCGGCGTCACCCAGACCGGGCTTACTCTGAACTGGACCGCCGCCACCGACAACAAGGCGGTCACCGGCTACCGGGTCTACAGAAACGGCAGCCTTTTAGGCATTGCTACCTCGACTTCGTACAACGTTACCGGACTGACCGCCGGCACCAGCTACACCTTCAAGGTCGAAGCGGGCGACGCGGCGGGCAACTGGTCATCCAGCGGGCCGTCAGCCAATGTGACCACCAGTGAAGCGGCCGACACCTCGGCGCCCACCTGGCCGGCTGGCAGCAGCCTGACCGCCTCCGGCGTCACCCAGAACAGCCTCACCCTGAACTGGACCGCCGCCACCGACAACAAGGCGGTCACCGGTTACCGGGTCTACAGAAACGGCAGCCTTTTAACTACTGTTACAGGCACTTCGTACAACGTTACCGACCTGGCCGCCGGCACCAGCTACACCTTCAAGGTCGAAGCTGGCGACGCGGCGGGCAACTGGTCATCCAGCGGGCCGTCAGCCAATGTGACCACCAGTGAAGCGGCCGACACCTCGGCGCCCACCTGGCCGGCTGGCAGCAGCCTGACCGCCTCCGGCGTCACCCAGAACAGCCTTACTCTGAACTGGACCGCCGCCACCGACAACAAGGCGGTCACCGGCTACCGGGTCTACAGAAACGGCAGCCTGATCGGCTCAGTGACAGGCACTTCGTACAACGTTACCGGCCTGGCCGCCGGCACCAGCTACACCTTCAAGGTCGAGGCGGGCGACGCGGCGGGCAACTGGTCATCCAGCGGGCCGTCAGCCAATGTGACCACCAGTGAAGCGGCCGACACTTCGGCGCCCACCTGGCCGGCTGGCAGCAGCCTGACCGCCTCCGGCGTCACCCAGAACAGCCTTACTCTGAACTGGACCGCCGCCACCGACAACAAGGCGGTTACCGGCTACCGGGTCTACAGAAACGGCAGCCTTTTAACTACTGTTACAGGCACTTCGTACAACGTTACCGGACTGACCGCCGGCACCAGCTACACCTTCAAGGTCGAGGCTGGCGACGCGGCGGGCAACTGGTCATCCAGCGGGCCGTCAGCTACTGTGACCACCAGTGAAGCAGCCGACACCTCGGCGCCCACCTGGCCGGCGGGCAGCAGCCTGACCGCCTCCGGCGTCACCCAAAACAGCCTTAATCTGAACTGGACCGCCGCCAATGACAACAAGGCGGTCACCGGCTACCGGGTCTACAGAAACGGCAGCCTTTTAGGCACTGCTGCCTCGACTTCGTACAACGTTACCGGCCTGACCGCCGGCACCAGCTACACCTTCAAGGTCGAAGCGGGCGACGCGGCGGGCAACTGGTCATCCAGCGGGCCCAGCGTGAGTGTTAGCACTTCCGGCGGAGGGGGTACGGTCGGAGACACAATTGCTCCGTCCTGGCCGCTTGGAAGCAATCTTAAAGCCAGCTATATTTACCAAACAGGAGTAATATTAAGCTGGAATAAAGCCAGCGATAATGTGGCTGTTAAAAGTTACAGGATCTACAGGGACGGCGTTCTCGTCGGCAGCACCAGTGGCACCTGGTTCAGTGCCGCCGGCCTGACCGCCGGCACCAGCTATACCTTCAAAGTCGAGGCGGGCGACGCGGCGGGCAACTGGTCAACCAGCGGGCCCAGCACAAGTGTTACCACTTACGGCGGAGGAGGTACGGTTGGAGACAAAACTGCGCCGGCCTGGCCGTCTGGCAGCAGCCTGACCGCTTCCGGCGTCACCCAGAACAGCCTCACCCTGAACTGGACCGCCGCCACCGACAACAAGGCGGTCACCGGCTACCGGGTCTACAGAAACGGCAGCCTGATCGGCTCAGTGACAGGCACTTCGTACAATGTTACCGGCCTGACCGCCGGCGCCAGCTATACCTTTAAGGTCGAGGCGGGAGACGCGGCGGGCAACTGGTCATCCAGCGGGCCCAGCGCGAGTGTTACCACTTCCGGCGAAGGGGGCACAGTTGGAGACAAAACCGCGCCGGCCTGGCCGTATGGAAGTTACCTTAGAGCAAGCTATGCAACTCAAACAGGTGTATTGTTAAGCTGGAATAAAGCCAGCGATAATGTGGCTGTTAAAGGCTACAGACTCTACCAGAACGGCAGCCTGATCGGCTCGGTGACAGGCACTTCGTACAACGTTACCGGCCTGACCGCCGGCACCAGCTACGCCTTCAAGGTCGAGGCGGGAGACGCGGCGGGCAACTGGTCATCCAGCGGGCCCAGTGCGAATGTCAAGACTGTTTCTTCCCAGACTTCTCAGCCGCCTGTCGTGGTAAACACGGACCCGGCCAACGGCTCTTACAACATTACGTTAAGTAAAACCATTGTTGTTACTTTCAACACCAGCATTAAACCAGGGCCGTACTTTAATATGATCAAGATGACCGACCAGTACGGCAGAGTTATTGCCATCAGTAAATCAGCAGCAGGTCCGGCACTTTGCGTTAAGCCGCTGTACGGCCTGAAAGCGGGGACTAAATACAAGGTATCAATACCAACCTACTCTATAATGGACATAAGCAACCGTTACTTTACTGGAAACCACGTTTTTTCTTTCAGTACCGTTCAGCTGTAACAGTTAAAAAGCCTCTCCCGGGCCGGCCTGGCCTGGGAGAGGCCGATAAAAATAAGCGGTTATAAAAAGGAGATGCAAAATTAACATGCGAAAAAACAAGACACGTTTAATTGTTGCTGTAATACTATCCTTGTTCCTGATCCTGCTCAGCGCTCCTGCCGCCTTTGCAGAAAACAGCGACGACAGCATGGCCGGGCAAAAACCTCTAAACTTTATGTCCGCTACCCTTGTTGATGGCGGAAACATTGCCAACGCGACCGATATTCCTGTGCAGCCTAAGCTGAAACTCGTATTCGACAAGAATATTGTCAACAGCGTTGTATGGGATAACAATAAAGGCTGTTTCAGCCTGGTTTCCGAGGATAACCAGAACGTTGCCATAAACGTTACCAGGATTGACGACACCGTCGATACCAATGAAAAGCAGAACGTCTACATTGAAACGGTAAGCGCCCTTGACCCGGGCACCACTTATTATTTAAAGGTTTCCCCAGCCCTAAAAGCTAAAAACGGAAACTCCACCCTCGGAGATACCACCGGTGGAAATGGTGTGACCATCACATTTAAGACTGCAGGACAGCAACCTGCAAACCCGGACCAACAAAACGACCAGGACAACGACCAAAGCGAGCCGCAGGACAACCAAACCGGCAACCAGAACGGACAACAGCAAGGTTCTGACAACAACTCAAGCCAGGGAAATCAGCAGAACGGATCCGGCGCCGGTAACCAGCCATCAGTTTCCACGGATGGCGGCAATGTATCACTCAGTCTGGATGCGGCTAAAGACAAAGTAATAAATATGGTAATTACCATCACCATAACTATTAAGATGCTCTAATAAGCATGGGAGAAGGGTCTTGCCAGTACAGGCAAGGCCCTTCCAATTTCCACGGTCTTGACTAACAATACCGTGGACTTTTTTAACTAACAGTCATCCGGTGTGATGAACTGGGATCAGAAATGTACAATTTTTTACAGAAAAAATGTAAAACAACCCCGGGATAGTATAAAATATTAACACAGCCCATAAAAATGCTGCATTTCTATGGAAATCACAAAGCTTTATAACGGAGACTGCGACAAGGTTTAAAAGGAGGGATTGCTTAATGTCCATAGTTAGACTGCCGTGGGGTAAGGAGCAAACGTTAAATATTCAGCTGCTTCCGGGCTGGGTCTACAAGGGATCCATTACCCCCACCGCCGTTCCGGCGATCCCGGATCTGCAGGCTGCCCTGCTAAAAGCCTTGAAAAACCCTGTCCGGCACAGTCCTTTTGAAAACATGGACCTTTCCTCCAAGCGGATTGCCGTGGTGGTCGACGACCTCAGCAGGCCCACCCCGGCAGCGCAGATATTCCCGCCTGTCCTGGCTGAGCTCCAGCGCGCCGGGGCACGGAATGAAAATATCAGTGTCGTAATATCTCTCGGGACCCACCGGCCCATGACACCGGCTGAAACAAACATGCGTCTGGGCAATATTGATATGGGCGGCTGCCTTGTAGTCAACCACGACTGCCGTGACAGTAGTATGCTGAAAGAGGTAGGGACGTCATCCGGAGGCACCAGGGTTATCCTTAACAAACACCTTTGCGAAGCAGATCTGGCAGTAATGATAGGCACCATTGAGCCGCACCTGCTGGCGGGATTTGGGGGCGGTCTTAAAAATATAGTGCCTGGCTGCGCCGGGCTGGCGACCATCGCCTCCACCCACCTGCGGGTTGAGGCCAGCCGCCGCTTTGACTGTGCCGGGAAAGGCTCCGGCGAGTGCCTCACCCGCAGAGATATCGAGGAAGCGGCAAAACTCCTGTCTACGGATTATTTTATTGTTAATACCGTTTTAAATCCTGACGGTACTGCCGCGGGGGTTTTCTGCGGCCACCCGGGTGAGGCCTTCAGGGAGGGCTGCGCACTGGCGGCAGCAATCTACGGTTCACCGGTTTCCGACAAAGCCGACATCCTCCTGATCAACTCCCACCCCATGGACACCGACCTGCGCCAGGGCACCAAGTGCCTGGCCAACGCCCTGGCGGCGGCCCGCAGCGACGCGCTGCTGGTGGCTTTCCTGAGGTGCAGGCACGGCATAGGCGACATGGCCGTACCGGAGAAGTACCTTTCCCTGGATGAAACCAGGCTGCTCGCCGGCCGGCTGGGGACGGAAGACTTTGTGGCGGAACGCGAAAAATCCACGGGCGCGCCCATGGACCTGGATGAAAAATATATGCAGCAGTTTCTCTGTGAGATAGCAAGGCGCCACCGGGTGCTCGTCTACGCTCCTGACCTGCCGCCCGACACCGGTGAAAGGCTTGGTTATTTCGAACTCTTCAGCGATATGCGAAAATTAATGAAAAGGGCTGAAGGCCTGAAGCCGCAGGGCTCCGTCCTGAGCTCTCCCATGGGCGGCATCTGCTACCCTGTTCTTAAATAATTTCACAGGATTAACAAGATTAGAATAGATTAACAGGATTTTATTAAACTCAAGAAAGATATTATTTATTTTATGAAATATATCATTATCGTAAATCCTTAATCCTGGTCTCCATGGAAATGAGTTTTAAATAATTACACAGTAATATAACTCAAAGTAAAAACTTTTATATGCTTTAAACTATATTGTTTTAATCTTGTAAATCCTATTAATCTTGTAAATCATGTGATATATGTTTGAACCCTGATTATTTCAGCCTGTTTTCAAGAACCTGGTCTTTGTTAAAATTTTCTAGCCGCAGGTAATACTCCGCGGCGTCGACCAGGGCTTCCTGCGGCACCAGTCCCACAATTTCACTGCCGGTTACGTTCACACCGCAGCGTTCCGCCTCGCGCTTTACCGTCTCAAAGACCCGCGGCAGGGACACCTCGCGAAAGTTGCAGACATTGATGGATACCTGGGCGATATTTCGATCGTCCAGTATCACGCCCAGGGCTTTTATGCTGGGGTAGCCGCCGCTTGAGCCCCGGATTGATTTGGCGATCTTTTTAGCGATACCGAGGTCGGATGTGGCCAGGTTGACATTATAGGCTATCAGCGGCGGGCGGGCTCCCACGGCTACCGCGCCGGCGGTGGGATGCACCCTGGCGGGGCCAAAATCCGGCATTTTCTCCTCCAATCCGATGGTTTCCCTGAGCCCTTCAAATTCACCCCTGCGCACATCAGCCAGGTTTTTTCTCTCCGGCCGGGTGGCGGCCGCCTCGTAGAGATATACGGGGATATCCAGCTTTGCGGCGATCTCAGAACCCAGCTGCCGGGCCAGTTCAACACACTCCTCCATGCTTATCCCCTCAACGGGCACAAATGGAATCACGTCAACCGCCCCCATGCGCGGGTGTTCACCCCGGTGGGCGGTAAGGTCTATCAAATCTTTAGCCCTGGCGGCAGCCTGGAACGCTGCCCTTTTAACCTCATCCGGACCGCCTAAAAAGGTAATCACGGAGCGGTTATGGCTGGCGTCGGAAGAACAGTCCAGGATTTGGACCCCGACCGTTTCCCTGATCGCTCCCAGGATTTCCGCTATTACTTCCGGCCGCCGCCCTTCGCTGAAGTTTGGTACGCATTCCACCAGTTTCTTCACATTTGACCTCCTACGACGATTTCCCCATTTTTGACAACAGTTTTAACCAGGTTCGTCCCGAAGCAGTAGGGCAGGTAATTGTATGAAGGAGCGTCAAATACCACCAGGTCTGCCTTTTTGCCCGCCTCTATACTGCCGATGTAATGGCCCCTGCCGATAGCGTGGGCGGCGTTTATGGTGGCTGCCGATATCACCTCGGCCGGTGTCATCTTCAGCTGCCGGCAGGCAATGCCCATTACTACCTGGAGCGAATTGACCGGGCAGCTGCCCGGGTTGAAGTCGCTGGCCAGGGCCACGGCCACACCCTCCCCTATCATCTTCCTGGCCGGAGCGTACCGCCCGCTCATTAAACAAAACGTGGTGGCCGGCAGCAGGACTGCCACAGTGCCGCTCCGGGCCAGCACCCTTACGCCCTCGTCTGATACAGCCATCAGGTGGTCCGCTGAAACCGCCCCGACTGCCGCCGCCAGCTCAGCGCCTCCCAGTGAAACGATTTCATCGGCGTGGATTTTCGGCTTAAGGCCGAGCTCTATAGCAGCCTGCAGGATTTGCCGCGACTGCCCGACTGAAAACACGCCTTCCTCGCAGAACACGTCGCAGAATTCCGCCAGGCCACGCCCGGCCGCGGCTGGAAGCATTTCGTCCATAATCAGCGACAGGTAACCTTCTAAATTGTCCTTATATTCCAGGGGGACAGCATGCGCTCCCAGGAAGGTCGGCGCCAGGTCAACCGGGTGCGAGCGGTTGAGATCATCAATAACCTCCAGCATTTTTAACTCGTCGGCGGTGGTCAGGCCATAGCCGCTTTTGACTTCCGCGGTGGTAGTCCCCTGGCACAGCATCACGTCCAGGTTTTTCCGGGCGGAATGGTAAAGCCGCTCTTTTGAGGCGGACCGGACAGCCCGCACTGTTGACAGGATGCCGCCGCCGTCCTTTAATATTTCAAGGTAAGAGGCCCCCTGGATTTTCAGCACAAACTCATCTTCCCTGGAACCGGCAAAGACCAGGTGCGTATGGGGGTCCACCAGGCCGGGCAGGACGACCAGCCCTGCGGCGTCCAATATTTTTGTGGACGGACCTGTTTCTACCCGCTCCAGTACCTCCCTGGTAGTGCCCACAGCCGTGATACGGCCGCCCCTGACGGCCACCGCCCCGTCCTCTATGACGCCGATTGACGCCAGGTCGTCTCCCCGCTTGGGAGCGCCGGAAGACCCGGCCACGGTAACCAGCTGGCCGGCATTGACCAGTACCAGGTCGGCCCTGTCCCCTGCTGCCATCCGACAAAACACCTCATTTTATTTTAACATCGGGATATTGACACCGCTCTGCCTGGCCACCTCTATGGCCTTCTCATAGCCCGCGTCGGCATGCCGGATAATACCCATGCCGGGGTCGGAGGTAAGCACGCGCTGCAGTCTTTCCGCCGCCTCAGGCGTGCCGTCGGCCACCACCACCATGCCCGCGTGCTGGGAGTATCCTATGCCCACACCGCCGCCGTGGTGAAACGATACCCAGCTTGCCCCCGCGGCTGTATTGACAAGAGCGTTTAAAACAGGCCAGTCTGAAACGGCGTCGCTTCCGTCCTTCATCGCTTCTGTTTCACGGTAGGGAGAGGCCACCGAACCGCAGTCCAGGTGGTCCCGGCCAATTACAATAGGAGCCTTTAGTTCACCGCTGGCCACCATATCGTTGATAATAAGGCCGAAACGGGCCCTCTCGCCATATCCCAACCAGCAGATGCGGGCGGGCAGGCCCTGGAAGGCAACTTTCTCCCGGGCCATTTTAATCCAGTTAACCAGCGACTGGTTGTATGAAAATTCACGTATCACCACATCGTCCGTTTTATATATATCAGAGGGGTCACCGGAAAGCGCGGCCCAGCGAAAGGGACCCTTGCCTTCACAAAACAGGGGCCGGATATATGCCGGCACAAAACCTGGGAAGTCAAAGGCGCCCCTGACTCCCTGGCCGCTGGCCTGGGCGCGGATGTTGTTGCCATAGTCAAAAACAACCGCTCCTCTTTTTTGCATGTCCAGCATCGCGGTTACCTGGACAGCGATAGACTCCAGGGCCATTTTTTTATAGGCGGCCGGGTCGCGGGCGCGCAGCGCCAGCGCCTCTGCCAGGCTCAACCCGCGGGGCACGTAGCCGTTTACCGGATCGTGCGCGGAGGTCTGGTCAGTTACCACGTCAGGTATTACCCCCCGGCGGCACAATTCCGGGTGGATATCGGCCGCGTTGCCCACCAGTCCGATTGATTTGGCTTCCCCGGCAGCTGTATATTCGCAGACCATGGCAAGCGCTTCATCAAGGTCGTCTGTAATCAGGTCGCAGTATCGCTGGCGGATACGCCGCTCGATCCTTAAGCGGTCGACCTCAACGTCCAGGCAAACGCCCCCCGCCATGGTTACCGCCAGAGGCTGGGCGCCGCTCATGCCGCCCATACCGGCGGTGAGCACAAACTTACCCTTCAGGTCATTTTCAAAATGCTGTCTGGCCAGTTCGGCAAATGTTTCATAAGTGCCCTGCAGGATCCCCTGGGTGCCGATATAGATCCAGCTGCCGGCGGTCATTTGACCGTACATGATCAGGCCTTTTTTTTCGAGCTCCCAGAAGTGATCCCAGTTGGCCCAGGCGGGGACCAGGTTGGAATTTGCAATCAGCACCCTGGGAGACATGGCATGGGTTTTAAACACTCCGACCGGCTTCCCGGACTGCACCAGCAGGGTCTCATCGTCTGCCAGGCTCTTTAAGGCTTGCACAATAGCTTCAAAAGCCTCCCGGTTCCGCGCGGCTTTGCCAGCCCCGCCGTATACAACCAGTTCCTCGGGATTTTCAGCCACTTCCGGGTCAAGGTTGTTCATCAGCATGCGCATGGCAGCCTCCTGGACCCAGCCCCTGCAGCTGAGCTTGCTGCCTCTTGGCGCGCGCACAGATCCTGTCATGTTTTACCCCCTTTTATCACCAGCAGGATGTTATAGCTGCTTAAAGAGCTTCAAGGCGTCTGCGAGCTGTTCCAGGAAAAAATTGTTCTCGTCAGGAGTGCCTATGGTAATCCGGGCAAAGGTAGGATGTCCCCAGAAACTTCCAGGCCGGATAATTACTCCTCTTTTTAACAGTTCGGGGAAAAGGTATTTCATGTCCACAACCAAATCCGCGAATATAAAATTGGCTTCAGTGGGAATAAAAAATATGCCGAGGCTCGTCAATCCATCGCAGATAACCTGTTTACCCATCATATGGACGTCTTTGACCTGGCGTATATATTCACGGTCCGCCAGAGCCTCCAGGGCGCCGGCCTGTACAACCCGGTTGGCGGCAAAGGGCTCTCTGATTTTTTCCATCTGGCTGACGTAGTCCGGCCTGGCCATACCGTAACCCAGCCTCAGCCCGGCCAAACCAAATATTTTTGAAAAAGTCCGAAAAACGATTACGTTTCCATTTTCTCTGAGGTATAGCAAACTGTCCGGATAGCGGACGTCTTCCGCGTACTCGTAATAAGCCTCGTCCATCACCACCAGGACACCCGGCGGCAAAGAGCCCAACAGCCTGTTCAGTTCCTCCTCGTACACGATAGTCCCGGTGGGGTTGTTGGGGTTACAGATAAATATCATTTTTGTTTTAGGACCGACAGCCTTATAAATACTCTCCATGTCGATACAGAAATTTTTCAGCGGCACCTCCACCGGTATGCCACCGGCCACTATAGTACTGGTGCGGTAAGCTGCAAAGCTGGGAGTAGGTATGATCACCTCGTCCCCGCTGTTGACAAATGTGTTCACCACCAGCGGGATTAAATTATCCACGCCGTTGCCGAATATAAAATGGCCGGGCGAGAGTGAATGTTTCGCGGCAAGAGCCTCTCTCAGCTCATAGCACCCGCCGTCCGGATACAGGTTTATCTCATCCAGGGTTTTTTTCATTCTCGCCACGGCTTTCGGTGAAGGACCTATTGGGTTTTCATTGGAGGCCAACCTGACGATTCGCCCTTTCAGGCCAAGTTCACGCCTGAGTTCTTCCACCGGCTTGCCCGGAATATACGGGGTCAGTTCAGCCAGGCCATTTCTGAAAATACTTATGTCATCCCGGCACATTTTTCTATCACCTTTCTGCTAGGGGGCAAGTAAAATTTTGCACGCCTTTTTGTCTGCGGAAGTAAGCAGGTCAAATGCGGAGGCTGCGGATTTCAACGGCAGCACGTGGGTTATCGCGCAATCGACGTCCAACGCTCCTTCAGCCAGGAGTTCAACCGCCTTTCGCAGGTCATCCGTTTCATAAGCGTCCACTCCTGCCAATTCAAGTTCCTTAACAACAATATCATTGGGATCTATTAATGTCTTTTCCTCGTATAAACCGGCCATAACCAGCCTGCCCCGCGGCCTGAGCCACCCGAGCGCGCCGGCCAGGGCTGCCTCCAGCCCCACCGCCTCGACCACCACATTAGGCTGGTCGTCCTGTTCTGCCGGAAATGCCTGCAAAGCTGTTGCTCCCAGCTTGCCGGCCAGTGCAAGCCTGTCCGGCGATATGTCTGTCACGGTTACCCGTTTCACCGACATGGCCTTGGCCGCGATAACAGTAAGCAGGCCGATGGGGCCGGCGCCAACGACGCCAAGGTGTTCCGCCTCTGAAAAACGCCCCCGGCCGGCAATATGCAGCGCTACCGCCAGGGGTTCCACCATGGCTGCCCGGCGCAGATCCACCGTGTCAGGTATCTTTAAAAGTTTTTTTGCGTCTAAAACAAGATATTCGGCAAAGCAGCCCGGCATAACCTCACCGATAAATCCCAGGCCAGGGCACAGGTTATAAGACCCCTCCCCGCACCACCGGCAGGAACCGCAGGAAACACGCGGGTCGCCCACGACATGGTCGCCGGGGCTCACTTCGGTTACACCCTCGCCGACCTGCTCCACCACGCCGGAAAACTCATGCCCCATGGTTTCGGGGATGGAGGTAACAAACATGCCTTTTCTGAATATATGCAGGTCGGACCCGCAGATGCCGGCATAGGCAACCCTGATTAGGGCCTGCCCCGGACCGCACACCGGCGCCGGTATGTCTTCAACACGCACCTGCCCGATCCCGTAATAGCGGGCTGCAAGCAAAAGAAGTCACCTCCGGAAAGCGGTAATTTGTTGCATAACATAGGCGGTGTGTTAGTCCCCGATTCTATTATTTTGCGAACCGTTCTGATATAGCATTGCCGTGGGCGGGGAACCCCTCGTATTCGGCAAGCTTGACCATGGCGTCCTTCAGGTTGGCCAGCCCGTCCCGCGAGAAATATTCAAACGTTACCGCCTTATAAAAATCGGCTGTCTTCAGGCCGCCAGCCACTGTCGCCTTGCGGCCGGTGGGCAGGACATGGTTCGGGCCCGAGCCGAAGCAGCCCGTGGAAAGCGGGGTATAATGGCCCAGGTAGATACCGCCCGCGTTCTTAATTTTTTGCATGTCCTGCAGCGGCTCCGCGGTCATGATCTCCAGGTGCTCCCCGGCATATTCATTGACAAAGGCGATGGATTCCTCAAGTGAATCCGTGAGAATTATAGCGCCGTACTTTTTAAGCGACTCAGTGACAAAATTTTTCCTGTAGTCGTTCAGGCGCTCGATGTGGCGGCCGATTTTCTGCTGCACTGCATATGCGAGTTCAGGCACATGGGTAACCAGCACACCCGCCGAATCCAGCCCGTGCTCCGCCTGGATGCAGATATCCGCGGCGGCAAATTCCGGGTTGGCTGTTTCGTCAGCCAGGATTATACCCTCGCCCGGCCCGGCCAGGGTCCCAATTTCCACCTGTCCGTAAAGCAGTTTGAAGGCGGCCAGCACCCACTTGCTGCCCGGCCCGACGATCTTATCGACTTTCGGTATGGTCTGGGTGCCGTGGGCCATGGCTGCCACCGCCTGGCTGCCGCCCACCCTGAACACCTCATCCGCGCCGCATACATCACAGGCGATAAGAGTACCGGGGGGTATGGCGCCGTCAGGCGCCGGGGGGGTACACACGTAAACGTTGGGCACCCCTGCCACCTTGGCCGGCAGGACTGACATCATTACCGCGGAGGGAAACCATCCCCTGCCGCCAGGCACATAACAGCCGACTTTATCCAGCGGTATTATTACCTGGCCTGCCACCAGGCCGGGGGAAACCTCTGTGGACCACATCTTGTTGGGCATCTGCGCGGCGTGAAAACGCTTGACATTACCAGCCAGGGTCCTGATTGCCTCAATGGTTTCACTGTCCACTTTCCGGTATGCTTCATCAATCTCTTCCCTGGATACCCTGATCTTATCCTCGTATATGGTCACGTCTTCAAATTTTTTGGTATACTCCACCAGTGCCTTGTCCCCGTGCACCTTGATGTCTGAAATTACTTTTTCGACATCGGCCATTATCGACTCAGTTTCAGTTTCACTTCTTTTCAAAATCCTGTCGTAGTCTCCGGCCGATATTCCGTTAAGCTTGTATACCTGAATGTACATTTCTTCGTTCCCCTTTTGATTATCTTAAATAACAGGACAGGAAAGCCCCCACGGATGCTTTTCCGGGGGGCTTCAAGTGCACCCGGCTAAACCAGTTTAATTTATTTAAAGTGCAGCATTATTATTTTTTCCACAAACTGCTCAGCTTATTTTCCCACAGGCGCTGGTCGTCAGCCTTGACATCCGTAGGTACCAGCGGGCCCTGCAGGATAATGAAGGCGCCTTCCTCAGCCCACGGGTTTTTTACAACCTTGGCCGGAGACCAGAGAGCGCCGTCTTTAGTTACTGTATCGCCAATTTTGGGGGTCGGATTGCCCTTCTTGATGTCGTAAAGGTACTGGACAGCCATTTGAGCTGAGTCAAAGGCGGGCTGTTCTACGATAGCCAGGGCTTTACCCTGGTTAATCAGCTCAAGACCTTCCGGTCCGATGCAGATCCCGCAAATCCCGTAATCTTTCGGGTTCAGGCCCGCCGCCTCAATGGCGGAGACCGCGCCCGGCCCCATGATGTCAGGTGTTTGGACGTAGACACCAAGGACTTCCTTGCCGTAACGGGTCAGCAGGTCACTGGTCCTTTCATGGGAGTCGACGTCGTTCCAGTTCCCCTCGCCCTGGACAACCTTGAGCTGCGGGTACTGGTCGGTTACAGCGTGCAGGCCTTTGGAGCAGGACTGGGTGAACATGTCTTCCAAGGCCCCGGTTATTTCAATTACAACGCCGCTGGGAACCACGCCGCCGTTGCGGTCCTTGATCCCCTGGACGAAGGCTTCGCCAGCCTTTTTGCTGGACTGCTCGATATCAAAGGAAATGAAATAATCGACCTTGCCGCCTTCCGGTGAGGTGTCAAGCGCTATGACCGGGATACCGGCTTCGTTTAATTTTTTGATGCCCGGGACGATAGCTTTCAGGTCCACCGCGCCGGCCATGATAAAACCGTCAACCTTCTGGGTGATGAAAGTGTCCATTATTTCCATAATCTTCATGGAGTCCGCCTGGCCGTCTTTAATATCAACCTTGACGCCCAACTCCTGGGCTTTGCCCTCGGCGCCCTTTACAAAAGCCTGCACAAATGGTGCGCCCGGCTCTTTGATCACCATACCGAAATTGAGCTGTTTTTGCTGCTGCTGTTCGGGGGCTTTTTGGGTGGCGCAGCCGGCCAGCAGGGCAGTTGCAATCAGAGTAACCAGCAGGATCTTCAACCATTTGAAACGCATCACAAAACCTCCTATTATACTTTTTAACCATTAATGCTTTATTACCTTACCCCTTGCTGGTCATCACCTCCCAGAATTATTTGCTGCAACATTAATCTCCTTGTTCCCGGATCATTAGTTTTCTAACCTGCTCCTGGTGCAGCAGGTGATTCCGCACTTTAATGCGCACGCGGTCCAGGACTATAGCCACGAAAATGAGCGCTCCCTGGGTGGCGTAAACCAGTGTCACACCTACGCCCAGCAGGTTCAGTGAATTTGAGAACATACCCAGCAGCAGCGCCCCGCCAAGCATGCCCAGCGGTGTGCCCTTGCCCCCTTCCAGGCTTGCCCCGCCTAAGATAGCACCTGCAAAAGCAAGCAGTACCATGCCTTCGCCCATTGAATTCGAAACCGAATTCTGCCGTCCAGCCGCTAAAAGGCCGGCAACCGCGGCCAGGAAACCTGCTATTACAAACGCGTAAATCAACATCCTTTTGGTGTTGATCCCGGAAATATAACTGGCCTTTGCGTTGCCGCCGGTGGCCATAAAATGCCGGCCGAAGGACGTGTACTGCATGACAAAATGAAAGATAAGGAAAATTATAAGCACTATGGGGATGGCCACCGGGATGTTTCCGATCATCCTGGCCTGGCCGGCATATGAGTATACCTTGGACAGCGGGAAGATAGAGAGCGGGATCAGGAACAGCGCCAGACCCCTCAGGATAATCATCATGGAAAGGGTCTGAAGAAATGGATTGACTTCTATTTTAGCAATACATATTCCGTTGAATAAGCCAATCAGAGCTCCGATAACAAGGGTTAAAATAATTGCGGTTACAGGGTCCAGGGGGAAGGGCAGCCAGCGGGTAGCCAGCAGCATGGCCACGCCCGGAGCAAAAACCAGGGTGGATTCGATAGACAGGTCAAGTTGGCCAATGACCATGATCAGCCCCTCACCCAGCACGAGCATGCTCATGATGGCGGAGTGGTAAAGGATGTTCACCAGGTTGGTGTAGGTAGCGAACATTGGTGTAATAATGGCGTTAAGCAGGAAAAAACCTGCTAAAATCACCCAGATCAGGTTGTCCAGCAAAAACAGCTCTATCTGTAACTTCTTTGGCATTAAATTACTCCTTTGTTGATTAAATAATTGACTGTAATCATAATCAGGAACATTTATCCTGCGCGCCGCCCTGGATGGCCATGTACAAATCGTTTTCTTTCAGCTCTCCGCGTAAGAATTCTCCGGTTATCCCGCCTTTGTATATGATCAGGATCCGGTCGCAAATGTCGATCAGGTCCTCAAGGCCTGGTGACGTTATGATTATACCGGCGTCCTTGCTCAAGTTATTTTTAACGATTTTTAAAATGCTTTGCTTGGCGGATATATCCACGCCCTTGGTGGGTTCGTCCAACAGGAAAACGTGCGGCCGGGCCGCCGCTATCTTGCCCACGACAACTTTTTGCTTGTTGCCTCCGCTTAGCTGGCTTACTTCCTGTTCCGGCGAGGCGACTTTTATATCCAATTCTTTAATAAGGTTGGCAACCGCCTCTGTTTCTTTTTTCTTGCTGATAAAAAGTCCTTTTCTTACATTATTTAATGAATTTAATATTAAGTTTTCCCTGACACTCAGGATCTTGACCAGGCCTTCCTTTTCCCTGTCCTCGGGCAGGTAGACGATACCTTCCCTGAGAGCTTCCGCGGGCGAGGCGAAACGCCGCTTTTTTCCTTTTATGTATATGTGGCCCTCGTCCGGGTGGTCTATACCGATAATCCCCTTGAAAATTTCAGTCCTGCCGCTTCCCCTGAGCCCTGCCAGTCCCAGTATCTCTCCCTTTTTGAGTTCGAAATTAATTTTATGATAAACGCCCAACCTGGTCAGGTTCTCCACTGTAAGGACCGTGTCGCTCTTTGCGTTAATTTGCCGCGCAGGTTGGCCGGTATCCCCGTTAAACTCTTCCCCGACGATTAAGGCTGACAGCTTGTCCTTGTCCAGGTCAGCGCATTCTTTTGTGATGATGCTGCGGCCATCACGCAGGACGGTTACCCGATCGCATACTTTGAGCAGTTCATCAGCCCGGTGGGATATGAAAAGTATTGTGCAGCCCTCTCTTTTCCTTTCCTGGATGATGCCGTACAAAAGTTCCTCATCTTTTTGTGACAGCGACGCCGAGGCCTCGTCCAGTATAATTATCTCTGACTCTTCGATGTAACAGGCCTTAAGGATAAGAAGCAGCTGCTGTTCGCTGACAGGCAGGTCACCCGCCTTTACCCTGACGTCCATATTCAGGCCGGCTTTTTTCACCACCTGCTCTGCCTTTGCGTACAGCTCCGGCCAGTTGATCAGCTTGCCCACCCTTACGTAATCTGAGATAAAAAGGTTTTCCGCCACGGTAAAATCAAGTATCAGCTGCGGCTCCTGCGGGACAAAAGCGATCTTTTTCTTCCTCGCGTCTATCCTGGAAAGGCTGTCATAGCTTTTACCGCCCAGTGATATCCGGCCGCCGGTAGGCGTTATGATCCCGGCGATAATTTCCACGAGGGTGGACTTTCCCGCCCCGTTCTTGCCGATAATGCCGTGCACTTCACCTTTTTTAACATCGATGTTAACCTTGTGCAGCGCCACCGTGCCGGGGTAAATTTTAGATATGTCCTGCAGCTTAAGCGCAACGGCGTCCGGGTAAGCGGCCGCCACAGCATCCGGGTCCTGATGGTCCAATTACTTTACCCCCTTTCCGCAGCGCAGCCTTATTTGCGCCTGCGCCTGTCAGCCGAACGCTGGTGGGCCTTCAGCCCTTCCACTCCGGCCAGGTGGGAACAGGCTTCCGCCAGGCTGGCAGCGCCCTCCCCGGTGAGTTTCTGGAATGAAGCAACTTTTATGAACATGCCTGCCCATACCCCGCTGGAAAAGCGGGAACAGCTCATGGTCGGCAGTATATGGTTCGTCCCTGAAATATAGTCGCCAAATGCCACGGGAGCATTTTCTCCGATAAAAAGGGAACCGTAATTATGAAGTTCATTAATAATCTCATCGTTTGTCCGGGTTTGAAGTTCAAGGTGCTCCGGCGCGTACTGGTCGGATACCGCGACAGCTTCAGCCAGGCTGTCCACCAGGATCACCTGCCCGTTTTCCTCCCAGGCCTTTAAAGCCGCTTCCCCGGTTTCCAGTGAGCTTCCCTCGATATAAATAGACTCCAGCACTTGCGCGGCCAGTTTGCTGCTGGTGGTCACCAGGATCCCCCTGGCCGTGGGGTCGTGCTCACACTGGGCCAGCAGGTCGCAGGCCACAGTTGACGGATCGGCGCCTTCATCTGCAATAATCAGCACCTCGCTGGGCCCGGCCAGGATGTCTATGCCCACGTTGCCGCTGACCTGCCTTTTAGCTTCCGTTACATACATATTTCCCGGCCCCACGATCATATCAACACGCGGCACACTGAGCGTACCGCAGGCATAGGCTGCCACGGCCTGGGCGCCGCCCATGCAGTAGACCTCGTCGGCGCCGGCTATGTCCATGGCCACCAGCACCGCCGGGTGTATCCCCGCGAAGGCCTTTGACGGCGGCGAGCAGGCAGCTATTCTCTTTACTCCGGCCACCCTGGCCGGGATGATCGACATCAGGGCCGAGGATGGAAGCGGGTAGCGGCCGCCCGGCACATATGCGCCGCAGGACGATACCGGTATCAGCCTGTGACCCAGCACAACACCCGGCGAGCTCTCGTAAGCCAGGGGCAGCAGGCACTCGACCTGTTTTTCAGCGAAGGATTTAATCCGGCTTGCAGCCAGCTGCAAATATACAACAGTTTTCTCGTCTACCTGGCTGTATGCTTTCTTTATTTCTTCCGGCGGCACCCTCAAATCACTGACAGCCACTCCGTCATAGCGCGCGATCAGTTCCAGCAGGGCCTGGTCACCCCGGCAACGTACGCTTTCAATGATCTTCGCCACGTCTTCCCTGACACTGTCTGTTTTTATACTGGTTTCCGCCGCTTTTTTTATAAATAACATAGACAAAACGCCGCCTTACCGTTTGATTATTATTTTTTCCCGATCAGCGTCAATTTCAATATAATCCCCGTCAGCCGCTTGTTGGTAAAATAACGGGTCGGCCTTGTCCACCATAGGTAATTCCATAATTATAACGCTGGCCACCAGTACCGTGTCCGGGTGCCGGATCACCATAGCCGCCGGCGCTTTTCCCCGCGCCGCCAGCTGGTACAGCCCGTCCGCCTGTACAACCGAGCTGCCCTTGCCGCCCGGAAAAACCAGGACTTTGCCCGCAATGCTCCGGCCCTCCAGCGCGTGTCCTTTCTCGATAACCACGCCGGTTGCGGGATCGACCAGGTAAAAGCAGATATCGTCACTTGAAAACAGGGCCTCACCGGCCGCGCGGCCTCCAGCGATGCGGTGGCAGCCGAAAGTAATGGTATTACTTCCTGTCAATCCGCTTCCCCCCTGACCGCCGCTTCCACACAGTCCGCAAGGCGCCTGATCACAAACTCCATATTTCTTCTCTTGGCGTAATATGCGCATTTCGGCGAGTCGGTAACCCCTCTCTTCCCGTACAGATGGCGCCAGCAGGGCTGGTCTATGCAGGTGTCATCGACAATATGGCCGCCTGCCTGCTCAATAATCTCAAGGTAGCCCATACGCCTGGCCAGTTCCCTGGTCAAAGAAGAAGTCAGCACCCAAAACTCCGCCTTAAATACTCTGCCCCCCAACAACCGGACTATTTCCGCGACCTGGTCAATGGTAAAGTGGGGGCAGCCAAACATGGCGAACTCAATTTTACCGCGCCCGGCAGTTATGGAATCGTGGGTTTCTTGCAAATCATAATCTGTAATTACAATCCTCTTCAGAGGTTTTTCACCTTTAAAGGCATCTTCAACGGTGGGCGCCTCCGGGGTTACCCCCGCGATGTGGTACATCGATACCGCACCGGCTGTGTTTAACTGGGCGCCGAGGTTCATCAGCGCCTCGGGGCTGATCCTGCCGGGCAGGTTGGTAAATACCGGCACGCCGGGCCCCGCTTTTTTAGGCACGCAGTAACCCAGCAGCTGGTAATCGAAATCGTCCTTGAGGCCTGCTTCAACCTCCACCAGGACATTTCCCCTGCGGTTTTCATCCAGCAAAAAACCGTACAGCGGAGTCCTGCCCGTGACCGCGCAGCACAGGGCGCTCTGGGCTGACTCCCGGTTTGTCCTGGCGCCGTATACGGAATTTATATAGGGAGTCGCGCTTGACTCGGAATATGCTGTGATCTCGCCGGGGCGCGGAATGTTTTTTTCAAGATAAGGGGTACAGCTGTAAGTAAGTGTGGCGCCGATAGCCCGGTATGCATCCCTGGTCCTCTTAATAGTCGCCTCGTCCAGTGGTTCCAGCGAAGAGGCGGCTTGAAAATACTCCAGGTTAAAGCCTGGATTAACTGTAGGCGACACCAGGCAGGTAGCACCTCCTCTGACCAGTTTCTCCACGAACCAGAGGTCGGCTTCCTGATTGCTAAGGGCCACGTGCGCCCGGCTGATCTCCACCATTTTTTCCGCTCCGAAGGCTTCTCCAATAGCCACCAGCACTTTCATGGCGGTAGCCGTTCCAGCCCCGTACCGGCCTTCAAGCATTTCTCTTTCGAAGGCGTTTAAATACATTGGATATCCCTTTCAAGTGCAGAACAGCCGGATGGATCCTTTAACTCTACAGGCGGTCCCCGATCCCCGCAATTATAATATATCCCGCCGCCATTCAATGTGTCCGGCCAGCACCTATATACAAGTAAAATACAACAAATTAAGTAAAATTCCTGCAACTGCGCGACATAATTCTAGGGGGCGGCGACACACCTGCTCTGAAAAATCATAAATACTATAATATACATTATATTTTCTTACGAAAAGCTAGAAGGCAGGGAGTTAAAGACTCCCTGCCCAGGTTGTAGACAAAGTCTCCATAGTGTTGAATCCGCTTGGCTCCGTGCTTCGCGCCGAGTAAACTTAGCGCTTGCTTCGGGCTCAAATGGGCCGGCCTTCAACTCGCCATCCGGGCGATGAAGGCCTTTCGCTGACGTCCATGTCAGCTCACCCAATTTCGCAACCTCAGCTTCGCTTAGTTTACTTACGACGCTGCGCAATGGAGCAGTCGGTTTCAACACCATGGATTATTCAGTATTATTTTGTCCACTCTGGGCAGGGAGTTAAAGACTCCCTGCCCAGATTTACTTGCTGGTCTTACTGGTTAGAATCCGTCGCTCCTGTTAGTAAACGGCCAAGGTGTTGGACACACCCTATTCGGGGTTAATAGCGCCGAAAACCACAAGTTCGCCCTTCTCCACCATCTCCCAGGCCCGGCCGTTCCAGTCATACTGGTATGAATTGTTATCTGCGGTGTTAACCCTGATGGCGACAGCCACTTTAATACAGTTATCCCCGTTTCTGATTACAGGGCGGTTCGGGTTATAAGGGTACGGGGGGTTATCCCGGTCGATGCTCCAAGCCGAGCGGTCCGGCGCGACCGGCTCCGTCAGCGGTGTGACAAACCGGTAAGGCCCTTCTCCGTCCAGGTGGTACTTATTGCTGCCGTCAACCACTATTTTTGACTCCTGCAGCGGGAAGCCTTCCCGCTCGTAAGCCAGCAAATAGTTCAGCTTGCCGGGCAGGTTTTTGCCGTTTTTGTAGTCAATTGATAGAGGGTAGCTGATCCAGGGGTACTCCCTTAAAAAAATCCCCTGCTCGTAATTCACTTTTATATCGCTAACCTGGAAAGTTTTACTGTATCCATCAGCGGCAAAAACGGTGATGCTGTCCGCTTCATCGCTGATCCCTGCATCCTGGAGCAGGGTCCACATATCCACTCCGGTGTACCCGGCAAAGAAATCACCTGATTTGGACGTATCCACCGCCATAAACTGGGTAGTTTTGGGAAGTTTTCGTATAGCCGCCCTGTCATAGGTCCTGGCAGGCGCCTCTGCCACACCCGGGTAGTCATTTTTGTCCCCGGGCAGGCGGCCAGCCAGTATTTCCACTTCATTGGCATAAGTGTCACCGTCAGAATCCAAAGAAGCAATAACACTCAACGCGTTCAGGTCGCTTCCCTCGCTATAATAATCTTTCCCGTAAGAATTAAGCGTGTCGAGAATATTCCCGTGAGGGTCCTTAAAACCATATGTGAGGTGACAGTAATCGCATGAATCATAAGATTTATTGCCGACTTTTCCGCCGGTGTGGCAGAGGTAGCAGTTATCAAGCTTGGTCCCTGCCGCCGAGGGATAAGCCTGCAAAAACAGGCTGACGTCGGCGTCGTTGTTATGGGCCTTGTAAGCGGCTGTCACCGGGAAAGCAACCATCAAGAGCAGCGCTGCCGTTATTAAAAAACCAATTAAGTTTTTGCGTTTACCAAACACATATATTCACTCCTTTCGCTCCGCTAACGCTGCGGGTTTTGCTGTAAAGCGGTGAAGGACCAGCCAAACAGCCTGTTATATACACCGTCGTACTCACCGCTCTCCAGCGCCTGGTCATAAAATACAACCTGGTATCTTTTCCCCTTATCCAGGGGAGCGGTAATGATTACCGTGTTTCCATCAGCCTCTATCGAGCTAACCGGCACCGGGGTACCGGTAGCTTCCTCGTAGACCTGGATCCTGTCAGGGTCGGTTATTTCCACTTCCTGATCCAGGACGACCTTTACCGGGCTTGTCACTGTTATATTGGTTGTAAAACGCTCCAGCTTAATCACCGGCATTGTAACCGCGATGGTGTCGGAAAACGGGCCAAAGCCATATTCATTGCCCGCCTGGACTTTGAAATAGTAAGTCCGGCCGGCATCCAGCCCCCCGTTGCCGGTGCCGGAATAACTGCAGCTTGTGTCCGTTAATACCCACTCCTGGCCAGGATTTGGTTCCCTGCCAAAGTCACAGGCCTGGACAAACTGGCCGTCCGGGGCATTGGAATACAGCAGGCGGTAGCGGGTGGCGCCGTCCACCGCTTCCCACAAGGCATTCACCCTGGAGGAAGCGACGGCTTCAACACTTAGGCCTGCTGGGGCTGATGACGGCGGGTCCCCCAGTGTTATTTGCGCACTCCCTGTATAACTGATCCCGGATTGATCAACGTTGAGATAAACCGCATCAGATACTGTGTCGGAACTGTTGATAACACCGGGGATAACCATGTACATGCTGACATCCGCATTTACTTTCACACTTTTATTTGTGACAGGGTCAAATCTCAACATGCTTCCGTCCTGCACACTAACTTCCCCCTGGATAACAGACCATTTATCTCCCGGCGCGTTTCGAAATTGTATATTTGACAGCGTACAGCCGGGGTCCTCGCTGTCATAAGAATTCTGCACAATTGAGAACCCATCCGGAAAATCAACATAAATAAAATCGGCCACCGACAGGTCCAGCTGATCACCGGATTTAAAAATCAGCGTATAACGCCCCTCCTCCCCGGGGACAAACGTAGTTGATTTGACTTCCAGGCCGGCAAGATCGGCTGCCTGGGCGGAAACGGCAAAAACCATTAAACACACGGCTAGAACAAAGGCGACAAAATACTTGTTTCTAGATACCATCCATCCGCTCACTCCCTTTTTGGAATATTAGAACAAAAACCAGAGGCTTGTACCACCCCCCTGAATAAAATAAAAATAAACCGCGCCTGCAGAAGGTTACTTCAAAGCCCGGTGTTAATACCAAGACGATGTGGTCCCCTTTCCGGCAGGAGGCACCGGCGTTTCCCCCGGTACCCTATCGGCCTTCATCCCTGGAATAAATTCTTTAGAATTAAAGGCTCGGAGACATCTTTTCAGTTGACTAATAGCTGTGCGCACCCGGCATCAGCAGGGTAACTCCAAACAGGGTAAAAATCACAGCGATAAATCCTGCCAGGGCAACCCACGCCGCCGCTCTGCCGCTCCACTGCTTTGTCCTGCGGAAATGCAGGTACAGGGCGTAAATCAGCCATGTTACCAGAGCCCAGGTTTCTTTAGGATCCCAGTTCCACCACGTGCCCCATGCTTCTTCAGCCCATATTGCGCCGGTAATTATCACCAGCGTCATGAAAGGAAATCCGGCGGCAATGAAATAGTAAATAAGTTTGTCAAGGCTTCGGGCCGCTATAAAATAGTCGTCCTTTCCCTTCTGAAAAATAAGGTACAGGGCTGAAGCCGCAAAAGACAGCGCAAAAAGGCCGTAAGCAAATACGGCAGCCGCCACATGGAGCTGCAGCCAAATGCTCTGAAGCGCCGGGACGAGCGGTTGGGCCTCTGTTTTTACAGTCAAGGCGTACCCCAAAAACAATATCTCCAGCGGCAGAACAAGCACTCCGGTAATATGTATTTTATATTTCCAGCATCCAAAGAGATAGAGTGCTGCCGTTCCCCAGGAAAAAACGAGTATAAATTCATACATGCTGGCAAAGGGCATCCGGCTGCCTTCAATACTTCTAACCAGCAGCGCTGCCGTATGCAAGATCAAAGCCACCGCAAAAATAACCAGCGCTAAACGATAAGCCCTTTCGGCACGAAACCAGAAGACAGCGAGATATACAACAGATGATAATAAATACAGCAGAAAAGCGTAAAAAAACAGGTTGTTTTCCAAGTGCGGCATATCAATTTCTCCTGAACAGCATCAGAACAATCCCACCACTTAAAAGAGCAAAGCCGGTCCAGACAAAAGGAAGGCCGGGTTCTG
Organism: Pelotomaculum propionicicum; assembly: GCF_048984525.1. GTDB lineage: Bacteria > Bacillota > Desulfotomaculia > Desulfotomaculales > Pelotomaculaceae > Syntrophopropionicum > Syntrophopropionicum propionicicum_A. The sequence goes on from NZ_JBMGJC010000006.1 coordinate 101,963, forward strand.
TTTTAACTGTCAAGCCCGTTACATTGCCTTCCGGTGTCGCTTCAAATTTTGACTGGTAGATCTTAATCCCTTTATAATTAGCCGGATGATTGACGGATATGTTTTTAACTTCGATCTCTTTTTCTTCATCCAACAAGACGATTGTCGTGTAGTATTGTTTAACTGCACCCGACGGGTAGAATTCAGCCCTGGCATCTTCCACTCTGATAACAACTGGGAAACCAAGGCTGTTTAAATCAGCAACCTGGTGTTCTTTCAACATAATACCGGCGCTGTGGCCCTGCCCGCCCAAAAAACCCGCGGCAATAGTGACAATTACTCCGATATGGAAAAAGAAGACGCCCAGTTTCCATGTGGTGATGCCGCTGATCAGGCTCATGAAGCGGTTTGCCGTGCAGAACAATAAATCAAAGCATAGTAATGATAACAGAGATATCCTTATAAAAAAACGCAACGGCTCTGGAATGTATTCCATAAAAATAAAATAAAGACAACAAAGAGCTATTATAAGTATGCCAAACGACATAGATGACAGCAGTTTTGCAAGATCCCGCATAAATAATACCAACCTGCTAAATTAATATGAGGTTGAAAGAGAGCCGGGTTAGTGAAACTCGGCTCTCCTATCCTCTATTGCCTATTTTCCCAAATCAGCTTCTTTTTTGCCTGCATCCGGGGTGAAAAGCGGCTGCCCGTACTTGTCCTTGCCAAACTCACCGATAGCCTTCTGGGTGTCGGGGCTGACTATGAAGTCAACAAAAGCCTTTGCTCCGTCCTTGTTGACCTTGGTGAATTTCTCCGGGTTTACCTGCATAACGTGATAAATGTTCAGCAGGTTTTTGTCGCCTTCACTCAAAATTTCCAGCTTAAAGTTGGCCTTTTGGGCCAGGTAAGTAGCCCTGTCAGCCAGGGTATAAGCCTGCTTTTCATTGGCGATGTTGAGGGTCGCGCCCATGCCGGTGCCGCTTACCAGGTACCAGGATCCTTCAGGTGTTATCGAGGCTGCTTTCCAAATGGAAAGTTCCTTGGTGTGAGTACCGGAGTTATCGCCGCGGGAGACAAAGGTGGCTTTTTTATCAGCTATTTTCTTGAAAGAGTCTACCGAAGCGCTGCCCTTGATCGCGGCCGGGTCGTTAGCCGGGCCGACAACGATAAAGTCGTTATGCATGACCAGCTGGTAGTTAATACCCACGCCCTCATCAACCAGGGCTTTCTCAGCAGCCGGGGAGTGGACCAGGAGCACGTCTGCCTCACCTTTTTTGCCCATTTCCATGGCCGCGCCGCTGCCTACAGATATGATCTTAAGGTTGTAACCGGTTTTTTGCTCAAACATTGGCTTCAGCACATCCAGCAGGCCGCTGTCCTGGGTGCTGGTGGTGGTTGCCAGGATCAGGTCTTTTACCGCCGGCTCCGGCGTTGACTGTTTCGCGGGCTGCGAGCCGCATCCAGCCAGGATCCCCACAGCAAAAATCAGCATTAAAACAATAATGGGTAACGCGTATCTTTTGGCCCTCATTCATATTCCTCCTTATTTATGTTCATATTACTTTGAAAGGGCTTTTCCTTCGGCCGAATTGGGATAAAACAGGGGCTCGCCATACTTATCCTTGCCAAAGTCCCTGATTATAGTCTGTCCCTCAGCGGATGTGCAAAATTCAACAAACTGCATCGCCAGTTTATTCTTCACATTGGGGAACCTCTCCGGGTTGACCGGAATAAAGCTGATATAGTTGAGCAGGGATTCTTCCTTTTCCACAAGCACTTTTAACTTAATATTGTTTTTTACTGTTAAGTACGTGGCCCTGTCAATAATTGTATAGCCCTGCTGCTCGTCAGTATATTTCAGGGTTTTAACGTTTCCTTCCGAACCTTTTTCATATATCCTGTACCAGTCTCCGGACGGGCTGAGCCCGGCGGCCTTCCAAAGGTCCTTTTCGGCCACGTGGGTCCCGGAATTATCACCCCGGCTGATAAACAAGGACTGGGTGTCCATGATCTTCTTCAAGGCCTCCGCTGAGGTCTTCAGTCCTTTGATCTGCGCCGGGTCGGATTCCGGACCGATTATTACGAAATCGTTGTACATGAGGTCGATCCTCTTGGTGCCGAAGCCATCCGCTACAAACTTTTCCTCCAGGGCCTTGGCATGAACCATGACCAGGTCAAAAGTGCCGCTCTCAGCCATTTTCAGGGCTGCCCCGGTGCCTGCGCCCACGTGCCTTACCCTAATCCCGGTTTTCTTTTCAAAGCTGTCCTCAAGCGCTGACACAATACCGGCGTCAATGGGGCCGATAGTGCTGGCCAGCAAGATCTGGCCGCCGGCCGCAGCCGTTTCTTTGCTTTCCTGCTTGGCGCAGCCCGCTGCCAGGATCAGTGCAAAGGTTATAACAGCGACAACCAAAAATATTAATTTGTACCTGTGTTTCAACATAACACCTCCAACTGCTAAAATACATGATGTCTTTAAATCGGCTGCTAACACCCCCTTAAAAAAACAATACCGGGCATGCTGCGAAAAACACAGCCGGCCCGGCATTATAAGCCAGATTCCAACTCTCCTTTTCGCAATGGAAGGCGTGCCAGTTTCCCAACGCACCCTGCCGGCCATAAACCATAGCATTAAAAGCTTTAGGTCGTACGGCTCGAAGAGTAAAAAACCAATAATTTACTTTTTATGACAATCCATCAACTATTAAAGATATAAATTCTTTAATCATCTCCTTTTCCCTGCAAAATAAAACAAAATTTTTAATGTTTTAAGAGCATAAAACAAAAGAGTCCTGGACAAAACCAAGACTCACTATTTAATGCGATATCCGCACCAGCTCATGGACCGGGGTGTCACACCCGGACAAGCCGTTGTGAATTTCCTTTTGCCAGCCCGTGTTCCAGGGAAACAATTACGTCCCCCAAAAACCGGGCGTCCTCCTCATCATGGGAGACTAAAACAAAGGGTATCTTCCACTGCCGGTGCATATCTTTTATTTCCCGCCTCAAGCTCTCCTTTGTGTTTTTATCCAGGGCGCTGAAAGGCTCGTCCAAAAGCAGCAGCCGGGGCCGGACTACCAGCGCCCTGGCCAGAGCGACCCGCTGCTTTTCCCCGCCGGAAAGCTGGCCGGGATAACGGTCAACCAGGTGCCCCACGCCAAAAGATTTTAACAGGTCAATAACGCCAGAACCAGACTTCATTTCTCCGGAAAGGCCGTATAAAACATTTTGTCTTACAGTCATGTGGGGGAATAGAGCGTAGTCCTGAAAAAGGTAACCCACGTTCCTGAGCCGGGTGGGGACATTGATTTTTTCGTCGGAAGAGAACAGGATCTGATCATTCAACCTGACAAGCCCGCTGTCTGGTTTCAGCAGACCGGCCAGGCAGTGCAAAATCGTAGTTTTACCGGCCCCGGAAGGACCCCACAAAACAAGTATCTGGTTGTTTACTATTACGTTAAGGCCTAGGTCAAAATGCCATAATTTCTTTGTGATCCTGATTTCCAGCATATATTACCGTCCGCTTGTTAGTTTTGGTGATTCTTTGCCCAGCGGTTTACCCAGAAAATAACCAGGAAGCTGAATACAGTGATAATCGCCACCAGCACCCTGGCCGCTTCATATTTCCCTGACTCCACCGCGAAATAAATGGCCAACGGTATGGTCTGGGTCTGTCCCGGGATATTTCCCGCCACCATTAAAGTGGCGCCGAACTCACCCAGGGCACGGGCGAAGGTCAGCACCAGTCCCGCTAGAATACCGGGCCAGGCCAGGGGCAGGGTAACCGTAAAAAAGATCCTTACTTCGCTTGCGCCCAGGGTCCTGGCAGCTTTTTCATAGTTGGTGTCCACACTCTTAAAAGCCGCCTTGGCGCTCTGGTACATCAAGGGAAAGGCCACGACTATGGAAGCCAGGACAGCAGCCCACCACGTAAAAACCAAAGTAACTCCCATACCAGCCAAAGCCTTGCCCAACAGGCCGTTTTTGCCGATGAGCATCAGCAAAACGTAGCCTACGACTGAGGGCGGCAAGACCAAAGGCAGTGTTATTGCTGCTTCAAGAGCATCTTTGCCAAAAAAATCACTGCGGGCCAGAAGCCGTGACAGCGGTATCCCTATGCATGTAACGACAACTGTTGCGATTATCGCCACCCGGAGTGAAAGGAGTACCGGGTGCCAATCTGTCATCTGCATTAACATTGTTTAATCCAACCTGCTATCTAATTACTTTGAATCCATACTTCTCGAATATCTTCACAGCATCGTCACTCTGCAGAAATCTGGCAAACTCTTCAGCTTGTTTCTGGTATTTAGTGCTCTTAACCACTGCCATCGGATAAAGAATTGGTTTATTTGAACCATCGGGAGCCGATGAAACTATTTTAACCGAGGCGCTTGTGGCGGCGTCGGTACGGTAGACCAGTCCCGCATCCACATTGCCGGTTTCAACATAAGTGAGTACCTGGCGCACGTCCTTGGCCAGGATTATTTTAGGCTGAAGTTGGTCCCACAGTTTTAGGCTTGTCAATGTTTCCTTGGCGTATTGTCCTGCCGGCACTGATTCTGGTGTACCAATGCTGATTTTCTTAACATTTTCGCCGGTCAGGCTCTCAAATCCTGCCAGACTGCTGTCTTTGCCGGCTACCAGCACTAACTCGTTGCCCAGCAGGTCCTTGCGTGATTCCTCAATTATCAGTCCTTTTTGGGACAATGCATCCATCTGCGACTGGCCGGCGGATATAAACAAATCTGCCGGAGCTCCTTCTTCAATTTGCTTCTGCAGTGTTCCTGAGGACGCTAGGTTCATTGTTATTGTTGTACCAGTATTCTTTGATTCATAGAGAGCCTTTAACTCTCCCGCCGCATCCTGCAGGCTGGCCGCCGCTGAGATAGTTAAGTTTACAGGTTCTTCGCTTTTTTTTCCGCCACAGCCGATAACAGACACCGCAATAAATAATACAAGAGCCAAAAATGTAAATAGCTTTTTCAATTTCGTTTCCTCCCCTAAGTTAGTATTTGCATGTTATACCGAAATATCACCAGCCCTTCTCTTTGTTTATAGTCGCCAAAAAACGAAAAGACGTGCAGCCTTTATATTAATTAACACTACAATGCATAACAGGTCATAAGTAAGTTAATAGTGCCGGTTCTTTAGCAAATTCTCCACATGGTAAAGCAGTAATTTCTTGGCTGGCATTACATTACGTTATATAACATAACATAATGTAATTAATAAAATAATAAGGTAAGCTGGAATAGTTGTCAATATGGCTTGCGGAAATTACTTATTATCATTTTAGTTATCACTTATTATTATCTTATATTTATTGTTGTCTTTTTCTCGCATACCGTCACCTCCCGGTCCTAAATCCCTGTATTTATTTGACTGTGGCTGTAATGCTCAGGTCTATGCAGCCATGGCGCCAGAAAGAGGCGGCCAAAACCTGAGTGAGGATATTGCTTATAGAAAGTTTAAGGGAATGTAATAGTGCATAACATAATAAAACACCATAAAAATGATTATCAAACAAATAAAAATAAGATATAATAATCACCAGAATATGCGGGGAGGTGTAAATATGAAAGAAGGCCCTTCTTTAACTCCCGAAGAAGTAGCCTCTATACTGAAGATAGCAAAAAATACAGTTTACGAATTAATTAAACGGGGAGAGCTTACGGCTTACCGGGTAGGCCGCAAGATCCGGGTCGACCTGCAGGACGTTGAGGCATACAAGAAAAAAGGCAAGAAACTGGAATTGCAGCCAACCATATCAGCCGCAACTGAAAACCCGCGCCAACAAATAGATACTATGCTTGAAAGAGACGAGTCAGTCCCTTCCCAGAGACTTGTGATTTGCGGGCAGGACGTTTTATTGGACATCCTGGCCCGCCATCTGGAACGCCACCCCAACGGCGCCCGTGCCTTCCGGCACCATGTGGGGAGTTTTTCAGGCCTGCTGGCTCTTTACCAGGGTAAGGCACACCTGGCCAGCGCCCACCTCTGGGACGGCGATAAAGATATATACAACCTTACTTATGTCCGTTACATACTTTGCGGTATCCCTGCCGTGATCATCCACCTGGCCTGCCGGATGCAGGGTTTTTACACTGCCAGGGGCAACCCCAAGAAAATTATGACATGGGAGGACCTGACGCGCCCCGACGTGGTGTTCATAAACAGGGAGAAAGGCTGCGGCACAAGGGTCCTTCTGGATGAACAGATCCGGCGGCTGGAGATGGACAGGAGTCAAATCCGTGGTTATGAGAGGGAAGAGAATTCCCACCTGGCGGTGGCAAGCGCTGTGTCAAGGGGTGAAGCTGATGTGGCGCTGGGCAATGAGAAAGCCTCGCTGCAGGTGCGGGGGATAGATTTTGTCCCGCTGCAAAAGGAGCGTTATGAACTGGTTATATTGAAAGAGGACATGGAACTGCCGCCGTTTCAGGCGTTAATCGAAATCCTACAGTCGCGGGAATTCAAAAATGAGCTGCAGGGCCTGGGGGATTATGATTTAACAGAGCTTGGCAGTATCGTTGCTTATGTGTGATAAAAATGGACATTTCCCATAGCTCTTAAGCATGGGAAATATCCATAGTACAGCCTTGCAGGTGTGCAGGAAATTAAGTATTGAAACAACCTATATTTTCGAAGATCATTCAAAAACTCATAAATTATAATAAAGCCGTTAAATAATCAAACGCGCTTTTTTTTCTGCCTATTTCACGGGCATTCTTTAAAAACCTTTTTAAATCACATGACAAATCATTAAACTGCTTCCAGTATAAAAGCTTTATTTCTTTAAACAACTCCTCTTCCGCCAGTACAGTAAATTCATACGGCGCCCCGAGGATTTCAAACGCTTCCTCTTTGCTTTCTATCTTTAAGCTGCGGCTGCTTTGATGCATCAGGTAAAACGCGTGAAACAACATTAGTTCATTCTGGTCGGCAGGTCCTTTTGACCTCCAGAGGAATAAACCAATTGCCTCTTCTTCGGCAGCGCCCTTTTCAAGGGCTCTTTCGGCCAGGCTGTTTATGGCTGTTTGTCTCTGCTTCTCGCAAAACAAAGGCAGCTCCGGGCATTCTTCAATGATTTCCATACGATAATTGACTTTTTTCATTTTTATTTAATCCTGTTTCTGTAAGAGTCAAGTACGATCACCGACACCTCGGCGCCTTCCTCCAGCGGGGGGTGGCCCGCGGGAAGGTCGATCAAAGCGTTGCCGTTGTTTAGAAGGCCGCGCAGCATACTGGATTTCTGGCCCGGCAATATAGAAACCCTTAAACCTTTATGATTGATTTCCAGGTCAGCCTGTATGAAGCGGCGCGGGCCCCCTCTCTTGGGAAAAGCGCCGGCGCACACGGCGGTAACACGCTCCGGGTCAAAACTGTGGCCCTGCAGAAAGCGTAAAACGGGAGCTGCCAGCAGGTGGTATCCTGCCGCGCAGGCCGCCGGATTGCCGGAAAGCGAAATGATCAGCTTATCGTCAGTGACAGCCGCCCCGCTGTGGCTGCCAGGTTTTATCCGCACTCCCCAGAAAAGGACCTTCGCGCCGGTTTGTCTGACAGCGCCAAGAGCCTGGTCGCACTCCCCAGCGGCGGTCCCGCCGGTAGTCAGTACAATATCAGCCTGGCGGAGGAGCTTTTCCATCACATTCTTAATTTTCGCAAGGTCCCCGTCACCAACCAGATCGACACCTGTAACCTGCGCTCCGTCACGCATGGCAAGAGCAGCGAGAAGAGGGCCGTTGCTGTCCCTGACCTGGCCCGGCAAAGGCTTTGCCTGGCAGGGGACGATACCCTGGCCAAGCCCTAAAACAGCCACCCTGGGGTGCCTGAAAACTTTGACTTCACTCACCCCAAACGCCGCCATCACGCCAAGCGTTCCCGGGCTTATGGATGAGCCCCGCCGTGCCAGAAGCTCGCCGGCCTTGAAATCCTCTCCCCGCGGCCGGATATTTTCCCCGGGCACCAGGTCTCCCGCAAATATAAGGCGATCTCCCTCCAGCCGGGTTGTCTCAAACGGGATTACTGATACAGTTCCAACCGGCACCGGACCGCCGGTAACAACACCGGCGGCTTCTCCGTGGTTCAGCACGGAACCAGGCATTTCTCCCGGTCTTAATATTTCTTTTATTTTATAATTATGGTTCTTTTCTCCACTATCCACGGACACCGCGAAGCCGTCCACCGCTGATTTGTCGCAGGGAGGCAGGTCATGCGCGGCATATACGTCACGGTAAATATAACGGCCCGCCACGCTCAGCAAAGGTACTGACTCAGCGGGCAAAGGAGTGATCCGGCTATAAATAAGCTCCTGCGCTTCTTCCAGCTTTACGTTCTCCAACAACCGTCACTCACCTCCGCCGTTACAGATCTTAAGATTTACCGAAGGAACACGCCGGGAAACGGCATTCGGCACACTCGTCACAGAGCCCGCCATGCCCCAGCGCCACTATTTCCGGACGGCTGACGCGCTCTCCCGCGAAAATGCGCGGCAGGACCAGGTCAAAGATTGTCACGCTGTTAAACATAACACAGCCCGGCAGCCCGCAAACCGGAACATGTCCAAGGTAAGCCAGCATAAACATGGAACCCGGCAGCACCGGCGCTCCGTATGATACGACCTCCGCTCCGGTGGCCCTAATGCCTACCGGGGTCACGTCATCCGGGTCAACGGACATACCTCCGGTGACCAGCACCAACTCCGCTCCCTCGGCGACAAACTGGTGAATTTCCTTGGAAATCATAAATGGATCGTCCGGTACGATTACCTGTCCAAGTACCTTGGCGCCATAAGGGGCTGTCTTTTGCTTAATAACACTGCAAAAACCATCCTGGACGCGGCCGGAATAGACTTCGCTGCCCGTTGTCACCACGCCCACCCATAGCGGCTGAAACGGTTTTACGGTAAGTATCGGCCCGGCCTGGCTGCATATTGACTCAGCCTCCTCCAGGATCTCGCGGCGGATAGCCAGCGGGATCACCCTGGTGCCGGCGACAATCTGCCCTTTTTGCACTACGCGGTTGTTATGTGAAGTCGCCATGGCGATATCTACCAGGCTGTTGACCATGTTCAGCTGGTCAACATCGACTTTCAGAAGGCCGTCATATACAGGCCGGAGATTGACCCTTCCCTGGTTGGGCTGGTCCCACTTCAGGCCTGGCCCGGCGGCATGCCGGGCCAGGCTCAAAGCAGCTTCGTCTTCATGGATCAGGCTGTCTTCAGATTCCCATACATAAATGTGTTCTTTGCCCAAATCCAGGAGAACCGGTATATCTCCGGGAGTGATGACCTGCCCCCTGCGGAAAGCGCGGCCTTTTTCACGACCGGGTATTATCCTCGTAATGTCGTGGCAGAGGACCATACCTGCCGCCTCGGTTACAGGCACCTTGCGCATTTATAAACCTCCTAGGAGGACCGCCCCAAAAGTCCATCTGCCGCGTTACGGCTGCGGCTTCAATGCTCGACGTACAAGGAGTACGCCTCCGCCTGAAGCCTTGCCGCGCCTTGCATCTGGAGCTTTTTGAACGGCCTCGGGTGTAGACTATTAGGACATGTTATAGATTTATTAATGTGTTTTTAACACTGTCCTAGGCTTTTTCGATTCTGACGGCGCATACCTTGTACTCACCGGTCTTGGTAATCGGATCCAGCCCTTCGCTGGTTATGGCGTTGGTCGGGCTCGCCGCGTAGTGGAACGACATCCAGAGCATGCCGGGCGGAACCCTGTCGGTAACTTTAATCCTGGCGGTTATAGAGCCGCGCCGGGAAGTAACTTTAATCTTATCGCCTGTTTCCACCCCGAGTTTTGCCGCGTCAGCGGGGTTAAACTCGGAATACTCCTCGGACCACATGCTTTGAATGCCTTTGGAGTAAGGAGTGGTAACATTGTAGTGCTGCAGGATCCTGCCTGTATTGAGCAGGAACGGGTATTCCTCGTCCGGTATTTCCTGCGGAGGAATGTGGTCGATACCCTGGAAGAGCCCCTTGCCGCGTGTGAACGACGCCGAGTGCAGGCAAGCTGTGCCCGGGTGGTCGCAGCTCTGGCAAGGCCACTGGATGCCCTTTTCTTCCAGCCTTTCATAGGTGATACCGGCCAGGGACGGCGAGAGGGAAGCCATTTCATTCCAGATCTCTTCGGGGTCACTGTATTCCATCGGGTATCCCATCGCGGCACTCATGGCCATTATGGTCTGCCAGTTACCCTGGCCGGGTACCGGCTCGATCGCCTTGCGTACTCTCTGCACGCGGCGCTCGGTGCTGGTAAAGGTGCCGTTCGTTTCCGCGAAGCTGGCGGCCGGCAGGATTACATCCGCGTATTCGGCAGTTTCAGTCAGGAAGAGCTCCTGCACCACCAGGAATTCCAGCTTGTCCAGGCCCTTGCGGATATGGTTGCTGTTCGGGTCGGTAAGCACCGGGTTTTCGCCGAGAATATACATGGCCTTGACTTGTCCGTTATTAGCCGCGTCAAACATTTGCGGAATCATCAGGCCTACTTTATCCGGCAGGGATACGCCCCAGGCCTGTTCAAACTTCTTGCGGGCTTCTGCGTTAATGACAGGCTGGTAGCCGGAGAAGACATTGGGCAGCGCGCCCATGTCGCAGGCCCCCTGCACGTTGTTCTGGCCGCGGATCGGGTTCACGCCCGTACCGGGCCGTCCCAGGTGGCCGGTCAGCATGGCCAGGTTGGCGCAGCTCATAACGTTTTGCGTGCCGCAGATGTGTTCAGTAATGCCCAGGGTATAAAACAGCATGGACCTGTCTGTGGTGGCATACAGGCGCGCCACAGCGTAAAGGTCGTCTTCAGATATACCTGTCAGCTTGGAAACATAATCAGGGGTATAGTTCTTGACGGTGGACTCCAGCGCCTCAAAATTCTCGCAGCGCGTCTCCACAAATTTCTTGTCGTAAAGTCCTTCCTTGATGATGATGTGCATCAAACCGTTCAGGAAGGGAATGTCAGTGCCGGACTTAATGCGCAGCCAGTAGTCTGCTTCCTCCGCCAGGTCAATGCGCCGCGGGTCGACTACGATCAGCTTGGCGCCGTTTCGCTTGGCCTGCCGCATTTTATAACCGATAACAGGGTGTGCCTCAGTGGTGTTGGTGCCGATGAGCATCATCAGCTGGGCATCAGTTGTAATTTCATTGATGGAGTTGGTCATCGCGCCGCTTCCGAATGATTGGGCCAAACCGGCCACAGTAGGCGCGTGTCAGGTACGGGCACAGTGGTCAACGTTGTTAGTGCCCATCACCGCCCTGCTAAATTTTTGCACCAGGTAGTTTTCCTCGTTGGTACACCTGGCGGAACTCAAGGCCGCGAATGAGTCGGGGCCGTGCTTTTTCTTAATTTCCTGCAGGCTGGCGGCAATCAGGCGCAAGGCCTCATCCCACGACGCTTCCACGAACTTGCCGTCTTTTTTAATTAACGGGGTAGTGAGACGGTTTTCGTTATTCACGAAATCCCAGCCGAACCTTCCCTTGATGCACAGGGCGCGGCCGTTCACCGGGGCGCTGGGGTTGGAAGCCACACCAAGAAGTTTGCCGTCTTTTACGCACAGGTCAAAATTGCAGCCGGTGCCGCAGAAGGGGCAGGTAGTTTTGACTTTTGTAAGCTCCCAGCGGCGCCCTTTACCCTGCATTTGCCTCTCGGTCAAAGCGCCGGTCGGGCAAACCGACACGCACTGGCCGCAGTAAACGCAGTTGGATTCCACCAGTTCTTCGTCATAAAAAGGTACCGGTTTGCTGTTAAAGCCCCTGTAGGCAAAATCCAGGGTGTCCTGGCCGGTGATCTCACCACAGGCCCTGACGCACTTACCGCATAAGATACACTTGTTCATATCGCGGACGATAAAGGGATTGCTCGTCTCGACCGGGTAATTGTGCTTTTCACCCTTAAACGTGCTCTCCTTCACCCCGTATTCATAACACAGTTCAGCCAGCGTGCACTCTCCCGACTTCTCGCAGGTCAGGCAGTCCAGCGGGTGATTGGCGATTAATAAATCAAGGATCATCCGCCTGGCTTCCATAACCGCCGGCGAATGTGTCTGGACTTCCATTCCGGGCGCTGCAGCAGCGGCGCAGGATGCCACCAATGCGCGCGCTCCTTTAACTTCAACCACACATATGCGGCAGGCGCCGACGGAACTCAGTCCCTCCAGAAAGCAAAGCCGCGGTATTTTTATTCCCATTTGTTCTGCGGCTTTAAGAATCGTTGTCCCGGCGGGGACTTCAATTTCTTTGCCGTTAATGGTCAATTTGACCATTTCCATAGAATTTCACTCCTTCCTGTATTCAAGTCAACTAACCTATCCAACGCTACATGTTTACATTGCTATCCTTTCCTCGTGGCTGTACACGCTCAGGCGCTCTCCCCTGGCGAAGCCCACCAGGGTTAAATTATACTGGTCTGCCAGATCCACTGCCAGAAAAGTCGGCGCTGAACGGGAAACCACCAGGGGCAGCCCCGTACGGGCAGCTTTAATCAGGATTTCCGAAGAAACCCGCCCGCTCAGCAGCAAGCACTTGTCGTTGGTGTTAATACGCTTCAGAAACGCATAACCCATAACTTTATCCACCGCGTTATGCCGGCCGATATCCTCATGCATTACCAGCAAGCCATTTTTATCAGCCAGGGCAGCGCTGTGCACGCCCCCGGTCAGCCTGAACGAGGCTGAACTTTCTTCCAGCAGGCCAATGAGGCGCAGGATGTCAGGGGCGGTGAATTGATATGTTGACTGAACGGGTTCCAGCTGCCGGGCATCGTTTACAAAATAAAGCAGCGCGCGCCCCTTTCCGCAGCAGCTGGCAATCTGCCGGCGCAAGAAATTTTCCGCTTCCGGCACCGGGCGGTTGGTCTCCACCCAGAGAAGCCCGTCTTCTTCATTAAAAGTTATTTCCCTGATATCAGATGGATCGCGCACCAGCCCCTCGCTCAACAAAAAGCCTGCGGCAAGTTCATTATGACCGCCTGGTGAACAGATCAGGGTAGCAAGCTCATTATCGTTTAAATACACTGTCAAAGGTATTTCATTGACAATGAACGCGCTGTCAGACTGCCTTTTACCCCGGTTATAAGTAACAATACCGTGCTCTTTGTAAATCCCATGGGCCATCCCTGGTCGCTGCTCCTTTCAGATACCGTCTGTTACGCCTTGACGATGGCGTCGAATTTGCATTTTTGGATACAACCGCCGCACTTGATGCAGAGTTCAGTATCAATCTTATGCGGTTCTTTCTTCTCGCCGGAAATCGCTCCCGCCGGGCAGGCCCTGAGGCAGGCGCCGCAGCCGGTGCACTTGTCGGCAAGGATCGTGTATTGCAGAAGCGCCGCGCAGACACCCGCCGGGCAGCGGTGGTCTTTAATGTGCGCAATGTACTCGTCCTTGAAGTAGCGCAGGGTGGTCGCAATCGGGTTCGGGCAGGTCTGTCCCAAACCGCACAGGGCGCTGCTCTTGATGACACGGCACAGGCGCTCTAAGGTGTCGATGTCTTCCATCTCGCCTTTGCCGTCGCAGATCTTCTGCAGTATTTCAAGCATCCGCTTGGTGCCTTCACGGCACGGTGTACACTTGCCGCAGGACTCAAGCTGGGTGAAGTTTAAGAAGAACTTGGCCACGTCGACCATACAGGTGGTCTCGTCCATAACGACCAGGCCGCCGGAACCCATGATCGCGCCGAGCGCTCCCAGTGAGTCATAGTCGATCGGGGTGTCCAGGTGCGCCGTCGGGATGCAGCCGCCGGACGGGCCGCCGCTCTGTACGGCTTTGAATGGCCTGTTGTCCTGGATGCCGCCGCCGATGGAGAAGATGATCTCCCGCAGGGTGATGCCCATCGGCACTTCCATCAGGCCGGTGTTGTTCACTTTGCCGGTCAGGCAGAAAACTTTGCTGCCTTTGCTCTTCTCGGTGCCCATGGCCGCGTACCAGTCGCCGCCGTTGCGGATGATGAACGGCACGTTGGCATAGGTCTCAACGTTGTTCAGTACGGTGGGCTTGCCAAACAGTCCCTTGTGGGCCGGGAACGGAGGCCGTACCCTGGGCATGCCGCGCAGTCCTTCAATCGAGTTCAACAACGCTGTTTCTTCGCCGCAGACGAACGCGCCCGCGCCGGCTTTAATTTTAATCCGGAAGTTGAAACCGGAGTCTAAAATGTTGTCTCCTAAAAGGCCGTGCTCTTCAGCCTGGGCAATCGCCATGTTCAACCGTTTGATTGCCAGCGGATATTCCGCCCGGCAGTAAATGTACCCTTCGTCGGCTCCGATGGCGTAGCCGCCGATCATCATGCCTTCAAGCACTGAGTGCGGGTCGCCCTCTAATACCGACCTGTCCATAAACGCGCCCGGGTCGCCTTCGTCGGCGTTGCAGACCGCGTATTTCTTGTCGCCCTGCGCGCCATAAACAAACGACCACTTGGTGCCGGTGGGGAAGCCGCCGCCGCCACGCCCTCTAAGGCCTGACTTCTTGACTTCTTCTATTACCCCCAGACGGTCCATGCCGAGGGCTTTCTCAATGCCTTCGTATCCGCCGGTGGCGATGTAGTCAACTATGCTCTCGGGGTTTGTCCGGCCAAGCCTTGAGGTTACTGAACGCACCTGCTTCTCGTAGTATGAAGATTTGTCCATTATATCGATACCCTCGTACGGAGTGGCGCTGCCGGGAATCTGGAATGCCGCCCACTCGTATACCGGGGTCTTGTTTACTATATGGCTTTCTAAAAGCTTTTCCACTTTGTCGGCAAATATGTCGCCATACAAGACGCTGGGCGCACCGGCCAGGGCTATCTCCACCATCGGCTCGCGGTAGCACATGCCGATACAGCTCGAAAAGTCGATGTCCACGTCCAGTCCGCGTGCCGCTACTTGCTCTTTTATGGCTTGCATTACTTTGTCGCCGCCAGCCGCGATCCCGCAGGTGCCGAGTCCGACGACTATACGGGGCCTGGCGATTTTCTCCTGGTACTGCTGCTGGTATTTCGCACGTATTTCATTAAGGTTTTTCATGTTCTTTTACACCTCCCCTACTCGTAAGTTTCGAATATGCCGGCTACTTGTTTCGGCTGCAGACGGCCGTGCGTGTCGTCGTTGATCATCATGCACGGCGACAGGCCGCAGGCGCCGATGCAGGCGACTGTCTCAAGGGTAAACTTAAGGTCCTCGGTGGTTCCGCCCTGCCCTACTCCCAGGGCTTCCTGGGCAGCTTCGAATATCTTGGAGCCGCCACGTACGTGACAGGCTGTGCCAAGACAGACACGGATGATATTCCGGCCGCGGGGCTTCAGGTGAAACTGTGCGTAAAAGGTGCATACCCCAAATACTTTGCTGTAAGGCATGCGAAGTTCTTTGGCGATCTGCTGAAGTACGTCTTTGGGCAGGTAGCCGTAAATGTTCTGGGCTTCCTGCAGTACCGGGATTAATCCTCCTTTGTAATCACGGTACTGGTCAAAAAGCTTTTGCATTGCAGCTTCCTTGGTTTGGTCAGCTTGTTCGCCACATGTACAGGATGCCAATTGCTATTCCCCCTCTCTATTTTTCCAATGATAAGCATAAAGAAAAACTGCCTGTCGCACCCCCTCTTTATTAATGTTTCTGATGCTGTGTAATACATTGAACTAAAAAATAAAGCCGACAGGATAGCGATGTTAATCCGCTAATCTGCCGGCACCACCTTTTTGCGTAGCCGGTTTCTCATATAATTTAATCCTGCCGGGAATTATTCGATCCTTTCCCTTTCATACCGATCGACGAAAACAACCTTCCCGCCCTGTACCTTTATTACAACTTCACCATACTTTAGTCCTTCTAAAGCCTTGGTAATCTTATCAAGCACCTGGTCAGGATCTTTTTTAGTTTGATTGTTGCGAACTATATCGCCAGCCATATCCTTACCTCTGCTTAAAAGCTAAACTTTTAATGCCTATATTTTAGCCATCTTGATTCCCCAGATGTTCTGCTTCTTGGTCGGTCCCACCCGCAGGGAACCAGCGGCCTCTACCTTGTCTCCAGGGTTGATATCCTCACGGGGCGCCCAAAACATGAATACGCCAATCTCACCGGTGCCGTCGCTGATCCGGAAATTGGGCCTGTTCAGCCACTTCATAGACGCTGACTTGATGGTGCCGCGTATGCGCACGGGCTCCCCCGCCCTTATCGATGGCAGGTCCTTGATCTTGAAGTACTTGTAGTCACCGAGGTCAACCTGGTCCGTGTGCCGCCTGTTCATAAAGCTTAAAGCCAGGGGCACGCCTAAAAGTACCAGGAGCATCGGCAGGGTCTTTAGTAAAAATTGTGTGTCCCGCCCCAGCGCGTATGTGAATGCTACGAAAAATACGCCTAATCCTAAACAGATGTATGCAGGTATGGACATCCGCACCGCGAGGATACCTCCTTAGAGTTTTGCAGTTTTAATGTTATTTTCTGTGCTCCTCGGGAAACTCGTTCCGGTAGCAGAAGTAATATACCACGCCGATAAAGATCATGCCGCCGATGATGTTGCCTATGGTCACCGGGATCAGGTTCCAGATCCAGATGTCTCCCCAGGTCAGACCGGCGTTCTTGGTCAGCGCCGCGTTCCAGGGCTTGCCGTCCACTACCTTGGTTACCAGGGCCGGGAAGCTCTGGGTTACAAACATACCTGCGGGCAGGAAGTACATGTTAGCCACGCAGTGCTCAAATCCGGTCGATACGAAAGCCATGATCGGGAACCAGATGCCGAAGAACTTGCCGATGAAGTCTTTGGATGTGATCGCCAGAAGGATAGCTACGTTAACCAGGAAGTTACAACCGATGCCGTTTGCCAGCGCCGCCCACCAGCCTACAGCGCCTACTGCCTTGTACGGCAGTGTCTTAGCCACCGCTATGCCTACCGCGTTCAACGCAAAGGCGTTCGGGTCGGGACCTGCAAAGTTGCCCTGTGAAAATGGTCCGATCAGCATCAGGTAAGCCCATGCTATGGAACCTATAAAGTTGCCAATGTATACAAAAGTCCAGTTCCTGAATACGCTGCCCCAGCCGGTCTTGCCCATCATTGCCGCCAGGGGCCCTAACATCGCGTCACCGGTGAACAGTTCCATACCTGTCAGCACGGTCGCAATCAGGCCTACCGGGAACACGGCGCCTGTGAAAAACTTGCCCAGGCCGGCGCCGAGGAATTTAGCTACTTCTGTGCCGCAGACTGTCGCCAGCGCTGCGCCTACCGCAATGTATACTCCAGACATGAAACCACGCAGTAAAAGTTGTCCAATCGGCAAACCCATTTTGTATTTGCCGGCGTTTCCGGCTAAACACACTGTCATTACTGGAGGATTAGCCATATTTTTTAAACCCCCTCTAACTTGTACATAATTAATATTGCTCTAAAATATTTTTTAAAACCTGGTATTAGCCCATCAAACCACCTGGGAAAAGTCTGGAATTTATCACCTCCCCACAAATACCCCCCAAAATATTTCAGGCCCTCAGTACCACCTCCTAACCAGGACAGGAAATCAACCAATATTTAGCCATCTATCAAGACTAAAATATTTTTTATTTTCACTTATGCAGAACAATACGCTGCAAGCAGCTCTGTTATTTTAGTCCTGCTGGTACGGCGCCCGTGTTGACTCTAAACGGTAAATCTCTAATATCCGGGGCATTTGTGCGGCAAATGCATCAGGATGTGTGAAGAAACATAACCCATACTGCGTGAAGAATTTAGATAGCCAAAACAGAACACCGTAATAGCAGGCACAATGAAATCAAATTAAAAACGGGCATCTTTTGCGAAAAACAAAGAGCCCGTTAGAAAAAACCAGCGCCAACTCTCCTTTTCGCAATGGAAGGCGCTGCGGTTTCCCGCGGCACCCTGACGTCCGTGCAACCATACATTTAAGTTTAGGTTTACATGGCTCGGAGAAGATATATTTTTTTATCCATCACCAATAACAAAATGAAAAGGGCAGCAAGTCGCAACGACTTTGCCCACCCCAGCAAGTCAAACTCCTTGCGGCCTGGCAATCATATCCGTGGTTAGCCGGCTTTAGACCCATGGCTTTGCGTCACCGGCTTTCGCACAGTTTTGCCTAACACGATGTCCCAATATTAAGCTTTATAAATAGTAACGTTCCAAAAAAACAAATCCGGGCAGGCTGTGAAATAAAGCCGGCCCGGTATTATTAACCGGATCCAACTCCCCTTTTCACAATGGAAGGCGATCCAGTTTCCCGGCACACCCTATGGCCAGACACCATGGCTTTACAGCTTTAGGTATACTGGCTCGGAAAGTATTATGACAAAATTTATTATATTTTGTAATCCTATTAATATCTCATTTCTCTTAATGCCAAAGAACTCCTGCAATGATTTAATTTAATTATTTTATATATACCATAAGTTTAATTTTCTTAATAACCATCTAACTAATGAACTAAAGACTAACATATTGCATGTTATATTTATTTATGTTTATTCACATTACCAATCTATGAGTTTTTTTTGAAATAAAATTTATAAATGTTATGTTATATAATGTTTTGTACTGACAGCCTTCAAAAGTTGAAATACTTGATTCTATAAAAAATATATTTAAAAATTATAAAATATTTTTTCCTAGCAGGAATTTTACCTCTTCAGTGGAATTAAGCAATCCATATATGTTTGTCATATTTCTCCGATCCGTTGAGCCTAAAGCTGTCAGCCATGGTTAACGGGCATTGGGTGTTCCGGGAAACTGGTGCGCCTTCCATTGCGAAAAGGAGAGTTGAGTCCGCATGTACTGCCGGCCAGCTTTGCTTTGCGCAATGTCTGCCCGGCTTTTTGTTTTGCAATATTAAAGCCGAATGTTGAATGCAGGGCTGGACCTTGCCGCGTTGCCGAGTACCGAGCGGTACAGTCAAAAGCTGTGTCCTGCTACTGAAGAGATGAAAACCTTAAATATTTATCTCCGATCCGTTGAGCCTAAAGCTGTCAGCCATGGTTAACGGGCATTGGGTGTCCCGGGAAACTGGTGCGCCTTCCATTGCGAAAAGGAGAGTTGGGTCCGCGTATACTGCCGGCCAGCTTTGCTTTGCGCAATGTCTGTCCGGCTTTTGTTTTGCGAAATTAAAGCCGGATGGTGATGCAGGGCTGGACGTTGCCGCTTCCGGATACCAGAGCGGTACAGTAAAAAAGCTCTGTCCTGCTACTGAAGAGATGGAAACCTTAAATATTTATCTCCGATCCGTTAAGCCTAAAGCTGCAGCCATGGTTAACGGGCATTGGGTGTCCCGGGAAACTGGTGCGCCTTCCATTGCGAAAAGGAGAGTTGGGTCCGCGTATACTGCCGGCCAGCTTTGCTTTGCGCAATGTCTGCCCGGCGTTTTTAATTATGTTTTTGGTCTATATAATTAAACGATTCAAAAGCCAGGCAGCATTTATGTCCTGAAAGGAGAGGAGGTACGCCTGGGAATATAGATACGTTTTAAATCTCATAGAAAGTGAGCGTTTAGGATGACAAACAATACTGTTCAGCAAATGCTTATTGATTTCAACAAGGAGTTTACAAAGATTGTTCTTCCGGGTGATGCAGTTACTGTTGTCAGGCCGCAGGCTGGGTTATTTAAGTCGTTAAGGGAAAATGATGTGCCTATAATAAAGGTCTGCCCACCGCAGGCAAATGCTGATATGTTTTTTGATGTTTTAAAAGACGTTGCAGGCATCGTTGTAAAGCATAGACCGGATTTGGAGGGTGATATCAACAAAATTTTAAGCGCTTTACCGGCTGCCGCTGAGGCAAGAGAACTTTTTGTTATGCAGGCCTTCACACCTGGTACAAACCTGCTGGAATCTTTCCATGAGGAATTATCCCCTGAATGCTTAGGCTTTATCTTAAACCATGTGGTCAAACCGTTTATGAAGCAGTACGCGCGTAAGGTCTCTGCTTTTTTTGACCCTGAACAATGGCTAAAAGGCATCTGCCCGGTTTGCGGCGGCAAACCCACCCTGGCACTGCATGAAAAGGAAGGAGGGAAAAGATATCTGTACTGCGGTATGTGTGAGGTAAGATGGAGAATCCAACGCCTGGGCTGCCCTTACTGCTCCAGTAAAGAATCACGGTTCTTCAAAGTGGAAGGAATGGAGCAATACCGCGTTTATTATTGCGACAACTGTCACGGCTATATAAAAACTCTCAATGAGGCCATGTTATTTGACAGCAGCAATTTGAATTTATTCTGGGAAGACATCAATACTGTCCACCTGGACCTATTGGCTATTCAGGAAGGCTATGTTAATCAAACGTAATGATCCCAGAATCAAAAATTTTTATTTATAAGGTGAATTAAAGCCTAGAAATAACACCTTAAATCCAAACAGAAACCGGAGGTGTAACGATGTCAAAGAGTGTCCTGGTGGACATTACCAGGTGTATCGGCTGCCGCAGCTGCATGGTTTCGTGCAAGTCATGGAACAACCTGCCGGCCAAGCCGAGCGTGTTCTCCAACAACTGGGACAGCCCGGGGAAGTTAAGCGCCGATACATGGACCAACGTAAGCTCCTATGTGCTCGAAGAAGGCGACCAGCTCAAGTGGAGCTTCGTGAAAAGACAATGCATGCACTGCAATGAGCCAGCCTGTGAATCAGCTTGCTTTACCCACTCATTTGTCAAGACAAAAGAGGGGGCAGTTATTTACAAGCCTACCGATTTGAATAAGGATTACTGCGTCGGCTGCCGCTACTGCATGATTGCCTGCCCGTTTGGCGTACCCGGCTTCCAGTGGGATAAGGCTTTTCCGTACGTGCAAAAGTGCCGTTTTTGTTACGACCGCATGAAGGAAGAGGGGCTTGAGCCGGCTTGTGTAACGGCATGCCTCACAGGAGCTTTAACATACGGGGAAAGGGATAAAATGCTCGCACTGGCACAGGACAGGATGAGCAAAGACCCCAGGTACATTAAACATGTCTACGGAGAAAAAGAATACGGCGGTACTTCCTGGCTGTATATCTCTAACGTCCCATTCGATAAAATCGGCTTCAGGACCGAAGCTTTCGGCAAACCTGTCACCCAGAGATCGATACCTTCCCTGACCTGGGACGTGCTCAAATGGACTCCCTACCTGTTCTTCGGCTGGGGCGCCATCCTGACTATAATGCGCGCCTATACCAAGCGCCGCGCCGAACATCATGACGAGTCGGAAATGTTTGAGCCCGTTGACAACAAATAATTATTTTGATAACTGGAGGTGAGATATAAATGCAATTTGGACGCTTTACTTTCAGATTGACTGGTTTTAGAAAGCTGCTGATACTGTTCGTGCTGATCGCGGTTGGAGCCGCCCTCTGGCGCTTTGCATTCGGCCTGGGATCGGTGACGAACCTGAGCGACGAGTGGCCCTGGGGGCTGTGGATCGGTTTTGACCTGCTCTGCGGCATCGCCCTGGCCGGCGGCGGCTTCAGCACGGCGCTGATCGTGCACGTGCTGCATAAGGACAAATACCTGCCGATCGCCCGCGCTGCTTTGTTAACTTCGTTAATCGGTTATATCATATCAATGGTCAGCCTTTTCCTGGATATCGGCCGTTGGTTTAACTTCTGGCGTCCCTTCTTCTTCTGGGGTTTCCACTCCGTGCTGTTTGAAGTATTCTGGTGCATTTCACTGTACACGACAGTACAGGTACTGGAGTTCGGTGAGATCTTCTTTGAAAAAATCAACTTCCCGGGGCTGCAGAAAATTATTAAAGCCATGCTGCCATTCCTGCTGATCCTGGGCATAGTACTGCCCTCGCTGCACCAGTCCTCCCTCGGCTCCCTGTACATTGTTGCCGTTGACAGGCTGTACCCGCTGTGGTGGTCACAGATCATCCCGTTCTTCTTTGTCTGGTCAGCCTTCTTCCTCGGGCCGGCCATGGTCACCGTCGAAGGGACCCTGGCAGCCAGGGCTTACGGGCGGGAACCGGAACGTCCGGTATTTGCAAGCATGACCAAGATTACTCTGGTTATGTTAATCATCTACCTTATTGTAAAGATAGCAGACCTGGTATACAGAGGCGTGCTTTCAATGGCCTTTAACGGTTCCTTTGAAAGTAACATGTTCCTGATCGAGATGATCGTGTTTATTATCCTGCCGATCATCATGTACGCCATGCCGTCTGTCCGCAACAAGCTGGGCGGTGTTCTGACCGCTTCAATCCTGGTGGTTGTAGGTGTAATATTCAACCGGATGAACGTGGTGTTTACCGGGATGGCCAAGGCCACGGGCGGCAGCTACTTCCCCAGCATCTGGGAGTGGGCTCTCACCATCGGCATGTGGAGCGGTCTGGTATTAGTATACTGCTTCGTTGTCGAGAACTTCCCGATCCTGCCCAAGGAAGAGCACGCGCACGGCAGCGGTCACTCTGTCGGAGCGGGAGCTGGCTTCCACGCATAATAACAAACGATGCATTAAATTAATTGAGTAATATTCATTCGGCAGTTTCGGTCGAGACGAAATAAAATAATAGATTCAGGAACTTTGCAGAAAAGAGCTGGAATGCCTGAAAACTACTTGTTGGTTTATCTAAGGTAAAGGAGGTTACTATTATGAAAAAAGGTATTAGCCGCCGTGATTTCATAAAGTATTTAGGATTAGGCACAGCCGGAACGGCTTTGCTTGAAGGAGCCAGCGCAACACCTGCTTTAGCTAAGGAAAATTTGCCTAGTTTTGAGTTGGGTTCTTTCAAGTTAAATAAAACCAAAGAAACTGCTTCCGGCTGTCCTTATTGTGGATGTGGCTGCAGTACTATTGTTTATTCAGATGAAAACGGTAAGGTGGTTTTTATTGAAGGGGATCCTGACAGTCCTATTAATGAAGGGACTTTATGTCCTAAAGGGACAGCTCTCCCGGATGTCTATAACATTGTAGATAAAAATCGCAAGCGTGTGCCCAACCCGGGGCGGTTAACGAAGGTCCTTTACCGTGCCCCCGGCGGCGCCAAGTGGGAAGAAAAAACCTGGGACTGGGCTATACCTGAAATCGCCAAGCGGGTAAAAAAGACCCGGGACGAACACTTTGAAGCAAAAGACGCTAATGGCGTTACGGTTAACCGCTGTTTGGCCATTTGCCAGATGGGCAGCGCTAATATTAATAACGAAGAAGACTATTTAGTTAATAAGCTTATGCGGGGATCCCTGGGTGTGGTTGATCTTGACCATTGCGCCCGTCTCTGACACGCCCCAACCGTAGCCGGTCTGGCTAATACTTTTGGTCGGGGAGTAATGACTAATAGTTTTACTGATTATAAGAATTCGGACATATTTTTAATTATCGGCGCCAACCCGGCCGAAGCTCACCCCATGGCCATGCGCCACATCGGCAAGGCCATGGCAAATGGAGCCAAAATGATTGTCGTTGACCCGAGGTTTACTAAAACAGCGGCCAAGGCAGATATTTACGTTCCCTTGCGTCCGGGGACAGATATTGCTTTTCTTTACGGTCTGATAAATTACGCCATTGAAAATGATCTTTACCAACATGAGTATGTGCATAACTATACCAACGCTTCTTACTTAATCAGTCCAGATTATAATTTTGCGGATGGTGTTTTTTCCGGTTTAGAGGAAAAAGACGGCAAACTATCCTATAACACTGCCAGCTGGGCTTACCAAAAAGACGGAGATAATATTAAAAAGGACCCCACTCTGCAGGATCCCCAGTGCGTCTGGCAAATCATGAAAAAGCATGTTTCCCGGTACGACATAAAAGCGGTCAGTAATGTCACGGGAACCCCGGCAGATACTTTACAGAAAGCTTACGCTTTGTATTGCGAGTCGGGAAAACCTGATAAAGCAGGTAATTTAATTTACGTACTGGGAATCACCCAGCACAGTTACGGAACTCAAAACACACGGGCAACCGCCATGGTGCAGCTCTTGCTGGGCAATGTGGGCATGCCCGGCGGCGGCGTTAATCCCCAACGGGGGCAATCAAATGTCCAGGGCGCCTGTGACATGGGCATGCTGTGGAACAATATTACGGGCTATCTTGGTGTCCCCGTGGCGTCAAAACATACCACGTACAAGGACTACCTGGCGGTGGAAACGCCCAAGGCGGGATACTGGTCCAACAAACCCAATTTCCTGGCCAGCCTGCTCAAGGCCTGGTACGGGGAAAAAGCCACCGCAGCAAATGACTTTTGCTATGACTGGCTGCCTAAATCAGACGGAAAAGACCACTCCCACATGGCTTCCTACGCCGCCCTGGCGGAAGGACATATTAAAGGCGTCTTTTGCTGGGCTGAAAATCCTTCCGTAGCCGGGCCGGATGCTTCCCACGAGGTCAAGGCCCTGGAAAACGCGGACTGGATGGTCTGTGTTGATGTATTTGAAAACGAAACAGCCGCTTTCTGGAAACGCCCGGGAGTAAACCCGGCGGATATAAAAACGGAGGTTTTCCTGCTGCCGGCTGCTCACAGATACGAAGCAGAAGGCACGAGAACAAACAGTTCACGCCATATTCAATGGGGCTGGAAGGCTGTTGAGCCGCCCGGAGGGGCAAAAAGCAGCCTCTGGATTGCCGACCGGATCTTTAAAGCTGTCCGCCAGGAATACCAGAGCGGCGGCAAATTCACCGATCCTGTTTTAAACATGGTTTGGAATTATGATCAGCCGGGACAGGACGAGCCGGATATAGAAAAAGTAGCGGTTGAAATTAACGGTTATAATGTGGCGGACGGCCGGGTTTTAGGTACTTTTGGCGACCTTAAAGATGATGGTTCTACTGCCTGCGGTGTATGGGTCTACGCTGGTTATTATTACGTTGACCCCAATGAGCAGAACCCGTCGTTAAAGGTGCCCGCTGCCAAAAGGCACGGCACGGAGGATAAAAGCGGGCTTGCCGTATATCCGAAATGGACCTTTGCCTGGCCTTTGAACCGGCGCATTGTTTATAACCGTTGTTCGTCTGACCCGGCCGGCCGGCCCTGGAATCCCCAAAAAGCCTATATATACTGGGACGGAACAAAGTGGATTACCAACGATGTTCCAGATTTCGGCGTTACGGACGCGGCCACAAAAGCGCCGAACCCACCGGAAAAGACAGCCAATGCTCCTTTTATTATGAATCCTGAAGGGCAGGCGCGCTTTTTCAATCCTTCCGGCTTGAAAGAAGGTCCTATGCCGGAACACTATGAACCGGTGGAAAGCCCGGTAAAAAATTTAATAAGTAAGCAGCAAAATAACCCTATGGCTATGAGATGGAAAGGCGAGTTTTCCATATTGGCCGAAACCGGCAGCAAAGATTTCCCTTACGTGGCTACTACCGTCCATTACGTTGAACATTATCAAACCGGGGTAAGGACCAGAAACTGCCCCATGCTGGTAGAATTGATGCCGGAACAATTTGCCACCATATCGCCGACTTTAGCCGGTAAGTTGGGAATCAAACCTGGAGATGAGATAATTGTAAGCAGTGCCCGGGCGGAAATAAAAATGAAAGCCAATGTTTTACCGATTGTTAAACCCTTAATTGTAAACGGCAGTCCCCTGGAAATTGTCTCCTTGCCGTGGAGCTGGGGCTTCATGGGATTATCCAAGGGAGACATTGGGAACGATTTAACACCTTTTATCGGTGATGCTAACGTCGCTGTTCCGGAATACAAAGCTTTTTTAGTTAACATCAGAAAAGCATAACTATCAGCTTAAGACTAACGGGCTTAAAAGGTGTCCTGGTCTATTTTTCCTAAATAAACCTTAGTAATTAATCATGTTTTATGTATCCTTGTAGTAACAACCTGACATTTGCAGGGAAGGGAAAAGAAAAACAGCGTAACCACTTGAAACATATTGGTTGGCGCTGTTTTTTGTTTGTCATATTTTCATTGTGGAAATCTGTTACGGTTGAACGGAAAGGAAATATTGTCTTATGCCCATCCTGAAAACTAAAACTATACTTTATTTCAGGAACTTACTGACTGCATCGTTTAGTCTTGCGATTATTTCAGTATCGTCCTCCTCATACGCGTGGATAAGACAATGGTTGATATGATCATTAAGAATAATCTTTCCCGTGTTGTTTAAAGCAGAGCGGACAGCGGAAAGCTGGATCAGGATCTCACTGCAGTCTACATCATCTTCAACCATCGTTTTGATACCGTTGAGATGTCCTATTATTCTAGCCAGCCGGTTGATGACTTTTTTTTTGTTAGGGTGATCATGAGAATGAGAATGATCCATATGGGTCTGTCCTCCTTTAAATACTTTTCAGATCGTTCCGCGATATATTGCTGCACACGGGACAGTTCTGAAGGCCCAGCGGAGCTTCCAGTCCGCTTTGTTCCATCAACGGCAAATCGGTGAGAATATCTGCGGTAGGCCCGTCGGATAATACCCTGCCGTCTTTCATTATTATGGTCCTCTCACAAAGCTCGAACACCAGGTCTAAATCGTGTGTCGCGATAATTTTTGTATGCGAAAACCCCTTAAGAAGATTAATCAGCCTTCGTCTGGACTTGGGATCCAGCGCTGTGGAAGGCTCATCCATCACCAAAATGTCTGGAGCCATGGAAAGGACAGTCGCTATTGCAGCGGCGCGCTTTTCGCCGCCAGAAAGCTTGTACGGCGCACGGTCCCTCAAATGTTCAATGCCGACTGTCTCCATCGCCTTTACCACACTCCGCTCCACCTCGCGCTCGTCCAGCTTGTAGTTGCGCGGGCCGAAAGCCACATCGTCATAAACAGTAGACATAAACAGCTGGTCATCAGAATTCTGGAAAAGCATACCCATTTTCTGCCTGATTAGCGGCAGGGTTTTCTTAACCACCGGCACCTCTCCCACAATTACTTCACCTTTACACGGAAAAATGGCGCCCACAAGAAGCATCAGCAGTGTCGTCTTACCCGCGCCGTTGGCACCCACGATCCCCACAGACTCCCCGTGATGGATACGGAAAGAGACGTCCTTTAATGCTTCACGCCCGTCTGGATAAATGTATTGTAAGTTCCTTACTTCCGTTATATGATGGCTCATTTCCCCACTCCTGTCACCAGAGATCCGAATAATACCGGGATATTGTAAAAACGAGCGGCTAAAAAAAATGACACCCACCCGCATAGGTACAGCATATCTTTAACTGCCATTCCTTTATCATGGCCGGTGTTGTACTCTCCCTGAAAACCTCTTAGTACCATTGCCTGATACACGTTCTGGGCCCTTTCAAAGGTCCTGATCAGCAAATTGCCGGCAAGCGACCCCCACACCCGGGGCTGTACACCATTATGGAGAGGAGCGCGCAGACTATAGGCCCGCATGATCCTGGCAACCTCCTCCAACAGTACTGAAATATAACGGTAAGTCAGCAGGAGCTGCAGCACAAATATACGGGGCACGTGGAGCATCCGCAGCGCGGCCGCAATCCTGTCCATGCCCGTTGTAGCGATAAGAGTGAGCGCGGCCAGGACTGCCAGGACGAATTTGATTATAATTGTAAAAAATGATATCCAGCCCCCAGAGAGCCGGAAATCGTTTAAAATAAAAACGGTGCTGTGGTCAAACAAGGGGTTGAAAGCCCCGATACACACCGCAAGCGGCGCCACCAGCAGCATTCTCTTTAGTATGGGTAAAAGAGGTATCTCAGCGAGCGCTATTACCACTACCGGATAAAAGATTACCGGAAGCAGCCCGGCAGCGTCATATTTCCCGAAAGAAACCACCACAATCAAGTATATCATTGTGGTGAGGAGCTTAGCCAGAGGATGGATACTGTGTATCATTGTCTTTAGCTCCGCGAGCTCATCGAGTAAGCGGATGCTGTATAGTGACTGCATCATGTTAGCCATATAATTTTATAACCACAGGCCTCACTTTATAATAATTAGACAGCGCCTGCTTTTCCCCTTCTTTTTATGATGCTGATGCCCATGCCAGTTATTGCCGCCAGGACCAGCGTCAGCAAGCCGCCAACTACGCCTGACACACTTGTTCCTGTGTTGACAGCGAGCCCGGCCTCTTCCCCGTCACCCTGCAGGGCGCCTGGTTCTTCCTCGCCTTCAGCAGCCTTAAAACCGTAATCCGGCAAAAATGCTATCCTCTCCTGCACATCAGCTAGAGTTTCATGAATCACGCCGGTGGCTTCCAGTTCCTCTACCCCGGCAGTTTTAAACATGGACCATTCCAGCCCGTCGGGCTGAGATGACGCGAACCAGGATAATACACCACCGGTAAACAATGCGGCAACTATAAGGCCTGATAAAACTTTTTTCATCGAAACAGTGCCTAAAGCCTCGTCCAGGGAGGCTTTCTCCAGAATTTCAGGACGCGCCCTCCATACAAATCCGGCGACAGCGGCAGTAACGAGACCTTCCACCACACCTATGGCCAGGTGAATAGGCTGCACCAGCAATACAAATGTACGGAAAGGCAATTCGGTTACCCCGGAAAACAACGTTTCAAGAACTACAGCAAAAGCTCCCATCTGCAGTCCTATAACTGCGGCCAGCAAAGCCGCGATAAACATGCGGGCGGGAGTAAAAACTTTGTTTACTATCGGTTTGTATATAAGAGGGTATGCTATAAAGCATGTAAAAAATCCAAGGTTGAATATATTGCATCCCAGGGCCAGCAGGCCGCCGTCGGCAAAAAAGAGAGCCTGTATCGTCAGAATGGACGCCATCGTGAGGAATCCCGCGTATGGCCCTAAAATAATAGCCAGCAGCAACCCTCCTCCCAAATGGCCGCTGGAACCGGTAGCCGGAATGGCAAAGTTAATCATTTGGGCGGCAAAAACAAACGCTCCCATGACCCCCATTAAGGGTATTTTCCTGTCGTCCATATCATTCTTAATTTTTTTAATTGAGTAAGCCGCGACCCCGGCAGTTGCAACCCACATGGTCCCTCCCACAACGGGAGATATAAGTGCGTCCGCCATATGCAAAAAAATCAACCCCCCATAACAAATATTTTTAGAATAATAAAAGTTCCTGTCATAATTAAGTATAAATTTCAAACAAACCTTGTACAATCCGCCATGGGGGGATATAAATTAAGATAAATTAAGTGAATTTATTCCTGGAGAAAAAAAGCTTTGCCCTGTTACGGGCAAAGCCACATTTATATATCTCCACAAGGGAGGCACAGCATATTAATTTAAACCTCTTATACTGATTTCTAACTTACCTTCTCTACCTTAACCGCGCAGACCTTGTATTCGGGTATCTTGGAAATAGGGTCGCGCGCCGCGTTGGTTACCTTGTTGATCGGAACATCCGGATACTGGAAGGAGGTAAATACCAGGCCCGGGGTTACCCTTTCGGATATCTGGGCCGCTACTTCCACATTACCTCTCCGTGAGGTTACCCTTACTTTATCACCATCGCTGATACCAAGTTTTTTAGCGTCTTCGGAGTTGATCTCCAGGTACTCTGTCGGATAGAACACATCCAGGGCACCCGTGCGCTGAGTCATGGTTCCAGTATGATAGTGATATCTCCTGCGGCCTGTGCTCAGGACCATCGGATATTCGGCATCGGGCAGCTCATTAGGCGGAATATGCTCGACCGGGTTGAACTTGCCGAGGCCGCGTACGAACTTATTAGCATGCAGGAACTTGGTGCCCGGGTGATCCGGTGTGGGGCACGGCCACTGCAGGCTGCAGACATCCAACCTGTCAAAGGAGATGCCGCCATAAGACGGTGTAACCCTGGCGATTTCGTTCATGATGTTTTCAGGTGAATCATAGCTCATCGGGTAGCCCATGGCTGTAGCAATGAGACAGATGATTTCCCAGTCAGGCTTGCTGTTGCCGATCGGCTCAATAGCCTTACGTACCCGCTGGACCCGGCGCTCGGTATTGCTGAAAGTGCCGTCTTTCTCGGCAAAACTTCCAGCAGGCAGCACCACGTCAGCCAGCTCGGCTGTTTCGGTCAGGAAGATGTCCTGTACAACCAGGAAGTCCAGGCTCTCCAGCTCATGTATAACCTGGTTGGCATCGGGGTCAGACAGTACCGGGTTCTCACCAAGGATATACATGGCCTTGACAGACTTGCCGGCTGCTTCTACCATCTCACCCACGGTCAGTCCAGGCTTGTCAGGCATTTTATCCACATTCCAGAACTTGGCAAACTTTTCACGGTTTGCTTCAACCGCTACAGGCTGGTAAGCGGGGAAGACTACAGGCAGCGCACCCATATCGCAGGCGCCCTGAACGTTGTTCTGGCCGCGCAGCGGGTTGACGCCGCTGGACTCTTTACCGATATGCCCGGTGAGCATAGCCAGGTTGGTTGTGGAAAAGACGTTATGTGTTCCACAGGTGTGCTGGGTGATGCCCATGGTATACAGGATCGTTGAGTTTTTAGCCTTGGCGTAGCCGCGAGCAACTTCGCGGATAACGTCCGCAGGCACTCCAGTAATTTCAGAAACATAATCAGGCGTATACTTGACCACAGTCTGCTTGAACGCGTCAAAATCTTCAGTGCGAGCCTCCACAAACTCTTTGTTGTAGAGTCCCTCTGAGATAATAACATTGGCCAGACCGTTAAACAGGGCAATATCAGTGCCCGGTTTTAACTGCAGGTGATACTGGGCCAGCTTGGCTGAATCAGTAAGACGCGGGTCTGCCACTGCCAGAGTGGCTCCCTTGGCGACAGCCTGCTTGATCTTGATGCCAATAATCGGGTGCGCGTCAAACGTGTTGGTACCAGCTGCCAGAATGAAATCCGCTTCAGCGATTTCCCCAATAGAGTTGGTCATCGCTCCGCTCCCAAACGCTGCCCCCAGACCGGCGACAGTAGGAGCGTGTCAGAGACGGGCGCAGTGGTCGATGTTATTGGTACCGATCACCGCGCGGGCCAGTTTGTTCATCAGGTAGTTTTCTTCGTTGGTAACACGGGCGGAAGAAAGCAGTGCTAATGCATCCGGCCCGTACGCATCTTTCGTTGCACCTAACTTCTCTGCCACCAGAGCGATGGCTTCATCCCAGGTGGCCTCTACAAATTTCCCGTCCTTTTTGATCAGCGGGTTAGTCAGGCGGTCGGGATGGTGAATAAAGCCGTAGCCAAAGCGTCCCTTCACGCACAGGGCGCGTCCGTTCACATCTCCATCAGTGGAAGTTACACCGATAACCTTGCCGTCCTTTACGTTTAGGTCAAAGGCGCATCCCACACCGCAGTATGGACAGGTGGTTGTAACCTTTTCAACTTCCCAGCGGCGACCTTTGCCAATCATAGCCTTTTCACTGAGAGCGCCCACTGGACACACCGACACGCAGTTGCCGCAGAATACGCAGTTCGATATATCCGTATCAGCGTAATGGGCGCCCATGGCCGGCGTAACAATAGAGTTGAAACCTCTGTAAGCAAAGTTTATTACGTTGTTGCCCTGGATCTCTTCACACATCCTGATGCATTTGCCGCACAAAATGCATTTGTTCATATCCCTTTGGATGAACGGGTTGTCATCTTCGATGGGATAATTGTGTTTTTCGCCTTTAAAGGCGTCCTGTTTAACACCGTAATAATAAGCGTAGTCCTGCAGGCGGCATTCGCCGTTCTTATTGCAGGTCAGGCAATCTTCCGGGTGGTTGGCCAGCAGAAGCTCTAGGTTTGTTTTCCGCGCTTCAATTACAGCCGGTGAGGCAGTGTTTACAACCATGCCTTCTGTAGCTTCTGTGACACATGATGCCGGGAGATTGCGAGCTCCGGGGATTTCCACCACACATATACGGCAGGCCCCTGGTTTGCTCAGCTCAGGGTCGTGGCAGAAGGTGGGAATAAAGATACCCGCCTGTTCAGCAGCTTCCAGCACCGTAGTCCCCTTGGGCACGGTAATCTGGTTGCCGTCTATGGTAAGCGTAACATTTGCCACCATTATAACCTCCCTTCAAAGAACTAAGCTCCTTTCCTGGTGGGAGGCATAGTCGTTTCTGACTATACCCTGTCGGCCAGCTATCATACCGGGCAGGTTTAGATAGGTTGGCTCGGAGCATTTTGTTTATAAATTGTCTACTTTTTCAGCTCATCCAACTTCTTCAGCACATCATCCATACCCAGGGCCTCCGGCCAGGAAACCTCGACGAACTGCTCGTCCTTCTTGAGCATTGGCTTAACCGGGTCATCAGAGTACAGAAGTTCAAGGCCCAGCCTGCCTTTCAGGCAAAGCGGCCTTCCCGTGCCCGGCTCTTTAGCTGTCACGCCAAGCACCTTATCACCCTTATAGTTCAAGTCAAACTGGCATCCTGCCTCACAGAAGGTGCAGGTAACCTGCTCTTTCCTGAGTTCATAGGTGCGGGCTTTGCCGGCCAGGTTCTGGTATGTCAGTGCCCCGACAGGACAAACCACAACACAACGCGCGCAGGAAACACAGGCTGATTCGGCCAGGTTGGTATCCATTGCCGGCGCTACCTTGGTGTTGAAACCGCGGTAAGCAAAGTTAATCACCTGGCGGTCCTCCACCTGCTCGCAGGTGCGGACACATCTCCCGCAAAGGACGCATTTGTTAAGGTCTCTTCTTATATAGGGGTTGGAATCATCAATGGGATAATTATGTTTTTCACCCTTAAAGCTGGATGTGCGTACTTCATAGCGATACGCGTAGTCCTGCAGGCGGCAGTCACCGTTTTTGTCACAGGTCAGACAGTCAGTCGGGTGGTTGGCAAGAATTAAATCAATGATAGTTTTCCTTGCTTCCACCACGTCAGGTGATTCAGTTTCGACAACCATGCCGTTGGCAGCCTCGGCAACACAGGATGCTACCAGAGCGCGGGCCCCCTTTATGTTAACCACGCAAATCCGGCAGCCGCCGTAACCCGGGTTGTTGGGATCATGGCAGAGAGTGGGGACAAAAAAGCCAGCTCCCCTGGCGGCATCAAGAACAGATGTGCCCGCCGGGACAGTTACCTCTTTACCATTGATGGTAAGAGTTACATTAGCCAAAACTTATCCCCTCCTTTACGCCTTGACGATGGCGTCGAATTTACATTTTTGGATACAGCCGCCGCACTTGATGCAGAGTTCAGTATCAATCTTATGCGGTTCTTTCTTCTCGCCGGAAATCGCTCCCGCCGGGCAGGCCCTGAGGCAGGCGCCGCAGCCGGTGCACTTGTCGGCAAGGATCGTGTATTGCAGCAGCGCGTTGCAGACTCCCGCCGGACAGCGCTTGTCTTTAATGTGCGCAATGTACTCGTCCTTGAAGTAGCGCAGGGTGGTCGCGATCGGGTTCGGGCAGGTCTGTCCTAAACCGCACAGGGCGCTGCTCTTGATTACCCGGCACAGGCGGTCCAGGGTGTCGATGTCTTCCATCTCGCCCTTACCGTCGCAGATCTTCTGCAGTATTTCAAGCATCCGCTTGGTGCCTTCACGGCACGGTGTGCACTTGCCGCAGGACTCAAGCTGGGTGAAGTTTAAGAAGAACTTGGCCACGTCGACCATGCAGGTGGTATCGTCCATAACGACCAGGCCGCCGGATCCCATGATGGCGCCGAGCTTTCCGAGTGAGTCATAGTCGATCGGGGTGTCCAGGTGCGCCGTCGGTATGCAGCCGCCGGACGGGCCGCCGCTCTGCACGGCCTTGAATGGCCGGCCATCCTGGATGCCGCCGCCGATGGAGAAGATGATGTCCCGCAGGGTGATGCCCATCGGCACTTCCATCAGGCCTGTGTTGTTCACTTTGCCGGTCAGGCAGAAAACTTTGCTGCCTTTGCTGTTATCGGTGCCCATGTTTGCGTACCAGTCGCTGCCGTAGCGGATGATGAACGGCACGTTGGCATAGGTCTCAACGTTGTTTAATACGGTGGGCTTACCAAAAAGGCCTTTGATGGCCGGGAACGGAGGCCGTACCCTGGGCATGCCGCGCAGTCCTTCGATGGAGTTCAACAGCGCTGTTTCTTCGCCGCAGACGAACGCGCCCGCGCCGGCTTTAATCTTAATCCGGAAGTTGAATCCAGAGTCTAAAATGTTGTCGCCTAGTAGTCCGTGCTCTTCGGCCTGGGCTATAGCCAGGTTCAGGCGCTTGATTGCCAGCGGGTATTCCGCCCGGCAGTAAATGTACCCTTCGTCGGCTCCGATGGCGTAGCCGCCTATCATCATGCCTTCTAAAACTCCATGGGGGTCGCCTTCTAATACTGACCTGTCCATGAATGCGCCCGGGTCGCCTTCGTCAGCGTTGCAGACCGCGTATTTCTTTTCGCCGGGGGCTACGAAGGACCACTTCACGCCGGTGGGGAAGCCGCCGCCGCCACGCCCTCTAAGGCCTGACTTCTTGACTTCTTCTATGACTGCCTTGCTGTCGACTTTAAGGGCTTTTTCAATGCCTTCGTATCCGCCGGTGGCGATGTAGTCAACTATGCTCTCGGGGTTTGTCCGCCCGAGCCTTGAGGTTACTGAACGCACCTGCTTTTCATAGTATGAAGCCTTGTCCATTATATCGATACCCTCGTACGGTGTGGCGCTGCCGGGAATCTGGAATGCCGCCCACTCGTATACCGGGGTCTTGTTTACTATGTGGCTCTCTAAAAGCTTTTCCACTTTGTCTGCAAAGATGTCGCCGTATAAGACGCTGGGCGCGCCGGCCAGGGCTATCTCCACCATCGGCTCGCGATAGCACATGCCGATACAGCTGGTGAAATCGATGTCGACGTCTAAGCCGCGTGCCGCTACCTGCTCTTTCAATGCAGCCATTACTTTGTCACCGCCGGCCGCGATGCCGCAGGTGCCGAGTCCAACTACGATACGGGTCTTGCTAATTTTCTCTTGGTACTGCTGCTTATATTTTGCGCGTATTTGATCAAGGTTTTTCATATCTGTCCACCTCCTCTACTTGTAATTTTCGAATATGCCCGCTACTTGTTTCGGTACCAGACGGCCGTGCGTGTCGTCGTTGATCATCATACACGGCGACAGGCCGCAGGCGCCGATGCAGGCGACTGTCTCAAGGGTAAACTTAAGGTCCTCGGTGGTTCCGCCTTGCCCTACTCCCAGGGCTTCCTGGGCAGCTTCGAATATCTTGGAGCCGCCACGTACGTGACAGGCTGTGCCAAGACAGACACGGATGATGTTCCGGCCGCGGGGCTTCAGGTGAAACTGTGCGTAAAAGGTGCATACCCCAAATACTTTGCTGAACGGTATGCGCAGTTCTTTGGAAATCTGCTGAAGTACATCTTTCGGCAGGTAGCCGTAAATGTTCTGGGCTTCCTGCAGTACCGGGATTAATCCTCCTTTGTAATCACGGTACTGGTCAAAAAGCTTTTGCATTGCAGCTTCCTTACTCAGTTCGGCCAATTACTGTTCCCCCTCTCTTTGTTCCTCTGCTCGTTTTACTTGCTATCAGGCATTTTAGCCATCTTGATTCCCCAGATGTTCTGCTTCTTGGTCGGTCCCACCCGCAGGGAACCAGCGGCCTCTACCTTGTCTCCAGGGTTGATATCCTCACGGGGCGCCCAAAACATGAATACGCCAATCTCACCGGTGCCGTCGCTGATCCGGAAATTGGGCCTGTTCAGCCACTTCATAGACGCTGACTTGATGGTGCCGCGTATGCGCACGGGCTCCCCCGCCCTTATCGATGGCAGGTCCTTGATCTTGAAGTACTTGTAGTCACCGAGGTCAACCTGGTCCGTGTGCCGCCTGTTCATAAAGCTTAAAGCCAGGGGCACGCCTAAAAGTACCAGGAGCATCGGCAGGGTCTTTAGTAAAAATTGTGTGTCCCGCCCCAGCGCGTATGTGAATGCTACGAAAAATACGCCTAATCCTAAACAGATGTATGCAGGTATGGACATCCGCACCGCGAGGATACCTCCTTAGAGTTTTGCAGTTTTAATGTTATTTTCTGTGCTCCTCGGGAAACTCGTTCCGGTAGCAGAAGTAATATACCACGCCGATAAAGATCATGCCGCCGATGATGTTGCCTATGGTCACCGGGATCAGGTTCCAGATCCAGATGTCTCCCCAGGTCAGACCGGCGTTCTTGGTCAGCGCCGCGTTCCAGGGCTTGCCGTCCACTACCTTGGTTACCAGGGCCGGGAAGCTCTGGGTTACAAACATACCTGCGGGCAGGAAGTACATGTTAGCCACGCAGTGCTCAAATCCGGTCGATACGAAAGCCATGATCGGGAACCAGATGCCGAAGAACTTGCCGATGAAGTCTTTGGATGTGATCGCCAGAAGGATAGCTACGTTAACCAGGAAGTTACAACCGATGCCGTTTGCCAGCGCCGCCCACCAGCCTACAGCGCCTACTGCCTTGTACGGCAGTGTCTTAGCCACCGCTATGCCTACCGCGTTCAACGCAAAGGCGTTCGGGTCGGGACCTGCAAAGTTGCCCTGTGAAAATGGTCCGATCAGCATCAGGTAAGCCCATGCTATGGAACCTATAAAGTTGCCAATGTATACAAAAGTCCAGTTCCTGAATACGCTGCCCCAGCCGGTCTTGCCCATCATTGCCGCCAGGGGCCCTAACATCGCGTCACCGGTGAACAGTTCCATACCTGTCAGCACGGTCGCAATCAGGCCTACCGGGAACACGGCGCCTGTGAAAAACTTGCCCAGGCCGGCGCCGAGGAATTTAGCTACTTCTGTGCCGCAGACTGTCGCCAGCGCTGCGCCTACCGCAATGTATACTCCAGACATGAAACCACGCAGTAAAAGTTGTCCAATCGGCAAACCCATTTTGTATTTGCCGGCGTTTCCGGCTAAACACACTGTCATTACTGGAGGATTAGCCATATTTTTTAAACCCCCTCTAACTTGTACATAATTTTAAAATTGCCTTAAGTCTCTAATCAGCTAACCTAAACCAACTACCATCTTACCTTGGACAACCCACCTCCTTATTATCGCAAATCTCAAAAATGGCTTTAACCACCCCCTGATTTAAGTCATGTATATTACCTGTATACAGGTTAATATATGCCAAATCTCCCTAAGTCCCCAGGGTAGGGGTCGCATAAATGTAAATTTATGGAATACTGATTTATTATCATAAGTAATTAATCAATTTACCAAAAATAATCATTTAAACAGAACAAAAAAAGGACAAAGTCAACTCCTTTGGAGCTACTCTGCCCTCCTTTTCGCAATGGAAGGCGCTGCGGTTTCCCGCGGCACCCTGACGTCCGTGCAACCATACATTTAAGTTTAGGTTTACATGGCTCGGAGAACTTAAGCCTTTATTTTTTTTTCAAACAGTGACCAAATCGAAAACTACAAAAGTGAGAAAGCCGCATTGACTTACCCGCTCTGGAAAGCCAATGTCCTTGCGGCCTGTCTCGCGGTTTATTTAGAATAGTAATTATATTCTAACATTCGATAGCAACTGAATATATCCTTCAAAAAAGAAAAAATATTTTACGAAAAGAAATAAGACTTATTAATAATTATAATAAATGAGAAATGGATAAATATATCATATTTCCCTACGCTATCAGCTTAAAAAACAACTAATCCAATAAATATTAAATTAGTTTGATAATATGTTTAAACCTAATTTTTTAAACATCCTATTTAATAAGTTCTTTCTTTAGTTTCAGATAATTTTCTGTAAAGTGCACTGAATTCTGCGCCTCCCGGTGGTCAAATCCATAAGCCCTTCTGCTCACTGCCAGGACCGGCGGCGCCTGTATCCGTTTAGCGACGCCCATGCCGAGATAGAGCTTCCACCATCTTTCCAGGTCCTCAGTAAATTCAACGGGCCCCGGAAAGAGCTGTTTCACCAGGCCTGCCCGGCAGCCGATTTTTCCTTCCAAACAGCCCTCGGAGTACCAGGTGAGTATTTCTTCGGGAGTTGACCGGTTCCATTGCTCCATAAACGCCCGGAAAAGATAATCGTGGTAGGGATAGACCAGCGGATCTCCCTTCCCCTGGTCGACATCCTGGTCGGAGGAAAGCTCGGCGCTGGGGACAAGGTCTATAATTTCCCGGGGAATTACCTCCCGGCAGTATATATGTTCATTTAAATATTCAGCCAGCTCATAAACCTGGTGTTTCCAAAGATCTGCCAGCGCCGCCAGGAAACCGGCCAGATCGCCGTACAGCGTTGCATAACCGACTGTCATTTCGCTCTTGTTGCCGTTGCAGGTAAACCCGCCGCCGAAGGCCGCCGCCGTACCGGCGAGGATCCTGGCTGAGCGGTCCCGGGCCTGGATATTCTCCTTTGCAAATGAAGAAACGGGCAGATTGAACTGGCTGCCGTCCCTGAGGTTTTGAACCGGAGTTTCGCTGATCTGCCTGACAGTATACTCAAACACTTCTTGTATAGGCATAATCGTATAGAGGCATCCCAGGTTATGGGCCAGCCTGGTCGACAGGTCCTTTGTAGTTTGGGAGTTATAAACACTGGGCATGTTTACCAGCAGGACCCGTTCCGGGTCAAGGATTTTATTGTACAGGCAGGCGCTTACCGCCGAATCAATCCCCCCAGAAACACCTATGACAACTTTATTAATGCCGGTCGCGTTCAGGAATTTATCGATCCCGTAATGAAGGGCTTTATATATGCTGTCAATATCGCTGTCGTCCGGCACCTTAACTGGCGGCTGGTCCATACTGCCGCCGCACAGGTCCATATCGACGATCTTCATTTCGTCACAAAACGGCACGCTGTAGTGAATAATGTTACCTGACCGGTTATAAACTGTGCTGCAGCCGTCAAAGGTATAGACTGTTTTACCGTTATTCTGGATGCCGACATTGTTGACATAGATCAGGGGTACCCCCGTTTCCGAAGACTGCCTGGAGAAAACCCTGTTCCGCTTGTTATTCTTGCCCCTTGTATATGGCGAGGTGGAAATATTTACGAACAGGTCGACCGGGCCTTTCCTGTTAATCAAGGAAATCGGCTTAACCGCGTACTCCTCGCTCCAGCCGTCCTCGCACAGGATGCAGCCTAATTTCAACCTTTCCCCTGCTATCTCTATATTAACCGGGCTCAGCAGTTCCTCCACCCCGATCCCCATTTCGCCCGCCAATTTACGCAGGCTGTAAAAATGGCGCGTGTCTTCAAATTCACGGTAATTCGGGTTCAGTGTCTTAATCCTGAAAGGGTACGGGAAGTTATCTCCCCCGCACAGCCTGCCGTTTTGAGCTATAAAGAAAGCATTGAATTTGCGCACCCTGCCGTCATCGCCGGTTTTATCCCAGTCCACTCCGACATTGCCGAAAAGCACACATATTCCTTCAGAAGCTTCCACTATCCTGCGGCCGAGGTTCTCGCAATCCCTCAGAAAAGCCCGCTGCTCCCATATATCTCCAAGCAAATAACCCGGGACCGCCATTTCCGGGAATATTACCATCTGTGCGTTTTTTGAGCGCGCTTCACCGATCATGTCCAGCATCTTCCTGCTGTTTAAATCGGGCCTGCCGGGTATGACCTCCATTTGGCCAATAGCTATTCTATGCAAAGGACGCCTCACCTCGATTGTATGATACTCTATTAAACATTAAAATTATACACCATCAATACTTTTTATGGTAGTTCATTCACCTGATTACCACACGGTAACGGCGCAGCCATACATCAACCTGGATCAGGAAGGCGAGAAACTGGGGCCCCTTCATCAGCTGGCCGAACCAGGGGCGGTCAAATGCCGCTCCGCCTGATTCCGCCAGGGCGCGGACAGCGCCGGTATTTATCAGCGGGAGCAGGGGCGAACCGGGGTCGGCGAGTATACTCAGGACCCGGTCGCATACAGCCGTCAGGTATTCCGGGTTGTGCGTCTTGGGGTAGGGGCTTTTTTTTCTGTTCAGAACATCTGCGGGAAGCAGCCCGGCCAGGGCCCGGCGCAGAATGCCCTTGGCCATATTATCGCAGCTTTTCAGCTCCCAAGGAATATTCCAGACATATTCCACGAGGCGGTGATCACAGAAAGGCACGCGCACTTCAAGTCCGACCGCCATACTCATCCGGTCTTTACGGTCCAGCAGTGTCTGCATAAAGCGGGTGATATTCAGATAAAACAACTCTCGCATCCTTGCTTCTGCCGTTCCTTCACCTTCCAAACGAGGTACTTCCGCAAGCGCCTCGGAGTACCGTTTTGTTATATATTCTTCAGGCTTTAACAGTTCAACCAGATCAGGTGAAAAAAACCGCATCCTTTGGCGCAAGAGCCTGATCCAGGGATAAGTATGCAAACCGCGCGCTTCTTTGCTGTGAAACCAGGGGTAACCCCCAAATATCTCGTCCGCTGATTCGCCTGACAGAGCTACTGTATGGTTTTTCTTAACCTCCCGGCAGAAGAGATAAAGGGAGGAGTCCACGTCGGCCATACCGGGCAGATCATTTGCCAGAGTTGCCTGTTCCAGTGCTTGCGCCATTTCAACGTTGTCGATTTCGATGACATGGTGAAGCGTTCCGAGGAAATCAGAAACACGTCCCGCCCACTGCGCGTCAGAGCTGGGCTGGAAATAATCCGGCTTGAAGTGGCGCTCATTTCCGGCATAATCTACCGAGTATGTATGAATAACACCCGGCCCTTTACCCTGGAAGGCCCTGGCGGCGATAGCCGTGATGGCGCTGGAATCAAGTCCGCCGGACAGAAAAGCGCACACAGGGACATCCGAAACAAGCTGGCGCTCCACAGTATCCGTGAGCAGTTCCCTAACCCTGGCGGCGGTCTCATCCAAACCGTGCGTATGAGGACGGTTTGCCAGGGCCCAGTACCGGCGCAGGCCGGCGCCGTTTCGATCATATAACAGACAGCAGCCCGGCCTCAGCTCGCAAACGTCACGGTAAACACCATGGCCGGGCGTGCGTGACGGGCCCATAACGAAAATTTCCGCCAGCCCTTCTGCGCCAACTTCCGGCATTACCGCCGGGTGGGCTAAAATTGCTTTTAGTTCAGAGCCAAATATAAGTGAGCTGCCCCGCTGCAAGTAAAAAAGAGGCTTTACGCCCAGCCGGTCGCGGGCTAGAAAAAGGCTCTGGGCAGCCTCACTCCATACTGCGAAGGCAAAAATCCCGTTTAAACGCTCAACACATGCGGGGCCCCACTCCATGTAAGCCATCAGCAGGACTTCGGTATCAGAATTGCCGGTGAGGAAAATGCAGCCGCGCGCTTCCAGTTCCCGTCTGAGTTCCAGCGTATTGTACAATTCACCGTTGTAAGTTATGGTGTACACCCTTTCTCCCCGGCGGCGGGTCATGGGCTGGCCGCCTCCCTCGGGGTCGACCACGACCAGGCGGCGGTGCCCGATGGCGGCGTGCTGCGACAGCCAGGTGCCCGAAGCGTCAGGGCCGCGGCGTGACAGTGTCTTCACCATGAGCTCCAGGGTATGGCCCCGGCGGGCCAGGTCATCTTTCCAGTCTACCCAGCCTGTTATTCCGCACATAAATATCAACCTCCTAAAATTTAATTTGGTTAAATAAAAAAAATATCCCGAAAGAAGCTTGCACTTCCTTCGGGACCTCGTCGTCCCTCAAATATATTCACCATATATTTTTATGCTTAAATTCAAAAAAGAGGGCATGGACACCCTCAAAAAGGAGATTCAGCGTTTCAAAAAAATTTTTTACTGCTGCAGCGTGCTGCCGGCAGGACTTGTACCAGGCTGGATTCCCGTTATTGAATACGCTGTTTCATCTCCCAAGCCGGCTTTATCCCCCGTATAAAGCGGTATGCTGTACGCTTTGCGCAGGATATCCTCCAGCTCGGTGATCAAAGGCAGCCGCGGGTTAGTCGTAGTGGTTTGATCTTCAAACGCCTTTTCCGCCAGCTCCGGGACCTTTGACATAAATTTTTTCCGGTCAATACCCAGTTCGGCAAACGTGGACGGTATCCCAAGGGACCGGCTCAATTCAGACACCGCTTCGATCAGGCTGAGCACACCCTCTTCCTTCGATGCGGCGGGCAGGCCCAGGTGGGCGGCAATCTGCCGGTATTTTTCCGGCGCGATGTAGTGTTCATACTTTGGGAAAGAAACAAACTTGCTGGGCAATCCGGCGTTGTACCCAATCACGTAAGGCAGCAGCACAGCATTGGCCCGCCCGTGAGTAATGCCGAACTCTCCCCCCACCTTGTGAGCCAGAGCGTGGTTGATACCCAGAAAGGCGTTGGTAAAGGCCATCCCGGCTATGGTGGAAGCATTGTGCATCTTCTCCCGCGCCATTATGTCCTTTTCACGCCAGGAAAGGGGCAGATATTTAAAGACCATTTCAATTGCCTTTAAACAAAGGGCGTCTGTGTAGTCAGAGGCCATCACCGATACATAGGCCTCTATGCCGTGCGCCAGCACGTCCATGCCTGTATCAGCCACCAGACCGCGGGGGAGTGTCTCAACAAAATCCGGGTCGATAATGGCCACGTCCGGCGTCAGTTCGTAGTCCGCCAGTGGATACTTAATATCCTTCCCCCTGTCGGTTATTACCGTGAAGGCTGTTACCTCGGAACCGCTCCCGCTGGTGGTGGGCACGGCCACCAGCCTGGCCCGGCGACCCAATTTGGGAAATTTATAAGTGCGCTTGCGAATATCGAGAAACTTAAGCCTCAAAAACTCAAATTCCACCTCGGGGTGTTCATAAAAAAGCCACATCCCCTTGGCCGCGTCTATGACCGAACCGCCGCCCAGGGCAATAATGGTATCAGGCTGAAAAGAGTTCATTAATTTGAGCCCTTTTGTGACCAGGGCAAGTGACGGGTCGGGTTCAATTTCACCGAACACTTCTATTGCCGGCCTGTTCTCCCTCCTGGCCAGGTGGTATTTGATCTTGTCCAGGTACCCCAGTTCAACCATTGATTTGTCAGTTACAACCAGGACCTTCCCTATTCCCGGCATCTTGGCAAGGTACTGGATGGAACCCCGTTCAAAGTAGATCCTTTCCGGCACCCTGAACCACTGCATATTAACCTGCCTTCTGGCAACCCTTTTGATATTAAGCAGGTTAATGGCGCTGACATTAGCTGTGGTGGAGTTTCTCCCGTATGAACCGCAGCCCAGGGTGAGGGAAGGTGTGTTGGTATTGTAAATATCACCGATGGCGCCATGGGTGGAAGGGGCGTTTACAATAATCCGCCCGGCCATGACCCTGCGGGCAAACTCGTCTACCAGCTTCTCATCAGCCGTATGGATCACCGCCGAGTGGCCCATCCCCCCGTACTCCACCATTTGTTCGCAAAGTTTGATCCCTTCCCGGGAGTTGTCTGCCAGATAATAGGCTAAAATCGGGCTCAGCTTTTCCCTCGAAAGAGGGTAGTCCGGACCCACTCCGTCCTGCCGGGCTATAAGTATTTTGGTGCCGTCCGGTACCAAAAAGCCGGCCATTTGGGCGATCACACCGGCCGGTTTGCCCACCACCTCCGGGTTCAGGGAACAGGTCTTCCCACAGGATGCGAACCGCTCCAACATTTCCGCTTCAATTTTATTCAGGAAATAGCAGCCGTTTTCAACCAAAAGGGATTCTATGTCTCCGGCCACATCCCTGTCCACAATTAAGCCCTGCTCTGAGGCACAGATCATACCGTTGTCGAAGGTCTTGCTGAGGATCAGGTCCGTAACCGCCCTTTGCAGGTTTGCTGACTTCTCAATGTAACAGGGGACGTTGCCCGGCCCCACGCCCAGGGCGGGTTTCCCGCTGCTGTAGGCTGACTGGACCATGCCCGCTCCTCCCGTGGCCAGGATTAGAGAGACTCCCGGGTGGGACATCAACATTTTTGTAGCTTCTATTGAAGTGTGTTCAATCCAGCTAATGCAGCTTTCCGGCGCCCCCGCCGCTACCGCCGCGTGCAGCATCGTTTTCGCCGCTGCCGCGCTGCACCGCTGAGCCCCCGGGTGAAAACTAAAGATAATAGGGTTTCTCGTTTTTATTGAGATCAGGGACTTGAACATGGTGGTTGAAGTGGGGTTGGTCACCGGCGCAATCCCTGCTATTACCCCGACTGGTTCCGCCACTTCTTCGTATTCAGCTTCCTCGTCAACTTTTATAATCCCTACGGTCTTGCTGTACTTGATACTGTGGTAGACATACTCCGTAGCAAAAATATTCTTCACAATTTTATCTTCGTAAACTCCCCGGCCTGTTTCTTCTACAGCCATCCTGGCCAGTTCCATATGCCGGTCGAGCCCGGCCAGGGCCATAGCCTTGACGATCCTGTCCACATCTTCCTGACCAAGTTCCATAAATGCATGCAGCGCGTCCTGAGCCTTTGCCGCCAGATCATCGATTATCTTCCTGCTGTCATTCCGGGAGTCCTTCCCCATATCTTGTTCCGGCAATACCTCATCTCCTTTAAAAAGTCTACTTGTCTAGGAAGTATCTCCGTCAAAACTGTTAATATTCCACTGTCAAATTGCCTGTCCGGCAAATCCATCCCTGAGGTCTCCTAAACGACAAAAAACCAGGTCGGCGACCTGGTTTTAGACTACTTCAAAGAAGTTGATATTTTTATTAGTTCTTCTGCCGGCAGATCTCCGGACACTGAAAATGCCCAATCACCCTGACGCCACCTCAGTGTTGTGACATCTCCGGAAACATTGCCGCCCGGTTCCGGCCTGTTTTCCTGTATGAATCCCGGCATTCCGTTAATATCAACGGCGGAACCCTGCGATATCGCATCTTCATATTCAAAGTCAGCGGCGTCGAACCGGCTCTGGCTGACAGTAAAGTAATATTTGCCGGCCCGGTAGTTCTGAGATACCTCACCCTTAAACCAGGATACATCTGAAAGTACAGCTCCCTGGGGAAGGTAGGCCGGTTTAACCGGGATAAAGCCCACATCCCTGACCGCCTCTTCCATGGTCCCGCT
Source organism: Pelotomaculum propionicicum (assembly GCF_048984525.1). Classification (GTDB taxonomy): domain Bacteria; phylum Bacillota; class Desulfotomaculia; order Desulfotomaculales; family Pelotomaculaceae; genus Syntrophopropionicum; species Syntrophopropionicum propionicicum_A. The sequence goes on from NZ_JBMGJC010000006.1 coordinate 146,589, forward strand.
GTTTGAAACAGCCATACTCTCACCCATGCCCGGAGGGGCACTTGTAACCAAAGCTCTTCTTTGAACACCCGCAGGATAGGATTTACTCAGTGCTTCAGGGGCAGTGGCAGCAGCGGGCGCCGGCGGTTGGCCGCTCAAAATCCCCGCCATACTGTCAGGCTGATTCTCCACCGGAACCTTTACCGCATTTCCCGCATCCCGGTCCAATTGTTCATCTGTATTACTCATCAGGTCCGATTCAGCCTGCAAAACCTGTACACCTTTTAAAGGGTCCGCCTGTCCGCCCACAGCCGCGCCGTTATTATCCTCCGCCCGCACCCCGGCACTTTCCGTGTTCTCGGTCATGGCTACCTTTTGTTGATCGGCCAGGTTAAAGAAATTATTATAGGTTAGGAACCCGGCCGCCAGTACCACAAAAAGCAGGGCTGCGGCAGCCGCCGGGGTTTTCAGCATCACTGACAGGCGTGACAGGAGTGTGTTCTTCCTGTTAGCGGCAGACAAGTTCATTTCTATCCGATCGCTGAGACCATTGGGGACTACAATATCGGCTACCATTTCACAAATAACCTGCCTCAGGGTGTGATCAGCCTTCTCCAGGTTCTGGTACTCGCTCCGGCAGGATTTACATTCCTCCAGGTGCCTCTTTACTATCTGCTCTTCACTTTTGGATAATGTTTTATCCAGGTAATCATTCATCATTTGTAATGTTTTAATGCAGCTCATACTCCCCGGCCTTTCCATTCGATCTGCTCATAGCTTTTCTCCTAAAGAGGGTTTGCCGTCAGGTTCTTTCTAATCATGTTACGAGCAGAGTTTAACCTTGATTTGACTGTACCGACAGGCACACCCAGCATATCCGCCACTTTCTGCACCCCAAAATCCATTCCGTAATACAGGGTAAGGACCAGGCGGTGCTCCGGCCTCAGACCCTGAATAACTTCTCTTAAATCAAGCCTGCTTTCTATACCATTGATATCGTCACTGACATTCCTTAAGTTTAAGGACATCTTGTTCAAAGCGTCGATCTCCCGGTTGCGTTTTCGCAGCCTGTCATAACACCTGTTGACAACGATCCTGTATAGCCAGGTCTTAAACGATGACTCCATCCTGAATGATTTTATCTTTCGGTAACAGGTTAAAAAAGACTCCTGAACCACGTCTTCCACCTCATTGCGGTCGCGCAGAACCATGAACGCGGTACGGTACGCGTCCGGCGAATATTTTCGGACCAGTTGGGCAAATGCTTCATTGTCGCCCGATTGGGACAACAATACAAGGTTTTGATCAGACAAAATTACTCACCCGGTGTTTCAATATCTTAAAGAAGGCCTTCATTGACTTAGACGGCAGTTATCCCCCGGCGGTTCAAGTGTATCAACTTAGCTATTGACACGGCGATCGCCAAAATGACATAATGAAATTGGCAATATATTCCTGGGGGGAGTGTCGGGAACACAGCGCGGTCCGGAACCCGCTACACGGTTCGATTCCGTGTCTTCCCAAAATAAAGGAAGCCCTGGCTTAAGGCTGGGGCTCTCCGTATTTTTCAGCAGGTAAAGGACCTGGTTCTGAAAATGCCTTCAATATTATTTAATTATATCTTAAAAAGCTCCAATAAAAAACATAATCCGCAGCGGGATATCCCGGGCGGATTTTTTATGTAAACATTTACAAGGGAACGCAAAAAACCCTTCAGTGTCAAAGCAGGCCGAAAGCCCATATTTTGTATTATATGCAACTTGTAAGGTAAAAAAAATAAATCCAAATATAACCTCTTCTATTTGGGAAAAGGGGGTATGGCCAATCCGTCTGATCGGCTTTAAAGGTCTTTGAATGGGACTTCCCCGTTCAATCACAGTGAAAAGGGGGAGTTTTTTTGAAATGGCGGCTGTTTTTTTCAGCTCTGGGAATGGTTTTTTTATCTGAAATGGGCGACAAAACCCAGATCACAACCATGCTTTTGGCCGGCACAAAGCCGCTTTATGTTTTGTATGTCGCCCTTGGCTCGGCCATGGCTTTAGTAACAACATCATTCATTGAAGTAATGATCGGATCACACATCCTGGCTAAATATGTCAAGCCCACTGTGATTAAAGTTATTTCCGGGGTAGCGTTTTCTCTCATGGGCATTCTTCTGATTACAGGCATAATTGGCAGCGACTTTTGATAATCTAAAGGAGATCTATCAATGTTTGGTATGGAATGGCTTACATGGATTACCACCTTCACTCTGATCATTTTATGTGAACTGGGGGACAAAACCCAGGTGGCGGTGCTGCTGCTGGCCAGCAACAACCCCGCCAGGCGCTGGCTGATCATGGCTGCAAGCGCCATAGCGCTAACGGCTTGCGTCCTGCTGGAGGTTACCGTCGGCGCCTTAATAGCCAGGCATATCAGTCCCGGTATGATCAACAAGGGAACAGGCGTAGTCTTCCTGTTGATCGGAGTGATAACCCTGGCCGGTCAGGCGGGCCAGGTCCGGAAGGAGCGCGTAAAGAAACTTGGCTCCCAGCAGCAGGACTTATCTGTTTTCAAATCCTGCGAAGAGAAGGTCTAAAAGCCTTCTTTTTTTTGCCTGATTAATCAAAAAAACCCCTACTCCAATAATATGAAGTAAAGGTCTCGCTTCCGGGCCGCGCCCGTTATAAGACCGGGCGACGAATCGCCAGCATGTCGATCTTATTGCTTAAGGGATTAAGCAAGCTACTCCCCTTTAGTATTTTTTTTGTTAACTCCATGTTATTCCGGTATCTATTCTCATGTGCATATGATTTTTACCTCCTTAAAATATTTTTTCGTAAATGTATACAATATATCTGAATAATCTAACAATTCTATATTGTCACGCAACAGCGCTCTCTGGTATTATATATATAAAGGTGTTTATATTTTACCTCTTGGAAGGGGGTAAAAATATGTATCCAATGAAAGCAGATGAATATGAATTTTTATACGGGAACAGGCTGGCGACTGTTTTCAGGTTAAACGGGAGCATAAAAATCATCGGTTTCATTAACGGCAATACCTTTGAGTTAAGGGTCATGACTATCGGCAATTATCCCCGCAGAAAAGGCTGGGGAAAAAGGGCCCTTCAATTTTTGAGGCCGAAATTTAGAAAAATATCAGTTACTGAAATTTGTGAAGAGGCACTGCCATTCTGGTTAAAAATGAAAGAATGCGGACTTGTAGATAACCTGTGGACTATAAAAGACGGCAGGACTTTATACTTAATCAAGCGCACCACAAAGCTGGGCAGGGCCGGGTAGCGCGTAAATGCGATGAAAGAAGGACCCTCTCTCAACAATACAAATGCCTGTTCCTTTTGAGGAACAGGCATTTGAGTTGTTGGACATGACTATGCAATATTATTTTGGTCGACACTCTGTGTGCGACTGAAGTCGCACTGCATTCTTTAAATCAGATTGCTGTCTCGCCAGTCTCTCCCGTCCTGATCCGCACGGCGTTATCAATTTTGCTGGTAAAAATTTTACCGTCGCCCACCTCGCCGGTCCTGGCGTTATCTACAACGATTTTAATTATGTCGTCAACTATTTCATCCGGCACAACCATTTCCAGTTTTATTTTAGGAAGCAGGTTGATGCTGTATTCAGTGCCCCGGTAGACTTCCGTTCGTCCTCTTTGCAGCCCGCAGCCTATAACCTGCGTCACCGTCATGCCGTGGATTCCGTACTGATTGACAGCTTCTTTAACATTTTCAAGTTTACCCGGGCGCAGGATACACTCTATCTTAGTCAAGTTATCCACCTCCATTATTAAAATTTCTTTTTACTTACAGATGACAGGACCCTGCCGTCGAACCGCACTTGCTCGTAAATTATAAAGCTGGTTTTACTTCGTTGGTGGTTTTCAGCACATGGGCCTCGATAGCGCCAAACGGTGACGCCATGGCAAAATCGGTATACGCATCCTCCCCGTGCTGGGTAAAATCCAGGCCAGTGTCCTGTTCTTCATCGGTAGCACGCAGCTTTGTGAATACACTTATAACTTTTAAGATAACAAAGGTGCCTATTATGGCCATGGCCCAGCTCGCCCCGATGGCAATAAACTGCTTCCCAAGCAGCGCCGAGCTGCCGTAAAATAGTCCGTCCGCGCCAAGCTCGTTAACTGATGTGGTAGCGAAGAGGCCGGTGGCAATGGCGCCCCAGGTACCGCCGATACCGTGCACGCCAAAGGCGTCAAGCGCGTCGTCGTAGCGGAGCTTAGCCTTAATCACAGCGACCGCGGCGTAGCATACCGCTCCGGCAACCAGGCCTATAACAATGGCTGGCATGGGCTCAACAAAGCCGGAAGCCGGGGTAATGGACACCAGGCCGGCCACCGCGCCGGAGGCTGCGCCAAGGGTGGTGGGCTTCCCATGGTGGATCCACTCTGTTACTACCCAGGATAAAGCCGCCCCGGCTGTTGCCAGGTGGGTTACCATAAAGGCGCTGGCGGCAAGCCCGTTGGCGCCGAGAGCGCTGCCGGCGTTGAACCCGAACCAGCCGAACCACAGCAGGGCCGCACCCAGCACTGTGAACGGAAGGTTGTGAGGGATCATCGGTTCGCTGCCAAGTCCCTTGCGCCTGCCCAGCACCAGGCAGGCCACCAGGCCGGAAACACCGGACAGTATATGCACCACGGTGCCCCCGGCGAAGTCGAGTGCGCCCAGGTTGCGCAGCCACCCGTTTACACCCCACACCCAGTGGGCAACCGGGTCGTAAATGAAAGTAGCCCAGAGGATAATAAACGCGATAAAGGCCGGGAAGCGCATCCTTTCCGCAAAAGCCCCGGAAATCAGAGCTGGTGTGATTACCGCAAACATCATTTGAAAGATCATAAACGCCTGATGGGGAATGGTGGCCGCGTAGTCGGGATTCGGGTCAAAGCCCACCCCTTTTAATCCCAGCCAGTCCAGGCTGCCGGTTATATGGCTGATATCAGGCCCGAAAGAAAGGCTGTAGCCCCACATAGACCACTGGAGACTGATTAATACCATGGCAAAAAAGCTGTACATAATAGTGCTAAGGACGTTCTTTTTGCGGGCCAGACCGCCGTAAAAGAGGGCCAGGCCCGGGATGGTCATGAGCATTACCAGTGCCGCCGAGGCCAGGACCCACGCTGTATCGCCTGTGTCAACCGTCGCCGCGGTTTCCGCAACCGCCCCGGCTGCTTCTTCCGCCCAGGCCAGTGCCGGCACTGTCATCACAAACGCGGCAGCCATTAATAAAGTCCGCATAAGCCGGTTTTTCATTTTCTTCACTCTCCCATTGAATTTTTTGTCTTCACCCGGGAACCTTTAAACGGTTCTTTTTGAAAATGGCGCCTCATTTCGTAAAGACTCGTTTATATGTCTGGTTCCCTTTATAACAGAAAACGCCCTCGCGACAGACATTTGATCTGTCTTGAGAGCGTCACTGCTCATCATTTTATTACCCCGCTGTGCCTTAAAGCAAGAAAACGCTTTTCACGAGAAGAATTCGCGAAAAGCGCCATCGCTTTGTTGATACATTCGTCGTATCGATAAATTTATGCTATATATTTTATCATATCTGATAACATTTGTCAATATAATTTAATATATTTTTACTTCCTTATATTTACCACCGGGTTTGAAGCCTGAAATGCGGGCGCCTGCATACCTGGCACAGCCGCTGTGTGAGCCGCGCTCTCCTCCACGTCGTAAAGAGGTGAGGCAACAAGTCCGGTGTAAGCGGGAATGCCGTGCTCAGTAATATCCAAACCTTCGAATTCTTCCTCGGCGGAAACCCTGATCCCGACAGTCTTTTTCATGGCGCTGAAAATTAAATATGTCGAGGCAAAAGCCAATACGGAGACTGAAAGCACACCTAAAGCCTGTACCGCCAGAAGACTGGCCCCGCCGCCGTATAAGATCCCGCCGTCCTGGGCAAATATCCCGACTGCGATAGTACCCCAGGTCCCGTTTACTCCGTGCACGGCGATAGCGCCAACCGGGTCGTCAGCCTTGATCCGGTCGAAAGCGCCTACCGCCAGAACGCAAAACACTCCTGCCGCCCCCCCGATGCACACGGCGCTGACAGGATGTACGAACGCGCAGCCCGCGGTTATAGCGGCCAACCCGGCCAGCGCCCCGTTCATGGCCATGCTGGGATCAGCCTTGCCGTACCTGAACATGGTAAAAAGTATGCCCGCCGTGCCGCCCGCAGCCGCGGCCAGGTTTGTATTAACAGCGATCCTGGCAATATTCATGTCCAGGCCGGAAAGCGAGCTGCCCGGATTAAACCCAAACCAGCCAAACCACAAAATGAACGTCCCGAGAAATGCCAGGTGCATATTATGGGCCGGGAGAACATTCATTGTCCCGTCCTCATTGTATTTGCCCGATCTTGGCCCGAGGACCATCACAGCGGCCAGTGCGCTCCAGCCGCCTACCGCGTGCACCACCGCGGAACCGGCAAAGTCAAGCATACCCAGTTTGCCGAGCCAGCCGTCCACACCCCAGACCCAGTGGCCGGCAAGGGGGTAAATCAATCCAGCGGCAAGGGCTGTATAAATTATGTAAGGGCGGAATTTCATCCGTTCAGCCACGGCTCCTGAAACAATAGAAGCCATTGCCATGGCGAACGCAGCCTGGAAAATCCAGTAGGCATAGATGGGAATCCTTAACTTGATATGTTCCAGGTTACCCTCGACGAAAAATCCGGTAGTGCCCAAAATTCCTCCCCTGTCAAGCCCGTACATGACAGCAAAGCCGACCGCCCAGTAGCTGAGCATGCCCACCGTGCTGTCAGTGAATACTTTCATGACGATGTTCAAGGAGTTTTTGGCCCTGATAAAACCAGCTTCAAGGAAGGCGAAACCACCTTCCATAAGGAAGACCAGGGCTGCGCAAAGCAGCACCCATACCGTATCGATACCTGACGCCAGATTGCCAATGCCTACTTCCATGCTCCGTTCCTCCTTATCAAAATTTATAAAAAATAAAAAAAGCGCAAACCTGGCACGAGTTCACTAAAAACAACCCGTGCGCAAGAGCGCCCTTGCCCTGCAGGAACCGTTTCCTGCCAGTTTTCAAATTTATTAATATTTCCTATATGGCATCATTGCCGGACTCCCCGGTCCTTATCCGCACCGCGTCTTCTACCGGAAAAACAAAAATTTTGCCGTCCCCTACCTCCCCGGTCCTGGCATTTTGACTGATAATTTCAGCGACAACTTCAACCTGGTGGTCCAGGAGCACTATTTCAATCTTTAATTTGGGCAAAAGGTTTATACTATATTCGTGTCCCCGGTAAACCCCGACCCTGCCCTTTTGCAGTCCGCACCCGACAACCTGTGTAACAGTCATCCCTTTTATCCCGTATTTACCCAGAGCATCCTTAACTTCCTCCAGTTTCTCAGGACGTATTATAGCCTCAACTTTTTTCACCCGCCAAAACAACCCCCTTGTTGTTTTAAAAAATAATACAATTAAGAATATAAAAACCCTGAATATCACTTCACGGGTGACATCAGGGCATCATTGACCTTCGACACATCCTCGTATCTAAACACATTATAACCTCAAAATTCCAACCTGACAAGAAAAACATATCTAAAATCATGAGGCCAGGTTTTATAATTTTCATTTAAAAAATTTCAATCTACATTCTTAGACATTTATCCCGAAGGTAATGGCTCAGACACAATCGAATTAAGCAAACATTATGAAATATGTGCATATAATGGCAAAATATATTTGCTCACGCCATTTGTGGAACTTTATATTTGAATGTCTCTTTTATTTGTGCCTGGTTATGTTCTTTTTTATTTTGGCTTTTTGCAGAATTTGATCTGTTTTAAGAATTTAGCCCAAGGAATATACGGGGGACGCGGTGGCTCACCATGCAGACAATTTCGTAATTTATGGTGCCCAGCATAGCGGCGACTTCGTCGGCCGTAATTTCCTGCTCTCCCTGGCGGCCGATGAGAACAGCCTCATCACCCACCTTGACACCGGGGATTTGGCCTACATCAACCATAAGCTGGTCCATACAGACCCTGCCCACTACAGGCGCCCGCTGTCCGTGCAGCAACGCGTACCCTTTTGATGAAAGCAGCCTGGAATAACCGTCGGCGTAACCCAGGGGCAGAGTGGCGATAACGGTGCTTTTTTCAGTCGTATAGGTGCACCCGTAGCTTACTTTAAAACCGGCGGGGACTTCCTTTACGTATGCTACTTTTGCCTTGAGGCTCATCACCGGGCGCAGTTTTATCACACTGTGATCCACCTCATCTGAAGGATACAGCCCGTATACTATAATGCCCGCCCTGACCAGGTCCAGGTGCGTATCGGGCATTTCCATCAGGGCGGCGCTGTTTGCGGCATGCTTTACAGGGATTTCAAGCCCGTTCCGGCGCAGTTCTTCAATCAGGGCAGTAAATTTAAAGAGCTGTTCCTGTGTGTATCCCTTATCGGCAGAATCGGAGGCGGCAAAGTGGGTAAATATTCCTTCCGCTTCCAGGTGCCGGTTACCGGCCAGTTCAAGAATATCCCTGACCGCGTCCGGCCCCGCAACCCAACCGATCCGCCCCATCCCCGTATCGATTTTGAAATGTATCCTGGCCCGCGTCCCTTCTGCAGCGGCCGCCCCTGCCAGGGCCAGGGCCATATCACGGGTATAGACAGCCTGTGACAGGCGTCCCCTGACAACATCACCTGACTGTTCAGGCGGCAGGTATCCCAGGATTAATATCGGAGCCTCGATTCCGGCCTCCCTCAGTGACAAACCTTCATCCACCCTGGCTACTCCAAGCCAGTCAGCTCCGCCGGCTAAAACAGCCCGGCTCGCTTCCGCTGCCCCATGACCGTAAGCATTGGCTTTTACCACTGCCATTACTTTAGCCGGGGCACTGGTTATCCTCCTGATTTCACTTATATTACTGGCCAGAGCATTTAAATCTATTTCCGCCCATACCGGAATAACAGACAAAAAAACGACACCTTCTTTTTAACAAATAACTTCATTAATAATATTCACATCTATAATAGTATTTCATCAATAAAAAACAAAACCCTGTTAAAAACAGGGTTGGGATAGCTAAAATTTAAGACAATGTCCGTTGCAAATATTATCTGTGCTGCGGGTCATGGCGGCTGTCCCAAAGCAAAAAGCAGTATACACTTAAATAGGCGGCCATCGTAACCAGAGAGAATATGAAGTATTTCACTGGTGACCCTCCTTTCGTTTTTGCCCGAATTTCTTAATCGGTGCTGATATACTAAAAATTTCGTCCAGCGAGATTGTCTGCCACGTTATTAAAATTATTCCTTTAATTATATTGTATACAATATTTCATAATACGCAATACTTTATACTGAATTCATTAATAATTTTTTTTAATAAAATTTTAAAATATCTTTATGGGGCAGTTCCCTGCTAATAAAATCGGTATTTTAATTTATAAATTTAGGAAATAATTGACAATCTATCCTTTAAATCGTTAAAAACAAAAGGAACCCTTAAATGAGAGTTCCTCAGAGTGTCGACAAATTAATACTGCAATATTGTTACAAGAGCCCGATTGTATTTGAAACGCCTCTAAATTGTACGTTAAGAACTGAGAGACATTCTTAGCTTAAAACCCCGTCCAGATCGCAGCATTCCATGTTCAGCGATTCACCCACCGCGCGGCAGGTAATATTCCCTTTAAAAACATTAACTCCCCGGGCAAGGGCGCGGTTGCCGAGGATTCCCTTCAAATATCCTTTGTTGGCGAGTTCCAGAGCGTACGGCAGGGTAGCGTTGGTCAGGGTAAAAGTTGATGTGCGGGCTACAGCACCGGGCATATTTGCCACCGCGTAATGAATAACGCCGTATTTCTCGTAAACAGGGTTGCTGTGAGTGGTGATCCGGTCTACAGTCTCTATCGAGCCGCCCTGATCAATCGCCACGTCAATAATTACAGAACCTCGCTTCATCTTTTTGACAAAATCCTCCGTTACCAGCTTTGGCGCCTTCGCGCCCACGATTAATACCGCTCCGATTAAAAGGTCCGCGTAACGGACGGAATGCTCAATATTGTACTGGTTTGAGATCAGGGTTTTAATCCTGTTCCCGTAAATGTCATCCAGATAACTAAGCCTTTCTGTGTTCCGGTCTATTATAGTAACCTGCGCTCCCATGCCCACGGCGATTTTAGCCGCGTTTGCACCCACCGTGCCGGCGCCGATAATAACCACATCCGCAGCGGGAACACCCGGCACACCGCCGAGCAGGATACCCCGGCTGCCGCACGGCTTCTCGAGAAAGTGCGCTCCGATCTGCACAGCCATCCTGCCGGCTATCTCGCTCATCGGCATCAGCAATGGCAGTGTGCCGTTGTCGAGCTGGATAGTCTCATAGGCAATTGCAATAACTTTCTTATCAACTAGTACACGTGTGAGTTCCGGCTCCCCCGCCAGGTGCAGGTATGTGAACAGGACCTGCCCCTCGCGCAGCAGTGAATATTCCTGGGGAAGGGGCTCCTTCACCTTCAATATCATCTCTGCCCCTTCAAATACTTCAGAGTGGGTCGCCAGCATTTCAGCGCCCGCTGTCATAAAGGCATCGTCGCTGATACCGCTGCCCAGCCCGGCGCCGGTTTCGATCATTACCCTGTGACCAGCCCCGGTCAAGGCCTGGACCCCCGCCGGTGTGATAGCGACACGGTCTTCATTTGACTTTACCTCTTTGGGTACCCCAACAATCAATGTTGACCCCTCCTGCTGATAAATTTGTTTATAAAATTTTTCATGATTAAATTTCTATAGTAACCGAGGGGTATATAAATTTTTTTCATGAAAAACTGTTTATAACCATATTTGTGCTTTGGCTACGGCATGGACCCGCCAGTTCCTTCGCTGCAGCCGGCAGGGCGGATATTATATCGCCGGCGATCAACCCCATCATGCCTTTTTCCCGCGCGGCAAGGTCGCCGGCCAGGCCATGGAAATACGCCCCGGCCGCGGCGGCGCGGACTGGTTTGAGCCCCTGCGCGATTAGTGAAGCAATAATTCCCGTCAGTACATCGCCGCTGCCGCCGGTGGCCATCCCCGGGTTTCCGGTAGGATTGATGTAAACAGCGCCGTCGGGCGCCGCCACCACTGTCCGGGAGCCTTTCAGCAGCGTTACCACGTTCCAGGTGGCCGCTGCTTTTACCGCGTTTCCGATCCTGTCTTCCTGAATATCCTTTGTCGGCGACCCCATCAGCCTGGCCATTTCGCCGGGATGCGGCGTTATTACAGCCGGAGCCTGTAATTTCCCAAGTATTCCGGCTTCCCCGGCCAGGGCGTTGAGCGCGTCGGCGTCCAGTACGAGAGGTATCTTTATGGAAGGCGCCAGTTCCCTTACCAATTTTACAACCTCGGGCGCCTGGGAAAGGCCCGGCCCTATGGCCAGCACATCCATGTTTTCAAGAAGCGGCATAATGCGCTGCCGGGCTTCCCTGCTCAGGCTGCCGCTTCCGTTGTCAGGCAGCGGGACAGTCATTACCTCGGTAAGTTTTGCCTCCATGATATCATGAATGGTTTCAGGAACCGCGACTGTGACCAGGCCGGCCCCTGACCTTAAGGCAGCTTCACCGGCCAGGCTGGCTGCCCCGGTCATCCCCCTTGACCCTGCTATTATCAGCACTCTCCCGAAATTACCTTTATGTGCGGGAGAGGGGCGTGGCGGCAGCCACTTTTTTACACATTCAGCTGTAATCAGATATCTTTGGGGAGCTTCCTTCTCCACTAAGACACCGGGCAGAGATATATCCGCTACCGTTATCTCGCCCGCGTGTTCAGCGCCCGGTTCAAGAAACAACCCTAACTTGGGCAGTCCAAATGTCACAGTATGATGCGCCCTGATACAAGGCCCGCTAACCCTGCCCGTAGCGGCCTCGAGCCCTGACGGGATGTCAACAGACACAATCGGCTTGCCGCTGTTGTTCAGCACATCGATGACACGGCCCACCTTCTCCCACATTTTGCCGTGAAAACCTGTCCCATAAATAGCGTCAACGATGAGGTCCGTGTTCATTAAGGCCAGCTTGACAATGTTTATCCCGTCACCCTGGTGGACAGAATAAACCTTCTGGTCCATTTTCCGCCATATATCATAGTTAACGGCCGCATCACCGCTGATTTCACCCGCATTCACGATAGAAAGCACTTTAACCTCGGCGCCCATGTTCAAAAGGTGACGTGCTATAACCAGGCCGTCCCCTCCGTTATTGCCTTTGCCAATAAAAATGGTAATTACCCTGCCCCGGACCCCGTCCAATACCCTCCGGATTAATTCGACTGCCTGGCGGCCCGCGTTTTCCATTAAAACCAGGCCTGATATGCCATAGTCCTCTATAGCCGCCCGGTCCAGCGCCTTCATTTCATCCCCAGTGACAATCCGCAAACTCAGAACACCTCCTCACCCGTCGCAATGGCGAAAGCCACAGCGTTTTCACGACTATGGGACATGCTGATCAGTATCGAGGCGATCCCTTTTTCTTTCGCTATCTCAGCCGCCGCCCCGTGCAGTGTGACCTCCGGGCGTCCGCCGTCCGGCCTCCTCACTTCCACATCTGTAAAGCTGCAGCCGGCCAGGCCTGTGCCCAGTGCTTTCAATACCGCTTCTTTGGCTGCAAAACGAGCTGCATAGCAGGAAAACCGGTCTCTTCTCTCATCGCAAAAACTTCTCTCGCCAGGAGTAAAAACCTTCTCTAAAAACCGGTCACCGATGCGCTCATAAGCTTGCTTTATCCTCGCAATCTCAATAATGTCAGTACCGGCGCCGATTATTCCGTGTTGCGGCATGTTACGCGATATCGCCAACACCCCATTTATTTAAAGATACCTGAAGATGTTCATGGCTCCACTTTTAGGATATTTTGATACTATTATTTTCTCCGGTAAATATAAAAAACCTGCCTGTTAAATGCAAATGTACAGCAGAAATGGAGTTTTCGCCCGCTGCTTAACTGATTTGCATTTAAATTCAGGCAGGACCTGAAAATCCCTGGCTGTTTTTAAAAACCTAATATCCTCCTCAGTTTTTTGGCCTGAGCCCGGCTAACCGGGACTTCGCTTCGTTCTTTATCTTCAACTATCAAGTTATAGGTGCCGTTGAAAAACGGGACAATTTCTTTTACTTTATGAAGGTTTACCAGGTAGCAGCGGTGCGTCCTGAAGAATATCTGCGGGTTCAGCCTTGCTTCCAGCTCTTTCAGGGTGAAACGGGTAAAAAGCTTATCAGACGCGGTTTTTATATAAACATTGTCCTGTTCAGTAAACGCATAGAAAATATCTGAACCGCTGACAAGTATGGTTTTCCCCTGTTTTTCAGCGGGCACACGGTCAATCTTCAGCAAGTTCTCGGTATGCACGGGCCCGTTTTCATTTACCCGCGGTGTGCGGTCTTCCCGGCTCAGTCCGGCAGGCACAGCGTCTCCCGCCACTTCGCGGGTGAGCTTTAACACCTTGTCAATGGCTTTTTTCAGGCGTTTAGGCTCCACCGGTTTTAAAATGTAATCTACAGCGTTAACGTCAAATGCAGATACCGCGAACTCATCAAAGGCTGTGACAAAAATGATATAAGGGCGGTTCGGCAAATCCTGAATGGCCGCGCCCAATTCAAGCCCGCTCATGCCCGGCATGGAAATATCCAAAAAGAGGACCTGGTAGTCAAGAGCTTTGATCAGAGTTAACGCTTCCTGGGCATTAGCTGCCTCGCCGACTATCTCAATATTTTCAAATTCACTTAAAGCATACCTTAGTTCCTGCCTGGCGGGGTATTCATCATCAATAATTAATGCTTTCAATTTCACTGGCGAATCCCCCTTTCTCGTGGCTTTCCTCGTTCAGGGGAATCCTGACGTAAACCTCGGTGCCCTTGTCGGTTTCACTTTCGATCTTCAGCCCGTATTCTTCTCCGTAAAGGCTTTTAAGCCGCTCGTTGACATTGCTTAACCCGACCCCGTTACCAGAGCCGAACCCAGGCAGCAGGACTTTGGGCAGCCTTTCATTGTCTATTCCCACGCCGTTATCCTTGATTACAAAAAGCATTTCCCCGTTAACAAGTTTGGCTGAGATCTGTACCGCCCCAGGGCCCATTTTGGGCTGGATACCGTGTTTCACCGCGTTTTCGACCAGCGGCTGCAGTGTAAGTACCGGCACCTTGTAGTCAAGCAGATCGGGGTCGATATTCCTCTGTATCTTAAGCTTCTCCCGGAAGCGGGCTTTCTCGAGAATAAGGTAAGTATTGACGTATTCTATTTCTTCCCTTAACGTGTTAAAATGCCCGTGCCTCTTTAATGTCTGGCGGAAAAAAGCAGCCAGGCGGATCAAGAGCTTTCTTGAAGTGTCCGGGTCAGTCCGGGTGTAGGTTATAATTGTATTTAAAGTATTAAACAAGAAGTGCGGGTTGATCTGGGCATGCAGGGCATCCAGTTCCGCTTTCGTCACCAACTGGGCCTGCCGGTCCAGTTCCGCCAGTTCCATTTGCAAGCCCAGCAGCTGTGCCACGGCTAAGGCCAGCTTCACCACCGAAGGCTGGAGATCCCCCTGGCAGGTCTGATAAAGCTTGACTGTACCGGCTACCTCGCCCTGGCAGATCAGCGGCGCTATGACAGCAGACTGCAGTGTGCAGTTTTTTTCAGGGCACTGTAGCCCTTTCTTGTCTTTGATTATAATTAATTCTCCTGTTTCCACAGCCTGTTTTGTGGCATAAGTAATAATAGGGCCGCCGGCTTTATGGTGATCGGAACACTCACCTATATATGCCAGCACCTTTTCGCGGTCAGTGATGGCCACTGCCGACACGTCGCTGAGCTTCAGGATGATTTCAGCGGTCTTGTATGCTGTTTCTTCATTTAGGCCGCGTCTGAGGTAGGGAAGTGTTTCGTTGGCAATCTGCAGGGTGGGATCGATAGGGTGATCATCCAGTTTTATTTTTATAACCCTGTGTTTCTGAATATATTCCACGACCAGGTAAGTGGCCAGGGCACTCGCCAGCAGCATCATGAGTACAACCAGCCATATGGCAGGTTTAAACAGCGCGACCAGCACCACCAGAAACAGTTGAATAAGGCCCCAGCGCATAATAATACCGCCGTTGATGCTTGTAAAATCTTTACTCATAACTCTACTCCCCTGTTAAAAACACTTACACAGCAAATAACAATTTCATATTTAATAATACTATTTTAATCTGCAGATCACAATCAGGCGCTGTTGGTAATACCCATGACTTTCTCCAGATAATGGTTTATGCCCTCCGCGTTAAGCCTTATATCAAGTCCCAGGAACTTTATAGCGGGATGTTCCCTGTCATTAAACCCGTATTCCGCAACCTGGCCCATCACCATTTCCCAGAGGGCTTTTTCAATTTCCCTGGCGCCGCCGCCGTCAGCAAGCACCCGCCTGCCAATCGTTTCAAAAATTATTACCTGTTCCTTGAGCCTGGTGAGAATAGAGCTTACGCCCCCCGCCCTGCCGAAATGAGTGAAGTAGATATATTCAAGGTCCAGCCTGCCGGCTCTATCCAGTGTCTCCATCGCCGCGGCCGGGTCAAATTCTGACGGCGGGGTGGAAAGCAGAGTAAAATCAGAGCCTGCCAGTTTGCTCAATGACTGAAAGCGCACGCCCAGGGCGTCGCCGCTGAAGACCCCCCGGCTGGCAGGGTCATGGACGACAAAATGATGTCGGGCGTGCCCCGGAGTATGATAAAAAATCAAGGTCCTGCCCCCGCCCAGATCAAGGGTTTCCCCATCTGCCGGAGTATAGACCCTTTCCCCGGGCACGGGTAATATTTCTCCAAAAAGCCTTTCAAAGCTGTCTCCATAAATCGCTCTGGCTCCGGCCACAAGCCTGGCCGGATCAACCAGGTGCCTGGCGCCCCTTGGGTGTGCCAATACCTTTGCCCGCGGTAATTCCCTGGTCATGGTACCAGCCCCGCCCGCATGGTCCAGGTGGATATGGGTGACTATGATGTAATCGACCTTTTCCGGCGGAATTCCGAGATTTTTCAGGGCTTTCATGATATAAAATGTACCCGGCGCGGGGCCAGTCTCTATCAGCGCCACTTTTTCCGCCGCGATGAGGTAGCAGGAGGTACGCTCAGGCTCCTGGTCGCAGACATCGATCTGATGAATATTGCACCCGAGATCAACGATTAACGGCATGGAGCAGACATCCTTTCATAACCGTCCTGGCCCGCTTATTATACAACGTTATATAAGAATTTATAGGGTTCCTCAAGCTTAGAATATCTGAAAAGTTTGAAGATTGTCAATAAAAATATTGATTTCTTATTTCTCACTCTCTACCATTAAGTACTTAATTGCGGAGGGAAAATTTTTGGGCTGAAATCACAAGTGAATTATTAAAAAACAAGGATTATGTTGTAAAATGTAGAATTTTCATAAAAAGGTTAATAAGGAGCGATAGTTATGATTAAATTTTATAAAAGTCATAAGCTGTGTGCCCAGTTGGTCCTGATGATTGCTTTATTAGCAGTGACATTTACCCTTGGCATTGATCCTGCGCTTGGGGCTTGACCCACCTGTAAAACTCAACCGGTGGTTGAGACAAACCCCGCAACTGACGTCGCGCCTGGTTCCGTTTCTTTGAATGGCAATGTCATTGACAGCGGCGGAAAAATTGACGAATACGGATTTATCTACTGGGGCGCTGGCACTGCTCAACAACAAACGGTTACCGTGGCCCGGGCCACACATACCGGCTTTTTTAACAAAACGATAAACTACCTGGAGCCCGGCACTTACTACTATAAAGCCTACGCCCAAAATACCAAAGGCCTCGCGGAAGGCGAAGTACACAGCTTTACCATCGCCGACAGGGCGATTAACGTGATTTTAGACGGTAAGACCATGGAATTCGAAGTACTGCCGTTCCTGGACCAGGGCCGGACCATGGTCCCGCTCAGGGCAATTTTTGAAGCGCTGGGAGCCGGCGTGCAGTGGGACGGCGAATCAAGAACGGTCACGGCAGTAAAGGACAGCCGGGAAATAAAACTTGTAATTGACGGGGCGGCATATATCAACGGCGCAGTGGTAAACCTGGACGTCCCGGCAAAGATTATAAACGAACGCACAGTGGTCCCGCTCCGGTTCGTGTCCGAGGCGCTGGGATGTACTGTCACATGGGATGAAAACAACAAGACTGTTACCATTACCCGTTAGCCGGCGGGATAAATAAGTTTAAAACTTAAAGCCCGGTGAAAGCCGGGCTTTAGTTTTAATCATATAAAATCAATATAAAGGAATACTTTAAGAATCCATTAAGTACATGCGAGATAATTAAGGAGATTTAACTTGACCAGACAATCAGCTTTTCCAGCAGTTAACCAAAAGCTCTGCAAGAAATGCGGCATCTGTATCAAAATATGTCCCAGGAAAGTGCTGGAACCGGACGCAGGCGGTTTACCTTACGCGGCCTGCCAGGAAAAATGCACTGCCTGTGATCTCTGCGCCTCACACTGCCCGGATTTCGCGATAGAGGTCATGCCGACTCCGGATAACTGCCTCTCCGGCAATGACAACAAGAAATAATCCTTAGAACGTGTTCACCTGGATACTGCCGTTTTCCGTAATCAGCCTGGCGCTGCCATTACCAGTTCCCAGTTTCAGCCGGTCGCTCCCGCTCTGGACCGCACCCGCATTGCTATCAGCGCCCATGCCGGAAATCCTGCCGTGGCTTGTCCTTGCCTCTATTTCAAGATTTGACGTGTTTGGCAGCCTGATGTTCAGCTTTCCCTGCATGCTTTGCAGAAAGTAGTTTTTATCCAGCGGCCTTTCTGACGCCAGTTCTATTGCGCCGTTTTCAGATTCCGCCACAACATCACCCCCGGGGTTCTCTATCCTGATTTCGCCGTTTTCCGTCGCGGCAGAGATGTTGCCCGAGATCCCGGCCGCTGTTATGCGTCCGTTTTCACTTTTCACTTCCAGGCTCCCATCCAAATCCCGCAGGTTGACCTTACCGTTTTCAGTCCGGACGGTGAAGCGTCCCTCCGCATTATCAGCTTCAATACTGCCGTTGGAAGATTGTGCCAGGACAATCAGGCCGGGGGGAATTTCAACTGTGAGGTTGACAACCCCGTTGAAGCCACGGGAAGTGCCTTCGCGTTCGGCTATAATCCTGGTGGTCATGCCTTTCTCTATAATTATTTCTTTACTTTCCGCTTCCGTCCTGGCTTTTTCTTCCGTGGAACCGTAAGAGATTATCTCTGCCGTCGCCCGCAAAATACCGTCTTCGCTTGCCCTTATCCGCAGCGTTCCGTTTTCGTTTTCCAGCTCCAGCCGCGAGCCTTCAGCTGGAGTAAACGGTTCCGCCTGCCAGTGCCTGGTGTAGCTTATGCGTTCTCTGAAGACAGTATCGTCCAGGATACTGTCAATATCGGCTGAATATACGGCACTTGCTGCAGAACCAGCCAAAACCACGGCCCCGATTAACAAAACACTGGGAATATGAAATACTACCTCGCTTTCCTTGTTCCACATCCTTCTGATGAAGTATTCCAAACCAAGGCAGATTAAAAGTAATGGCCATAATTTCCAGATATTCTGCAGTGACGGCAAACCTCCAAAGTTATAAACCAGCATGCCCAGTCCGATACCGACCAGCCCCAGAGCAAGTGTTACGGTGCCTGCTTTGACTTTTTCAGCCATCTATTCTTTCCTCCCCGCGTTGCGATATAGTATATAAATGCCAAGTCCTAAAATCAGGGCAGGTGGAATTATTTTACGCATGTAGTAGTGATAGGCGTAAGACTGCGGCAGCAGGTTGCCGGCCAGGGCAATCGCCCCCAGAAAAATAAAACCGTAGCCCAGCAATACATGCCTCGACTCAAAGGCTTCCATTTCAAAAAGCAGCTTATCCTCCACCTGCTGACCGTCATTGATTTTCTTTAAAAGCTGCAGGGTGTCAAAAACCGTGTAAAAGAATGCCACCGGCAGAACAAAGGCTGTTATCTGTCCAAAATTAAGCGCTGCAGCTATAAAGATGGTACCATAAAAAATCACCATTGCCTGCAGGCCCCGGCGCATCAAACCAAGATAGAGGTAGCCGACACCCGGTATCATGGACAGTAAAAATACCAGCCAGGGCTTTTTATAACTCTGCCCCTTGTCTGAAGTTTGCGCAATCTTTGCCTCCAGGCAGCCGGCGCAATACTGTTCCCCCCCGAGCACAACCAGGCATGTCTCGCATATCGGTTTATGGCAAAACGAGCAGATGGCTGTAGCTTCCTGGTCACTGTGATGGGCGCACTTCATTTTGATTCAACTCCTTTAATATTAGCTGCGGACTTATGTTGCCGGCTGTATCATAGGCCTGGTTTATTACTACTCCAGATGTTTTCAGGCAGACCTGGACCGCGGCGTTCATCTTCTGGGCTGCCAGGTTGAAGTTTTGATAGTCAAAAAAGTTTCCCCCGCTGAAGAATATAACCAGTGTTGCGGCCGCGGCCGCGGCAAGATCCCGGTAAAAAATCAACTTTGAGGGGGCCCTTTCTTTTAACTGAGTCTTTGTAACCGGTGCGGTTTTTTTAATCCTGCCGGTCACCGCCGCGGCAAAGTCCGGCGGAGCGGTTTCACCCGGCAGCCTGGAGAGCATTAAATCCAGTTCGGCCAAAGCGAACAAATCCGCCCGGCAGGAAGGACAGACAGCCAGGTGTTCCTCGAATTGAGCCTGGTTAAATAAGTAATATTCTTTGGCCAGGTAGTTTGCCAGGTTGGCTCTCACGGCTTTGCAATTCACCAGACTCACCTCCGATAAGCTTTTTCTTTAGAATCAATTTGGCCCGGTAAAGCCTGGTGGCCACCGTCTTAACCGGCTGATTGAGGACCTCCGCGATTTCTTTGTATCTCAGTTGCTGGTAGTGATGAAGAATAATAACAATCCGGTAGTGCCGGGGAAGGCTGATAAGCGCCTCCCGGACTCTCCGGCTTTCCTCCCTCCTGATGGCCAACTCCTCAGGGCTGTCCCGGCTGTCCCCAAACTGTACGTTCTCCTCAATAGTTGCTGCAGTTTTCTCTTTCTCAGCCTTCCTTTTTCGCAAGAAGTCCAGGCACTTGTTGGAGGCCACACGGTACACCCAGGTGCTGAATATGGATTCGCCCCTGAAACCGGGGAGCGCAATGTAAATCTGCATAAATATTTCCTGGGCGATATCCAGTGCGTCTTCCCTGTTATTCACCATTTTGGACGCAAGGTTAAAAACTTTGTGCTGGTAGCGCTGGACCAGGGCCTCGTATGCTGTTAGATCACCTTTTTGGGCCATTGCCACCAGCAGCTCGTCCTTTTCCATGCGCACACCCTCTTCCCGCCGCTCCTGTAATTTTAGACGTGCCTAAGGGTAATTATACTTCACCCTAAAGTAAAAATTCTTTATAAAATATTAGGCGCCTAAGAGGCGCCCATGAGTTAAAACAAACTGATCCTGCAAAGTCCATGGTGTTTAAACCTGCTGCTCCATTGCGACGTAAGAACTGTAGGTGCGGCTTCAGCCGCACATTGGTCGGCTTAAGCCAACCCGGACACACCTTTCTCACAGGCATTCCTGCATTATGAGGAATGTCCCCGATTGGAATGGCGGGTTAAAACCCGCCCTACAATGGAATACCTTCGATACCCGCGACACACGTCACACGTCCCGCGAACCAAATTTCAAGCAGGTTCTCAACGCCATGGAAACTTTTTCTGCAACCTGAGACGTCTTTAGGGCGCTCATTAGTTAGAAGTTAAATACTGCTAATTTCCTCCCAGGCAGTTTCAAACTCTTTCAGTACCGGGGCGCTGAAGAGGACGAAACGCACCTCTTCAAAAACCGGATTACTGCTGACAAAGTCCCTCACCTCGCGGAGTGCTATCCTGGCCGCCCGGTCCACGGGAAAACTGTATATGCCGGTGCTGACGGAGGGAAAGGAAACTGACCGGATGCCCTTTTCCCTGGCCAGGGTGAGGCTGCTCCGGTACGCGCTGCGCAGCAGTTCGTCCTCACCTCTTTTACCGCCAGACCACACCGGGCCGACCGTATGTATTACATAGCGGGCCTTCAGGCGGCCGCCGCTGGTTATAACCGCCCTGCCGGTCGGCAGGGTCCCCTGCCTGGCCCGGATCTCCTTGCACTCGGCCAAAATTTGAGGCCCGCCGGCGCGGTGGATGGCGCCGTCCACACCGCCGCCGCCCAGCAGTCCCGAATTGGCGGCGTTCACTATCGCCTCGGTCTCCTGCCGGGTGATATCCCCCATTATTAATTTAATAAGCGTTTTTCCGATAAAAGCTTCCATAAAAGCAAAACCTCCTTTATGTTTACTTTTAATTTAACGCGGCATTTCCTTTTTTGAATAACCGTAATAACCTATTTTCTTGGATATCAACCTGTATTCACCGGTGCAGTAACCATAGGGTTCAATCAATTCGAAATCGGGCCGCCCCTTTTCGTCCAGCACGTCCTTATTAAAATGGACCGCCAGGACCTCCCCGACAAACACATCATGGCTGCCCAGTGAAATTACCTGCTTTACCCTGCACTCGACATTGACCGGGCATTCCGCGATTAAAGGAGCTTTTACATACTGCGCAGGCACGGGGGTCAGGCCTGTCTCTTTAAACTTATCCACTTCCTTCCCGGACACGGTGCCGCAGTAGTCAACCACAGCGACCTGAGACGCCGAGGGAATGTTGATCACATATTCTCCGGACTCCTTGATCAAATTGTAAGAATGCCTGCCCACTGGACGCACGCTTATATAAACGACCGGAGGTTCCGAGTTCATGATCCCTGTCCAGGCTATGGTTATTATATCGGGATCGCCTCCCTCCAGGCGGGACGTCACAAGCACGGTCGGGACGGGGAAAAGGACGGTTGAAGGGCCTTTAGTAATTTTATTATTCATGACACAACCCCTTTGTTTTATCTTTTTTTTAAATCATTATATACTAAAATTTATTAAAACCAGAAATTCTATACGATATAATAAGTAAAATATGGAGGTTAAAAAAAATGGGTAAGCTTATCGTTTCCACTAAAAAAGCCCCCGCAGCCATTGGGCCTTACTCCCAGGCTGTAAGGCTGGGGAATTTAGTCTTTACCTCGGGCCAGATCCCGGCAGACCCGGCCAGCGGTGAAATAGTGCCTGGCGGCGTTGAAGCGCAGGCGCGGCAGGTGTTAAAAAACCTGGGAGAGGTCTTAAGCGCGTCTGGCGCCTCGCTGGATAATGTCCTGAAAACGACGCTTTTTATCAAAAACATGGATGATTTTGCGCTGATTAACACGATCTACGCTGAATTTTTCAATAACGAGCCGCCGGCCCGTTCCTGCGTGGAGGTTGCCAGGCTGCCCAAAGATGTGTTGATCGAAATGGAAGCTGTGGCGTATATCCCGTAAACGGCAAACATCCTATCAAACAATTTCATTTTCCCCGTTTTCACCAAGCAGTACAACCGCTTCTGACGCGGGCAGTCCCTCCACAGTCTTTAATTTTCTCTCTATCGTACGGGATTTTCTAGCTGCGCTGTCTATTGTATTGCTGGCCTCCTGCAGCTTTTTATGGGTTTTTTCAAGTATCTCGCTGAATTTGCCGAACTCGGTTTTTACAGCTCCAAGCAGCGCCCAGACCTCGCTCGACCGTTTCTCAATGGCCAGGGTCTGGAAGCCGACCTGCAGGCTGTTCAGCAGGGCTGAAAGGGTGGTGGGCCCGGTCACGATCACCCGGCAGTCTCTAAGCAGCGCGTCACAGAGTCCAGGCCTGCGGATTATTTCGGCAAACAGCCCCTCCGTAGGCAGAAACATGACGCCGAAATCAGTCGTGTGCGGCGGGTCTATATATTTTTCCTTTATATTTCTCGCTTCCGCTTTAATCCTTGTCTCCAGCTGTTTTGACGCCTGGTCGGCCAGAGCCGGATTGGCCTGTTCCTGTGCTTCGATCAGCCTCTGGTAGTCTTCCTGCGGGAATTTTGCGTCTATCGGCAGCCAGACAATTTTCTTGCCGGGATCCCTGCCCGGCAGCCGGACGGCAAACTCTACCCGCTCGCCGCTGCCTTTTTTGGTGGCCACGTTTTTGTCGTACTGCTCGTTAGTTAGTATCTGTTCGAGCAGGCCAGCCAGGGAGATCTCACCCCAGACGCCCCTGGTCTTGACATTAGTCAAAACTTTTTTCAAATCGCCCACCCCGGCAGCCAGGGACCGCATTTCACCCAGTCCTTTATGTACAAGTTCGAGACGTTCGCTGACCAGCATGAATGATTCCCCCAAGCGCTTTTCCAGTGTTTCGTGCAGTTTCTCGTCAACAGTGGCTCTCATCTGCTCCAGCTTGTCATTGTTGTCCTTCTGCAGGCGGATCAATTTTTCCTCGACCGTGTTCCTCATCTGTTCCAGCTTCTGCTCGTTGCTGCGGGTCAAAACATTTATCTGGCTGGAAAAGGTGTCCAGCTGGTTTTTCTGCAGCGTGGCGTTCTCGGTCAAACGCGCCAGCAGAGAGTCGCCGAGCATCTTCAGGGAAGCGTTTACTTCGTCCCTTAGCCGCCTGGCGTTATTGCCGTCTTCTTCCCTGCTCCTGACGATCTCATCCCTGACCATTCTTTCAGTTTTTTCCACGTTTTTTTCCAGCGAGGCAAAATCAGATGAAAACCCTGAAGAGCCGCCCCGCCGGCCCTGGAAGAACAAAACGACTAAAAGCACAATAATTATAATTTCCAGGGCTGCCTGGATCAAAAAACTGATATCCATAAAACTGCACCGCTTCCTTTAGTCTGAATCTTTTTTATATGTTCAAGTTTATAGAAGAAAAATCCTTTAAATTTGGCGCCGGGTACCTATTCCAGTTAATCTATCCAGTTGGGTAAACACAATGACAGGATTTAAGGTTTAAGATCTGCATAATTTTTTATGAAATATAGTAAAAAACGAAAGCCCCCAGAAGGGGCTCGGGTTGTGGGAAGTTAGTAGTCTTATTGAAATGTTTCAATATTATCAATAATAGACTTCCAGTCACAGTATTTTTCTATATTTTCCAGCGCCACATTGATACTTTCTTTGTCAGTAGGTTGGATGTGCCTGCTAACCTGGGCTAATTTCTCGATTGTAGTATAGGTGTCAAAATGAACCAGTATAATGGGCACTCTTTTTTCTTCAGCCCGTGCTATAACTTTTACATCAGGATAAAGCCCGCCGGTTAAAATTAAAACAGAAGTACTTGTTTCAAGTGCTGCCAGGGCAAGGTCAGCCCTATCGCCACCAAGAATCACTGCTTTATTTGCGGCACGACGCAGATAGGTCAGGGCACTTGCCATAGTCATAGCGCCAACAATTAAATCTTCAACCAGCAGGTTCAATCTCTCGTGAGCGGCTAAAATCTCCCCGCCGAGTACATCATAATACTCGCCAACTGTTGGTGCAGCGATTTCAGGCCGGGTTGGGAAGACGCCCAATGTTTTATAACCTAGCTGCTCAAGTATAGGTCGGTAGATACCGTCGGTTTTGGCACATAACGGTCTCGGAACATTGCTAAAGATAGTGCCTGTAACGGAAATGCCTTCGAGAGCCAGGTGCCTATTCAGAAAGATAGCATTGTCCAAGCTATAATCGTTTTCTGCTTTTAGTGTCAACAATACTGAAGATCCCATTTTTTTAGCCAGGGTTATACTGTCTATGCCACAACTGCTCAGGATATCGACCGATAGTGCCCCATCAATAAGCATAATTTCATTACCTTTGGATACCTGGTCATAAGCTTCCATAATAATCGAAAAGGCATCATTTAAATTTCCTTTTGCACTTAGGTAAAAGGAGCTTGTAGCAATAGGTGCTATCTTTTCCAGGGGCACATTCAGACCAAGGACTTCCTTCATAAGGATGGCGTCGAGTTCTACCTTGCCGGCTATCTTCCGGCCGTTTGCCACTGGCTTAAAATAACCGACCTTATAACCTTCCTGCTGGAGCTTTTGGGCCAGTCCAAGAGCTACAACTGTTTTTCCACTGCCTGGAGTACCCATAATATATAGACTTTTCATTTCATCACCTCATGATATAGTTATTTTAATATCGAGGGCAGAAAGACCCTCATCATACGCAAACACTGGATTGATATCCATCTCGGTAATTTCCGGGAAATCGGTAACCAGCTTCGCCGCCCGCTTAATCACGTCCACCACTGCCGAAATGTCCCTGGGAGCCTCACCCCGGTAGCCTTTTAACAGGGTATATGCCTTCGTCTCTGCCAGCAATTCTTCAATTTTCTTTTCATCAGTTAAGTTGCTTGCCAGACGGAATGATACATCTTTTAAAAGATTGACGTAGATCCCGCCCAGCCCGAAAGCAATTAGGGGGCCGAACTGTACGTCCCTGGTCATTCCAATAATTAATTCCGTTCCATTGGGCATCATTTTTTGAACTTCGATGCCATGGATAATGACCTTTGGCAGGCAATAGCTAACTCTTTCCATAATTTCCATGAATGACTTTTTTACTTCCTCAGATGAATTAATTCCAACTTTTACCCCACCTACATCCGATTTGTGTATAATTTTCGGAGAAGCCACCTTTAACACCACGGGATACCCCATCTTATCAGCAACTTCTGCGGCTTCCTCGGCGGTAGAGGTCATTACAATAGGCGCGGTGGGAATACCATAAGCTTTTGCCACTTCAGCCGATTCACTGCCAAGCAAAGTCAGGCGATGATCCTTTAACACATCATAGAAGACTGCCTTAACTGTTCTTTTGTCTACCTCAAATGTATCACGGGCCTCTTGGATCTTTAATGAACTACGGTATTTACTGTAAATATTTAGTCCTCTGATACTGTCAATGGCTGGTTCAGGGAATGTATAGCAGGGAATCCCCGCTTCAGAAAGGAGGTTTGCACCCCTGGCCAGCAATTGCCCTCCTGTATAAGCGGCAAAAATTGGTTTGCCAGGATGAGTATCCCTTGCATTAACAACTATTTTGGATATTTCCAAGGGTTGGGTTACCGCTGTGGGACACATTAGTACCAGTATACTGTCGACGTTGGGGTCGTCAAGCAGTTTATTCAGGGCAAATTCATAACGTTCAGGTTTTGCGTCTCCAAGGACATCTACCGGGTTATAGATTCCGGCTTCCTTTGGCAGGTTGCTGCGTAGTTCTTCAATGGTGCTCTTATCAAAGCGGGCCATGGTAAGACCCTTTAATTCTATATTATCCGTGGCGATGATGCCCGGGCCACCTGAATTAGTGACAATACCTATTCTGTCTCCGGCAGGGATCTCAGATTTTGAAAAAGCTATGGCAAGGTCAAAAAGTTCTGTCATTGTCCGGGCCCTTATAATACCGCACTGCTCAAATGCCGTATCGTAGGCCAGGTCACTGCCTGCCAGAGCGCCGGTATGGGATGAAGCCGCCTTGGCGCCTGCCTCACTTACACCCGACTTCAGAATAATTATTGGTTTTTTCTTCGTGGCCCGTCTAGTTACTTCAAGAAAGCGGGGACCGTCAACTATATCTTCAAGATAGCACAAAATAACTTTAGTATAAGGATCATTGGCGGCATCTTCGATAAAATCAATTTCAGAGAGGTCTGCCTTGTTTCCGAGGCTGACTACTTTACTATAACCTAGCCCGACAGAACTACTCCAGTCCATTATTGCCAGGAGCATGGCGCCGCTCTGGGAGATTAGGGCCATTTCTCCTTTTTTGGGAAACATGCCGGCAAATGAGGCGTTGATGGGATTATAAGTATCCATTATACCCACACAGTTTGGCCCCAGCAGGCGCATACCAAATTTACCGCAGATTTCAATCAGTTTCTTCTCTATATCCAGTCCCTCTTTACCAATCTCCTTAAACCCAGCTGTTATGACGATTATAGCCTTGACTCCTTTTTGGCCACAATCCTTTGCCGCCGCCAGCACATGTGCCGCCGGTACTGATATAATGGCCATATCCACTTCACCGGGAACGTTGTTTATATTGGAAAAACAAGCCATTCCCTCAATTTCACTCTCTCTTGGGTTAATTGGATAGATTATCCCCTTGTAGCCGCTGTCTATTATATTCCTTACAATTGCGTTACCGATTTTGCCTGGTGTTTTTGAGGCACCGACCACGGATACGGATTTAGGCGCAAAAAAGCTAGTTAAATCGGACATTGCAAAAAATCACCTCTATTTAAAAAAAGAATTACAGTCTCAATATTTTCCGGTCAAATACGCATGTATGGATTTGGCTGCGGTCCGTCCGGCGCCCATGGCCAGAATCACAGTGGCCGCGCCGGTTACCACATCGCCACCCGCATATACGCCTGGCTTGGAAGTAGCTCCTGTTGACGGATCGGCTACAATATTGCCCTTTCTGTTTAGCTCCAGACCCTGCGTGGTCCTGGGCACCAGTGGGTTTGGGCCCTGGCCTATGGCTACGACCACGGTGTCAATATCCATAAAATATTCAGAGCCCTTGATGGGAACGGGACTGCGACGGCCGGAGGAGTCCGGCTCGCCCAGTTCGCACCTGATACACTCCATCCCGGTCACCCAGTAGTTGTCGTCATAGGTAATCCGGGTCGGATAGGTTAGAAAAGCAAACTTGACGCCTTCTTCTTCGGCGTGCTCGACTTCTTCATGGCGCGCCGGCAGTTCCACTCTGGAGCGACGGTAAACTATCCAGGACTCTTCGGCGCCCAGGCGCAAAGCCGTGCGCGCGGAGTCCATAGCCACGTTGCCGCCACCAAGTACAGCCACTTTCCGGCCCACCCGGATCGGGGTGTCGCATGCGGGAAAGCGGTAAGCCTTCATCAAGTTGGTGCGGGTGAGAAATTCATTGGCTGAATATACCCCGCAAGCGTTTTCGCCCGGTATCTGCATAAAATAAGGAAGCCCCGCGCCAGTGCCGATAAATACCGCATCAAAGCCTTCTTCTTGGATTAGCTCGTCAACGGTGGCAATCTTGCCTACTACTGCATTAACCTTTATCTCTACACCGAGCTTTTCCAGGTTCCCCACTTCAGACTGAACCACGGCTTTGGGCAGCCTGAACTCCGGTATGCCGTACATGAGCACGCCGCCGGCCACGTGAAGGGCTTCAAATATGGTTACTTTATGGCCCAGCTTGGCCAGATCCGCGGCGCAGGTAAGCCCAGCTGGTCCTGAGCCTATTATGGCTACTTTTCTTCCGGTGGCGGGGGTTCTGTCCTGTACCCGGACTCCTCTGGCCAGCTCCCAGTCGGCGACAAAACGCTCGATCCGGCCTATGCCCACGGGCTGGTGCTTCCTGCCCAGGGTGCAGTATTTTTCACACTGGTTTTCCTGTGGACAGACGCGGCCGCAAACGGCGGGCAGAGCGTTCTTTTCTTTAAGCTTGCTGGCGGAACCGGCAAAGTCACGGCCGGCGGCTAGCTTTATAAACGCCGGTATGTCAACTTCTACGGGGCAGCCCTGGCGGCAGGGCTCGTTTATACACATCAGGCACCGGTTGGCCTCAGCCACAACTGCTCCTTCACTGTAACCCAGGGCCACTTCGTTAAAGTTTTTGGCCCGCTGGGCGGGGTCCTGAGCCGGCATGGGGTTTTTCCAGGGTTTGATTTTTCTCTTTTCCTTATTAGCTTCGGACATTAACTGTCACCTCCGCAATTGCAGCTGCACTTGTGAGCGCCCTGGCTGTTGTACCTTTCGAGGGCGGTCTGTTCTTTCGGCTTGTATATAACTGAGCGGCGGGCCATTTCATCGAAATCTACCTGGTGGCCGTCAAACTCCGGTCCGTCAACACAGGCAAACCTGGTCTCGCCGCCTACACTCACACGACAGCAGCCGCACATGCCGGTGCCGTCTACCATAATTGAGTTAAGGCTGACGAAGGTTTTCAAATTGTACTGTTTGGTAAGGCCGCACACGGCGCGCATCATGGGCAGGGGACCTATTGCCAGGCAAAGGGCAATATCGCCTTTTTCCTCAATTACTTCTTTTAGCAGGTCAGTAACAAAACCTTTACGCGCGTAGGATCCGTCATCGGTAATTACCCGCAGTTCGCTGCAGGCCGCGCGCATCTTATCTTCCCAGAAAAGCAGCTCTTTAGTGCGGGCGCCGATAATGCCTGTCACTTCATTTCCAGCTTCTTTCAGGGCTCTGGCAATGGGATGAACGGGGGCGACTCCCACGCCTCCCCCGACACAGGCGATACGTCCGTATTTTTCGATGTGGGAAGGCAAGCCCAGCGGCCCGACAAAGTCCTTAATAAAGTCGCCCTCGCCCAGAGCGCCCAGCTCTTTGGTGGTTTTCCCGACTTCCTGGAAGACACAGGTAATGGTGCCTTTTTCCCGGTCAAAATCGGCGATAGTCAAAGGGATTCTCTCGCCCTCTTCGTGGATGCGCAATATCACAAACTGCCCTGCTTTTGCTTTTTTTGTCACCAGTGGCGCCTCTATTTCAAACATGTTCAGTGTGGGCGCCAGTACTTCTTTTCTTAAAATCCTGTACGTTGTAACCACCTCCACACTTTTTTAAGCATTAACAGTTATCTTGCAAAAACATTGCCATTAGGTTTTGCGAGCTTTTGTTAATGTGTCGGGTTACTTTCTTGAAAAGTCAAAAAATGGCCCGTACCGTATGACTTGGACATATGTGCTTCAGTTTTCCAAGAAAGACTAAGCAGTCAAGGGAGGTAAATTAATCTTAACTATAGAAAGCTATAAAACACACTTTATATCTGCTGCCCGGTAACTCTGCTTTCCAGGAACACATGTATGATAATATTCTGTAGGTTTTAGTTAAAAAGCAAAGTTCCAATTAATCGGCTGCAAAAACGAATTATACCTTTACTGAAATTGTATATGGACAGTGTTTTTCAAATACATTGACAAGATTTTGAAGGGGAGTTTCTATTCATGCCACATGAACAAGCGGGATTACGAAATGCCTGGAAGTCTTTTGTTAATGGAGACAAAAAAGATATTACAACTGTAAGGCCCGTCATACAAAAATCATGGGAACGTTGTCAGCTCTTAGGGGTTAATCCGTATCAAAAAAAAGTCCCCAAAGTACTTGGCAGCGAAGCTCTCAAAAAGCTTATCTATAAGAATATGGATTGGCTGAAAATTGCTTTTCCTGTGGTGGAATCATTATATAAGTTTGTAGCAGGGTCTGGTTTTGTAGTTACAGTGGCTGACCAAAATGGCTATTTACTTAAAGTTATTGGCGAAACTGAAGTTGTTGAAGCGATTGCTCATGGGAATTTTATTCCAGGATCGAATTGGAGTGAGGCCAGCGCCGGTACAAACGGTGTAGGCACACCGCTAATTGAGGGGATACCTTTACAAATCTTTAGTTTTGAACACTATTGTATTTGTTCCCACCGCTGGACATGCTCGGCAGCACCAATTCGCGACCCGGATGGGAGAATAATTGGTGTGCTTGATATGACCGGTTCCTATGAAAAAGTCCATCCACATACTTTAGGCATGGTAGTAGCAGGCGCAGAAGCTATTGAACGTCAGATTAAAATGCAAAGAGTTTGGCAGGAACGGGACATAGCCAACAAATTTCGGGAAACTTTAATGGAGTCGATTTCAGAAGGTATCCTGGCGATAGATACGAGCCACAAGATTATTCATATTAATAGTGCAGCTAATCTTCTATTGGGTGTAAGCCAAGAACAATCTGTTGGAAAAGCCATAACGGATATTATTGACGCCAGAACAGATGATTGGAGAGAAATCATAAATGGTCAGAAGTTCATAACAGATATGGAAGTTAATACCGCCACACCGTTTAAAGACAAAAAGTTGCGCCTTACTGTAACTTCCCGCCCCATCCGCAGAGACGGCAAATGTGAAGGAGTCGTAATCGTCTTGAACGAAATAACCAGGGCCCGTAGATTAGCCCAAAGGATGAGTGGGTCGGTTGCGAAGATGACATTTGATGATATGATAGGCAAAAACCACGATTTCAGGGATTCCTTAAAGTTAGCCAAAGCTGTGGCCATCAGTGACTCAACAGTGTTATTGCTTGGGGAAAGCGGTACCGGCAAGGACATCGTGGCCCAGGCTATTCATAACTCCAGCAGCAGAGCGAAAGGCCCTTTTGTGGCTATCAACTGCGGCGCTATCCCCCGGGATCTTATAGGGAGCGAACTCTTTGGTTATACGGAAGGCGCTTTCACGGGCGCCAAAAAGGGAGGAAGTCCGGGCAAGTTTGAACTGGCTGATGGAGGAACCATTTTTTTAGATGAAATCGGTGACATGCCTACAGAACTACAAACCAACCTTCTTAGAGTAATAGAGAATAAGTCCATTAGCCGTATCGGAGGCACATCGGTAATACCTGTGGATGTGCGGATAATAGCAGCAACAAACCGGGAATTAGAAAAAGAGATAAAATTGGGAAATTTCAGGGCGGATTTGTATTACCGATTAAATGTAGTTACCGTCTGCATGATCCCTCTCAGAGAAAGACAAGACGATATTGAGCTTCTTTTTTTATATTTCCTTGAGAAGTTGGGCAAGCAAATGGGAAAAGATATTATTAGGGTAGAAGATAAAGTATGGGATTTGCTAAAAGCCTATTCCTGGCCTGGTAATATACGTGAGTTGCAGAATGTCGTAGAAAGAGCTCTACATCTGAGTGTCGGTCCGATATTATTGCCAGAACAACTGCCGGAAGAGATCAGGCAGCCTATAAATAACATAAAGAAAGGACTAATGCCCGTTGAAGATTTTGAAAAGCAGGTAATAATACAATTGATTGAAGAGTACCATGGCAACCTCTCCCGCGTAGCTGATCATTTAAATGTTGCCAGGACTACTTTATATCGGAGGATGGCTAAATATGGAATAAGCAAGTGAATACATTACATTGCTGTTAAATGCGTACAGGCTTTCCTTTTATATCTTAATGTATTGTTGTTAAATAATACATTGTAGCGTTTATGGACAGGTAAGCTGCCCCTGTATACCGGCCGGAACTGATCACCTATTCGGGGTAACTGGATACTCTTTCCGAAGGAATGTGAGTACCTGGTTTTGAGCCAAACTTATAAAGCCGCCTGCCATCAAACCTTTGCCACTCACCCGGTTCGAGTTTCTTATCTCACCACGTTTAATGAACGCCCTTTGGTCGCGGTCCTCTTATTAGGATCGCGATTTTCTTTTTTAGAATGTCGTTTTCATCCCGCCGGTCCTGGTTTTCTCATTTAACCATCTCCATAAAAAAACCTCCTGCTGATTAAATTTCACCAGAAAACCGTTTCAGCGGCTTAATTACGTGTTTCACAAAAGTGGAACGTGTCTTGCTAATAATAATTAAAAATTTAATCCAGGAGGAGATTTGGCTATGATGAATGGTTCTGAGTACATTGAGAGCCTGCGCAAACTCAATACGAAGGTATATGCCTTCGGAGAGGAAGTAAAGGACTTGGTGGATAATCCTTTGTTCCAGCCTCACATCAACTCAGCAGCATTAACCTATGACATGGCACATGATCCCATGTTCGAGGATCTGGTAACAGCTGTGTCTCACCTTACCGGCAAGAGGATAAATCGCTTCACACACATTCACCAAAGCACCGAAGATCTTGTTAAAAAAGTAAAAATGTTGCGTATGATTGCTCAGCGTACTGGTTCCTGTTTCCAGCGGTGTGTTGGATTTGATGCATTAAATGCTGTATATACGACGACTTATGACATGGATAAGAAACTCGGGACAGATTACCACAAAAGACTAGTAGACTTTCTATTATATGTCCAGGAAAACGATGTTATGGTGGCCGGCGCCATGACCGATCCCAAGGGTGACCGCAGCTTACGTCCGTCCAAACAAGCGGATCCGGATCTTTTTGTCCGTGTAGTTGAAAAGAATGAAAAAGGAATTGTCATCCGCGGCGCCAAGGCCCACATGACCGGTATTGTAAATTCCCATGAGATGCTTATAATGCCGACCACAGCTTTGACTGCGGAGGATGCTGAATATGCTGTGTCTTGTGCTGTACCTGTAGACGCCCCCGGTATTATTCACATATTCGGCCGTCAGAGCAACGATTCACGAAAAGCCGGTAAAATTGACCAGGGCAATGCACGTTTCGGAATTGTCGGAGGAGAAGCTCTGACCATTTTAGAAGATGTTTTTGTCCCATGGGAAAAAGTATTCATGTGTGGTGAGTGGGAATTTGCCGGCAGCATGGTAGAATTTTTTGCCTCATACCACCGTCAGAATTATGGCGGCTGTAAAGGTGGCGTAAGTGATGTGATCATCGGCGCTACGGCAGCCATAGCTGATTATAATGGGGCCGCTAAAGCATCTCATGTAAGGGATAAGGTCACGGAAATGATCCATCTTACTGAAACCCTTTATGCCGGTTCTATAGCCTGTTCAGCGGAAGGACGACCGACTCCTTCAGGAGCCTATTTTGTTGATCCTATGCTGGCCAACATTACCAAACAAAACGTTACGAGATTCATTTACGAGATATGCCGTTTAAGCCATGATGTCGCTGGCGGGTTCATCGCAACATTGCCTTCAGAGGATGATCTGTTCAGTCCGGAAATAGGACATTATGTTGATAAATATTTCAAAGGTGTAGCAAATATCCCCTCAGAAACCCGGTTTAGGATGGCCAGACTTATAGAAAATATAACCGCGGGCACAGCCTTAGTCGAAAGTATGCATGGCGCCGGCTCACCTCAGGCGCAGCGCGTAATGATTATGCGTCAAGGCAATGTGGAACAGAAGAAGAAATTAGCCAGGGATTTGGCGGGAATACCTGATAATAGCTAACAGCCATGACCCGTAAACTAAGGGTCGGTGTAAAATATTGCGGACACTGCAACCCATATATTGATGGCCCTGCATTAGTCCATAATTTAGAGCAACTGGTTCAAAATGTGGAATTGGTTAGCTGGGATAACCCGACATATGATGTTCTCTTAATGGTAAGCGCATGTATGTCAGCCTGCCTTAGCCGGCCATCCTTCAACGGTCCCTGGATAGAGATTGTTGTAAATGAAATAAGGAAAT
Source organism: Pelotomaculum propionicicum (assembly GCF_048984525.1). Classification (GTDB taxonomy): domain Bacteria; phylum Bacillota; class Desulfotomaculia; order Desulfotomaculales; family Pelotomaculaceae; genus Syntrophopropionicum; species Syntrophopropionicum propionicicum_A. The sequence continues at coordinate 180,562 of NZ_JBMGJC010000006.1, forward strand.
ATCAAGTGACCGATGGTAGTCCAGCAGAGCTTTTTCTAAAAGTTCTGCTGGATGAAGGGATAAAAGCGCAATAAAAAATATGCAGAAAATGGTGAGAAACAGAAATCATGAACTCAAAGAAAAAAACAGATAAAAGAATGACTTTAAAAGAAGCCATCGCAACCTTTCTAAAGGACGGAGATACCATTAGCTTTAGTGGAATGGGAGGCGCGCAGTGTGTAGCTCAAACCCATGAAATTATACGGCAAGGCAAGAAGGATTTGACATTAATTGGTGATAGTCCCTGTGAGGCCGGCGATATGTTAGTTGGCGCCGGGGTTTTAAAACGTATGGAGATTGCCTGGTGCTCATATGCAGTTGCCGGCTTGGCATATAACTTCAGGCGGGCTATAGAACAAGAAATTCCTAACCGTGTGGAACTGGTGGAGTACTCAAATTTCACCATAGGATTGCGGTTTTTGGCAGGCGCTTTAAACTTGCCTTTCATGGCCACTAAATCCTTACTGGGTTCTGACCTGCCAAAATATAACGCAAGCATTAAAACCATGGACGATCCATATACAGGAGAAAAAGTAGCCTTGGTTCCCGCAGCTAAACCAGATGTTGCTATTGTCCATGTCAGCAGGTCCGACAAAAGAGGTAACGCTCAAACGTTTGGTTTTTCTTCAAATTCAGAAAACTTGGTTCGGGCTGCTAAATATGTAATAGTAACCTGTGAGGAAATTGTTTCTACCGATGAAGTGCGCCGGTGCCCCAATCTTACTATTGCGCCGGAGTATGCGGTAGATGCCGTGGTGGAATTACCATTTGCTTGTCACCCCTGGAATATGCCTTATGCTTATGCTTATGATATTCCGTTTCATATGCAGCAACTGGCCGTTTTTAAAACACGTGAGGGGTATCTAAAATGGTTGGAAGAATGGTGCTTCAGCGTGGGAGACTGGAATGGATACTTGAAAAAAGTTGGATGGGACCGGTTGGAAAGGCTGCGTAAAGTAGAAAAACGATTCACGCATGTTAACTATTAGGGAATGAGGGAAAGCGTAATGAACAATAATGGCACTGGATATAACCTTCAGGAACTGCTGGTGGCGGCTTCCGCAAGGGAAATTAATGATGGTGACGTGGTTTTTGCCGGAGTGGGAGTTCCGTTGTTAGGTGCTCTCGTGGCTAAACTAACCCACGCGCCGAACCTGATTATGGCTATGGAATCAGGCAGCATAGGACCCTTTCCTTACCGAATCATACTGGGTATCGGGGACAATTCCTGTGTTGAGAACTCTATCTGTACTACTTCCCTGTGGCGACTCTTCTCAGACCAACAGTGTGGTTTTTTTGATGTGGGAATGATTGGCGGCGCTCAAGTTGATAAATACGGCAATCTAAACAGTACAGCTATTTATGGTGAAGGTGACTATCATAGACCTGCGTCAAGATTGCCGGGCAGCGGCGGGGCAAACGACATTGCAAGCTCGGCCAGAAGAACCATCATTACTTTGCCCCTAGAAAAAAGACGCTTTCTTGAAAGGGTAGATTACATCACTTCTCCCGGCTACATTGACGGATATAACTCACGGGAAAAAGCAGGTTTGCCCAGTGGGGGTCCGGCATCGATTATCACCAATAAATGTATATTCCGTTTTGACCCGGAAACCAGGGAAGCATACCTGGATAGCTTGCACGAGGGGATAACCGTAGACGAAATTAAGGCGAATGTGTCATGGGATCTAAAGGTGGCCCCTGTTGTTAAAACAACTCCTCCGCCCACTGATGAGCAGCTTATTATAACCCGTATTGTGGACAGGGCTGGGATTTATACTAACGGTGGTCTTAAAAACCTTACTTTTGAAAACTATATGGATCTTTTAGAAAAATCCCATGATGATTTGCAGTTATTTTTTAAATAGCGGTCAGTTAATTCGTTAATTGATGTGATTCAAGTCCAAATAAATCAATACAAAGGGAGGATTATGATGGATGTTTCATCATTTAGCTTAGAAGGCAAGGTAGCGCTGGTTACCGGTTCCACGAAAGGAATAGGTTATGGAATCGCTATGGGACTGGCTAATGCCGGAGCGGATCTGGTAATTGTCAGCCGTCACCAGGCTGATTGTGACCGTGTAGCCGAGGAAGTTCGAAGCAGGTTGTGTGATGCTATTGGTATTGCCACAGATATAACCAAAAAAGACCAACTGGAAGCATTAATAACAAAAACTATTGCCCAATATGGCCGAATCGATATTCTAGTGAATAATGCGGGTACTGCTATTACTAAAAAAGCGGAAGACCTTACAGAAGAGGATTTTGACAGGGTAGTAAACCTCGACCAGAGGGCAGTTTTTACCATGTCTCATGCTGTAGGCAAAGTTATGATCAAGCAGGGCGGCGGCAAGATTATCAATATTGCTTCCATCCTCGGGTTGGTGGGTGATCGCCAGGTACTGCCTTATTGTGTAGCCAAGGGTGGTGTTATCCAAATGACCAAAGCCCTGGCTTTAGAATGGGCTAAGTATAATATTCGGGTTAATGCCATTTGTCCGGGTTATGTCATTACTCCGATGAATGAGGCTGATTTGAAAAATGAGAAGATTTACAATCACATTATTAAAAGCATACCGATGCGACGTCTTGGACAAGTTGAAGATATATCGGGTGCAGCGGTATATTTAGCCTCGGACGCCTCCAATTATATGACCGGACAACACCTGGTTATTGATGGAGGATGGACTGCCCAATAACAATTAGTTAATATTAGCAATCAAAATTTAAAGAGGTGTTAAATTTTGGCTGGTGCTCATGTGCAAAAATTAGAAAATGTCTATATCGTTGGTGCTGCCCGAACTCCTATTGGGGATTTTTTGGGTACTTTAAAGGACATTTCAGCGGTAGACCTGGGAGTAGTTACAGCACAGGCTGCTATGGAGCGCGCTGGTGTAAAGCCGGAACAGGTGAACGATGTAGTAGCGGGGATGTGTTATAAACAGGGAGTAAAAGGTAACCCGGCCCGACAGATACAATTAAACAGCGGAATCCCGGTGGTCGCCCCTGCTGCGACCATAGACCAGCAGTGCGGTTCTGCAATGCGTGCACTTGAAATCGCAGCTAATCAGATCATGCTCGGGAAATCCAGCGTGAGCCTGGCTGTGGGCATTGAAAACATGTCTCAAGTGCCCTACCTGTTAATGGGGGCGCGCACAGGATACCGCATGGGTCAGGGTCAGGTAGAAGATGCGCTGCTTTATGATGCGTTAAATGACGCGTTTTTCGGTTATCATATGGGGGTAACTGCCGAAAATCTGGCAGAAAAGTACGGTATTACCCGTCAGGAACAAGATGAACTGGCCCTATTAAGCCACCAGCGTGCGGTAGCTGCCATTCGTGAAGGAAAGTTCAAAGAGGAAATAGTCCCTGTCGAAGTCAAGATTAAGAAGAAGAAGGTATTATTTACAACCGATGAACACCCCAGAGAATCCGCCTCCTTGGATAATCTTGCGAAACTTCGGCCGGCATTTAAAGACGATGGAACCGTAACAGCCGGAAATGCCAGTGGAGTAAATGATGCCGCGGCGGCAGTCATTTTGATGTCAGAATCAAAGGTATTAGAAACAGGCGTTAAGCCATTGGCAAAAATTATTGCCACCGCTTCCTACGGGGTGAATCCTGAAATTATGGGAATCGGGCCTGCTTACGCTATTCCCAAAGCACTGGAGCTTGCCAACTTAGAACTAAACGATATTGATTATTTTGAAATTAACGAGGCCTTTGCCGCTCAGTTCCTTGCAGTTAACCGTAAGTTAAGACTAAACATTGACCGTGTTAATGCAAATGGATCCGGTATTGCCCTGGGCCATCCGGTTGGATGCACAGGTATCCGCCTTATTGTCACTCTTCTTTCAGAGATGCGCCGGAGGGGAGGACAATTCGGAGTAGCATCTTTATGTGTCGGCGGCGGGCCCGCAATGGCCACAGTTGTTGAAATGGTTAATTAACTTATTAAAGAAGGAGAAGGATAAATATGGAAAGGATAATGGTTTTAGGAGCCGGTACTATGGGCTCTGCTATCGCTCAGGTAGTGGTCCAAGCGGGATTCTCCGTTACCTTATGTGATGTGGAAGACCGCTTTGTACAGAAGGGCCTGTCCAATATCGAAAAAAACTTAAAGCGCCAGGTAGATAAGGGGAAAATGGCAGCCCGGGATAAAGACGCTACTCTTGAGCGTATTAGTACTACTGTTGATTTAAATTGCGGGGCTGATAACGACCTGGTTATTGAAGCGGTTATCGAGGATCAAAAACTGAAGACAGAAATCTTTAAAGAATTAGACCGAACCATGAAAAAAGGGGCCATTCTGGCTAGCAATACCTCAGCATTAAGTATCAGCGCCCTGGCCGCTGCCACCTCCCGGCCGGATAAGGTTATTGGTATGCACTTCTTTAACCCTGTCCCAGTTATGCAGCTTGTGGAAGTTACCAAAGGACCTGCTACCAGTGAAGAGACTTTTATTTTAATTAAAGCTCTGTTAGAAAAACTCGGAAAAACTTTGGTAACAGTTAATGAAGCGCCGGGGTTCATCGTAAACCGCATGTTAGTCCCCATGATCAATGAGGCGGTTTACACACTCATGGAGGGTGTGGCCAGTGCCGGGGATATTGATACGGCGATGAAACTGGGCGCCAACCATCCGATTGGGCCTTTAGCCCTTGGTGACATGATCGGCCTTGATGTGTGTTTGTCAGTTATGGAAACTTTATATGCTGAATTTGGAGATCCTAAATATCGCCCCTGCCCTCTTTTAAGAAAGCTGGTTCGTGCCGGATACCTGGGGCGTAAAACCGGAAAGGGATTCTATTCCTATTAATCTGAGAGGTGAAAAAAATGCCAGTGCATCTTGAATGTACAGAAAAAACAGCTGTAATACGCTTTGATAACCCCCCCGCCAATTCACTGAGTGCAACAGTATTAAAAGAGCTTCGGAGTAAGTTGAAAGAACTACAATTAAAAATAACTGCTGGGGAAATCAGGGCCGTGGTAATTACCGGCACGGGGCCGAAATTCTTTATAGCCGGAGCAGATATTAGCCGTTTCCCCGAATTAGATTCAAAAGGCGGTTATGAATTAGCCCGGGAGGGACAAGTAATTTTTGAGGAACTGTCTTGTCTGCCCTGTGCTACAATTGCTGCCATTAACGGATACGCCTTAGGGGGCGGGATGGAGCTCGCTATGGCCTGCGATATACGTTTGGCGTCAGCCAATGCCCAACTTGGACAACCTGAAATAAACCTGGGGCTGATTCCCGGTTACGGCGGCACCCAGCGATTGACGCGTTTAGCTGGGACGGGGATAGCCAAGGAACTCATTTTTACCGGTAGAAACATCTCAGCAGAAGAGGCTCTGCGTATTGGAATCATCAATCGGGTAGTTACGGAGGGCGAGGTTTTGGATGAGGCTTTAAAACTGGCTAAATCTATCGCCGGCAAACCCCCCTTAGCATTGCGGGCGGCCAAAGAAGCAATAGATAAAGGTCTTGAAATGACATTGGCTATGGGTGTAGAAGCTGAGGCAAAACACTTTGGCGATCTTTTTTCAACGGAGGACCAAAAAGAAGGGGCCAGGGCTTTCCTTGAAAAAAGAAAACCTCAATTTAAGGGTATTTGAGTCAAACGGGATCCCTGAAACCCATCAGACAAATTATGCAAATCTCCTGCCCCTTAAAATTATAACTGCTGCCAGGGATAACCTGCAATTTTACATGCCAGACAGGGTCATATACTACAAAAAGGAGGGACGTAAATAATTTTGATTACGCCGTTTGTTTGGAGTGCTGGAGGAGCAAGGTTATTGCAAAAAGGCTGTACTGTGCAAAGTCAATATTAAAGCTGTTTAGGCAAAGGGGTGATTATTGACCGTACCTTGTAGGTGTTTATAAAGGTAGTAAAAACCATAAAAAAAGGAGATGAATTTGTGGATAAGAAATATTTATGGACCTGGAGTGTTTGGATTGGTATAATGACTTTTATTTATGTATTTATCTATGCTTTACTGCCAGCATTCGCAACTAACGTTCTTTGGATGACTTTCGTGGCTCTTCCTATATTCTTCGGTGGCGGCGCGCTTGTAAAAGAAATTCCTCATTACTTTTGCAGTGCTGTTGCCGGTGTTCTTTGGGGTTGGCTTATGCTGCAAACTGCCGGTTTCATGACCCAGGCTGGAATTAATGCTGCCCTCTCCCTAGGTTTTGCAGTTGGATTTGGTACATTTTTAGCTATCGGGATCCATATGATTCCACTGGGTAATACATTGCTTGGCAAGGTAACAATTGTTTTTGGATCTGCCGCTATGTGTTTTGCAACCGGAGGAGAAAACCTGGTAACGGTAATCGGCACTCTTCTCGGAGGCTTAGTTTTAGGGGCGATTTTCACTGTGGGTGGAGACCTCCTTCAGAAATACGTTTTCAATAAAAAGGCTGAAGATTTAGAAGAGGTTAAGGCCTAATTAAAAATGTGATACATGTTCATGAGGACACCTCTCCTTTTGGAATGGTTGTGGCTAACTCACCAATTCCAGATAAAGGATCGGTGTCCCTCTTTTTTTTGCTATATAGTTTTGTGCCTCTTTAGCAGTATAAATGTATAAGTTATTGCTGAAGCGCTTCAACAAACTGCCGGTGGTCTGTAACCGGCGCCTGGCAGGCATAGTTTTCACAAATATAGGCGGCTGCTTTCCCATCGACTAAGCGCTGCTCCTTCAGGAAAGGGACCAGCTTTTCAATCTGCCGGCCTGCTTCACCTTCCGGGTGATAAGCCACCACCGTGTTCGGCATAAAGGTCTGGCTGACGGCCCTTAACATCGCCTCAGTATCTGCGTCTCCCGCTCTCCCGGCAATTACAATCCCGCGGGCGGGGCCGAGCAAGAGGTCAACTCCCATCAGGAAGTGAGTGTATCCCCACGGGTAATCCCCGATACTTCCCGCAAACGCTTTCACCTGCTTTTCAGCCATATCCGCGAATGACTGGCCGGCAGTCAAAAGGGCCAGTCGCAGCAGGTTAACCAGCGCCACCGAGTTGCCGGACGGCAGCGCCCCGTCATAAATTTCCTTCGGGCGGGAAATAAGCTGCTCCGCGTCCTTACCATTAAAGAAAAACCCCCCGTTTTCTTCATCCCAGAAGAGATCGATCATCTGACCGGTAAGTTCAATGGCTCCCTCCAGGTGGGTTGCGTCAAACGTGGCTTCGTACAGTTCCAGCAGCCCCCAGGTTAAAAAAGCATAGTCGTCAAGATACGCCGGGTAGGCTGATTCTCCATCGCGGTAACGGGCCAGCAGCCTGCCGTCCGCCCGCCGCATTTTATTAAAAATGAATTCAACAGCGCGTGCCGCCGCATCCCGGTAAACATCTTCACCAAAAACTGCCGCCCCCCTGGCCATGGCGGCGATCATCAGTCCGTTCCAGGAAGTGAGGACCTTATCGTCCTTGTACGGGTGCACCCGTTTTTCACGGGCCTGGAAAAGTTTCTCCCGCATAGATTCGTTATAAACGGCAGTTTTCTCTGCTGCTAATTCCCCGGCTTCGTCAAACGTTGGAGCTGCGATCAGGTTAGGGATGCTCCGGCCCTCGAAATTGCCTTTTACTGTTATGTCAAACAAACGGCAGTATGTTTCGCCATCCCGATCACCTAAAATTTCTTTAATTTCAGCGGGAGACCAGACATAAAATTTCCCCTCCTCACCTTCGGAGTCAGCATCTTCCGCTGAATAAAAACCACCTTCGGGAGAGGTCATGTCTCTCAGTATGTATGTGAAGATCTCTTTTGCCGCCCTGGCGTACAGCTTCCGTCCCGTTGCCTGGTAACCTTCTATGTACGCCAGTGCCAGCAGCGCGTTGTCATAAAGCATCTTTTCAAAATGAGGGACCAGCCACTGCTTGTCGGTTGAATAACGGGAAAAACCATAACCGATATGGTCGTATATCCCGCCCCTGTACATATGCTCAAGAGTGAGTTCCACCATATCCAGGGCTTCCTTATCACCGTTGCGCTTCCAGTAGCGCAGGAGAAAGGCCAGGTTATGGGGAGCAGGAAATTTAGGCGCTGTCCCGAATCCGCCGAATCCATTATCAAACATTCCTCTGGCTTGAAAAAACGCTTTAAGCAGAGTTTTTCCATTCAGCTCTTTACCTTGATCATCGCTTCTTTCTGTAAAAACAGAAAGGCTCACCTTTTCGGCGGTTTCAACCAGCAAATCCGTGTCCTGCCTCCACTTTTCACTTACCTGGATCAGTATTTCCACCAGGCCTATCCTGCCCCATTTTTCATGCTTGGGAAAATAAGTTCCCGCGTAAAAAGGTTTTTTATCAGGAGTCATTAAAATGGTTAGCGGCCACCCCCCCTGACCGGTCATGGCCTGGCATACAGACATATAGATATGGTCTATGTCCGGCCGTTCTTCCCGGTCTACCTTTATGGATACGAAGTTATTATTGAGGATTGCAGCTACTTCCTCATCTTCGAACGACTCTCTTTCCATGACGTGGCACCAGTGACAGGTAGAATATCCCACACTTAGAAAAATAGGGCAGTCCCTTTTCTTTGCTTCTTCAAAAGCCTCATCAGACCAGGGATACCAGTCTACGGGATTATTGGCATGTTGGAGCAGGTAAGGACTTTTTTCTTTTAACAGTCTGTTAGCCAAGAGCTAACCTCCCCAATTTATCTTGAAACATTATGGTTATTGTAACAAATAAAACTGATTATTATTAAAAATAGCACAAATGACCCAATATTTGAGCCTGTGCTGATTTGCTTAAACCCATATCACACCCTCTTAACCTTTAAATCTTACAAAGAAGGTCGTACCCTCCGTTCCTGTATCAATGTCAATCCTGGCGTTGTGCATTTCCGCTATGCTGCAACAGACAGCCAACCCCAGGCCAGTGCCATTATCTTTATCCTGTTTCATGGCATCTGCCTGGAGAAGAGGAAATGCTGCCCTGGTATCACATAATATCTTGTTTATTCCATGGATCACAAGACGCGCTAGAATCGTTTCTAATGCGTTAAAATTCTGCGGGCAAGGTATTATTGGTATATATTACCTTTTTATCCTAGGTGGGCTTGGTGATAGTTTGGCAATCTAGACCGCTAGCCGTCACCCTGTCCCTGGCAGCTGTGAGAGCGGTCAAGTTATTACCATATATTTAATCAAGTAAAGTAAAACACTATTAAAAATGTTTTTACAGGAAATACTAATTAAGCCACATAATATTGAGGTGTTCAAATGGATTTTAATATCTTGAAATTAGCTGAAATAAATTTAATAGCTGCCTTTCCCTTCTTAGCAGCTGCGTGGAAATGGGGTGACTGGCGTAACTGGCGAAGGTACTATCCCACAGTTCTGTTTTTTATAGCTATAGACTTTGCATACGGATATATAACCAAGAATCAACCACTCTGGCAATTCGAATCACTAGTAATAACGAGTACTTTCAGTTTTATTTTCGTTGCATTGGTTGGACAACCACCTGCGATATTCCTCTTTTTGTCTCTTTATCCAAATAAATTACATAAACAAATTGGATATATTTTAATTTGGGTTGCGATTTTTTCAATAATTGAAATAATAGCTTTCAAGATTGGCTCAATTTCGTATCAAAATGGTTGGAATATTTGGTTTTCAATTTTATTTAACTGTATTATGTTTACCATAATTCGTCTACACTACAAAGAGCCATTGCAAGCATGGATTATTACCATTGTTCTAGCTGTTATAATAATGTTTCTTTTTAACATATCTCTTTAAAAACATTGGAAAAATATACTCATTTCTAATATTTATTGTAACCTATTTAATAAGTTTTCAAAAAATATAATATAGAAGGCCTTGATATTTAAAACTGTAGTACCCCAATCAATATTTTTTATAACCAAAAGGTGGTAAATTAAGAATATGTTTAATTCAGTTATTAATCACCCTCTTTGGGGAAAACAGATAGAACTTCGTGCTGCTTTAAGAGATGTTAATATGGATCATTACTTGCAAAATAATGTATTTACTTTTTCTTGGTGGTTATCCTTAATTTTTGTTATCTTAGTATGGTGCATATGGTGGAAACGTGTTGATAAGTATAGGTTATTGGAAATAGTTTGTTATGGTCTTTTAGTTTCGGTTGTGGTAATAATCATAGACATACTTGGCGTTGAATTGGTATTATGGGGCTATCCTAATATGTTAATACCACTTATGCCCCCTTTATTTTCAGCCGATATCGCTTTATTGCCTGTAACATACATGTTAATATATCAATATTATGCTGAATGGAAAGAATTTTTTATAGCTATTTTAATCACCTCCTTTGTTTTGGCGTTTATCGGAGAACCAATAGCTATATGGTTAGAGCTATATGAAATGAACAATTGGAAACACTTATATTCCTTCCCAATTTATATTATCATCGGTCTTTCACTAAAATGGGTTGTGATTAAAATAAATTTAAAACAAGTGAGTTATAAGTAAAAAAATTATTCAAGCCCTCCTGTTCGTAACCAATTTGCCTACCAGTCGGTCGGCTACGCTAACGCTTCGTATCTACGATCTTTACATAATGGCGCATTATCCGTCGATCTGCTCCCGCAACAAAGATGTGATCGTTTGATGAAATAAACGATCAACCGATAAAAGGAACTCCCTATATTTATTTACTGTAAAAAATTTACCTCAATACCTTTTATTCTTTAAATCTAACAAAGAAGGTAGTCCCCTCAGGTCCTGTGTCAATTTCAATCCTGGCATTGTGCCTGGCTGCAATACTGTAACAAACAGCCAGCCCCAGGCCAGTGCCGTTATCTTTGGTTGTAAAAAAGGGTGTCCCAATTTTCGCAATGACTTCTGGGACTATTCCGCTGCCCTGATCTGTTACAGCCAGGACTACCATATCGTCCTCCTGGAATGTTTTAATAGTCATTAAACCGCCTGGCTGCATGGCATCCAGCCCGTTTCGGACAAGGTTAAGGATCAGCTGCTGGACCTCATTTCTATCAATCTTGATATGGGGAATGTCACCGAGTACCAACTCAATGTTTTTATCCTGTTTCATGGCATCTGCCTGGAGCAGAGGAAACACTGCCCTGACCTTTTGATTAAGGCTTTGACTCTTTAATTCAACAGCCTTATTTTTAGCCAGAGATAGAAACTCTGAGATAATCGAATTTGCCCTGTCAAGTTCCTCCACCATTAGGTCCATTATGTCCCTATCCTGGTCATACCTTTCTTTTTCCTTAAGCAGCTGCAGAAATCCCTTAACCGTGGTCATGGGGTTTCTGACTTCGTGCCCTATACCAGCCGCCATTTCGCCGACCAGGTTCAACCTGTCTAATCGCTCCAATTCATACTGGTATGTTTTAAGCTCGGTTATATCATTCTGGATGGTAATCAAACACTCTTCACCGTCCAGATTTACTTTCCCCCCCGTGAACATTACATCAAATACCCTGCCATCCTTATTCCTCAGCTTTAATTCCTTGTTATAAACTTCTTCTTCATTAAGTTTTTTTAACATTTCAGCCCTATCACCATCACCAGGATTAAACCACAAGTTTAGTTCAACAGTTGAGCGCCCAATGACTTCTTCCTCTGTAAAACCGTTTTTCTGTAAAAATACTTTGTTAGCCTTTTTAATTTTCCCCTCCTTTAAAGAAGTAATTAATAACGAATAAGGCGCATGATCAAACGCTATGGCGAAAAGTTCCTGGGATTCACGCAAAGCCTCTTCAGCTTTTCTTCGTTCGGTTATATCAACTGCGGAAATAAGTGAAAATTTCTCGCCATTTATATCTAAAATATCGATAGATGTAAGGAAATAACAAGCCTCTCCTGATTTTTTTATTATTTTTTCTTCATAATTCCTTATACAACCATATTCAAGAAGAATTTGCTTTATTTTTTGTCTTACTATTGGCTCGACCCGTATACCCAGTTCTTTAGTAGTTTTACCGATCATCTCTGCCCTTTTGTAACTAATGGAATTTGCCCATATATTGTTAACATCAACATAAGTGTCATCATCGAGCCTTGTAATAGCCATCATCGTCTGATTATGGTAAAAGGCCTTGGAGAACTTCTCTTCAGATAAACGCAATACTTCTTCCGATTTCTTGCGTTCCGTAATATCCCGAACTATTATACTGGATAAAATACGGCCATCCTTATCTTTAAACAGGTTTGAAGTAGCCTCGCCAGGAAATTTAGTCCCATCCTTTCTAATCAGTGTAGCTTCGGTATTAAAGCATCCTGTTTTTTCTCTTCCCTGAACAGCCATAATAACCCCCGGGTCGTTCATGTCAACAATTCCGTTCCTGCCAACAGCACACAACTCTTCTTCTGTTCTGCCAAACATGAGACAAGCCGAGGGATTGGCTGACAGTATTGTCCCGTCTGGAACTGTTAATAAGATACCGTCAATGCTGTTATCAAAGATGCTTCGATAGCGTTCTTCACTTTCACATAGTTTTTCTTTAGTTCTGACATGTTCGGTTACATCATTTAGAGTAAAGATCAATGATTCCACCTCTCCATATGAATCCAGGACAGGCACAAGTGTCCAGTCCCAATATGTAGTCCCCCATTCAGGATGGTCGGTGTAAACAAATGGCCTTGCCCAGGCCTTATAGCTTTCTTTTGTCATGACGACCTGATCAAAGATTACTTTTACGTCGGAAGGGTAGAATTCAAAGTGGTTATGGCCAGGAAAATCAGAGACTTGTCGGGAAAATGCTTTAGCGTATACATCGTTAACGCAGATAAAGTTGTAGTTACTGTCCAGAATAACAACTGCGAAGATTTTGTTGTCAAAGAGGGCTTCAAAAGTATTTTTGTCTTTGTTTCTTATATCAATTTCTGCTTTAAGCCTTTTTATCTCCGCTTCAAGCCCTTTGACATCTGGCTTATTATCCTCGGTTGATTCGGTGCTGTACTGGTTCACTGTACTTTCATGTTCGCCACTTTCCATACGCTGCACAGGATTTTTCTCTTCTGTTGTGGCCAAATTATTCATCCTTTCGGTCAATATTTATGCCGTTTCTTGTTATTAAACAGATTTTATATATTTACCTTTGGGAATCATGTCGCTTTGTGTCACATGCTAAATATTTTTACATTAAGTTAAGACTTTAAAACAAAATAGGAAGCCCTTAAAGGAACTTCCCAATATTCCATCAACTTTGCTATGATAATGGTTTGGTTGCCTTACTATTATGCGTATAGGAAAAATGAATAGTCAAAAGTGGCTGCTGGCAGGCGCTTTATGTGATACTGAAAATAAAATTAAATTCAAATAAACAAAATGCGAGGGAGCTAAACAGCTCTCTCGTTTCGTTATATTGACAGGTGTCCACTTACTGTGAACTTTAATTTTACATGACAGAACCGGACGCGGTTGAGTGAACTTTTTTGCAGGGCAGCCATATTATGGCATATGAAGGAATAATGGAAAAAACCGGAGGGATGCTTATGATATTCAAGGAATCAGGCTGGATCCGCTCCCACGCCGCCCGGTTATGCCCACAGACAAAGAAGGCAGCGCTGAAGTGGTATCGCCCGGTTAAATATTTGCCCTGTTTTTTGTATAAACCCTTTAATTATTTAAGACAGCGATTTTACAAAATACCGGTTATTGTCCAGGCAGCAGAAACCCGACAGGGAGAGCACTCTTTTAAAGACCTGGCGGTTTGGGCAAACTGCCGGGTCCACCGGGAACTCCCGCTGATTAACTCGTTTGCCACTAAAGTGACAGCGGGTCAGATGGAAAAACTGCTGCAAAACAATCTCGTCAAGAAAATATGGTACGACCGGGAAGTGAAGGCTGTCCTGGACATGGCGTCCTCGACCGTCCGGTCTGCCCCCCTATGGGAGCGGGACATTACGGGCAGGGGAATAGTGGTAGCTGTACTGGACACGGGTATTTATGCTCACCCCGATCTCGGCGGTCGGATTGTGGGGTTTAAAGATTTTGTCAAGAACAAAACAAACCCTTACGATGACAATGGTCACGGCACTCACGTCGCCGGGGACATCGGCTCTGACGGAAGTCAATCCGGTAATCTCTACCGGGGTCCCGCTCCCGATGCAGGCCTGGTCGGAGTTAAGGTGCTGGATAAAGAAGGCACAGGTACTCTTTCGACAGTTATTGAAGGTATCCAGTGGTGCATCGACAACAAGGAATCACTGGGCATCAGGGTGCTGAGCATGTCCCTGGGCACTACAGCCATAGAGGCTTATAACGACGACCCGGTCTGCCAGGCGGTGGAGAAAGCCTGGACAAACGGTATCGTGGTCTGTGTCGCGGCCGGAAATGACGGGCCGCAGCCAAAAACTATCACTTCTCCCGGCATTGATCCCCTGGTCATTACTGTGGGCGCGGTAGACGATATGGATACGCTTACCTTGGACGATAACCAGGCGGCCTGGTTTTCCAGCAGGGGGCCTACCATTGACGGTTTTATTAAACCGGATGTACTGGCGCCGGGAGTAAACATAATATCACTTCGTTCGCCAGGATCGACTCTTGATAAGGAGAATAAGAAATCAAGGATCAGCAATTGGTACATTCCGCTGTCCGGCACATCAATGGCCACACCTGTGTGTGCCGGTGTGGCGGCGCTGATGCTGCAGATTGACGGTACCCTGCCGCCGGACCAGGTAAAGAAAAGGCTTATGGAAAATACAAACACACTTGTCAGCCTTGATCCGAATATTCAGGGAGCGGGGGTAATCGACGCTGTAAAAGCTGCAAATGCGGGCGCAGGACAAAAAAACAAATAGATTAATGGGATGACGGTCAAGAAAGCTTTTCAAACCTGAATAACCTGTGGTAGTAATAAAACAACGCGAATAACAACCAGTCCGCCAGGTAGGAGCACCATATATTCCACCACTGGTGATATATCAACCTGCCTGTCCTGTCATAAAATAATTCCAGACTAATTGCCGCGCCGGTCCAGACAAACCAGTATGCAGCCATGCGCCAGAATGTCTGCCGCTTCGGCAGCCATTGGATAAACAGGTAAGTCACAACTACAAAAACACCTATATCATTGGCCAGGTGTATGCACATGGGATTCCAGCCCAGATATTGCCACAGTGGGTAGTACTGCCCAAGCATGTCGGTAAGACATCCGAGAAATGCAGCCAAAAAACACACTGGGAATATTTCTCGCCAGCGTTTTTTATCCGAAAAAATTATCCAAACAGCCCAGCTTATAAAAAAAACAACAAGGTGAAACAATTGACAGTCACCCCTGAAGGGACGTTGTTAGCATACAAAATGCCTGTAAAAAGCAGAAGCCCCTCCAGGGGGCTTCCCTTTTAAGACTCCATTTGTTTTGCCAGGAAACCCGCGGCAGTTTCGGCTAGTTTGGTTTCCAGGTTGCCCATCTGCACGCCGGCCTCCTTGGCAGCGATTATGACGGCGCCTAACGTGTCCCCTTCAGCTATAATCGGGGCTATAACTGCAGAATTAAAACTGACATCTTCGTCAATAGTAAGGTAACAGGGCTCATTAAAAACAGCCATCTTCCTGTCGGCCATTACTTTTTCGACGTCAGGGCTTATCTGCTTGTTCATTAGCTGTTTCTTAGGCGCGCCAGCTATTGCGATAATCGTGTCCTTGTCCGCGATACAGGAGATGTGACCCAGTGATTCGTTTAGAGAATCCGCATATTCGGAAGCAAATTCCCCCAATTCCCCGATGGGGGAATACTTCTTCAATATGACTTCTCCTTCCCTGTCAGTGAAGATTTCAAGAGGATCTCCTTCCCGGATTCGCATTGTCCGCCTTATTTCCTTCGGTATCACCACTCTACCAAGATCATCGATACGACGCACGATCCCTGTAGCCTTCAACCTACTTCACCCCTTTTTATTAGTATGCTTACCCATATATGCTTATTCGGATCCATTGAGGCCTTTAAGAGGATTTTTTCGCTTCATCCAGAATGAATACGTATCAAAAACCAGGAGACTTACCATGGTAAAAGAAACTTCTGTTTTAGAAAAATCTGCCCGGTGCCTGTCAGCAAAGTGTCACTTCTTAAAGTTCTCAAAATGCTCATCCCTGGACGTGCCGCTGGAGTCGGTCACAGATTGCTCAAACTGGCAGGGCAGGGAAGGTTTTATTGAAATAAGAGGTCAAAGAATAATTACCGATCCCTATGGATATCTCCATAATTACCCGGAAACTGTTATTAGTTTTCACAAAAATGGGATTTATATTAATAAAAATGTTACCAATTTATTAGACTACTGCAAAACCAACTACCCCCCCATGTGCTGGAAAAATTTCAAACAGTATAATCAGCATATTTACCAGGACGAATATGATATGAAAGAGTCCTACGAAAACACCGATGTTTATATTTCACCTCAGAAGGTAGGATTCTACGACGAAGGAAAATTTATTCGGCTTGACAACATTGATATAAAAAGCTTCGTGGAAAATTACCTGCGCTTTATCAATTATGATTTTGGAAAAGACACGCCGCCAAAAAAATAACAGCCGGCATTGCCGGCTGTTATCATGCGAATCGTTAAATTATATTAAAGAAACCACTTTTTTTATAATTTAACAACATTTGCGGCCTGAGGGCCGCGTACGCCCTGGACAACGTCAAATTCCACGTCCTGGCCTTCGTCCAGAGTCTTGAAACCGTCTGTTTGGATTGAAGAAAAATGCACAAAAACATCTTTGCCTTCCTCGGTTTCAATAAAACCAAATCCTTTACCCGCGTTAAACCATTTTACCTTACCTTGCATGCTCAAACCTAACCTCCTAAATTTACCTTTCGGCGAATCATACAGATATTACTATATACCTTTATGGCGCAAGATACAAGCAATATCTTACACCCTTATATTTTAACCACCCGCTGTCGTGATTATACGTTCCGTTATTATCTCTAAACGATAAGCATCTGGCTGCTCAGAACTTTATTCAACTGGTCCAGGGTGGAGCACTCGAACATGCGGCAGTAACAAATCCTCCCCTCTCATAATGAGATCCAGGCACTAAGTTTGCGCTACTTCAAGAATAAGTTTTTTTATTTCTTGCCGGGTGGGGATTTTTCCGGCGGTCTTGACCTTGCCGTCAATTACTATTGCCGGCAGTGACGTAATCTTGAGTGACTTAATCACCTGGCTGTCGTCCACCATGTCAACGCCTGCCTCCAGGTCCAGCTCAGCAAGCGCGTTGATCACTTCCATCAATAGTTGGTGGCACCGCGGGCAACCGACCCCGAATACCTTGATATCCAAAAAATCACCTCCCACAAATAGAATCTAATTGTTGAACTGAGTACATTCCTGATTGATATGATATATGGTGCTGCAGCCGTAATATCGTATTTTCTTGCTTAAATGAAGTCGGCGGGGGCTATATAATGGAGTATTGGCCCGGTGTTATACCAAACTTCTTCTTAAATGCCCTGGTAAAATGGCTTTGATCAAAAAATCCGGTTTCCAACGCGACGCTTGATACCGGTTTCCCGGAGCGAAGGAGTTCCAAAGCTTTATTTAGGCGAAGCTGCACCTGGTAAACATGAGGCGGCACCCCTATTTCCCTGGTGAACAAACGCGCCAGGTGGAAAGCGCTCAAGTACCCTATGCGGGCCAGTTCCTCCAATGACACGTTTTCGGACATATGGTATTTTAAATAATCACAAACCAGGCTCAAAGAGGTATCGCTGTTACCGGTAGGGAGATCTTGCGGTTTCTCCCGGGCATGGTTCTGTATAAGTTGGGACAGCGTCTCCAACAAAAGGTATTCTTTCTCCAGTTTTGTCCTTTTTTCACCCAGTAATTTGTGGAGGCGGATAATCTTCCGATACAGGGGAGGATCAGTAAATACCCGTTCCGGGAAATATGGCGCCTTGTCTGACAAACCGGTTATCTGATATACAAGCGAAAAATAATAATCCTTTTCTAATCTTATGGTACGCACGGTGTATCCTTTTTCTTCAGCGGCACTGCCGGAATGCACCTCGCCCGGGCTGATTACTTTGACCATACCAGGCTGTATCTCATACTTACAGCCCTGGAAATCCAGGATCCTGGTCCCTTCTTCTATTACTCCCAAACTAAAAACCCAGTGGACATGGCGGGAGAAGACGCGTCTGACATTGATACCGTAAAAGAGTTCTATTTGCGGTAAATCTGAAACACGGTACAGTTTTATTCGCTCTTTTTGATTTAATTTGTCTTCCATCCGGGAGTTCCTTTCCTGCCGGCATAAAGGCATTTATTATAACAGCAAGAAAATACAATATTTGTTTTAAGGAACGTTTTATAATAATGAATAGAGACCTGCAATTCCCTCACCGTATTATATTACTTGTCATCATTATAAGGAAAAAAAAGTCTTTAAAACAATATTAAATCGTCATTCCTTAAAAGTAATTTAAAAATAAGGAGAGTGGTTAAAAATGTCCGACAATGCCAATCAAGTTGTTTCACTGCACAAAGAAGGCGGGCTGAACTGTGCTCAAGCCATGTTGTCAGTCTACGGGGCGGGTTTTGGACTTGACAAAGAAACAGCAATCAAATTAGCCTCGTGCTTTGGAGCGGGCATGGGACGTATGGGCGAAACTTGCGGAGCGGTAACCGGAGCTTTCATGGTGTTGGGCTTAACTTATGAACCTGAGGATCCAAAAGCTCGTGGTAAAGTTTATGACCTGGTAAGAAAATTCAGGGATAAGTTTGTCGCCCGCAACGGTTCCATCCGGTGTAAAGACCTTCTCGGTTATGACATGGATACTGAGCAAGGCATGAGAGTGATTAAGGAGAAAAAACTTACCGCCGCCATATGCCCTAAAATGGACCGTGACGCAGCGGAAATTCTGGAAGAAATACTCTCAGAAATCTAAGTTTTGTATTTACCTCATACCCAAAGAGTTTAAATTCATAAGGGAAAAGGAGGTTTTTAGATGCACAGTAAATTGATGCCTTTGTCTTCAGCGGTAAGCCTGATCAAGGACAGCCAGACCCTGGCTGTTGGCGGCAGTTCTTTACACCGTACGCCTGCAGCGTTTTGTCACAAATTGGCTGCAATGAATAAGACGGCTCTTAAGATAGTCAGCGTATTTCCCGGATACGCGGCAGATGTTTTATGCGCGGCAGATTGCGTTGACACAGTATATTTTAGCTTCTTTGGTTTTGAAAACGAGTTTGGCCTTGCACCCGGATTCCGTAAAGGCTGCCAGGAAGGAAAAATAAAAGCTATTGAAGGTTCATGCATATCAATAATCGCCGCCCTTCGCGCTGGAGCGTCCGGAGTACCTTTTATGCCTGTCGGCGGTTTGTTGAAAAGCGAGCTGTTGGATATGAGGCCTGACTTCTTCCAGGTGATGACCTCACCGTTTAACGGCGAAAAAGTTGCGGCGGTAAAAGCTCTGGTTCCGGACTGGGCAATAATCCACGTCCAAGAGGCAGATGAATTTGGAAACGCGCGTATTATCGGTTCAGGATTCCAGGACGGCCTTCTCGCCAGGGCGGCCAGAAAAACTATTATTACCGCTGAACGGATTGTTGATAATGAAAGTTTTCGTAGAAACCCGGAATTAACCGCTGTACCGTACTTTTTGGTGGAAGCTGTATCATTGTCGCCACAGGGTGCTAAACCAGGTATTTGCTTTAACGAATACGAGATTGCTGATGCCGGTATGCTGAAGGCCTACACAAAAGCCGTTAAAGAAGGTACCTTAAATCAATATCTCACAGGCGACCTGGAAGGGAGGGGATAACATGGAATACGGACAGGCGGAAATGATGTGTGTGGCACTTGCCCGTGAAATTAAAGACAACGACGTTGTTTTTCACGGTGTGGCCTCTCCTGTTCCAATGACAGCAATCAAGCTGGCCAAGGCACTGGGAAAGGACTTTACCTATATCAATGTAACAGGCGGCGTTGACCCCAAATGGGAGGACCCCGCATTCGTAGGGTCAACTCTATCTTCAAACTTATATCTGGGTTCTGTTGCCACGTTCGGCGCTGATGAAACTCTTGACTTTGCCTGCTCGGGCAAGTTGGACATTGCTTTTTTAAGCTTTGTACAGTTAAATCAGAAAGGCGAAATCAACATGTCATATATCGGGGGAAACTATGATAAACCCAAGGTCAGGCTGCCCGGTGGAGCGGGAAGCGCTACGCTTTCTCAGGTTGCCAAGAAAACTTTAGTTTGGAGAACAAAACACGACAAGAACTCCCTGGCAAGAGAGGTGCAATTTATAACTGCTGCGGCAGACCCCGGTAAGCAGTTTATAGTGTTTACCAACCTTTGTGTTTTTCGTTTGGTAAACGGGTTGTTGGAACTGGACAGCATTTTCCCTTACACTACATTGGATGAGGTAAAAGAAAATACCGGCTGGGAAATTACTCAAAAAGAAATCCGGATTTATCAGGAGCCGACACCCGAGGAACTGGCTGCCCTTGAAAAGGTTGATCCAAACCGGATTCGTTACATTGAGTTCTAATTATCGTTAACGGGGTCAGGCTAGACTTATTCATGTATTTGACTTGTTTGCTGGTATTTAACTGCCAACTGTCGAAAATCAATTGTCAATAAGTCAAGCCTGACCCCCCCAAGACTAGCACCTAGACGCACCGCAGTTCCTGCACACGAGGCAGCCTTCCGCCCTTTCCAGGGCCGCTTCACCACACACCTCGCAAATTTTCCCCGTATCAGTGCCTTTTTTATCAGGGCAACCGCCGTTGCAGCGCTGGTCCAGCTCCGCCCTGACCTGGTTAAGCTGCTTGGCGATCGCCGAGGCGCAGGACTTGCCCGGAGAAACCTTTTTGCCCTGGCCCCGGGCCAGCATGTATGACGGGCACGAGTGGGTGCCTTCAAGCTGCTCGGTAATAGTTTCCACAGGGATACCTCCCCGGATAGCCAGGCTGATCAGCCGGGAGGCCGCCTCGGTATAGACCAGGCAGCCGCCGTCAGAGCCGGTGGTGATAAAGGTCTCCAGTATCTCCCCGCTGTCAGGCTGGTAGTTGATAGTCAGGTAGATCTTGCCGCAGCCTGTGTCAAGCCGGTGGGTCATGCCCTGGGCGCACACCGGCCGGGGCAGGATCTCGCCGCGCCGCAGCTCCGCGGCCGGCCTGGCGGCCTGTCCGCCGCCTACCGTTACTGTCCCTTTCTTGCTTCCTTCCCTGAATACTGTGACCCCCTTGAGTCCCAAATCAAAGGCGGTCTTAAAGCAGCAGCCGATATCCTCCGCGGAGGCTTCTTCCGGGAGATTTATTGTCTTGGAGACCGCGTTGTCCACATGTTTTTGAACCGCCGCCTGCATCAGGAGGTGATCTATGGGGGCGATCTCCCGCGCCCCCTTAAATAATACGGCAAGCTCCTCCGGTATGCCTTCCAACCCCTGGCAGGAACCTCTTTCTGCGACGGAGGCCAGTGTTTCCGCCGGAATGTTGTAACCTTTTACGTATTCCAGGAACAGGGGCGAGAACACCTCCAGGTCGCCGGCCACGTTGGTGGCCTTGGTATAAGCCACGGCAAATATCGGCTCCACCCCGTAACCCTCGCAGCCGGCCATAGCGGTTACCGAACCTGTCGGGGCAATGGTAATGCAGGCGGCGTTCCGGCGCCGCGCGTCTGGGTAAAAGACGCTCTTATCCCACAGCGGAAAGCACCCTTTTTCTTCTGCCAGTATCTCTGAGGCGGCATGCGCCGCCTTGCGCATCAGCCCCGTGATTGTCCCGGCCAGTTCCCGTCCCTCAGCTGAATCATAAGCCAGCCCGGCTTTGATCAGCGCGTCCGCCAGCCCGGTAAAGCCCAGCCCAATCTTCCTGGTCGCCCTGGTCGCAGCGGCAATGGCAGGCAGGGGATATTCCGCCGCATCTATGAGGTTGTCCAGGAACCGCACAGCTACGGTGACGGTATCTGCCAGCAGTTCTTTGTCCAACCCACCGCCCGCGGAAATCATCCGGTCCAGGTTGACGCTGCCCAAAAGGCAGGACTCGCCGGGGCTAAGCGGAAGTTCACCACAGGGATTAGTAGCGTTAATAGGGTTCCCGGGGACGGGGTTGCCTTCCTGGAGCCTGTCCAGGAAAATCACACCCGGGTCGCCGCAGCCGTGAGCAGATTCAATAATCATCTCCCACAGCCGGCGGGCCGGCAGTTCCCGGCGCACACCGCCATTGAAAACAAGCTGCCACGGCAGGTCTTTTTCCAGCGCCTCCATGAACGCGTCTGTGACCCCGACTGAAAGGTTGAAGTTGGTGAGGCCGCCGTCTTTTTTGGCCTGAATAAAGTCTGCAACCTCCGGGTGGTCGATGTTCAATATGCCTATAATAGCGCCGCGCCTCACGCCGCCCTGCTTGACCATACTGGCTGAAGCGTCGTAGAGCCTGATCAGTTCAACTACACCGGACGCCTGCCCCTTGGTGGAGCCGACCAGGTCTCCTCTCGGCCTGATCGACGAGAAATTAAAGCCTACACCGCCGCCGGACTTGAATACCAGCGCAGTGTCTTTAAGGGTATCGTACATGGACTCAAGGGTGTCCTCCACCGCGAGCACGAAACAAGCCCCCGGCTGCCAGGGGCGGTCCGTTTTACCCATGTTGGCCCAGATGGGGGTGGAGGGGATGAACAACAGCTCACCAATAACATGGCTGAATTTTTCTTCCCAGGCTTCTTGATTTTCTTTTTCGGCGCCCGCGGCAGTCCTGGCCAGGCGCGCAACAGCTTCCGCAAAGGTTTCATTGACTTGCCCGTTTTCATCTTTCCCGGCGTACCGGGCGTCAAACACTTTTTGGCCGGCCGGAGTCAGCTGCCGCATAAGATTACCACCTTCAGCCATTTTTTTGTTTTTATATATA
Organism: Pelotomaculum propionicicum; assembly: GCF_048984525.1. Taxonomy (GTDB): domain Bacteria; phylum Bacillota; class Desulfotomaculia; order Desulfotomaculales; family Pelotomaculaceae; genus Syntrophopropionicum; species Syntrophopropionicum propionicicum_A. The sequence continues at coordinate 203,427 of NZ_JBMGJC010000006.1, forward strand.
GAAAAAAATATTGATACAATATGTATTGGTAAAATTATACCAGATAACTATATATTGTGGTCAATATTTTTTTCAAGCTATATTGTATTACTTATTAACCGGGTAAGGCTTGCCTTCCCCTAACACCGCGTGAGCTTTGGGCATCCATTCGCTGATGCTTATTTTCTGGGGACATTTTTCCTCGCACGCTTTACATTGGACACATGAGGCGGCCCGGTTGGCCTCCGCCATATAATTGGCGTATGTGCCGCGGCTGGTTTCAACATCTCCATAGGTAAAGCCATCGTTAAACAATTTAATAATTCTCGGTATGTTAACCTTATTGGGACACGGCAGGCAGTAGCCGCACTTGGTGCAAGGGATCAGGGTCATATCTCTGTAAGTATCCCTGGCACGCTTAATGACCTCTAATTCCTCCGGACCCATAGAGCCTATGCCGGACACGTTCGCTGAGGCGATATTTTCCTCAACCTGGCCCATGGTGTTCATGCCGCTCAGCAGCAGTGACACTTCCGGCTGGTTCCATACCCACTGCAGCGCCCAGTCGGCAGGGGTTCTTTCTCCCCGGCTTTTAAACACATCCAGTACCGGCGCGGGCGGGTTTGCCAGCCTCCCTCCCAGCAGCGGCTCCATGATCACCACTGCCAGCCCCTTGGAGGCCGCGTACCGCAGTCCTTTGGTCCCGGCCTGGTGCTCGGTGTCCATGTAATTATACTGGATCTGGCAAAAAGTCCAGCCATTATACCCGTCAATTATTTCCTGGAAAACTTCATAACGGTCGTGGAATGAAAACCCTATATGACCTATTTTACCGTCCCGCAAAGCTGATTCCGCTCTTTCCAGCAGGTTCAGTTTGAGGACCACGTTGTCCCACCTTTTTTTATCCAGGCCGTGAAACAGGTAAAAGTCTATATGGCCGGTCTGAAGCTTGTTAAGTTGTTCATTCAAATACAGGTCGAAATCCTCTGTTTTTTTTATCGACCAGATTGGTGACTTGGTAGCAAGTTTGACTTTCTCCCGGTATCCGTCTTTTAGTGCCTTACCGGTAACAATTTCACTGTTTTTTTCGTGATATGGATAAGCCGTGTCAACATAGTTGACGCCACGGTCTATAGCGTAACGGATCATCCGTATGGATTCATCCACGTTTATGCTGCCGCTCAGAGGTTTTCCGTCAAGAGTCGGCAGGCGCATACACCCGAAACCTAACGCCGAAGCCTGCCAGTCGAGCCTGCCAAATTTTCTGTACTGCATTCAAAAAGGCTCCTTATTCTAACACGATTTTTTCTTCAGGGTAGCCAACTTAAAGAAATATTATGAACGGGCAGTTTTAGGTCTTGCCCGGGACCAAATTCAACAGCCGCCTTTGCAATGGGCTACCGCCCGGAGCATGTACCTTTTCTTAAGCATTTTATCCCTCCTCTCATAAAATCTGTTTTATTACTTTCCGCCTTCGCCAAGTATAGCATGATCAACTTTGACGTCCATTATTTCACCAATAAACCCGGCATGCAATCCTATTAAGCATTTATTTTGATTTTTGCAGAAATATCGATGTTTAAGGCAGAATTAACGAAAAATTAAACAGTCTTATTTATCGTTAATCACCCCCGGCGCGTAGAACTTTAATATGTCAACCTGCAGGCGGTAGATATGATAAGTCCCTTCTTTTCTGAGTTCCAGCAGCCCGCAGTCCGTGAGCAGCCTGATATGGTGTGAAAGGGTCGAGCAGGCTGTAACGTGAATATGTTCAATAATATCCGAACAGCTCAGTTCTTTGTGCTCAAGCAAAAGCTGGATAATTTTCAGGCGGGTCGGCTCTCCCAGCGCTTTATACACTTTTACGGCTTCCCGAAATTTACTATTTTGAAAAACCATTACACCCCACCTAAATCTATATTTCTATATCTATCGAAATAACTATAACACGATCCGTTAAGGTTGGCAATTATTGTTTTTAAAATTTGCTTTTAAAATTTGTTTTTTACCTCTCTTTTTCGTCATAAATGTGTATTTAGTGCTAAAATAGAATAAAAACGAAAGAATTTAATATTTTACCTTTAATTTTTCTATACCCTGGTCCTAAATGTAAATTTATTAATTAAAACTATTTTGGGAGGTCAAACTTAAAGCTCTTATTATTTCATTTGAATATATAAGCCGTGCTTGCCTAAAAGAGCAGATAAAATGCCGGTGCTGGCACGGTTTCGCTAAAGAGATTGTTTGTTTTTTGTTGTAAAGGGAGAGAGAGAAGCATGCATAAAAAGAGGGAAGTCCCGCATCCTTTCGCTCTGGAAAATATGGGGGATTTAGAGGCGCGCCGTTTTGCCATTGAACTGGAGAACATTCTGGAAGCCTCCCACGACGGTATCTTTATCATTGACGGAGACGGCCTGATCCTGCTGGTAAACAGCGCCTGGGAGCGTATCAGCGGCATCCCCCGGGATTTTGTCCTGGGGCATAATGTCCGGGACATGATTGAACAGCAGTTCTGGTCCGATTCCGCGGCTATCAAGGCTCTGGACGGCAAGAATAAAGTCACCGTCATGTTCACAATGAACAGGGGCAGCAATGTGGGACAGAGGATTATGGCAACAGCCATACCGGTGCTGGATAAAGGGGGGCAGATCAGCCGGGTAGTATGCAATGTCAGAGATATAACCGAAATTGTCAGCATAAAGAACCAGCTGGAAACCACCCAGCAGCTGAATGAAAAATACGCTGCCGGATTGGCGCAAATATGCCTGCACAAGACATTATCTAACGACCTGAAAGGAGTTGTCGCGAGCAGCCCTGCAACCAAACGGGTCCTTGAAATGGCCGCCCAGGTGGCCAAAGTTGACTCCACCGTTTTTCTGACAGGTGAATCCGGAGTAGGCAAGGAAGTTATCGCCAATGTCATCCACCACCTCAGCCACCGCAGCCAGGGGCCGCTGATAAAAATAAGCTGTGGGGCCATTCCCGAGTCTTTGCTGGAGTCCGAGCTGTTCGGCTATGAAGCGGGCGCTTTTACCGGAGCAAGGAAACAGGGAAAACTGGGTATGTTTGAGCTGGCCGACAAAGGGACCCTGTTTTTAGACGAGATCGGTGACATCTCCACAAACCTGCAGGTTAAGCTGTTAAGAGCGCTGCAGAGCCGCGAAATTATGCGGGTGGGCGGCCTGAAAATGATTGGGGTTGACGTCCGCATTGTGGCTGCCACCAACAAGGACTTGTTGAAAATGGTCAAGGCCGGGGATTTCCGTGAGGATTTTTACTACCGGCTCAATGTGGTTTCCATCCATATACCTCCCCTCAGGGCACGAAGGGAGGACATCCCTTTACTGGCCCAGAACTTTTTAGAAACTCTGAACCAAAAGTACCATCTGAGAAAGAGTTTCTCTGACGGAGTTATCGACAAGTTTATAGTCTACAACTGGCCCGGCAACATCCGGGAGTTGGAAAACGTAGTCGAGCGCATGGTGGTTATGACTGATGACAATGAGCTACAGGTAAATCACCTGCCGGATTCCATCAGGATGTACACTGATCAGGACGAAGAGGTTTCCTATTTTCAGGAACCGCTGCCATTAAAAATCGCGGTTGAAAGGTTTGAGAAGGATTTAATCAGAAATGCCCTGATTAAATACAAAAGCACACGAAAAGCCGCCCGCTCGCTCATGGTCGACCATTCCACCATAGTACGCAAGGTGAAAAGATATAACTTGACCAACTGGATGAAACAGGATTGAACTGCCGGCAGCATATTGCCCAAGGGCGGTTTTTTTTATGTAATTTTTAAATTTGCTGATAGAATATGACCCTTTTTTTAAAAAAGTGGTGCGTTTACCCACCGGGTGGTGCATTTAATTAAACTTAAAAAAGGCCAACCGGTATCAATATCAAAGCACTTCCAAGCATAAGGTCCCCCCCTTGGTGCATTTATACAACTTTTATGCATGCCCGGCTAATATTTAAAGCCGTTTGAGGCCCTAATTCGGGGCGATCAGGCTGGCACGGGATTTGCGGCATAAAACTGCAGCATAACTCAAGGGGAGGTGGCGCCTTTTTAAAAAAGACATTTATTAATGGGCGGGCTGTACTCTTAACTATCGGCTAGAGTGTACCCGTCAAGCAGTTTCTTGCGGACTATCTAATGAAGGCAGGTATTGCGTGTGAAGATTTGGGTCGGCGAATATGAAGTCCTGTCCAGCGGTATGCTGATTGCCTTAAAAAACCAGCCGGTTGTTTTTCAACTAAATGACCAGACAGTTCAGCTTATGGTCAGGTTCTTTTTTGAGGACACCGAATATGCCGGGGAACCGCAAATTAACATACGCTCCTGCGGAACCGACAGACTGGATATTGTTTTCCGGAACTTCACCGACATGCTGGGAGACGGGCCTTCGGAGGCCTGGGAACTGGGAGGTATAAACCACAGAAAACTGTACCTGGCCTGCCGTGTTTCCTCCATAAATGAAAACCGGGATAAAATTGTGTATTACACCTGGTACCTGGGAGAGCGCCTGCCGGAAAAAGATTAGATTATTTTTATTGTTTTGTTTAAGGGAGAGAGATGAGAGAGAACAAAAGATTAACTATTGTTGACTGCAGCGGTACGCCGTATCAAATCGGCCTGCAGTACGGGCGGGCCTGCAGGAAAAGCATTATCAGATCTATCCGTATGAATGTGGGAGGATCTGTTTACAACGGCAAGGTCGGCAGAAATGAAATTTTAGCCAACGCCAATCAATTTTTTCCTCTGGTAAAAAAATTTGATCCATATTTAATTGAAATGCTGGAAGGGGTAGCTGAAGGCGCCGTCGTCCCCCCTGCAGAGGTCTTTGCTCTCCGGTGCATGCTGGAACTGGATTCTTTCTATAACAATATCGCCGGCTTTTGCACCTCTTTTGCCGCTGCCGGCAAGGCTACCAAAAACGGCAAGACCATACTCGGCCAGAACATTGACTCATTTCCGGGCACCCCGCTGGACCTGCTGAGAATACGCCACTCGGACGGCCTGGAACAATTGACCCTGTCCCTGGGCGGGGTAGTGGAGTACACCTTGAACTCCGCCGGCTTCGGCATCTGCGCCAATTCCCTGCTCACAGCCCTGAAAAAAGAGAAATACCGCCAGGTAATACCTGTTGGCTGCTACCTGCCCAGGGTGATGAGGCAGCACAGTATCAAAGACGCCCTCGGCATGCTGGGCCGCTGCGCGCGGGGTACGGCTTATTATCACCTGGCCGGCGCGGAAGGCTGTATGGCAGGCATTGAAAGTGTATTTGACGAGATCAATATATTGGTGCCGGAAACAGACATGCTGGTCCATACCAATCACTATCAGACCAGCCGCTTCAAGCAGGACGACCTGGCAAATTTAATGCTGCCGGACAGCTATTTGCGCTCGCGGAGGATGTGTGCGCTGATGCAAAAAAACTACGGCAGCATTACAAAAGAACTGATGATGGAAATACTGGCCGACCACGACAATTACCCAGACTCGATCTGCCGCCATACGGATAAAACAAAGCCGGCTTTTATAAACTCTGAAACACTGGCCTCCATTATCATGGTCCCCGAGGACGGGACAATGTATATTTCATGCGGAAACCCTTGCCGTTATGAATATGAAGAATACAGACTGAAGGGGGACATGGCGGTGCTGTCGGATTTGCCCGCAGCCGCCCTGCAATAAGTCCCCGGGGAAGAGGTTGACCATGATAAAAGAAAAAGGAAATCTCCTTGTTACCTTCAGGCCTGGAGAAGTTACCGGCTCATACAGCAAAAAAGAGGGCGCCCTCAGGGACATCTGCTGCAAACTGGGGGGGCTGGACTATAAAATTTTTGATCCCTACCTCCTTTATTCAAGCCTGGCCGATACCGGGTTCCTGGTCAGGGCTGAAGAATACAGTTCAGATGGATATTGGACCGTATCCTTTTATTATCCAAGCGGCAAAAACGAAAACAGAATAAGGAGGACGATCATAAACTTTATTCTGGATGAAGCTAAAAACGACCCCAACCTTTTTGACAACGGCTACGCTGTCGTAATTGACGTTGACGGCAGCCAGAGCCTCCGTTCTGTAAGAAAGCGGGATAAAAAAATAATTTAGCAAAAAAAACATATTCCGGACAGATAACCGGGGGTGGTACTTCAGCCACCCCCGGTTCTCCGGATTTTTGTGTGAAACAGGTAAAAATGTTGCGTAATAGCTATTTATAGTTATGCTCTTATGCGCGTATATCAAATTTTACAAAGAACGTGTTAATTACAAGGCAGGACAAAAAGAATACCGCCACATCTATACCGCTTCGCAAAAGCATCTGTGGCATGACACCACTAAGAATCAACCCCATAAAGCTATTAAAAATTATCCAGTTTACTCCTATAGTCAGTACAGCAAGTTTGAAGGACAGTAATAATTTGTTCTGTTCTCCGGCTAATACCGGATATAAAACCACATAACAACATCCCAGCACCATCCCAAATAATATTGTCCATATGTAACACGGAATAGGATATGTATTGCAATTGCTCGTTATTATACCTGTTTCATAGCCAATTGCCCGCTCAGCCAAAAAAGCAACCGTAATTAAGGCAACCGCTTTAATTTTTTCTGTCCCGCTTAAGGTTTGCACAGGTAAACGGGTTTTCCAATTGTCCAATGTAAAATAAGCGACTGCCACGCATAGCAACAGCGCGGGTATTGCATCGCCCACGCCTATGAAGAATTGATAACTGACGAACGCAAACCCCCATTCGCTGAAAGGAGAGGCCTCCACAGCTACTTCCTGCATCCCAAAGAAATAAAGGATTGCAAAGGCTAACCCAAAACAAATTCCAATTTGCAGTTTGGGGGCATTTGACTGCTTTCCAATATATCGCATTACAACGACACAGTGTGTAAACAGCAACACAAAGTAGGAAGCCGCAACTACAGGAAATCCTAAAAGCTTGACCAATACGCTGTCAAAATTCTCTTCATTTACACCAGCGGGCAAAACGGCATGAACTATTATCGTAATGGACGCTGCAAGAATAATAGCTAGTGCGCTAACAATAATTGCCCTTTTTGCGTCGGCAGCTTTTTCTATCATCACATCATGATCCCTCATTGAATATGCGGATTATATAATAATCGGAATATCCACTTACTAGCAAACTCCCATTATGCTCATAACCGAATTATGTAGCAGTTTCAGCAACAACAATTAGACGCCAACTGTTTTTGCTATATGCACTCATATCATAATCGCCATAAATCTGAATGTTGATAAAACCCGCTTGTGAGAGCAATCTCCTATAATCTTCATCAAGCAGTATCCTATAAACAATGTCATATTGATTGGTTTCCAACCGATGTACACTATGAAACAGGTCCAATATATGAATCGTTTGAAATTGATTATCATGTTCTTTAACAAAAATTCGAGAGAAGTCTTCCCGGTTTACGACCACCTCTATTGATGGCAAAGATAATGTGAAATGTGTTGTGCCCTGCGTCAAAACTAGCAAACCATGTTTATTTAATCTGTTTTTCATAGAACGTAGAGCCAGCAATAAATCTTCATCTGTATGTAAATGGGGTAATGCTGTTGTTAGACATACAATTGCATCAAAGGATATATCAAATTTATGTTCCAAGAATCGAAAATCACACTGACATAATGGAATATTATGGTTTCTCTCTCGCAGATTTCTGTTTGCTACCTCAAGCATAGATTCCGAATAATCTGATCCCAGAACATCGCAACCTAACTGTGCTAACATATAAAGGTGCTGTCCTGTCCCACAGGCACAATCCAAAACGGTTTTGACTCCATATTCAGAAAAGATTTTATTTAGGAAAGTTTTTTCATCACCTAAATACTCTTCTATTGGGCCGAACTCATCATAATCATAAGCAAATTTTTCATATATATCTTTCATCTCATCCCTCCTATCAAACATCAGGTTTCTATCACTATAAGGCCTGCAAATTCTATTTTATAAACAATAAGAAATTCACTTGTGTTCGTTCAGATTCCCATTATTAGCCTTATCAGAAGCTTAAGTATAAGCACTCAATTAAAGTGTACATTAACATTATAGAACTGTGACAGCATACTGAGATGGCCAAAGCAGAAGAGGTAGATCCTTACGAAACAATTTAGTGTCATAAATATATTTCAAGTAATCTACGGCTTGTTTCAAAAATACGCCTCGATACTTCGTTTCCCTTTATCAAATTTAACCCATTCAGACAGTGAGTTAAACTTCTCTTGAGTTTCTCAACCGTCTTTATATCTGAAATGAACGGAGCATCAGATTCTAATAATAATCGGTCGACAGGAACTTTCTGTACTATCGACCGCCCATTTGGAGAATTAAGCATATACTCATTGACTGAGAAAAAGCAGCCAAGTTCTATGGCTCTATCAAGTTGTTTTAATGTCCCTGAATACCAATGCAAGATACAATTATTATGTTTTGTGCAATCGTATTTTTCCAAAATATCCAGTACTTCTTTACCTGATCGGACGGAATGGATTGATATAATTTTCAACGGTGATCTTTGGCACCACCCGATTATTAGTGAGAAAACATCAATCTGACGTTCTTTGGAATGATAAAACTGTTTGTTGAAATCTAGACCTATCTCACCAACAAATCTGGTTGAGTGTATATATTTTTCAACAAGAGCGAGCTCATGGATTCTATCGAAGACAAGCTGCGGATGTAATCCTAAAGCAACTTGGACATTAGAAAAACCAGCGAGCTTTTTCTTTTCAATCTCATATGCTTTTGGCGTTGTTGTCATCGTCAATAGATTGATTCGTTCCTCCAGAGCCGCATTGCTGAATTCTTCCATGGATTTCATTAAATCTACATGGCAGTGCATATCATAAATATTCATAATTGATCACCACACCATATCTTCGCTATTCTTCTTTTTGTTTTAAACTCTCACTTTTGGAGCTTTTTGTAATGAAATTATCAACTTCCAATAGCCCTCTATGATATACATCCGATAACTCCTGCAAATAATCGTTTTCGCCAGAAAGAGGACCACTCTTGTGTATCAAAATTTTAGCTAGTTGCGGTTGCCTTTTGATTTTACTAATAGCAACTTGGAAAGAACGAAGCTGCGCACCTTTTCCTTTTGAGTGATTAGCGGCTATTTCTAAAACGCTTTCTATTAAATAAGGGGTGCTGTCTTTTCCCTCTTGGAATGCCTTATTCATTGCTGCCCGACGGATGATACAGGGAATGCAATACCCGCAGTGTTGAGGAGCAGCGCCACTCCATCGAGCTTTCTGCGGGGAAGAACAGGAAATTGAATCTTGTATCACCTGCAGGAGAAAATCCTTATTCAAACACGCGACAGCCATTTCGCCTTTTGTCATATTCCAGTATGGATTTCGAACAGATAAATCAAGCCCTAATCCATTTAATACCTGATTCCACGAATCCAAGTAGAAAGGGTGTGTCGTCCGTGTACTGTGCGAGCCAATACGTAGTTCTTCCAATGGGACATTCAATGCTATCAAGCCATTTTCAGGAACTTCCAGGGTCGATACACCCTTCATCCCACTTATGGCAAATACACCAAACGCCATGAATAGAAACGACCGACTCCTCGTTGTGTTTTCATTCCCCCCGCCTGGAATAAGATTTTTCCTAAAAACCATCCATAAATCGAGGTAAAGCGGATCAAGATCGGGATATTTACATTGGAACTGAGTTAACAACTTGCTTTGGGCATTTTTTGTATGAGCTTCACTTGCGTGACTTATTAGAGCGGTTTTATGATAATTTTCCAAGTGATTGATCGTCCCAATCAGGCTATCCATTCCGCCGGAGAAAAGGGTAACCGCGTCAAATTCCGGTAGGGGGATTTCAACTTCAGGTTTCTCCGCAAGTTCCTCGTCTCTTTTTCTGAACGATATTATCCATCTGTCTCCTGTCAGGAAATTGAGCATCCTTGTAAACAACCCTTCAAGAGGCGTCCATTTTTCAAGGTTATAAACAGGTAATTCAATTGCGATTTCTCTCGTCCAGCTGTCTTGCGAGTGGAGTCTCCGAGAAATCCGAGTATCGGCGAGATAGACTAAACCTGCGAGGCTGAGAATATCGATCCCATCTTCGGTTGGATATATACTATTTTCCTTCATCTTTTTCATGGCTTGACTAATCCCATATTGAAGGTTGTCATCATCATCCCTGAAAGGTACGATAACAGCTATATAATCCGCTCTATTTGTCGACGCGACTTCTTTGTGAACATAATCGCCGACAAGAAGATAATTATTCATACGCTATTCCTCCAGTCCTGATAAAATATCATAAGCTGTGCGATAAATTGAATCCACTATGGCTTTTGTTTGTGATGTATCTATGGAACGGATATCTATATTCAGCTTGGAAACCGAATCTGAAACCGCTCCCTTTATGTAATCCTTGAGTTGTCCCTGAAGGCTCTCGACTTGAGCGACATCCTTGGGTAAGGCGAATAATTTGTTCCCGATGTCATTGACAAGCCTTTCCTCAATAACATTAGCCATATAGATTTCCGTAAAAGCAAGAAACTCAGGCGGGGTGAGAGATTCAATCGTCCTATTCTCCCAATCAGGCAATGTGGAAAGCGCTTCGATATAAGAGTTTCTTGTAATTCCTTCATCAGTACTCCCACCGTCAGGACATACAAAGTCCATTATACGGAGCAAAACATCAGACGCGCTTTTCCCGATAATATCCCCAAGCTTATAATCTCTGCTTGTTTCCGCTACGCCGCGATTTACTAAACTGCTGAATACGGAAACCAGTCGGGCAGTGCTGTTTCGTGCCGAACCCAACCGGGTAGTCGCGTTTTGCGATCCCCCCAACGAGTGCCGAACGTAATTAGATGTAGCCCGATGTAAATTTCCGCCTCCACTGCCACCGCTATTTACATATCGCGTAAAATTACTGCGAGGAGCTGAAAAGCGTTTGGGGTCAGCCGGCTGAGGTTGTGCCGGTTGGGGCTGCGCTGGGTGAGATTGCCCTGGCTGTTGATCGCCATCATTATCACCCAACCAGGAAGGTACCAGCGGCGTATTGCCGTTTTGTCCACGGTTACTTGTTGAAGTTCCCATATTTCACCCCTCACTTCCGTGTATTATTCAAAGCCGCCTTCACCAAGACGTTACCTTCTTTTGACAGGCTTACATAATACTTACTTAAGCGTGATTTCGAATTTTCGGTAGTTACGCATTTATCCCATCCGCTGCAAATCCAAACTCCAACTCTCTTACAATCAAACGTTTCGATTAATGCAATTAAGGACGGCTCTAAATCGCTATGGTGTAAAACAAGCGCCTTAATGCCTTCAATACCTTTCGGCATCATAGCAATATCACCATTCTTTAGAATCTTTGATGATAGAACCTCAAAGACTTTCCTGGCATCTGCAGGAGACAATGCCTTAATCTCATCATTGGCACTTGCTATGTTCATTGTACCGCCCATGAGCTTACTAATGAGAATCCGTAGCTGATCGGACTTAACCTGATCAAAGAAAAAGTCTTCTTTTTCTTTACTGGCAAAAAAGTATGGACGTAAATCAATTTCACCCAATAAGGGTTCACTGGACACCCATGCAGTAAAATCCGCATTATTTTCCCAGGGTTCTAAGTCTTTGTTTTTTTCAGGCTTAGGCACGACAGCCAGGGGTTTGGGTATTTCTGATTTTGGTTTTTCCGTATCCTCAGCCGATATTTCAACTTCTTTAGTAGGTTCCAGGAGCTGTATTTCAAAAGTGTGAAGCAAATCACACCTTCCGTTGTCATCGGTTAAAGCGGCTATTTTCTTATATTCGTCGAGGAAGAAATATTCCGCGAGCATCATTTTGGCCAAAATGGGGATTTGAATGGAATCTCCAAAACCTCTTGCTTTAGCAATTTTATCCCGTAGCAGCAACATGTTGATAAAACGCTTGACTTTTCGCGGATTACCTTGGGTGTTCTTCGCCAATATATCCGCTATCTGGTTCGATACGGTTATTTCATTTGATACATAAGAATATGTTTCGCCAAGAGCTTCTTTAAGCTGTTCAATTGTGAAGCCTAAATTCTGCCACGGTTTCTTCATTTTATCAACCGCAACGGATAAGAGCTTTTTAAACTCCGCGCTATCCTCTTTTAGACATGATCCTATCAAAAGTAACGTTATGTACATTCCAGACTCGATTTCACCCAGGGCGGGAATACGAAACGGTACTTGAATCAATTTCTCTAAGTAACGCTTCGAGTATTCAAATCCCGTCCGGATGTCGCCGTCAGCGGGCAAATCATGAAAGTGATTGCGAACCGCGTACTCGATCATTGCTTCGTCCGCAGCTATTACGAAAGCTGTGGAGTCAGAGAACATAAACAGACGAACAGCCTCCAATGTTTCGATTGTGACCTTGGGCAGGCATCTGTCCAAATCATCTATGAGCACCACAAGCTTTTTAATCTTTGATTCTGTTAACAGATCTTCAAAAGATTTTTGGAATTCGGAGAATTCCTTTGCAAGTGAATTGTCCTCAAATACTTTGGCGTCCTTGAGATATTCGCCCACGCTTTCAATTGCGGTTGTTACTTTTTCTTTATCGGTCACTGAACCTTTCAGATTATCCATCAAGTTGTTTAATAAGCCAATGGGGGGAATGCCAGTAGCGGCAGAAAAAGCTACGCTACCTGCGGCTTTTGCCACGCTGAGCCAGTTGATGTTCTTCCAGAGTTTTTTTAATATGATCTTTGCCTCTGCGGATGGTTTGCGCTTTTCCGTTAATTCGGAAACAATCGCGCTCATCAAGGCGATCTTGGCATCTTCGAAACCTTGATGTTTCCAACCGTTGAATCGTATACACTCGATGCCATCTTTTTGCTTTGAAAGCTCATCCTCAACCATCGCTAAGATGCTCGATTTTCCAGCGCCCCAATCACCATGAACCCCAATAGATATAGGACGGCCGTCACACTCTTTAATGAGTTCGGCAACTGTCTTTGCAATGGCGTGATTATTTAGCATATCAATTTTGGTTTCATTATCTGATAGAATCATACCGAAATTTAATATCCTCCCTTTTATTGATTAACCTCATAAAGTTTTAAATTGCAATAATTGGTGTTTTCAACTTCACCTAATAGACATTAAGGGTATGGATAATGATAACTAAGTTTCTTGCTTCTACCTTTTATGCCATATTTCCTGCAGAACTTTGTCGTAAATTATTCTGTTGTAACTACTCTCAGCACACTGACTATAAGATGAACACTAACGTTTAAAGACGTTCATTTTTGCTTTCTGATTTGGTCGAGAGCTACACATGGGGTTTAAACTTGTATCGGTTATAACACTATCTACCTGCAAAAAAAATTACAGGATCATTTCCTGTAATCATGCGGACAGCCTCCCTTGACAGTGAGCACTGCCCTTAGCACATATATTTTCCCCTCAAATATTATTTTCTCCTACTTCTTAATAAAGTCTTCAGTGTCATTGATCAACATTCGCAAGTGCATTTGCACCTTCCGTTGACTCCATCCCAGTCTACCAGGTTCCACCAGGCTTCCACCCAGGCGGCGCGCTTATTCTGATATTTCAGATAGTAGGCGTGCTCCCAAACATCCAGCGCCAGGATGGGCACAACACCCCACATGGTTAGGTTCTGGTGTTTTTCGGCGGTCAGGATCTCGAGCTTGCCCAAAGCCGGGTTGCAGCATAAAAGAGCCCATCCGGAACCCTCCACCGCTATCGCCGCGGCTGAAAACTGCTTCTTGAAATTGTCAAAGCTGCCGAAATCCCTGTCGATCATCCCTGCTATTTTACCGGTGGCCGGGCCGCCCCCGTTCGATTTCATGCTTTCCCAGAATAATGTATGTAGAATGTGGCCAGAGCCGTGAAAAGCCAGCTCCCTCTCCCAGTGCTTAACCAGGCTGAAATCTCCTTTTTCCCGGGCTTCAGCCAATTTTGCGTCGGCGTTGTTGAGCCCGTCCACATAAGCCTTGTGGTGGGCGTCATGGTGCAGTTTCACAGTCTGCTCGTCGTAAAAAGGTTCCAGGGCGTTATAAGCGTAGGGAAGTTCCGGCAATTGATATTTTGGCATTTTATTACCCTCCTAAAATATTTAGTAATATATTTACCCTTGAGGACAAAAACTTACTTATCTACCTCCTCTACTAAATTTCATCATTTATTTATTTATTTACTTTTATACATGTTCATGGCCGCATGCAGGCGCCTGCTTACTTCTGCCCAATCCACGCGCCTTAAAAACTCCCTGACATAATCGCTCCGGCTGGGGAAGGCCGTACAGTACGCATGTTCAAATACATCCAGGACAAGTAAGGGGAAAACCGACCACACGCCTTCCGCGTGGCTATCCGAGAAATAATTCCTGAGCGTTCCATCCTCCAGGTCAAAACCCAGCACTACCCATCCTCTGGCGCACATCGCCAGCGCAAAAAATTGCTTTTCCCACTCCTGCGGAGAACCAAAAACACGCTCCAGCATGCCCAACATTTCTAAAGACGGCTGTGTCGCCGCGCCTTGGGTTATGTTTTTAAAAAAGCATTTATGCAGCTTCACTGAATTAAGCGCGTGGGTATGCTCCATTTTCAAAGACCGGAGAGGACAGTAGGTAGTATTGGCCAGGACTGTATCGGCCTTGAGAAGCCTGGCTTCAATTTCCTTTATCTTGTTTTCATGGACCGCCGGGTAGCGCGCGTAGTGCTCTTCTAAAAGCTCCTTAGAAAATCCACAATGGATCTCATGTGAGATCTCCTTTTCCAAATTGCCCGACCCCCTGTCATTAAAGCCATTATAGCCGGAGTTGCTTACGGGCAAATTACGAAATCCTTAAAAATTTATTAAAAAAAAGACGTCCTTAGACGTCTTTCACTCAAGATGCTCAAATTTGTATCCTGTCCCCCAGACCGTCTTTATGTAGGCCGGCTTGGAGGGGTCGGACTCTATTTTTTCGCGCAGCTTCCTGATATGGACGGTTACTGTGTTATCATCACCGTAAAAAGAGCTGTCCCAGATCTTGTCCAATAAATGGGCCTTGGTAAAAACCCGGTTTGGGTTCGATGCCATTAGCCAGAGCAGCTCAAACTCTTTGGGGGTGAGCTCGACTTTCTGGCCGTTTATTTCTACCACGCGTTTGTCATAGTCCAGGGTCAGGCAGCCGTATTGCAGCGAGTTTTCGCTTTTCACCTTCTGCTCTTTGCTCCTGCGCAGGACGGCTTTTACCCGCAGGGCCAGCTCGGTGGGGCTGAATGGCTTGGTCTGGTAATCGTCGACTCCCATCCGGAAGCCCACTACCTTGTCTATCTCGTCGCTCCTGGCGGACAGTATAATGACGGGGACTTCCCGTATGGCTTTTAGCCGCTGGTATGTTTCAAAGCCATCCATGCCGGGCATCATAATGTCCAGCAAAACCAGGTCGGGGAACGCCTGCTTTGCGATCTGCAGGGCTTCCTCGCCGCTCGCCGCCGTTGTTACCTTGAACCCTTCCTTGCTTAAGGTGTGCTGCAGTATTTTCAAAATCTTGTGGTCATCGTCTACTACTAAAATGTTTTGGGACATATCTAGCTCACCTTCCCTTTTTCTTCAGTTACCCCTGTCGGCAGCATAAAGGTAAATGTACTGCCTTTATTTATTTTACTCGCCACTTCAATGTACCCGCCGTGCAGGTCGACCAGTTTCTTGGCGAGAGTAAGGCCTATCCCAGTGCCGCTGTATTTTCTGGAAGTAGTGCCGTCCACCTGCTGAAACGGTTGAAAAATCTTTTCCTGGTCGGCTGTATCTATACCAATACCTGTATCTGTCACTGATATATTAACGCCGCAGCCGGAATCGTCCGTCCCGACCTCCACAGCTACCCGGCCGCCCGGAGCGGTAAATTTTAACGCGTTGGAAAGCAGGTTTACTAATATCTGCCCGGTTTTTTCCCGGTCCGCCCAGACTTTTAGCGAAATATCTTCCCGGGGCAGTACGAGGGTTAAGCCCTTCTGGTTAAAAAGAGGCCTCATCTTGCTGGAAACATCGTCAATCAGTTCATAGACATTAAGTTCTTCTTTATATAACACGGTCTTACCGGCGGCTATTTTTGATAAATCCAGGAACCCGTTGATCCTTCCCAGAAGCTCCTTGCCGCTGTCGCTGATCTCGTCCAGATAATCTTTCTGCATATCGTTCAAAGTCCCGGTACTCTTATCCAAAAGCATTTCGGTAAAAGCGATGATGGCGGAAAGAGGAGTCCGCAGTTCATGGTTGGTGTTGGCGAGGAATTCATCTTTAAGACGGTCCGCTTCCAGCAGCTGTTGATTTTTTTCAGCCAGCATTTCCCACTGCCTGGCCAGGGTCCTGTTGGTCTCGTAGAGCATGCCCAGGGCGTCGTCTATGATCGCTTTAAAAATAAAAGCAAAAGAAAATACCTGGAATATGTGCCCGAGCAGATTGTAGGTGTCATACGGGCTTAAATAATAGGTAAAGGCGAGATCGCTCATAATTATGATAATAAGCGCCATGCCCAGGTAGAAGTCTTTGCTCCCAACCCACCTTTTCGTTAAAATCCAAATCGCGGCGAAAGCTTCAACAGCCATGACCAGGTATCCTAAAAAGACTTTGATGCCGGTCTGGCTGCCTGCCGCCGGGTCATACATAGGCGGCAGGAGTGAAAGGTTGGTTACTATTAAATAAATTGCGCCGACACCGATCAGGGCGGAAAAAGTTGGGATCAGGGCCGACCTGTGGATCACTCTTATTCTTTCGCCAAACACCACGGCAGTCAACAAGCCGGCGGCCAGCAGCAGCTTGGTGATAATAAATAAAGTGGATGCTTTATTGACCGTGTTTGGTGTGATAAAATCAGGCATGCCCATGTAAGAGAGAGCATGCGCGAATTCAAACGGGGCTACCAGGCTGAAGGTCAGGGAAAGGAACAGCATTTTCAGATCATGCTTGTATTTATAGTCATACCAGCTCATCAGGGAGGCGCATATGGCCACCACCACAATAGCAAACTCCATTACCATGTGGAATACCGGGTAAATTTCCGGCCTGATCACGGTATAATAACGTCCTGCTAAAAACACCAGGAAAATGAAAAAGATAAACCAGGCGGCTGCCCTGGGCAAAAGCCGCTCACCGGACAACAGGCGGTCTTTAAAAGGTTTTATGGACAGTACAGACGCCTCCCTTCCGGGTTTACCAAATAAAAAAACAATTCGACCAATATCTCAATAAACCTTCAAGAAGATATAAACACCCGAATTCTGGGTGTTTTTTCTATGATAATCAAATTATACCTGTTGCATTTTCTTAAAACATATTTTCACATGATTTACAGGATTATCAGGATTTACAAGATTTAAATAATCTTAATTAAAACAATATATTTTATCTCGTTTATAAATCTTGTTAATCTATTTTAATCATGTTAATCCTGTTAAATTGTTTATTTTAATATTTTTAACAGGTTTTCAAAATCCTCCGCCGGCTGTATTCCCCCGGCTATTTCCTTTTCCAGGCATTTTACTGCCGCCTCCCTGTCCAACAGCGCCAGGGCGCGGATGGCCTCGTATTTAATGTGGGGTTTCTTGTCTGCAGCGGCGGCCTGGCCCAAAATTTCAGCCGCCCAGTCCTCCCCGATCGCGCCCAGTGCTCTTAAAGCACAGGCCCTGCCGTACAGATAGGGGTTCATAATGCGGTAAACGCTGTCTTTCTGCAGGTCAAAAAATTCTAAAAAGCCCCTGCGTATTGACTTGCCGTAGAGGTGCAGGCTTATGGACGAGTACTCCTTAACCACGGCCTCCATCTGGTGGATGCCCTGGTCCAGCGGCAGTACGGTCGTAGTTTCGCCGGGCTTTAACACAGCCCTGGCAGACTCTTTTAGCTTGGCGCAGCCAGGCGTGCTTCCCCTTTCCAGCAACTTAAACCTGCGCTCCAGTATTTCCCCGGCCACACAGGCGACTACCCCCCAGGAGCCATGTGAGTGGACAGGGTATGAAACAGCCGGGTCCCATACATAAAGGCGCAGGGAGAAGTGACCGGCAGGATCTACATATATGGTAATCTCGTTGGGGTCTGCTGTCAGAAGGCGGTTTTTTAAAAATTCATCATCTGTTGCGAATCTCCTGAGCACTTCTTTTAAAAATAACGGCTTTAATGCCAGCCCGCTCAGCAGCTGCCTGCCCCGGTTAAATATCTCCGGCTGGCTGTCGGTTGACTTTAAAAGCTCCCTCAGTTCCGTGCAGAAAGAATTTATTAAATCCATCTTAATCCTTCCCTTCCCTGCCGAAGTTATAGATAAGGCCGTTTTTGACAGCCCAGCTGCCGTATCGCCTGATATGGTTCCACGATTTGTATTCGGGGTCGCCTATCCCGTTTTCAAGAGCCTTCAGTTCGGCCCTGTATTTTTTTGACATTTCCTTCTCCTGATAGAGGTCCCTGTCCTTCCCGACTGGGCATACTTTGGTGCAGATACCGCACGGGTAAGCCCTCCGCCTGGTCAGTTCCTCGTGCCAGCGGGCGCAGCCGATGGCGTCAAGTTTGTAATAATATCCTTCCGCGCTTATGTCGTCTTTCAATACCCCTGGCGGGCAGCACTGGGCGCACAACTTGCAGTTTATGCAAAGGTCTTTTTCCATAACCTGATCAGCTTCTATCTCCGCAGCTGTGAAAACAGACACCAGGCGCACCCTGGAGCCAAATTCCGGGGTTAAGAGGTTATGGCTGCGTGAAACCGTCCCGAGCCCGGCATATTTTGCCGCAAATGTGTGTGAAAAAGCGGCGCGGGGCTCCTCGATAAGGTTTTTAATGGAACCGTAGCCGTCCCTGGTAAAGAACATTGAAGCGTGGCCCTTTTGATTTAAGAAGCGGGTAAGGCCGTAAGCCAGCGAATCCAGTTCCCGGTTGCTGGTCTCGTAAGTTTCCCGGTGCAATATGGAGGGTGTCGTGTCAACTATTGGCAGCGGCATCTGCATCCCCATGACGATCACGGTTTTAGCCATGTTCCACAGGGATGTCGGCCAGAAATCCGGCGGGATTTCATTATATTGCGGCCACCTGTCCACACTGGCGAAACCGGTTATGTCCGCCCCACGGGAAGCTGCATACTTTATAATGTCTTCTTTCATTCCAGCATCCCCTCCCTAAACATAAAATGAATTATCACATGATTTACAGGATTATCAAAATTTACAGGATTTAAATTAACTTTAAAATAAAAAGCATATAAAATCTTAATAAATATCTTACATGCTTTTCATTAAGAAAAAATTAAAATTATAATAATTTTCATTTAAAAAACCCTGTTAATCGGTTTAAATCCTGTTAATCTTGTCAATTTGTTTTGACAAATTAAATAATTAGCTAAAGAAGGTCTAGAGTCCGGGGTCGGGCTTTTTCTCTTCGCTGCGGCGCCCCTTGCGTTTGTATATTTTTGCGCTCTCTTTAACTTTTGTCTCGGGTTTGCGCAGCCAGAGGCCGCGCGCGCCGGACAGCAGTTTCTTCCTTGTTTTCATACTATCACAACCGGTCAAATGTTTTACAAATATATAAAAATCTATATCTTCAGCCTGTGTCCGTTCTTTTTCAGCCAGTCCCGGCAGGACTTGTAATCGGGGCAGACATTCTCGACCAGGGCCCAGAATTTTTTGGAGTGGTTTGGCTCGACCAGGTGTAAAAGCTCATGGGCAACTATGTAGTCCATCACCTGCAGCGGCGCCATAACCAACCGCCAGTTGAAATTTAAATTGCCGAGCTGTGAGCAGCTTCCCCAGCGTGTCTTTTGCCCCCTGATCGCTACCCTGTTGAACCGGAGTTTTAAAACACTGTTTACGACCCTTATGCGCTGGTTGATAAGCAGGCGGGCCATGCTTTTTAACCAGCGCTCCAGTACTGCCGCGGAGTCGTTTCCGCTGCCTTCGTCCAGTGTAACCACTATTTTATCATCCACAATTTCCACTGCGCAAGCGGGGGTTTTCTGTATCTGTACTTCCACCCGGTACTCCCGGCCCCTGTAAAGGACATACCTGCCAGGCTGTTTGCCTGACGGGCTTTGCCGCTGCTGTGCGAAGTATTCGAGCTTGTCCAGGATCCAGCCCTGCTTTTCTTTTAAAATACTCCCTAAAATGCTTGAATCAAACTGTGAAGGCACTGTTACCACCAGGCCGTTTTCCATATCGACCTTGATCCGAAGATTTTTAGCCCTTTCACTTCTTTTTAATAAATAGGACACCTTTCTTCCGGCCAGGTCCACAGTACCCCCGCACGGCCGGACATCGCCCGTCTTTTTTCCGGCTGCCGGCCACACCATGAGATCCAATATACTACCCCCAGTTTGGACAGAGGAAATTTTCCGGTGGTTTTACAAAAAAGAGTAATGGCCAGGGGCTATTACTCTTTGTGAAAAATATCAATTGCCGCAGGCGCCTGGAACACCGCAGGCGTTTGACCCGGGGCAGGCTTTAGCGGCTGTGCTGTCGCAGCCCGGGCAGCTGGTGTCGTTGGCGGGTTTCCCCACGGAACTCGGCAAAAAGGGAGCGGAGATGAGCTTTGTTAAATTAGTGCTTCCACAGGCACATTTTTTTTCACTGTTATGGCCGGGCAGGTGGAGAATTTCAAAAACCTTTTCGCAATCGTTGCATTTGTACTCAAAAATTGGCATGTCAGGCACCTCCATAAAAAATTAATATCCTTGATTGTATATGTCAATCAAACAGGGATCCTTGTTAGTTCAAAGATAACAGGCCGGTCCGGGTCGGGGCAGGCCCAGGTTGTAACGCTACTGTCCTCCATCCAGGGAAAACTGCCTCCGTAAAGAAGCGCCGCCACCGCCGAGCGCAGGGAATCATAGGCGAACTGGCACAGCCCGCCCGGCGTGTACTCCGCAAATTCAAAAGTGTCTCCAATTTTATGGCCGTAGGAGCATTTCCCTTCGCCCCTGATCTCCACGATTTTCGCCACCACTTTGTATTTATACATTTTAACACCTCGAAAATCATGACAGTTTCTTAATCTTCGCAGCTCATAGTTTCTTATTCTTCAAAATCGCCGTGTTTCCTTTCATAGCCCCGGCGTCAAAAAATATAAGCCTGATTAAAATATTTTAATAAAAAATCAAGTAAAATAAAAGCTTTAATTGATCCCAACAGCGTCCCTAAAGCGTAAAAGTACAAAGCCCCTGCCTAAATATAACAGGAGCTATTTGCCTCTTGGTTAATGAATGATCCCGCGCTGCTTGAATATACTAATAACATGAGCAAACACAAATCGCATGTGGACAGAAAACGAAATGAATACGGCAACGCGGTGACAAAAATGCGCCTGGACAAGATGGAGCGCATGAATAAGTCCGCGCCGCTGGTCGAATACAATCTTGAAAGTTTTTCGGGAAGATTTGAAATATATGATCCGAACAAAAAAAAGGGCCGGAAAAACAACATATATATTTAAAGTCAGATAGCCCTCTCACAAAGGGGGCTATTTCTGTTTATAACAGGCTTTCCGTTACATAAATCAGCCTTTTAATGTCTTCATCAGAGGGATCAAGGTCCAGCGCCTTCTCGTAGCAAAATTTCGCTTCAAAAAAATTCCCCATCTTTAAGTTCGCATTGCCCATCATTTTAAGATAAAGTGGTTTAGCCTGGCTCTTTGAAGCCTGGCTGAAGCTCTCCAGGGCTTCTTCATACCGGGCAAGCTGGTAAAAAGCCATCCCTTTCCAGTGGAGCGACTGGTCGTCCAGAGACGTTTTATCCAGGTTTGCAATCGCTCCCATATAATCTTCCTGGTTATAGCAAATAAGTCCGGTATAAAAGTACACCACGTCCGTGCTTCCGCCTAATCTTCTGTACTTGGCCAGACTTTTTTTCGCTTTGTCAAAGTTCCGGATATTAAGATAACATATGGCCAGGTCGAGATACACCTGCTTTTCTTTGGGATAACTGGGGATGTAGCTGTTGAAACAAGCGATAGCGTCCTCTATATTGCCCTGGCCGTACAGTGACTTTCCGATCCAGTAGTGAGAAAGATACAACTCTTCCCTGCTTGACGTTTCCGAAAATATCTCTTTGAATGTCTTTAAAGCATCATCGTAATTTCCTAAATAAAAGTAACATTTACCCTCATAAAACTTTGTCTGGCTGTCCCAGGGTGATTGAAGAAAATCGCTGAGCGCTTCACTGTAACGGCCAAGGTGAAATAGGCATCTCCCCCTCAGCGGCAAAAATATATCCAGTAAAAACTGTGGTTTTATTCTGTCTAAAATATCCAGGCAGTCTTCGTAACCGCCATTTTTTTCGTAAATTGCGGCGATTTTTAAGTTAACTTCTTCCGCTTCCTCCAGTTTGTCCAGTTCTTTTTCAATCTCGGCCAGTCTTATACAGGCGTTAATATTTTCAGGCTCTGATTCAACCAGACGCTTTAAAATCCTTTCCGCTCTTAATATATCCCCCTGGTAATACAGGCGGATTGCCTCCTCCATCTCATTCATGCCCTAATATACCCCCCAGACAAGCCATATAAGTCAAAACACAAGTAAATCCCTGGCGTGAAAATCCGGGACTTTTATATATTTGAATTAAATATTTTCTCTTTCCAGTATCTCCAGGAAGGACGGGACCAAATTGGGATCAAACTGGGTGCCCGCGCACCTTTTTATCTCCGCGACAGCTCTTTCATGGGGCATGGCTGCCCGGTAGGGGCGGTCGCTGGTCATGGCGTCATAAGCGTCCGCAATAGACAAAATACGGCATTCCAGCGGGATCTCTTCTCCTTTCAGCCCCAGGGGATAGCCTTTGCCATTCCACCACTCATGGTGTTTGTGGATCCATTCGCCGATATCCATCAGCACCGAAGCCGATTGGGCAATATGGTAACCAATCTCGCAATGCTGTTTCATTACCCTGGTCTCTTCGGGCGTCAGAGGACCCGGCTTAAAAAGGACCCGGTCCGGTATGCCCACTTTGCCGATATCGTGGAACTTGGCCAGCAGGCACAGGTCGGCAACTCCTTTATTATTTATGCCAATTCTCCCGGCCATAGATTCTACCAGCCTTTGCAGCCTGTCCGCATGGCCCTCCGTAATAAAGTCCCTTGCCTCCAGCGCCTTCATGAGAGTTTTTACAATAGTGCTGCTGGCGCTCTGTCTGTGCAGCATTTTCTCCCGGTACATATTGTCGTCAGCTTCTTTAAAAAGGCTGCCCATATCGTTTGGAGACGCGTCAGCAACAGAATATCCCAGGGACAGGCTTAAAGTAAAGCCTGCACTGTTCGCGTTGAAGGTGTTAATCGAATCCCGGATCCTGGCGCAAATACTTTCAACATCAGCCACGTCACTGTTCGGGAGCAGTATGGCAAATTCATCGCCGCCTATCCTGGCTACCATGTCACCCTGCCGCATGGCTTTTTTAATGACATTAGCTGTTTCTATAAGCAAAATGTCTCCGGACTCATGCCCCAGGGTGTCATTCACCAGCTTCAGCCCGTCCACGTCACACAGGACTATCCCTACCGGGTTATAGCGCCCGCTTTCCAGGCGGCGCATTTCCTCTTCAAAGTAAACTCGGTTGTAAAGCCCCGTGAGGGCGTCGTGCAGGCTCAGGTGACGAAGCTGTTCCTCCATATTCTTTCTTTCTGTAATATCGATAAAGCTCTCCAGCAGGTAACTGCGGTTGCTTAAAGTTAATTTCCTCACAGTTTTGATAATAGGTAAAGGTTTGCCGTCAAACCTGATCATGGTGCGCTCCGCATGGTCTACCTTTTGTCCCAGGTCGGTTATGGGGCATTTATTTTCTTCGGCCGGACAGATATACCTGTGGCAGCGTGAACCGATAATTTTTTCTTTTGGCAGGCCGATTATTTCTATGGCCATTCTGTTTACATCTTTTATTACATGAGATTCCTCGTCTATTAACACCACTCCGCTGTGGATAGAGTCTAAAATAGTGCGAAGGTGTTTTTCACTTTCCTGCAGCTTTTCTTCAGCCAGTTTGCGTTCAGTAATATCCCTGATTACAACAAAAATTTTATTGCTGAGCAAAGGCAGCAGCCTGGCTTCGAAAAATTTTTTAATGCCTTCCATCAAAAACTGGTATTCAATACTTGTAGCGGTCCCATTTTCTTTTATCTGCTGGATAGCTTCATAAAACTTCTCCCCGACAAATTCCAGGCTGATATCCTGAATTTTTTTCCCAACCATG
This sequence comes from Pelotomaculum propionicicum, assembly GCF_048984525.1. Taxonomy (GTDB): domain Bacteria; phylum Bacillota; class Desulfotomaculia; order Desulfotomaculales; family Pelotomaculaceae; genus Syntrophopropionicum; species Syntrophopropionicum propionicicum_A. The sequence goes on from NZ_JBMGJC010000006.1 coordinate 227,619, forward strand.
CTTCCGATTAAGGAAAGGTTAGTGGTGCTGCCCGCTTTGTAATCCAGTACTGTCCCTTCATAATCGATCCATAGAAACACGTCCGGAAAAAACATGATCACAGCCCGCATTTCAGAATTGGCCTGGAGCAGTTCCTGGGAGCTTAAATCGAGGGCACGCTCAAGCATACTGCGATCGGCATCTGATTCCCGGTAGGCGTCATTTACCGCATTAATAAAACTCTGCCACTCCCCGGGCACCAGAAAGTTATCGCCGAAATGCTGTTTGAGCTGGCGCCTTAATAAATTGTGAATCTGGTTCACATCCTACTCCTCCCGGAATGTGGTGACAGTCATGGTCTGGTTATGCAGTTCAGGGCTGGCGCCAAAAGTAAAAGGACAGATTTCTCCGTAAGAGTAAAACCCGGCCAGGACAGTATCGGCGCCCAGGATATCCCTGACTCCCTCGACTTCTTCCTCAGTCCTCTGTTTTAGAAGAAGTTTTCGTCCCACACAGCTGATCAGGATCGCCAGTTCAGGGGATACTGAACCGGCAGCTTCGAAACTGTTTTTAGCCGCCTCAGTGGCCCCGTCGATTAGCCGGTCAAAATTGGCTTTCATTAAACGGGCATATTTGCCCTCGGGCATATCACCGGCAAAGGTGAGGCTCTGTTTTTCCTCGTTTATTGATAAAATGGTACGGACCAGGCCTTTTTCGTGTTCTTTTACGCGGATGCTCAGAGGGAAAAGCAAGCCTGTCGCAGGCAGGCCGGCAGCGTGTTCGCCCAGGTACACCTTGTACAGCTCCAGTGCCGAACGTCCGTCCATTTCATATAAAACATTCCCGTCAGACCTGGTAATCAGGCGCTCCGGGCCAAAGGGATCCCAGCCTCCTACGGAACCGTATCCGATTTTTAAACGGTCTCCGTAAAAACCTATTACGGCAACCGTATCCTTTTGCGGAGGTTTATTTAAAAAAGTCAGCGTCTCGTTAAAATCGCTGCCGTCTCCGGCCAGGCCGCCTGTAACAGCCACATTTTCGGGCAGACAGCACATTAAACCCTTTACCAGTTCGCTGCCGTTTACCGCTAAACCGTCGGAAAGCACAAAGAGGTGGGACAGGTCCCCTTTGGGTATGGATTGGGCCAGTAATACACCCGCCTGGAAACTGTTTTTCACTTCGCTCAGTTTTATTTCTGTACCGTATAGTTTTGTATGCTTAAACTCTACGGCCGTGCTTACCAGCGAGTTGTCCAGCACCCTGGTGCCTGAAATCTCGCCGGCGGTGGAACAGCCCATTATATATGCGTCCGGATATAAATCTTTAATTTCCTGAAAGAATTCGCTGTGTCCAAAAGCTTTCCTGCATCCAAAAAGCAAAACCAGCTGTGCGCACAGGTCGTTTACTTCTGCAGTTTGCCGTGTCCAGCCGCCGGCCTTGGTCCATACTCTTTGCTCTACCCTCAGCTTAAAAACCTCCTTCCTGAATGTCATGAAGTTTAACAAGCTTCGTGGAAAAACATTCAATTACTCCCAAATTCGTCAAACATAACAAAAATTCCTTTTGGATAAACCATCATTCATTAATTATAATATCGGGATATTTCTAATTAATCTGAATACTGATTGAAATACACTTTTTCCTGTGTTATTATCACTTCAAACGGGGGGTGGAAAAATGAGGGTGGTTTTTCATGATTTGTTCCGCAGCGTGTATGATTACGACCCGGCCGCCGCGGCAGGCAGGATGGACTGTATCGTGGATGAGCTGAAAGGCCGCTACGAATTTGCAGTGCCGCACCCGGCGGCTGAAAAAGATATCCTGCTCGTACACAGCCAGGCTCACCTGGATTGGGTGAAACAACGGGACACACTCTATGAAGTCGCCCTGTTTTCCGCGGGTGGAGCAATCATGGCGGCGCAAATGGCCATGCGTGGTGACCCCGCTTTCGCCCTGATCCGGCCGCCGGGCCACCATGCCGGCAGGGACTCGTGCTGGGGCTTTTGCTGGTTTAATAACGTTGCCATAGCGGTGGAGAAAATCCGCGCTGAGGGAGCGGCAAAAAAGGTCCTCATTGTGGACACGGACCTCCATTTTGGTGACGGCACTGACAATATTTTCGAAGATGACTATGACGTTAAATACTACCACGTCTACAATGTGGAAGGCCTGAAACAATTTCTGAGCATTAACCGCGAATGCGATTTAATCGCGGTTTCAGCAGGCTTTGACAAGCATAAGTCCGATTGGGGATTGATCTACTCGACAGAGGACTTCCACACTATGGGCGGCATGATTTCCAGCCATGCGCGCAATTACTGCGGCGGCAGGTTTTTTGCCGTGCTCGAAGGCGGCTACAACCACCAGGTGCTGGGCAAGAACGTAAGGGCCATGCTGGAAGGATTTGATTCTAAATGATAGTAAAAGAAATTTTCACAGGATTAACTAGATTAAACAGGATTAACAAGATTAATTATTATATCAAATAACTAAGTTAGTGGAGTAACGGATTTGGCAGATAATCTAAAGATAAAGGCCCATATTTTTTTTATTTAATTGGTAAAAAATATTACATGGCAATCTTAAAGTTGCAACATTGCATTATAAATAATATTTTTACAAATCCTGTTAATCTTTAAAATCTTGTAAATCTTGTGATATATGTTTTCCCCCGAAATCTTCAGCCACTGGTGCCAGGACTGCCCTGCCTGGACGGCACGGCGGCAAACATCCCCGCCAGGCCCAGCGCGGCGGCAAAAAACAACACCCCGCGGTAACCCCATCCCTGGGCGATAATACCTCCAAGAAACGGCCCGAGGGCACTGCACAAATTCAGGGTAGCTTGAAAAATTCCTCCGGACGTCCCTTTCTCTTCCCCGCTCCGCAGGACAATCAGCAAAGCGCCGACATAAAGACAGGACCAGGCCACTCCTAAAAGCGCCATGATGATGACCAGGTGCGTCCGCCCTGTCAAAAAGGCCATGGCGGAGAATACCAGCACAGAAAGAAGCTGGCCGTAGAAAAATATCTTATACTCGGAAAACCCCCCTAAGATACGCATGACCAGGAACTGCACGGCAAAGTTGATTACCCACAAAAGGCCGATCCAAAACTTGTCCAAACCCAGTGAAGCCAGATAGAGCGGCAGTATGATCCACACCGCGGTGGCGCCCAGGTGGCGCAGGAACACAGACAGGTAAACCCTGTAATCCCTGCGGAGCACCCGCCACAGGTTCGGAGGTTTGGCAAAATTATACAGTGGTGTTTTTTGAAAAGCCAGCGATATAAGGAACCCCAGCAGGCAGAATATAAAACTGAGCCAGAAGAGCAGCTGGATGTCAGCCACCAGAGCCCCCGCCAGGGCGCCGAAAATCCAGCCCAGCGATCCGTATGAACTGTATTTGCCCATGTCTATGCCGGCCTCAAAAGCATAGGCAATTATAGCGGCGGTCGCTATGCCCAGGGAAAATCCCACCGCGCCACGCACCAGCATCAATACCAGGACACTATCGGCAAGAAGCTGGGCGGCAAAAGCCGCGCTGCTGATTAAGAGACCCCACCGCACAAAAACAAGCCTGCCCAGGCGATCGGACTTCCAGCCTGAATATAGAGAAGACGACAAAAATGCAGTGCCGTAGACGGCGCCGACCAGACCTACCTGAAAGTCCGAGGCCCCCAGATCAACCCCCAGCAGCGGTATAAAAATTATAGATCCCTGGGTGGCAAAGCTGAGAAAAAAATTTACAAGCCCTATAAGCCAACGATAGGAACGTTCCTCTCCCGGTCCTTCTATCAATTCCAAAACACCTTGCTTTTAAGTAATACCCGTATTTTAACACAAAAACATACCTGCCGCATGCCTCGTCAGTTAATAATCACGCCGTTTCTGGCAGCAGCGGCGGCAAGGTATGTTTATTCAATTATCAAAGCAATGTTTAAGCTAAAATGATTTGCCAACAATAAGGAAGTGTTATATCTTAATAATGGATTTTGTGTTAAATTATTAGTCGAGGTGGGAGATCGGTGCACAAAGAGAATGATCTAAAGGTCATAGATGTAATAGAAGGAATTGAAGGTGAATCGCTGCCGGAAACACATATCCGGACGCAGGCCGAGCTGGCCCGCCGCGAAAGGCTGGAGAAGACCCGGCGGGAAAGAGACAGCCTTGATGACTTAAATGAGCTGGCCGAATTTGAAACAAGACAATCGGAAATCTTTCTGAAAGATTGTAAAAACATAATCAGGGACAACCTCTCCGCCGGGGCTGATGTGAACTGGGCGTCCCTGTATAATGACAAACCTTACCCGCCTTTTGTATATAAAAATCCCGCTCCCCGGTACAACCTGGTAGCCAGGGAAAAAGGCGTGCCGCAAAAAAGATTTTTTTCTGAACTGCTTTTCCCCTCTGTAAAAAACGCGCGGATGCAAAAAGAAAACGACGCCAAAGCGGCTTACGACCTGAAAACAAAGCAGTATGAAGAAGGAAAAGAAGCCGGGCGCGCTACTCATGAAAAAGAAAGAGGCGTTTACCTGGCCGGGCAGTCAGCCTATAACAGCAAGGTTGAAGAACTGCAGCTTAATTTTGAAAAGGGGGATCCCGCCGCTGTCCGGAGCTTTGCCAGGATAGCCCTGCATGGAATAAACCTGCCGGATTCAATTAACCTTTACTTTGACGCTGCCTATCTGCCGGGTGAAAAACAGCTGGTTATTGATTGCCTGCTGCCTGCCTATTACGATCTGCCCCGCGCTGTCAGCTACAGCTATAACAAGGAATCTGGGGCGTTAGTCCCGGCTGAAATGGGAGAGCGGGAGTATGACGCTTTTTACCTGGACCTGATCAGGCAAATTGCTCTGACCGCGATTAATACTGTTATTAATGCGATACCCGGCCGGCTCGTCGAGCGGGTCGGCTTTAACGGCTGGGTTGAAAACGACAAAATCGGGAATACCCTGGAAACAAAGGCCTGCGTCATAACCTGCGATGCGGCAAGAGACGTCTTTGCAGCCCTGGACCTTTTAAAGTGCGCGCCGGCGGACTGCATCCGCCAGCTTGGGGGGCTGACGGCAAAATCCATGGCGGGATCAGACACGGTGCAGCCTATTGTAAGCGCCATTCCCGAAACTGACGAAGCAAAGCGGGTTCCGGATAATCCGGAAGACGGGCCAAAACCGCCGCAGTACCAGCCAGGTGAATTCAAGAACGTTACCAAAAAACTTATGGGCGAGATGCTGGAACAAATAGAAAAAAACCTCCTGCAGGCAGCCAGGGACAAAGACGATATGGTCCACTAGATCCTTTAGACAGATTCATTTGAAATAAATATTTAAGGGCGAAATATGTCTGAAAATTCTGCAATGTAATTCGTTTCAATTTTCACCATCATGTGGTACCATTAAAGATAGAAAAACACCACATGGAGGTGGTGCTGTGTGGAATCGTTGCTAAATGACCTGGCGGAATTTTACGAGTCGCTGGACGCGGCGCTGCAGCCGACAAAACAGGCCTGCGGGGCCTGCGGCGAGTGCTGCCGTAAAGCATCCAAGCTGCGGGTTTACCCGCTGGAACTGCAAAACATTAGAAGATTTGTCAAAGATGAGTCCTGCATCAGGAAGTTTGTTGATTTCTCAAATAACAAGGTGGTTAAAATCTGGGGGGATATAGAGGGACATTGTCCCTTCCAGGAAGGCGACCGCTGTTCCATCTACCATGTCCGCCCGTACTTCTGCCGTGTATACGGCCATTACAACTTCCGTGGCAGTAATTTACTTAAGGGATGCGTCTACTGCGGCCATTCCATCATTTATTACGACAGGCTGGAACTGCCCTTGTATGAGGAATTTTTAAAACTAATGGAAAAGGTTCCCCAGCTGGTTTAGTTTTTAATTATTTAATAACTCACTTTCAAATAAGTCAAGAGCCTGACCCCACACTGAGGCATTTCATAATCTTGTTTGGAATACTGTCTAGCGGCGCCAGGCATTCCGCACCGCCCAGCTGGTATGCCACTTTCGGCATACCGAATACTACACAGGTGGCCTCATCCTGGGCCATGGTCCTGGCGCCGGCCTGGCGCATGGCGAGCATGCCCTGTGCCCCGTCACCGCCCATTCCGGTAAGCATTACCCCTATGGCATTGGCTCCCACGTATTTAGCCACCGACTGGAAAAGCACCTCGACCGACGGGCAGTGCCCGTTTACATTTTCTCCCTTCTGGCAGTCCACCTGGTATATACCCCCGGACCGGCGCACTCTCATGTGGAAACCGCCCGGCGCGATTAATACCCGGCCGGGCATAACCCTGTCCCCGGTTTTTGCTTCCTTTACCTCCATCCTGCTGACACTGTCGAGGCTTTCAGCAAAATGCTGGGTAAACCCCGCGGGCATATGCTGAACGATAACCACTCCGGGCATTGTTGATGGAAAGCTCTGTACGATCCGGCGTATGGCCTGGGTGCCTCCTGTTGAAGCCCCGATTGCAATAACTTTATCCGTCGACTCAGCCAGGGCGTGGTTGTCTATTTTAGTAGGTTTCAGTGAAGTCCTCTGGTTTGTTTTCCAGGCGCTGACGTTGACAGACGCCGCAATTTTGACCTTATTCCGCAAATCGCCCAGCATGGCGGTTAAACCGCGGGCTATATCGGTACTGGGCTTGGTTACCACTTCCACAGCACCGGCCTCCATGGCCGCCAGGGTGATGGCCGCACCTTTCTTAGTCAGGGCGCTTACCATTACTACCGGCAGGGGATACTGCGGCATCAGCCTGCGTAAAAACTCAACACCGTCCATCCTTGGCATCTCAACATCAAGAGTCAGCACATCCGGCTTCAGCTGTACTATTTTATCTCTCGCCACATAAGGGTCAGATGCTGTGCCCACCACCTCTATGTGAGGATCCTTGGCCAACCCCTGAGATAAAATGTCCCTGACCAGCGCGGAATCATCAACTACCAGCACTCTAATCTTCCTCATTATGTCATCACTCCCGGCTGTTATTAAGCATGTCTTTGGGTAGCCTGCTGAATGCTACTTTTTTTGGTATATGGAAGGCATTATATATTTATACAAGCCCGTCGAGCGGTCCAGCGTCTCAGAGTGGCCGATAAAAAGAAATCCATTGGGCTCCGTATACCGGTGGAACCTGCTGATAAGGTCCCGCTGTGTTTCTTTATCAAAGTAAATCATTACATTGCGGCAGAATATCAGATTAAACAGGCCTTTAAAGGGAAAATCCGGGCGGATCAGGTTTAAACGTCGGAAAAGGACCATCTTTTTCAGGTTTGGCTTGATCTCCCAGTTGCCGTCTTTTAAAGATTTGAAATACTTCTGCCGGTAAGCCGGGGGAACCAGTTCCATCCTCTCTGCCGGGTATATGCCGGCCATCGCTTTTTCCAGGGCGCTGACGGAAATATCCGTGGCCAGGATGCCTATGTCAACATCTTTAAGATCGCTTTTAAAAAACTCGCTTAAAACCATGGCCAGGGTATAAGGCTCCTCGCCGGATGAGCAGCCGGCGCACCAAATCCTGATAGAAACCTTGGACCTGTTTTGGTTCTCTCTAATAATATTCGGCAGGACGTGCCCGGAAAAAAAGTCAAAATGCTCATTTTCACGAAAAAAGAAAGTGTGGTTGGTTGAGATTTTATCCACCAGTGTGAGCAGGGCTTTGCCGCTCGGCTCACTGACAACATGGTTGTAGTAATCTTTAAAATTCAAAAAACCACCGGCGTGCAGGACTTTTTGCAGCCGGCCGATGATCAGTGCCCTCTTTTGTTCACCCAGTTTAATGCCAAACTTATTGTAGACAAGGCTGCTGATCAGGTTGAATTCTTCGTCGTTTAGCCTTAGGGCTTCCATAAACCACCATCCCCCCGTAAGGATGAGGCAGATAGCAAAGCTATCTGCGCTCATCTCAGGTTATAGACAAGGTCTCCATGGTGTTAAATCAGCCTGGCATTTGGGTCATTGGAAGTGAGACGTGAGTCGTGAGTATATCCTGTATTCCTTGTAGGGTCGGATTTATCCGACCATTTTGTTCGGCTGAAGCCGAACCTACGATTCTCACGTCCCACGTCTTACGTCTCAATGGGCTGCTGGTTTCAAAACCATGGATTTGCATAATGTATTTGTAGACAATGCGCTAATTCTTAGAAATTACCGTAGTCCACGTCGTCCAGCGATATTATTTCCTGGGGCTTGGACCTGCCCCCGCCAGAGGCCACGGCGGCCATTTTCTGGGCCGCGCGCCCGGATTTTTTCGTGGCCAGCTGCAGCTGCCCCATGTTCTGGTGAACAGCCGCTGCTCCCGCGCCCTGCCGCCTGAGCTTGAACTTGGCCAGCATCTGCCTGACCATTTCTGACTGGCTCGACATCTCTTCACTGGCAGCCGCGAGCTCTTCCGAGCTGGCCGAGTTCTGCTGGGTAACCTGGTCGACCTGGCTCAGCCCCTCATTAATCTGCTCGATACCCTGAGCCTGCTCCTTGGAAGCGGAGGCAATCTCACTAATCAGGTCGGTCACCTTGGCCGAACCCATCACGATCTCTTCCAGCGCTTTGGAAGTGTCTTCCGCAATCTTGGTCCCGATCTCGGTCTTCTTAATAGATCCTTCGATCATTTCTGCTGTTTCTTTAGCAGCTTTAGCGCTCCGCTGGGCGAGATTTCTCACTTCCTCCGCCACCACGGTGAATCCCTTGCCGTGCTTGCCGGCGCGGGCGGCTTCCACTGCGGCGTTCAGAGCCAGCAGGTTGGTCTGGAAGGCGATTTCATCGATGGCCTTGATGATATTTGAAATACTGGAGGCCGACTCGTTGATGTCCGCCATGGCGTTTACCATCTGGGCCATCTGCTCGTTGCCCCGCTCGGCGTTAGCCCTGGCCTCAACTGAAAGCTGGTTGGCCTGGGTGGCGTTCTCCGCGTTCTGCTTGGTCTGGGCGTTCATCTGCTGCATGGAGGAAGTGATCTCTTCCATTGTGCTGGCTGACTCAGCGGCGCCCTGGGACAGGGCCTGGCTGGAGTCGGAAACCTGCTGCGCCCCGGTGTTAACCTGTTCGATGGCTATGGAAACCTGGCCCAGTGTCTCGTTCAGGTCGCTGATTGTAGTATTGAGCGCGTCCTTGATAATTGCGTAGTCACCTTTGTAATTGCCGGTAACTTCAACGTCGAGGTTTCCTCTGGCAACTTCCTGCAGGCACCTGACTGCTTCTTTCTTAATAATATCGTTAAGTGCCTCCAAAGTGGTGTTAAGGGCGTTTTTGGTTATGGCGTGGTCGCCCTGGTAAGTTCCCGTCATCCTGACGTCGAGGTTGCCTTCGGCCATCGCCTTGAGGCAGTCCGCCGACTCGTTGATCGGGTTGATCACGGCGTCCATCATCTTGTTTACGCCTTCTATAATCATCCGGTAGCCGCCCTCGTGCAGGCTGGCGTCGGCGCGGGCGCCGAGCTTGCCTTCCACCGCCGCCCCGGCCAGCATGTTGGCGTCGTCCAGCAGTTTTTGGATGGCGGCGTGCATCCTGATAAAGCCGGGCACCAGTTCGTCTTTCTCACTTCTGCGCCCGACCCTGTTGTACAGTTCGGAGTCGCTCAGGTCGCCCTTGCTTACTTTGATTATTGTGTTCCGAATATTTGTCAGGCGCCCGTGCACCTCATTTGTGGCTTGTTTGAGATCATTCCAGATGCCTGCGTAGTCCTTGTCCATTCTCTTGCTGAGGTCGTTGACCGCGAACTGGCGCAGGACTGCCATCAGTTCCTCAACCGGCTCCGCCACTTCTTTCATCAGGCCGTTCATGCCGCCAACCAGTTTGCCCCAGTCGCCGGTAAAGGCCGCCGCGTTGCCCCGTGCTTCCAGGTTGCCCTCCCCGACCGCTTTGATCAGGCCGTCCACTTCCTGCACCAGGCCGTTAATAGAGTCAATACAGGTGTTCAGGTTGTTCTTGATTTCGTTAAAGTCGCCGTGGTAGGTCTCGTTGATCTTGGGCGGGATATCTCCCTTGGAAATACGGTCGATATATTCCGCGGCCACGTTCAACGGCCCGATAACCGCGTCAAGGGTTTTGTTAACGCCCTCGACCACCTTGTGGAAGTCACCGCTGTGCCTGCCGGCGTCAGCCCTGGTGTCCAGCTTGCCTTCCACCGCGGCGTCGGCCAGCATGTTGGCGTCTTCAACCAGGTGTTGGATTGCCTCCATCATCCTGACCAGGGTGGGGATCATCTCGTCGTTTTCACTTCTCTTGCCGACTCTCTTCAAGCCGTCGAGGTCGATCAAACTGCCCCTGCTTATATTATCGACAATCTCATGGATCCTGACAAACTGACCGTGCACCTTGTTGGTGCTGTCTTTCAGGTCGTGCCAGGCGCCGGCATAGTCACCGGTCATATTGGTGGTGTAATCGTTAACCGCCATGCGGCCCATTACGGCTACCAGTTCGTCTACAGGTCTGGCTACCGCATCCATCATCCCGTTCATACCGCCGACCATCCTGCCCCAGTCACCGTTAAAGGCCGCCGCGTTGCCGCGGGCTTCGAGCCTGCCTTCACCTACCGCCGCGATCAGGTCATCGGTTTCCTTCAGCAGCCCGTTCATGACATCGATACATGTGTTCAGGTTGTTCTTAATCTCGTTGAAGTCGCCCTTGTATTCTTCGGTGATCTTCGGCGGTATATCGCCCTTGGCGATCCTTTCAATATATTCCGCCGCCACGTTCAACGGCCCGATTACCCCGTCCATGGCCGCGTTAACGCCGCGCAGGACTTTGCGCCACACGCCGCCTGTACGGTCGGCGTTGGCCCGCTGGTCCAGTTTGCCTTCGGCGCCCGCGCCTATAACCACGCCTACTTCATCCACAAGCACGCCAATGGTGTCGATGCAGGTGTTCAGGTTGTTCTTGATCTCGTTGAAGTCACCCTTGTATTCGTCGGTGATCTTGGGCGGCGTATCGCCGCTGGCGATCCGCTCAATGTATTCCGCCGCCACATTCATCGGCTCGATGATCGCGTCGAGCATCTGGTTGATACCGTCGACCAGGACTTTGTAGTCTCCGCTGGCTTCCACCGCGGCACGCGCCGAGAGGTCCCCCTCCTTCGCTTTTTTCACCAGTTCATGCACCGCGTTCAATACTGTTTTTTGCTCGATGATGTCGTTGATGATGCCGAAGCAGCCGATAATTTCTCCCTTTTCGTTCTTTACCGCGTCGCTGTTCAGAACGGCCGGTATGATCCGGTTGTCGCGGGTGCGCAGCTCGAGCTCGTTGCTCCAGGTCTTGCCTGCCATGATGCTCTTCCAGCAGTCGCGGCCGTCCGCGGCGTTGACAAAGATGGCGGGCAGTCCGCCGGCGGCGTTGATCGCGTCCATGCTGTACCCGAAGAGGTCGTTAAATGCCTTGTTCTGTGAAAGGATCTTGACCCCTTTCTTGTCGGTGATGATGATCGGCGCGCCGGAAGCTTCCACCGCTCCCTTGATCCGCAGCATTTCTTCCTGCCGCGCCTTGTCCGCGGCGGTGACGTCAATCAGTACGTTGAGGTTGTTTTTAATCTCGTTGAAGTCGCCCTTGTATTCGTCGCTGATTACAGGCGGTATTTCTCCCTTGGAAATCCTGTCCACATACTCGGCAGCCACGTTCAGCGGTCCGATTACCCCGTCCATAGCCGCGTTGACGCCGCGCAGGATCTTGCGCCACACGCCACCCGTACGGTCGGCGTCCGCCCGCTGGTCAAGTTTGCCTTCGGCTCCGGCGCCAATAACCACGCCCACTTCATCCACAAGCACGCTGATCGTATCGATGCAAGTGTTCAGGTTGTTCTTGATTTCGTTAAAGTCACCCTTATACTCATCGGTGATCTTGGGAGGCGTGTCGCCCTTGGAAATCCGGTCAATATACTCGGCCGCCACGTTCAGCGGCCCGATTACCGCATCCAGGGTATCGTTCATGCCGTGAATGATACCCTGAAATTCAGGATCAATTTTTGACACATCTCCACGCGCGTCAAGTTTGCCTTCCTTGGACGCTTCAATCAGCTTATCGCTCTCACCAAGCAATGCTTTGATAATGCTGTTAACCGATCTGGCGATGAAGAAGCTCAGGCCGAAACCTAACAGAAGGGCTATGATGCTGAAGATTAAAGTGGTTACGATAACCCTTGATGTTCCCTTATCAGCAGCGCCGATGCTTTCCTCAAACAGTTTCTGGTTGTTGGCAACCATATTGTTCACAATTTCTTTTTGCTGGTTTGTAACCGGTACCAGTAAGCCGGCTACACGGGAAACCTCCGCCGCCGCAGAAGGATCCCCCTGATACTGTCTTTCAACGGCCGGCATAAGTTCACCCGTAATGCTCTTGTTGTATGTATTGGTTACCTCAATCAGCTTCTGCACTTCGGCTTTTTTGTCCGGACCTGCCGCGGCCAGAAGCTTGTTCTCCGAATCCATAACCTTGCTCATAGATGCGTTGTATTCATCTTTAAACTTGCTTGTACCATAAGCTATATAACCGCGAATTCCCGCGACAGCGCTGTTGAACTCGCTGTCGATGTCTTTTTGCAGGGAGAGCTGCCCGTTAATCTGGGAAATCTCTTTTACTTCTTTGGAGATCGACCTTGTCGACAAAATTGCCGTCAGGCTGATCACAAGGAGCAGTACCATCACAACGGCAAACCCTGCACTGACTTTTTGCCCAATCTTCAATTTCAATTTTTTGACCTCCTTTGTTCTGTTGAATTTATGATACTATCTTGCTTTTATTTACATTGACCAGAGTGTATCTGATCATCTCGCCCACGTTTTCCGTGATTGGCTGGTCATGTCCGGAATAAATAACCCTGATATCCCGGCTCGCTATTTTTTCTAGAGATTTTACAAATCCCGCTGAATATGAACCTCCCGGTGTCCTGATTTGCAAAGGCGTGTCACCTGAAAAGAGGACCTTGTCCTGGGGACAGTACAGGCAGATAGAGTCGTTGGAGTGACCTGGCGAATATATAACTTCAAAATCCCTGTCTCCCATCCGGATAATCTCGCCGTCTGAAATAATCCTGTCTGCTTCCTCGCTCCTCGCATTGGCATACACCATGGGTTTGTATGCCTCTTTCACCTGCCCAAGGCCCCCGGCATGATCAAAGTGCCCATGTGTTATGATTACCTGCTCAACAGGCCTTTTGCCCACCCCTGTGGATGTTTTACTGATTTGTTTAATGATATAACCGTCGGCTCCGATATCCACAAGGGTGTTTATGTCTTCCAGGCGGTTCCAGCTGCCCAGCACCAGGTAAGACCGGCAGCTGTATATTTGGGGGTTGCTCTCAAGGCATATGATTTTCAATGCTTCAGCTCTAATTTACAAAACAGCTGCGCGTCAGCCGCCACCTGTTCAAACAGGCAGGCGGTTTCGGGCGGCATTTTTTGCGTCTGTTCAGTTGCGAAATAACCGCCCGGCGCCAGTGCCCCGTGAAACATCCTGATTACTTCAACCCGCTCTGCCGGCTGAAAATGCAGCAGCACATTTTTGCACAGGATCAGGTTATAACCGCTCCCCGCCGGTTTGAGGCTGAGCAGGTCGTGCTTCTGGTAAAACACCTTGCTCCTGATTACATCATCGATTTTGTGCGAGCCTTCCTTCGCACCCGGTTGAAAGTATTTCGCGAACAATTCCCTCGGGATCCGCTTCAGCTCTTCGTCGCTGTACACGCCATCGCTGATAATTTTCCCAAAAAGGTTGCTGCCGTCCAGGTCAGTGGCATCAACGCGGAAATTCCTGAAAGCAAAACGGCCCATATTTTCCGCAAACATTATGGCCAGTGAATATGGTTCGGGTCCCATGGCGCAGCCGGCGTCCCATACCCGGACCTTACTGAAACCGGAGACAGATGGGATCACATGTTTTACAATCAGCTCGAGTGTATGAAGATCTCTGAAAAAATAAGTAAAGGCCATCTTTCACTTTTCTCCTGTTTTTGTTTTTTTGTCGTGTCAGCCGGCAGCCATTTACTGTTCCTCCCCTTTATTAAAGTCAAAGAGGAGCTGGTACTCGTTGAGGAGTATCTTGACCCGCTCGTCCACCTTGCCCATGCCCTTGATAAAGCGGCTGCTCTCGCCTTTTTTTACCTTTGGCGGCGGCTCCACATCGCTCTTGGGTATGTCCAGCACTTCCGATACCCGGTCCACGATCATCCCCACCGACTGCTCTTCGATGTTGATCACGATGATGCAGGTGCGGTCGTCGTACTCGCGCTCTTTTACGCCGAACCTCAGCCGCACGTCCATCACCGGGATTACTTTGCCCCGCAGGTTTATGACTCCCTTGATGTAGTGAGGCATGTCCGGCACCTCGGTTATGTTCTGGATGCCGATGATCTCGGTCACGTGCCTGATCTCGATGCCGTACTCTTCTCCGTTTAAGACAAAGGTTAAAAATTTGTCCTCCTGGGTGTCCTCATCCTCCTCGTATTCTTCTTCCAAAAGGTCAGTGTCCAGCCTTTCTTTCAGACTCAAATATCTCACCTCCATATATTGGCAGTTATTCTCTTCTTTGTAGGGCGGGATTTATCCCGCCAAAGATGTGCGGCTGAAGCCGCACCTACAATTCCCGCGTCCCACGCCTGATTATCTTGTAGGGCGGGATTTAACCCGCCATTCCAATCGTGGACATCGCCTGTGAGAGAGGTGTGTCCCCATTCCTCTGTCTGGTATCATGTAACGATACAAATTTGCAGAAAAAATCGTCACACGTCTCATTTCCGTGTAGGGCGGGTTTTAACCCGCCATTCCAACCGGGGACATTCCTCGCATGCAGGAATGCCTGTAAGAAAGGGGTGTCCCCATTCCGCTGAGCGGCTGAAGCCGCACATCTTAGTCGTGAGTCGTGGGTCGTGAGTCGTGAGTATATCCTGCATTCCTTTGAGGTCCTATAACCCTTGAGAATATCATGCAATATCACGTCTCACGTCCCATTACCCACGTCTCATTTCTCATGTCTCACTTCTCACGTCTCACGTCTCACATCCCACGTCCCACGCCTCATCAGTGCTTTACTTGCTCGGCGCTCATGATCAGGTCGTCTATGTCGAGGATCATGCTGATGTCACCGTCTCCCAATATGGCGCACCCGGATATGCTCTGGACGTGCCCTAAGTAACTGGAGAGCCCCTTGATCACGATCTGCTGCTGGCCGATTACTTCGTCAACGAAGAGGCAGCATTTCTTTTCGTCGTTTTCTACGACTATGAGTATGCCTTCGCCCAGGTCCAGGCAGTCTGTTTTTACCTGGTAGAGGTCGTGCA
>NZ_JBMGJC010000007.1:0-242413 GCF_048984525.1 Pelotomaculum propionicicum
TTATTTGGATTACTACAATAACCGTAGAATTAAGATCAAATTAAAAGGAATGAGTCCTGTTAAATACAGAACCCATTCTCTAAAAATCGCCTGATAAAATTTTGTCTAGCTTTTTGGGGTCAGTTCAATTAGGGCGGTTTTTTTTATTGATAAAAATAAATTTTTAACAATTTATTAATAATTTAAACATATTTATCATCTAGAATACTTGAAAGGAGCTAGCTAAAATTTCAGTGCTTTACCCCTGGTACAATAAATTCTTCTATTCATATTAAGCGAGGTGTTACTGATGGTTAAACTTTATGCCCTGAGTACCTGTCCCTGGTGCAAAAAAGCCAAGCAATTTTTTACCCAAAAGCAAATACCTTACGAGTTTATCGAGGTTGATTTGCTGGAGGAAAAAGAACAGGATAAAACGTTGCAGGAGCTCAGGTATCTGTCTGGCGACGCGCTTTTTCCGTTAACTATAATCGGCGAAGAGGTAATCCTGGGTTATAAACCTGATGACTTTGAAGAGGCGCTGAAAAATGACAAATAAAATTATGTGCCCTGTGTGCCAGGTAGCTTTTATGGCGAAGGAACCGCCGGCAGAAAAAGGCACTGTGCTGTGCCCGGTATGCGGGGCGAAGCTTGAAATAACGGCATTCAGCCCGGAAATAATGGTTCGCAAATTCCCCCAGGATCCGGAAGTGGAAATAAGGGAACGGGTGGACAACTTTGCCAGGCTAAAAGGCTATATATTTAATGAAGATAAGGAGCTGGTCATGGAAGGCCTGCTCCAAAAGAAGGAGAAATACGGGGATTTCTTCTGTCCCTGCAAGATTGAAAATATTCCTGAAAATATATGCCCCTGCCTGGAAACCCGCAGGGGGCGGGTCCAAAAAGAAGGTATGTGCTTCTGAGGTCTCTTCTACAAAAAGGGGTAAGGTTCTTACCCCTTCATTATTTTTTAAACTGGAACCGCCCCTTGGGGCGGTTCCGTTGTGGAAACGTGTCAAGGGGACGGTTCTCTTGACACGATCGTGTCAAGAGAACCGTCCCCTTGACACGCTATGTCGCACCGGGGGTTTACTAAATCATCCAGTTGATATATAATAACATTTTATTATAATAACAGTTCTGGATGTGATCACGTGGGCGAATACCAGGAACAGCTCCGTGAGGAGCGAAATTACCTTGAAAAAACCTTGTCTTTTCTAAAAAACGAAATAGAGAACATGATCGGATCCCTGTCCCAGCAAAAAAGCGGCCTGACAGCTTTAAGAAAAGATATGTGGGAAAATACCGTCCATTTTGCCAACGACTTCGCCAGGCTTACAGAAATCACCCATTACCTTGCGGAACTTGCCAGCCAGTCCGCAAATTACGGCAATACATTGAAGCGTCTCGGGAAATACAGGAAAATGCTGTTGTCGCCTTATTTCGGCAGGTTTGATTTTCTTGAAGACGGACTGTCCGGCACTGAAAAAATATACATCGGGCTGCACAACGTGGTTGACTCCAAAAAGGGCGATTTTTATGTTTACGATTGGCGCGCCCCCGTTTCCAGCATATTTTACCGCTATGAGCCGGGGAGAGCATCATATCAGGCCCCTGCCGGAACAATCTCAGGCGAAGTTAAATTGAAAAGGCAGTACAAAATTCAGGACGCCGAGCTCCGGTACTTTTTTGACTGCCGTGTCGGCATCAACGATGAAATACTGCAGGAAGTGCTGCGCGGCAAAGCTTCCGCCAAAATGCGCTACATCGTCGAAACGATACAAAAAGAGCAGGATGTCATTATCAGGGACACGGATAATGAACTGCTGATCGTACAGGGTGTGGCGGGCAGCGGCAAGACTTCTGTCGCCCTGCACCGGATTGCGTTTCTGCTCTACAACGGGCTGAACTCAAACCTGAGTTCAAACAATATTTTAATCCTTTCCCCCAATAACATTTTCAGTAAATATATCTCCAGCGTCCTGCCCGAGCTGGGAGAAGAAAACACGGTACAGACAACATTCGAAGATATTGCGCTTAAACTGCTTGACGGAAGGCTGAAAACCGAGACCCGGAACCAACAGCTTGAATTTGTTATCTCCGCGCAAGACCGTGATAACTTGAGATTGCGGGACATAGCGTTCAAGGGTTCGGGAGATTTTGTGCGAATTCTGGACAGGCTGATCAGCCATTACGAGAGCAGCATAATTGACTTTGAGGATATTTACTTCGACGGAAAAATCCTCATGACCAGGCAACAGATAAAAAACATCTTTTCAAGAAACAAAACCATCATGCCCATGGCGAAAAGGCTGAAAAGAATTGAAAATATAATACTGGAGAGGATCCAACCATTACGCCAAAAAAGGCTGGAGAAGATAGAAAAGTTTGTCGCCCAAACCGAGGGCCATGACCTGGAAATAAAATCATTCAGCCGCCTGCTTTCCATTAAAAAGTCCAGGACGTACGTTGACCGGATCCGCAGGTTCACCGAGGTCGATTACCTCAACCTCTACAAAATGCTTTTTTCTAATGACGAACTTTTCGCCAGGCTGGCCGAAGGACTGAAACTGCCGGAGAACATCGGTGAAATAATCGCGCTGACCAGGGAAAACCTGGCCGCGGGGATGGCCTTTTACGAGGACTGCGCTCCCCTCTTGTATCTGAAATTAAGGCTGGAGGGCTGCACGGAGTTTAACGGGATCAGGCAGGTAGTCATTGACGAGGCGCAGGATTATGATGTGATCCAATACGAGATTTTTAGACTCCTGTTCAAGGACGCCCGCTATACCGTGCTGGGCGACATCCACCAGGCTATTGATAAAGATGTCAGCATGGCGCTGTATGATAGAATTATTGAAATACTGGATAAAAGAAAATCGGTAAAGATCATACTTAACAAAGGCTACCGCTCCTCTTACGAAATAAACAGTTTCACCCAGCGGATCCTGGGCGTAAAGCGGGATTTCGTCTCCTTTGAAAGACATGAGACTGAACCGGTGATTATCACGAAGGATACCCTGGATAAACATGATGATGCCATAGTCAGGGAAATTGCCGATGCTGTAAGCAGGGGATACGAGTCAGCCGCAGTTATCTGCAAAACCGCGGCAGAGGCGGAGAAATTGCACGCCAGGCTGAAAGACAAAGTAAATATCAAGCTGGTGTGCTCCGGCAGCGGTGAGATTGAAAGAGGGGCGGTGGTCATTCCCTCTTACCTGGCGAAGGGTCTGGAGTTTGACGCCGTAATGGCCAGTGATGTTTCCGGGGATAATTATTGCAGCGAACTGGACAGAAAGCTGCTCTACGTTACCTGCACCAGGGCTCTGCACCGGCTGGCGCTGTTTTATACGGGAGAAAAAAGCCCCCTGATTGAGGCGTGAAGTGAAACGCGAGATGTGAATGGACCGTGTCAAGAGGACGGTTCTGTAGACATACTGGTTCTCAGGACCGTGTCAAGAGGACAGTTCTCCTGACACGATTTTTTCTCTTGATATAAAATTAGAAATCGTGTCACGAAAACCGTCCCCTGGACACGCTCCCGCGTGAAGTGAGTAGGTGCGGCTTTAGCTGCACATTGGTCGGTTAAAACCGACCCTACAACTCATTGGGACCTGGAGAATGAGATGTGAATGGACCGTGTCAAGAGGACAGTTTTTTCTAAGAGGCTTTTTCTCTCGACCGTGTCATGAGGACAGTTCTGTTGACACGCTTTTGTCTCAAGATTTAATAAATGAAATCGTGTCAACAAAACCGTCCCCAAGACACGCTCGGCAAACCGTCCCCTGATATGGAGGGGCTTTGTCAAGCCCTCTTGTTAAAAATCTATAAGCGTGTCAAGAGAACCGTCCCCTTTTGACACGTTTGACGGGATAAATCCCGCCCTACGACGGGGGGTCATCCTGGAGAAGCTCGTTTTGCCTGCGGAGCGCCTGGTTTTCGCTGGCGAAGCCAGCCCTGTCATAGTAAATTTCGAATGCCGGTACCTGTACTATTTCCAGCTCGGGGTAGCGCAGGGCGGTTAATACTCCGCCCATGGCGCACCCCTGGTCGATGTCGATAGTGTTGTTAACAAATACAGCTTCCGGCACCGGGTTGTGGGCGTATACAATAAGGGCTTCCCCGCTGTAATCTTTCGCCCAGTCCCGCCGCACCGGGAGTCCCTCCTCTGTTACTTCCCCCGTAACATCGCCAAAAAAGCAGAAGTTTCTAACCCTCTCTGTGACCTCGCCGATCATTTCCTCCCTGATACCGCCGTGGGAGACGACCAGCCTGCCCCTGTCCAGGATAAGGTACGGCGGCGCTTCCCGGTAAAGGTTAATAAACTCCTCCCTGAAATACTCTCTCTCGTCATCCGGCAGCCCGTTTATTTCCGCTACAGTTTTTTCCAGGCCGTTGGCAATTTTAATATTTCTCCCCTCCAGGTAACGGGAAAGCTTGCGGCAGTGGTTACCGCGAATGTAAAATGCGCTGCCCGCGTCCGCCATATTCTTTACCAGCCAGAAACTGTCCAGGCTGCGGGGCCCCCGGTCGGTGATGTCTCCCAGAAAAACAGCCTTCCGCGCCTCAGGGTGGGTATAATAGTTAAACCGCTTCCGGTAACCCAGCTTTTGCAGAAGCATAACCAGTTCATCGCAGCAGCCGTGCACGTCCCCGATAATATCAAAGGGGCCGGGCAGAGTAACCTCATGGCTGTTAATCTTTATGGCAAAAGAAGAGCCATTAATATCATGTTCAGAAATCACGTGGACTTCGTCAAAGCCTTCGTCACGGACAGTTTTCAGCGTCTGCCGCAGCGCTTTGTGCATCCCGGCTATCACTGACTTAATCACCCGCCGTTCCCTGCCGGCGTTCCTGGCCAGGCAGATCTCCTCCGGCATGTCAAAAACAAGCAGGGCGACGTTGAAGCCATACTTCCTGCCGGTATTTAAGAGATCCCGGCGGGCCTTTTTGGTCAGCGCGGTGGAGTCGGCCACTGTGAACCGTCCCAGGGACAGGCGGCGCTCTATGATATGGCGAAAAAGCCTGAACGCCTCACCGGAGGCCGCCATATTTGTTTCAGAGTCGCTTACAACTACGCGGCACCGGTCCGACGACACTATCGCCGATTCCGTGAAAAACCGCGTGGCAAACGTCGATTTGCCGCAGCCGGGCACACCGCACAACACCAGCAGGGTCGTGCGGGGCAAAGAGATAACGGCCATCCAACCACCCCCATAAGCCTGATAAGTTTTTCTTTATCCTAATATCTTATATTATTAATAATTCCTCTACAAAACTTACCTTAATAAAACATTATATTACAATTTTCCCGAAGGTAATGTTTCGATTTATGTTGAATAACGGATACAATATGCAAAATTATTTCATCTTTTGAGACAGCTTTGGGGGAATTTTAATGTTTTCTTTTATTCGCGAGTTGTTCCGGGATATAGCCAGGCGAAAACAGGTCAAAGAAGCGCTCAGGGAGTCGGAGGAGAGGTATCAGGCTATTTTCGACACTACAGGGACAGCGATATTGATCGTTGAGGAAGATAATACTATTTCACTGGTCAACTCTGAATTTGAAAAGCTTTCAGGATATTCTAAACTTGAAACTGAAGGGAAGAAAAAATGGTCTGATTTTATTACCAAAGATTACTTAAAAATAGTAAAAGAGTACCACCGCCTGAGAAACATCGACCCTGATTCCGCTCCTAAAAACTATGAGATCCAGTTTATTAACCGGCAGGGTAAAACCAGGGATATAACTCTTACCGTCAAGACGCTCCCGGGAACCAAACAATATCTGGTTTCTTGTTTGGACATAACAAAAAGCAAGCGTGCCGCCAGGGCGCTGCGGAACCAGTCGCTTTTCCTGCAGCGCCTGATAGACAATATCCCCAACCCTGTTTTTCACAAGGACGTTAACGGCATCTACCAGGGCTGCAACAAGGCTTGTGAAGAGTTTCTCGGCAGAACTAAAGGGGAGATAGTCGGCAAGTCCGTCTATGAAATCTATCCCAAAGACCTGGCTGATAAGTACTACGAGATGGATTCAGCTTTGTTCCGCGAACCGGGCGTCCAGATCTACGAATACTCCTTTTTGTATGCGGACGGCACCAGGCGCGACGTTATCTTCAACAAAGCCACGTACACAAATACCGACGGCACCCTGGCCGGATTGGTCTGCGCTGCAGTCGACATCTCCGAGCGTAAAAAAACAGAGGAAGAAATACGGCAGTCCGAAGCCCTGCTCAGGTCCATTGTAGAAAGCCCCCGGAACATTATGACGTTTTCCCTGGATATAAATTACCGCTACATATTTTTTAATAAAGCCCACCATGACACAATGAAAAACATCTGGGGGGCCGACATAGAGCTGGGCAAAAGCATGCTTGAATATATAACCTGTCCGAAAGACAGGGATAGAGCGGCGGTAAATTTTGACCGGGCCCTGTGCGGGGAGCAATTCAGCGTAATTGAGGAATACAGCGGCGAAAACCTGGACCGCAGTTACTGGGAGAATATATTCAGCCCAATCGTTATAGAAACGGGAAAAACCATAGGGGTCACCGTTTTTTGCAGTGATATCTCAGAACATATCCTGGCTGAAAGAAAACTGCGCGCCGCCAACCAGCAGCACCTGGATATTATCGACTTTCTGCCTGACGCCACCTTCGCCATCGACCGGGATGGCAGGGTAATTGCCTGGAACCGGGCGATAGAAGAAATGACGGGTGTCTGCAAGGAGGACATGCTTGGCCGTGGTGACTATGCTTACTCAGTTCCTTTTTACGGTAATCAAAGACCAATTCTAATAGATCTAATTTTTTTGGAAAACAGCAGTTTTGAATCAAGGTACGAATACACCGAAAGAAAAGAAAACACTATCTATGCCGAGGCTTTAACCCCGTGCGTTTATAATGGCAAAGGCGCCATAATGTGGGGAAAAGCTTCACCGCTCTTTGACAGTGACGGAAACCTGATCGGCGCGATTGAATCCATCCGCGACATCACCGAGCGCAAAAAGGCTGAAGACCAGCTGCGCGGCGTCAACCAGCAGCTGGAGGATATTATTGAATTCCTGCCTGACGCCACATTAGTAGTTAATAAAGACAGGAAAGTTATCGCCTGGAACAAGGCTATCGAGGAAATGACCGGGGTTAAAAAAGAGGAGATGATCGGCAGGGGAGACTACGCTTACGCCGTACCGTTTTACGGAGAACCCAGGCCGATCCTGATCGACCTTGTGTTAATGCCTCAAAAAGAGGTTGAGGACAAATACGATTATATTATCAGAAGCGGCGGCACTCTCATCACTGAAACAGACGTACCCTTCACCTACAAGGGCAAGGGCGCCAACCTGTGGGGCATAGCCACCCTGCTGCTCGACAGCGACGGGAATGTTATAGGCGCAATTGAGTCCATAAGGGACGTCACCGATCACAAAAACACAGTAGAAGCTCTGCGACTGTCGGAGCAGCGTTTCTCTAAAATCTTCAACGCCAGCCCCAGCATGATGTGCATCAGCACGGTTGAAGAAGGCCGCTTTATTGAAGCCAACCACCGTTTCTTACAGGTTTCAGGTTACAGCCGCGAAGAATTAATCGGCCTTACGGCGTCAGATATCAGTTTTTGGGTGAAGCCGGAACGGGCTGATGTGATTAAATCACTGCGGAAAAATGGGATGGTAAACAACCTGGAATGTGTATTCCGCGAAAAATCAGGTGAAGTGTATATTGGGCTTTATTCAGCGGAAATAGTAAATTTTAACGGCGAGGAGTTTGTTTTGAGCGTGGTAAACGACATATCCGAGCGCAAGCGGTTGGAAGAGGAGATGTCCCGGCTGGAACGGCTGAACCTGGTCGGAGAAATGGCCGCCGGCATAGGCCACGAGATCAGGAACCCCATGACCACAGTGCGCGGGTTTTTGCAAATGCTCGGGGAGAAACAGGAATGCAGCAATTTCAGAGAATACTATAACCTCATGATCGATGAACTGGACCGGGCCAACTCAATTATTACAGAGTACCTTTCCCTCGCTAAAAACAAGGCTGTAAGCAAGCAGTACCAGAACCTCAACCACATACTGAAAGCGCTGTTCCCCTTAATTCAGGCCGACGCCATGCGCACCGACATGTATGTGCACATAGGGCTGGAAGATATTCCGGACCTGCTGCTGGACGAGAAAGAGATCCGCCAGTTGATCCTCAATATGTTCCGCAACGGGCTGGAAGCAATGTCCCCCGGAAAGAAAATTACGATCAGGACGTTTGTGGAGGATAATGAAGTAGTTTTGGCGATACAGGACCAGGGCAAAGGGATCGAACAGGATGACCTGGAAAAACTGGGCACACCGTTTTTCACCACCAAAGATCACGGCACAGGCCTGGGGCTGGCCGTCTGCTACAGCATCGCGGCCAGGCACAACGCTGCGATCAGAGTGGAAACCGGCTCCGCCGGAACTACTTTCTACGTGTGTTTTGCCATCAGCCAGCCGAATCATTAACACTGGCAGGCTTTTTTATTGGGAAAATTTTATTTTTGATGTCGTCCAATATGGTATAAATCACCGGGACAACCACCAACGTCAGCAGTGTGGAGGTTATCAGCCCGCCGATGATAGCGTGGGCCATGGGCGCCCTGCTCTCCGCACCCGGCCCCAGGGCCAGCGCCAGCGGCATCATGCCGAAGATCATGGCCAGAGAGGTCATCACTATTGGCCGCAGCCTGGTCAAGGCCGCCCTCTTCAAAGCCTCGTTCCGTTCCAGCCCTGCCGCCCTCTGCTGCTTGGTGAAATCAATAAGCAAAATGGCGTTCTTGGTAACCAGGCCCATGAGCATAATAATGCCGATCATCGACATCAGGCTCAAGTCGCTGCCCAGCAACAGCAGGCCAAAAATAGCCCCGACAACAGCCATTGGTATGGACAGCATGATCGCGAAGGGGTCGATGTAGCTTTCAAACTGAGAGGCCAGGATGAAGAATATAAACAACACTCCTGTAATCAGGGCTAAAAACATGGTAGTGAAGGTCTCGCCCATCATTTCACTTTCACCGCCGGCAAAAACACTGTAGCCGGCAGGCATCTGTTCCGATTCGATTCTTTTTAAAAATTGATTGTTAAACTCGCCCGGGGACGTCCCTTCCAGGTTGGCTGAGAGCACGATTTCTTTGATCCGGTCAAAACGCCTGATTTCACTGGGAGAGGTGCTGAAAACCTGCTCCGTCACCTGGCTCAAGGCGATCATCGGGCTGGAACCGCCCCCTTCCGCCGCGTTGCGGCTCTGCAGGTAGATATTGCTCAGGTCACCCATATTTTTACGCTGGTCTTCCGCCAGGCGCACCCGCACGTCGAAGCGGTCCTCACCCTCCTCGTACTGACTGACGGTCACCCCGTTGAACAAGGTGCGCAGGGTATCTGCCACCTGGGCAGTGCTGATCCCCAGGTCCGTCGCCGCTGCACGGTTAATCAGGACCTTTCCCTCCGGATTGCCCGGCTTAAAGGAGCTGCCCACATCCACCGCTCCGGGGATGCCTTCCATAATCCGCTGGTACTTTTCCGCATATTCCTGCAACACATTCAAGTCGTCTCCCAGCAGGCGAAACTGGACCTGTTTCTCCGCTCCGGACGACCCGATGCCGCCCGCCAGATTAACAGACACCTGCACGCCTGGAATACTGCCCAGCCTCTGCCTCATGTCCGAGGCAATCTCATTTAATGTCCGTTCCCGGTGCCCTTTATCAACGGTCCTGACATAAATGCTGACCCTCTCCCGGTTGGTGGAAGAGTATACTTTTACCACTTCCGGGTAGCCGCGGATAACGTCCTCCAGCTTTAAAGCCATATCCCCGGCCACGGCCAGGCTCAAACCCGCGTCCAGCTGAGCCGTCACGCTTAACTCACTTGTATCGCCGTATGGAATGAACGACGAGCCCATGAGCGGAATCGCCGCCAGGCTGCTGAAAAACAGGAGGAAAGCCAGAGCCAGCGTCTTAAAGCGGTTTTTCAATACCAGCCCGATAAACCCGGCATACCAGTCGTTGACATGGGCAAAGCCGCGGTTAAACCAGGCCAGGAAACTGCCCAGCGGCCCTCCGGGCAAAACCTCTTCCGCCTTTAAATTGCGGGACGCCAGCAGGGGCACCAGGGTAAAAGACACCAGCAGGGATACCAGCACGCTGAAAACAACCGTCAGTCCGAACTGCTTGAAAAACTGCCCCACGATACCGGTCATCATCGCCACCGGCAGGAACACCGCCACCACGGTGAAGGTGGTGGACGTCACAGCCAGGCCGATTTCGTCGGTTGCCTCCCTGGCCGCCGCCAGGGGGGTCTTGCCGAGCCTCATGTGCCGCACAATATTCTCGATTACCACTATGGCGTCGTCGATAAGCAGCCCAACCGCCAGGGAAAGCGCCATCAGGCTCAAAAAGTTTATTGAAAAACCCATTAATTTCATGGCAAAAAAAGTGGCGATAATGGATATGGGTATGGACAGGGAGCTGATCAGGGTGCTGCGCCAGTCCTTCAGGAAAAGGAAAACCATTGTTACCGCCAGCAGGCTGCCCTCGATAATGGTCTTCAACACGTCGTTGACCGCTTCCCTGATATAGACCGAGTTGTCGCTAACAATTTCAATGTTGACACCCGGCGGCAGCTCCTTTTTAATATCGGCGACAGCCGCCTTGATCTTGTCGGCTACTTCCACCGTGTTTGTGCCCGACTGTTTTATAATGTCAAGGCCAACAGCGGGAGCACCCTGGTAACGGGCAAAACTTTCCCGGTCCTTGACGCCGTCCTTCACCGCGGCAATATCCCGCACATAAAGCTGCACCCCGCCGCGGCGGGCCACCGGCAGCGCCGCGAAGTCCTCGACCCGCCCGACATTGCCCGAGGTGCGCAGTGTCATTTCCCGGCCGTCGCTGCCGAGCTTGCCGCCAGGCACGTCCATATTTTCGCTTCTCAGGCTGGACAGCACCTCGGAGGTGCTCAGGCCGTATGCCGCCAGCTTCTCCTTATCCAGGTCGATCTGGATTTCCCTCTCCTCAGACCCGTAAACAGTAATATTGCCGACGCCGCTTATGGTTTCGAGCCTTTTCTTGACAACATCGTTGACCATAACAGTCATTTCCCGCAGGGAAAGGTCGCCGGTTACGGCAATGTAAACGATGGGCATGGCCATCGGGTCAAACCTGGCGATGACGGGCTCCTCGATATCCTGGGGCAGATCCCCCCGGATCGTGCCGATTTTATCCCGCACGTCCTGGGCGGCGACCTCCGGCTCGGTTTCCAGGGTAAACTCAGCTATCGTGGTGCTGACACCCTCACGCGCTATGGAATATATGTGCTTAACCCCGGAGATCTGGCCGACAGCCTCCTCCATCTTTTGTGAAATTTTTGTCTCAACCTGTTCCGGGGAAGCCCCGGGCTGGACTATGGTGGTAACGACGTAGGGGAATTCCACTTCAGGATAATCGTTTATATTAAGGCCGACATAGCTGATGATGCCAAGGGCCACCAGCGCCAATATCGTTACTGTGGCAAAAACCGGCCTTTTCAGGCTCAAGTTGGTGAGGAACATGCTTTACGCTCCCGTCGGTAAGTTTTATTCGGAAATTATTATTTTGTCCTGGTCTTTGAGTACGTTGATATTTGTTACTACTATCTTTTGACCCGCCGTAAGGCCGGACTTTATCTCCACCAGCTGGCCAACCACCTGGCCGATTTCCACCTGCCGGCGAAGAGCCCGGTCACCGTCCGCTACATATGCGAAATACATCCCCTGTATGCTGACCAGGGAGTTCTGGGGCACGGCCAGCGCTTCTCCCTCCTCGCCGGTCTTAATCCGCACGCTGGCGAACATACCCGGTTTGAGAAGCCCTTCCCCGTTTGCGACTTTAATCTTTGTTTCAAAAACCCGTGCGTTATTATTGGCAGAGGGGTTGATGATCTCCACAACCCCTTCAAACCCGCGGCTGACAAATGAGTCCACATTTACGTCCGCCGGTAGTCCCGTTTTGACTCTGCCCAGGTCTTTTTGCTCCACGTTAACCACGACGTAAACCGAGGAGATGTCCTCGACGTTCATCAGCGGAGTCCCTGCCGCTGCCATCTGCCCCGGGGTGACATTCCTGTTGGATACCACGCCGTTAAAAGGAGAAACTACTGTGGCGCCGCGCAAGGACTCTTCAGCGCTGGAAGCCGCCGCGGCTGCCGCGGCCGCGTCAGCTTCGGCTATTTTCAGCATTGTCTGCACATCTTCAAATTCTTTTTCGGATATCACATTACTCTGGTAAAGCTCCCTGAACCGCTCGTAGTTTATCCTGGCCGAGTCCAGGTTCGCCTCGGCCTTTTTCAACGTGGCCCGGGCAATGGCCAGGGCGTTGGCGTATTCAGTGTCCTCCAGCAAAACCAGGGGCTGTCCGGCTGTCACAACGGCGCCGTTTTCCACCAGCACCCGGCTTACACGGCCGGGGACTTTGGAGCTGACCACGCCGTCATGCAAAGCTTCCAGGCTGCCGGTAAGAGCCACGGCCTCTTCAATTTTAACCTTTCCCACTTCATGCACCGCCACAGTCTGGGCACGCTCCACGGGGGAACTATCCTCTTTTTGTTTCAGGAAGCCGCCGCCCTTCCAAAGCCCCAGGGCCAGGATCACCGCCAGGGGCGCCAGCCATAATTTCCACCTGTGTTTCACTTAAGTGATACACCTCGCTTAATCTATGAATCTTGCCGGCTATAAACTAACTATTAAATTTAATAAAGATATTTAACATTTTTATAACTGAATAATTAGACATGATCTCGTTTAATCCTTTATTGCAAATAATTCTTCAGAGTGACAATATATGACAAAATTCCCGAAGGTTATTGAGTGTAAAATATTGAATATTCCAGAAGCTTAAACAACAATGGCGGATATACAAACCTACAGTCATTTTTTATCATTAGTGAAGAAGTGCTGTCGGCTGAGGTATTACCATGACTTTTTTATCAGACTCACAGGCAGAATACTTTAACCTCATATATATATTGGCGTTTTTTATAGTGGCCTCGGTTTGTGTTTCCATGAGCAAAGCCGCCGGCAAACGCCTGCCATGGGTTTGGCTGGGTTTGTTCGGTGCTGCCCACGGGCTGGGCTTTGGGGCTATCTGCCTCATTGCCAACTGCGGCAACAATAATTTCTCCCCTGATTTGCAGGCCTCCCTGCTGTCGATATCTTTTGTCTGCCTGGCGGAGTTCGGGCGGAACAGCATAGTGAATATACTGGGCAGAGGGCCCGGGAGATGGGTCCTGGTCCCGCTGATATTCTTAGCGGTGCTGTCAGGTTTTATTAAACCAAACGGCGCACAAGCCGCCGTGCTGTACCTGCTGGGGCTGGCGGGAGGGCTGCCTGCGGCGCGTGCTTTACTCCTGGCTTCCCGGTGTTCAGAGACGCACTCCGGCCGCCGTCTGAAAACCGGCAGTATTGCTATGGCTCTGTACGCTCTTCTCGCCGGCCTGCCGGTCCTGCCGGAGTCCTTCATTCCATTAACAATCAGCGGTGAAACTATTTCAAGCGCATTAACTATTTTTCTGCAGGCGGCCAGAATATTTTTAATATTATGGCTGGCAGCGGCTGTCTGGTCCTATTCACACGAACTATTTCGCCAAGAGACAGGTGATGCGTACCATAAGCTGAGATTAAAATATGCTGTGTTGTCCGCGGCTATATTGGTAATTGTCCTCTGTTTGGGCTGGACTGCAACGGGACGCCTTGAACACAACGCACGGGATCATCTGCAAAATGAGGGCTGGAATAAGTTAACCGCTTTATCAGATTATTATCTTCTAGATGATTTAGGCGAAGCCGACCACGCTGTGACTGTAATAGCGGGTGACAACCAGGCAGCCGCCGCTTTGATTTCCGGTACTACCGGCGATATAGAACACGCCAACCAAGCCCTTGACAGGTACCATAAGGTACTGGAGGCCCCGGTTTGTTACCTGTTGGACATTAACGGATATGTTATAGCTTCCTCCAACCGGAACGACCAGGACAGCTATGTGGGCCAAAACTACAGATTTCGACCATATTTCAAACAGGCCCTGACCGGTGAAGCCGGCAGTTATTTCGCTTTAGGGGTGACTTCCGGGGAAAGAGGATATTACACAAGCTATCCGGTGCGGGACGGGCAGAATAACATAATCGGGGTTGCTGTCGTTAAGAGAAAGCTCGAGAGTCTGGAATCAGCATTTCAGCAGTATTCCCTGTGTTTTTTAGTCGATCCCCACGGGATTGTGTTCATGTCAAGCCAGCCGGACATGCTTTTTATGAGCCTGTGGCCTCTTAATGAGGAAACCAAAAAGGCGCTGGAAGACTCCCTCCAGTTCGGCGGCGGGCCTTTTCAGGCCATTGGGCTGCGGGATTCAGCCGATGGGCGGGATATTATATATAAAGGGAAGCAATATATCAAGGTTAGTAAAATGATCAACAGCGATGGATGGTCTTTAGTTTTATTATCACCAACATCCGGTATGCACGAGGCATTGCTGCCGGGGCTTTCCGCAACCTTATTTTTATCTGTCCTTACTATTGGCTTTTTTATGTCAAAACAGCGGTCAACTGAAGGGACAGCCCTGATATCCGCCTCCGAGGAAAACTACCGTTCCATTTTCAACGGGGTCAATGAAGCGATCTTTGTCCACGAACTTCCCGGAGGGCGAGTTGTTGACGTTAATCAAAAAACCTGTGAAATGTACGGCTGCACCCGTGAAAATATTCTAAACACAAAATTATCAATGTTCGGCTCAGACATACCCCCGTACACCACTGACGAGGGAATCAAGTATATAAACATGGCCGCGCGCGGGGAGCCCCAGATTTTTGATTGGCTGGCAAAAGATTATTATGGAAACATTTTTTGGGTCGAAGTCAATTTAAAAAGAATTACCCTGGGGGGCAGGGAGCGCTTACTTGCGGTTGTTAGAAACATCAACGAGCGCAAGGAGGCGGAAGAAGCCCTTAAAGAGTCTGAAAACAGGTACCGCTCTGTTTTTGAAACCACCGGGGCTGGGACGTTAATAATTGAAGAAAACGAAACAATTTCACTGGTTAACAAGGAATTTGAAAGAATTTCAGGTTATTCAAAGGAGGACGTGGAAGGCAAAATAAGCTGGACAGAATTTGCCGCCGGAGAAGACCTGGAAAGGACTAAAGGTTATCACCGCCTGCGCTTAATTGACCCTAAACTGGCTCCAAGGAACTATGAGATCGGAATCATCGACAGGTATGGCAACGTCAAAGACATGATATTAACTGTTGATATAATTCCGGGAACTAAAAAATGCGTGGTGTCTGCTTTGGACATCACCGAGCGCAAAAAAGCGGAAGAAGCGCTGCGCGTTTCAGAAGAGCGTTTCTATAAAATTTTTAACGCCAGTCCCAATATAATGTCTATCACGACGTACAAGGAAGGCCGCTTCATTGTCGCAAACGAACGTTTTTTGAATATACTTGGATATATTTTGGAAGAAGTAATTGGACGCACGGCAGAAGATATAAGAATATGGGTTAAACCGGATCGCGCTGAAATTATGAATAGGCTGCGGGAGAACGGGTTGATTAACAACCTGGAGTGCACCCTCCGCAAAAAGTCCGGCGAAATGTTCACCAGCCTGTACTCAGCGGAGATAGTTTGTTTTAACGGTGAACGGCATATATTGAGCGCTGTCAATGACATAAGCGAGCGCAAGCGTCTGGAGGAGGAAATGGCCCGCCTGGAGCGGCTGAACCTGATCGGTGAAATGGCCGCCGGCATCGGCCACGAAATCAGGAACCCGATGACCACCGTGCGGGGATTGCTCCAGCTGCTGGGGTCCAAAAAGGACAATACTCAATACAGGGAATATTACAACCTCATGATCGATGAACTGGACCGGGCTAATACTATCATTACAGAATTCCTCTCTCTGGCTAAAAACAGGACGGTCAAAAAAAAGATGTTGAACCTCAATTCCATTGTGGAAGTGCTGTTCCCGTTAATCCAGGCCGACGCCATGCGCAATGACAAATTCATACAAATCGGGATCGGGGATATCCCGGATCTGCTGCTGGACGAAAAAGAAATTCGCCAGCTGGTGCTGAACCTGGTGCGTAACGGCCTGGAGGCCATGCCGCCCGGCGGGAGATTAACTATAAAGACGTTTAATGAAGGTAATAATGTGGTCTTAGCGGTACAGGACGAGGGCAGGGGGATCGAGCAGGATGTACTGGAAAAACTGGGCACGCCCTTCTATACCACCAAGGACTCCGGCACCGGCCTGGGGCTGGCCGTCTGTTACAGCATCGCCGCCAGGCACAACGCCTCCATCCGGGTGGAAACCGGTTTCACCGGCACTACCTTTTACATCGTCTTCACTCCCTAACCAGCACCCGGGGACGGTTCGAGACTGCTGAAAAAGGCCTGTTTTCTGATTTTTCATGTTCGAAACCCGTGTTTTGATCGGCGCCCACCTGTAGGGCGGGCTTCAGCCCGCCAATCCATCGGGGACATTCCTCAGCATCAAAGCTAATCCCCAAACAGAGGTGTGTCGCCGTTCCTCTTTGCAGAGGTATGTGCCCAAATCCGCTGTAAGGCTAAAGCCTCACCTACAGTTCTCACAAGCCCCGTTAATTTTAAGAGGTGACTTTATCAGTGGTCTCGGACGGTTCTCGTGTGCCAATTTTGGCAGTGGAACGGGACACATCTCAAAAGCGGAATAGGTTCGCACTGTGGCGGGTTAAAACCCGCCCTACACGGCCGGGGAATGTCCCCGATTTTTTTCTACGAACCAGTTGACCAGCCGGCGGGCAATACTGACAGGAGGGGGCATGGGGGGCAGGTCCTTCGCGGTGAACCAGGCGGCCTCCTCAATTTCCGTTCCGTCTACGGCTATTTCCCCTCCCGCATACTCCGCGGTAAAAGCAACCATCAGGGAGTGGGGAAAAGGCCAGGACTGGCTGCCAAAGTACTTGATGTTTTTGATTTCAACCCCTACTTCCTCCCGAATTTCCCTGCGCAGGCATACTTCAAGGGTTTCGCCCGGCTCAACAAAACCCGCGATAACACTGAAATAATCCATGGAAGTCCGCCTGGCCAGCAGAATCTGGTTGCCGCTGGTGATGGCGCAAATCACAGCCGGGGAAATGCGGGGGTAGCTGACCAGGCCGCAGGCGGGGCAGCTTTTGGCATGCTCGCCGGAATTTGTTTCCGTCCTGGCGCCGCAACGGCCGCAGTACTGGTGGGTATGGTCCCAGTGCAGAAGCTGTACCGCCCGGGCCGCAGCCTGGTAGAAACCATCTCCTATTAAGCCAAAAAGTTTCCTCAGTCCCAGAAAGACCTTATCAGGCGCTTCGCAGCAGTCATTCAGCGCTTCTATGGCGTAACATGGCGTCCCATCCAATTGTCCCAGGTATATTCTCCGGCTCATATCAGTCTCCGGCACCGGGCTTTCAGCAGAGAACGGGGTGATGGCTTTGTCCTCGCACAGGCGCACCAGCATCGCACCCCGGTGAAAGACAAACCAGTGTGCCAAACCATCATTTTCAAACTTTGGAGTAAATTCCGGCACAAAAACCATTTAATCCGCTTCCTTTCAAAGAATTCCTTATTCTTGATTTGCAGGGTAGGCTTCAGCCGACCAATGTGCGACTGAAGTCGCACCTACAATTCTCACTTCCTACGTCTCACGTCTCACGTCTCAATGGAGCGTGTCAAGAGGACAGTTCTTCTGACACGCTTTGCCCTCTAGTATTATAATTTGTAAGCGTGTCAGAAAAACCGTCCCCTAGACACGCTCCCGCATCACGTCTCAATTCCGTCTTGTCTAATTTTCCAGCCACTCGAAATACGGCCGGTCAAAAATGGCCATGGCGTTGGCCATCAGCTCCGCGATGCCGCCGTACCGCACGTTGAACCTGGCCGTGGCCTGGTAGTAATCCAGCATATCCCGGAAAGCGCCCTTGCAGTTGGAGCATGGCGCGCAGATATACTTTGGTGTGGAGGAGTCCTCAACCGTGTCCTGGAAGGCGTCCAGGATCTGCTTGAACTTCATCCGGGCGGCGACCTTCATTTCCCATTCGGGGAAATTCATGCTCCTCATCACGGCAAAGCCGCCGCCCCCTCCACAGCAGTAGTTTTTCACCCCGTGGGGAACCATTTCCCTGAACCGGGGGCAGAGGGATTTGAGGATTTGGCGCTGGGGCATAACCACGCCCATGGAGCGTACAATATTGCAGGGATCGTGCAGGGTAACCGGAAAATTGTTGCGAAGCGGGTCGAACTTAATCGCGCCGCTCATGACAATATCCCGCAGGATGGGGAAGCTGCTTTCACGCGGGATATTGTCCGCGCCAACCGCCAGCCGGTCGGACGACACGGCCGCGGCCCGGTGGGCGTGGCCGCACTCCCCGATTACTATTCTCCTCACACCCAGCTCCCGGGCCGCCCGCCGCTGGGCGAGGGCGATTTTCCGCGCCTGGGCGTCGTCGTACCAGATACCGTAGTTGACCCCGTCGTAGCCGGCCAGCTCGCTGCTCATGGTCCAGTCCAGGCCGGCTTCCTCGAAAAGGATGGCGAAGGCGGCCGGGTTATCGGGCCAGGACAAAAACTCGCCGGCATTGTGGATCAGCAGGATATCCGCGCCTTTTTTATCCACTGGTATTTTGTACTGCCGGCCCAGCCGCTCAAATATATCTTCCTCGATAAACTCTATCGTATCTTTAAAGGCACTACTGTTCATACCGGTGCTCGACCCGGTTTTTAGCTGCAGCACCGTCCCCCTCTCATGCAGGAGGGTCGGGGCCATGCCCATCTCCATACTGAAAAGAGCCCGGATCTCCCTGGCGATCATGCTGTTGTCCAACCCCATGGGACAGGTCTGGGCGCAGCGGCGGCAGAGGTTGCAGCGGTAGGCCAGCTCGCCCAGGCGCAGGACGGCTTCGATATTAATATCAATATGCCCGCCGGTAAACCGGGCGGCCAGGCCGCCTCCTTTTTTATAACTTTTATACAGCCTGCGCAGTGTTTCCGAGCGGAAAAGAGGCCGGTACGCCTCTTTCCCGCCACTGGCCTGGAAGATGTGGCATGCTTGTGAACAGGAGTCGCACCTGGCGCAATACTCAAAAGCTAGAAGAAAAGGCGTCAAAAAGCCCCGGTTGGTCTCTTTTGAAAAAAGCTTATCCAGACCGCTTAAAAATTTTCTGATCAACTCTTCTTCTTCAGCCTTTGAAACGGGGCGTTTAAGCCTGTCGTTGCCGATTACGCCGTCTACAGTGGTGCAGTAAGTTTCCCGCCAGGCGTCCTTCAACGGCTTAAGGCCGGGTTCCAGGCCAGGTTTATCATAGGGCGCCGGCAAAGGCATGAATTTGTCAAGGCTGACCAACTGGTCGGAAGACGGCCTGGATATATCTTGAGGTCTTAACTTATACAATTCCAGAACACCCTTCAGTACTTAGTTGATTAATATATTACCCTGCTTATTCGTCAGAATTTGTGTGGGGCGAGGACCACCTGTCACGCGGCTTGTAAGCGAGATTTTTGATGACCTTCCCTTCCATTACAGAACCTCTCAGGTTGGGTTCATTGTCCCAGAGCACCCGGTGATACGCGAAATACTTGCCGACGTAGTGGCTTATTTTAGTCAGGGGAATATAAATCAATAATGACCCGAACAATAAAATATGGGCAGTGAGCGCGGCCCCGGCCCTGATGGGCGCCAGGGTAAGCATGGCTGTTACCGCATGCCGGCCGTAATTAAAGCCGGGATCCATACTCCAGGCAACCATACCCGAAACAGACGCGGCAAAAATTAATAACAGGCTGAAGTAATCATCCGCGCCGCTGTATTCTCTCAGCGTATCTTCCGATATCCTGTACAAAAACAGGGCGGCGCTGCCGCTCGCTGCCAGAATGGTGCCGCAGAGACCTGTAACAAATGTTGAATAATAAACAAGAGCCGCCCAAGGATTGCTGCCGGCGCCGCTTGAAGTTGCCGGCTGCAAACCGGAAAGCTCAGTAATCGCCCCGGCCAGAAGGAATAATGTGAACAGTCCCAGCAGATAGATGCCCAAATGCATGGCGTAGCTGTAATACCAGTGTTTCCTCCGGTTAATAAAAAGGTTCTTCATAAACAATATTTCTTTAAACATTTCCTTGTAACCGCCGGCAAGTGAGACCCGCCTCGGCCTGGTCCACCACTCTGCTTCCTCGTGGTAGGAGCCGCCGTATTCCCTCCTGCCGCCAGGCTCCCAGGGGACGGGGTACAGTTCCCAGCGGTTGGCCAGCGGGTGCCGGGCATACTGATAAAACTTATAAAGTGACAAGCCGCAAAAGGACGTAACAACTATATACATAAAAACCGTGAGAAGCAAAATTGATAAACCTCCCGAGGGGATAATAACAAAACCGGCCAGATATCAGCCGGTAGCTTTAAATAACGGTTAAGCTGCTTAAGCGCAATATCTTAACCCAGGCGCTGCCTGGCCCTGGCTATGGCCTCCGCGACTGTTCCCGGCGCCGGGCCTCCCGGCACTTTCCTCGACTGGACACAGTTCCTGATGTCGATAGCATTGTACACATCTTCTTCCACCAGGGAGCTGAACTCTTTGTATTCCTCCAGGCTCATCCCTTCCAGCGTCTGGCCCTTTTTCAGGCAGTACAGCACCGCCTTCCCCGCTGCCTCGTGGGCTTCACGGAAAGGCATCCCCCTGCGTACTAAATAGTCAGCCAGGTCAGTGGCGTTGGTAAAGCCCCCCCGTGCTGCCTGGGCCATTACATCTTTCTTTACCTGGATGGTTTCCAGCATGGGCTTAAAAATAATCAGGCATTTTTTCACGGTGTCGACCGCGTCAAAAAGCGCTTCCTTGTCTTCCTGCATATCCTTGTTGTAGGCCAGGGGAAGGCCTTTCAGCATGGTCAGCAGCGCCTGCAGGTCACCGAATACCCTTCCTGACTTGCCGCGGATCAGTTCCGCCACGTCCGGATTTTTTTTCTGGGGCATCATGCTGCTGCCGGTGCTGTAGGCGTCATCCAGCTCGATAAAGGCAAATTCTGCTGAAGACCAGAGAATGATTTCCTCGCAAAGGCGGCTCATATGGACCATGATCAAGGAAGCGGACGCCGCGAACTCTACGGCGAAATCGCGGTCGCTTACCGAATCAAGGCTGTTTTCAGTAACAGCGGCAAAACCAAGCTGCCGGGCCACGTATTCCCGGTCCAGGGGGAAGGTGGTCCCAGCGAGGGCACCCGCCCCCAGCGGCATGACGTCGGTACGCCTGCGGCAGTCGCCCAACCGCTCCTCATCGCGGCGGAACATCTCGCAGTAGGCCATCAGGTGGTGCGCGTAAGTGACAGGCTGGGCCCGCTGCAGGTGTGTGTAGCCGGGCATTACCGTATCAAGGTGCTTTTCCGCCAGATCCAGCAGGGATGCCTGAAGCCCGCGCAGCAGGGCGGTGATACTGTCGATTTCATCTTTCAGGTACATGCGTATATCCAGGGCTACCTGGTCGTTCCTGCTGCGCGCCGTATGCAGCTTTTTGCCCAGTTCGCCGACTCTTTCGGTCAGCAGCTGCTCCACATTCATATGTATGTCTTCGGCTCCAACAGAAAACTCTACCCGGCCGGCTTCAATGTCAGCGAGGACCTCTTCCAGCCCGCGGATAATGGCGCCGGCCTCATCGGGCTCAATTATGCCGGCCCGGCCAAGCATTGAGGCGTGAGCAATGCTGCCTTTTATATCGTATTTATACAACCTCTGATCAAAAGAAATGGAAGAATGAAAATCTTCCACTAAACGGTCAGTTTCTTTTTGAAAACGGCCGCCCCATAATTTGGCCATGTCTGCACCTCTCTAAAAAAAGAAAAACGCCGGTTTGCCCGCAATAACATTAGCGATCATTATAATGGGAATAAGAAAGACCGCTAATGTGAGAAAAAGAATAAATAATTTCAAACGTCTGTTTTTATAAAAAGGATGCTGCTCCATCGGCGCCTGCTCCAAATTACCATCGTCCACTTTTTCTTCGACCATTTCTTCACCCCCACGCGATTTTTATTATTAATTCTAACATGTCCATTTTATATTGCAAATAAAATTAAGAGGAAGCAGGCAATTTTGTCCGCCTACTTCCCCCTAATGTGTTCCGGTTTTAAGGTCCAAAGCTAATTAAGCCTCCTTTTTTGATTCTTCATCAGCTATTGACTCTAACCCGATGTCCTTAAGGATTTCATTAATGAGTTCTTTTGTCACCATTTAATCCCCCCTTTATTTATTAATATATGAGCCCTTTTAACGTGGCGTGATACTGATTATACAGACTAATAATTGGAAAGTCAACGATATTTTTACTGCAAATTAATCCTTATATCGGGTCCGGTAGGTGAATTTGTCGCTGCCGCACTTCCTGCACCGGCATCCCTTTGACTGCATCCGCCATATTTCTTCACTGGAAAGTTCCCCCGTACGGCTTAAGTCTACTGTTACAGCTTCCACCTCGTGCCTGTTCTCACATACAAATGTTATGACCAACTTGCTCACTATATGCTACCTCAATAGATATTTATTTTTATAATATACTATAAAAAAATACCATAAAAGACTTGACAAAAAGATTGTACTGAATAGAAACAAAAAGATTCAACATGTTTCCATAAAGAAAATCAACCCTCCTCAAAAGAGGAAGGTTGGATGTTAAAATAATGTTCTCTACTCGGCGCTTGTTCCTTCCTTGCTGAACTTGCTCACGATCTCCGGAATCATCCCCGCCAGTTTTTCCAGGGTACCCTTCTGTCCCAGGTTGTAAATATTTACTTCCCCGTCACGGATAACGATCAGTGCGGAAGGGCTGACTTTGGCCCCTGCTCCGCCGCCTCCCCCTTTCCCGACGCCTTTACCGGGTTCCGATCCTTCACCGACACCTGTGCCAAAGCCGAAGCTGGCCGACATAACGGGGATGATTGTTGTATTGTCCACATTGATTGGATCTCCGACGATGGTCTTGGTTTTAATCATGTTCTCCAGGTGTGAAACAA
Source organism: Pelotomaculum propionicicum (assembly GCF_048984525.1). GTDB lineage: Bacteria > Bacillota > Desulfotomaculia > Desulfotomaculales > Pelotomaculaceae > Syntrophopropionicum > Syntrophopropionicum propionicicum_A. The sequence goes on from NZ_JBMGJC010000007.1 coordinate 23,017, forward strand.
TGGCTTCCATACTTTCTTTAAACATTTTTACACCCTCCTTTTAATTTTTGATTTTATGATTCTCCACCATATCTTCCTGACCGCGGGGGCAAAAAAGAATCCAATGGTATGAAAAATTAACACCGCCGGTATCAGCGTCGCGCTCATTTCACCGCACAGGTTCAGGATAAGTTCCTGGAAATTGGGATTGAGGCGCAGTGTACAGCGGCTGCTGTTTATCAATCCAACCAACGCCGACAGGTATCCGGTAACCGCCGGGTCACCGGCGCCGTATTCTCCTTCGAGGCACAGCCTTAAGTTCAGGGAACGATGGGCGCGGCCGAGAAAAGCTAATACTTCCTTCAATAAAAGCCTGTTAAAAAAAATTTTTATATCTGAAAATCCCTGCCGGTTAGTTTTTTTTGTTTCTTTTGCTTTTTCTTTTATTTTGTCTTTGGCTTTTTCTTTTTGAACGGCGGAGCTTTTTTCGTGCAGCCGTTTACGCCAAAAACCAAGGCGCACATAGAATATGTTCCCGCTTTCAGCCATAACCATGCTGAAGGATGTCAGTCCTCCCGCCCAGCTGATTTCCCCCCGGAAATTTTTCTTTTCTGCCAGGCAACCCTGCGCGTGTAAGGATATCGGCGTCAGCAAGACAACTGCTATAATGATGGCTATTGCAATTACCGCCCACATGATTATGCTCACGATCTACCGCCCCCGGTTCTTCTTCCAAAGGCGCCCGGCGCCTGACAAGGAGTTGGCCAGCAGCTCCGGTATCTCCCTTGCCGCTGTTACAACCGCCCCCCTTAATTGCCCCGCGCCGGGAAGATAGGCTAGAGTATACTTCAGCGGGCTGAATGCCAGCTTTTGTGATTCCCAGAAGTTAAGCTTCTTTTCATCTGATTTTTGCCTCTGCCGCATGGCTGTGGTTATCGCCTGCCGGCGAAGGTAAGGAAGTACGGCAGGAGCCTCGATTTCTTCCGGGCACGCCAGCTCCAGCCATAGCAGCTTTAAGCGGGAATACTCCTGGCGGCAGGCCGTGCAGCCGGCCAGGTGTGCCATTAATTCTTTTTCCTCATCAGCATTAAGTTCTCCATCAAGAAAACCCTGGATCAATTCAATATTACATATGGTCACTAAGGCACCTCCCAGCCATAGGTCTTACTCAAGGCCTCCCTGAGAAGCCTTCGCCCGCGAAAGAGACGGGTCTTTACAGTTCCAACGGGCATCCCCGCAGAGGAGGCAATTTCTTCATAGCTCATCCCCTCCTGGTGGCGCAAAACCAGGACCAGGCGGAGCGGCGGCGGCAGGCGCTGCAAAGCGATTTTCAGGGCATCCCGGATCTCTAAATACTCGACTATAGCCAAAGGGTCACTGCCGTTTTTATCTGCCAAGGTATCAGCCAGGGTATAATTTTCTTCATTAACGGCATCGATTGAAAACGTTTCTGGCGCTCTCCCGCGCAGGAAGTTAAGGCAGACGTTAATCACCACCCGCCGCAGCCATGGCTTAAAGGGACGGCCTAACTGGTATGTGTCCAGCCCGGTTATAATTCTCAACATTGACTCCTGGGCCAGCTCCAGAGAGTCTTCTCTGTTATTCGCCAGGCGGTGGCACAGGCTGAAAATATATCCCTCATAGCGGGAAAGCAACAGGTTGCAAGCTTCATCCTGCCCGTCCCGGCATCTGAGCGCCAGCTGGTGGTCATCAGCTGCCAACTGAAGCCCCCCCTTTAACCCTTCTATATTCCTTTACACAACCGCGGGGTAAAAAGTTTCACAGTTATTATAAAAAACTAATTAAATTTTATTAAGTTTCCACACTGGGATATCCTTCAGCAAAAAACAATAGAACAAAAATGACGTCCCCTGCCTCCCCTGAAAAACAAAAGGAAACAAAAGAAATTCCTTGTTTCCCATTCAGGTATTATGGACTTTGTAAATTAACAACCTCTGGGCCTTTTTAACAAATGGAAATAAATTCGCTATTCCAAACGCAGCCCTCATGCCAGGACTCAGGTTGCCCGTCTCCTTATTTGAGGTAAAATACTCTTCTTTAATGAACTGGATCCCCATCACCCATTTTGCAAGCTCACCGGGATCATCAACACCCCATTTAATTACCGCGCCTGTCTTCTTTATGGAGGGGTGGTTTCGCACTCTACTCGCTGTATAAACGCTAAAGGCGTCGAAAATCAAAGTGTAGCTGCCGATCCTGTCCTTAAGCCTGCTGAGCAGCGTCTTAATCTCATCTTCCTGAAGATACATAAACAGGCCCTCAGCTATCACTATGTACTGGTTTTTGCCTGTTGGGATTTCTTTTAGCCAGCCGTTCTCAGTGACTGAGGACCCGATTAAATGGTATTTATCTGTTTCCGTATAGAATATTTTTCGTATGTCGATTACTTCTTTGAAGTCCACATCATACCAGTCGACACAGCTGTTGCCAACCCTGTCATACCTGCTGTCCAGGCCGCAACCCAAATGCACAGCGGCGCTTTCAGTATCTCTTGCAAGAAAATCTTTAACAAAATTATCAATAAGTTTAGCTCTCAGGCACATCATTACGTTTGTCTTCTCAGGGATTTTTAATGAAGAAAAGTCGTAGTCTATCCGGCTGACAATCTCAACCGCTTTCCTGTCAACAAGTACCGGCCTGTCTTTTGTAGATTCCTTTGCCTTGCCAAACAAAGGAATCAGTAAAGTCTCCTTCTCCCTGGTCAAAACAACTTTATCCATATAACCTCCGGTTTTTTGTCCTCGCTGCGGGACTTAACGGGGGTTCGCCCCCCCATAACTATGTCAGACTGTCTATCCACTGCTCCGTGGTCAATACTTTGCTGAACCTTGCCGCCTGCGTAACCAGGATGGCCCGGTGCAGTTCTTCGGCCGCAGATGTCCCGGCTTCATTGGAAATCTGGAGCGTTCCGGTGGCATCTGACAGAAACTCAACAGAAAGTCCCAGGTGAAAGGCCTGCCGGGCCGTAGTGTCGCAGCACATTTGCGTCATGTACCCGGTTATTACAACTGTATCTATACCCCTTTCTCTCAACCAGGATTCCAGGTCAGTGCCGGTGAAACTTCCAGGCAGGGTTTTTTCCACCAGATGTTCGCAGGGTATGGCTGCTATCTCCGGGTGAAGCTTCCATTCCGCGGAGCCCTTTTTAAATGCCGCCGCATCTTTTTGAAGTGCTGAATGCTGGATGAAGACTAAAGGGATCTGCTTCGACCTGGCAGCTTCAATAACTTTTACAATACGCTCCAGGCTGCCCGGAGGGTAGGTTACCGGCAGCTTCCCGCTAAAGTATTCGTTTTGGACGTCAATTACCAGCAGTGCCCGTTTCAATTTCTCACCACTCCTGTCAACTTTATGATTTAACAGTCTTCTTATTTCCATGCGGACACACGTATAAACACATTCCGCAGACGCCTGGTTCGCCTTTGCTTTTCATCAGATTATAAAAGTTATCGCATTTTTCGGCATCGTACCTTGCTTCCCTGGGCTCGCCCGCCACAAAAGGCCTGCCGGTAAGTGCTTGCAGCGGGCAGATATCCACGCACCTGTTGCAGCGCCCGCATTTTTGTTCCTGAAGCTTACCGGTGGGCTCAAGCGGCGCGTCAGTCAAAATTGTTGTCCAATTAACTCTCGGCCCATACTGTGGTGTCACCAGCAGGCAGTTTTTCCCGATCCAGCCCAGGCCTGCCAAATGGGCAGCCATTATATGAGAAAAGGAAGCAAATAATCTTTCATCATTAATTCTTTCCGAAGCAGGCAGAGGGAGCGCCCGGTATCCTTTTTTATCAATATAACCGGCTATAATAGATGACGCAGTGTCCAGGCGATGGTAAATTACTGTGGAGGCATGGTGCTTGTAATTAAGAGCAACGGATTTTTCATTCCTGCGGGGCAGTTGGTCAACTAAGTGCTGATTAAGGACTATCCCTAAAGATACAGCATAAGGGAACCCTGCAGCCTCAGGGCCGCCCTGCTCCAGTACAACTTCCCGCGCCGTCTTTAAATCAGCCACTCCAAAATAATCGATCCACTGGCTGTCTGCCAAATCTTTCAGTTCCTTGTTGAGAATCATTGTATTTCCTCCTGTCAATCTCGTTCTGCATATGAGTCATAACACGGAACTTAGATTCCTTTTATCCGCCTTTATTTGGCCATTGCCTCTTTTTTTAGTTCTGCCGGCATCTTCTCAATAGCGTATCTTAGTGCCGTCCGGGGCATTGTCTTTTTGTTCTTCATGATATAATCAAATACTTCTTTTTGATTTTTACGGCTGGCTTCTTTCAGCATCCAGCCGTAACCTTTTCGCACCAGGTCATCCTGATCCAGGAGCAGGATATCGGCAATCTCAAAAATATCTTTTAAGAATTTGCCCTGCCTGGCGGGGATGATCAGTGATACGGCGGAAGCGCGGCGCACCCAGCGGTTTTTGGATTTGGACCATTCTTTTAAACTGGATAAATACTCGGGGTACATTTCTATAAAAGCACCGATGGTGTGGTTGCAGAGGGTGTCGCACGAGGCCCAGTTGCTGACATAATTATTTACCCATTTTTCGAATACCTTAAAATCCCCCGGCTCATATTGCTTGTAAATAAAATATGACCAGTTGCAGGCGATAAACGACTCTTCCATGTATTCCGACCGCCACAGATCCTCGCACAAATTAAAAATTTCAGCCTTACTTTTATCACGAATGCTCTTATAGTTCTCTTTTGCAATCTTGCTGACTAAGGCTGTCTTTACACCATAGATATTTACGCTTTCCTTAAAAAACCTCTGCCCCGACTCTCTTGTGTGTTCATCGATGTTTTCTTTCAATTCCTGACGGATTTTTTCAACGATACTGTCTATATATATTCACCCCCTATAAAGTTACCTCTGGAAACCGCATTTATAGCACTTCTTATTATGTACACAAATAACATCGCCACATTTATGGCATACCCACCTCTGGTTTTCATCAATCATAAATTTATCAATACCTATTTCTTTTATTTTATTCAAATTTTCGACCATACTCATACCATATTTTGTCCTGTATCGCTTATCAAGCTGTTTAAGTTTCGAACAGGGATATTTTTCACAATCAAAGCAGTAACTGCTTTGATTAACACTTAGAACTTCGCAGTTTCTGATTCTGCAAACCACACAGTACTTAAAAATCATCTCGTTGGGGCTGCCACATCCCGGACACTTATTTTTTTCGCGAAGATAGGCCCTGCAAATACCGCAATTCATACCACAGGGAGCAATCAACCCTTTATCTATATTTGTTGAATGCACTTTTAACCTTCCTTTCCGGATCCGACACAAAACATTTTTTAATTTTTTTGATAGTTATTTCTCGCTCCGCCCCAGCTTGAAGAATTTCAGGGAAACCAGTACGAACCACGACAGGACGAGCAGGCCGCCGATCATCCCAAACAGATAGAAAGCCACAAAATACAAAGAAGGCACGAAAGTAGCCAGGACCGTAAATACAGAGATGAAGGTGAAGCCTACAATTCCGATCCATGACGCCACCTTACCAAAAATTCCGCCGCGCAGCATTACAAACGAAACAGCAATGGCCGAGATTCCCCCCAATATCATGCCGGTGAACGAGCCCGGCGTGAAGTCCTCGCCGAAAGCCAGCACCGCCTCCCCCGCCGCAGCCAGCAGCGCCCTCTGGACATCACTCCCCGCGGCGGCATACTTGCCTGCGAGGACAAACATCGGGATGGCGGCGTTATTTGAAATATAAACCGCCATGCCGATGATAGCGATGACCATGGCCAGCGCGGCATAAACGCCGTTCCCGCGCCTGTGCGCGGCAAACATGGCGAAATATATCGGGACCAAGCAGGCATTATAGACAATGTTCAGGATGCCGAGCACGTACAGGCCTTTGAACCAATCTTCCTGAAACAGCGCGAACCAGTCGAGCGCTGTCTTACTGCCGGAAACGACGATATCCGTCTCCCCGAAACCGAGGATGATGTCCAGCAGGTTCGCGGACAGGGCAACCAGCGCGGCCACACCGGCAATCTTGTAAAGAGTCTTCCAGTTTGTATCGGTGCTTTGGGTGCCACAACACTCATTTTGTTGTAATGGTGGCATGCTATTTTCCTCCTCATTATTTCTCAAGCACAAATTTCTCCCTTTGACTCGCATTGGCACCAACTCCCGCTTTTTAAAATGGAATCTGGTTTATGAAAATATCTTGCGGAGGAAGCCGATCCGCCTGATTGAGTATGAAAAGATAAAACTTGCGGATACTGCAATAATCGATATGAAAATAAACTTTAATACAGGATATAAGGCAAGCTGATTAAACAGAATTGAAATACCTATAAGTATTGGAGCGTGAAAAACGAATACCCCGAAGGCATTGTCCGAGAGAAACTTCTGAAAAGAATTTTGTGTATTGTAACGGTATTTAAAAATACCAATAAGCCCAATTATTATCGTTACACAGTAAAAAGACTCCCAGAGAGCATAGGCAAAGGCCTGCCAGTTTAACCCGCCGTTAATCAAGAAAATCCCTTCTGCCGGACCGCCAAAGAGCATGAGAAAAATCCAGAACGGCAGCCCGATAACAAATGACGCGGCAAACCATCTTTTCCCCGTATTGTAGTCAATTCGATCAATAATACCGTACCTGTAGGACATTATACCCACAGCAAACATGATTACATATGCGGAGAAGAAGCTGAACTGCAAATTTATTACATCAGTGCCTATCGGGAAAACGGTACGGATGGCAAAAGCGGCAATGGTTATGAAAAAAACGAGCAGCAAAACGTTTTTAATATTAATCTCAAACTTACAGTAAAAATTAATACTGTTTGATATCTTCCTGGTCAATACGTAAACTAACGTAAAGATCAAAAGCGCCAGCGCAAACCAGAGGGGGCCTGTCCAAGAAATAAAGTCAAAAGACAATATCCCTTGTATATAGTAATCTGCTATATTGACCTCCGGATGCGATATCATTACACAGACGGGATTTATTAAGAAGATATATATCAGGACTGGGATCCCGAGCCTGAAGAGCCTGCCTGCTACAAAACACCCCGTTCCTTTCGCGTCAAGATTACCAGCCGCGAAGTACCCGGCAATCAAGAACAGCAGCGACATGAAATAGGCCTGGGTGAACGACTGAAAAAACCCAAAAAAGAGTGTTGAAACAAAATCAACACTTTTATTCTCAACATAATACCAGCTGCCGAATCCGCTGTAAGTGACCGCTGTGTGGAGCATCACAACAAAAATGATCATCAAAGCGCGCAGGTTATCAATATAAGACAGCCTGGAGCCCCTAACTTTTTGTTCCATATAGTACTCCCCGATTACATTTACTGCCATAATGCACTATTATATTTGAAAACTATTTAACGCGCCAGCATTAAATCAATCTTATTATTACTGCGGTCCAATGCGCTAACTTGTTTGCGCAGGCTTAATATTTATTATTAATAAAATTGAGAAGACAACAGCAAGAAGGTTAAACGTCGGGATAATAAAAATCACCGGTATAATATTATACCCCGACAATCCCATGGCCGTAATTTTTGCTGTGAGGGCGGTCATCAGTAATGACAAGAAGATGAAATACACCGGTCCGAGCAGGTAACCGAAAGGCTTTTTACGGATTAAAAGGACACCGGTCACTGCGGCAAGCGGCAGCAGCAGACCCAGGTCCATACCCTGCACGATGAGGGTGGTGTAATGCTCCAGCCCCTTGGGATAAATGCTGCCTTCAATCAAGGGCGGTACTACAATGCTCAGCCAAAGCAGGGCTATGGAAAAGGCGTTGAAAATCAGGAACCCGCCCGCAGACTTTACCGGAGTGCTATCAAAAAATAATTCCGGCAGCCTGTTGATTTCAAAAGACATCATCGTTATGGCAAGCGCAAAAAAGGAAGCACCCATCAAAAAGGCGTAAGCCAGAAACAGCGGGTTGTACATACCCATGGCCAGGTAAAAAAGGTAGGTAACGAGGAAATAACCCAGTGTGCCGGCCAGTATAAAACGTCCTCTTAAAGACCCCCTTCCAGCAATAAACAGCGATATAAGCAGCAGCGGGACACCAATAAACAGGGTCACATAGTCCTGGGCAATGCCTTGTATGGCCACCTCAGCAGACATGTGCTGGTATAGTCCCTTTCCGTAGATAGTTACAATTTGCCCGCGAATAGACAGATATTCATAAGTTCCAGGGCCATGCCCGGAAAATATGCCAACCGCCGCGGCCGCGGCCGATACCGCCGCGATGAAGAATACAAGAATAGTAACAGCACTTTTTTGTTTCATGTTTTATTGATCTCCACTATTTTATTGCTATTACTATGTTCAATTTTTGATTGCCCTATAACTTTAATAGCTCAGGGGGAAGCACGGGGACGGTTCTACTGCTTCCATCCTGTTATTGAGGCAAAGGTCCTGTTCACCCCTTTGTGATATTTCACTTCCGGATGCCCAAAAATCACGAATATACCCTCTCTGCTCGGATATTTTATCCCGTGGCTCTCCCTGAATTTTTTTGCTTTTTTCCCGCTCTGGATCATGGGGTGAATCGCTCCCAGCATACATGTGCCCAATCCAAGCGCTTCGGCGGCAACCATGGCGTACGTGGCGGCTACAATCGGATCAGCCGGGTCCGCGTACGGCGACCCGTAAAAATATATTGCCAGGGGAGCGTCGTAATTTACCAGGTTCAAGCCTTTTTTCATGTTATCAATATATATTTGAAACAGGGGTTTAATAAAATCCCTGAACATTTCATCATTTGCCCTGCCCCAGAACGGCCTCATCATTGTTAAAAACCAATCAGACACAATCCACTTAATGCTTTCCAGGTAGACACAAAAATCTTTGGCAAAGGCACGAACTTTCTCCTGGTTATCCAGGACCAAAACATTTACGTCTGACGGGGGCAATCCCATTGGCGCTGTCATGGCCGCATCAAGTATTTTTTTAATAGTCTCGTTTTCTACCGGAATATCTTTAAATTCTCTGATACTTCTCCTGCGCTGCAGAAGAAACAGCACCTGTTCGTACGTCGCCGCCGATCCTTTCCCCGGCAGCGCAAACAGGTCGCCTGGTGACAGCTCGCGTCCATGGATTTCTATCGCGCCGGTTGGACAGATCGCCATGCAGTGCCCGCAGCCAATGCATCCAAAACAAGGGGTTTCAGATATTCTTACCTTTTTATTTTCCAGCACAATGCCATAATCTTTACATACTGACACACACAGGCCGCATCCACTGCATTTTTCCTCATCAATCTTAATTTCCGCTTTCACTTTTGTCCTTGATGTCGGGATTGCCATATTTTTGCTCCTCCACTAAAACATAATTCCCATCAAACATCTAAAAGTTCAAAGCTGGTACCGTGATCAATTTTCCTTTTTGCATTTGTGTTAATCAGTTCGAGGATTAGCGCTTCACCGATATGCCAGATTATTACTCCTTCCCTGGTGCAACCGGTGACTGTATCCGTACCGCGGCCAAAAGCCGAGTGCAGGTGCAGCGTCGGCTTACCTTCTTCATTAATAAATATGGTTCCCATGCCTACAGCTTCGCTTGTTCCCGGCAGACCCGCAACCACCGGGCGGGGGATGGCCGCTTTTCCGTCTTCCGGGCCGACCACCACTTTGCTGCCTGTGTCGGCGCCGCCGAGAAAATGTACTATCGCAGATCTGATCTTTTGTTCCGTTGCAAATTTTTCAATTATATCAGGGAGCCTGTCGCCGTGTTCCAGCCTCAAAATAAATACCCGGCCCAACTTTGCTTCTGAGTATTTCATAGTTTATGTTTCCCTTCATAGGGTATTGGATTATTATTCACAGACACCCGCGTATACAGCGAAGTTTGCTTTTTTCCATATTACATCAGCTGTGTCAAAACCTGCTTGCACTAAAAATTCAATATGTTTCCTTACGGATACCGGGGAATCTTCGATACGGTAATTGGACAGCAGCCTATTTATCTCCTGCTCTGAAAAATTTTGATCCTGTAGATAAGAGACCCATTCTCTTTCATTCCTTTCCGACAAGGACTGATTATCACCCGCGACAATGTCGCAGCATACGAATATTCCCGGCTTCACCAGACACCCGTATATTTTTCGATACAAATTCAGATATTCACTATCTCCTCTGCAGTGGTGGATAGCAAAGCTCGATATGACCGCGGCATAATTTCTCTGCCCAAAATCATGTTCCATAAAATCTGCGTTTACAATTCTATATCTGCCCCGATATTCAGCGAGCACTTTTGGGACTTCGTCTAGCATGTTTTGAGAATAGTCCATCAGTGTCATATGCACGGACTTTATTTTTTCTAAAATTGCCCGCGACAGATTTCCGGTACCCGCACCCAAGTCAAGGATACTTGGGCATTGCCGGATAAACGGTTCCACCAATTGCTGCACCAGCCCAAAAGCGTAACTGAACTCGATCAACCATGCCGCACCCCTCTGACTATATAGAGATGCAATTTCATTGTTAAACCGCATCTTTATCTCTTCTCTTGACATCTTTTCTGTTTTTCCGGAAATATCGGGACCCAAGTATTTTGGCAAACTCTTTTCTTCCATAATATCCTCCACTAAATACCTATAACAAGAATGGTAAAACATTTGTCATAAATTTGCTGCAAGATCATCAATTCCATCCAAATTTCTGTGATTACATTATCCTCATTGTTCAAATTACATAAATTAACGCGAAAACAGTTAAGAGTGCCGGCATTCCCAGGTAAAAAAAAGCCGGAAGGTTCTTTCTTATAAAAGTCGAACACGTATACTATACTTAATTCGGCGATGGCTTCTAAATACTTATTCTAAACAACAGTGAAGAGGCGTTTTAATGATATTGCGATTCCTGGAAACTCTGATAGTGTCTTTAGTCGGCGGCCTTCTCTTCCGCCTGTCGCACTTGCCCCTGCCCTGGCTGCTGGGGTCTTTAACGGCAGTCATGGTTTGGAGCCTGGCTGTAAAGAGAGATACATTCTGGCCGGTGGAATTTCGCAACTCCGGCTTAATTATCCTTGGCTTTATGCTGGGAGCATCTTTTACCACCGGGACATTGCAGCAAATTATCAGACAGCTTCCGGCTATGGTATTTGCAACTTCGTCAACTATAATATTCAGCCTGGTCGTCGGGTACATCGTTAGCCGCCGCACGGGAATAAGCCTTGCAAGCGGCATTATCGGGAGTGTACCGGGCGGGCTGACGCAGATGGTTGTACTAAGTGAAGAAATTGGGGACACAGACCTGACTGTTGTCACTTTTATGCAGACCATCCGGCTGCTGTCGACGGTTTTCATCGTGCCCTTCATCGTTATCCACGGGATGGCCGCGGCCGGCGGGCAGGATGCTGCCGTCGTAACTTCAGCCATAAATAACAGTATCCTTCAAACACCCTGGAACGCGCTTTTATATACCGTTATTGTCCTCATTGCCGCGTGGGCCGCGGTAAAGATCAGCCTGCCCACTCCGTTTTTGCTGGGCCCCCTGATTGGAGCCGCCGCCCTGGCCCTCGCCGGTTTTCAGGCGCCAAGTACGCCGTCTTTCCTGGTCGTTATCTCACAGCTGTTTATCGGCGCCTACCTGGGGTTAAGCATCCAGCCCGCCAGCCTGGAAAACTGGAAAAAACTGCTGCCTTACACCCTTATGGGAAGTATCGCTGTGGTGTTCTTTTCCCTTGGGGTAGGTTTTATGCTGACCCGCATGCACTCCCTGGGCTTAACCAGCGCTTTTTTAGGGACGTCTCCAGGCGGCATGGGTGAAATGGGGCTGACGGCGGTCCTGGTCGGCGCTAATGTTTCCCTGGTCACCGCTTACCAGATGTTCCGGCTGCTTTTTATCCTATTTGTTATGCCGCTGGTGCTGAAGCGGTTTTTCGGCAGCGCCGGGACTGAAAGAAAAAGTGTTTGATTAAAACGTTATTGTTAATAAGTGGCTTTTTAGTAGCAGCAGGGGACCTGTCACTCTATCCGGAAGCAGGAGAACCGTCCTCATGCTTCGTCCCCTGTGTGCTTACATTTTCAGGAACTCCAGCAGCTTGTAGACCAGCAGCGCGGGCCAAACCAGGGCTTTCAGAAAACCGAGCGCTCCGGCCCAGAAGGTATCGGCATGTTGGATATAATAGACAGCAGCGCCGATGAAAGCCAGACCGTAAACACCGCCCGACACCCCGGTGCCCGGCGTTCCCCTGCGATTGTCGCCAACCATTTTTCCCCCTCCTTAATGTTAATTTCAGGTGTCCATCGATTATCATCCAATATTATTTACAGTTAATCCTTGTTTCGATAACTTATATACACTTCCTGCATGTAAAACCAAATAAAGCCACCTAATTTCTTAAGTGGCTTCATAGAGATCATGGGACCTGTCCCTCTGTCAGGAAGCAGGAGAACCGTCCCCGTGCTTTACCCGTGCTTCATTATAGTGCTTACACAGCGGCAACCGGCTTAACATGGAACTCCCTGGAGACTCCCGTTTGTTTTGCCGCTTGCCTTACCGCTTTGGCCACCACTGTGCTAACCTGGTCGTTAAAAAGCGAGGGAATGATATGCTCGACTGAAAGCTCCTCTTCGCTGATCATGCCGGCCAGGGCATGCGCCGCCGCGAGGCACATCTCGTCGTTGATCACTCTGGCGTGACAATCCAGGGCGCCGCGGAAGACCCCCGGGAAAGCCAGGGCGTTGTTGATCTGGTTGGGATAATCCGACCTTCCCGTGGCGATAACTGCCGCGACATCAAAAATTTCCTTTGGCTCCACCTCCGGTTCGGGGTTGGCCAGGGCAAAAACAATGGGTTTTTCGGCCATCTTCATAATGTCCTCCCGGTTTAACAGAGACGGCGCCGACACGCCTACAAACACATCCGCACCTGCTATAACTTCTTTTAACTGGCCGTGTACACACCGTTCGTTGGTGTTTTCGGCAATCCAGAGCTTTGAGGGTTGCGGATGGGGAAGATCCCGGGCAATCGCTCCTCTCCGGTCACAAACGATCAAGTCACGGGCTCCGGCCCCGATTAAAATTTTAGCAATGGCCACCCCAGCCGCGCCGGCGCCGCTGATAACCAATTTTATATCCGCTATGCTCTTGCCGACAACTTTGAGGGCATTGAGTAAACCGGCCAGAGCTACAATGGCTGTGCCGTGCTGGTCATCATGAAAAACCGGTATATCCAGCCGCGCGGCTAATTTTTCTTCAATTTCAAAACACTTCGGCGCCGCTATGTCCTCCAGGTTAATCCCGCCGAAAGCGGGCGCGCAAGCAGCCACTACCTCAATTATCTCAGCGGGATCATGCACGTTAAGGCATAAAGGAAAGGCGTCTATATTGGCAAACTTTTTAAAAAGCACCGCTTTCCCCTCCATTACCGGCAGGGCGGCATAGGGGCCCAGGTCGCCCAAACCCAGCACAGCAGACCCGTCCGTTACGATGGCCACTGAATTGCCTTTCATGGTCAGACCGTAAGCCATGTCCGGCTCAGCGGCAATAGCTTCAGACACCCCTGCCACGCCCGGGGTATACATCAGAGCCAGGTCTTCCCAGTTTAAAACCGGCCGCTTAGGAGAGATTTCGATCTTGCCGCCCTGATGGCTTACGAAAACCCTGTCAGAGATGCGTAGAATGCTTATTTCAGGCATTTTCTCAAAAGCACTGACCAGCCGGTTAAGGTGGCCCCTGCTTTCCAAACGGATCATCAAATCCCGGATGACACATGACGGTGACGCGGAAATCAGGTCAATGGCGCCGAGGGTCCCTCCTTCCCGCGCGACTATAGTCAGGACCCTGGCCAGGTTGCCCGGCTTATTGGACAACTTCATCCGGATTACCAGATTCAAATACATGACAGTGTTACTCCTTTGTTATGAAAATTGCATAGTGTATAGTGTATACATTATCATAAATGCAGTTCCAATAGAAGCTTTTTTTCCACTATTCTGCAAATTTTTTCCCTGTACTTACATTGTTCTTCCCGGTTTTTACCTGAAAAAAACCCGCGTCTGCGGTTAGGTTGCAGACAAAGTCTCCATGGCGTTGAATTTGCTTGGCATTTGGGTCGTGGGACGTTGGTCGTGAGCCGTGTGTATCGAAGGTATTCCATTGTAGGGTCGGGTTTTAACCCGCTAATAATGTGCGGCTGAAGCCGCGCCTACACCTCTCGCGTCTCAATTCAGACGTCGCAAGGAAGCAGCAGGTTTCATCATCATGGACTCTGCAGGTGGAATTTGTCGACACCCTGCAACCTGAGCCTGCAGGTTCAGGGTTTTGCACAAAAAAAGCCGCCCTTTTTTTCAGAGCGGCATTTCCTGTAAAAATCTATGACTTTAGAATTATTTCAATCCCGCTTTTTTCTCCATCAGCGCCCGGACTTTAAGCGGCAGGCCGAAAAGGTTGATAAATCCCTCGGCGTCGCGCTGGTTGTATATTTCGTCCTGGCTGAAGGTGGAAAGCTCCTGGTTATAAAGTGAATATGGAGACTTTGAGCCCGCCGGGGTGCAGTTACCCTTGTAAAGCTTCATCCGCACAGTGCCGGTGACAGTCTTCTGCGTGCTGTCGACAAAGGCGTCCAGGGCTTCCCGCAGCGGGGAGAACCAGACCCCGTCATAAACCAGCTCGGCGTAACGGGCCGCGACAATTTCCTTGAAATGCAGGGTCACGCGGTCCAGGGTCAAGAGCTCCATTTCACGGTGGGCGTTGAACAACACTGTACCGGCGGGAGTTTCATAAACACCGCGGGACTTCATCCCGACCAGGCGGTTTTCCACCATGTCGACGATTCCCACACCGTTCTGCCCGGCTATTTCATTCAGCTTTTCAATAAGGGACACCGGGTCCAGCGCCGCTCCGTCCAGCTTGACCGGGATACCCTGTTCAAAACCAATTTCCACGTAGGTCGGTTTGTCCGGGGCTTTGGCGGGCGGTGTGATCAGCAGCAGGACATCGTCGAGCGGCTCGTTCCAGGGATCTTCCAGGTCCGCTCCCTCGTGGCTCAGGTGCCACATGTTGCGGTCCAGGCTGTATGGGCGGGACTTGGTAACCGGAACGGGGATGCCCCTGGCGCTGGCGTAATCGATGGCGTCTTCCCTGGAACGGATATCCCACTCCCGCCAGGGAGCGACTATTTTCAAGTCGGGAGCCAGCGCTTTGACGCCCAGCTCAAAGCGGACCTGGTCGTTTCCCTTGCCGGTAGCGCCGTGCGCCACTGCCTCGGCCCCTTCTTTTCTTGCAATTTCCACCATCTTCTTGGCGATCAGCGGGCGGGCCATCGAAGTCCCCAGCAGGTATTTGCCCTCGTAGACGGCTCCGGCTTTCAGCGTGGGAAATATATAATCCTCGGCAAACTCCCGCCTGGCGTCTTCAATGTAAATTTTACTCGCGCCGGTCTTGATCGCTTTTTCATTCAGCGGCTCCAGCTCTTCCCTCTGGCCCAGGTCGGCTGTCATGGCAATAACCTCATAACCGTAATTCTCTTTCAGCCAGGGGATGATAATAGATGTATCCAGACCTCCTGAGTAAGCCAGCACTACCTTCGGCATATGTATTCGCTCCTTTTTCCAATTAAAATTTTTCACAGGATTAACATGATTAAAAGGATTAACAAGATTTAATATTGATTTGTTTTATCAATTTAACCTTATAGTGAGTATCTTTAGTATTAAATTATTAGCCATAATTATCAGTATTTTATATATTAATGATGCAATGGCATCCTGTTAATCCTGGTAATCCTGTTAATCCTGTGCTGTTTATTTCTTATAATAGCATGGCCAGGATCGCCTTCTGGGCGTGCAGGCGGTTTTCCGCCTCATCCCAGACCGCCGAGTGCGGCCCGTCAATAATCTCGTCCACTACCTCTTCGCCCCGGTGAGCCGGCAGGCAGTGCAGGAAAATGTAATCGGGTTTGGCATGGCTTACCAGCCCGGGGTTGACCTGGTACGGCGCGAAGACACGGGCACGCAGGGCACGCTCAATTTCCTGCCCCATGCTGGCCCACACGTCGGTGACAACTACGTCCGCGCCGGTCACGGCCTCTACCGGGTCGGTGATTATGTCGATCCGGGCGCCGGTGGCTACCGCATCCTCCCTGGCCTGGCGCACCACTTCCGCATCCGGCTTGTAACCATCAGGCGACGCCACCGCAATATCCATACCAACCTTGGCGCAGCCGAACAGGAGGGAGTTGCAGACGTTGTTGCCGTCACCGACATAGGCCATCTTAAGGCCTTTCAGCCGGCCTTTTCTCTCCAAAACCGTCTGCAGGTCGGCCAGGATCTGGCAGGGGTGCTGCATGTCAGTAAGCCCGTTTACCACAGGAATATCGGCATACTTCGCCAGTTCCTCCACTTCGGCATGTTCGAATGTACGGATCATGATCCCGTCCAGATAGCGGGACAAAACCCTGGCGGTATCCTGTATGGTCTCACCCCGCCCCAGCTGGAGGTCGTTGGAGTTTAAAAACAGCGAATAACCGCCCAGCTGGTACATGGCCACCTCAAAGGAAACCCGGGTGCGAGTGGAAGACTTGTAGAAGATCATTCCCAAAGTCTTTCCCTGGAGACTGGGATGGGGAATACTCTTCTTCTGCTTCTCCTTTAAATCTCCGGCCAGTTCAAGTATAGCCGCTATCTCCCCAGGTGTAAAATCATGCAGGCATAACAAGTCGCGTCCCTTTAAATCAACTTTACCAGGCCCCAAAATAAAACCCCTCTTTTCTGATATATAAATCTGCATTATTAACAGATTAAACTTTTATTCCCGCCATAACTTCATCCAGGATGCCGATCGCCTGCCTCACTTCCGTGGAGCTGACGGTAAGGGGAGGAATAAAGCGGAGCACATGGCCGCCCACGCAGTTAACCAGGAGCCCTTTTTCCTGGCAGGCGTCCACGATTTTCTTACCATCGATCGACAGCTCCATACCGATTAAAAGGCCCTTCCCCCTGATTTCCTTGACATAATCGTACTTTTCACGCAGTTTTTCCAGTTCGCTGTACAGGATCTCACCCACAGCGTTGGTGTACTCCACTACCTCACCCTCGATTATCTCCTCCAGGGCCGCCAGGGCTGCCGCGCAGGCCAGCGGGTTGCCGCCGAAGGTCGAGGCGTGGTCACCGGGCTGAAAGACCCTGGCCGCTTCTCCCCTGGCCAGCATGGCCCCGATGGGGAAACCGCCGCCGAGCGCTTTGGCCAGTGTAATTATGTCAGGTTTCACACTGTAATGCTCGTAAGCAAACAGGCGCCCGGTCCTGCCGATACCGGTCTGCACCTCGTCAAAAATCATCAGCGCCCCGAATTTCCTGCATAATTTCCTGACACCATTGATGTATTCTTTGGAAGCCAAGTTCACCCCGCCCTCACCCTGGATGGGCTCGAGCATAACCGCACAGGTTTCGGGGCCAACGGCTTCTGTCATAGCCTGCAGGTCGTTAAACGGAACATATTTAAAGCCTGCCGGCAGCGGCTCAAAGTTTTTCTGGTACTTGGGCTGACCGGTGGCCGTAATCGTAGCCAGTGTGCGGCCGTGAAAAGAATTCAGGGCGGTGATAATTTCCACCTTGTCCGGGCCGTGCTTAACCTTGGCGTATTTGCGCGCCAGCTTTATCGCCGCCTCGTTGGCCTCGGCGCCGCTGTTGCAGAAAAAGACCTTATCCATGACACTGTTTTCAACCAGCATTTTGGCCAGGAGGACCTGGGGCTCAATGTAGTATAAATTAGAGCAGTGGATTAGCTTCTTGGCCTGGTCGCAAATTGCGTCCACAACCGCCAGGTTGCAGTGTCCCAGGGCGTTTACAGCGATACCGCTGACAAAGTCCAGGTATTCCTTCCCGTCGGCGTCCCACAGCTGTGCTCCGTCTCCATCCACCGGGGCGAGCTGTATCCTGCCGTAGTTGCGCATCAGGTATTTATCACCGAGCTTTACGATCTCTTTTGTATTCATAACACACCTCCAAATTCAGTTGTCTGTCGTCGGACGCCAGTAATATCTGCATTCCTATTTGGCTATTATGCTGTCAGAGTAATCACTTTTCGACCATGGTACCAATACCTTTGTCAGTGAACAATTCAAGCAGTATCGAATGTAGTTCCCTTCCGTCCAGGATGTGGGTGTTTTTAACCCCGCCGGCCAGGGCATCCAGGCAGCATTCCACCTTGGGGATCATTCCTCCGTCAATAATACCCCGGTCAATCAATGAAGGTATTTCATCAGCTTTCAGCACCGAAAACAGTGAAGCCGGGTCTGACCGGTCCGCCATGATCCCTTCCACATCAGTCAGGATAATCAACTTATCCGCGCCCAGGGCCGCTGCCAGCCGCCCCGCCGCATAGTCCGCGTTAATATTATAGCCCTGCCCGTCCTGTCCCACAGCCACCGGAGCCACCACCGGGATGTACCCCTCTGAAATAACAGTGGCCACGATCTCGGGGTTCACCCGGCTGATATCTCCCACGAACCCGATGTCGGCCATTTCCTCGCCCCCATCGGAAGTGCGCACCTTTCTGTATTTTTTTACCGCCTCAAAAAGGTTCCCGTCCTTGCCGGAGAGTCCTACCGCCCTGCTCCCGATGCGGTTAATCCAGGTTACGATCTCCTTGTTGATCTTGCCCACCAGGACCATTTCAACAATTTCCATCGTTTCCTTGTCAGTGACCCTCAGCCCTCCGACAAAGCGTGACTCCTTGCCTAACCTTTTCAGCATGTCAGTTATTTCCGGACCGCCGCCGTGCACTATCACCGGGTTCATGCCGACATATTTCATCAGCACTGTGTCTGTGAGCACCGCTTCTTTCAGTTCCGGATTGAGCATGGCGTGCCCGCCGTATTTTATAACAACGGTCTTGCCGTAAAACTTCTTGATATAAGGCAGCGCCTCCACCAGCACAGCCGCCCTGTCCAGGTCCTTCAACAACCCATACCCCCCTAATTCAGTAGTCGGTCGTCAGATGTCGGACGTCAGATACCTGCATTCCTTTAAGGTCCTTGACCCTTGAGGATATCGTGCAGTCTCACGTCTCAATTCTCACGTCTCATGTCCCATTTCTCACGTCTCATTCTACGTTCTGTAGTCGGCGTTTATTTTAACATAGTCGTAAGACAGGTCGCATCCCCAGGCAGTGGCGCCGCAACCGCCGGACTTGAAGTCAATCGTAATCGTGACGGTGTCCTGCTTCAACACCTCCAGGGCCAGCTCTTCGCTGAATTCCAGGGAGCCGCCGTCCCTAGCCACCTGCACGTCTCCGAGAAAAATATCAAACTTGTCAGGTGCGAATGCGGCCCCGGAGTATCCCGCTGCGCAGATCACCCTGCCCCAGTTGGCGTCATTTCCGAAAACAGCCGCCTTAACCAGGCTTGATCCTGCCACCGAGCGGGCAGCAAGGCGGGCGTCCTGTTCTGTCGCGGCGCCGAGCACCTTCACTTCTATCATTTTGGTTGCTCCCTCGCCGTCCCTCGCTATGGCCTTGGCCAGGATGGTGCAGACCGCTGTGAGGGCATCCCTGAAATATGTATAATCATCGCCTTCGTCATTGATTTCTTTATTGCCGGCCAGGCCGTTAGCCATGATCACCGCCATATCGTTCGTGCTGCTGTCGCCGTCAACCGTGATCATGTTAAAGCTGAGATCGGCGGCGTGCTGCAGCGCCTTTTTCAAACATGCGGCAGACACCGCCGCGTCGGTGGTTATAAAGCAGAGCAGCGTCGCCATATTCGGGTGGATCATGCCTGATCCCTTGGCCGTGCCGCCGATTGTGACTTTCCTGCCCCCCAGTTCCAGTTGAACTGCAGCCTCCTTGGAGTAGGTATCCGTGGTCATAATGGCCTGTGCCGCCAGAGGGCCGCCATCCGGTGAAACCTCCCCGGCCGCTGCCCGGACGCCGGGCAGCACCTTGTCCATGGGCATCTTTCTGCCGATAACACCGGTGGACGCCACCAGGACCTCGTCTTCCGGGATATTTAGGACAACAGCCGCCTCGGCGGCCATGGCCAGGGCGTCGTTCATCCCCTGCGCCCCGTTGCAGGCATTGGCGTTGCCGCTGTTTACGACCACGGCCCGGGCTCTTCCCGCCGCCAGCCTTTCCATGGAAATAAGGAGCGGTGCCGCCTTGACCCTGTTCATGGTAAAAACCCCGGCGGCTGACGCCGGAACTGAGGAATATATGACCGCGACATCGCGTTTGCCGGCTTTCTTTATCGCCGCGCAGGCGGTCCCGGCTAAAAATCCCGCTGCCGTTGCTACCCCGCCTTTTATAAACTCAAAATTTTTATCTTCCAACTCGCACCCGCCTCCAGTTATAATCTCCCTTTATTTTCTGTCTATTTGATTAAATATTTTACGGATACAGTCCCGGTCCGGCAAGGGCGGTGTCCTCGGGCAGGTTACAGATGATATTCATATTCTGCACCGCCTGGCCGGAAGCGCCCTTGACCACGTTGTCGATGGCCGATATGACAATAACCCGCCCGGTCCGTTCGTCTACCGTCACGCCGATGTCGCAGTGGTTGGTCCCGGCTACCCACTTGGTCTGGGGCAGCGTCCCGTCCGGCAGCACCCGCACAAAAAATTCATTCTCATAGTAATCCCTGTACAGCTCCCGGATCCTTCCCACACTGGCGTCAGAGGACAGCTTCGCGTAAACAGTGCTGAGGATGCCCCTGGTTATCGGCAGCAGGTGGGGGGTAAATGTAACAGTGATTTGCTCGCCCGCGATCCTGCTCAGCGCCTGCTCAATTTCGGGTGTGTGGCGGTGAGCGGCGACATTGTAAGCCTTGAAATTTTCATTGACCTCGCAGAAGTGGGAGCCAAGTGAAAGCCCCCTGCCCGCCCCCGATACGCCCGATTTGGAGTCAACAACGATGCTGCCGGTGTCGATCAGCTTCTGCTGCAGCAGCGGCGCCAGGGCCAGGATGGCGCTGGTGGGATAGCAGCCGGGGTTGGCAACCAGCCAGGCCCCCTTGATTTTGTCCCGGTTAACTTCGGGCAGCCCATAAACGGCTTCTTCCAGCAGGTCCTTTGCCTCGTGCTCCACCTTGTACCACTTTTCATACACCTGGAAGTCAGAGAAACGGAAGTCAGCGCCCAGGTCGATCATCTTTTTACCGCGCCGCGCCGCCTCAACCGCCACCGGCATGGCATGCCCGTGCGGCAGGGCGACAAAAACGACATCGGAAATATCAAAAATTTTAGCCCGGTCCAGCTCTTCACAGGTCAGCTGGCAGTATTTATTCAGGTGCGGGTATACCTTGTGCAGAGGCATCCCGGCGTAGCTCCTGGTCGTCAGCGACACAAGCTCCACCTCCGGGTGGCGGTACAGTATCCGCACCAGTTCTGAGCCGGTATAGCCGGTGGCGCCAATAATACCTACTTTAACAGTCATTAACAATCACCTCTTGCCTCGAAATAGAAAACATTGGCCCGCCGTGAAAGCACAACCGCCAATATTTATAATTATACATTTTAATGTATAAAAATACAACAAATATTTGCCCAACAGAACTACCCCGGCAACAATACCGGGGCTAATCTCTTCATATTTAATTTTCTATGCAATACATTGTCTTACCTTCTAAAATTATAAATTTACCTGCTGTATATCAAGTATTTTATGAATTTTTTAACCAGCCTCGGATCAAACTGGGTCCCGGCACACCTTTTCAGTTCCGCCACCGCTTCCTCATGGGATAAAGCTCCGCGGTACGGCCGGTCGCTGGTCATGGCGTCGTAGGCGTCAGCTATGGCCAGTATGCGGCACTCCAGCGGGATTTCCTCTTCTTTCAGGCCGATTGGATAGCCTTTACCGTTCCACCACTCATGGTGCTTGAGGATCCAGTCCGCGATCAAAGCCAGGTCGGGCGCCGACTGCGCTATACGGTGGCCGATCTCGCAATGCCGTCTCATTTCTTTCGTTTCTGAAAAGGTAAGGGGGCCCGGTTTAAATAATATGCTGTCAGGTATGCCTACCTTGCCGATGTCGTGGAACTTGGCCAGCAGGCGCAGGTCATCCAGCTTTTGCTTGGGCAAATCCACGGCCCGGCCCAGGTCCGATACCAAGACCAGCAGTCGTTCGGCGTGGTCTTCCGTATTAAAGTCCCTTGCTTCCATCGCTTTTACCAGTGTCTGCACTACAGCGCTCCGGGTACTCCTGCTCTGGTGCAGTTTCTCACGGTACATGTTGTTGTCCGCTTCCTTGTAAAGGTCCCGCAGGTCGAGCGGCCTTTTGGTCGTGGCAAACCCGACGGAAAGGCTCAGGGGTATTAAGGGATTTGCTGCATTGTATTTCTCCACGGCGCTGAGGATCCTGCTAAACGCCCTTTCAGCGGGGACCTGGCCGCAGTTGGGAAGAATAACGGCAAACTCGTCGCCGCCGATGCGCGCTATTATGTCGCTGTCCCGCAAAGAGCTCCTCAGGACATCGGCTGCCGCTATGAGCAGGTCGTCCCCACTGTCGTGCCCGAAGGAGTCGTTGATAATTTTAAGCCCGTCCACGTCACACATGAGCACGCTGGCCTGGCTGTACCCCCCGCTCTCCAAACGTTCAATTTCGTTCTCAAAGTAGGCGCGGTTGTACAGGCCTGTGAGCGGGTCGCGCAGGCTCAGAACCTTCAGGCGCTCCTCCATCTGCTTGCGCTCTGTTATGTCCATAATGATTCCCCGCAGCCCGACCGTCCGGCCGTCTTTGATAATTGGACTTGAATGTATGACAATGGGGAAAGTGTAACCGTCTTTCCTGCGTGCCATATATTCAACACTACCTAATTTTTCTCCGCGCATGGACTTTAAAATATTCTGCCAGGCTTTTGCCTGTTCTTCAGGAACAATAAAATCTATACCCTTGACGCCTTTCTTAAGATCATCTTTAGTACAGCAGAAAAAATCGTAAGCATTATTGTTAGCATATGTGATTAACCCGTTTACATCCATTTCAAAAACAAGTTCCGGCAGTGAATCGGCCAGTTCACGGTACTTTGCTTCACTTACCCTGATTTGTTCATCTGCCCTCCTGCGCTCCGTTACGTCAAAAATGGCTATGACTATCCGCCCGTCGTCCAGGAAAGTCGTCCGGAATTCGATTTCTTTTGAAGAACCGTCCTTGCAAGCGACAGTAAAAGTCCTGACCTTAACGGGCTTTTTGGCATCAGCATTCCATATATGTTCAACTTTCTTTCTGTATGCCGGGTCCCGGTAAAACTTCAGGAGACTTTCGCCTGCCGTGGGAATGTCCTCCAGGGTATAGCCCAGCATTTCGGTTACGGCGACATTTTGGTGGATGACACGCTCGTCTTTATCCATAAAGACCACACCGCAGGGGAGGTTTTCAATTATGGTTAAGAAGCTGCTTTTCTCCCTCTCCAACATTTCTTCCGCTTGCTTTTGCCTGGTAATGTCAATCAACTGCCCCAGAATAGCCGGCTGGCCGCCGTAATCAATAAGAGAAAAAAAGCCCCTTAAGAAGAGCACATCGCCCTCACGGTTAACTGCCCTGAACTCGTATGAGTCCGGGACGTCCTCCCCGGCCAGGCGGCGCCTGGTGTTATCCACTACCCTGTACCTGTCTTCAGGGTGTACCTGATCAGCGAATGAAATTTTGAGCAGCTCTTCTTCAGTGTAACCTGTTAACCGGGTCATACCGGGGTTCACGGCACGGTAAAGACCATCCTGATAGATAAGAATAGAAAGGGGCGAAGTAGCAAAGATTTGTTCGTAATCTAAAGCGGTAACAACCATTATTTGCCTCCCTCAAGGTGATAATTAAATAATTACTCCAACAACTAACTATATCCTTTTAATAAAAATATGAGATATCATAGGAAAAGAGCATTTATATTTGTCCCTTATTGAGGCATATCTGAATAATGGTATTATTAATCAAATTAATAGATTAAAGCGAAATAAAAATTTGTTTTGATGCCAATTTTCTTAAAAGTATGAGTTAAATAGTCTGCCCTATAAGAAATTGAAATTCACCATTCAATCAAGTATTTTATGAATTTTTTAACCAGCCTCGGATCAAACTGGGTCCCGGCACACCTTTTCAGTTCCGCCACCGCTTCCTCATGGGATAAAGCTCCGCGGTACGGCCGGTCGCTGGTCATGGCGTCGTAGGCGTCAGCTATGGCCAGTATGCGGCACTCCAGCGGGATTTCCTCTTCTTTCAGGCCGATTGGATAGCCTTTACCGTTCCACCACTCATGGTGCTTGAGGATCCAGTCCGCGATCAAAGCCAGGTCGGGCGCCGACTGCGCTATACGGTGGCCGATCTCGCAATGCCGTCTCATTTCTTTCGTTTCTGAAAAGGTAAGGGGGCCCGGTTTAAATAATATGCTGTCAGGTATGCCTACCTTGCCGATGTCGTGGAACTTGGCCAGCAGGCGCAGGTCATCCAGCTTTTGCTTGGGCAAATCCACGGCCCGGCCCAGGTCCGATACCAAGACCAGCAGGCGTTCGGCATGGTCTTCCGTATTAAAGTCCCTTGCTTCCATCGCTTTTACCAGTGTCTGCACTACAGCGCTCCGGGTACTCCTGCTCTGGTGCAGTTTCTCGCGGTACATGTTGTTGTCCGCTTCCTTGTAAAGGTCCCGCAGGTCGAGCGACCTTTTGGTCGTGGCAAACCCGACGGAAAGGCTCAGGGGTATTAAGGGATTTGCTGCATTGTATTTCTCCACGGCGCTGAGGATCCTGTTAAAAGCCCTTTCAGCGGGGACCTGGCCGCAGTTGGGAAGAATAACGGCAAACTCGTCGCCGCCGATGCGCGCTATTATGTCGCTGTCCCGCAA
Source organism: Pelotomaculum propionicicum (assembly GCF_048984525.1). Taxonomy (GTDB): domain Bacteria; phylum Bacillota; class Desulfotomaculia; order Desulfotomaculales; family Pelotomaculaceae; genus Syntrophopropionicum; species Syntrophopropionicum propionicicum_A. The sequence goes on from NZ_JBMGJC010000007.1 coordinate 47,793, forward strand.
AGAGCTCCTCAGGACATTTGCGGCTGCTATCAGCAGGGCGTCCCCCCTGTCGTGCCCGAAGGAGTCGTTGATAATTTTAAGCCCGTCCACGTCACATATGAGCACGCTGGCCTGGCTGTACCCCCCGCTCTCCAAACGTTCAATTTCGTTCTCAAAGTAGGCGCGGTTGTACAGGCCTGTAAGCGGGTCGCGCAGGCTCAGAATCTTCAGGCGCTCCTCCATCTGCTTGCGCTCTGTTATGTCCATTAAGACCCCCCGCAGCCCGACCGTCCGGCCGTCTTTGATAACGGGTTTTGAGTGTATCATTATGGGGAAAGTCGAACCGTCCTTCCTGCGTGCCGTATATTCAACTAAACCTATCCTTTCCCCTTGTAACAACCTTGAAATATTCTGCACAGCCCTATCCTGATCTTCAGGGGCAACAAAATCTATAATCCTGATGCCTTTCTCAAAATCTTCTTTAGTGCATGCGAATACATCATAACAATTATTATTTCCATATGTGATGATACCTTTTCCATCCATTTCAAAGACAACTTCCGGCAGTGAATCGGCCAGTTCACGGTACTTTGCTTCACTTACCCTGATTTGTTCCTCTGCCCTCCTGCGCTCCGTGACGTCAAACATGGCTATGACTATCCGCCCGTCGTCCAGGAAAGTCGTCCAAAATTCGATTTCTTTCAGAGAACCGTCCTTGCAGGTTACGGTAAAAGTGCTGGACCTGACAGGCTTATTGATGTTTTCTACCCAGAGCTTTAGGACTTTTTTTCTGTATTCCGGGTCCGGGTAGAACTTCAGGTGTCTCTCGTCAAAGGTGTAAACTTCTTCTTGTATGTAACCCAGCATATTAATCGTGGCCTGGTTCTGGTGAATGACATTCCAGTCTCTATCCAAAAGAAATACACCGCAGGGGAGGTTTTCAATAATGGCGGAGAAGCTGCTTTTCTCTTTTTCCAATAGCTGCTCGGCGTGCTTCTGCCTGGTGATGTCAATAAGCTGACCCATGATAGCCGGCCGGCCGCCGTAATCAATAAGAGAAAAAAAGCCCCTTAAGAAGAGCACATCGCCCGCACGGTTAACTGCCCTGAACTCGTATGAGTCCGGGACGTCCTCTCCGGCCAGGCGGCGTCTGGCGTTATCCACTACCCTGTATCTGTCTTCAGGGTGTACCTGGTCAGAGTAAGAAATTTTGAGCAGCTCTTCTTCAGTGTAACCTGTTAACCGGGTCATACCGGGGCTCACGGCGCGGTAATAACCATCCTGATAGATTAGTATCGCGACCGGCGACGTATCAAACATCTCTTTATAATTTAAAGCGGATACAGCCATTGTTTGCCTCCATTAAGGTAATATCTATAATTACTCCAAAAATTGACTTAATCCTTTAAAAAAAGCAGCATTTAGGGAACCGTAATATGCTGCATGCAAGAAAACTAATACAATTAGCTTTAATTTGGAAGGAGTCCATCATATGTCCTTTCATGTAGATATATGTAAATTATGGTAGTATAATATAATGAAGTGATATTTTTATTAATTAAGAGGATTGTGAGCATAAATAAAATTTTTCAAAAACTTTAGTTAAGTGACATAGTGTAGCCTGGTACAAATGTTATAATTTTAAAACTTATGGAGGATTTCTTTAATGAGTTCTTTTTACATACTTTTCTTTTCAACGTTAGTTCATTAAGCCAATTCAGAGGCGATTTAAACAAACCGGCAAGAGATGGTGATGAAAGTGATTTACTACGGTCATACCAAAGAGGATCCGATTACAAAAAAAGTCTTACATAAGGAACACTGGCAACTACTTAAAAGCCATCTAAATGAAGTTGCTTGTATGACAGAAGAACGGGCCGCAAAATTTGGGGCGGGTAAACTGGGGCGAATTATTGGATTGGCACACGATCTAGGGAAATACTCGGAGGCATTTCAAAAGCGCCTGGAAGGTGCACGTGCAAAGGTGGACCACAAATCTGCCGGTGCACAGGAAGTATATCGCAAATTTGGCAAGGTAATAGGTAAATCTTTGGCGTTCATAATTGCAGGACACCATGGCGGGCTACCGGATGGAAACAAAGGCGCTCCGGGAAATCTACCTGAGCGTCTTGCAAGGACAGATATTCCTGATTATCAGGCATATACGGCAGAAATTGCGATTCCGGATTTAAATAACCAGGAACTGATATCAATGCCCAAACCAAAGGATCCATCTATGGCAGCATTTAGTTTTTCTTTTTGTATACGAATGATGTATTCATGTTTAGTTGATGCAGATTTTTTAAATACTGAAAAATCCATGAATACTAAACGGTATAATGCACGCTCGGACTCTAAATTTTCTGTATCTATAGAAACATTATTAAAACGGTTTGAGGAAAAATATGTTTTTTTGGCAGAACAAAACCGTCAAAATCCAACAGTAATCAATAAAGCGCGTCAGGCAATTCTAGAAAGATGCTTATCAATGTCAGACTCCAAACCGGGATTTTTCACTTTGACTGTTCCTACAGGTGGAGGAAAGACATATTCGTCACTTGCATTCGGCCTAAAACATGCTGCGAAGCACAAGAAAGCCCGTATAATCTACGTTATCCCCTATACCAGTATCATCGAGCAAAATGCACAGGTATTCAGGGAAACTTTAGAAGGTGAAACACAAAAAAATAGTATTGTCCTTGAGCATCACAGTAATTTTGAATATCCCGAAGGAACCTTTGATGATTGGGATGAGCATGAAAAAGTTCATCGCCTGGCTTCAGAAAATTGGGATATGCCGGTTGTTGTCACAACAGCAGTTCAATTCTTTGAATCGCTTTATGCAAACAAAGGGTCTCGCTGCCGAAAATTACACAATATCGTTAATAGTGTGATCATACTGGACGAAGCTCAGATGATGCCGATTGAGTGCATTAAACCTTGCCTCTGGGCTTTGGCTGAGCTTGTTTTCAACTATGGCGTTACAGTGGTGCTTTGTACGGCAACACAACCCGCAGTAAAGAATTTGATTCCTGGCAATTCGAAGATAGTGGAAATTATTGAAAATCCGAATGAACTTCAGAAAACTTTTAAACGTGTGACTGTAGAAAATGCAAACGAAATGTCAGACGAGAAACTGGCTGCGGAGATGGCGGATATGCCACAAGTACTAACCATCGTAAACACCAGGCGCCATGCCAGGTTGTTGTTTGAGAAGCTTTTGGCAAAGGAACAGGAGGGCGCATATCATTTGTCTGCACGCATGTGCCCGGCACACCGCCAGGTGGTTCTCGCAGAGATCCGCAGGGCGCTTCAAGATGGAAAACCATGCCGTGTGGTATCTACTCAACTTATCGAGGCGGGTGTGGATGTGGATTTTCCTGTGGTTTACCGCGCGGCGGCTGGAATTGATTCTATCGCCCAAGCGGCAGGCCGGTGCAATCGGGAAGGCCGTAGGGCCAGAGGGCGGGTGATCATCTTTGACCCTGAACCCCATGGAATGCCCCAAAAAGGCAGGTTCTCTGCGGCTGCTGCTTTGACGCGCAGCACTGCAAGGCACTCCCAGGAACTAAATGATGATTTGTTATCTCTCGAAGCGATCGAGTATTACTTTAAACAACTGTTCGACTTAGAACGTGACAACCTTGACGCCGGTGACATTCTAAAAAAGATTGAAGACAGCAAAGATGACTTATCCTTCCCCTTTGCGGATATTGCTGAAAAATTCCAGATGATCGACAACGCCACTGTTTCGGTGGTCGTCCCTTGGGACAAGCATGCTGAGGAATTGATGGATAAAGCAGCCCGCCACCCGTTCCCGGCCAGTCAAGCGCGCACTCTGCAGCCATATGTGGTGCAGGTTTACCAGTATGAGCTGGCTGTTTTGGAAAAGGAAAAAGTCATTAAAACTGTGGGTGATTTTATGAAATTTGTAACTGACCGCGATTATTATGACAGGCGGTTTGGGCTAAAAGATGCGAAGGAGGTGAAGGCGCCAACTGAAGTGCTTCTGTTCTGACGCAAAGTGTAGTGAAAGGAGAATGGTATGGGATATGGAGTCAAACTAAGGGTTTGGGGCGATTATGCCTGCTTTACCCGGCCGGAAATGAAAGCTGAAAGGGTTAGCTATGACGTAATGACGCCGTCAGCCGCGCGCGGAATTCTTGAAGCAATACACTGGAAACCCGCGCTAGCCTGGAGCATTGACCGCATTCATGTTATAAAACCCATCCGCTTCGACTCGATCCGCAGGAATGAGGTTGCCGGAAAAATCTCCGAGCGAAACATTAAAACCGCCATGAACGGAGGGGTTATCGACCTTCACCAGTATGCGGCAGCGCAAAATGAACGCCAACAGCGGGCGGCGCTGGTGCTTCGTGACGTGGAATATATTATTGAGGCTCATTTTGAGCTGACTGAAAAAGCCGGTGAGAGTGATAATCCCGGAAAACATTGTGACATATTCACTCGCCGGGCACGGGAAGGGCAGTGTCACATGCGCCCTTACTTCGGTTGCCGTGAATTCCCGGTGAACTTTGAATTATTGGAAAAAGATATCCCCAAATCAGCATTAAAGGGTGAAATTGATTTGGGGTGGATGCTTTGGGACATTGATTTTACCAATGACATGCAGCCCATTTTTTTCAGGCCAACTATGAGAGATGGAGTAATAGACACCCGATTATCAAAGGGGGCGATAACTTGATTTTACAGGCATTAAATGAACACTATTATCGCCTCCTGGGTGATAAGGAATCCAAAATTGCGCCTCAGGGCTACAGTATCGTTGATATTTCTTTCGTGATCGTCCTTTCTCAAGAGGGTGAATTTTTGGATCTGTTCAGTGTGGAAAAAGAAGAGTTTGTACCTGAGCATAAAAAACGTTCAGGGGTTCACCCAGCACCATATTTTCTCTGCGATAAGATCCTTTACTCTTTGGGTGTCGGCAAGGATAAAAATGAAGGGAAAAAACGATTTGAACTATATCGTGATTATAACCTGAAGTTGCTTCAACAAATCGAATGCGTAGAAGCAATAGCTGTCAGTAATTTTCTTAAGGCATGGAATCCAGAGTCATGGGATTCCAACGCCATTATCATGCGTTATCAAGAAGAATTTAACAAGCCAAAGAATTTTAATACTGTATATAGGATTGACGGCCAATTGGGTTATGTTCATCAAAACACAGAGATTACCTCTGTTTGGATGAATGAACTGGCAAAAAAAGAAGAGGAAGAATTAGTAATTGGTCAATGCCTGGTTTCAGGAAAAATCGAAAACATCGCCAGGACACATAATGTTGCCATCAAAGGCGCTGGAGGCCAACCTGCCGGCACGGCGTTGGTGTCTTTTCAGATTGAATCATTTCGTTCTTATGGAAAAACACAAAGCTATAATGCGCCTGTTAGTAAAAAAGTTGCTTTTGCCTACGGCACCGCTTTGAATTACCTGATCGACAGCGATACAAACCGGGTTCGTCTGGCTGATACCACCATGGTCTTTTGGGCGGATAAAAAGGGTGGTAAAGCAGAGGAAACAGTTCTCGCCTGGTGTCTTGACCCGGTAGCTGCCGAAACAGGGGAAGAAAGCGAGAAGCGACGCATCGACCCTAGCGCGGCCCGGCAAGCCAAGGCTGTCCTGGAGCGTGTTAAGTCGGGATTGCCAGTGGGCGATACCGAATTTAACCCGGAGACCCGGTGCTATCTTCTGGGACTTGCGCCCAACGCCGCCAGATTGTCGGTGCGTTTCTGGCAGGTCAGCAGTTTCGGGGACGTACTGGAGAAAATAGCACATCATTATACCGACATGGACATTGCCGGAATAGAAAGGCTCGGTGGCACAGTATCACCATGGCGGACACTGAAAGCGATAGCGGTCCAGGAAGATACGAAGAACATTCCGCCACTGCTTGGTGGCCAACTGCTGAAGACAATCCTGTCAGGCGAGATGTATCCTCAACCCTTATACAACGCGGCGATAATGCGCTGCCGGACCGGTGGTGAGCACGGCGGTGTAAACACTATCCGCGCTGCTGTAATCAAGGCTTTTTTAGCAAGAAAGTACCGCATCCAAAAACAAAAGGAAAAGGAGGCGATGATCACTGTGAGTCTAAATGAAAAAAATACAAACAACGCGTATCTGCTGGGAAGACTATTTTCCTTGCTGGAAAAGGTCCAGAAAGATGCCCTGGGTAACAATATCAATGCCACAATTCGTGACCGTTACTTCGGAGCAGCTTCCGCGACTCCCGGCGCGGTGTTCCCCCTGTTGCTGCGCTTATCCCGGCACCATATATCTAAATCTGAATACGGAAACCTTTCGGAACGAAAAATCCAGGAGGTCATGAACGGACTGGATGCGTTTCCGGCACATTTGAATATGGAAGAGCAGGGACTTTTCATACTTGGATATTACCATCAGAACCAAGCCAATTATGTTAAGAATGAAAATAATAAATAAAGGAAGGTTGATATAATGAGCAAGATATTGAATAAGCGTTATGAATTCGTACTTTTTTTTGAAGTGGAAAACGGTAACCCCAACGGCGACCCCGACGCTGGAAATATGCCGCGAATCGATCCGGAAACCAGTCACGGCATTGTAACTGACGTATGCCTGAAGCGAAAAGTGCGGAACTATATTGAACTGGCACAAGGAGGAGAAAGTCCCTTCGATATTTATGTCCGCGAAAACGCGGTTTTAAATGATATTAATGAAAATGCTTATAAGGAACTCAAAATCAAGCCGGAATCCAAAAAACTGCCCAAAGATCCCGAACAAGCTAAAGATGTAACAAAGTATATGTGTAACAGGTTTTACGATATTCGGGCGTTTGGCGCAGTTATGACAACTGAAGTGAATTGCGGTCAGGTGCGTGGCCCGGTCCAGTTCAGCTTTGCAAGGAGTTTAGATACAGTTGTTCCCCAGGAAATAACCATTACCCGTATGGCCGTTACTAACAAAAAGGATGCGGAGAAAGAACGCACTATGGGGCGAAAACACATAATTCCATATGCTCTTTATCGAGCGGAAGGCTATATATCGGCTCCGCTGGCTCAAAAGACCGGTTTTTCAGAAGCTGATTTGGAACTCTTCTGGCAGTCGTTGATGGATATGTTTGAGCACGACCACTCCGCTGCGCGTGGGAAAATGGCAAGCCGGAAGTTAATCATATTTGAACATGAGACATCGCTGGGAAAAGCTCCGGCACATAAACTATTCGATTTGGTAACCGCCAAGCGCATAGATGACACCAAACCGCCAAGGGCTTTTAATGATTACGCTATCAACGTCAATCATGCCGGGAAACCTGACGGTGTCACGATTATTGAGCATTGATGATGCCTTATCCAGACGAAGACTTCCTTCTCCTCTCCGGCATCCAGCACATGGCTTTTTGCGAGCGGCAATGGGCGCTTATTCACCTGGAACAAGTCTGGGCTGAGAATGTTCGTACAGTAGAGGGAAAGCATCTTCATCATCGCGCGGACGATCCTTTCAAGGATGAAAGCCGGACAACATTGCGGATTGTCAGGGGCATGCCGGTTGTCTCGCAGCAGCTTGGGCTCCGGGGAGTTGCGGATGTCGTCGAATTCCATGCCGGCAGGGAACATATAAAAGGTGAAAACTGCCGCCTGGAAAACCGCAGTGGTTGGTGGCGCCCGGTTCCTGTTGAATATAAACGCGGACGCCCCAAACCCGATGACCGGGACGCTGTCCAATTATGCGCCCAGGCTATTGCGCTGGAGGAAATGCTTCAGTTACATATCCCATCCGGGTTCCTCTTTTACGGGAAGACTAAACATCGCCAGACGGTTGCTTTAGATAATCAACTTAGACAGCATACCTTTGAACTGTCCAGACGCATGCATCGTCTTGCGCATGAAGGGATAACACCAAAGGCACAAAAAGGCAGGCATTGCTCCCTATGTTCTCTTACTGAGCACTGTCAGCCGTACTGGATGTTGCGCCACCGTCCGGTAAAGAGCTATCTGGAGCGTATGTGCCGTGTGGACGGTGAAGGACTGTGAGGCGGCTACTTAACACACTCTATGTAACAACACCGGATGCTTATTTAGCCTGTGACGGTGAAAATGTGCTTATTAAAGCCGATAGTGAAATCCGGTTCCGTATTCCAATTCATAATTTGGAGGGCATCGTCTGCTTTGGTTATACGGGAGCAAGTCCCAAACTGATGCACCTTTGTTGTGAAAGGGGTGTGGCCCTTTCCTTTCTCACAACATACGGCAGGTTTATGGGGCGTGTAACTGGCAATGTTTCCGGCAATGTTTTATTAAGGCGGACACAGTACCGCTGGTCGGATGATGAGATAATATCATCTCGTTTGTCCCGCAGATTTGTAGCCGCCAAAATCATTAATAGCCGGGCCGTGCTGCACCGTGCCTTAAGGGATCATTCCGAGATTGTTGATAATAAGCTTAAAGATTCACTCACAGTTTTGGCAAGAATGCCGGAGAGGCTTGAAAGAGCAAAAGGTGTAAACGCTGTGCGGGGAATTGAAGGGGAAGCTGCGCACCTCTATTTTTCCAACTTCAATAATTTGATATTAAATCAAAAAGAAGCTTTTAGTTTGAATAACAGAAATCGCAGGCCACCAACAGACAGAATGAACGCTTTGCTCTCTTTTCTCTATACAATGCTTACCCATGAAGTTGTGGCTGCCCTGGAGAGCGTCGGCTTGGACCCGCAGGTTGGCTTTTTGCACCGGGACCGGCCTGGCCGCCCAAGTCTGGCACTTGACATAATGGAGGAAATGCGGCCCCATTTCGCGGATCGTCTGGCGGTAACATTAATTAACCGCAATCAAATTACCGCTGATGGTTTTAATGTAAAAGAAAATAGTGCCATAATCATGGGCGACGATACCCGCAAAGAAGTGCTGAATGCCTGGCAAAAACGAAAACAAGAAGAGCTGACTCATCCTTATTTAGGCGAAAAAATTCCCATGGGACTTGTGCCATATGTACAAGCCCTACTACTGGCCAGACATATGAGGGGTGACCTTGAGGATTATCCGCCCTTTTTCTGGAAGTGAGGTGTTTATTATGATGGTTCTGATCACTTATGATGTTAATGTAACATCAGTTACAGGCAAGAGCCGCCTCCGAAAAGTGGCTAAACAGTGTGTTAACTATGGGCAGCGTGTTCAAAACTCTGTTTTCGAATGTTTGCTGGATCCCACTCAATTTGCTGAGCTAAAACACCGGTTAGAAAAAATTATTAACCCGGAAAAAGATAGTCTTCGATATTATTTTCTAGGGAATAACTGGAAAAACCGCGTGGAGCATGTCGGCGCTAAAGTTGGATATGATCCGGAGGGGGTGCTTATGGTTTGATGCGAACCTTAAGTGAACATTGCTTTGCTGGGTGACTCGCAAGTTTAAAATAATAAAGGGATACCCGGTATTTTAAACAAATTTTTAATCTTGTCTTATTTACATATTTTTAAGTTCGCGTTTTTATATGTTTAAACGCTTGGCAATATTGCATCTAGAAATAGACAGTCGCGCCCCGTACGGGCGCGTGGATTGAAACACGAATAATAAAAGTCTCATGTGGAATATCAGTCTGTCGCGCCCCGTACGGGCGCGTGGATTGAAACGTAAAGCTCAAAAACCCCTCCGGTTGCGGCAAAGTCGCGCCCCGTACGGGCGCGTGGATTGAAACAATGGATTGATGATCTAGTTAATCGGTTAGGATTTGTCGCGCCCCGTACGGGCGCGTGGATTGAAACGGTATCAGCAAAAGCCGCATCGGGGAAATCTATTGTCGCGCCCCGTACGGGCGCGTGGATTGAAACCAGTCGGCGCCCTTGTCTTCGGTCGTGGTTGTGTCGCGCCCCGTACGGGCGCGTGGATTGAAACAATCAGGCCCAGGTGCTGGGTGTAACCGCCACACCGTCGCGCCCCGTACGGGCGCGTGGATTGAAACTCTGGCACACCAACAGGCACGAGCTATGCCACCCGTCGCGCCCCGTACGGGCGCGTGGATTGAAACCGAAAATGGGACGGCTTTCACGGCCACCACACCCCGTCGCGCCCCGTACGGGCGCGTGGATTGAAACTTGAAAAATTTTGCATTGTCACGTCATGTTTGGTCGCGCCCCGTACGGGCGCGTGGATTGAAACGCTAAAAAATATTTGCCTTGCGCTGTTTGTAGGTCGCGCCCCGTACGGGCGCGTGGATTGAAACAAAGGGTATATCGTCGTTGTTATAATCCACCCGGTCGCGCCCCGTACGGGCGCGTGGATTGAAACGACCTATTTGTCACGTCATGTGTGTTAGGGGAGGTCGCGCCCCGTACGGGCGCGTGGATTGAAACAATCCGCTGGACGGCCAGGGCGTGAAAGATATGTCGCGCCCCGTACGGGCGCGTGGATTGAAACCAGGTAACAGCCGCTGCAATTGTTTCAGCGCCGTCGCGCCCCGTACGGGCGCGTGGATTGAAACCGCGACCATTACCTTAGTAGAGGGTGGTGCCCAAGTCGCGCCCCGTACGGGCGCGTGGATTGAAACTCAGCAGACACTGTCCTGGTGGGAGTCCCAGGGCGTCGCGCCCCGTACGGGCGCGTGGATTGAAACAAATACGACCACATCCGCCGGCGGTGACGAAAGTCGCGCCCCGTACGGGCGCGTGGATTGAAACTCATCAACGTGCTGGACCCGGATACCCATATAACGTCGCGCCCCGTACGGGCGCGTGGATTGAAACAGGTTGTTGGCTATAGTCTGCAGCTCCGGATCGTCGCGCCCCGTACGGGCGCGTGGATTGAAACTATTGTGTCGTAAGTGGGAGCTGTTAGGGTAATGTCGCGCCCCGTACGGGCGCGTGGATTGAAACGGATGGGAATGCGGGCCACCCAGTCAAAGTCAAGTCGCGCCCCGTACGGGCGCGTGGATTGAAACCCTGGCGGCTCCCATGACCGACAGCCGTAAGACCCGTCGCGCCCCGTACGGGCGCGTGGATTGAAACTTTTCCGAGCTCCCACACATTCGATGCCATTCTGGGTCGCGCCCCGTACGGGCGCGTGGATTGAAACAGGTTTGCCTCTTTGACCTGGTCCTCAGATTTCGTCGCGCCCCGTACGGGCGCGTGGATTGAAACCGCCTGCTGTTCCTTTAAAATACTAACCGTGTCTGTCGCGCCCCGTACGGGCGCGTGGATTGAAACCCTTCTGATTACTTTGCCGTTTTTAATTTCATAAGTCGCGCCCCGTACGGGCGCGTGGATTGAAACATCAACGGGGTGCTGGTCGGGGCATGGGTGCAGGTCGCGCCCCGTACGGGCGCGTGGATTGAAACTGCTGAGTAAGGGCCAGAAGTATTACTACGATGTCGCGCCCCGTACGGGCGCGTGGATTGAAACATGTGCCGGCATCTTCTGCCGATGCAGTTCCGGTCGCGCCCCGTACGGGCGCGTGGATTGAAACGCCTTCGGCCTCCACATCACGGAGTATTCCAATGTCGCGCCCCGTACGGGCGCGTGGATTGAAACAAGTTGTTGTATTTTGTTGACGCGATCATTTTTAGCGTCGCGCCCCGTACGGGCGCGTGGATTGAAACAATCCGTTGGACGGGGCAGGGGTCAAGGATATCAAGTCGCGCCCCGTACGGGCGCGTGGATTGAAACAGCAACATGACCATGGACAATAAGCGTAGGATCTATGTCGCGCCCCGTACGGGCGCGTGGATTGAAACTTATTTAGAAGCCTACCGCCGCAAGGAACAGCAGTCGCGCCCCGTACGGGCGCGTGGATTGAAACTCTGGCACACCAACAGGCACGAGCTATGCCACCCGTCGCGCCCCGTACGGGCGCGTGGATTGAAACAGCAGCTCAACAAATGTAAGGGCGACATCGGCAGTCGCGCCCCGTACGGGCGCGTGGATTGAAACTGTAACCAGTTTGACCGGGTATGCTCGGAGCTGGTCGCGCCCCGTACGGGCGCGTGGATTGAAACCCGCCAGCCAGCGGCTGCTTGGACAGGCCCGGTAGTCGCGCCCCGTACGGGCGCGTGGATTGAAACTCCTGGCTGTGTGCTCAGGGCAAGGTGATGTAGTCGCGCCCCGTACGGGCGCGTGGATTGAAACTTAAGGTAGAATTTTGACTTGGGGTTTAGATATGGTCGCGCCCCGTACGGGCGCGTGGATTGAAACAAAAAGGGCCTCGTCCCCTGGAATAAAGGCATGAAGTCGCGCCCCGTACGGGCGCGTGGATTGAAACCTGAAATATACAACCATATTTTAAAACACGATAAGGTCGCGCCCCGTACGGGCGCGTGGATTGAAACGTACAGCTTCGTACAGCCTGGCGGATAGACGGCACGTCGCGCCCCGTACGGGCGCGTGGATTGAAACTAGAGAGTGCCGGGAGTTTGCCGCTCCCGGCCGTCGCGCCCCGTACGGGCGCGTGGATTGAAACACCATCTCAAACACGGCTGGCCATGCCCCGACGTCGCGCCCCGTACGGGCGCGTGGATTGAAACCGAAGTCAACAGCCCATTGAAGGTGGCTGACATGTCGCGCCCCGTACGGGCGCGTGGATTGAAACTTACTAATATAGGGCCACAGCGCATGCCCAACCGTCGCGCCCCGTACGGGCGCGTGGATTGAAACTCAATGCCTCGTAAGTTAGTTGATTAACAAAGGTCGCGCCCCGTACGGGCGCGTGGATTGAAACAAAAAACCGGGTTTTGCGATATTAAGCAGATCCGGTCGCGCCCCGTACGGGCGCGTGGATTGAAACTCAAGTTTATTAAGACAAGCCTGCTGCCGTATTTGTCGCGCCCCGTACGGGCGCGTGGATTGAAACTCGCGCAAGCAGGGTAATGTTTCCAATGTGCTGTCGCGCCCCGTACGGGCGCGTGGATTGAAACATGGGCAGCACCAGCAAGGAGAAGGCCGCCACGTCGCGCCCCGTACGGGCGCGTGGATTGAAACCGTCAATCTTATATTTTGTGCAGATATACTCAAGTCGCGCCCCGTACGGGCGCGTGGATTGAAACCTGCTGCACATTGAGTATTGGTCCCGGTGGCAGTCGCGCCCCGTACGGGCGCGTGGATTGAAACAGCCAGACAACGAGACGTTGGACCTGGTTGTTGAGTCGCGCCCCGTACGGGCGCGTGGATTGAAACCCCTGCCCTATGGCTTTGTAAAGGGCGGGCACAGTCGCGCCCCGTACGGGCGCGTGGATTGAAACTTGTACCTCTGCGGGCGGTTGGAGAGGCATGCGGTCGCGCCCCGTACGGGCGCGTGGATTGAAACACCCAGTACATATGCGCTTTATAAATCATACGCAGTCGCGCCCCGTACGGGCGCGTGGATTGAAACCATTGTAATATCTGACGGCTATGTGGTCGGTGCGGGTCGCGCCCCGTACGGGCGCGTGGATTGAAACCTCTACACTACCGGCTGCCGAATCGGTGAGGCTCGTCGCGCCCCGTACGGGCGCGTGGATTGAAACAAGGAATTAAGTGAGCGAAGAGTCGGAATAAAGTCGCGCCCCGTACGGGCGCGTGGATTGAAACTCAATTTCCAGCTTGTTGATTTTGATACCCATGGCGTCGCGCCCCGTACGGGCGCGTGGATTGAAACCCGTGAAACGAAGCATCCGGATGCCCGCCTATGGTCGCGCCCCGTACGGGCGCGTGGATTGAAACTTCTGGTACCTGGGTAATGTAAAGCTTACCAAAGTCGCGCCCCGTACGGGCGCGTGGATTGAAACTGGCTATACCTGCCGGTCCTGATCTCGTCCTTGGAGTCGCGCCCCGTACGGGCGCGTGGATTGAAACATTGAACGCCCATACCGAATGGATGCGCAAGCACCGTCGCGCCCCGTACGGGCGCGTGGATTGAAACTGCAACGAGTTTGACCGGGTATGCACGGAGTTGGGTCGCGCCCCGTACGGGCGCGTGGATTGAAACATCAGGGTTTGCATCCATGTAAACACACAACTGGGTCGCGCCCCGTACGGGCGCGTGGATTGAAACGGCGGAGTGTATAAAATCAACGAAGCTTACAGGTCGCGCCCCGTACGGGCGCGTGGATTGAAACCAGGCAGGCAGAGCAGAAGTCGTTTGTCTCCGCGTCGCGCCCCGTACGGGCGCGTGGATTGAAACTCAGGCTTTTTTATTTTTTGTCTATGTATGCTTGGTCGCGCCCCGTACGGGCGCGTGGATTGAAACAAGCTGAGTATGCCAGGCTGATGGCGCTATTCCGTCGCGCCCCGTACGGGCGCGTGGATTGAAACTGAAATATAATAACTAGAAAACAGTGGGTGGGAGTCGCGCCCCGTACGGGCGCGTGGATTGAAACCGCTTATATGCTGTCAAAAGACGGTGAACGGGGTCGCGCCCCGTACGGGCGCGTGGATTGAAACTGAAATATAATAACTAGAAAACAGTGGGTGGGATGTCGCGCCCCGTACGGGCGCGTGGATTGAAACAGTTAAAATCGACGCAACAGGGTTTGAGTCTTACGTCGCGCCCCGTACGGGCGCGTGGATTGAAACGTCCCGAGTTTTTGAATCATATTAGCCCAGTCCTCGTCGCGCCCCGTACGGGCGCGTGGATTGAAACCTGTCAGCGCGTATGGCAGGGAGTTGGATTTCGGTCGCGCCCCGTACGGGCGCGTGGATTGAAACGCCGGGTGATGCCTGACGGAGCGACCATCCGGGTCGCGCCCCGTACGGGCGCGTGGATTGAAACTTGATCTCGTTAACGGTAATGTCATCGCCGTTTGTCGCGCCCCGTACGGGCGCGTGGATTGAAACAGCCTACACCCCGGCTGTAAACCGTCGTGAAAGTCGCGCCCCGTACGGGCGCGTGGATTGAAACCTATGATACTGATTATTTTTGCTTCTTTTTTACTGTCGCGCCCCGTACGGGCGCGTGGATTGAAACTGGTCACCTCGCTTTAAAAAAATCTGGCCCGGGTCGCGCCCCGTACGGGCGCGTGGATTGAAACTGCTGGTGTCATCGTGTCGATCTTGGCCTCCTTGTCGCGCCCCGTACGGGCGCGTGGATTGAAACTATTTTGATAACCATGGCTGCCTTGGGCGGGTATGTCGCGCCCCGTACGGGCGCGTGGATTGAAACTTTTTGGTCATTTATTATCTTACTGATGTCGGAGTCGCGCCCCGTACGGGCGCGTGGATTGAAACAGGTTATCCGGTGCCCAGCCAAGGGACATATAAAGTCGCGCCCCGTACGGGCGCGTGGATTGAAACAGCACTCCAACCGTATCAACCCGGTGCACCGGGTGTCGCGCCCCGTACGGGCGCGTGGATTGAAACAGTATATTAGAACATTTTACCTGCACTGTCGAAGTCGCGCCCCGTACGGGCGCGTGGATTGAAACTATCAGGGCATAACTCTTACCGGCCTTACTGGGCGTCGCGCCCCGTACGGGCGCGTGGATTGAAACCCGGGGGAAATCTACCCGCTCCCGCCTGCCGATGTCGCGCCCCGTACGGGCGCGTGGATTGAAACACGTGCCTCTCCAGCCAGCGCTCGCACACCGCACGTCGCGCCCCGTACGGGCGCGTGGATTGAAACTTCATTACCTCTGATATGGTTATCCCACCAATAGTCGCGCCCCGTACGGGCGCGTGGATTGAAACTTCCTGCACTCCGGGCAGAGCTTTTGCCTGCCGTCGCGCCCCGTACGGGCGCGTGGATTGAAACCATGGCATTTAGCTTTATATCGTCGCTGATGGCAGTCGCGCCCCGTACGGGCGCGTGGATTGAAACGCTCTCAAATACACCTCATCTGCACCATCCGGGGTCGCGCCCCGTACGGGCGCGTGGATTGAAACTTTACTTGAAGCTGCCCGAACGCTTTGACGAGGTTGTCGCGCCCCGTACGGGCGCGTGGATTGAAACTTCATAAAGTGGTTAAGGCAGATCCCCAGGAAGTCGCGCCCCGTACGGGCGCGTGGATTGAAACAAGCTCTTCTTTAGATGGCCGATCATAAGCCAGTCGCGCCCCGTACGGGCGCGTGGATTGAAACGCCTAATAAAAGATTCTCTACACCCGGTAATAGTCGCGCCCCGTACGGGCGCGTGGATTGAAACACAATTAAATGATGATACCATGTCTAATAGAGGGTCGCGCCCCGTACGGGCGCGTGGATTGAAACTCATGCTGGTATTGATGTCGCCAATGACGTTATGTCGCGCCCCGTACGGGCGCGTGGATTGAAACTGCGTAGAATTTGGCGGTGTGGCCGTTGTAGCGTCGCGCCCCGTACGGGCGCGTGGATTGAAACTCGCCTTGCAGGGGTTGGGCGTTGACCTCGGCGTCGCGCCCCGTACGGGCGCGTGGATTGAAACTTCGGGTTTGGTTTCCCCCACTTTTAAAAATAAGTCGCGCCCCGTACGGGCGCGTGGATTGAAACACAGTATAATGGTAATGAGCCGTTTATTATGGGTCGCGCCCCGTACGGGCGCGTGGATTGAAACCCCGATACCTCAGTCCGTCACGCACATATGGCCTAGGTCGCGCCCCGTACGGGCGCGTGGATTGAAACAGAACTAAAGGAGTGATTAGATGCCAAAACTACCCTGTCGCGCCCCGTACGGGCGCGTGGATTGAAACCACTGATTAATAGTTTGCTCAGTTGTATCAAAAGTCGCGCCCCGTACGGGCGCGTGGATTGAAACCTTCGCTCAACCGGCCCCCTTGCCAGGGGCGAAAGTCGCGCCCCGTACGGGCGCGTGGATTGAAACCAAGAAGAATAACCCGCCTGACGAGTCGCTGAGTCGCGCCCCGTACGGGCGCGTGGATTGAAACGGCCAAAACAACATATTCCTCATCGCGCAATCGTCGCGCCCCGTACGGGCGCGTGGATTGAAACAGTATTCCACGGCGCTGCCCTGGGTCAAGGCCCGTCGCGCCCCGTACGGGCGCGTGGATTGAAACCCCTGGTTGACACGTTATCACCCGTCTTGGCTCTGTCGCGCCCCGTACGGGCGCGTGGATTGAAACCTTTACTCCCCGGTCATAATCCGCCGGGCAGCGTCGCGCCCCGTACGGGCGCGTGGATTGAAACAGTCCACGCCGGACTGATATAGGGTTCCAGCTCCGTCGCGCCCCGTACGGGCGCGTGGATTGAAACCGCAAAACCGAAGTCCACCGATGGGGCAGTTGAATGTCGCGCCCCGTACGGGCGCGTGGATTGAAACCCCCATAGGGGATCGGCGGCCTGCCGCTTACCGTCGCGCCCCGTACGGGCGCGTGGATTGAAACTTCTGGACGTCAACGCCGGCCGTAATCAGCAGGTCGCGCCCCGTACGGGCGCGTGGATTGAAACGTCCGGATGGCCTCTGTGATCTTGCGCCGTCCGTCGCGCCCCGTACGGGCGCGTGGATTGAAACCAGATACCGGCTTCCGGAATCAGCGCCTGGCCGGTCGCGCCCCGTACGGGCGCGTGGATTGAAACCCCCAAATCCTCCACCATCCCCCAAAAGTGACGTCGCGCCCCGTACGGGCGCGTGGATTGAAACACCCCTGAGATAGCCGCCAAATTGGGCGACAAGGTCGCGCCCCGTACGGGCGCGTGGATTGAAACCTTTACTCCCCGATCATAATTTGCCGGGCAGCCGGTCGCGCCCCGTACGGGCGCGTGGATTGAAACAAAAGCTCGGCCTGGATAGCGTCGACGTTGGCCGTCGCGCCCCGTACGGGCGCGTGGATTGAAACTCAATAATAGAAATACCTTCAGTCCCCACCAGGGTCGCGCCCCGTACGGGCGCGTGGATTGAAACATTAAGCTGCTTTTGGGTGGTAATTACATCTTTGGTCGCGCCCCGTACGGGCGCGTGGATTGAAACCATTAGCCACGGCTCAGCGCCAAAATAGCTGGATGTCGCGCCCCGTACGGGCGCGTGGATTGAAACAACAGGTGCGGTAATATCATCCGTGTCCCTGTCGTCGCGCCCCGTACGGGCGCGTGGATTGAAACCATATTATCCGATAAAACTGGATAAACAGCGCATGGTCGCGCCCCGTACGGGCGCGTGGATTGAAACCATTATCTCAGCAGGGTCATCGCTTAAAAATTTGTCGCGCCCCGTACGGGCGCGTGGATTGAAACGCAGCAATTGGAGTGCCGTGGCTCCAAGTAGGGTCGCGCCCCGTACGGGCGCGTGGATTGAAACAACGGTAGCGGGGGCAGACTTGGCGGCAACGGTTGGTCGCGCCCCGTACGGGCGCGTGGATTGAAACACGTTGTTTATGGGCTTTCCACGACCCCGGTGTGTCGCGCCCCGTACGGGCGCGTGGATTGAAACCTCGTTTACTGACATACCGCTGCCCCCTCTTGGGTCGCGCCCCGTACGGGCGCGTGGATTGAAACGCAGACATCACTCTCTCTGATAAGCGGTAAACTCGTCGCGCCCCGTACGGGCGCGTGGATTGAAACTTCGTGACAAACTGCTCCTTGGATACCTCTTTCGGTCGCGCCCCGTACGGGCGCGTGGATTGAAACTGCGTGAATATATGTTGCTGCCCATTCTCGTAGTCGCGCCCCGTACGGGCGCGTGGATTGAAACTTCCGCAAGCTGGCGCATCCACTCTTTTACCGGTCGCGCCCCGTACGGGCGCGTGGATTGAAACACTTGACCTGCCAGTATTTTTGTCACACCGACTGTCGCGCCCCGTACGGGCGCGTGGATTGAAACATCCACGATAAAACAGGCATAAACTTTATCTTTGTCGCGCCCCGTACGGGCGCGTGGATTGAAACAGTTTAACGCTGTCCATCATGTGCCTCCAATCATGTCGCGCCCCGTACGGGCGCGTGGATTGAAACGATAATGATGATACATAATCCCTGGGGTTATTTCGTCGCGCCCCGTACGGGCGCGTGGATTGAAACCAATAGAGAACTGGAAGTCGGCTTCTTTATGCGTCGCGCCCCGTACGGGCGCGTGGATTGAAACAACATGACGATAAAATGGACCGGCGCGGTGACTGGTCGCGCCCCGTACGGGCGCGTGGATTGAAACCAAAACTGTGCTGGATCCGGGTGTCAAAGAAAGGTCGCGCCCCATACGGGCGCGTGGATTGAAACGCAACAATTATATAAACCTGCGCGGGTCGGTTTCAATATCAACAATTACAGGCAGCTCGGCGGCAAGCGCCTCGTCAACCGCCGCGGGCAGTTCTCCCGGATCATTGACCTTGATGCCGATCCCGCCGCACTCCCGGGCGTAACCGGCAAAGTCAACATTGTAAAGATCCGTCTGCCAGTTCGGGTAACCTTCCACTTTTTGCTCCTGCATGATCATACCCAACTGCCTGTTATTGAAGAGAAAGACCTTGACCGGCAGCTCGTTCTTCACAGCGGTCAGGAAATCAGCCATAACCATAGATAAACCACCGTCACCGGTTATGCATACTGCCTGGCGTTCCGGGTAAGCCAGCTTCGCCGCCATGGCGCCCGGCAGCCCCGTACCCATGGAAGCGAGGTAACCGGACATAACCATTTTCTGGGTACTCTTCATGAAGAAATTCCTGCCGAACCACCAGCCGTTTTCACCTATATCCAGAGCGATCACACAATCAGCAGGCAGCTTTTCATTTAAAACCTTTATTATATACTGCGGCCTGACCGGGCTCTTTGACGGGTCGGCTTCTTTTGCCAACTGCTTTAGCCAGTTATGTTTTAAGCTTTTTATCTCTGCCAGGTAGCTGTTATTTTCCTTAGCCTTGACCACATCTCTGAGCATGGGGATCAACTCCGAACTGTTGCCCCAGAGGCCTGCCTCAACGGGATAGTTTTTGGCTAGGATCATCGGGTCGATGTCGATTTGGACTGTTTTCTTTTCAGGTATTTTGGTCATGTCCGAGTACGAAGCGCCTATCACGATCAGCAGGTCGGACTTGCGCACAAGTTCCGCCGCGGCTGTTGAGGAAATCGTCCCGTGGCTTCCGGCATACAGGTCGCTGTCCTCGTCCACTACCCCCTTGCCCCTGAAGGTGGTAACGATGGGGGCCGATATTTTCAGAGCCAGCTGCAAGAGTTTCTCCCCCTGGCCCAGCGCGCCGAAGCCGGAAATAATGACGGGCCTTTCAGCTTTATCTATGGCCTGTGCGGCCTGATTGATCAAGTAATCGGATGTCGAGATGGACCTGTTGGGTATCCTGCCCTGGAAGGGGATAACCCTGGCTTCATAGGGCAGTTTCTGTACGTCGTTAGGTATGCTGATATGGGAGACGCCCCTTTCTACCAGTGCGTGCTTGACGGCGAGCGTTACAAGCGTGGTCGTCTGGTCCTCCGTCATCAATATTTTATTAAATACCGCTATCGGTTCAAAGAACGAGTGCTGGTCAATCTCCTGGAAAGAGCCGGGACCTATAAGCTGCCTTTTGACCAGTCCTGTCAACGCCAGGACTGGGGCGTGATCAAGCTTGGCGTCATAAAGGCCCGTGGCCAGGTTGGTCGCGCCCGGCCCTGCAACGGCCAGGCAGGCCCCTACCCGGCCGGTCAGCTTGGCATATGCCGAGGCCATGAAGGCAGCGGTCTGCTCATGCCTGACCTGGATAAATTTTGTGTGCGGGTTCTTTCTCAAAGCGTCCACGACCCCCAGCGCGGACGTCCCCGGAAGGCCGAAGACATATTTAACGCCGCACTCAACCATCTGCTCGACCATGATATCGGAAACAGTCCTGCCCTGCCCTGGATGTTCTGCAGCCGCTCCGGGCATTAGAACAAACATATCCTTTGCCGCGTTGCATACCGGACATCGCCATTCACCGGGCAGCTCACTGAAACTTTTCCCCTCTTTTTCTTCATCATAGATATAGTTACAGACAGTACACCAGTACTTGGCCATTTATCTAACCCCTTTCACGATACTTATGATTTAAATTTGATAAATCATAAAATAAAATGATTAAGCCCAGATAATAAAAGAATTAATTATTTATTAACAATAGAAAATGAAAAACAGGGGCGGTCCTCACTGCGTAGAAGCAGGTTTAGGGAACACCCCCGTTGTTGATAGAGAAAAACAATCTTAATACCTTATGGCGCAATAATTTTTTCTATCGCCGCGCTGCCAAAGCGGTCTACTTTTACCTGCGCGTCAAACACTTTGGACTGCTGAAGGCCGGTACCTGTCCCTTCCTCGACAAAATAGCTTTCGATACCGTAGGAAACATGGTATTCACCTTTTAATTCATTATAGTAGTCCACATCTCCCTTGACTAAGACCTGTTCACCGGCCAGAACCGGTTTATCCAAATATATGCCCGCCGCTTGCCAGTATTTTTCTCCTTTTTCAAGCACCACATAGACATCCTGCTGCCGGCTGCTGTCGAGGTCCAAGCCTTCACCTTTGATCCAGGTGATATCGTATTCCAGCATGACATATTCACCCCTGAACACGTCCCACGGGTCCACCGGCGCGGCTTTCAACAAGACGGGAGTGCCGGACGCCAGGGTATAGTACCTTACGCCGATCATGCCGAAAAGGAACAAAACCTGCAGTATAACAATAACTCCGATTTTATAGCTCCTCTTCAAGTGAAGCCACCTCCTCCTTCTGCCAGGCGAGGACAGCTTTTCTCCTCTGCCGCTCCATCAGCGCCCCGCAGGCCACCAGCACGATCCCGCCGGCAATGAAGAACATGGACTTGGGCAAACTCTTCCAGAAGAAGTTAAAGTACTCTACCAGGACGTACAGGTTAAAGGCAATCATGCCAAGGATGAAGTACAGGCTGTTCTGGGCCTGGTAGGCGGAAATAATGATCAGCAGGGCCCATACAAACATGAACAGGTTCAGGATGATCATTAAAGTTAAACTTTTAAAAGGGACAAGCAGCATGGTAAAAACGAGGGCGTCCACAGCCAGCAAAGTGTAATTCTCTTTTAAAACTTCTTTTATGCTGGCACTGCGCCTGCTGATGGCGTAAGCCCCCAAAAAAGCCACGGCGATATAAAGGACCCAAAAGAGGACATACCCGGCGCCGCTGTGGCGCAGCTTTACAAAATCCGGGGCAAAAAAATCCAGGGACATTATGAGCAGTGATATCCCGGTCAGCGCTACTCCCAAAAACTTGTATATGAAAGGAAAATTTCTAATGTATTCGTTGACGGGATGTTTGGACATATAGACATAAGACGACCCGATCAGCAGCAGGACAAACGGTATTAAAGAACCTGCGTCGCCGAACCTGTAATTATCCGCTAAAATCAGGTATACTTCCGTGTTAACAAATATGGCCGCACTGATCAGGGTGACTGCAAGGGCGAAAGAAGACCGCAGAGTATAAGTTAAATAAAAGACCCCGCCAAAAAGCATCATCGCTATAAATATTATCAGCAGGGAAGAAGACTGTTCAGCCAGCACCCACGATGCCAGGAGCAGGGCGCTCAAGCCAAGGGGCAGCTCTTCCTTTAAAATATGCGCGACCGGAAGGACGCCCAGCAGCCAGAAAAGCATCCCGTTGGGGAAATGGGCGCTGATGTGAAAAATCTGGGCGACCAGCCAGATGCCTGACCCAAACATGATGCAGCCAAGGAGTGTCAAAGCCTGGCTCAGCCGGGGGTAGTTCTCATGGGTAAGCTGCGCGGAAAGGTAAAAGAGGACCAGCGGAATAATAACAATGCTGATTTTCCCCCACTTGGGTATATACTGCCAGTTTGAGGCGAAGAAAAGGATAACGCCTGTCCCCAGTAAAATGGAGCCCAGCAGAAGCAAAACCGAGATCAGCCTGTTCTTGTTTTCGGCGGGATAAAGACGGATTATCCGGTCCGCCTGGTCAACGGTGATGATCCCGCTGCTTACCCATCTTTTTGTTTCTTTCAACAACCAGGACAGCCTGGACATCCTCTCCCCCCTGACTTTTCAAATCAGCTCAGATTCCCAACTATTTCGCTATAACTATATATAAAGTTTTATTTCCGGTGGAAGCTTACCTTAATATCCTTCCTGCTCCCCTTTACTGGCGGGCCGGCCGGGTAACCCAGGATGACCGTCGCGACCAGCTGGTATTCCGGCGGTACTTTCAGCTCTTCTTTAAATTCAGGGGTGCCGCAGAAGGCCCTGGCAAACCCGATCCAGCAGCTGCCGATGCCCCTTTCCCACGCTGCCAGCATAAGGTTTAAAGCGGCCATGCTGCAGTCATTCGGATAGGTAAAAGCGTTCTGGTTTCCGTAGATTAGCACAAGCGACGGAGCCCCGTAAAAGATATTATTGTCCGGGTTGGACAAAGATGTCCGGTAGATTTGAAGCGCCGGCAGTTCTTCCATTATATCCAGCAGGTAAGCCTTGCATTTGTCCGACAGGTCCTTCAGGTAATCCTTGCCTTCAATAACGACATACAGCCACGGCTGGGTGTTCATGCCGCTGGGCGCCCAGGCGGCCAGTTCGAGCAGTTCCTTTACGGTCTGTTCGGGGATCGGGTCGCTCTTATATTTTCGCACGCTCCGGCGGGTAGTAATCGCCTCTCTCAGTTCCACACAAGCAACTCCTTTCATTTTACCTATATATACCTATATATTAAATCAGCGGGACATCCACGGTCAATCGGGCAAAATAAAAGAGCGGACAATCGCCCGCCCGTGTGTTCCTATATTTTCTCACGTCTCACGTCTCATTTCTCATGTCTCACTGGACCAGGTCGTCCAGCGAGCCGAAGGTGTACCCCTGTGCCTTAATCCCCTTGAGTATTCTGTCCATGGCTTCAGTGTTGTCCTTTGACACGGCGTGCAGCAGGATCAGGGCGCCGTTGTGAGTGTTGTCGATCACCGACTGGTATGCTTCCTGGGGCCCGCCGGCCATCGGCACCCAGTCCACGGAGGCCATGCTCCAGAAAATACTGTGATAGCCTAATGCCCTGGTAACGGCGAGGGTCCTTTCACTGAATTCGCCCTGGGGCGGCCTCATATACTTCAGATCACTCCTGCCGGTAACTTTCTCATATTTTTCTTCGACTACCTGGAGCTCTTTTTTGATCTGGGCGTCGGATATATCCGGCAGGCTCGGATGGGTGTCGGTATGGTTGCCGACGATATGGCCTTCATCCACCATGCGCCTGACCAGGTCCGGCTGGCTGTCCAGGTAGTGGCCTGTTACAAAAAACGCCGCCTGTACATTATTGGCCTTGAGGGTATCCAAAATAGAGGCCGTATAACCGTTCTCATACCCTTCGTCAAACGTCAGGTAGACCACTTTGGCATCAGGGCTGCCGATCCAGTAAGCACCGTTCCGGCTGAGCATGGAGCTGAGAGAGGACGGCATTTCGGGCTGCAGGTGGCTGTTGTTTCGCTTAAAGCCCCAGCCATGCCTGTCATTGGAAGCGTCTCCGCCAAAAACAGGGCTCTCCTGGCCGGAGCTGCCGCCTGGGGCCACAGGCTTTTCGTCCTGCCCGGCAGTGCCCGCCTGGTCAGTATTGCCCGCTGCCGGTCCGGCATTGTTGGGGCTCTCAGAGACCTGTTCCTGTTGGACATCGACCAAAGCGTTCCGCCCGGGATTATAAAGTTGAGCTTTTACGATATACCCCGTAATGCCGATCAGGAAAACAACTGTTATAATGCCCAGCAACAGGTTTTGGCGCTTTAATTTTTTCTTTTTTGATTTTGTCATTTTTATGCCCCCGGGAATTTTAGTTTCTAATATATGATTGGCTAAAAAGGCTGGTATTATCCCTATATATGCTATTATTCGACACAATCATGAGCTAACCTCTATACAATATGTAATATAAACGACAGTAAAATGTGGTCTTTATATCAAAAGATGATAATCTCATCAAATATTAGACTTTTCAGAATAAATAGATAGAAAAAATTTATTCTGATAAGAATTTCATTTAATGATAAAGATCCTATATTTTATGTCCGAAAATAAATTAGTGTTTTCTATTCGATGTTAAACCTTAACCTGGAGGAAATAATGCCGGACAACATGCCGCCGAGAGAAAGCTTTTTCAACCTGCAAAACATACGCTGGAGATACATACTCTTAAACACACTGGTTATTATTATAGGTCTTATTCTCACTGTAACCTGGGTTACAAAACAGATCCGGGTTGAAGCCAACAACGTGGCTGTGGAAAAGGCAAAAGGCGACCTTAAGCTGGCCCAGACCCTGCTGGACAGCCGTTCTCCCGGACCGTGGAGCATACGGGACGGCAGCCTTTACAAGGGCGAGACCTTAATAAACGGAAACAACGACTTTGTTGACGAAGTCGGCTACCTGACCGGAGACACGTGCACCATCTTCCAGGGAGACACCCGCGTCTCGACCAATGTGATCAGGGAAAACACACGGGTACTCGGCACCAGGGTTTCTGAGGAAGTCGGCAAGGTCGTGCTTGAAGAAGGGAAGAATTATTACGGAGAGGCGGATGTAGTCGGCGTCTTATACCAGGCCGCTTACAGCCCGATTTTAGACCAGGACGGAAAAGTGATCGGTATCTGGTATGTCGGGGCCAACAAGCAGTTTGTCGACAATGCCATCAACTTTGCTACTTATAGGGTTGTTTTAGTTTTTTCCGCAATTTTAATTTGTGTTTTGGTTATTATCCTGTATTTTACAAACTCCCTTACCCGCCCGATCAACGAGCTGGCCGTCGCGGCGAAACGCCTGGCGCAAGGTGATCTGGAGACCGAAGTCCAGGTAAGCGCCCACAAGGAAGTCGGCTACCTGGCCAGGACTTTTGAGCAGATGCGCAGAGAGCTGAAGCAGCAGTACAGCGAGCTGCAAAAATCAAACGACCTGCTTCGGGAATCCCACCAGAAGCTGCTGGACATAATTGAATTCCTGCCCGACGCCACCTTTGTCATTGACAGCGACAGAAAGGTAATAGCCTGGAATAAGGCGATCGAAGAAATGACCGGTGTGCCTAAAGAGGACATCATCGGCAAGGGAGATTACTCTTACGCCGAGCCTTTCTATAATAAGAAGAGGCCGATCCTGATCGACTTGATATTCTCGGACGACAGGGAAATGAATGATATTTACCCGAGTGTTGAGAAAAAAGGAAATACGCTGTACGCTGAAATTTATATACCGAATGTATTCAACGGTATGGGTGCGAACCTCTGGGGCCTGGCCTCGCCCCTTTATGACGAAAACGACAAAATTGTCGGGGCCATAGAGAGCCTGCGGGATATAAGCGAACATAAAAGAATGGAAAAACAGCTGCAGTACCTGGCCACACACGACGCCCTGACCAATATACCAAACCGTTATTCCCTCACCCAGACTCTCAAGCGGGCTGTGGCTAAAGCAAAACGCGGTGAAAAAAGCGCTTTCCTGTTTATCGATCTTGACAACTTCAAACTTGTGAACGATACCCTGGGACATGCCACCGGCGATGAGCTGCTGGTAACCATGGCGAAAATCCTGAGACGCAACCTGCGCGAAGGAGACCTCCTGGCCCGCTTTGGCGGCGATGAGTTCTGCGTGCTGCTGGAAGGCGCAACATTTGAAGAGGCCGAGATCGTGGCGGAAAAACTGCGCCAGGCAGTTGACCAGGAGGAGCTTGTCATGGACAAGCATAAATGCTGCCTGAACCTTAGCGTCAGCATCGGTGTTGTAATGGTAGACGGTACTTTAGACACCCAAAAAGTCCTTTCCTACGCGGATAACGCGCTTTACATGGCTAAAGACAACGGGAAAAACAGGGTCACCTTCTTAAAACCTGACGAAGAAACGGAACTATGGCTTTCCGAAACCAACCGTATGATTACTCTTATTAACAGCGCTCTCAAGGACGACCTCTTTACGCTTTTCTTCCAACCGGTAATCAGGGTCAGCGACGGCAGGATCATGCACCACGAAATGCTGCTGCGCCTGCAGGCGCCGGACGGTGAACTGATCTTGCCCAACCGTTTCATCCCAATCGCCGAGCGTTTTGGCTTAATGCCCCAGGTAGACCGGTGGGTGGTGCAGTCCTCCCTGGCCGCGCTGAAAAAATACCCGGAACTTAAACCTTTTATAAATCTTTCCGGTTTAAGTCTGGGAGACGAAGAGCTGTTGTTATTTATAGAAAAACATATCAGTGAAAGCGGCATAGAGCCATCAAGGATAGGTTTTGAAATTACGGAAACGACAGCCGTCAAGGACATGGCCAGGGCCGAGCGCTGGATCCACAGGCTTAAACGGTTGGGTTGCCGCTTTGCGCTTGATGATTTTGGGATAGGCTTTTCTTCTTTCTCGTATCTCCGCCTTCTGCCGGTGGACTACCTAAAGATCGACGGAAGCTATATACGCGATATGGACAGAGACGCCACCCACAAGTCCCTGGTTAAAGCCATTAATGCCGTGGCTCACGCGCTCGGTAAAAAGACTATCGCCGAGTTCGTCGAGAATGAAGAAATTATGAAATCACTGGGAGATATGGATATTGATTTCGGCCAGGGATATTATCTGGGCAAGCCCATATCAGCCCCGGCCGGGCTGGAACAAATCTGATCATTATAAACCTGCGCTTTCCAGCCACGCCAGCAGACCTATTATAACCGCGCAGAGCGGGACGATCACCAGCCAGGGATTGACATGCAGCAGCTGTGGTACGGTTATAGCGCCAAAATCACCTTTTTTCAAAATTCCTTTTTCCAGCTTCGGATATACTGCCGCGAATAACCCGGCGCCTGTGATAACACCCACCACCCCGCCAAAAAGCGCGTCGAGAGATCCCTGCCCCACCGCGCCGACCACCGTCCCCGGGCAATAGCCCAGTATGCCGAACCCCAAACCGAAAATCAACCCGCCGACTACCGAAGAACCGAATGAACCGGGCTTCGGGTGCAGCTGCGCCAGGCCCAAGCCTTTGAGAGCATAGACCCCGGCCATGCCTGTCACCACGGCTGAAAGCATAACTTTCAGTACCGTAAAATCAGTCAACAGCAGCTGGCCGATAATAACATCGTACCTCGTCACGCCGCCCTTCTGCAGCAAAAACCCGAAAATAATACCGAATATAAGTCCTATAATTAGTTGCACGCCCTTTTTAGCGTGCAGCGTTTTCATCATAAGCTCACTTCCTTTATTTCAAAACCACGTTATAAATAAGCCCCGCGGTGAGAATGCCGCCGGCAAAGAATGACACCGCCGCCAGCCAGCTGCTTACCGCCAGCTGCAGTGTGCCGCTAATCCCGTGGCCGCTGGTGCAGCCGCCCGCCCAGCGCGCGCCAAAGCCGATCAGGATACCCCCGGCCAGTGCGGCCATCCACCTTGTAAAGGCACCGGCACCGGCCGCTTCCGCCCACTTTGGCGGCACCCACTCGAGGCTGAACATACCGGAAAAAGACACAGATACATACGAGCCAATCAGGACGCCCAAAACCAGCATCCACTCCCAGTCAACCACGGGGGGGAATTTTTTATAATAAGCCTTCTCTTTTACTTTGCCGCCGGCGATAACTTGTTCTATCATCCCGGCGGTCCGGGCAAAGGCAGTGGAACAGCCTATTATCTTATCAGACAGTAAGAACGCCAGCCAGCTCAAAACACCTATCCCGACTCCAACCACATAAGGAGACCAACGCTCCATGGCCAGTACTTCCATGCACAGCTCACCCCTCATCATTCAGTTTTATACCGGCTCAAATCTTCGCAGGCAGGTGGGGAGCCGCGCAGGCGGGGCACTCCGCGGAGTACCCGGCGGCGTTGTATCCGGTCATGCCTCCGGTAACATTATAGACTTTCTTAAACCCCTTCGTCTTGAGGATGCTGCAGGCTATGCCGGACCGGATCCCTGTCGTGCAGACCACTGCGATAGGGCTGTCTTTGTCAAGCTCAGTGTGTCTGGTCCTGAGTTCCGGCGCGGGTATATTCACAGCTCCGTCGATATGGCCGGCACCGAACTCATCCTTGCTGCGCACGTCCAGTATAACGGTATCCCGGGCCGATTTGCATATTTCATTGAGCTCGCCACCGGAAATAAGGCAGATATGGTCGATGGGCAGGCCCTCCTTGGCCCAGGCAAACATACCCCCGCTGAGCACGCCTTTCACCCGGTCAAGACCGACCCTGCGCAGGGCGGCCAGGGTCTCCTGCGCCTGCTCTTTTGAAGGCGCCACGAGCAGTATGTCCTTGTCCGGCGGCAGGATCCAGCCGGCAAAGGTGGAAAAGACCGCGCTGAACATTATGTTCCAGGACCCGGGGACATGCTGCGCGCCGAACGCTTCATAGCTGCGCACATCGAGGACAAGAGTGTCTTCCCGCTGCGCGGCTTCCCAGAAATCTTTCGGCTCCAGCGGCGCCGGCACAGGCAATTTCCTGACCAGCTCCGGACCTTTTCTGTTGATAGCGCTGGACCGTGAAAAATGGTCAGGCGCGGCCGGCATATTTGTTATCAGCGACTTAATGAACATATCCCTGTCCTTGAGCTGCAGGGCGTAGTTATTTCTTCTCTCGTAACCTACAGTGCTGGTCCTTTTAGCTCCGATAGCCCTGCCGCATAATGAACCCGCGCCGTGGGCGGGATAGACCTCGCAGTAGTCCGGCAGCGCGACAATTTTATGCAGGCTGTCATACAGATTAGAAGCCAGCTTTTCAGCGATTCCCGGAAAGAGGTCGGGCCTGCCCACGTCTCCCACAAACAAGACATCACCGCAAAATATCGCAACCGGGTCTTCGCTGCGTGAGCGGTCAGTCACAACATACGTTATGTGTTCAGGCGTGTGCCCGGGTGTATCCAAAACTTTTACAGCCAGGTCCTCTATTTCAAATGTGCTCCCTTCCGACAGGGCCTTATGCTTAAATTCACATTTGCCGGCTTCAGGCGCGTATATTACAGCCCCTGTTTTATCAGCGAGGTCCATAAAGCCGGAAACAAAGTCGGCGTGCAGGTGGGTTAAAAGAATATGCGTTATCTTCATTTCCATGGCTTTAGCCGCTTCCAGGTAAATATCCACGTCACGCCGCGGGTCTATAACGGCGCAGGTATTTGTGCCGCCGAGAAGGTACGAGCTGTGGGCCAGGCCATTGACGAAAAACTGCTGAACAAACATATATAAACACCCCTTTCATACAGCCAATTTAATATAAATAAATTATTAATTCCTTAAATCATCTTTAGGATTTTCTTAAATAAGTCCGGGGGGCTAAATAAAAATAATGCCCCTTTCCGCCTCACGGGCGAAAGGAGCATTATACAAAATCAACCTTCAGGTTGAATAAAATTACGTATTTTAAATCTACAACCTGTTAACCGCTGCACTAAATTTTAATATCTGAAAGACTAAAGCTGCTGAAAATACTTGAAGCGCCTCTCTCCATCATTTTTTATCTCTATATTTCCGCGTCTCCCAGGTCACCTTTCGGGATATAAAATTCTTCCCTGGTGGTAGTGTACATCTTCTTTACAGTCAAAAGCCGGAAAATGTGTTTTTGTTCTTCGTCGATAATGGCTTCAACACCAAACTTCTCCTCATCGGGCACCATTTTTTTGAACTGCAGGTAGAATAATACGGAGTCCTTTTCAAAGCCCAGAGCCAGGTCGATGGCTTCAACAACATTCTTAATGCCCTTTGCCAGTACAACGGGGTCAACACCAGTCGCGAAGACACTGCAGTTCGCAAGTTCACGCATGTAGTCCTCGTAGTCATCTTCTAAAGACGGTACCTCGTACCCCTTCAATTTATCGGAGAGGGCCTCAAAAGTTTTGTAATGCTGTCCTTCTTCACCGGCCATAAAATTAAAAAGTTCTTTCGCTTCCGGTTCCCCGGTCTGCTCAGCAAGAGCCTTGTAAAAAGCTAATCCGTTTTCTTCGATCTTCATACCGATTTTGGCGATTTCAGACGGTTTGAAAAACCACATAAGTTATGTACCTCCCTTATTTTTTTACTAGATCATAAAATAGAAATATTAAGTATTCATTTCTTAAATCTAAATAATTGATTAATATAATTTTTAAAATATTCAAATCAAAGAGATAATTGATTACTTTTTTACAATATGGAAAGCCAAACTCATTAATTTTTACTTCAGACAATAAGAAACCCCGCTTTCGGGGTTTCTCAAGTTACAACCAATATATTGGAGGACTGGATTTGTCCCCATTCTGCTGACAGTGTGTGATTGTAAAGACACAAGTCAGTTGAAACATATCTCATTTCTCACTTCTCATTTTAGCCCTTTAGTTCTCGCCGGTCCATCACCCGCTTGGCCTTGCCCTCGCTCCTGGGGATGGTCCTGGGCTCCACGAACTTGATCTTGACGTTAATATTGAGGACGCTCAGGATCCTGTGGCGGATTTTAGCTTCCAGGGTTTCAAAGTGTTTTACCTCATCTGAAAACATTTTTTCAGACAGCTCCACCCATATCTCAAGGTCGTCAAGGTCGCCCTTGCGGTCGACCACCAGCAGGTAATGGGGCTCGGTCTCACCGAACTCCAGCAGGACGCTCTCTACCTGGGACGGGAAGACGTTGACGCCCCGTATAATCAGCATGTCGTCAGTGCGGCCGGTCACCCTCTTCATCCGGACGTGGGTCCGCCCGCAGGCGCACACCTCCGGGTGCAGGGTGGAGATATCCCTGGTGCGGTAGCGGAGCAGCGGGATGCCTTCTTTCGTGATGGTGGTAAGGACCAGCTCTCCCTGCTGCCCGTAGGGAAGCACTTCGCCCGTATCCGGGTCGATGACTTCCGCAATAAAGTGGTCTTCATTGATATGAGAGCCATTCTTGGCCATGCATTCCATCGATACGCCCGGCCCCATCACTTCGCTGAGGCCGTAAATATCAAGGGCGGTTATATCCATCTTTGCCTCAATCTGCTTCCTCATATTTTCTGTCCAGGGCTCGGCTCCAAAAACACCGGCCCGGATCGGCAGTTTTTTAAAGTCGATACCCGCGTTGATCCCTTCTTCGGCCAGGAAAAGCGCGTAAGACGGCGTGCAGGCAAGTATGGTAGTCCCGAAATCCTTCATCAGCATCAGTTGCCGGGCGGTGTTGCCGCCGGATATGGGCACCACGGCGGCGCCCAGTCGCTCAACCCCATAATGGGCTCCCAGTCCGCCGGTAAAAAGGCCGTAGCCGTAAGCGACCTGGACCACGTCATTCTTGCCGCCGCCGGCCATAACCAGGCAGCGGGCGATCATGTCCGCCCAGTTTGATATGTCCTGTTTAGTATAACCAACCACGGAAGGCTTTCCGGTGGTCCCGGAAGAAGCGTGCAGCCGGATAATCTTGTCCATTGGCGCTGCAAAAAGGCCGTAAGGGTAATTGTCCCGCAGGTCCTGTTTGTAGGTAAACGGAAGCTTTTTGATATCATCCAGGGACTTGATATCTCCCGGCTCAATCCCCCTGGCTTTTAACGCGTTTTTGTAAAAGGGGACGGATTGGTAGACTTTTTTTACGGTTTTCTGCAGCCGCTCCAGCTGCAGCTCGGCCAGCCTGTCCCGGGACATGGTCTCATGCTCGGGATCATAGTATGAAGCACTTATTTTCTTTCCTGACTGAATCAATTAAACTCATCCTCCTGTCTTAAAGAGCCGCCGCGGGCTGCACGGCTCTCGTGCGGCCCAGGTAGGCCTGCTGTACCCTTGAATCCCCCATCATTTCCCGCGAACAGCCGCTCAAAACTATGCTGCCGCGCTCCATCACCAGGGCGCGATCAGCAACTTTAAGAGCCGCGGCTGTGTTCTGTTCCACAAGAATAATCGTCACCCCGGTCTTTTTCAATTCCGCCAGGGTGGACATTATTTCACGCACTACCAGGGGGGCCAACCCCACTGATGGTTCGTCAAGAAGAAGAAGCCTGGGACGCGCCATCAGCCCGCGCCCTATCGCCAGCATCTGCTGCAGGCCGCCGGAGAGTGTCCCGGCAGGGTGGTTTTCCCTGCCCTTGAGAGCCGGAAACAGGTCCAGTATATTCTCAACGTCTATTATAACCTCATTCTTTTCAGAACGGTAGCGGTGATATGCTCCCAGTAAAAGATTATCCATAACTGTGAGGGTATTAAAAATTTCCCTGCGCTCAGGCACCAGGCTGATACCCTTTTTTACCATGTGGTGGGGTGACTTGCCGGAAAGGGATTTCCCGTCCAGCAGGATGTCTCCGTTTTTGATCTTGTACAGTCCTGCCAGCGCGCCGAGCAGGGTGCTTTTCCCGGCGCCGTTTGAACCCAGCACCGCCAGCATTTCGCCCTCGTACACATTGAGCGACAGGCCGCGCAGTGCCTGAACCCACCCGTGGCATACTTCCAGGCATTTTATTTCAAGCAACTTGATCATCCTCCCCCAGGTATGCTTTTATTACTTTCGGGTCTGCCTGGATTGCTTCCGGCGTCCCCTCGCCTATTTTTTCGCCAAAGTTCAAGACCATAACCCGGTCGGCCACGGCCATCACAGTTTCCATGTCGTGTTCAACCAGCACCATTGATTTGCCCTGCTCCCTCAGGTGCTTCAGATATCCGGCCAGGGTTTTTGTCTCAGTGCTGTTGAGGCCTGCCGCCGGCTCATCCAGCAGCACCAACCGCGGGTTGGAGGCCATGGAGCGGGCTATTTCCAGCAGGCGCTGCTGCCCGAAGGGAAGCGCCGCGGCATACAACCCGGCCTGGTCATCCAGCCCCACTTCTTCCAGCAGCCTGAGCGAGTCCCGTTCTATCCTTTTATTCTCAGCGACAGAACCGGGCCAGCGGGCGAGGGACTTTAAAAACCCGGTTTTGCCCCGCAGGTGGGCGCCGGCCATTACATTTTCCAGTACCGACATCTTGCCGAAAAGCTGGAGGTTTTGAAAGGTCCTGCTCAAACCCATAGCCGCAATGCGGTGGGGTTTCATGCCGGCCAGCGGCTTTCCCATAAAAACCATGGCGCCGTCGTCCGGGGCGAGCATCCCGGTAATCATGTTGAAAACAGTGGTTTTACCAGCTCCGTTGGGGCCGATCAGGGCGAAGATTTCACCCTCCCCGACACTGAAGCTGATATCTTTAACAGCCGCCACTCCGCCGAAATGTTTGGTAAGACCGTTAATTTCCAAAAGCATTTACCGGACCTCCTCCACCCCGGGCTTTCTGAGCAGGTCCATAATCGCGCTCAAGCCCTCGGGTTTAATAATCATCACCAGCATCAGGATAATTCCAAAGAAAATAATCTGGTACTCTCCTCCCGCCCCGGGTATTACCAGCGGTACCGCCCAGCGCAGGACTTCTCCCAGGATAACTACCAGCCCCGCTCCCAGGAGGGGTCCCCAGAATGTGCCCAGGCCGCCCACCACCGCCATCAGCACGAACTGGACGGAGGTATGGAAGCCAAAGGGCGACGGGCTCACAAAGGTTACGTAAAAAGCGTACAGCCCCCCGGCCAAACCGGCCAAAACCGCGCTGAAAACGAAAGCCTGCAGCTTTAGACCGGCAGTATCGATACCGGACGTTTCAGAGGCGTGCTCGCTTTCTCTTACAGCCCTCATCGCCCTGCCCATGCGGGAATGGATCAGGTTGTGCACGCTCAGTGACACCAGGAGCACAGCCGCCCAGACCAGGTAATAAAATTTTATATCCCGGTCAAAGACAAGCCCCCCCACGGAAAGATAGGGTATGCCGGTCATTCCCGAAGGCCCCCCGGTGATGTCTTTCAACTCGTTAAAGAGGATATGGACCAGGATGCCGAAGGCCAGGGTGGCCAGGGCGAGATATAGTTCTTTTAGCTTTAGTGTCGGCCCGCCGATGATCGCCGCCACCAGCCCCGGCAGTATTAAGGCGGCGATAAGAGCCGGGATCGTCGGCCAGTGGCAGGCAGTGGTCAGGACCGCCACCGTATAGCTCCCCATTCCGAAAAAAGCGGCGTGCCCGAATGAGACCTGCCCGGCGTAGCCCATGAGGATACCCAGTCCGATTACGATTATTGTATAAAGACCAATTACAATGAGGACTCCCAGCAGGTAATTGCTCTTTATGAATAATGGCAACACTGCAAACGCCAGGACCAGGGCAGCCCATAAGGCAATCTTTTTCATCATTTGGAATCTCCTTGCTGTCTTAATGGACCGTGTCAAGAGGACAGTTCTTCTGACACGCTTTGCTCTCTTGATTTATAATTTGTAAGCGTGTCATAAAAACCGTCCCCTAGACACGCTCCCGCTGCCTGGATCGTGGGACGTGAGCCAATTTAGTCGTGTGTCGTGTGACGTGGGGATCCGGGCATTCCTCATTTAAAGATCCTTTTCGTTGTAGGGTCGGCTTCAGCCGACCAATGTGCGGCTGAAGCCGCACCTACACGTCTCACGTCTCATTTCCCACGTCTCAAGTCACACTTTTCGCCCGGCCGCCGCCAGCAGGCCTTCCGGCCTCAGCATCAGCACCGCCAGCAGCACGACCAGTGCCAACGCGTCTTTTAAACCGGACGATACCAGCCCGGCGCTGTATACTTCCAGGATACCGAGGATGAAGCCGCCCAGGACGGCCCCGCGTATATTATGCATACCGCCGATGGCGGCCGCCACGAATCCTTTTACCCCGAGCATAAAACCCATATCGTAAGTGGCCAGTGTAATTGGAGTTATAAATATGCCTGCCGCCGCGCCTATCGCCCCGCTGCCAGCGAAAGCCAGCAGCGACATGGAACTGGGGTTAATGCCGACCAGCAGGGCCGCGGTGCGGTTAATAACACAGGCCCGCACCGCTTTCCCGGTATAAGTCAGTTCAAAAAATATATACAGCCCGGCCATGGTAACCGCCGTCATGCCCAGTATCCACAGGGTCTGCAGGTTGACAGCCGCCCCTCCGGCCAGCAGCGGCCCTCCGCTGGAGAAAGCCGGCAGGGATACGGGTTCGGTGCCCCAGACCAGCAGGGCCAGCCCGCGCAGGGAAATTGAAAGGCCGACGGTGATGATGATCAGGGTCAGGGCGCTGGACTCGCGCGCCGGATAAATGACCGCGCGTTCGGCCAGCGCGCCGAGGGCTGCTACCAGGGCGACTGAAACCAGGAACGCTGCTGCCAGCGGCAGGCCGGCCGCGTACAGGCTCGCGGCCAGCAGGGCTCCCAGCGCCACAAACTCACCCTGGGCGAGGTTGAGGACACCCGTGATATTAAAGGTAGTCACCAGGGCCAGCGCGATAAGGGAATAGATGCTGCCCAGGGTCAAACCGGAGAATAAAAGCTGCAGGAGCTGGGAGGATAAATCCAATTTGTTCACCTCCATTGGGGTCAGGCTTGAAATATTTACTTATTCTTATTTTTTTCCAGAATACTAATTTATTTTAGAAGTTTCCACTTGCCGTTTTCTACCTGCACCATTACCATGGAATCCTCGTTCAGGCCGTTGTGGTCACCGGCCGAAAGGTTGAACACGCCGGAGACGCCGCTGAAACCCTGGGTTTTTTCCAGCGCGTCGCGGATGGCCGCCCGGTCCGCTCCGGCCTTTTCAATGGCGTCCACCAGCAGGTAGAATCCATCCCAGGCGTAACCGCCGAAAGAGTTGGGCTGCGAGTTGTATTTCTTGCTGTACTCTTCAATGTAAGTATTTAAGACTTTCTTCTGCGGGTCGCTGTCCGGGATCTGGTCCGCCACGATCAGCTTGCCGATGGGCAGGATCACGCCGTCAGCAGCTCCCTGGGCCAGGTCGATAAAGTTCTGGTTGCCGACACCATGGCTGTGCAGAAGGGGTATCCCCATGTTCAGGTCCTTGAAGTTCTTCGTAATAATCGAGGCGGACGGAGGGATCGCCCATACTACCACTGCCTGCGCCCCGCTGGTTTTAACTTTGGTCAGCTGCGGGGTCATATCCTTGTCTGTGGCCTCGAATTTTTCTTCAGCCACAATCTTCACTCCGTTGGACTGCGCCGCCGTGGTAAAAGCGATCCGTCCGCCGTCCCCGTATGCGTTGTTCATATACAGGAACGCAACGTTGGTAAGGCCTTTTTCTTTCAGGTAGCTCATCAGTTTTTTAATGGTAACGATATCGCTCTGGGCTGTTTTAAATACCCACTGCCTTTGCTGGACAGGCTCCACTATTTGACTGGAAGCCGCTAGGGATATCATCGGCACTTTTTCTTTCTGCACCGTGTCGATCATCGACATGGAAGGGCCGCTGGAACTGCAGCCCAGCACGGCTAAAACTTTCTCCTGGTCGATCAGCTTTTTAACTGCCAGGACAGCTTCGGTCTCATCGCTCTTGTTGTCCAGAATTGTCAGCTGCAGCGGGTGCCCGTTGATCCCGCCGGCCGCGTTGACCTTGTCGGCCAGCATCTGCAGCGTGTTTTTCTCAGGTACGCCCAGTGATGAAGAGGGCCCGCTGATATCAATTACCGCGCCTATTTTATAAGGTTCCTTGCCGGTGCTGGTTTGCGCAGCGTCTTTACTGCCGGCGCAGCCGCTCAAAAGCAAACCCGCCGCGACAATGACGGCTATAATACCGGTTAAAATACTCTTCTTTTTCAACACTCTTTCCCCCCTGGTTCTATTTAATGATGAATCCGGCAGACTAATGCCGTTTTTATTATGATCAGTAAAGAAAGCTGCTCACCTCCCGCGCGCACAATATTTTCCACCCCTGAAAAACAATAAACCACAGCCTTCGTGGGGACGAAAGCTGCGGCTTTCCGCGGTACCACCCCGTTTGGTTAATAATTAACCCTCTTTAAAAGGTACGGGAAATCCATACCTGCGCAGGTGGTATAAAAACAAAAAACTTTTCGCCCCTTAGGGACGAAAAGCACGTTTCGCGGTACCACCCTATTTGACTTCAAAAGAAGTCCTC
Organism: Pelotomaculum propionicicum; assembly: GCF_048984525.1. Taxonomy (GTDB): domain Bacteria; phylum Bacillota; class Desulfotomaculia; order Desulfotomaculales; family Pelotomaculaceae; genus Syntrophopropionicum; species Syntrophopropionicum propionicicum_A. The sequence continues at coordinate 85,449 of NZ_JBMGJC010000007.1, forward strand.
TTGCGGCAGGGTACGGGAATAATTCCTTATACCCCCTTCCTTTTAACGGCGGAAGACTCCGGCCGGGCCTACTTGCCAACCTGGTTTCAGCCCGGAAACTCGGTGGAGAACTTCGGTGGGTCGTGCAGTGAAGGCGCTTCCAGTCACGGCGCTTTCTCCCTGTAAAGCTGTTTCCCAACTACTTTTCCACTTCATAGTTTCTAAATATATTACTTGGTTCATATGATAACAGGCGTAAACATGTCAAGTCAAGCAAAAAATGTCACACTGCCCGTCCTTTTTTTCGGAAATAATAAATTTATGAAATGCATAAGCAAAAGCTTTATTAATATTGAAGGAAATCAGCTAATTAATATTGAATAATAAATATATTCTCTCCGAGCCCGTTTTGCCTGAAGGCCCCGGCCATGGCAGCGGGACGGCAGGGTGCCCGGGAAACCGCGGCGCCTCCCATTGTGGAAAGGAGGGCTTAAGGTGTATATTTCACGCCAGGCAGCCCTTTACGAACGGCTGTTTTGTTTTTTCATAATTAAAATGTTGCGGGGGACTAGATAATGGACGCCTGTGCCGTGCTGGCCAGAGACATCAAGTTTAAAAGGGGCAATAGACAGATACTGGACGTGGAAAGCTTTCGCCTGGAAAAGGGCGAAATCATGGCCCTGATCGGGATAAACGGCTCGGGTAAAAGCACCCTGGTCCAGATACTGGCTCTCTTGCAGAGGCCTGATTCAGGAAAAGTTTTTATCCAGGGTGAAGAAATCACGCCGCAAAATATGCTGCGCCTGCGGAGAAGGATGGCCGTGGTTTTTCAAGAGCCGCTTCTGCTGGACACAACTGTTTACAATAATGTTGCCTCCGGGCTCCTCCTCAGGGGCCATAAAAAATCGGAGGTCGACAAACCGGTGATGGAATGGCTGGCAAGACTCGGGGTCGATTCTTTAGCCCGCAGTTCCACCCGCTTTCTCTCCGGGGGCGAAGCCCAGAGAGTAAGCCTGGCCAGAGCCCTTGTTTTGGAACCGGAGGTGCTTTTTCTGGACGAGCCTTTTGCCGCCCTGGACTACCCAACTAAAAAGGCACTTCTCAACGAGTTCTGCGGTATTATCAAGGCCATGAAAATAAGCACCTTGATCGTTACTCACGATCCGCATGAGATCCCGGCCCTGGCCAACCGGGTAACAGTGCTGGAGGCCGGGAAAATAATACAGCAAGGGACCACCCAGAATCTGTTTGCTAATCCGGTCAACGACTACGTTGCTTTTATGGCCGGCGCAATAAAATAAACCCCATCTGGGTCGTGGGATATGAGTCGTGAGTCGTGGGTATTTACTGTATTCCTTTAGGGCATTCTTACGTCTCATTGCTCACGTCTCAATAGAGCAGCTGGTTTAAACACCATGGACTTTGAATGATATTGATCTGTATAAAGTATAAAACCCCCTGACGGGGGTTTTTATTGTGTTTGGAGTTGGATCAGCTTGCGCGCCTGTCGTCGACCTTGCTGGGAATGTACAGGTGCAGGTTTTCGTGCTTGATGTTGCGGATATGCAGGGTGTGAGACCAGACTTTGTTTTTTCTCATGGCAAACCCGATAAAAGCAACCGGTATCCAGGTAAGGGCGAAAATCGGGTAGAAAAACAGCCACCAGTATGCTTTCAGCTTGACTTTTTCCAGGACCAGCCCTATCCCGAAATATAAGAACTGGGAGCAAAAGCTCACAATCGCGATGGCAGGCTTGTCATAGACCTGCTCGTACATAAACAGGTTGCCTATCAGGCCCAGGCCGGTGAACATCAGGAAAAACGGCTGGATCAGGTACATCGCCCCGTCAATCATGGCAAAGTTCTTAGTGCGGATTCCTTCCACGATCAGCTTGCCCACATACCGCCCGGCCACGTTGGTGTGGCCCTGCATCCAGCGCTTGCGCTGGCGCCAGGACTGCATCAGGCTCAGGGGTTTCTCGTCGTAAACCTTGGCGTCGTGCGCCCAACACACTTTAATATTATTCATCAGCGCCTTGGTCTGGAATTCCAGGTCCTCGGTCAGGGAAGTCATGCCCCAGCCGTACTTTTTGAGCATTTCCACCGAAAGGCACATGCCGGTGCCGCCCAGCGCGCAGGTAAGGCCCAAATTGTACTTGGAAAGCTGCCAGAAGCGGTTGGTCAGTATGTAGCTGATGTAGATTGATTTTGTAATCCAGGTGTCATGCGCGTTCTTAGTATCAAGGTAACCCTGGATGATTTTTTCTCCCTTCAGCAGGTGGCCGTTCATTATTGACAGGAAGTCTTTGGCCACCAGGTTGTCCGCGTCAAAGACGCAAACAGCGTCGTAGGGAATACCCAGGTTAAAGATTATATTAAACGCATATTCCAGGGCGTAGCCTTTGCCCTTATCGACCTGGTTGAACCGCTCAATTACCGTGGCGCCTTTTTCTGTAGCGATTAACGCAGTGCTGTCACTGCAGTTGTCGGCCACAACGTAAACATCATACAGCTCTTTGGGATAATCCAGGTCCTGCAGGTTCCTGATCAATTCACCGATAACTTTTTCTTCATTATGGGCGGCTACGACAATAGCAAAACGGGAAGCGGGGGGTAACAAATCATCTTTGTGCTTGCGGTAAAACCCAAATAAAGAGACAACGAAAAAGTAAAAATAATATATAGTAATGAAAAATTGGGCTCCGTAATAAATTGCCTCCATGGCCATCTCCTTTACAAAAAAAAAGTTTAAAAAACATGCATCAGAAGAAGGTTCTTCTAATAGCGGAAAAATCCTTCTTTTATTTTTGAAAACAAAGTTAAAAAAATATTCATAATTGTTTTAAAGCTGCAGTCCAAAAGGGTGGTTTTTGTCTGCCACCCCTTTTGTTGTCTATGCTAACCAGCATATCCCGCTTTTATACTTTCCTCCCTGACTGGCTGAACTGAACTGAAAATTACTGGTCCATAAGAAAATATGCGCCTTGTCAGTTATATTATTACATATTTAATAAAAATATCCTTTTAATTTATATCTCGTCCCAAAATGATAATGCCCCGTGAAATATCACAGGGCATTCATTGAAAAAACAGCTATTTTCTCAGTGGATTTTTCAGCCTGTCCGGTTTGGTATCTGAGTATATCGCCACCCTGTTCTTGCCCTGCTTTTTCGCCTCGTAAAGAGCTTTATCGGCGGCTTCCAGCAGCATCTTATTGTCCGTTAAATCTTCATCCAGCACAGCGACACCCACAGACACGGTAACTTTCATAAAGGTGGTCATGCCGTCCACCGAGCGATTGACATTCTTGCTGATACGCTCCGCTACCCGCAGCGCTTCTTCTCTGGATGAATTGTGCAGTATGACGGCAAACTCGTCCCCGCCGTAACGAAAAACCATATCCTGTTTTCTTATTGCCAGCAATATGGCCTGCCCCACCGCTTTGAGGACCTGGTCCCCGCGCATGTGGCCGTATGTGTCGTTAACGGTTTTAAAATTATCAACGTCAATAAACAAAAGCGACACCGGTTCCCCGGTGCTCTCATGATTTTTTACCGCACGGTCAAGGCACTCCCGGAAATACCCGAGATTATAGGCCTTGGTCAGCGTGTCGACCGTGGTAATCCTGAATGCTGCCTGTTTATCCCTGTATATCAAAAATGTTATTAAAGGGGTCACAAGAAACAGGGCCGCGATAAAGTCCAGGGGCACGTCCTTCAAGGAGCCCTCGCTGTAATAAATCGCCGACAGGTAAAAAACAACGCTCATCAACGAGGCCACCAGGCCGGAATAGTCCTTCTTATTGAAAGCAAAGGCAACGGCCACCGCCATGTAAAACGGCCAGCAGGCGCTCGCGCTCCCCCCTGTAATCAGCACCACGCCTGTGATAAAAGCAAGGTCAAGGGAGACATTATAGTAATTGTACTTCGATATATTGTTTTTCATAAAATCCGCGCAGGCCAGCTCCAGGTACGCGGACAACAAATAGGCCGCGATTATTATTAATACATCGGGCCTGATTTTGTGAAATGAAGCAGCTAATATTGTTACAAACAGAGCGGAAAAAATTCTAAGAAACGGGATAGATTTTTCAAACTTTATAACCCTTTTCTTAACTTTTACCAGCATCCGAAGCCTCCGTTTCCATGTTGGCAGGAAAACTCTCCGGGGTAAAAAATACTGCTGTTTACCCTATCGACATTTTCCGCAGTTAATTAACCATAAGTCCTAAAATTTTTGGGACTGATCCGGCTTTAATAGGACTTTTGGCTAATATAATCCGCTCAACAAAGCCGCTATTATTTTAGGAGCCGCCAGCGATACGGCTCCTAAAATAATCAGGGCATTTCTTAGATGATAAATCAGCATTATGATATGACTGCTTTTTAAAATTTATCGTTCATCCTCAGTATTTTTATTAATATTATGGATAACAAATAACTGTAATTGTGTATTTTCAACATGTTTTAAAGAAAATCTTTTCTTATTTCATAAAGTTTGCTAAAATGTATAAAGTTTTATTGAATCGTCGATTTTAAGGGGCGGTTTATATGTTTGGCCGGATATCGCATAAGATACTGGGGGCGAAGTTAGCCACCAGCCAGCTGATGCATGAAAAGTTCGGCGTGTTTTGGGGAATGCCAATCCTGGCCAGCGACGCCATATCCTCGGTGGCTTATGCCGTGGATGAAATGCTGTGGGCTCTGATCCCAGCCATCGGGCTTCTGACTTATCTATGGATACCGAAAGTATCTGCAGCCATCATCTTCCTCCTGCTGGTCCTGACCGTATCATACCAGCAGATTGTTGATGCCTATCCGGGCGGGGGCGGGGCTTACATTGTCGCAAAAGACAATTTAAAGACTATTTATGGCCTGATCGTCGGGGCTTCTCTTTCAGTCGACTATACTTTAACCGTTGCCGTGAGCATAAGCGCCGGCACTGCGGCGATAACGTCGGCCATCCCTCTGTTGTATCCACACCGGGTAGTGATATCCATTGCAATTATCGCGCTGATGGTTATCGGCAACCTGCGGGGAGTCAGGGAATCTTCGAGATGGTTCAGTATACCCACATACGCCTTTATGGTTGCCATAGTCGCCTTAATCGCTGCTGGTATAATTAAGCACACCAGCGGCGGCAGCGTTAATATAGCTGAAACTGTTATCACGGACGTGTCCTTGGGCACCCAGGCCGTGGCTTTATTTATTATATTGCGGGCCTTTGCTTCCGGTTGCGCCGCCGTGACAGGAGTGGAAGCCATCAGCGACGCGGCGCCGAACTTTAAAGAACCATCTAAGAGGAACGCCAAGCTGGCTTACATGCTGCTTGCAGCATCTGTCCTGATCACCTTCGGTGGTATTGTTTACCTCACCGGCATATACCACCCCGTCCCCAACGCCCAGCAGACTGTAATTGCGCAAATAGCCGCGGCTGTGTTTGGCAGGGGAACTGCTTTTTACTTAATCCAGGCCACAACGACCGTTATTCTGGCCATGGCCGCCAACACAGCCTTTGCAGGTTTCCCGATCCTGCTTTCCATAATAGCCCAGGACGGCTACGCCCCCAGGCAGCTGGCACTGCGCGGCCACAGGCTGAATTTCTCCAACGGCATAGTATTCCTGGGCCTGATGGCGATACTGCTGGTGATAATATTTCAGGGAGACACCCACCTGCTCATCCCACTGTACGCGGTGGGCGTGTTCACTTCCTTTACCCTCGCCCAGTTCGGCATGCTGATGCGCTGGTTTAAATACAAGCCCGAGAGGTGGCGGGTTAAGGCATGCATTAACGGCATCGGGGCTGTAATCACTTCAATAACCACGATTATCATCGCGGCTGAAAAATTTACAGCCGGCGCCTGGATAGTCCTCGTCATCATACCGTTGATCGTAATGTTAATGATGAGAATAAAAAAACATTATAATTCAGTCGCCAAACAGCTGGACGTACCCAATGACACTCTGGACCAGATCAGCTTCGAGGCCAGGTACAACCACCACTTTATCGTCCCCATCACCAGTATCAACGGCCTTGTAATCCAGGCCCTCCGGTACGCGAGGAGCCTCACCCCCAATGTCGAGGTGTTCCATGTGGAGACATATGAAGGGGAGGCCGACAAGCTGAGGAGGAAATGGGGCATGCTCAATACCGACATTACCCTGGTTATCAAGCAGTCACCCTACCGTGAGGTGGTTGAGCCGTTAATCGAGTACATAGATTCCGAAGAGCACTCGTCGCAGCCCGGTGATATGATTACAGTGCTCCTGCCCCAGTTTATCGTTTCGAACAGGTGGGAGATGCTGCTGCATAACAACACCAGCGTATTTATTGGCAGGGCCCTGTTCAACAAGCGAAACGTGGCGGTTTCCGTGCTGCCGTTCTACCTGGAAGACCTGCCGAAACACAATAAAGTAAAAACGCCCAAGCCGCCAAAACAGCCCCGGCCAAAACAATAAACATACTATTGAATCACAAGTGCGGCAGAGGAACAGTCCCTTGACGTCTAACGTCTCAATGGACCGTGTCAAGAGGACAGTTCTTTCTAAGAGGCTTTTTCTCTCGAGCGTGTCATGAGGACAGTTCTGTTGACACGCTTTTGTCTCAAGATTTAATAATAGAAATCGTGTCAACAAAACCGTCCCCAAGACACGCTCGGCAAACCGTTCCCTGACACGCTCCTACTGCTTGGGTCGTGGGACGTGAGTCCTGTGATCCATGCATTCTCCTTTAGGGTTTATATAGACCTTTAGGATCTGTCATTCATCCTCACGTCTCATTGCACGTCCCACGTCTCATTTCTCACGTCTCAAATGAGGCTGTTACTGGCTTATCTCCACGATATCCCGGTCGCTGATCACGTAGTCACGCATCACCGACTGCCCGTCGTAGCGGGCGGATCCCCAGACCCTGGCATTTTTCATAAGCCTGGGCAAATCCCGGTGAATGGTCTCTGCCAGGTCCAGGACCGTGCTGCCGCGCTTGAGGATAAACGGTGTTTTCATATCGGGGTCCCTGCCCGGTATTTTTGTGTAGACCCTGATCACCCCGAGCGTCTGAAAAATCTTTACCCTGAGGTCCTCCAGCCCCTGGCCGGTTTTGTTGGAAACCGGAATCAGATCAATATCACCAGGTCCGAGTTCCTTAATAATCTGCATGTTGTCGGCGCTCCCCGGCAGGTCGGCCTTGGAAGCCAGCACCAGCACCTTTTCAGGAGACACACCCCGCACGCCGGGCGCTGTATCTTCACGCACAATCTTCTTTTCTTTCATGTAGTTCAGGCAAAACTCAAGCTGTTCCAGGCAGTCGTCGCTGGCGGCGTCTACCAGGACCAGCAGTATGTCAGCGTTGCGCAGGGTACCCGACAGCCCCACCGGTATAATCTCTTCCGTCACGGGAGGGGTGTCGACCAGCTGGATGAATATATCCTCAAAAGGCATCATCCCGGCCAGGGGTACAGTGGTAGTGAAAGGGTAATCAGCAACTTTAGGCTGAGCCCTGGTCATGGCGGTCAGAAAGGACGACTTGCCCGTGTTGGGGAAGCCAAACAGCGCAACCTGGCCGGCTCCCTGCCGCTCGATGTTGAACGGGTCGGCACGGCTGGTTTTGGCCTTCTTCATCCCCTCCTGCCTGAACTTGGAAAGCCGCTTTTTCAGGTCGGCCTGCATCTTTTCAGTTCCCTTGTGTTTTGGAATAACCGCCAGCATTTCCTCCAGCGCCGCGATCTTTTCCTCAACGGAAACAGCCTTTTTAAAAGCTTCCTCAGCCTCGTAGTACTGGGGTGTAAGGTTGGCCGGCAACAGACTCACCCGCCTTTATAAAGATTCATTAATTATACATTACATTAACGCGCAGAAAAAATAAAGCTGTTACTTGAGATCCTGTAACAGCTAAATGAGGCTGGGCTATATACCGCAGTGATTTGTTGAATACCAGTCATGTTTTTCCTATTCATCAACATCCGTCTTTTATGATTCGGAAAACAACCTCCAATTTTTTTTTGACACATGTCAGTGACTGGTTGTATTATTATTATGAAACACTGTTCATAAAGCGATCCGGCTTTATTGAAATAAAAGGCAGGTTCTATATCGTGAGCAGGTAAGGAAGATTCGGCCGGTCAATCAAAGGAGTCGGTTAAAAGAGGCGGCAAAAGAAAAAATTTAAGACTGCTGATATAATAATCAAACATATAAGGAGAATGACAGCTATGGACGAAAAAGTTGAAAAGGAATTTATACTGAACATGCAGGGGGAATACAATGAAACCGTAATCGACCACGCCAGAAACCCACGCAACGTGGGCAATATTCCACAATGTGACGGCTTTGCCCAGGGTACCGGTGAATGCGGTGATACACTGGGCTTATGGCTGAGCGTTAAAAATGACCGGATTACCAGGGTCACCTTTTGGACCGACGGGTGCGGCGCTTCTATAGCCTGCGGCAGCATCACCACCGTCCTGGCCACAGACTGTACGGTTGAAGAGGCCATGAAAATCGACCGGGACGCGATTCTAAGGGCCCTCGACGGGCTGCCTGAAGACCACGTGCACTGTGCCGAACTGGCGGCGGAAACCCTGGCGGCAGCCGTCAAAGATTACAAAGAGCTTTCAAAGTTTCCCTGGAAGAAAGCTTATATGAAATAATTAAACAGCTGTTTAGTCAGTAACACAACTATTTTAGGTTTACTTTTGACTGGAAATAATGGCCGGCGTAAACCGCTGCCAGCGGGTTGTGCCCGGTAGCCCTGTCTTTTACAGCCAAGACAGTGATCGGGGCATCCGAGTGCTTGATAAAAATAGTGTCATGGCCCACGCACAGACCGAGGAGAATGTTCAAATCGGTCTGTTCTTTATTTAAAAGCAGGGCCTGCGCCACGGGGTTGCACATGGCCTCAAGCTGGCCCGGCCGCACTTTTTCATCATCGCGCAGCCCCAGCTCTTCTTTGGGCCTGCACCCGGTTTTGCACATCACCGAGGCTACCGTAAAGCCGTTGCTTTCAAATATCCTGTTAACTTCACGGGCTTCATTGCGCAGTCCCACGCAGAAGGCCAGGCCCAGCTTGTTGAAGCCGGCCAGCCGGGAAAACTCCATGATTTCGCGGATCCTCGGCCAGACCCCGTAGCCTCCGGCCTCTACGCGGGCCGCGATGCAGGCCATGCTGCCGGCAGATTCACGGTAAACAACCGCGGCACCTTCGTATATTTCACCATAAGATTTCATCGGGCAGTTTGCCGGCAGGTTATCCAAATTGCCCTTATAACATGGATGAGAGCCGCACTTGGCGCAATTCAACATATATCAACCCCCCTATACTAACTATTTAAAATCTAACACATCTGCCCCCCCGTTATATACGGCCTTTTTATGGAAATTGTTTTACCTGTTATTTCGTATCACATTTAATTAATGAGCAATTGTTCAAAAATATTATAGGCTAATTGCCAGTTATAATCAATATACTTTATAATCTTGAGACATGCTAATATTGACACTGGTTCATAAAGAGAGTTATAATCATTATGAAACAATGACCATAAAAAGTAACAACGCAGCTATTATACAAAATTTAATAAGGAGGTATGAAGATGCCCAGGGGAGACGGAACCGGTCCTGCAGGTAAAGGTCCGGGTATAAGCAGGCGCAAAGGTCTGTGCGGAGTTGGCCAGGGCCGGGGACAAGGACAGGGAAACGGCCAGGCCCAAGGACAGAAGCAAGGCCCGGGGAGGGAGCAAAGCCCGGGAAGATGTCAAAACCCCGGGAAAGATCCTGTTCGCCCATAATATCTCCAGCCTGTTAGTGCCTTAAAAAGAACATTATTACTGGAAATCAGGAAAGGAGGAATCAAATTATGCCAACTTTCAACGGAACGGGCCCGCTGGGCGCCGGGCCTATGACAGGTCGCGGCGGCGGCTACTGCATGAGCTATGTTGGTCCCGGGGCGAGATCTGACCAGAGCTTTTGCCGGGGCGGCGGCAGGGGCCGGCGGCACTGGTTTCGGGCTGCCGGAGTGTCCAGGTGGTCCCGTTGGGATCCGGACGCCGCGCCGGTGGCGCCGGTTTACGCGCCCCCGCTTAATGGCGAGCAGGAGATGTGCTTTCTCAAGGAGCAGGCCGAAAACATGGAAAACGCCATTGAACAGATAAAAAACCGAATTAAAGAACTGGAGAAAAAAGATTAGAAAGGTCAACCTGTGAGGAGGGAATTCATGAGCCCCGGTGACGGCTGAGAGAAATTTAGAATAATTAAATATTTCGTTCCTGGGGAGTATAACGTTGATCCAAACCGATAAACGTTCTATAATCAGGGCAGTTTTGAAGATATAAGAACAGCCTCTTTACTGAACTCCCAAACAATGAATTTTATTGACTCCCGGCAATTAAATGGTTATTATGTTTTATGAAACATGTTTCATATTTCGAAGCTACTGATAGGAGGTTTGCTATGCCCAGACCCTCAAAATGCAGGAGAGTAGAACAGCTTCCCGGTTACACTTATTTCAAACCGGCGGGCGTCCCCATGACGGAGCTTTCCGAGGTGATTCTCTCGGTAGAGGAGCTTGAGGCTATCCGCCTGAGGGACCTGACAGGGATCGAACATGAGGCCTGTGCCGAAAAGATGTCTGTGTCCAGGCCTACATTTCACCGGATACTGGCCTCTGCCCGGCAAAAGATAGCCCGCGCCCTTGTCAACGGTGAAGCTTTGAGGGTTGAGGGCGGCAACTTCAAGCTGGCCCAGTATAAGCTGAAGTGCGTCAGCTGCGGCCATCAGTGGGAAGGAACCATCTGCCGCAGGAGGACCTTGTGCCCGCTTTGTTACGGAAGCGATTGGCAGAGAATCGATACTTAAAACATCCAGGAGGTACATTTATATGAAAATTGCAATGCCGCATTTAGATGGGAAATTAAATCCACACTTCGGGACCAGCCGTGAATTTATTGTCTTTGACTCGGAAAAAGGTAATATAACAGGTAAAAAAATTATTACCAATGAAACGCAGCACAATCACGGCGGGTTGGCTCTCCTGCTCAAGGCCGAGGGTGCGAACGTTGTGATCGCGGGCGGGATCGGAAGACCCATGGCACAGGCGCTGCAACAGGCAGGTTTTGGAGTGCTTACAGGCGCATCCGGTGATGCGGAACAGGTCGCCAAAGACTTTTTGAACGGCAATCTGGTTACCGGCAATGCCGGGTGCAGCTGTGGCGGGCACCATCACGGGCACGGCCACGGGCATTAAACATAACCGAAAATTTTTCTTAGAAAGGCGTGGCTGCTTGTCACGCCTTTCTCTTTAAATCTTGATAATTTCTTAACAATTTTTCTATAAGATTTTAAAATTCTATTGTTATACTAGCCTCAAAAAGGAGGTTTTAGGACATGAAGATTAAAAATTGGCTGGCATCGGCAGTTGTCCTGGCTTTGCTGGGTGGGGTACTTCTGGTCGGGGTCCCGGCAGTAAAAGCATTTGCAGCCGGAAACCAGTCCGGCGGAAAGGCCGGACTGGGCTATTGCCTTAAGATGGGCAGGAATTTCGGCGGCATGTCGGCGAATTTGGCGGAGTTCCTGGGTATCAGCCAGGAAGATTTGAAGGCTGAGCGCCAATCAGGCAAATCAATGGTGCAGATCGCGTCTGAACAGGGCGTAAGCGAGCAGGAGCTGGTGGACTACGTGATAGGCCAGCGCAGCGCTCAAATCGACCAGATGGTCAGTGACGGCAAAATAACACAGGAGCAGGCCGACCAGCACAAGCAGTTGATGACTGAGCGGGTGAAGGAAAACCTCAACCGCACCGACGTTGGGACGAACGGCTCCGGCAACGGCGGCAGAGGCAATAAAGCTGCCGGTGCAGCTGCGGGAGCAGGAATGGGCAAAGGCCCGGGAAACGGCCAGGCTAACTGCGGCGCTCAGGGCGTCTGTGCCGGCAACGGCCGCGGGACCGGAGTGTGCCTGCAAAACAACTCAAACTAGTATGCACAAAAGTGCGGCAAGGGACTTTTCCCTTGCCGCACTTTTTCATCACCCTTTTTATCCCGTTTAAATCCTCCCGACTAATTCCCATTCACGCTTTATCCCGGGCTGACCCGGCATCCAACCGGCGGGAGCGCCTAATCCCGTGGCCTCGGTAAAATGCAGTGCCTGAATGACACGAATTATCTCGTTTACATTACGGCCAACCGGCCCGGGGTATTTGCAAAAATATTTTATGAGCCCATCGGGAGAAACAATTAGAGTTGTGCGTGTGGCAAAACCGGTTTCCGGGTTGTATGCCCCATAACACTTTGAAATCTCATGAGTAGGATCAGATAACAACGGGTACTGCACTTTTTTAGCCGAGGGCGATATTTCCGCAAATATTTTATGGGCGTAAACACTGTCTGTGCTTATTCCCAGTACTTCAACACCCAACCTTACAAATTTATTATAACGTTCAGCCACGGCTGCCAACTCTGTTGGTCAGACAAATGTAAAATCAGTGGCATAAAAAAACAGTACTACCCACCTTCTTCTAAAATCAGAAAGCCTGACATTAATCCTTTCTCCCCTGTAATATGCTTCGGCACTGAAGTCTGGAGCCGGTCTTTCCAGCAAAACAGGTTCGTTGACAAAACAACCGGTTAATTTATCGGACATCTTTGCCCCCACCTTTTTTCTTCCATTTTATGTTAATAATATACTGGTGTTCATATATTTTTAAAGAACACACTCCCCACCAAATTCGCAATAAAATTACCTAATCAGCCACTCAAATATACATAAAAAAATCAAATGACACTTATGAGTGATTATTATATATAATTAACAGGTAGAATTTATTACTGAATTTTCGTCACAGATTTCAAAAGGAGGTCGGTTTGTTGAAAAGAAATGTACTAATTGTAATCACCGGCGCAGTAGTCGCGGTGATGGCACTCGCGCTGGTTAAGCTGGGCAACCCGCAAAACATGGGGATCTGCATTGCCTGCTTCCTGCGCGACATCGCAGGAGGCGTAGGACTGCACCGGGCAAACGTCGTACAGTACATACGCCCTGAGATCATCGGCCTGGCGCTGGGCGCTTTTCTCACCTCGTTATTCACCAGGGAGTACAGGTCCCTGGGGGGATCCAGCACTTTTACAAGGTTTGTCCTGGGCTTTTTCGTCATGATCGGCCTGCTGGTATTTCTCGGTTGCCCGCTGCGCATGGTCTTAAGGATTGCAGCCGGGGACCTGAACGCCGTAGTGGGTCTGGTCGGTCTTATAGCAGGAGTTTTATTAGGAATTGCTTTCCTGCGCAAGGGCTTTTCCCTCGGCAGGGCGGTCCCTCAAAACAAATCCGGCGGTTATTTCTTCCCGCTGCTTATGGTCGGTCTCTTGGTCCTCCTTTTGGCCAGGCCGCCCTATATATTTTTCAGCGCGGAGGGACCGGGTTCCATGCACGCTCCTGTCGCTATAGCTTTAGCCGCCGGCCTGATCTTCGGCGTCCTGGCGCAGCGCACCCGGCTGTGCTTTGTCGGAGGAATACGTGACTCAATTATGTTCGGAGACTTCTACCTTCTGTACGGTTTTTTCGCCATTTTAATTGCAACCCTGATCGGCAACCTGGCGTTGGGAAGTTTCCACTTGGGCCTGCAGGGACAACCTATCGCGCACAGTGACGGTTTGTGGAACTTCCTCGGCATGGCGCTCGGCGGTTTCGGTTCCGCGCTGCTTGGCGGCTGCCCCTTAAGGCAGCTGGTATCGGCTTCCGAAGGCAACAGCGATTCAGCGGTCACGGTGCTGGGCCTGTTGGCCGGCGCCGCGTTTGCCCATAACTTCGGCCTGGCCGCAAGTGCCAAGGGCGTTACCGCCCCCGGGCAGATTGCTGTACTGGTAGGTTTTGCTGTAATTCTTTTAGTGGGCTTCTTAAATATAAAAGGTTTATCAGTAAAACAGGGGGTGTCTGCAAGTGGAAGTCAAGGATGCTAGAGGTCTTTTATGCCCGGAGCCGGTTTTAATAACTAAAAGGGAAATAGACCGTTTGGGGCAGGGTACCTTTCAGGTACTGGTTGACATAGTTGCCGCCCGGGATAATATAACGCGACTGGCCAAAAGCCAAAAATGGGAAATATCAGTTGAGCCGCGCGGCGACGAGTTTTTGTTAACCCTGAAAAAATAGGTGGTATTTGAAACAAACATATAAACATATATAAATGAAAACCCCTGCAGGCTGATGTCTCAGGGGTATTTGTTTAACGGACCATCATTTTTGGCCAGGTTTTTGTTTTTAAACATGCCGTTTCTTCATCAGGCACCTCCAGGCCCTGGGCGGATTTTGACTATTAGATCCGAAATGGCTGGTTTTAAGTGAAAGAATCTCAAAATAGGGCTCCACCGCCAGTACTATATCTCCCGCAGTCCACTGAGGCGGGCCAGGGCTCCGGCGGTTCTCGTCAGCGTTGCCGGCGATCGTCAGCCACAGGCCGCCTTCTTCCAGGTGAGCGGCGATATTTTGGGCAAACCTTTTTCGTTCATCTCCAGCACCGAACGAGTGAAAGCAGCCCCTGTCAAATACAAAACCAAAAGGCGCCCCTTCAACATGGTTATTCATAAAGTCAACCAGTATGAATTCACATTCTACGTTGGCTTTTGAGGCTTTTTCCCTGGCCTTCTCCAGGGCAACGTCAGAGGTATCCGTGCCAAAAACCTGAAAGCGGTTCTGGGCAAGCCATATGGAGTTGTCTCCGGTCCCGCAGCCGATATCCAGGGTTTTGCAGCTAACAATCGGTTTACCGGTCACAACTTCAATAAGGTTGAAATCTGCCTGGCCGATGTCCCATGGGGTATCCCCCGATTTGTATCTTTGCCTGTAACGATCTTCGATTGTCATGCCATTACCCCTTTCAAAATTTTTATAATGTTTATGACACGTTGTTTACCGCTTAACTATATTCAGCCTCCTCCCCCACCACACTTAGCGAGAATATTAAGGAAACAGGATTGTGGTCGCTGTTTTTAAAATTCAAATCATGCCCGTATACCTTTTTAACCTCAACGTTGGGTGAAACCAAAAAACCGTCTATTACCGCGAGGTAGCTGTACTTCTCCCGGTAGGGCGACGCGGTGGACCTGACAGTCGGCACACCCCCGTCAACCGCCCATATAAAACCCTCCGGGGTAAAGTTACCGGGTATTTCCTGCACCCAGAACGGCTTCTCCTCGACTGACACAAAAAGCCCGGGGTCCGTGCCCGGCAGCACGTGGTTCCAGTCACCGCCGACAATTACATAATTTCCTTTATCCCTGTATTCCTCAATTATATATTCCTTTAAAAAGGCAAGCTGCTCCTGCCTGATGAGGCCGCCTTCATCAAAAGCTGAAAGGTGGGAATTTATAAGCACCAGTTCCCCGCCGTCCTCAACCGGCAGCCTGCATTCAATAAAGCACCTTTCCAGGTCAAACATCCGCCTGGGCCACTTTTCACTGCCGGGGTACTGGTACCTGGCGGCGGAGCGTGGGCTGTACCGGGAGAGCGTGATCAGCCCGGAATAAACAGAACCCATGGGTTTGGAAAGCGGGACCGGCACCCACAAAACTTTATAGTTTGCAGCGAAAACTGAGCTGTATCCCGAAAGCTTTTTATTGATGAAGTCTTTCTGGTTTACATGAAAGCTCCTTGTGGATTTAATATCAACCTCCTGCAAAAAGGCAAATGATAGCCCTTCATGAACCAGAATATCTGTTATATTCTCCAGGTTGGCCAGGGTCTGCTCACGGCTGCCCGAACGGGAATTTTTACCCCCGTCCATGAAAAAATCCTGCTCCCGGTCCAGCCCGCAGTAACCTATATTAAAGGTTGCAACCGACATCTCCGTTTCTTTCCTGATTAATTCCTGCATCCCTTCTCTTTCCAATTTGCCGGTCGTTTCATTGCCTTCCTTTATAGCCAGCGCCTCAACACCTTTTGGCCTGTAGCCGGTGGCCGCAACGCAGATAAGGAACAGGGCATATAATAAAAAAGCTGATAGAAATACAATTAAAATGATTTTAAATAGTTTCACCCGCATTGCATCTCCTCCGGAGTCAAATTCTAAATTATATCCAATATAACGCAAAAGACGCGTATAATAAACTGTTATAATAGGCTTAATGAGAAAATGGGCTCTCTTTAGATGAAGCTTGAATGACGGGATGAAGCAAGTTTGAAAATTATTGTTGACGCGGACGCGACACCAAAGAACGCGTTGGAAATCTGCCGCCGGGCGGCGAAGGAGTTTTCGGTGCCCCTGATAACAGTAGCCAGCTTCAACCACCGGATCGAGTCCGACCGGCACGTGGTGGTGGGAAACGCTCCCCAGGAGGCGGATATGCAGGTAGTTAACCTGACCGCCGGCGGAGATGTCGTCGTCACCCAGGACTGGGGCCTGGCGGCAATGGCGCTGGGTAAGGGAGCTAAAGCCTTGTCCCCGACCGGACGTATTTTCCGGGAAGACAATATAGATTTTCTCCTGGAAGAGAGAGAAATGAAAGCAAAGTTCCGGCGCAGCGGCGGCAGGACCAGGGGACCCAGGAAGAGAACTCCTGAAGACGACTTGAATTTCAAAGTGAGCCTGTACTCCCTTCTCGAAACGTGATCGTGTCAAGGGGACGGTTCTTCTGACACGATCGTGTCAGAAGAACCGTCCCCTTGACACGTTTTTAGAAGACGGGGGCCCAGGTGACCAGGGGCAGCTCGGTATGGGGGAAGTCCCTGCTGTCCGGCCTCACGCGCACTGTGTACCCGTAGGAACCCTGGGGCAGGGTCAGGCTGCCGTTGTAACGGTAGATGTTTTCTGCAATTTCCCCTTCCAGGGCCATCGGCACAACATTAATATTTCTCAGCTCGCCTTCCACTGCCTCGCCGTAAACAATCTCCAGGATGACGCTCCTGGTGTAGATCAAGCCCAGGTTGACCACAGCTGTTATCTTTATCTCCTCGCCGGCGAGCATTTTAGTCCTGCCGCTTGATTCAACCGAAACGAAAGACACCTGGTCCCAGTAATCAAGGATTAGCTTTTTGAAGTTGCCGGCGTGGTTGCCCAGGTAATTATCATTGGCGGCAAACATTTTACCCCTGTTGATCGCCGGTATGTAAAAGCGGTCGGTGTATTCCGCCACCATCCGCCCGGTATTAAAAACCGGGGCGATGGTCTTTATCGTTTCTTTCATCATGCGCACCCACTCCGGTGAGAAACCGTCTTCCCTGCGGTAATACATCGGTATGACTTTATCCTCCAGTACGCTGTAGAGGGAAAAACAATCGTCCTGGTCCTGGACCTCTTCATTAAGGTAAGTGCTGTCGGAACCGACAACGAAGCCGTTTTTGCCGTCATACGCTTCCGGCCACCACCCGTCCAGGGTGCTTACATTAATCAATCCATTCAAAGATGCTTTCAGGCCGCTGGTGCCGCTGGCTTCCATCGGCCGGCGCGGCGTGTTGAGCCATACATCCACCCCGTGCACCAGGTGGCGGGCCAGGTGGATGTCGTAGTTCTCCAGCAGCACTATCCTGCCCCTGAACCCCGGCTTATGCGAATAATCATATATTTTTTTAATTAATTCCTGCCCCAGTGTGTCGGCCGGGTGTGCTTTTCCCGCAAAAACAAACCGCACCGGGCGCTCGTTGTTATTCAGCAGGCGTTCCAGCCTCTCCGGGGTGCGAAAAAGGAGGGCCGCCCTCTTGTAGGTGGCAAAGCGGCGGGCAAAACCGATGGTAAGGATATCAGGGTCCAGGT
Organism: Pelotomaculum propionicicum; assembly: GCF_048984525.1. Lineage (GTDB taxonomy): Bacteria > Bacillota > Desulfotomaculia > Desulfotomaculales > Pelotomaculaceae > Syntrophopropionicum > Syntrophopropionicum propionicicum_A. Next base: position 103,157 of record NZ_JBMGJC010000007.1, read on the forward strand.
ATTCGTCTATTTCAAGTATGTTCTGGACCGGCTCGCGGTTTCGCCTGCGCTGCTGCTTCAGGTTCAGCCGGGCAAAGGAGATCATCTTTTCCTTCAGCTGCCGGTGCACTCTCCACAGTTCCTGATCAGGTATTTGGTCCACTTTCTCCCACATTTCACCCTCGGCGATACGCTCAAACCACTTTTTACCAATATAGCGGGCGAGTAGTTCCTTCAGTTCAACGGCCAGCCAGGTCTCCACATGGACGCCGTTGGTGACAGAGGTAACCGGTATCTCCTCAGGGTGGAGGCTGCTGTACTCGGACTGGAACATCCTTCTGCTAACCTTTCCGTGCAGCCGGCTGACGCCGTTGGCAAGAAAAGCGTGGCGGAGCGCCAGCAGGGTCATGTTGAAGCTGTTTCGGTCCACGTCCCAGGCCAGGTCTTCCAGCGACTTAATGTTAATGCCCATTTCGCTGACTATCTGGTTAAAATACTTTATGATTAATTCTTCGGTGAACAGGTCGTGCCCGGCCGGTACGGGAGTATGAGTGGTAAAAATGGTTGAGGCGCGTACAACCTCCCTGGCCGTTTCAAAAGAAACCATGTAGCGCATCAGCTCCCTGATCCGCTCAATAATCAAAAAGGCGGCGTGCCCCTCGTTGATGTGCCAGGCGCCCGGGTTTATCTTCATCGCCCTTAGAGCCCTTACTCCCCCCACACCCAGCACTATTTCCTGGGAAAGGCGGTACTCCCTGTCGCCGCCGTACAACTGCCCGGTCAGGTTGCGGTCCTGTGGCGCGTTCTTGGATGTATCCGTGTCAAGCAGGTAGACAGTAATCCTCCCCACTTTTACCTTCCAGACCTGGACAAATACTGTCCTCCCGTCCAGTTCCACCGTCACGTCCAGCTGGCTGCCGTCGGAGTTGTTCACAGGCGTTATCGGCAGTTCATAAAAATTGAGGTGCGGGTACTCGGCCTCCTGCTTCCCCGCGCTGTTTATCCGCTGGTGAAAATAGCCCTGTTTATAGAGCAGGCCGACGCCAATAAACGGAAGCCCCAGGTCGCTGGCTGACTTGCAGTGGTCACCTGCCAGCAGGCCCAGGCCCCCGGAGTAAATGGGGTGTGATTCATGCAGGCCGAACTCGGCGGAAAAGTAAGCTATAAGGTCCCCTTTATGCTCAGGATATTTTTTAGCAAACCAGGTTTCCTGGCTCATATAACGGTCATAGAGATCAAAAACCCGCTTGTAAAGAGCAAGGTAATCCTCATCCTGTGCCGCTCTCTCCAGGTCTTCCTTCCGGACACGCATAAGAAATTTTACCGGGTTGTGCTCGACTTCCCGCCAGAGTTCAGGGTTGATTGACCTGAAGAACTCGATGCCGGCCGGGTTCCAGCTGAACCAGAAATCATAAGCAATGTCTCTCAGCCGGTTGATAAGTTCCGGCAGCTCAGGTGTTACCGATACTATGCGGTAAGGAAACATATGGCGCCCTCCAGGATTTTTTGGGAAACTTCTACCTGTTTGGAGTTAAATCCTTTTAATAACGTAAATCCATAGCTAAAAAAATCTGCTTTAAAAGTGATTTATCTTATATTATGAATTCTATCGGTGGCCGGGACTAAAACCTTTAACCCAAATCAGCCCGGGGCAGGCGGCATGGAGCTTTATAAATTAAAAAAAACTGCAGGAATTTTGGCTTTATATCCGAAGTAATTAATCAGTTTCATAAACACCGTGACATAAGGAATCTGCAAGAGGTGAAACTTATTTAATGGATGCTGTAAACAGTTTTACAAACCCAAAATCCCTCGCTGTTATCGGCGCCTCCAACACACCCGGAAAAATCGGCAACGCAATTGTTATAAACCTGATTAAGAGCGGCTACAAGGGAAAAATCTACCCAATCAACCCCAAAGAAAAAGAAATATCAGGGCTCCCGTGTTATGCCTCCCTGTCAGACGTGCCGGGAGACGTAGAAATGGCCATCTTCTGCATCCCCGCCCGCAAAGCCATGGAAACGGCAGAGGAGTGCGGCAAAAAAGGCATTAAAAACCTGGTGGTCATTACGGCCGGGTTTAAAGAGATCGGCCGCTCCGGCGCCGAGCTTGAAAAAGAATTCATGGCGGTCTGCAGCCAATACGGCATGCGCGTGCTGGGTCCGAACGTGGTCGGTTTTATTGATACCCATACTCCCATTAACGCCACTTTTTTAAAAGGATTCCCACCCAAAGGAGAAATCGCCTTCATTTCCCAGAGCGGCGCCATCCTCGCCTCCATTCTGGACTGGAGCCAATCGGCCGGGATCGGCTACAGCAAAATATACAGCCTGGGCAATAAGGCCGACCTGAGCGAGGTTGACTTTATCGCCGAAGCCGCTGACGACCCCAACACAAAAGTAATCCTCTGTTATATTGAAGATGTGTCGCATGGCCCCGAGTTTTTAAAAGTAGTGGGCGAAGCGACCCGCAAAAAACCGGTCATAATCTTGAAATCAGGCACAAGCCAGTCCGGTGCACTGGCGGCCTCGTCCCATACCGGCGCCCTGGCTGGCAGCGAGCTTGCTTACAACACTGCTTTTAAAAGATGCGGCGTCCTGCGGGTATCCAGCATGTCCGAGCTTTTTGACCTGGCCATATCGTTTGTCAACCAGCCGGTGCCGCAAGGAGACCGGGTGGCCATTGTCACCAACTCAGGCGGGCCGGGCATTATAGCAACCGACAAGGTTGAGGCGCACGGCCTGCAGATGGCCCGCTTTGACAGGGATACTATTGAGGAACTGCGTTCATACCTGCCTGCCGAGGCCGGCATATACAACCCGGTGGATGTTTTGGGCGACGCGAAAGCAGACCGCTTCAGGTTTGCCTTGGAAAAGGTCTTTAAAGATGAAAACGTGGACAGCGTTGTACTGCTGCTGTGTCCCGTGGCGGTAACAGAACCTCTCGACACGGCGCGGGCTTTGGTTGACTTCAGCCGGCTCTATCCGGAAAAGACCGTTGTGTCTGCCTACATGGGCGGCAAATCCCTCGCGGAAGGGGCGGCCCTCCTTTCCGGCAGCGGCATCCCCTGTTTTTCCATGCCGGAGCCCGCTGTCGCGGTAATCGCAGGGATGACCTCATACCGGAAGATGAAAGAGCGAGCGGGCGCTGAAGGCAGGAAAACAGACATAAAGCCGGATTTAAAGACTGTTAAGGCAGTTTTCTATGATGTCAAAAGAGATAACCGGCTGGCCCTGCTGGGCAGCGAGGCCGCCGAGGTTATCGAGGCTTACGGCATAGCGGCGGCCCCGACCATACTGTCCCAAAACCCCGATGAGGCGGCGGAGATAGCGGACCAGCTGGGCTACCCGGTTGTCCTGAAAATAGCCTCCCCGAAAATTATGCACAAAACCGATGTCGGCGGCGTGATAAGCGGGATCCAGTCAGCGGAAGAAGTTAAAAACGCGTACGTGAACATAATTGAAAACGTGCACCGGTATTTGCCAAAGGTCGTGCCATACGGGATTGAGATTCAAAAGATGGTGCCGAAAGGAATTGAGCTGATCGTGGGCATGACCAGGGATGTCCAGTTCGGGCCCTTAATCGGCTTCGGCCTGGGAGGAATTTTTGTCAACCTGATCAAAGACGTTTCCTTCAGGCTGGCCCAGGGCCTGACCAGCGCGGAAATTACCGAAATGATCGCGGAAACCAAGGCGTATTCCCTGATGAAAGGCTATCGGGGAGACAGCCCCGTAGATATTTTAGCCGTCAGTGAAGCAATCAGGCGCCTGGCCGTATTGGCCACTGACTTTCCGGAAATAACTGAGATTGATATCAATCCGGTTTTTGCTTATGAGGACGGAATTGCGGCCCTCGATGTTAAAATAACCCTTTCGTGAGGTGATAACATGAAAAATCTTTATATCACAGGTGTCGCGGGATGCGGCAAGACAGCAATTGCCCTGGGCATAGCCCTGAAACTTAAGAAAGAAGGCATTAAGGCCACCTACTTTAAACCGGTGGGGAGCCGTCCCAAGCTTGCCGGCGGTGAAGACAACGATGCCATACTGATGCACGAGGCCCTTCACATGAAGACAGACGTTAAACAGATAGCCCCCTTTACGGCGGGAACGTCCTACCTTTCGGGGCTGAAGAACCCGGAGACGGCAATGGCCAGCATCAAAGAAGCATACCAGGCGATCTCCGCGGAGGCGGACCTGATTATAATTGACGGGGCCACCTTCCCCTATGTGGGCGCCGCCTACGGGCTTGACGTGATCACCCTGGCTCCCCAGCTCAACGCTTCCGTTTTGAATGTTATCAAAATGGAAAATGATTTGAGCGCGGACCAGGCGATTTTCTTCAACAACTGCTGCAAAGCAGGCGGGCTGGCGGTTACCGGCCATATCTTCAACAATGTCCCGCGGCAGCTGCTCGCCAAAACGGAAGGGGTTTTCAAGCCGATCCTCGAAAAAATGGGCTGCGCCACCCTCGGCATTATACCCATGCGGCCTGAAATAGCCTCGCCTACTGTCTCCGAGTATTATGAGGCCCTGGGCGGCGAACTGCTGGTAGGAGAAGACAAGCTGGACCGGCTGGTGGAAGAAGTAATCGTGGGGGCTATGACCATGGAAAGCGCCCTTAAGTATATGCGCCGTTCTGCGAACAAGGCGGTGGTCATGGGAGGAGACAGGGCTGACATGGCCCTAGCTACCCTGGAGACCAGCACATCAGCCTTGATCCTGACAGGCGGCCTTTACCCCGATGTGAAGGTGATTTCCCGCGCCGCGGAAAAAGGCGTGCCCCTTATCCTGGTCCACTATGACACATACACGGCCATCGAAAAAATATCCGAGATTTCCAGGCGGATCAGCCCCGGTGACGCCACCGGCATCAAGATCGCTACGGAAAACATAGAACGGCACTGTGACTGGCAATCGATCATTAAATCACTTGAAGATAAATAATCAAGCGCATTCAGGGCCTGTCGTTATAATACGGCAGGCCCTTTTTTTTATTACGGCATTATTATGATTAAACGGCCGACAATAACCTTCCTAACTTTTTTATTTTAGCGGTAATATTTTAATTTTTTGGCTAAACTAAAACAGCATAAAAAAAGAGGGGGGTTTTGATGGCTGATCAGAGTCCTTCCAGCGATGTGCTTGAAAAGGATATCGACTGGTCCGGCACCATCGGTGTAACCGTGCCGGTTTCCGATGTGCAGGTATACCAGCGGGCTGAAAATATCGACCTGAAACTTATGGATAACGGCATTCTGAGAATACAGGCCGCGTTAAAACTTTTTGCCATGGTTTCAACCGGGTTGGATGAAAAACATATATTTAACCCGGCCAAGGTTTTTACGAATGATATTGAAATCAATTCTTTTATTCACCTGAACCCCATCATCAGCCGGGAAGATATATTATCGGTCGACACTGATCTGATTATAAAAAATTACGCTCTCCGTCCTGACAATATAATTATCAACGGGACGTTAAAACTGAAGATAAAATATATCATCCAGCTGGTCCTGGACGGCGTGGTGATCGACTTCAGCAGCAACAATTCAATCAACGGCGCCACTATTAATATAAAGGACATGGAAAGCGGCGAAATAAAAGCTACCGCGACCACCGGCAGCAACGGCAGGTACTTTTTCAACAGCCTGCCCCCCGGCATATACCTGGTTGAGGCTTTAACCGACTCACATAAGCCTGAGCAGAAAGTCAGCGTGATTAAGACCAGGGACACGGTCAATTTTGTCCTGCACCAGTAAAAAAACATTGCGGCAAAAACGGGTTAACATGTTTCGAGCAGGGATTATTTCTCAAACGGGATACAAACCTCCCGGGCATAGAAGTACTTACAGTATATTTTCGTTAGATAATATACTGATTATCATCTTGTTGGGCATGCAGATGATACTCCGCCCCGGTTTAGATATCGGTCCCATTCTACTGCATATTCCCAGGGGGCAAAGCTCTTTCGGCATCGGCGGCACGTTGACGCTCCCGTGATCTATAACCACAACGGCATTGCCTCCTGATTTTAACGGGACTTTTATCTCCTTCCTTTCTTCCTGCATTAACAGCCTTTCTCTTGTAAATAAATCCCCATCAACTCTAATTTCGACAAATAAGGGACCATCACCTATATAATTACTCCGGTATACAAATTTCCAGGTGGTGACTTCTGAGGCCAGTATCAGCACTAATGCTATGAGCAGGATGTGTTTTTTCTTAAGGGCCATGACTGCCACCCCAGTACATAAAGTCACCAATAGCTGTTCTAGATTTTTGGACCACAGTTCCGGTGATAAGCCCGGTCGGCAGGGCAAACAAAACCAAGTTTGGCGTATAGTACAGGATTGCGGCGCCGAAAAACATGTACGCCACAGCAAGCTGACAGAGATTATGTGTTATGGCGCCGGCAATTCCAACAAAACGCGCATCAGTTTTCTTATTTAAAAGCATAATTAATCCCATAAGGACCGTACTGCCGATCCCGCCGGAAATACTCATCCAAAAACCCATTGCCAGAAAGGTTCCTCCGAAAAAGGAACCCATAATCACCCGCAGCACGGTAACGATCAAAGCCGGGCGAAACCCCGCGCTGACAAGCAGCATCAGGGTTACAATGTTGGCTAAACCAAGCCTGGCGCCCGGTGGCCCCCATCCCACCAGGAAAAGGTTTTCCACCAAGTGCATCGTAAGGGCAAAACCTGTTAAAATACCATACGCTGAAATCTCTTTAGCGCTAAACTTAATCATTTTTTCGTTCGCCCCTCAGTTTAAAGCCTGGCACTTCGTCCATAAAATTTGACGTGGTAACGACCTTGCCGCTTTTTGTGACTATAAACCCTGACACGCCCTGTACAGACTCTAATAGGGCCATGCCTTTTTCTTCTCCAAGAACGTATGAAGCGGTAGACAGGGCGTCGGCTTTTAAGGGGTCGTCGGTTATAACCGTAACTGAAGCTATCTCACCGGCGGGTATACCTGTTGAGGGATTAATGATGTGGGAAAACTTTTCTCCGCCGATCTCCTTGAAGCGGTAATAACCACCCGCGGTATCAACGGCGCGGTCTATAATGTTAAAAACAGCTATAAACTGATTTTGGTCAAAAGGATCCTGGATAGCTATCTGCCATGGCTCGCCGTCCGGCTTGCTCCCAATTGCATATATATTCCCCCCCAGAGAGATAAGAGCGGAACGAACTCCCTTTTCACGTAACATTTCCGCGACACGGCGGTTGGCAAATCCCTTTGCCAATGAACCCAGGTCCAGGCTGGATCCTTTATAGGGCAGATAAACCACGCTTTTTTCTGTGTCCAGGACAATCTGCCGGTAGTTTACAAGTTTAAGCTTATTACCTATTTCCTCAGCACGGGGAATACCCGTGTTGTCAGTATCAGGGATATTCCAGAGGTCTACCAGCGGACCGATGGTAATATCCAGCGCCCCCCTGGTTATATCTCCGTAGTAAACTGCCTCCCTGATCAGATTTATGGTCGATTCGTCTACCTGTACCGGTTTTTCTCCAGCCATGGCATTAACACGGGATATGTCGCTGTCTTTACCGTAACGGCTAAACCGGGAGTCAAGGCTTTTTACTAATTTCAGAGCTTGTTCCGGCGCCTGGGGTTGGCTGTTATCATAGGTCTTAACATTAACAACAGTGTCCATCAAGAGAGCGGAAGACTGTTGGGCTTTCTGCTCTTCTTTGCCCGTACAGCCCGCCAGCAATAATAGCGAAAGCAGAACCAGTCCGAAAGTATAAGCTTTTCTCACTCCCTGCCCTCCTATCCAGATTTCACCGGGGGTATGCTTGCAATGAGGACTGAAGAAGACATGGCTTAAGAAAAAAGATAATCTATGCGTCCCTGCAGCCGGGTATAATAAAAAGCCAGCCATTTTTTAAAGGCTGAAGTCTTTCCAGTTTTGCCATAATATTAACGCTATGCCCAGTAATGTTATTACATAGAAAGTGTAAATAAAATATACTTCCCTTTTCTTTTCCAACTGTTTATTTGTTTCTGTTTGGTTTTTTTCTTCAGCCATCTTATCACCTTTTTAATATTAAACCGGCACCTTCTTTTTAATTGGTTAGCTCATGTGCATCTTCTTTTATAAGCTTATTCGGCCCGTTATTAACAAGTTTTTTTATAGTGCGGTTAATTTTAGCGCAAATGTCCAGGGCTGCTCCGACCGGGCAAAAATAGCCGCACCAGAAACGGAACTTAAAAATAGCCGCCACTAAAACAGCTGACAAAAGCAGCCAGTCCAGGCCTGTACCAGTAAATCCGAAAATCGTGCCGAATGGTTCATAGCTGCCAAGGGCGGGGTTGCGGTAAATAAAGACCAAAAACAGCCCGAACCACAGCAAAATATTGCGCGTTGAGCGTAATTTGTTTTCCGCGCCAGCCGCGCCGCACCTTACACCGCTTATCCGGTTGGCCAGTTCCTGTACGCCTAAAAACGGGCACAGCCAGGCGCAATAGATATTGCGCCCTGAGAACACAGCCATTCCCACACCGCCGAAAAGAACCACATACCATAAGAGGTTCTGGTGGTATGAAGGGAAGTAACCCAGTGAAGCTCCTGAAATATACGATAACGAGATTGGCCTGTTCAGCCAGAAACCTAGTATGACGATACTGGCCCAAACCACGTAATTCCGGAAGTTCGGTTTTTTCCAAACTAAAGCAAATATTATGGTAAAAAGATACAAAAGTATCACTGCTATTTCCGGCAGGCCTATCTGCCAGTTTTCCTGCTTTTCTGTGATGCTCAGGTTAAGCTGACGGCGTCCCACGTCATGGCCGGCTTTGCGGACTGCCTCCGTGATAGCCCCGGACGAAATAGTCGCCCCCGAAACACCATCTAAATCCTCTCCCAGTTCAAATGCGGATCCCACAGACTTTTCTTTAATCTTTTCCAGGAACTTGTGGCGCATTACCATGCTCAAGTAGGCCGGTGTTTCCTTGTTGTCAACTATTATCGTTTCTAATATCTTTCCCTTTGGGTCCACGGCGACAGCCACTTTTAGAGGCCCACCGTAACCATTCGCCTCTCCGAAAACGACATAGCCGGCAACCTGGCCGTCCGTGTCAATGGCCTTAAATGTCGGAGGGCTGCCGCTGACTTTATCAAAGTTCGCGGCCAGGGGCATTGCCTGTTTCAGATATGGCGTCACCTCTGCTTCAGTTTTGCTATCTGAGTAGAACCAGGCCGCTATTAAAAGTGCCACCGAAAATACAATCACTATTCTTTTCATAAGGCGGCTCATGCTCTTCCAGTAATAAGCGAGTCTTCATTCTTGCCACTATAACAACCCGTTTTAGTATTCATCCGTTTTGCCAGTAATAAGTCGGAGTGGATGTATGCCCGGTTGCCGACCTTTTTGTAAATACCTTTTTTCTTCCAATGATTAATAATCCTGCATACTGTTACCCTGTTGACACCAATCATTTCACCGATTTGTTCCTGGGTCAGATTCAATGAAAGCGCATACCAGTCATAACTTTTTGTGACATTTTGTTCTTTCAGAAGTGAACTAAAAAAGCTTAACAGCCTTTCCCCGGGTGACATAAAAGAAACAACAGTAAAGCCTGATAAAATGATTTTAATTTTATAGGTTAAATTACGGATAAGATCGATACTTAAATTCGGGTCCTCATATATCGCCCTGGTTACTTCATCCATGGACAAAGAGTAGATTTCACTATCATCCAGGGTTAAAACTGATAAACATATCGGCTCCTGTAAAAAGATAGGCCCCGCTCCAAAAATACGCCCTGGCAGCAACAGGCTTACAGCCCTTGAACTGCCGCTTTCATAACCGATGGTATAAGTGGCCATCCCTTTATTTACGTAATACATACAATTTAAAGTATCGCCTTCGCTGATAACAACCGAGCCTTTTTTATAAAAAGCCGGTTTACCCCTTTTTTTAATCAATTCGCCCCATTTGTAATGAGCCGGCGGCTCAATCCAGGGTGCTGGTGAAGATCTTTTATGCATACCGTTACACCTCCGAATATGGTGACGTCTCGTTAGTATTTACTTGTTCCAAAGGGCCGCCGCGGGGCGGCCCTTTAAATAACACTTCGGGTCTGGCGCAATAAATCCCTTCTATTTGTAAAGCTCAGGCCATTCCAGCCACCAGCGGTATTCCTGGACGACTTCCGTACCGTACCCGAACATGTCGTCGACATCCTTCAGCAGCTTGGCCGCCGTGCCGCTCCTTGAGGCTGCCCACGTCCCAACGCTGTGGACCCATGACTGTTCCTTGTCGTTCCACGGGCACACTTTCATGCAGCGACCACATGAAGATCCCTCACTATTCGTTGTGCGAAAAACTGTGCACTTGGGCATATCATTTACCCATTTGTAATAACCGTTAAATTCTTTCTGGTCGCGGTCTAAGCTGATAGCTCCCGCAGGACAATTTTCCGCGCACTTCAAGCATTTTGAACAAAAGTCCACCAGCCCAAAATCGATCGGCTTGTCCGGCAATAGCGGCAAGTCTGTGGTTACAGCCGCAGCCTTATGCCGGAATCCCAAACGCGGGTGCAGGGCGCACTCGCCGGTCCTGCTCATCTCGCCCAAACCGGCAGCGATAAGCGCGGGGGGAAGGGTCATCTGGTAATTGGCGCAGTGCTGAGCCCTCGCGTTATAGCCGAGGTTCCGGATATATGCCGCCAGGGTGCAGGCGATAAGGCCTGAAAAAAGATACGCGTTCATGCTCATAGACCCGCTGATGCCGTCGTATCCCGTTGATCCCAGCATGGTGGTCAGGTTCTGATCAACCAGGATGCCTATTACATACGGGTAATGATGACTCTCGGGGACCGGCTTCAGATCGGTCAGTTTGGCTGTCCCCTCGTACAGAACTTTCGGCAGCGGGGGCGCGTTATGAGTGTAAAAGGCGTATTTGGGCATCACGCCGATGCCGACTTCGTCCGCATGAAGAAATAAAGCTGTTTCTTTAATGTGCTTTGACATCCGCTCCGGATCCGGTATGGGAAGCTTGTTAGGTGAAGGCACACCGTGCACGGCGTCCTCAGTCGCCAAGAACTTGCGCATGGAGCTGATAGCGCCGCCCAAAGGGTGTTTGGGAATAAAGGTGCCCACTCCTTTCTTGGCCTCCGCGCCATAAAATCCCTGGGCCGCCTGGTAAAAACCAATCTCCAGCTCACTTCTTTGTTTAATCGGCCCAACAATTTTGGATGTCCCCAGCCAGTTGTCGTTAACTTCGCGCAGATTAACCGAGGCTCCGTTCAATCCGGCCTTGTTTAAAACTGTACCGGTTGCGGCCTCCGCAACATAATTCTTGTTCATTACGCTGAACAGCCCGGCCATGGTAGCGAGGCCGGTCCCTGCTTTAATAAAGTTACGCCTGGTAACCCTGAATTTAGTATACTGTTCGTCCTTTTGTTTGTCAGTTAGCATTATTTACCTCCTTCCCCACACGTTCAACTGTTGTTTAGCCCCTTCGACGGATTTAAGACTCCTATCAGCCTTGCTAATAAAACCCCCGCTATGATCGTAACAATAAAAAAGATAAAGGCCCCTGTACTGGCAGCTTTAGCGTGTTTACCGGCGGCGTTAATAGACACAAAGGAAATCCCTGCAACGGTCCAGAGATACCATACCGCGATTGAAGCCCAGACATACCACTTTAGCCGTATATCCCGCATGCGTAAAAATCCCAGCAGCCAGACTACCCCGATAACTGCGATGACACCCAGTAAGAAAGATAGAAACGAATACATTTTTTTGCACCCCCCTTCGTTTTTACTGAAATCTAAATTAACGTAATATTTTCTGCTTTATCCTAGTAGTACCACAACCCGGATTTTCTGTCTGTATACAGAGTTACAATCTGTCTATATATTTAATTACACAACTGCTCAATGTTTTACGGCAGTTGAAACCCATACGCAAAATGCTGCAGGGGACGCTTCTCCTGCAGCATTTTTCATCAGAGTAAAAATTGAAGTAATTTAAGGCCCCCCCAAGGAGAGCCTTTATTTGACACGTTTATTCATAAATTTTCCCGACAAACTTTATTTCCTCGCCGCAATTGCTGCATTTCCTGCCGGACAGGCCCACGCCGCGGGCGGAGTGACCGATCCTGCTGATTACCTCGTCACCGCACCGGGGACAAAAAGTGTCGTTAGTCCCCGGGATCTGCGCGTTTCCGATATAAACATAGCGAAGTTTTTTAGCCGCGATTTCCCTGGCCTGCACCAGCTTTTCCAGCGGGGTTGCCGGCAGGTCCATCTTATACATGGGGAAGTAGCGGGAAAAATGCAGGGGAATGTCCCGGTCCAGGGAAGCAATCCAGTCGGCCAGGCGCTCGATCTCCTCCTCTGCGTCGTTCAACCCGGGAATGAGCAGGGTGGTCAGCTCGACATGGCATTCACGCCGTGCCGTTTCCACGGTCTTCAGGACAGGCTGCAGGCCGCCTTTGCAGTACTTCTTGTAATAGTCCTCCGTAAAGCCCTTGACGTCAATATTCATGGCGTCGATGAAAGGGAGGATTTCCCGCAGGGGATCCTCGTTGACCGAGCCGTTTGTCACAAGCACATTTTTCAGGCCGGCTTCTTTAGCCAGCACGGCTGTTTCAAAAACAAATTCATACCACACAAATGGTTCATTGTATGTATAGGCCAAGCCGATATTCGGGTAGCCCATGCCGGCATAGTCCATGGCCATCTCCACCAGGCCCGCCGGGGTGATATCGTTAGTGGGCGGGTCGCCGTGGGCTATGGACCAGTTCTGGCAGAACTGGCATTGAAAATTACAGCCGACTGTGCCTGCCGAAAGGATATAAGAGCCGGGATAAAAATGGTACAGCGGTTTTTTTTCAATCGGGTCCATCCCGTAGGAAGTCACTTTGCCGTAGTTTGCGGCATAAAGGACGCCGCCGCGGTTTACCCTGGAACGGCAGATACCCGCTTTGCCCTCCTGAATTTTGCAGTAATGCGGGCACAGAGCGCAGGCGACCGCGTTTTTCTCCTTCTTCTTGTAATACAGAGCCTCGTGCACCGGCAACCCCTCCAAAAATATTTTTCACAGGATTAACAAGATTTTAAAGATTAACAGGATTAAAATTAAAATTTAGAATACTCTTTTTTAATACCCATTGATAATATTTAAATCTAAATTAATATTAAAATTATTTATCTTATAAATCCCTCTAATCCTGCTTAAATGCAATTTAATTACAATAGTTTGATATTATTCAATCTTGTAAATCCTGCTAATCTTGTTAATCATGTGAGATTATTATTTAAATATTATTTGAATATCCTGTAAATCTGTTTTTATCCTGTTAATCCTGTCAAATTGTTTACTTATATCTTACTACTTCAAACCTTTCCAGCTTTACCGGATCTTCCGGCCTGATCCCGGCCTTCTGGCGGGCTATCCGGACCTGTTCCTCCGCGCTGTCAATTCCCTCCAGGTTGGGCAGCAGCAGGCCGCTTCTCCAGCCGGACCGCACTATTACGCCGTACTTGAAGGGGTCGAGCTGGTGCAGGCTGGAGATAGGTTCGGGCGGCTGCAGCACATCTACGGAATAATCCAGGTTGTCCAGCTCATCCTTGCGTACAGGCTGAAAGCGCGGGTCGTTAATACCGGCGCTGATGGCGTTCGCCGAGACTTCCTCTGCAATACTGGATGTGACCGGTTCTATTGTTCCAATACAGCCCCGCAGGTTCCCGTGTTTTTTGATGGAAACAAACACTCCCGCGCTCTTCAGAAATTCCTCAGGCACATCGACCGGAGCGGGAGGCGGGGACCCGCTGACGTGGCTCTCCAGGGTATTGCGCGCCAGCCTGACCAGGTAGCTCTCCCCAGCCCGCTGCCTGGCCCTTTCAGCCTGCCCCTCGGAACGTATTTTCTGATACAAGGATTTTTCAGGATTTTCTCCTTCCGGTTCTAGAGAGGCCACCAGGTAGCCAACCCCGAAAGGCCCCTCGTATGAAAGGACCTCGGCTTTCACATCGTACCCGTCCAGGGCGCCGAGCATCATCACGATGGAGTGGTAGCCGCACTCTCCGGCCTGGGCAACCAACTCCGGGTCCATTTTGACTATGCCCTCCACGTCAGGCACGGCCAGCAGCCCGGCCAGCAAACTGTCAAAATCCTTTCCTCTCGGCAAATAGCCCCCGGGCGCGTCTTGGGTAAGGCCATGGGAAAGGTCCCCGCTTGCCAGCAGCGCCACCCTGCGCCCCATTTTCTCAGCCGCCCTGCGGACAGCGATGCCAAAGAGGTAGAGCTTCCGGGGCTGTCCCAGGGCCATTGACACATGCACCAGCGGCGTTTCTAGCTTGGCCTTGCGGAGAAAATACAGCGGCACAACCACCCCGTGGTCCAGGCGCAGGTTTATACCGTACTGCCTTTCCTCTTCTTCGGTCAGCAAAATGGCCGGCATGCCCAGGTCCGTGGCCTGCCTGCTTATTTCACGGGCCAGCGCCGGGTCGTTGTCAGCTAAATACCTGACATTGCCGGCCTGGAAATATCCCAGGTCGCCTTTTAACTGGGGGGACAGGTTTATGCCAACCACGTCCCGGAAGACCGGCGCGTGAGGCGATATGATTACAACAGTTTCGGCGCCGCTCTTTATAATCCGCCTGCCCAGTTCCAAGAGCGCTTCCTGGGTATCCGAAACCTCTGACGCTTCAGAGCCGCCGACCTCCGGCACGGCTATAGGGGGGTGCGGGCAAACACCGCAAAATACCACAGACATACTTTTTCCCTCCTGTATTTATATTAAAAAAATAAATATTTAAAAATTAATCACAAGATTTACAGGATTATCAGGATTTACAAGATTATATAAATTAATTTATAAAGTCTAATATAATATTTAAATTATTTATAGTAAATTGCATTGAAGATATTTTATTTGAATTAATCCTGTTAATCTTAAAAATCCTGTTAATCCTGTGAAATTCAATTCTTTACCCGTATTATTCCCCTTGTGCAATTCATCATGTAAATAAACCGTAATAAAGGAAATAAATACCCAGGCCTATAAGAAATATCCCGCAGGCTGTGATAATCCCGCCGTATATCCTGTCACTCAGGAATTTCCTGCCGCCGGCCACAGCCGCCGAAATCAGGCTGTACCAGACAAGGTCGGCCAGAATATGCCCGGTAAAAAAAGATGTAAGCCCCAGGGTCCCCTTTTGCAGGGACAAAGTGATGTAACCAAGGCCGACCGTAGCCCACCACAGGGTCCAGTACGGATTGGAAACACTGACGAGTATGCCGGCCAGTACCGGGTGCATGCGCTTTTGCGCGGCGGCATGCCCGGTACCGGGGCTAATCCCTCCGCTGTTACTGTGATTGACCTCCTGACCGGCTTGATCAGACATCTTGAGTGAGACCCTGCCTGCGGCTGCATCCCTGGCCATACCGGCGCCCATATAAAGCAAAAATGCTCCTCCCAGCACCGCTATGGTCTGCGATACCCGCGGCGTGGTTAATAAAACTGAAAGCCCGCCGGCCAGGGCCAGGATCAGGGCCAGCTCAAGGAACGCGTGCCCCAGCACGATTAAGGGCCCGGCCTTAAAGCCCCGCCGGGCGCTTTCTCCTATGGTAACGGTCAGCAGCGGGCCCGGCATCATCGCCCCTGAAAATCCCACAATAAAAGCCGTTGTAAAAATTGCAGATATTTCCAACTTATCACCGCCAATTTTTACTATTTTCTTTTTAACAGGGAAAATACCTGCCTTTTATGCAAAAATTCATTTTACCCTCTTTACAAATTCCTGGGAAAAGACGATAGTTTTAATATGAACATTAACGCTATATCATCATTATTATCGGAACTGACATATCAAAACAGCAACGTCTCAGCGCCCGCAACCAGGACGGAAGCGGTTTCCCAGGTACGCGACGCAACGGCCGCAATGAAGGAAACCCTTGAGGCAGAGGGTGTAAAGGCCTCGGCGCTGCAGACCGCGCCGGCAGAAACGCCGCAGCAAAAGGCCGAGCAGCCTTACTCAATCCCCCCGTTCATACCTCTGCCGCTGCGCACGGATTTATTTAAGGAAGCCCGTTTTTTTGCCAGGCTGGGCGAGGAAAAAACTGAAGGAGGCAGCCGGGAAGCGGAAGAATTTTTCATCTGCCTGATTACCGAAAACCTTGGCCGGATCTGGGTAGGCGTGGCCTGCCGCAGCGATTTCCTGTCCGTAAAATGTTTTACCGACCAGGAAGGCTCTAATAAAGTATTAAGACAGAATTTTCCTCCTCTAAGGGAAGAGCTGAAGACAATCGGTTTCAGCGAGGTGTCTTTGACCAGTCAGGCCAGGGCTGAGCTGGGCGCGGTGGTGGAGGGGCTCCTCCCCAAGTTTGAAGAACACCTCTTTGACCGGAAGATTTGAGGTAGAAATATGAGTGACCTGAGGAAGGAATTTGCCACTGCGCTGCGCTACGAACCGGGAAGTGACAACGCGCCGGTCGTCGTCGCCGCCGGCCAAGGCCTGCAGGCAAAGCGCATCAAAGAAATAGCGGAAAAGACAGGTGTGCCGCTGTACCAGGACCAGGCTCTGGCTAAAACTCTGTATGGCCTGGGTATCGGGGCCGAGATCCCGCCCCAGTTGTATGAAGCCGTGGCAAAGATCCTGGTATTCGTGGCGAAACTGGACAAGAAATCGTGATATGCTTTAAAAACTAATTTGGCCAACACAGTAATTTTATCAATATAATATAATTGAGCCGGGAATATGTTCCCGGCTCATTTCTCATCCTCACATCTCAATTTAGATCTTCAGGTTTGAAATTGCTTCCTGCATCTGGTTGACAACTTCGTCCAGTGTCTTCGCCGCGGAGGTGAATCCCTCGACCAGCGCTGTCTGTTCCCCGGTTGCTTTATTCACAGAATTGATCCCGTCAGTTACCTGCTGCGAGTAGCTTATAATTTCTTTTACCATCACGATCATATCTTTAAGGTCGGACAGAAGCGACTTCACGGACTGGGAAGCCTCGCTGGCCGCGCTGTACCCCTCGGAAACTATCTGCTGGTCCTCCTCCAGGCTGATTGAAGCCTGGCGGGCGTGCTGCAGCGCTTTTTCAAACAGGCTGTATATTCCTTTGGTAGCAGTGGCGGCGTCCTGCGAACGCTTCTGTATTTCAGCCGCCAGGGCGGTAAAGTTGCTCTCCTCTTTGGCGATTGTTTCAGCCGCCCCTGTGATCTCTTTCTGTGTCTTGGCCTTGCTGTTGTTCGCGATGAAGCTCTTCATTTCTGTAACTGCCTTCTGGGCCAAAAGGTTGGCCTGATCGGCGATCAGGGCGATGAACTGTATTATGTCACCTATCTTTTCCAGGTGCGACTCGAGTTCCTTGACCGACTCACTGGTGCGCAGCATAGCCACGCTGCTTGATTTCATCTGCTTCAAAAACTTCTCTGAAGTCTCCTCGGCGCGCGCCAGGCTCACAACAGTTTTTTCGGAAGCAATAATCACTGCTTCGGAGCTGGCCTCCATCTTGCTTACGGTTTCAGACAGCTGGCTCATTTTTACCACGGCGGCGTTGGAGGTGTCGGCGGCTTTCTTGACACTGACCTGGAGTTCGTTTGTATATTGTGCGACATTGGCCACCGAACGCCTGGTCCTCTCACCCAGCTCCCGCAGTTTATCCGCCATGTTGACAAACGACCTGATCAGGCTGCCAAGCTCGTCCTTGGACGACGTCTCCAGGTCTACAGCTGTAAAATCGCCCCTGGCTATACGGTCAGCCTCTATTTCGAGCTTCTTGACAGTGTCTGTAATCCGGTTCGAAATATATATGATTAAAATAATAAGGGCGATGGTGAGGACTGCGACTCCGCCCATAATCTGCCCCCTGGCCACAGCGATCTGCCGGTTCGTTTCTTCTATCGAGAAACCGACCCGGAACCCCCCCCAGTGGCGTCCGTCCACGTAGATCGGAGACGATATGTCCCACATGGTTTCGCCGGTGTCTCCCCTCTTGTATACCTGCAGGAGGTACGGCTCGGTGTTCTGCGAGGAGGCCAGGCCTACAGCGTCATTAAATATACGTTTGCTGCGGGCCGGGTTGTCGCCTATCCCACCGGGCTCAAAGACGCCGCTCTTGGGGTAAACATTATTATGGGTGGGGACGTAACCGTTTATGTCCTGTGATACCGCGTATATTACTACCTTGTCGTTCAGATAAGGGTCCTGCACCTTGCTTAAATTTGCGTCGGTGAAGGAGTCAAACAATGTATGGTATTTCTGGGGGCT
Organism: Pelotomaculum propionicicum; assembly: GCF_048984525.1. Lineage (GTDB taxonomy): Bacteria > Bacillota > Desulfotomaculia > Desulfotomaculales > Pelotomaculaceae > Syntrophopropionicum > Syntrophopropionicum propionicicum_A. Next base: position 121,384 of record NZ_JBMGJC010000007.1, read on the forward strand.
TGTACTGGCAATCGGTATATAATTTGTGTCAAAAATCTGCTCCTGTGTCATAACCCCATGAGCAATGGCGTCAGACAGTATTTTCCCCGAGGCAGCGGCGCCGGTCTGGGCCAGGATGATGCCTCTTTCGAGCAGGGCGTTGCGCAGCGTGTTGGTCTGCCGGTACAGGTCATAGGCTAAAAATCCGATCAGCATGGGCAGTATAACGCTGATTATGATAATACTGTTTTTGAGTTTAAGGGATTTTACAGCAAATTGCTTCACCGGTAAACTCACCCCTTGAACACTTATTGATATTATAAATATTTACTAATTCGGCTTTTTCAGCATATATCCTGCTATTTACAGATAACACCGGGGTTATAATAAAAATATCACAGGACGCGGGCGTTAGCAAGGTGAAGCCTTAGGCGTATCAACCAAACTGATCTTACAACCTAAAACAACACGTGTTGGCAAGCGGCCCGCAGCCTGTGACCCCGTGTATTAATAAATCATTTATATGCCGAGGTACGCCTCTTTAATATGCTCGTCATTCAGGAGCTCCTGTCCGGTGCCCTGCAGGTAGATCTTGCCGTTTTCAAGGACGTAGGCGCGGTGGCACATCTTTAAGGTAGACACAACGTTCTGTTCAACCTGCAGCACTGTAACGCCCTCGCTGTTAATTTCCTTGATATTGTCGAATATTTGCGTTACCAGCACCGGGGCCAGGCCCAGGGAAGGTTCGTCCAGGATCAGGAGCTTGGGCAGCGCCATCAGCCCCCTGCCCAATGCAAGCATCTGCTGCTGGCCGCCGGAGAGCGTCCCGGCTTCTTTGTGCTGCTTTTCCTCCAGGATGGGGAAATGCTCAAAAACTTTTTTCATGGTCTCTTTCCTCTTGGACTTTGCCTCGGGAAAAAGGGACCCCATCTCCAGGTTCTCCCGCACAGTCATTTCAGGGAAAAGCCGCCTGCCCTCCGGCACATGGATGATACCCAGCTCCGCTATTTTATACCCCGGAAGGTCGGTTATATCTTTTCCCATAAATTCAATTTTGCCCTTTTTGATTTTCAGCATGCCGGAAATGGCGTTCAGAGTAGTGGTTTTACCGGCGCCGTTGGCGCCGAGGAGCGCCACAAACTCCCCCTGGTTTACCTCAAAAGAAATATCCCACAGCACCTGTATGTCTTTATAAGCCACATCTATATTTGTTACTTTAAGCATAGGCCTCTCCTAAATATGCTTTAATTACCTCAGGGTGGTTAGCCACTTCCTGCGGTTTGCCCATGGCTATCTCCTTCCCGAAATTGATCGCCAGGATCCGGTCGGAAATACCCATCATCACTTTCATGATGTGTTCAATAATAATAATGGTAACACCCGCGTCACGAATGCGCCTGATCAGCTCTATGGCCGCCTCGGACTCCTTGGGGTTGAGTCCCGCGCAGGTCTCGTCGAGCAGGAGCAGCTCAGGCTCTGTGGCCAGCGCCCTGGCTATTTCCAGCCGCTTGCGCAGGGGTATGGGCAGGCCTTTGGCTTCCCGGTGCTTATACTTGTCGAGGTTGCAGAAATTAATAATTTCTTCCGCTTTGTGCCTGGCCTTGCCGATGCTGCCAGTCCGCAAAAAAGCTCCCGCCATTACATTTTCCTGAACGGTCATGCGCCTTAAAGGCTTAACCACCTGAAACGTCCTGCCTATGCCTATCTTGCATATTTCATGGGCCGGCAGCGTGTCTATTCTCTTTTCATTGAAATAAATCTCGCCTGATGTGATCGGGAAGAAACGGCTCACCATATTAAACACGGTAGTTTTCCCGGAACCGTTCGGCCCGATGACACCAAAAATTTCCCCTTTTTCAACTTTAAAAGTTAAGTCATTCACAGCGGTAAGGCCGCCAAATTTCTTAGTTATGTTTTTAGCCTCAAAGATACTCATCTACACACCCCCGGCCACGCCAGCTTTTTTTCGCTGCGTTATACGTTTTAATATATCCAGCTCTCCCGCGATACCGTTGGGCAGGAACATGATAATAAGACAGACCAGCACGCCAAATACAAGCACGTTGGCAGGACCAAGGGTGGTGCGGAACAGTTCCCCCATGATAATGTAAAGTGCCGCTCCGATGGTCGGGCCCCAGGTCGTGGCCACACCGCCGAGCATAACCACCAGGATCACCATCACCGATATATTAGTCAGGTTGAACACGATGTTGGGGTCGATAAAGGCTACATAATTCATATAGAAGGCACCCGCCAGGCCGGTGAAAAAAGCACTCGGCAGCAGGGCCAGGTTTTTGTATAAAGTTGTGGGTATGCCCAGTGAGGTAGCCGCGTCCTGGTCCTCCCTGATGGAGACCAGGTAGTAACCGATTTTGGAATGCACAATCAAATAAGTCGCCAGCAGGGTTACTGCCAGCATGGCCAGCCCGGCGTAATAGTAAAACATTTTTGACGTGATCGCGGGCATGATTAGAATTCCCTTGGCCCCGTTTGTGAAATCTGTCATATTCAGAAATACCAGCCGGAATATTTCTCCCAGCGCCAGCATGGCCAGGGCAAAATACGGGCCCCTTAAACGGAAACAGATCGCGCCGATAGGCAGGGCCGCCACTGTAGCCACCACCGGGCCCAGGAGTATGCCCCACCAGGGAGAAAGGCCGTAGTGCAGGGTCAGAAGGCCTGCCGAGTAAGCGCCCAAACCGAAGAATGCGGCATGCCCGAACGAAACCTGGCCCGCGTAACCGCTGAGGAGGTTCCATGAGGTGCCGATGATCGCCCAGATTATGATTAAAATCATAATGTGCAGTTGGTACGGCGCTTTAATAAACAGGGGCACCAATACAGCAATAAGAGCAAAAGCAATTGTCATTAATATATTTTTGTTTAACATAATTTTCTCACCTCTTCACTAAACTCCTTATACCACCAGGCAGGAATAAAAGTACCAGTATGAATATCACTAATCCCACCACGTCTTTATAGCCCATGGAAATATAGGTGGCGCCCAGGGACTCCGAGAGCCCCAGGATAAGCCCGCCGATTGCGGCGCCCCAGGTACTGCCCAGACCTCCAAGGATGGTGATAATGAAGGATTTAGCTGTAAACAGGTGGCCGACATCCGGGAAAAGATAAAACAGCGGCAGCAGGAGCGACCCGCCGGCGGCGGCCAGGGCGGCGCCCAGGCCAAATGTAATCATGGTGATTTTTGAGGAGTTAATACCCATAAAAACAGCGGCGTCCCGGTCCTGGGAAGTCGCCCTGATTGACTTGCCCAGATCTGATTTGGTCAGAAAAAGGTGTAAAAGGAACGTAAAAGCCATGGCGATGATAAAACCGATTACCAGAGGCACACTTATCGACATATCGCCGATAAATACGGTGTTCGAGGAATAGCTGGTGGTGACCGAGCGGTAATCGGATTTAAAGAACAGGCGGATACCCTCGGTCAGGACCAGCATGATGCCGACTGTTAGCAGCACCTGGTTTTCCGGCAGGATGGAATCCACTTCAACCAACCGGTTAATCATATATTTTTGAATCAGGCAGCCCAGCAAAAACAAGACCGGCATGGCTATAAACATGCCAATATACGGGTCGATTCCGTAATTTGTGGAACAGATATAAGTTACATACATACCCACCATAACCAGCGCGCCGTGCGCCAGGTTAATAATCTTCATAACACCCATGATTAAGGTCATCCCGATGGCGATCAGCGAGTACATACCGCCAAGCAGCAAGCCGCATATTACTGTCTGGCCAAATTTAATCCATTGGTCTTCCAAAGTCTAACCCCACCCTCCGTTATGCAAAAAGCTAAAGCGTTTTTGGTACAAACGGAAGGAGCATAAGCTCCTTCCGTTCTGCCGTGTATTTAATTTAATATCAGACTGTTATCTCTCGTTCCATTTCGGGACAGGATAAACATAGCTGGCCGACTTGACGTCCTCCGGCCAAATAACTTCCAGCTTCCCTTTTGACCACTGGACAACATAGGTGTTTGGCTTGTTCTGGTTGGTGAAACCTTCCCAGTCTTCGAACTTGATCGGACCCATGATGGTCTTGATGTCAGTCTGTTTCAAAGCCTGCTGAATGCCTGTGTTGGTCAGGTCCTTAGCCCTGCCCAGGGCGTCGGCTATAACATACATCGTGGCATATGCCTGCGCGCCGTGGTAATCAGGCTCTTTCCCGTACTTCTGCTTGTATTTTTCAAAATATTCCTTCGCGCCCGGCCAGGCCACGTTCGGCACCCACAGGGTGGTGGAGGCGACAAAGTCCGAAGCGGCTCCGGCGTTTTGGTAGAACTCAGGCATGGTGTAGCCGGCTCCGTTGCCGACAAAAAGCTTGGTGTTGAAATCAAGCTCTTTCATCTGCTTCACGATCATGGAAGCGTCCATAACGTAGGAAGTCGCGAAAATCATATCCGGGTTGGTGCTTCTCAGGTTGGCCAGCATCGGCTTGAAGTCGATTGCGCCGTGCTCGTAAGCCTGGTCAAATACTATATTGATACCTCTTTTTTGGCATTCTTCCCTGAAGCCTTTGGAAGAAGATGTGCCAAAGTCTGTGTTTTCAAAAATAATGGCTACGTTTTGCGGTTTGACTACTTTCTCCAACATATCCCAGAAAGCGATGGTATACTTGCTGGCGGGAGCCGCGGTTCCCCTGAATACATAGCTCCAGCCCTGCTTGGTGATAGCGTCGGATGAACCGGTTACAATAAGAAACGGCGTGTTCAGTGACTGGGCCGAGCCGGCTATCACGTTGGTGCAGGCGCTGCTGTAGCCGCCGCTGAGCATGGTGACTTTATCCTGGTTGACCAGTTTTTCGGTGGCTGACTTGGCCACGTCCTGCTTACCCTGGTCGTCTTCGTACATAAGCTTGATTTCTTTTCCGCCTATAGTGGTTTTACCGGCGGCTTTCAGCTCTTCGTAAGCCATTTCAAAAGAGTTCTTTTCCATCTCGCCAAACATGGCCTCGCTGCCGGTCAGCGGCAGGATTACCCCGACCTTGACCGCGTCCGCGCTGCCGCCGCTGCCGCCGCCGCAACCGGTGGCAATCACCGCGACAAACGAAACAAGAAGTAATACAGTTAAGACCTTCCTGTACTTTTTCACTTAAATCCTCCTTATTAAATAAAATTCTAATGCAACCTAAAATTTTGCCAAAAGTCTAAACCCCACACCAGTTACTTCTCCAACTAAAACAGTAACAAGCAGTTTTTCTAGTAACTAAATGCTTCTACCACCTCCCGCTGAGATTCATATTAATATGAACTTTAATAATTCTTGATACGCAATGTTGGGTTCTTATATTTGTTTATATGATTTACCGTGTTTGAAGCATGTCAATTGTACTTATTTAAATACATTGCTCCACTTGCAACAAACTTAATATTGTATACAATAATCACTCTTTAGTGCTACTCAGCATCATTATTATAACATATTAATTATCCGGTTCGTTAATAAAATCACTTGTTTTGCATGTATTTTGTATGTATATTGAATACTTGAATACGTGAATACATGAATACAGTATAGCAAAATCATTAAAAGTGACACATATTTAAAATATTGAAGGAAACGACAAAATATTGAGCTATATAAGTATATTGAATACGTGAATACATGAATACAGTATAATAAGTGCCTGGTATTAACATACGCTCAGAAATCTAGGGTTTCGACAGGATATCAATCCTGCAACCTGGCATTTACACGATTAAAAATAAAAGAGCTGCCGGTTTTTTACCGACAGCTTGCTCTTCTAGCCGACCATGATTTTCTCTTCCGGGTAGCGCAGCTGGGACTTTCTCTTTACCCTGGCCAGGGCGAAGGCCAGGGTCAGCGGTCCCAGCCTGCCCAGGAACATGGTCAAAATTATTAAAATCCTGCCAAACGTGGTGAGCTTGGGTGTTATGCCCATGGTTAGTCCCACCGTTCCGAAAGCTGATGTGGTTTCAAACAATAATGCCAGAAAATCTGCCTTTTCCGTAATTGAGAGAAGCAGCGTCACAAAAGTTACAAGGCCGGCAGCAAGCAGAAGGATGGCCAGAGACTTGTAGATTTGGTCCTGTCCAATGCGGCGCTGAAATATTTCGGTATTCTCTTTTCCCCTGATCATGCACCAGACGGAAACTGCCAGGGAGCCAAAAGTGGTGGTTTTAATACCGCCACCCGTGGAACCGGGGGAAGCGCCGATAAACATTAAGATCACTAACAAGAACTGTGTGGCCGAGTGCAGCGCCCCCATGTCCAGGGTGTTGTATCCTGCCGTCCTGGGCGTGACAGCCTGGAAGTAAGAGGCCAGCACCTTGCCCAGCGGACTCAGGCCCCGCAGGGTGTTGTCATATTCCAGAAGGTAGATCATAATTGTACCGGCTATGATTAAAAAACCACTGACGGAAAGGACCAATTTTGTGTGCAGCAGCAGGTGGCCGGGTTCCTTAAAACGCCGGACAACATCAACAATAACACTAAACCCTATCCCGCCCAGGATGATCAGCGTGGTAACACAGAGAGTCACCGTGGCGTCACCGGCGTAATCAGTCAGGCTCTTGAACTCTCCAAAAAGGTCAAACCCGGCGTTATTAAATGCAGATACCGAATGGAAAAGGCCAAACCACAAGCCCTTCTGCCAGCCCAGGTCATATGACCAGCGCAGCGAGAGCACAGCCGCGAAAACCAGTTCAGTTACAAAAGTAAACAAAAGGACATACCTGGCCAGTCTGACAATTCCGGACAGGCTGGTATAGTTCATGGATTCCTGGATGATGAGGCGCTGTTTCAGGCCTATGCGGCGGCCCAAAAGCAGGTAAAGAAATGTCGCCATGGTCATAAAACCCAGGCCGCCAACCTGGATTAAGGCCAGGATTACAATATGCCCGAAGGTAGTCCAGTGAGTCCCCGTATCGACCACTACCAGGCCGGTTACACAGACCGCTGACGTCGCCGTAAAAAGAGACGTTAAAAAATCAATTTCTCTCCCGGGCTGCACAGATACCGGCAGTGTCAGCAAAATAGCGCCGGTTAAAATGATCGCGGCAAAACCTAACACGAGAGTTTGCGCTGGCGAAGCCCTTAGCACGAATCTTTTTTTGCCTGCCCCCATTCCTGAGATGCCGTAATAATCCTTATCAAATATTCCCATTAGACAACTCCTGCACATCATATTAATGCAAACAAAGGGACCTCACAAAAACGTGTCAGCCAATAATAATATGCTCTTTTACGTAATGGTACCTGTCTTCCGGCTTCCGCCTGCGGAACAGCAGCAGTAAAGTTATCAGGCTAATGCGGCCGATTAACATCATCAGTATAATCACTGTTTTACCCGCGGTGGAAAGGCTTGCGGTTATGCCAGTGGAAAGGCCTGTTGTCCCGAAAGCGGAACACACCTCAAAAAGGATCTCCGTAGTTGAAAAGTCTTCTATGGCTGAGAGTGTTATAACAGCGGCCACCACCAGCATCACCGCAATAAAAAATACTGTGAGCGCTTTTACGATATCTTCCTGAAAAAGCTCCCGGCGAAATACTTTAACTGAAGTCCTCCCCTGTATTATTGACAGCATGCTCAGTACCAGCACGGCGAAAGTGGTAGTACGGATGCCGCCGCCGCAGCTGCTGGGCGAAGCGCCGATAAACATCAGCAGGCAGAAGAACAGGAGCGTTACAGTATTGTAAGCGCCGACATCCACAAGGCTGAAGCCGCCGCTGCGTGCGGTCAGAGATTGGAAAAATGACACAGAAATCTTCTGGTGCCACGGCAAACCGGCCAGTGTGTTGTTCTGTTCAAACAGCAGCACAAAGACCAAGCCGGCGAGCAGCAGGGCGAGAAAAGTTACTGTGGATATTTTTGAGTAAAGTGAAAAGCTGATCCTTCCACGCCTGCGCCAGGAAATAAAATTGGAGCTGGCCTCCAGCAGCACCGGGAAACCTATGGCTCCCGCCAGCAGCAGAGTGCCAATGACACCCTGGACTATGTAGTCCTGCTTGAAATTTTGCAGGCTGTTGCCGAACAGGTCAAATCCACTGTTTGTAAAACCTGATATGCTGTGAAAGATGCCGGTACCCAGGGCGCTTGCGAAAGGCGCCTGGTACTCATCCATGAAGTGAACGGTCAGGACCAGCGTGCCTAACAATTCGAGAAGGACGGCTACTTTAAGTATGAAAAGCATCAAATAAACCATCCCCTGCAGGGACAGCTGGTTCTGATCGGCGCTGATCATCATCCGTTCCCGGAGGCTGATCTGGTTACCCCGCATGATGAATACCAGGGTACCGAGAGTCATTATGCCGATGCCCCCAAACTGCATCAGAAATGCCAGGATAAACCGGCCAGTCGTGCTGAAGGTATCCTTAGTGTCAACGACTGTAATCCCGGTAACAGTGGCGGCGCTGGTAGCGGTAAAAACAGCGTCGACCAGGCTGAATTTCACACCCGGCTGCAGAGAGAAGGGAAGGCTTAATAGCACTGTTCCCAAAGCGGCAAACAACAGGTAGCCAAGCACAATCAGCTGAAATGGGCTTACCGTCATCCTTTTTCTTTTAAGGCTCCTCAAATACGAAACCTGGTGTTTTTCCAATACTACAACTCCCGATCAGGTTGTATATCTTTGCTTGCAGGTTTATTATTTGCTCTTTAATCAAAAAACAGAATTGATATAAAACAAAAAACCCCGCAAACAAGATAATCGTCAGGGGGATTTTCAGACAATACAAATAAACATCCTTCATCCTTCTTTCAAACGCTTACGAGGTTAGCTGACGGATTCGGGCCGAAAGAATAGCCCTACGATTTCAGAAGTCAGTCGTCTGAGGTCGGATGTCAGATCGTCTGAGGTCGGATGTCAGATCGTCTGAGGTCGGATGTCAGAAGCCGGATTACTTGTTGGGAAAATCGCCTGGCGATTTTCCTTCTTATGATCTGACTTCGGGCATCTGATTTCTGACCTCTGAAATCGATTCACCCCGGTGAAAGTGGTTCCCCCGCTTCTTTCCCAAGAATTAAGCGATATCTTTTAATGAATATATTATAAATCCGCTTGCAGAAAAAACAAGTACTATTTGAAATAAGCGGGCACCGCCAGGCCGCATAGTCCAGCTCCATCCAATTGGGGGATACTGCATTAATTTAAAATATGGCAGGATTTTGTCTTATTAACGCGAATACAGCATTAAATAAATCTGCCAATCTTATCATATTGGAACAGGTCGCTGTTAATAGGAGCGTTAAAGGGGAAGTCCGGTTTGATCCGGCGCGGTCCCGCCACTGTAAGGGTGATGAACTCTAAACAAGTCACTGGCAAGGCTGATTAGCCGGCCGGGAAGACGGAGTAATCGAATGACCCTCAGCCAGGAGACCTGCCTGTTCTTCGATCACTAAAATACCTACGGTTGATAGGTAGTGATCGTTCAGGTCAAAGGTTGCTTTTGAACACAGCCTGGATGTCCTGCCCTACCTCGTATTTTAGGCCGGGGTTTTTGTTTTTATTGGCCTTTATGCCGCCAGCATTGCTTTTATATTAAGGAAGGTGTGAAATTTGGCGCCCGCCGGTAAAACTTTGGTGGAATACATATCTCCACAACCAGGTAAATGGGTTGAACTGCAAAAAGGTCTGCGGGCTTTCACCGGGCCTGGTTATATCCTGGCCGCTGCCACCAGGCCATGGGTCACAGTTAATTCAGGGATTTTTGGAGGCGGGATCGGCCGGAAGCGGTATTTTTTAAACCGCCAGGTGGATAAGATGTACTCTTCTGACTGTCCCGCGGATGAGATGGCTGCTTACCTGGCGTCACAATTTGAATCATACAGCTCTGCTTCAGGAGTTGACTGGGCGGCCCTTATGACCGCGGCCAGGGTCAATGACGCGTGCTGGGTGAAAGTTTCACACCAGGATTACCTGGCGCACCTGATTATCACGGCGGGGGTCAACAACGCCTGCTCCGCCGGCGTCACTCCGTATTGCGTGCCGGCTCCCAATATAACTAAACCCGGAACGATCAACATTATGGCCTTCCTTTCTCATTCACTGACGCCCGGCGCGCTGGTCAACGCCGTGCAGACCGTTACTGAAGCTAAAACCCAGACCCTGCGCGATCTCGATGTTACCTGCCCGGTGACAGGAGCATTCGCCAGCGGCACAAACACTGACGCGACACTAATCGCGTCGGCTGATTCAATACCATGCGAATATGCCGGCCCGGGAACGTTGATAGGGTATATGCTTGCCCGCGGCGTACGCGCGGCATTGACCCGGGCGGTGAAGGCCTACCTGGAGGCAGGAAGCTACTAAATGAGACGTGAGACGTGAGACTTGAGATGTGAGAAATGAACGACAGGTCTTAAAGGTCTACAAAACCCTAAAGGAATGCATGGATCACAGGACTCACGTCACACGACACACGACTAAATTGGTCTACGTCGCACGACCCAAGCAGCGGGAGCGTGTCTAGGGGACGGTTTTTATGACACGCTTACAAATCATAAATCAAGAGAGTAAAGCGTGTCAGAAGAACTGTCCTCTTGACACGCTCCATTGAGACGTGAGACGTTAATTCATTCCTGAAAGGGGTGCTTCATGTTGGACAAAAAGAAACAAACACTCTATACGGTCCTGTCTGTTATCTTGATCATCTCTATGGCGGCTTTCCTGCTGCAGGGATGCGGCAATGCAGCAAAACCTGTGAGCGGCTCCGGTTTTCCAATGCAGATTACAGATGACCTGGGCAGGGTGGTAACAATTAAGGAGGCGCCCCAGCGAATTGTTTCCCTGGCGCCAGCTATGACAGAGATCCTCTTTGCGCTGGATTTGGGCGACAAGGTAGTGGGTGTAACCAACTACTGCAACTACCCGGACGAGGCCAAAACGAAGCCAAAGGTTGGCGGTTTCTCCACTCCAAACGCGGAACTGGTGGTTACAGCCAAGCCGGACCTGGTGCTGGCCACAAAAATCAATGAGAACTTCATACCCCAGCTGGAGAGCGCGGGACTGACAGTGGTCGTCATAGAGTCACTGGACATGGTGCAGGTCCTGGAAGATATAAAACTGGTCGGAAAGTTTACCGGGGCAGCTGAGGCGGCAAACAAACTGACCGCTGATATGCAAAAGCGTATCGACAGCATCACCGCCAAGATAAGCAGGCTTCCCGACGAACAAAAGCCCGCCGTATATTTTGAAATATGGCCGGACCCTCTCACCACCGGCGGCTCCAAAAGCTTCGTCAACAGCCTCATAACTATGGCGGGGGGTAAAAACATTGCCGGCGACGTGGAACAGGACTGGGTTAATTTAAGTCCCGAAATGGTGCTGGCCAGGGACCCCAAGGTCGCTATCTTATGCCACCATGGTTCATCTCTGCAGACTGTGGAGGAATTTAAATCCCGCAAGGGGTGGGAACAGGTTTCCGCCATCAGGAATGACCGCGTCGGCCTGGTCGTAGACGAGAACACCGTGGTCCGCCCCGCTCCGCGTATGGTGGAGGGTTTTGAGTTTATGGCAAAGTTGTTCCACCCTGATCTCATAAAATAGGCAGACATGGACTGGGGGACAAATAGTTGGATCAGTATGACCGGGTTTGGCGGAGAAAAGTGTTAATATTTTTATTATTGGCCGTACTGGGGCTGACTGTGGTTTTATGCACCACTATCGGCCCGGCGCGGATTGGCTTTACCGACGTCTTAACCATGATGCTGCGCCGCCTGCCGTGGGCCGGCGACCTGATACCGCGCGGCGACTGGCCTGATAATTATGAGACTATTGTCTTCCAGATGAGGCTGGCGCGGGTGGTCCTGGCGGCTCTGGTCGGCGCCGGCCTGGCCGCCTCCGGTGTAGTCCTGCAGGGCCTCCTCATAAACCCGATGGCCGACCCTTACATCCTGGGTATTTCCCAGGGCGCCGCTCTTGGGGCGACTGCTGCCATGCTGTCGCTCGGCGGGTTGCTGGCGCTGGGAATATACACGGTTCCCCTGGTTGCCTTCCTGGGCGGCCTGGTTACCTCCATTGTAGTATACAACCTGGCCAGGGTGGGAAACCGGGTCCAGATGTCGACCCTGCTTCTGGCCGGGATAGCGGTCGGGCTGTTCCTTTCAGCCATAACCTCATATATAATGATCACCAGCGGCCAGAATGTCCACCAGATACTCTTCTGGATGATCGGCGGGTTCGCGGGACGCGGCTGGGACCACGTCATGGTCCTGCTGCCCTACATTATAACAGGCTATTCCATCATGCACCTCTATGCCCGCAGGATGAACGTAATTCTTTTGGGCGAAGAACCTGCGCAGCACCTCGGCATAGATGTGGAAAGGATGAAAAAAGTCCTGCTCACAGCTGCGACCCTGACCACTGCTTCCGCCGTTTCAGTCAGCGGTGTAATAGCTTTTGTCGGCCTGATTATACCCCACGCGGTGCGCCTGATGGTCGGTCCCGACCACCGGGTCCTGCTGCCTACCGCTGCTCTCACCGGCGCCATTTTCCTGATTGTGGCTGACGCCCTGGCCCGCGTTGCCGCGGCCCCTGAAGAAATACCCGTGGGCATCATTACGGCCCTGTGCGGCGGCCCCTTTTTCATATACCTGTTAAGGAAGAAAAACGACCCTGGATTTTAAAAAGAAATTTCAGCGCGTTTCAAAGTTGACCCTGGAGGTTTTGGACAGTGGCTGTAATTTTAAAAATAGATGACATCGAATGTTCATACGGGGCTGTCAAAGTGCTGAACGGGTTGACCTTTTCCGTGGCCGGCGGCAGTATTACCGGTATCATCGGCCCCAACGGGTCAGGCAAATCGACTCTTTTAAAGTCCTTGAGCCGGGTACTGAAACCTGCGAGAGGATCGGTGCTGCTTGACGACGAGGACCTCTACAGGCTGGACACGCGGGAAGTGGCCCAAAAAATGGCCGTGGTCCCCCAGGAGACCGCTGTAAATTTTTCATTTGCGGTTAAAGACATAGTTTTAATGGGCCGCTCCCCTCACCTGGGACGTTTTCAAAGCGAGGGAGAAAAAGATTTTGCAGCAGCCAGGCAGGCAATGGAACTGACAGACACGCTCCACCTGGCTGACCGGCTGATCACCGCCGTCAGCGGGGGTGAAAGGCAGAGGGTGATTATTGCCAAGGCCCTGACCCAGGAGCCGAAGATAATTTTGCTGGACGAGCCGACCTCTCACCTTGATATTAACCACCAGGTTGAAATACTAAGCCTGTTAAAGCGGTTGAACAGGGAAAACGACCTGACCATTATCGCGGTTTTTCACGACCTGAACCTGGCCGCGCAGTACTGCGACAGCCTTATTTTAATGAAAAAAGGCAGCATCTACACCGTGGGAGAACCGGCGGAAGTGCTGACCGCCGACAATATCAAGGAAGTATACGGCGCCAGCGTCCTGGTCAGAAAGCATCCTGTAAACGGCCGGCCTTCCATTATACTCCTGGCCCAGGAGTCACAGAACTTATTAAAAAAGGGCAAAATACATGTTGTCTGCGGCGGCGGGGCCGGAGCGTCTTTACTGGGGCTGCTGGCCGGACAGGGGTATGAAGTCAGCGCCGGAGTCCTCAACTTGGGGGATGTCGACTGGGAAACAGCCCGGTTTTTGGATATAAGAATGGCTGAAGAAATACCTTTCCTGCCGGTTTCCGAACGCAGCCACCAGGAAAACATAAAACTTATCGGTAACGCCGATGTTTGCATACTGGTAAACATCCCTTTTGGCCGGGGAAACTTAAAAAACCTGGAGGCTGTCTCTCTTGCCCTGGAAAATTCTAAACCTGTTTTGCTTATAGAAGAACAAGATATTAAAGAGCGGGATTTCACAGGCGGCAAAGCTGCCCTGCTGTACAACAGTTTAAAGGAAAAAGGAGCGGTTGTCCTGCGTGACAAAGCCGCGCTCCTGGATTGGCTGCGGGATTCGTTGTCCATCGACTAAGTGTCAAGCCTTTTTGGCATAATCAAATCCAACGTTACAGCTGGCGGTCTTATTTACTTGTACTAAGTGTTCCATTATTTTTGCCCATATCAGTTGTGTTTCTTTAAATGCACGATAATGTCTTCTAACGTTCTTGTGGTGCTTATCCAGTTCTTCCAGGATGTTTATAAAATCCGGCTGTCCAAAATATAAGCAGATTTTCGGCAGTGTCACCCTTAACTGATTTCTCATCTTTTCAATCTTTTCCTCATAATTATCCGGCGCTGTAATATAGAGGAGCAACGGTTTATAGCGAATCCAACCTATACAAGCCCTGTAGAACCGGGTAATAATATGGTCGGTATCAGCCCTGATGAATTTCAGCCGTGTTGGGAGCACACCTTCTAAAAGGTGGTTATATGTGGAAAAACCATCATGGAAGGTGTAGCAGGGCACACGCAGAACTTTTCTATCGTTCAGGCAGGTGCTCAGAAAAGTATCCTCGCCCCTGGCTCCCGGCGGGTTGTAAAACGGAAAGACCCTGCGGGGATCGGTAAGGTTGATACACAGGTTGGCGCCAGAGATGAATTTGGCATGGTTAACCTCCCGCACCTCTGACGCAGCGCCGCTGGTAAGCACACCGGTATCCGCGTAAGTTACTCCACCGTCGCTCATCACCTTCTTGATATTATCCCAGTTCAAAATATCATTACTGATGGCTTCAATGAAAGTGCGAAAAACATTTTCAGTCATTATCTCGTCATATTCCACGTATGGAATTGGCGATACATAGCCGCAGTGATTGCCATGGGTTATATCCGCACGAGTTATGTGTTTCAGGTGGGTGGCCAGAACATGCTGCCCTCCCCAGATTGCTGTTTCATGTGTATTTGTAACCGCCACCGGGTATTCGTCGTCATCCAGAAAAATCAGGCAATCCATATTGTCTTTTATAGCGTTATAGAGCAATGCGTTTCGTTTTACTGCGTATCCTTTGCCGAATACCATGCGCGCTTCCCGCAGGCTGACAACATTATTTTGAACAAGGCAATCGATTTCTTCTTCTATGGAGGAGCTTCCAATAAACCGGCTGCTGTCAAGTTGATCCATTAGTTCCGGTTTTACGTTGGTATAATCTGTTACTTTGGTTTTGTGATAATCAAGATCGTATGCGATATAGAGATTTAAGCTGATTTTTTCATTTCCCACCAGGCCTGATTCATTCCAGTTATGGATATAAGCCCCAAGGACCTTGCGGAAACTTTTCCTTCCTGTGGCAAAGCCGATCCCAATCTTGATTTCCCTCTGTTTCTCCAAAATCATACCTCCCTCTTTAATAGTTTTCAAACCTCCCAAAATTGAGGAAATTATAAATCAACCATACAACTTTAATAAACTTATGAAGTTGTCTGTTTGTCTAAAAATTAAGGGCGGGTCAGCCAGTAACCTGACTTCCCACCCCAGAAGCCTCTACCTTGAAAACGAACCTGCCTGGTACGTCCAACTCGTAAAAAGCACTCTATTTTTTTCCATTTTATCACATTTAATTATTATTTTCAACTGAGCTAAAATCCGGAGTAAGTGAATTCCAGGTCAACCCTCCTCTGTTCCTTCCTGCCTTCCTCCAATTCTTTCTCCTCATCGATTTCAGCGATGTTCTTTGTCACAATCCTCTCCGGCGAAACACCGGCGGTTTGAACTAAATAATTAGTTACAGTTTCGGCCCTCATCCTGGAAATATATTCATTTGCATATTGCCCCCCGGTGCTGTCAGCATATCCCGTAGCTGTTAACACATATTGTTTTTGAGTATTTAAAAATTGGGCAAGTTGATCCAGCTTAAGCTTCTCTCCTTCTTCCAGTTCATACGCATTTTCTTTAAAATAAACACGCTGTACGACATCTTTGTATGATTATTTATTATTTTAATTTTATATATTAGGTATTGCAACTGACAACTTTTGTTGATATAATAAGTTGTAGCAAATATTTAACAATTCAATCAGGCGCTGCCTCAATAAACCGCTCAATTCTTCAAGCAAGAAGCGGGGGAACCAATTTACACCGGGGTGAATCCGTTGAGTCGTGAGTCGTGAGTCGTGAGAACTGTGGAATGGCTTTGGGGTTTAAAACCCTAAAGAATTACCCGGATCCTCACGTCCCACGTCCCAAGTCCCACGTCTCAAAGGTAGGGCTAATCTTTCGGCCCGAATCCGTCAGCTAACCTCGTAAGCGTTGAAAGGGAAGCAGTCAATAATTAAAGCTTTTGGGTTTTGCCCAGTCATTGCTTATTCCCTTTTTACCCCGGTGTTATAAACCGTGGTTTTTTTATCCAAATTTAAAAACGGGAGGCGAGCAAATGTCCATGAAAGCAAGAGTCGCTCTTTTTGGTTTCGGCCGTATGGGCCAGGCTGTAGCCAGGAACCTGTTAAAAGACCCTTCTTTAAAGCTTGTGCTGGTGGCAAGCCGCAGCGGCGGCGATAAAGTGGGCAGAGACATAGGAGATATTTTAGAAATCCCTGAAACAGGATTAATTGTAAAGGGAAGCGATCAGCTTATTCAGTCTCTGGCAGCAACACGTCCGGATATTGTAGTCGACTTCACCAACCCTGAGACAGGCCTTATCAACCTTAAAACTGCAGCCAAATACGGCGCTGACTTGATTGTCGGAACCACGGGTTATACAAAGTTCCAGACCGAGGCGCTGCGCTCTATTGCTAATATGTATGAAGTAAGCCTGGTTATGGCTCCAAACCTCTCTATCGGCATAAATATGCTGATGGATTCAGCGAAAAAGATGGCTAAAGTCCTGTCGGGCTTTGATATCGAGGTAATAGAGGAACACCACCGGTACAAGAAGGATGCGCCTTCAGGAACAGCAATATGTTTGGCTAAAACAATTGCTGAAGGGGTGGGTATAAACCCGGAAAAAGGGTTGATTTTTGGCAGACAGGGGAATAAAAGCAGTAAGGGAAGAGAGATCGCCATACACGCCATACGCGGCGGGGGAACTATAGGAGTGCATAAAATAGTATTTGTCAGCGACAACGAGCGCCTGGAAATCAAGCATGAATCCATTAACCGCAATGCTTTTACCGACTGTCTGAAAAAAGTAATACAATACATCCACTCTCATCCGACAGGTATATACTCTGTTGAAGAAATTTTAGGATTGGAAGCGCCCAAGCCTGTAAAACAAATTGCAAAAGTGGACGTTTCATGACGCAGCATAAAAATTTGTTGATTTAGTCAGTTTTATCTTCCGATAGGCAGTTTTATATTTTAAAGATTATTTTTTAGTGGACAAATAGTATAGATAGTGTTAGGATGTTTTTAACTAAATAAGGTACTGTCCAGGTACCCCTTAACGGGGTGAAAAGGGAACCGGGTGAAAATCCCGGACGGTCAGGCCACTGTATGTGGGGAGCGGCTCCCTCAGTGCCACTGGGTTAAAGTAGCCCGGGAAGGCGGGAGATCGGCTGAGATCCACAAGTCAGGAAACCTTACTGGTCAGGTTGGTACCGCCTTCCGTGTAAAGGCCGGGGCTGTTTTTGTTTTTTAAAAAGGTTTATACCATTTTGAAAAACCCGGGTTCATAGCGGAGGAATCCGGGTTTTCATTTATCTCCTTCTTCCAAGAATGTTTTTTTGCATTTACCCGTTCAGTATAGAACGGGTTTTTTTTATGACCGGAAGGAATTTGACAATTTGTAAAATAAATATATGCTAGAATCATAAGGTTTTAAAAAAAACTGACAGGATTAACAAGATTAAGCCAATTAACATGATTTTATAAAAATCAAGTAAAAGAATTTATTACTAATAAAGATTATTTAAATCTTGTAAATCCTCAAAATCCTGTAAATCTTGTGATATGTGTTTTATTTGTTTGTAAATTAGTTTTAGGGAGTGGTGGTTGTGAAAAGGCGAAGAAGCGCCAAATTCAAGGGAAAACAACAGCCGGATCAACAGCACAGTATGGCGTCGAAGCCGCCGGAACAGGAACTGGAAAGTAAAGATCTCTATCAGGTTAACCCGGTCAGGGATAAGCAGGCAGGGATAGAAGGCTGCCTTCCGCTTGCCGTAATCCTGGAGATTATGGCCACTGAGTATGAGGAAGGAAAGCAGGGAGACGCGCTGTGCAGGGCCGCGGTGCGCCTGGCCGAGGAGAGCGGGGAAATCGCCAGTTACCGGGCCAGGTGGGACGCAGCTCAGGAAGACTCGTCCGGCAGCCAGTCGATATACCTGTTTGACCGCCGCCAGGCCATGGAACTAATCCGTTACCATCAGAACAAGGGGAACAGGGAAGCCCTGCAAAAGGAAAAGGACAAGCTTAAGATAGCGGAGGGCCGCCTGCTTCTCGGCCAGTCTCCGCCGCTGAAAATTACCGGCGACGACCTGGAGAAACTGGAGGAATTTATCAGGGGACACGGGTTCTAATGAGTCGTGGGACGTGGGTACTGTGACGTGAGACTTGAGACGTGGGACGTGAGAATATCTCGCTTTTCTCTGTAGCCTTATAAGATAAACTATGGGTCATAAAATAATATTTGTGAGCCGAACGTGATTAAATACTGCGTTCGGCTTTTGCGTTCATAAAGTGCGGCTCCTTAATGGGATGGATTCTTATTTATGGGCGTGATTTATCACATTTTTAGCGGCTCGACAAAGAGTTTTTATTCAGTGGAGATAGCGAAGCAGCAGGTATGCCATGGAAATAGCGACCGACATCAGCATCATCGGAAAGGCTATTTTAATAAAGTTAACAAAAGTTATAAGGAATCCCCTTTTCTCCGCCAGGCCTGCTACCACCACATTGGCCGAAGCCCCGATAAGGCTCCCGTTGCCGCCAAGGCAGGCTCCCAGAGAAAGGGACCACCACAGGGGTTCCAGGTCTGGTATTCCCCCAATACGGCCCATGTCCTGGATCAGCGGGATCATCGTCGCTACAAACGGTATATTATCCACAAAGGCCGAAGCTATAGCTGACAGCCACAAAATAAGTATTCCGGTGGAGACCATAGCCCCGCCTGTTATTTCCAGTGACTTTCTCGCTATATATTCGATTACTCCCACCTCATCCAGCGCGCCGACCACGACAAACAGCCCGGCGAAGAAGAAGATAACCGTCCATTCCACCGCGCCGAGGGCTTTTTCAGGATTATCCCGCGTCAAAAGCAGCAGCAAAGCCGCGCCCGAAAGAGCGATTGTGGCGGATTCCAGGTGCAGAAACTGGTGCAATATGAAACCCAGGATGGTAAGTCCGATAACCAGGAGAGACTTTTTGAGCAGGACAGGATCTTTAATTTCCTTCCTCTCGTCCAGGTCCATAATATTCTTTTGCAGTTCCGGTGTTGTCACCAGCTGTTTTTTGTATAGCAGCTTCAGCCAGATTATGTTGGCGAAATAAATCACTATAATGACCGGGGTAAGCGCGATTACAAAATCTAAGAAACCCAGCCCGGCAGCGCTGCCGATCATAATATTAGGCGGGTCGCCAATCAGAGTTGCTGTCCCGCCAATATTTGAAGCGATAATTTCAGCATACAGGTAAGGGAGCGGATTTATTTTCAACTGACGGGTAATGGCAAAGGTTACGGGGACTATCAGCAGAACAGTGGTCACATTGTCGAGGAAGGCTGATAACACAGCGGTGACGGCAGCCAGCGCCATCATGATCCGGACCGGCTCCCCCTTCACGAATTTGGCTGACATTATCGCCAAATACTCAAAAACACCGGTTTGGCGGGTTATTCCAACTATGACCATCATACCGATGAGGAGGCCGATGGTGTTGAAGTCGATGGCCATGACAGCCCTCTCCTGCGTGATAATCCCTGCCATCAGGATCAGCATTGCACCGCAAAGCGCCACTATGGTACGGTGAATTTTATCTGCGATTAACAACAGGTAAGTCCCCAGGAAAATCACGCAGGCAAAGGAAACCTGATATGTCTCCGGCACTTTCACTTTCCCCTTTTAAAAATACTGTTGAATACTGTATTTTTTTCAACCTTCGATACACAATATATCTTATCCCTCTTCCAACTAACTGACAAGGATTTCTGAAATAATGTTTACTATATATAAATATTAAGTTTTTTAATCGACCTTCGTTAAGCTGAATACATCATTAGAATCCAGGCAATATATGCCTGGTAAGCTTTTTTAAGGTATAATTATTAAAAAGCCGCTAAGAGATAATTATTCTGGTACATATATAAAAAACAAGGGGCGTAGTCGAACAGATGGTTATCCATAACATACAGTTAGTTTTTATTCTTTTAGCACTTTCCGTTGGCGTAACAGCACTGGCTAAAAGGCTAAACAAACCGTACCCCATAGCCCTGGTTACCATCGGGGCGGTAGTCGGGCTGATGCCGGTTGAGGGGGTCCTTGAAGAAGTAAGGAATTTTTTTGCTTCAGATGAAGTCTTCCGCACAGCTGTTATTTCCATTTTTCTGCCGGCGCTGCTCGGTGAAGCTTCCCTGAAACTCTCCTATACAGATATCAGCAAGAACCGCCGGCCGATAATACTGCTGGCTTTTCTGGGCACTTTGATTGCCTTCGCGGTAACAGGCGGCCTTTCTCATTTTGCTTTGGGTCTTCCCCTCCAGACAGCGCTGGTCTTTGGCGCTTTAATGGCGGCGACTGACCCGGTAAGCGTCATTTCGATATTTAAAAACCTTGGCGTCAACCGCCGCCTGGCAGTAATCATGGAAGGCGAAAGCCTGGTCAATGACGGCATCTCGGTTGTGCTTTTCAAGCTGTCCGTTTACTCCCTTGCTTATATCTTCTCATTGGGCCTGTGGGGCGCCGCCGCCGGGGTGGCGATGTTCTTTAAAGTAGTGGTCGGAGGCACGCTGGTGGGCCTTTCCCTCGGCTTTTTAATATCGCAGATCGGCCGCTATTTTGATGATTACCCCCTGGAAAACGCGTTTTCAGTGGTCCTTTTTTTTGGCGCCTACATTATCGCGGAACAAATCGAGGTCTCCGGCGTCATCGCAGTGGTGGCGGCCGGGCTGGTACTGGGCAATTACGGCAAGGATATCGGGATGTCCCCCACCACCAGGTTCAGCATCTCCGTTTTTTGGGACACCATTGTGCTGGCCGCCAATTCCCTGGTCTTCATCCTGGTCGGCCTGGAAATATCCCACATCACTATCGCTGAACACATATTTCAAATACCGGTGGCGTTTGTCCTGGTGTTGATCGGCCGGGCAGCGGCCGTCTATGTATCAACACTGGGATATAAACTGCCAAAATCATACAAGCACATTATTAACTGGGGCGGGCTGAAGGGTTCACTTTCCCTGGCCCTGGCCTTGAGCCTGCCCCTGGATTTTGCCGGCCGGGAAACAATAATCACCCTTACCTTAAGTGTCGTGTTCTTCTCCCTGTTTATACAGGGGTTGTCCGTTTCCCCGCTGATACGCGCCCTGGGTCTCCAGAAAACCGTGAGCGGATTAAAAGAGTATGAACAGTTATTATTCGAATTGCAGCAAGCCGCCGCGGCAGGGGATGAACTCATCCGCCTGTATAAAGAGGGTCAGGTTTCCCCCCAGATTTTTGATAAAATTGAGAAGGAAAATGCGGAAAGGTTCCTGGCGGTTAACCACAGGTTAAGCGCCCTTTATGACAAATACCCGGAACTTCTTCAGGAACAGGAGTTCAACGCGCGTAAAAAGCTCCTCTATGCTGAACACTTGTCCATAGAGAAGCTTTTATCGGAAGGTGTTTTAAGCGAGGAGACAGGGAGCGAGAGAAAACACCTGGTCATGGAACAGATGGAGTCATATGAAAAAAACTAGGATTTCACTGATTAATCTTTTGTGATCAGGACCGGGCACCTGGCATTCTGTGTTACATAGTTGGATACGCTCCCCAGACCTAACATGATTCCTTCAATAAAGCCCCGGTTGCGTGAGCCTATGGCAATCAGGTCTATTTTTTCTTTTTCGGCAAAACGGACGATAGCAGCACCGGGGCTGTCTTTTACAATAACAGTCTGGACCCGCACACCCTGGTTTTTAACCTTTTCCTCAGCCTCTTGCAGCTCACTCTTAAAATAGTCGAGGCTCTTGTACTCCAAATCCTTCAGCATATCCTGGTCTGCTACTGATGTTACTATTCCAGGCATTTTGACGGAGGTAAAGATATAAATTTCAGCATCGCAGTTTTTTGCTATTTCCGCTGCGATCTCCAGGGCTTTATGGGACTTTTTGCCACTGTCATATGCCACAAGAATTTTTTTAATCAATTAAAAATACCTCCTCCCAATTAATAATTCTTCTAACAGCGGCAAATTATTCCTGCTTATTAAAAAATATGAGCCCTTAAAAATCTTGTCCGGTGCCGGGTGTTATGTTAAAGTAATATAGATAATCTTTATAAAGATGTTTCCGGGTTGAGCGAACTTTTTCAGGTTCGTTTTCAAGGTAAACAGGCTTCTGGGGTGGGAAGTCATGCTAATGACGTCCCACTTTTTTAATGCAAAAAAGTATTATTGTAAATGATAGTAATGATGCTGCCGGTTTAAAATGTCAGTAAAACGCGCAACCGGTTTCAACGGGGTGAAATTTTTGATTGAACAGTACCAGGTGATAATAGCGACCTCAGTTTTTCTGATTACTTATGTAGTAATAGTATCTGAAAAAATTCACCGGACAGTTGCGGCCCTGGTCGGGGCAGCCCTGGTGGTATTAACGGGAATCATCAACCCGGAAAGAGCTGTAGAGGCCATTGACTTCAATACTATCGGCCTGCTGGTCGGCATGATGATCATTGTGGGCATCACCAGGCACACCGGTGTATTTGAATTTCTGGCAATTAAAGCTGCCAAAAGTTCGAAAGGCGAGCCGCTGAGGATCATTGCCGCCCTGTCCCTGGTCACAGCAGTACTGTCGGCGTTATTAGACAATGTCACCACTGTCCTGTTAATTGTGCCTGTCACTTTTGCCATCGCCAGGCAGCTGAAAATTACGCCGCTGCCGTTCCTGATCGCCGAGATCATTGCCTCCAACATTGGTGGCACCGCCACACTCATAGGCGACCCGCCGAACATCATGATCGGCAGCGCCACCGCTCTCGGGTTCATGGACTTCGTGTTTAACCTGACACCGATAGTGGTTGTAGTATACGTTTTGACAATCCCATTGCTCCAGCTCATCTACAAGAACCAGCTGTCGGCGAAAGAGGAACTTCAGGCGAATATCATGCGGCTGGATGAGAGTGAAGAGCTAAAGGACCCTGTCCTGCTGCGTAAAAGCCTCCTGGTGCTCGCCCTGACCATTTTAGGCTTCGCCCTGCACCAGTATGTCCACCTCGAGTCGTCGGTGATTGCCCTGTCAGGGGCAACGCTTTTGCTTTTGATCACAAAGGAGGACCCTGAACACGCTCTGCAGATCGTGGAATGGCCTGTGATTTTTTTCTTTATCGGGCTTTTTGTGGTGGTTGGAGCATTAGAAGAGGTAGGCGTGATAGAGGCGGTGGCCAGGTGGGCACTGGAAATAACCGGCGGGGACGTGCTCCCGACAGGCATACTGATCCTCTGGCTGTCCGCTGTTGCTTCTTCATTTGTTGACAACATCCCGTTCGTCGCCACCATGATCCCGCTGATCCAGGATATGGGCAGGCTTGGCGGCATCACCGACCTTAACTTTTTGTGGTGGTCTTTGTCCCTGGGGGCCTGCCTGGGCGGCAACGGGACCATAATAGGCGCCTCAGCCAATGTCGTGGTAATCGGCATGGCTGAAAAAAGAGGCCAGTATATAGGCTTCATGGACTTTTTCAAGATAGCCTTTCCCCTGATGCTGCTGTCCATCGTGATATCGTCCGGTTATCTTTTTTTCTGGTATGTTTTCCACACCCAGACCGCGATGCTTGTTACATTTGGCACCGGGATAATCCTGGCGCTGCTGTTAAGGCCGGTAACCGGTATGCTGCTGAGAAAGAAACAGCGGGAAGGGCTTTAGTTGAAGGTTTATGACCCTACTCCTACTTCTCTTCCAGGTCTCTTAACTTATCGTTGCGGCCTACTATCACCAGTACGTCCCCATCCAGCACCATCTGCTTGGCGCCGGGGGATATAATAACATCATTACCCCGCCGTATGGCCAACACTGTTACTCCGTGTTTCACCCTTAATGCTCCTTCAGCCAGCGTTTTTCCGGCGAAATCATCCGGCGCCATCAGCTCGATAATGCTGTAATCGGGCGAAAGGTTGATCTGGTCCATAATATTTTTTGAGACAAGGGCCTGGGCCACCCGGACACCCATATCCCGCTCGGGAAAAACCACCTTGTCGGCGCCGACCCTTTCCAGGACCTTCCCGTGCAGTTCGGTTACAGCTTTGGACACCACTTTTTTAACTCCCAAATCCTTGAGCATCACAGTAACCAGGATGTTACTCTGAATGTCCTGGCCGATGGCCACGACCACCACGTCAAAATTGCGGATACCGAGCGCTTTGAGCGCCTGCTCGTCCATGGCGTCCACCTGGACCGCGTGAGTAACCCTGTCCATGATGTTGTTGACTTTTTCCTCGTTTGTGTCGACCGCCAGGACGTCGTAGCCCATCCTGGTAAGTGTCATGGCCAGGCTTGTCCCGAAACGCCCCAGGCCGATTACGGCAAACTGTTTCATTTTCCCAACCACCCATACTTTTTCTAAATTAAATTTGTGTATATACTGCTCGTCATCCTTTAAATAATATGTAAAAAACAAAGCCAAAGTAAACTATATACTTATAGTAAATGCAAGTAAAGATTTACCGGGTAATGCAGATCATTTCTTTATCCTTAATCAGTTTTCCTTCTTTTACAAGCTCATCGGCCACAACGCTGAATGTTATAAACTCCCTTATACCCGCCCGTTCCATCACTTTTCTAATATCCCTGGCGCTGCCGTATTCTTTAACGGCTTCATATAAAGATTCTTTTTTACCATCAATAAATTTTTTAAGCTCTTCGTCCAGCTTGCTTGTCCGGAATATGGTGTCATTACTTCTTATCAGATAACCAAGTTTTATAAATTCCTCGACGGAAGTACCGTCCTGTTCTGAAAACAGCAGCAATCTGAACAGCTCTTCGTCCATCTTTTAACCTCCCCTCTGACATTAACAATTAACTAATTGGTTAATTGTTCTCTGTAAATATTCTAGCTAGAGTAATAAGATTATATTCTCAGGAAATAATTTAAGATATAATTTTCTCGGCGAGGTGATATCTTGAGATTTTCAGGCGAATACTTTATCGGCGTTATACTGATTGTATTGGGAGTGCTGCTGCTCGTACGCCACCTGTTTAACCTTAACATACCCGTCTTCAGAGTCCTGCTGGGCGCAATCTTCATTCTTATAGGAATCTCGATAGCATTTGGCGGCTTCCGGGGAAAAAGCACGGATATAATTTTCAGCAGCCATAATATAGAAGTAGCTGCCCCGGAAAGAGAATACAATTTTATCTTCAGTAACGGTGTTGTGGATTTTTCTAAGGTTCCGCCGCCTGATAATATTCAAAATGTGAAGGTAAACACTATCTTCTCAGACGGCACTATCATAATCAACCCGCAAACCCCCGTCTTGATAAAAACCAACGCGGCGTTTGCCAGCGCCAATATGCCCGGCGGGAATTCAATAACATTTGGGAACTACAATTATAAAACAAAAAGCGTTTTACCCGGGTCAAATTATCTTGAGATTGAAGCATCCGTGGTTTTTGGCAAGCTGTCGGTAATTGAAAGGCCTTAAATCCTACCCTCTTCAAGATATTTTAAGGCGCTGTCAATAAGCGCGCCCAGGTTTTTATCTCCAAGTGAATAATATACAAACTTGCCCTCCTTGCGCTGCCTGGCCAACCCCATATTCCGCAAGAGCCTCAGGTGATGGGAAGCGGTGGCGACATTGGTGCCCAGAATACAGGCGACGTCGCACACACAGAGTTCCTCCCTGGAAAGGGCATAAACTATTTTGATCCTGGTGTCGTCAGCCAGCGCTTTGAACAAGCGGGACATCCCCGCCGTCACTTCAACCTCTCCCCTCAGCCTGGCGACCTTTTCCCGGTCAAAGCAAAATACTTCGCAGCAGTCATTTACCTTGCCTGGCGACAAAATTATCCCTCCCGCCCTTCCTGTTTTGCAGGGTTAACCCTCATCAGCCTGATCCCGTTCAAGGTAACAAGGACAGTCGCCCCCATGTCGGCCAGAATGGCCAGCCACAGGGTCAGCCAGCCCGGAAAAACCAGCGCCACGGCGGCCAGTTTCACAACCAGGGAGAAAGCGATGTTCTGCTTGATAACTCCCAGTGAAGCCCTGCTCAGGCGGATGGCGAAAGGCAGCCTTGAAAGATCGTCAGCCATCAGGGCAATATCCGCCGTCTCCAGGGCGGTGTCAGTGCCGGCTCCCCCCATGGCAATGCCGACGGTGGCAGTTGCCAGCGCGGGAGCGTCATTGACGCCGTCACCAACCATAGCGACCTTGCCGTGTCTTTCCAGAAGGACTTTTACAGCTTTCACCTTGTCCTCTGGCAGAAGCTCGGCCATGAAGTCGTCCACGCCGACCTGCGCGGCAATCGCACCCGCCGTAACCGTATTGTCCCCGGTCAGCATGACCGTCTTGATGCCTGACTCGTGTAAAGAGTCGACAGTGTACCTGCCGGATTCTCTCAAAGTATCCGCCACTGCCAGGATACCCGCCAGTTTACCGTTTATTTCAACCAGCATGGCTGTTTTCCCTTCCGACCAGAGCCCTTCCAGGATTATTTTCCAGTCTGAAAGATCGATCTTGTTTTCCTGGAATAGTTTCGCGCTGCCAACAACGACCTCACTGCCGTCCATCCTGGCCCGGGCGCCTTTCCCGGTTAGAGACTCAAATTCGACAACCGGCTCAGGCTCAATGCCCTTTTCCAGGGCTTTTTGGACTACAGCCCCGGCCAGCGGGTGTTCCGATAATTTTTCAACACTCGCGGCGGCCCTGAGCAGCTCCTGTTCGTCAATGTCACCCGCTGTGATGATATCTGTCACCTCCGGATCTCCTTTGGTCAGCGTACCGGTTTTATCGAAAGCGACCACTGACAGGGCGCCGGTTTCCTCCAGGTAGGCGCCGCCTTTAATCAGGACACCGTTTTTGGCCGCGCTGCCGATGGCGGACACAATGGCCACCGGAGTGGAAACAACCAGGGCGCAGGGGCAGGCCACCACCAGCAGCGCCAGCCCCCGGTATATCCAGTCATACCAGCCCAACCCCAAAAAGAGAGGTGGCAGTACAGCTATCCCCGCCGCCAGCGCTATCACCAACGGCGTGTAAATACCGGCAAACTTATCGACAAAAGTCTGGGAAGGAGCCCGCTGCGCCTGCGCTTCCTCAACCATCTCAATAATCCTGGCGATGGTGGTATCTTTAACCAGCCTGGTGACTTCAATCTCTAAAGCTCCCTGCAGGTTCAGCGTACCGGCGAAGACACTGTCACCGGCCACTTTATCCACCGGGACGGACTCGCCGGTTATGGCGGACTGGTTAACCGCCGAGTATCCGGATATGACTTTACCGTCCATGGCGATTTTTTCCCCGGGTTTTACCAGGAGAATATCGCCCGGCCGGAGCTCTTCCACAGGCAGCTCCGCTTCATGGCCTTCCCTGCGGACCCTGGCGAAATTTGGCGCGATCTCCATCAGAGAGCGGATAGACTGACGCGCCCTGTCAAAAGTGTAAGATTCAAGAGCGCCGCTGACTGAGAATAAAAATGCCACCACCGCTCCTTCCCTCCATTCCCCGATCAGGGCGGCACCGGTAACTGCGACAGTCATCAGGACGTTCATATCAAAATTTAAACGGCGCAAAGAAAAAAAAGCTCTCCGGGTGGTAGCGAAGCCGCCGGTCAGTATGGCCAAAAAATAAAGCCCTGTCGCAACGGCAGGCTTGTGCGTAAAAATATCGGCAGACCATCCACTGACAAGCAATAAACCCGCGAGTAAGCCGACCATGACCGGCTGGTTTTTTAACAGAAGGAAAGCTTTTTTACGGTAAGGTCCTGCCGCCATGGATGTTTCAGCCTGGTTACCGGCTTCTCCCTCCACCAAGGCAAAAACACTATGTTTTTTTGCTTCTTCCATGACCCTGGCCGGGTCAATGTCTCCCTGCACCTTCATCTTCGCGGCGCCAAAATTCAGCTCGGCCTTTTCCACACCCTGAAGTTTTGCGATATCCCGCTCCAACCGGGCGGCACAGTCCGCTCAGGTAAGCCCTTTTAACCGGTACACCCTCAGGCTGGCAGCGACAGCGTTCGACATAGTGAGAAGCTCCTTAATGTTTATTTATATTATTACGTGATTCAATATAACGTTCATATGATTATTTGAATGTTATTATAAACTATTCATTTTGTCAATGTGATTTAAAAAGCAAAAACCTGCCGGGGCAGGTTACAGGTTGTAGGGCCGGCTTCAGCCGACCAATGTGCGGCTAAAGCCGCACTGTTTTTCTCACGTCTCAATTGAGCAGCTGATTCAAACACCATGGACTTTTTTGTATATGTATCGTAAACATATGTAACTTCCAACGGAAGTTTATGGACATGGTTTCCCTCAGCCGGATCCCGGCTTGTCCGGGGCCGGCGGCTGTTCCGCTGTGCCGTTTCCCGGTTTGTCTTCTGGTTTATCCGCTGGTTTATCACCTGGATCATTGCTGGCAGGTGTACTCCCCTGCTGGTTGGCTGGGTTTGCCGCCTGATCGGACACCCCGGTTTGTTCCGGCGGGATTTCGGATTGGGTGGCGGCACTTACGGTTTGAGAGTCCTGGTCTGTTTTGGTAATTTCCCCTGCGGGATCGAAGTTTACATCTGCAGTAGGCTTGTTTTCTGGTTGCTGTTCGGTGGTCTGGGTTTGCGTCTGCTGGGGAACGCCGGCTTGTCCGTTATCTGTAAATAAATAGGGCCAGGCGTACCAGGTTACCGCTATGAGAAATACCGGCGCTGCGGCTGCCGCCAGCCTGGTGTAAGCGGATGCGGCGAGCAGCGCGAACCCGGCCGCGCCAAAGCAATATATACAGGGAACGATATTGGCCGACTGCCAGTTCCACAGGCCGTACCCTACCAGCACGGCATGCACCCCTACTGCGGCCCAGAGCAGCAATACAGCCCTGTTGAAATTTAAAATTACAGCTGCCGCACAGATCGCATAATAGGTTACTCCGGTATAGGACAGGTAATTTCCCGCCCCGTATGCCATAACCGAGGCTCCGGCCAGTGCTATTAACGCTAGAATTTTCCTTATGTCAACTTTTTTCATGCTTTCCGTGTCAGACATTTTAATAACGCTCCCTAAGATAATACAGGGATAATTATCATATTACCCCTAAAATATCTTAATGAGATTATATTGTCTCCTGTTTATCAAAAGCAAGAACAAAAATGTCAATTTTGGAAAACATAAAATCCTTGATTTGTTAAAGAAAAAGGGGCTATGCTGAAAATCTATAGCCCCAGTCTTTCACCTTTGACTCGCTGGCTCCCCCAGTGGGGATTTTTAGTTAAAAAATTTGTTTAAGGCGTGTCAGGAGAACCGTCCCCTCGACACACTTTAGTTAGCGCCTGATTATAATCACCTTATTTGCGCTGTCCCAATCCACAGCTGCGCCCAGGTTTTCCACGATAAACCTGACCGGGGTCATAGTCCTTTCGTTTATTATCTGCGGGGCAACGTCCGTAATTTTTTTGACCCCATTGACGTAGGTTATGTTATTTCCTACCCAGAGCTCGATGGTGGCGCTGTTGTCCTTGATGGTCACCTTCCGCGTGGTCTCATCCCAGGCAATTGTCCCCCCCAGAGCTTCGACTATGGCCCTGACCGGCAGCAGCGTCCTGTTTTCTGCAATTACCGGGACGGTTCCCCTGCCGGGGTCTATTTCCTTAACGACGTTGTTTACCGTCATATAAGGTTCGTTGATCTGAAGTGTTATTGTAATACCGGTAATTGTAAGTGATTGTACCATGGCGCTGGCTTCATTTGATGGTTCTGAGGTTCCGGAATTGTTTATCGCCCTGACCCGGTAGTAATGGGTCCCGGTCTCGGTAACCTTGTCTGAATAGCTCAAGACATTCCGGTTTGTGTCGGCTATCTCATTCCAGCTGCCGCCCGGGAGCTTTTTCTCCACTATAAACCCGGTCACATCTTCCGAGCTATATGTCCATCTCAGAAACACGTCAGGGCCCCAGACGGAAGCTGTTAGGTTGCTTGGAGCGACAGGAAGGCTGCCTGTGTTATTTTTGCTGTAAGTATAGCCGGCTTCGTTTGAATAATCCGATTCTCCGTTATTGGACCAGGCCTTGACCCGGTAGCGGTAGGTGCCGGGAGCCGAAACCGTGTCCAAATAAATAGTGATGTCGGGGGTTGTTTCTCCAACCTCATCCCATGAGCCACCCGGATCCCGCCTCTCCAATGTATACCCCATGCCTCCTTCGCCTGTCCAGTCCAAAGTAACTCTGTTGCCTGACCCTGCAGCCGTGAGGTCGCGCGGTGCGGGGGTAGGATCACCGTCGTTAATCCCAGAGGGATAGGCATAGTCGACAATATTTGAGTAGTCTGAGTACCAGGAATTTTCCCAGGCCCTGACCCGGTAGCGATAAGTTCCAGGGGAGGGAAGAAATTCTGACCAGACTGTTTGGTTTGTGGACCCCATATCTGCCCAGTCACCGCCCGGGTCCTGCCTCTCTATCGCAGTGTCAGCGCCCGCATTGTCTGTCCATTGCAAAACTATAAAAGAGCCTGAGCTGGAAGACCCAATATAGAGATCAGTGGGCGCGGCAAGAGCTCTCCCTGTGTCATAAACAAAGCTGTCCTGGTCTGAATAAGCAGAGGCGCCAAAATTGTTAAACGCCCTGACCCGGTAATAATAAGTCCCGGGAGCCGTGAGCGTGTCAAAATATTCCGTTTCGCCCGGGTTTGCGCTGCCTATTTCTGTCCAGCTGCCGCCGGGGTCCTGCCTCTCAATTAAAAACCCGAGTTCATTGTCCGAGTTGTCTTCCCAGCGTAAAATTACATTGCCGACAGAACCAGTGACTTCGAAGTCGCCCGGCGCGTCGGGGGGCGTCTCCGCGGCCCGGGCGGGCTGCGGCGCGGCAGCAAACGAAAGCGCCATTATAAAAACAAAAGTTAATAAAAATCGTTTAATAACTTCTCTTTTCATAATAACTTTTTCTCCTTCCTTTCTAACAATTTGTTTCTTTAATCAAATAGCTGACAAAAAACTCCTTTCTCAAAAATTTTATAATTTACTTAAATATAACATACTTGACAGTATTAACACATATCTTACATTTCCAAAGATTCCTGGTATTAACTATTCTCAATAGGAATTAAGACTAACTTTATAGATGCTTGATAAATTGGTATATTTACACATGGTTGGCGCCGGTAGGGCTATAAGTTGGTTTTGGTGCGACAAGGGGAATTTAATAAAAATAGGGGCCGGGCTTACCCCCGGCCGCTGAATCTTGGTGTTTAAAGGTTGCAAGATTAAAAAATATCAACTGCCCTTTTTCACAACACGGGCCAGAAGCGACCTGTCGGCCGGAAAACCGGTAACAGGATCTAGAATTTCGTTGTCAGATAAAATATTGGCGTTAGCCGTGTCCCAGCCGTGGGGGATATAAATCACTTCCGGGAGTATATCGTCAGTCAACTTTACCCGCAGTTCGATTGCTCCCCGTAAAGACTCAACAATTACGGTCTCTCCATCCTGTATACCCAGTTCTTTTGCTTTTGCCTGGTTCATTTCAACCCTGGGTTCCGGAGAAAGCTTGCGTAATGAACTCAGATTGCGGTAGCGAGAGTGCATGTAACCGGGCGACCTTGCCCCGGTAGTCAGAATAAACGGGTATTCACTGAAAATATCAGGTGTTGATAATGGGCTTTCAGCCGGCTCCTTATAAACCGGCAGCGGATCATAACCGTATTGTTCCAGCTCTTCGCTGTAGATCTCCACTTTGCCGGAAGGAGTCCTGAAGCCTCCGTTTTCATACTTCCTTTCGATCCGCTCACCATAAATATAACCTTCTGGCATCCCTGCCAGATCTTTATAAATAATACCTAGGGGTTTGAGCCTGTAATCCAAGGCATCTTCTTCTGTCCCCCATGGGAAATATTCTCCATAACCCATTTTTCTGGCCAGCTCGACCCAGATTTGCCAATTAGTCATAACACCGCTGTCAGGATCTGCATTCCGGCACAGGCTGATTTTAGGCTCGCAGAATAAACTGGCCCTGTCACAGAGTTCGTCACTATGCAAAAATGTCGCCGCCGGCAGGATTATGTCTGCCAGGGACGCTGTTTCTGTCATAAAGTGATCGAAGACCGCTAAAAACTCGAGACTGCCGAGCGCGCGCTTTAATTTTCCGGCGTTCGGCCAGGTTAATAGAGGATTGCTGCCGGCAATGATCATCCCCTTTAGCGGATAAGGCCTGCCCTCAATTATCGCATTGGAATATATATTTGCCTGCGCCTGCCTGATGTGTTTATAAAACAGGGGGAACTCATATCGGCCGATCGCGGGGATTTTAACATCAGCGCCGCTTATTGCCAAAGAGGACAGTTTTGCCTTCGGCATAAATACCGCGCCACCTTTTTTGTCAAGGTTGCCCGTTATGGCCTGCAGCACGGATATGGCCCGGGCGGCCTGGAACCCGTTTGTGTGCAGTTCCACGCCAATCCCGGGGTAAATGCAGGCTGGCTGAAACCGGGCATAAAGCCTGGCGGCTTCCCTGATTTTATCCGCGGTCACCCGCGTAATTTTTTCAACTGCTTCCGGCGTATACTCTGCGGCAAGACAG
Organism: Pelotomaculum propionicicum; assembly: GCF_048984525.1. Classification (GTDB taxonomy): domain Bacteria; phylum Bacillota; class Desulfotomaculia; order Desulfotomaculales; family Pelotomaculaceae; genus Syntrophopropionicum; species Syntrophopropionicum propionicicum_A. Next base: position 154,083 of record NZ_JBMGJC010000007.1, read on the forward strand.
GCAAGCCGATCAAAGCCGACAGTCCACCTTTCCACAAACTCCCTATCGTAGAGTTTTTCTTCAATAACAATGCTGAGCATGCCCAGGGCCAGGGCTCCGTCCGTCCCCGGCCGCAACTGCAGGTGGCAGTCAGCGCCTTTAGCCAGTAAGGTGGCCCGTGGGTCAACCACAATTAATTTTGCGCCTCTTTTCAGAGAGCCGTTTATAATCCTCATCAGGGGCGGGCATGACATTGTGGGGTTGTAAGCCCATAAAACGATACAGCTGCTGTTCTCATAGTCCGGCACAGGCAGAGTCCCGTAAGTGTACTCGCTGGCCATCGTTTTTGAATGGTGGCAGTGGCTTCCTGCTGTCGAAAAATTAGGGGTGCCGTAGGCCTGGCTGAACCTTTGGGCATATGGAGTAAATTCTTTCCCCACCCCGGCCTGTCCGACATGCACAGCAACAGCCTGAGCGCCGTGACGGCTTTTGATTTCCTCAAGCTTACCAGCGATGAAGCTAAAAGCCTCGTCCCATGTTACTTCTTCCCACCGGCCGCTTGCTGTTTTCTTCAGCGGTGACTTCAGGCGGTCGGGCGCCTCAAGCAGTTCCCTAACCGCTTTACCCTTGGGGCATAGATAACCCTGTGTGTAGGCATTTTCAGCCTGCCCTTCCACCTTCACAACCCGGCCTTCTTCAAGCGTGATGTCCATGCCGCAGCCAGCGCTGCATATACCGCAAAACGTTTGTTTTATCTCTGTCATTCTATTTTTCAACCCTTTACAGCGTGATTACCTGGTCCACGCCGGCTCCGCCCAGAGCAGCGTAGAGCTGCGGGAAACAGCCGATCTGCGCGCCCTTAATCAGCTTCCGGTCGATGCCGCGCTCAATGGCGCACTGGTCGCAGGCCATGAGCAGCATGCCGTTAACCTCCTTGATCTGGCGCAGCCTTTCACCCATCTCGGTGCCGTCCAGCAGGAAAAATGTGTTGTCCATGAAGAAGAACATCCCCGCCACGTCGACGCCGTGCGTGCCTTTTTCCAGTTGGGGAATGATCATGGTGTTCAGGATTTTTTGCGAAGTGGTTGAACTGAAAACATAGGCAATTTTCATTTAGTAAAGCCCTCCTTCAAATTTTTAAGTTAATTCAAAAAGCATTTTTGAAACAATCAGCGCCTCCTGCGCGTCAAGGCAAAAGATTTCCGCCAGGTTTATCCCCCTGGCGGCGGCCCACTTTTCCAAGTGCTCCTTCGTACAGAAGAAGTTCATACTGTTGTCGCTTCACCTCCCAAGGTGGCCAGGTACGGATTGTTTGCCGCTTCTGTAGAATCCGCACGCCTGCCTGTAGCGACCTGGAGCGCTTCCGAAACCAGTTCTTTAAGCTTGTTATACTCGTTTTCTTTGCGGTCACGGGGCCGATGCAAGTTAATGTATATGTCATCCACTATTTTTCCTTCATGAGCCGACATGACGATCACCCTGTCGCTGAGATAAATGGCTTCATCAACATCGTGGGTCACCATAACCACAGTGGTTTTGTCTTTCAGCCAGAGCGCCTCCAGGTCATCCTGCAAAGACTGCCTCATCTGCATATCAACGGCTCCCAGCGGCTCGTCCATCAGGAGCACTTCCGGCCTGCCGGCCAGGGCGCGGATAAAAGCCACCCTCTGCTTCATGCCCCCGGACAGCTGGTGCGGAAAAAGCTTTTCCTTGCCCTCAAGTTGGGCCATGGTCAGCAGTTCTTCCAGTCGCTTTTCCCTGTCCTTAGCGGGCACTTTGCGTTGTCTCATCGGGTAGAGGATGTTGTCTCTGACCGTCATCCAGGGGAAGAGCGCGTAGTTCTGAAAAACAAAGCCTCTGTCTGGCCCTGGCCTGGTTACCTGCCGCCCGTTGATCAGGATTCTCCCCCCCGAGGCGGCCTGAAACCCGGCGATGATCGTCAACAGGGTTGTCTTGCCGCAGCCGGACGGGCCGAGCAGGGTTACAAACTGTCCTTCACGCACGGAAAAGATCAAATTTTTAAGAACTGTTTGGACGCTGGTGTCATTTTTAAAATTTTTGGAAATGCCTTCTACTTTAAGTTCCACTACTGAACAAACCTCCACCTGGTAAAAGATCGGGTAACCATCTGCAAGATCCTGTCAATCCCGTATCCGATCAGGGCGGCCATGATCATCAGCGCTATCAGTTTGTCTGTTTCCATCATTGTTTGAGCTTCCACCATAGAGTAGCCGAAACCGGCACTCGTCGCGATGAATTCCGCTCAGATGACTGACATCCAGCCCAGCCCGACGGCAACCCTGCCGCCAATCAGGATATCCGGCAGCGAAGCTGGCACAATGATGTGGGCGAAGATACTCCAAGGCCTGGCCCCCATGCTGCGGGCCGCGTTGTAATAATCACGGGAGATGTTTTGCACTCCGGCGACAGTATTGATTATTATAGGGAAAACTCCGGCGAAGGTAATCAAAAATATTGTCGGTCCGTCGCCGAGGCCGAACCAGACTATGGTCAGCGGCACCCAGGCCATAATCGGGACCTGCCGCAGTGAATCGATCAAGGGGTCAAACAACTGCATCGCGGCCTTGGAGTAACCCATCAGGAATCCCAGCGGTACCCCGATCAGCAGGGCGTAGACAAAGCCCGTCATTACCCTTCTTAAAGTGATCAAGAGGTTCTTGATCACCTCCGGGTCATGTACGACAGAGGTGAAAGTAACTATCGTCTTCCAGGGAGACGGCATCATGAACTCACTGTGGTAGTGGTTGGCGGCCAACTGCCAGATACCAAGAACCACCGCGATAGAAACCAGTCCATAAAACAACTGTTTCTGCCCGAAGGCTCCCATGAATTTTTCACGCATTAACCGCGTGTTCCTGGAGTTGTAAACACGTGCCTTATCCCCAAGCGGTTCCACTGCTCCACCTCCTCGCGTGTAAAGTCGATATTTTTGTATTTCCTTATTTCTTCGATCAGCACATCCGGATCGTTCAGCTCTTCAACCGATCCCTGGAACAAGCGAATGAATTCACTGTAACGGGAGTCTTCCATGAAACTTTTACTCACGACCAGCACATAAGTGATATGGCCGGCGGGTCCGGCCGGCGCCATTTTATCACCGGACATGGTAAATCCCCTCAGGGCGTCCACCACCACCCCGTCAACCGCCTTTTTCTCATAAGCGTAGGGAATGGACACCGGCAGCATGGGCGCTGTATCGACATCCGGGCCAAAAACACTGGCGGCGATTTGCTCCTGGTGGGAGCGGTTCTGAGACACCCCGATTTTTTGAGGGACAAGTCCGTGCCGAACCACCACTATATCCGAATTGAGCAGGCATGGGCCGATAATTTCAAAGCGGTCGTCCTTTTCCAGCAGGCTGGCGGCAGCGTCGGGACACATGACGGCAATGTCAAGCAGGTCGCTGCTTAAAGCCCACTGGGAAGTGCTGCCGCAGCAGTCCTTGACCGGGTACAGTTCAAATTCGCCCTGCGTATCAGCGTCTTGATAGCCCTTTTCATGCACCAGGTAGTGGATGATCATACCGCCTGTGTCGTCAGGAGCGCCTATTTTCACCTTCCCGTTATCTTCTTCACGTTGCGGAAACGCTGTGAATACAACAAAAAACAGCAGGACAGCGACCACTAGGGCGGCAAACACCTTTTTCATAAAATACTGTTAAGCCTTTTTCCCTTCCAGTTCATAGGCTTTAGCTTTCCAGTCTTCATATGACATGCCCAGCGGGAATACCGGGTCAACTTTTTCTTTGATAAACTGGTCGAAATTATCCACTTTGCTTTCTTCAATCAGTTTAGTGTTGACGAATTCATTGAATGGCGGCGCCGCGTCCAGGACTTTTTCGCTTATTTCATAGTTAATCTGGTTCTCAAAGTTTTTCTGATTTATGGTCCAGTTCAAGGTCCTGCCTTCATCAACCGTTTTCTTGTATATGGTCATTAAAGCCACTTCCAGGGGCACCTTGTAATTATCAGCGAATATTTCAGCCGAGCGTACCGGTTTGGTATAAATATGCTGAATTGCTTTAGAGTGAGCGGTAATCATCAGCCTGGCCAGTTCCGGGTGCTCCGCGATAAAAGTGTTGCTCATGGAAAGGACGCAGCATTGGCCAAATTCACCGTTCGGCAGTTCTACGTGGGCTCTAAGAATTTGCCCCGTCTTTTCATATTCAGCGTAAGAACCCCAGGGATCGCAGGCGGCATAAGCGTCCACTTTTCCTGCCTTTAAGGCGACGTATTCATCCTTGTCGGCCATGTCGAAGACTTCATAATTCTTACCTTCAACCGGAATACCCAGTTCTTTGGCCCACTGGATCCAGTCACCGTCATTTTTCTCCGGGTTGGTTCCGATAGCCAGTTTTTTCCCAATTAAATCTTTAGGATCTTTAATATCATTTGAAACAACCAGGTATCTCGAACCACCAATGTGGTTGCTGGCCGCCACCATGATCGGGGAGCCCTTGAGAAAAGCCCGCATTAAACCCGAGTTACCTATATAACCGGCGTCCATCTGTCCCGCTGCCATGGCCTCAGGAACCTTGCCGTTGCCGGTTACATTAACATTAAGCCCCAGTTCAGTAAATATCCCCGTATCCTTGGCGATACAGGCGGCGGTCATGTGGTCGCAGTTGTAATAACCCAGATTAATGACATAGTCCTTGTCTTTTTCAGGAATCCCCGACCCTGTGTTTTGTGTTGTTGTTTGTTTTGCCCCACCGCCGCAACCGGCCAGCACTACCAGCAGGACGATTGATAAAGCCAAAAGAGGTAAAGCCCTCATTAATTTTTTCATTAATTATGCCCCCTTATTATCTCTGATGTTTTTTACAAAGGTTATATGGTGGGGAGAAGTCGGATTCGAACGCGACTCCCTCCTGTGTGACAGGCGGACAACGGGTTTGAAGCCCGCGGGGGACCATCCCCTTTTTCTCCCCGAAAATTAAAAACCCTAGCAGCAGTCTTTCATCCCCTCCCCAAATAAATCTTCCAGACTGGTCCCTTCCACACGATAAATCGCATAACCGACATTGGCGCCTTTCATGCCCTGGACAATAAACTCAAGCGGGGGTTTATCGTCTATGTCCTTAAAGGTTATCACCTGGTTGGACACAGGCGCCGGCACTTCATTAGTGCACTGGTATTCACCCTGTTTATCCAGCACCACCAGCATATTGTTCCTTTCTTCGCTCTCCCTGTAAATCACCACCAAATCTTCAATATTGTCACCGTCCAAGTCGGCGCTCGCGCATTTTATTACCTCTTTGCCCCCGTGGGTTAAAGTAAAATAACTGAGACAAGGGGACGGTTCTCCTGTCTCACTTGCTTCACTTTTATCGCTGTGCTTTGTTTCAATTACTGCCGTTTTGCCGCAGCCGGCCGTCATTACCCCGACAACGAGACATACCAGCAAACCGCAAGCCAGCCACCGGCGGAACATCAGGCAACCCTTTCTTTAAGCAGGCTTTTTTTAATTCCGGGCCATAAGGCATACAGGCCAAGCAGGATCACGATGGCTGAACAGAGATAGCTCAAAGGCTCCGAAGCGGCAAAAGTGAGATTGTTGGCCAGCCCAACGGTCTGGCGGCTTTTACTCAAGTCAAAAAAAGGAGTAAAGCCTGGCAGCAATAAAATGTTGGTCATATGCCCGACCAGAAATGAAGCGGCGATCAAAACAGAGGTATAAATCAACACCGCCCTCCGGCCAATCAACTTGTACATGCTGATTAACTCGGGCAGGTTGGTGGCCGCGCCGGTCATTAAAAAAGTAATGGCCAGTCCTGGCGCCGCCCCGCTGGCTATCAGCGCGGCGATAAAGGGAATATGGCCCACCGCGCAAACGTACATAATCGCGCCCAGAACGGCGACGCCAGCTAAAGAGATCAGTCCCGGGTTGCCCAGGTACTGCTGGATAAAAGCCGGGGGTACTATCGCTACAATCAACCCGGCCAGCATCATGCCCAGGCAGACATACTTGCTCACGGAGACTCCCATGTCCAGAAACCCCCACCGCAGCCCCGCTCCCAGTTTTTGAGACAGGTTGACTCGCTCTGCAGGCGCCAGTTCGATTAGTTTCACAGGATTTTCCATGCCCGGGGCGCGCAGTTCCGGGCCGGCCAGCGAGTTGCCGGCCATGCCGACCAGCATTGGCACAACAAATCCGGCTGCCAGGTAGATGGTGGCGATTTGCGGCCCTAAAAACCCGTAAGCGAGCAGGACAGCCGCGGGGTTGATGATCGGTGTGGCTGTCATGAAGGCCAGGACCGGCCCCAGGCAGGCGCCGGAATAATACAGGCCGAGGCCGAGCGGAATTACACCGCAGCTGCAGATGGGCAGGAGCATGCCTGAAACCGTCGCCTTGCCCAGCGTTGAGAACTTCTTATTTCCCAGCATGCGCTGCAGCCTGTCCGGGCTGATCAAATTGTGCATCAGCCCTGCCAGGATAAAGCTGATGACCAGCCATACCGAGGCGCCGTTAAGGATGTCCAGGGCGGTAAAAATGGTCTTTTGAACCAACTCGATTATCAAGATCTCCATCCTCTCAGGGCGTCTTCAATAGCTTTTTCAATTATTGCTTTGGACAGGCTGTCGATTTTCTTTCTGCCGTCTATGATCATGGTCCCTTTGGTTACCATGCCGTACTTCTTCAGGTAGTCAAAATCCTTGCCCGCGTAATATATCTTGACTTCCACGCCATCACCGTATTTGGCGGCAGCGTTTTTTATGGTCTGGACATGCTCGTCACAGCAGGGGCAGGTGTTGATAAACTCCACTTTGATTTTTGGCATTGTAATCTCCCTTTTTTCTTATTAACCTAAGACCTCTAAATCCTTATCTGTGTCTCTCCACTTAGCAGCCGGGCATATGCCGCGAAACAGGGACTGTTTCTCATCATACAAACTACTTTCTTCCAGTAATTAAACACATTTACATATAACTTGCTATTAGAATTGATATATGATTATTTTCCTCTTTATATTAAGCAATTCCTTTATATATTTCATTTGATTATTTTATAACTATGGGTTAACGCCATAAAAACAATGAATAAAAAGAATAAAGGATTATACATTCAAAACATAAAAGTATTATATAGCAACTGGGAAGGTTTCCGGACTTTCACCGGTACCTCAGTTTAGTGTCAACATTAAATTCAATAACAGGAGGAATGCAGCTATGGCTGACGATTACCGTAAAATGTGGGAGTCCATAGGAGTCGACCTGGAGGCGCATGACCAACTCCTGAGCATACTGCCGCCCACTTACGGGCAGGTCTACATGAGCCAGGAAAACCGGCCGGCCGGGATGGAGTACTTTGACTTTGTAATCAGTGAAGTGCACGGCCTGCGCATCCAGGAACTGCAGGAACACAAGGCCAAGGGCGGCAAGGTCATCGGCGCCTTTTGCGTCTTCCGAGGAAATAGTCCGCGCCGCGGGCGGTATCTGTGTCGGGCTTTGCTCGGGCGTTGAGATCGGCGCGGCCAAGGCGGAAAAAGTACTGCCAAGAAATATCTGCCCGTTGATTAAATCATTCATGGGCTTCAAATTGGGCAGGGTCTGCCCTTATTTCGAGTCTTGCGACATGGTGGTGGGTGAGACTACCTGCGACGGCAAAAAGAAAGCATTTGAAATTTTGAACGACTATGTTCCTGTCCATATGATGGAAACCCCCCAGATGAAGAGGGATATAGACAGACAGCTGTGGCGCGACGAAGTGCGTGAATTTAGGGCCGCCATGGAGGAATTCACAGGCAACAGGATCACCAGCGACTCGCTGCGTAAATCGATCGTGGACGTAAATAACAAGCGAAGGGCTTTATTGAGATTATCTGAACTCCGCAAGAATAATCCCGCCCCAATTAGTGGCAAAGACTGCCTGCTGATTGAACAAATCGCCATGTATGATGATGTGAAACGGTTTACACTGGAATTGAACGCTCTTTGCGACGAGCTTGAAAATCGAGTGAAAGAAGGCAGGGGGTCAGCTGAGCCTGGCGCGCCCAGGATCATCGTTACCGGTACTCCGATGGCCCTGCCGAACTGGAAAATACCTCACATCATCGAAACAAGCGGCGCCGTGATCGTAGCCGAGGAACTTTGTACCGGGTTGCGTTATTTTGAGAACCTGGTTCCGGAAGAAGCCGAAACAACCTGGCAGATGGTTGACGCTATCGCCAACCGCTACCTTAATATCAACTGCGCCTGCTTTACGCCCAATGAAGGCCGCATGGAAAAATTGGTCCAACTGGCGGAGGTGTATAAAGCAGACGGGGTTATCCACTGCTCCCTGGCTTTCTGCGATCCCTACCTGATAGAAGCAAACCGGGTGGAAAAGGTACTGAAAGAACACAACATACCCCTGTTAAAAATTGAAACGGATTACAGCCAGGAGGACTCCGGTCAGATCAAGACCAGGGTGGAAGCCTTCCTGGAAATGATCGGCAATAAATGATCCGGACAAGACTAAGGATTATATAAACAAGCACAATAAAAACACCTTCATTTCCTGGCTGAAATGAAGGTGTTTTTGAGAGGGAGAAGGATAGTTAATTACTCCTGGTTTATAACAAGTTTCTCGTCCTATTTACGCAAATCCTTTATTTCGATTATTCGTTTTTTTTATGATTATTTAACGGTAAATAAACAATAAATATAACTTTTGACTTCCTGCCAGGAATATACTAAAATAATAGCAGTATCCACAATTAGGAGTATGATTTGTGTCTGAGGTTGTTTTTAATTAACCAAATCTAATATGATGGTCTGCGACAGGCCGGCTCATTGCAGCAGGCTTAGTTGGTTTTGGCGCGGACTGGTTAATTGAGAACACCGGCATAGTCTGCCCGTCTTCCCTGCAAGGGGTAACTGTACCGTGCTCAAAAGCACGGTTTTCTATTGTTTTATGGGCTGTGACGAACGGGATGTGTTCGCCGCAGCTTATTTTATTCTAAAGGAGGCATTTGATTATAATGAACGAATACACGATGAAGATATTGGAATACGACAAACTGAAAGAAAACATAAAACAGTATGCCATTTCCGCGCCGGCTAAAACTTTGCTCGACAAACTAATGCCGTCTGTTGATTTAGTCCAAATCGAGCGGTGGATGCTTGAAACCACTGAAGCCAGGCGCATTACCGACATAAATGCCAACATCCCGCTGACTGCGATGGAGAAAATCAGCGAGGTAATGGGCAAGGCGGGTAAAGGGTATACCCTGACCGCAGAAGAACTGACAGCGGTTAAAGACCTTTTGGAAAGCGTCAGGAAGTTAAGAAAGTTTATGGTCCCTATGCAGGCGGTCTCACCCATAGTGGCTTCCTATGCCCTGTCCATGTCTGAACTGCCTCACCTGCGTGACGAAATCGACAGGTGCGTGGTAAACGGAGTAATCGACGACAGGGCGACGCCGGAACTGAACAGGGTCAGAAAAAAGATTGCCGTCACCGATGAAAGAATAAAACAAAAGCTGAACAGCATTTTGTCCTCGCCTTCTTATGCCAATGTTCTCCAGGAAGCCGTGGTCACCGTGCGGAACGGGCGGTACGTGGTCCCCGTAAAGAGAGAATACAAGAGGAGCTTCGCGGGAAACGTGCTCGACCTGTCGTCCAGCGGCTCAACCCTGTTCATCGAGCCGGCGGGCATCGCCAGGCTGCAGGAGGATCTCAATGTATTAAAAATGGAAGAGGGAAAAGAAGTCTTCCGGATACTGTCCTTCCTGACGGAAATGGTGGAAGCGGACATAAGAGAAATATCGATCGACGTGGAGGCTTTCATCCAGTATGATTTTATTTTTGCCAAGGCGAAATACAGCAGGTCCCTTGATTGCTCTCCCCCAGCACTGAACGAGCAAAATAAAACAATAATTAAAGGCGGCAGGCATCCTCTCATCGGCAATAACGCCGTGCCGCTGGATTTTGCGATTGGAGACGGCTACAGGGCACTTATCATTACCGGGCCGAATACCGGCGGTAAAACTGTGGCTTTGAAAACTATAGGGCTGCTCACGCTGATGGCTCAGTCCGGCCTGCACGTACCTGCCGGCGAAGGAAGCGAGCTGGCTGTTTTCACCGGCATCCTGGCGGATATCGGTGACGGCCAGAGCATCGAGCAGTCCCTGAGCACCTTCTCCTCCCATCTCAAAAACATATCAACTATCATTGAATTTTCCGGCCCCCGCTCCCTGGTGCTGATGGATGAACTGGGAGCGGGAACTGACCCCGGCGAGGGGATGGGGTTCGCCGTAGCGGTGCTGGAAGAGGTCTTCGGCAGGGGCGCCACCATCGTTGCGACAACTCACATCAGTGAAATAAAAGAGTTTGCGGACAAGAACAAGGGGTTCAAAAACGGCCGCATGGAATTCGATATAGATTCCCTGAAGCCCCTGTACAAACTGACGATAGGCCGGCCGGGAGAAAGCAACGCTTTCCTGATCGCCCTAAGGCTCGGGGTGCGTAGGCGGATTATCGAGCGTGCCCATGAGATAACATATGGAGAAAAGAAAGATTACTCACGTGAAACAGTGCTCAGGCCCAAATCTTTCATTGATGAGGATAAGGCATCCGTGCGGGAGGCGCCGCCGGTGAGGGAAGTGACCGCGGCCAAGTCCGGCTCCGATTTGAAAGAAAAGGCCCGAAAAACTACTGCGAGCAGCTTCGTTAAAGGAGACTGCGTATTCATCAGCAGCATGGACCGGACGGGAATAGTCTATGAACCTGAAAACAGCAGGGGCGAAGTAGTGGTAATGGTAATGAAGAAGAAATACAAGATCAACCACAAGAGGCTCTCCCTCCATGTGGCGGCCAAGGACCTTTATCCTGAAGACTACGACCTGGATATCGTCTTTGAAAGCAAAGAAAACAGGAAAAAGCGACACCTTATGGGCAAGCGGCATGTGGAGGGGCTGGTTATTGAGACCAGGAAAGAGGAATAAAAAACGTGTAATAGCAACACGCGTGTCATGGGAGTGTCAACAACCCCGTCCCCCTGACACCCCTGAAACTAATACACGACACACTACCCACGGCCCAATTAATGTCCCATATCAGTAACTCTGGGGGTAAGGTAATATGTCCCCCAAATACTGCATGTACACAAAAAAGAAGCGAGGTATGTAAGTATCATGGAATTTCTTATAATATCTCACTATAATAAAATTATTGCAGGCAGTTGGTATGTAGACTTTAGACAGGAGAAATTCCTGCTTTGGAACAAAACGTCGCGAATGACACTGGGTCTGGTCTGTAATTTCCAAAGGAGATGCTTTTAGTATGCGAATCCTGCATGTAATCGCACAAAAACCGGGACATACCGGAAGCGGGATCTTCCTTATCAACCTGCTCAGAATAGCCGCTCAAAGAGGTCATGATCAATGCCTTGTAGCGGGCATATCCGCCGGAGACGGGAAATGCGGTCAATATATGCCGGCAAACCTTCATTTTATACCCGTCCTTTTTGAAACAAAAGAACTGCCCTTCCCGGTGCCCGGGATGAGCGATGAGATGCCTTATCCGAGCACCCGCTACCGGCAGATGACTGACGAGATGATCCGCCTCTGGGAAAAAGCGTTCATTAAAGCGTTGGAAGACGCAGCCGCCTTTCAGCCGGACCTGATTATTGTCCATCACCTCTGGCTATTGGCCGCCCTGGTCAGGAAGCTTTTTCATTATCGCCCGGTAATAGGCGTCTGTCACGGTACCGAATTAAGGCAGTTAGCCAGCGCAGACAAATTCAGCGACCAGGTGCTCAGGGGATGCCGGCGGCTCGACCGGATCGCAGCCCTATCACCTTTTCAGAACGAACAGATAGAAAATACCTATGGGATCGACGGGGAAAGGATTATCGTAACCGGCTCCGGCTTTGACAGGAATATTTTTTACCCCCCTGAAAACAGGGAGACAGGCGGCATAATTAAAGCTCTATACGCGGGAAAACTCAGCGCCGCCAAAGGTGTCCCTTCCCTGCTCAGGGCCGTCTCCCAGCTGCCTTTGACACGGAATGACTTCCAATTGACTCTGGCAGGATCAGGATGCGGTTGTGACTATGATGAGATTATGGCCTTAGCCGATGCCTGTCCTTTTGAGACAATCTTCACTGGAAACCTGCCACAGGCAGAGTTGGGACAGCTGATGCGGCAATGCCACCTCTTTATCATCCCTTCCTTTTATGAGGGGCTCTCCCTTGTCACGATGGAAGCCCTGGCATCGGGGCTTTGGGTGGTAGCCAGCGAGGTGCCGGGGATACGTGAATGGGTCGGCTCCAGAATGGAAGAATTGGGTATAATTGAATATGTTTCTTTACCCAGGCTTCGCTCTGCGGATTTACCCATTGAGGAGGAGTTGCCCGCTTACGAAAAAAGGCTGGCTTATGGTATCTTCAGGAAGCTGGAAAGGATAAAGACATTTTCCGACGTTCCGTCGGCGGGGTGGAAGGAAATGGCCAGAAAATACTCCTGGGAGGCTGTTTTTTCAACAATAGAAAATATCTATAATGACCTCCCGGCATATAAAAGTTATTGATTTCCCCTTCCTAAACAAAACATTTATAATGGGTATAAGATCATCTTTATGGAGATTATTCTATGTTAATCGATGCCCATCTGCACGAAAAGAAATTCTCAGCAGACAGCTTTATTTCCCTGGATATGATCATTAAAAAGGCTGACGAATTGGGACTGGACGGAATTTGCATTACAGACCATGACAGCAACGCCATCCGGGCGGAGGCTGCGGCTCTCAGCAAAAAAACCGGGGTCTTGATCATTACCGGCGCTGAAGTGTTGACGCTGGAAGGCGATATGACAGTTTTCGGCCTGGACCGCCTGCCTGAAAAGACTGTCCATGCCAATGAACTAATTAGGATCACTGAAGCCGCCGGCGGAGTAGCTATTTGTTCTCATCCTTACCGACAGAATAACCGCGGCATGGGAGATTTCATCCGGGACCTGCCTCTGGTCCGGGGTATTGAGGCATTCAACGGCAGCACTCCAAAGCACCATAATTTGAAGGCATATGACCTTTCCCTCGAATTAAATGTGGCCGCCCTGGGTGGGAGCGATGCCCATGTGATTGACCAAGTGGGAAAATTCGCTACATGGATGCCGGACTGGGTGCGGGATGAGTCAAGTTTCATCCATGCTGTAAAAAGAGGCTTAACTTTACCTGCCGCCTACAATAACGGTTCTTATGAGGTTTACGGAAACGACTTCTACTACAAGGAAGCATCTTTCTGACCGTGTCATGGGGACGGTTCTCCTGACACGTTTTTTGCTTTTTCTTAGTGTTACAAGACACTCTTTCATGTCAGTATAACAGTTCTTCTGACACACGTATCATAGGGTTGTCAACAACCCCGTCCCCCTGATCCATGCAATATATTAAGCGGCGCGAGGCCGCTTAACCTTCTTTCCTTACCGGCTTTTCACGCGCCAGCAGGGCGGCGCCGAGGGCGCCGGCCAGTTGGGATTCCGGCGCCACAACGGTTTCCCTGCCCAGTTCCCTGGACAGGAACTCTCTGACCCCGTCATTCTTAGCCACACCACCGGTAAATATAATCCGCTCACCTTTGCCCAGGCGCTCGGCCATGGCGGCGACCCTGCAGGCAACGGATCGATGGATGCCGGCGATAATCCTACCTTTGTCCATACCCTGGGCCAAAAGGCTTATAACCTCCGACTCGGCGAAAACGGTGCACATGCTGCTGATATTCACAGGCTCGGCGCCCCGTGCTAAATCCGCCAACTCGCTGACGTCCGCTCCTAAAGCTGTAGCTATCACTTCCAGAAACCGGCCCGTACCCGCGGCGCACTTGTCGTTCATGGCAAAGTTAACAACACCGCCCCGCCCGTCGGTCAGAATGACCTTGCTGTCCTGGCCGCCGATGTCGACCACCATGTCGGCCCCTGCCAGCAGGTGGTGCGCCCCCCTGGCGTGGCAGGTTATCTCCGTCACAGCCTTGTCGATAAATGACAAAGAGATCCTGCCGTAACCGGTCCCGATCACGCTTGACACATCGCCTTGCGCCAGGCCGGCCTCGCCCAGCAGTGACTCGAAGGCCTCGAGGCCGGCCTGCCGGGGGCTGCACCCGGTCGGCCTGACCACATGCCGCCACTCCCTGCCGTTGAGCAGAACCGCCTTGGTGGTAACGGAGCCCACATCTATGCCAACTGTGAACATTTATGATCAACTCCCGCCGAGTATTTCTATGAAGGCTGAAATCCTGGTTTTCAACTGCTCAATGTCCGATGTGGAATAGTCGGTTTCCAGCTGGATATAAGGCAGGCCAAAGTTATCCTTTACATGACGGCGAACCAGCTCGCCCTCAATAATATAGGTATGACAGGCCTGCCAGGTAAGGTCAACGACCCCGTCCACACCGTATTCATGAATCAGCCTGCCGAGTAGCTCCAGCCGCCCCGGGTTGGGCGACATGCAGGAGCAGGGTATCCGCAGGTACCTTTCGGCAATTGCTTCCATCGGATCTCTATTTTCATCTTCATCCACCAGGTATTCCATCGTCTTGATGCCGCTGCAGCTCTCAAAACAAACAACGCTGCCGCCGCACTCTTCCAGCAGGCGTACTACTTTTTCCGAACCTATGCCCACCGGGCACCCGGTTAATAGGATGCGGGGCGTGCCCTTTGAAAAGGGCGATATACCCTGAGCGGCAATATTCCTGACTTGATCAGCAAGCTGGTTGATCAGTCCGGTGCCTTCCTCCTTGTCAACGTTAAAACCTTTGACAAAGATGGTCGTGAGCATATCCAGACCGGTCAGCGGAGCCGGGTTAAGCCTGTTCAGCTCGTGCAGGTTCTTAAGGGCCGTCCGCTCCCTGTTGCAGATCCTGATGGCCGACCGCAGGTCATCGCTGCTAATGGCAACTCCCAGGTGTTCCTCCAGCCGCTCCTTGAGCAAATACAGTTCCTCCAGCCACCAGCGCAGGGCGCCCGGACGGTTTGTACCCTGCGGCAGGTGCAGCACATGCAATGGTTTTATCTGCCCGAGCAGCTCAAACATCTTTTTCTTGCCGTCGCAGGTCGTCTCCGCTATGATAAATTCCGACGCCCGGAAGTAAGGGCAGGTATCGGTAACGGCAAAGCCAAAACTCGACTTGATCAGCGGACACAGGTTGCGCGGAAGCACCTTTTCCGCCGCGGCGATTGGCTCCTGCCTGGTGCCGCAGAGGCTGACCGGTATGGCGCCGGCGGCTATCACCAGTTCCATGGGGGAATAAGCGCAGAAAATACCCACGACCCTCAAGCCGCTCTCCCTGGCGCTCTGGATGCTGAGGGCGTTGTCACTGCGCATATTTTCGAATATCTTCATCATCTCTGGACGCATGTCATTCCTCCTCCGCATTCAATAAAACTTATTCTAACTAATGATACATAATAAATATCTATATGAGAAATTTAAAAATTTTATCTTGGCTTGGCCAAAAATAATATAAGTTTATACCCTTACCAGATTGTAAGTTAAAAATTAAACGAGCCTTTGAGGGGCTCGTTTAAAATTATCTCTTTCTTGTTTTTCTGGCCATTGCCAGGTCTCCCAGGATGCTGCGCAGCATATCGTCGCTATAACACTCCACTACCCATTTTTTTACTGTGCCCACATCGACACCGAGATGGTGAGCCAGGTTTTGCACAAGTTCTTTTTCGGCTAAAACGCGGTCTACCATCCTCTGCCTTAACGATATTACTTTGGAACTCCTTTTTACAACAGGCACTTGGACCACCCCGCCGTTTTTCCTTTATATGTTTATTATAAAACGCATAAGGGTGATTTGACATTTAATTATGGGCTGGTATATATTACCGGCCTCCGGTAATATAACTAAATATTTCTTTGTGCCTTACCCGTTAATCTTTTTCAGCAGCCAGGCCATGTTCTCACCTAGCACCTGCATGGTGTGCATCCCTTCCGCATCAGACTCCACGTCACCTTTACCCATACCAATACCCAGGTTCCAGTAGCTCGAGCCGGGCACGATCATCTGGCTGATAAAAAACAGGTGGTTGATTGAGTCAATGGTGTGGATCGCTCCAGCCCGGCGCACGGAAGATACAGCCGCTCCCACTTTTCGTTTTAACAAACCGCCGTTGGCCATTGACACAAAACCAGATCTGTCAATCAGGGCTTTCATCTCCGCCGACATATCGGAAAAATAAGTGGGAGAGCCCAGGATAATACCGTCCGCTTCAACCATTTTTTCATAACATTCATTAAAAAAATCATTTTTAACGGAACATTGCCTGTCTCTATTTTCCATGCATTTGTAACAGGCCATGCAGCCCCTTATTGGCTTGCCGGCAAGCTGGATCAGTTCCGTCTCGATGCCTTCCTTTTCAAGCTCCGCGAAGACACGTTTTATAAGGATCGCGGTATTACCGTCACTCCTGGCGCTGCCGTTGATGCCTATAACTTTCATGTGATACCCTCCTTGTAATGACATTTGTATTGTAAAATGAAAAATATATTCAGTCAAGGAGGGGGTCGATTATCTAATATAATTAGATTTTAAAAGAAATTCAGGCCCGCTTAAGGGGTTGTGCCGTAGCCGGATTTTCCGTTGTATGCCAAGCGTCCTGCTTTTTCCGCATTTTGTTCCGCTGCGGAACGGGGAGCCAGCCAGGCCAAAACCACACCTGTCATCATTAATAGTGTTCCGGCGCTATAAAACCATGGCAGGCTTTTGTTGCAAGGCATGTCAGGGCTGCTGCAGGTTCCAATAACCCAGGGCTGCAGGACCAGAATTATGCTAAGGCTCAGCGACACCAGGAACAGACCGCCAAGCCGGCGCCCTTCCGCCCCCCTGATAAAAAACAGGGAACCTGCCACAAGCAGGGCAAACATTGAGACAAGCAATTCGACCTGGTAGGCGTACCGGCAGCACATGGGGACCGTCGAGGCATTTGCCGTCTGTATCATCATTTTGCAGGCAGGAAAAACTTTGGGTATAATAAGCAGGGTCAAGCAAAGAAACACGGCAAAACCGGAAAGGATCTTCCACTTCTTATTCATAACGCTATTTACCCCCTATCATTTTTTTGATCCTTAGATATACTTTCTTAATTATATAGATACTGGTTGCTTTCAATTCCTCCCAAGTTATAGCAATATAAACGGCAGAGCCCCCTCCAAAAAATAATGAGGGGGCCTACTTCTGCAATTAAGCATGTTGTAAAAAACTATATATTGTAAAAATTCTATTTCAACACTGTCAGGGTGGTGATTTCCCCGTCCTCCAGGTTGATCCTGACTTCCCAGTCTTCTTCAATATCATCCAGGTCTATACTGTAGCCGCCATGATTTTTCAGGTCCGGGTCATCCGCCAGGCCGTATGTGAACCGGTTGCCGCTGACTTGTTCTACCCTTAACTTTTTGTCCCTTTCATTCACATAAATTACCGAGCCTTCCAGAGTTATATTCCTATCGTTGATGACCTCAATCTTTATGACTTCATCGTCATCCAGCAGGACCTCAACATAAGATCCAATAACAATATCATCCAGGCTGATCCTATCACCGTATCTGTAAAAATCAGCACCGTCTGCTATATCATATTGGACCCTGTTGCCGCTGCTTCTTCTTATCCTGATAAGCTTCCGGCCGTCTTTTGCCAGGTCATCCACAGTGCCTTCAGCATTAGAGTATTCTTCATTTGCTTCTATATAACATACCTGATCCCTGCTGTTCAGTTCCAGCCTTACCCAATCTCCTTCGTCCAGATCATCAAAATCAATTCTGTCGCCGTCCCGCTCAACCTTAACGTCATCAATTACTACATATTCGGTCGTTTTTCCATCATCGTTGCGTATGACTATTCCCATTGTCCCGATGGTATCCAGATCTCTTATTTCACCTTCCAATTGATCCATTTTAAGTACCTCAACGTAATCAATCCGGTCACTGCTGTCCAATTCCAACCTTACTCTATCGCCTTCGTTAAGGTCGTCAAAATCAATGCTGAGGCCATCTCTCTTTACCACTACATCATCAGCTACCTCGTATTCCGTTGTGTCTCCTTCATCATCGCGTATGGTTATACCCATGGTCCCAACATCATCCAGATCCTTTATCTCTCCTTCCAGGCTTGTAGAAGTCCCGAGGAAAACTATCTTAATAATTTTATAATTTGAAACAAGTATTTCAACATAGTCTCCCTTGTTTAAATCTGTAACACTTAACATTTCACCGGAATAATAAACTTCAACGTTATGTACCACCGGACGGGTTAACTCCTGTCCGTCATTGCCAATAATACTTAACCAGTATTCCCCGCCAGATGAAAGGATAAGGCTCACACTGCCCTTGTATTTCCGGGCATCAGTTGGTCGCAATGCATTAGCGTAAACTGCGTGCTGATTCTTGTCCATGATAATTTCAACATGGTCTCCACTCTTTAGCTCCTCCGGTAAAACACTGGTCCCGTCAAGAAAAAACTCGCAACCGTCAGCATAGAAAATGCTGCCGACAGAATCCAGAGTTATCACCCGGCTGTTTGGTTCTATGTTTGTGACAGTACCGCCGGCACGCCTGGCAGGGCAGGGATCGGCATATTTTAATTCCACAATTTTGGACATCATAACAGCAATTTGAGCCCGGTTAATATTATCATTCGGTTTAAATACATTGCCGGGAAGCCCCTGCATGATGCCGCTCTTGACCACCGCCGCAACACCTTCCCGGTAATCCGCGGGTATCTGGTCCGCATCACTAAATTCCATCTCGCTGCTGTCCGGATCTAATGCAAGAGCATGGAAAGCCAACATGGCCACTTCGGTCCGGGTCGCTGGAACGTTCGGCTGCAGCAGGTGCAAATAATCCCCGTCCAGCATACCCCGCGCAACCGCCATGAACAGGTATCCGCTGCCCCAGTAAATGTCCGGGGGCAGCACGTAATCCGCACCGGTTTTTTCTGCCGCTTCAGCCTGGTCTTTCAGCCCCAGCATCCGAATCAGCATAGCCACAGATTCCAGCTTGGTAACATCATTGTATGGCTTATAAACATCCCCGGGGTAACCGGTAACAACTCCGCTGGCTTCCATTTCAGTTATAGCCTTCTCGGCCCACGAAGCTTCTCCCAGATCCGTAAGTTTACTTCCCTCAGCTTTCGAGCCCCAGCCCAGGACAAAGGTTAAGGATACCGCCAATACCAGAATCAAAGGATACGATCTAGTGTTTCTAAGCATGGACAAATATCATCCCTCCCTCAATAATAATCCCATTACGCCATTACATCGCTTTGAATAATTTGCTACTACTCTTATAACTTCCATCCACAGAGATGAATTTCCTACGTTTTTGAGAATTTTTATCAAAAAACTTGTCGTACGGTATAAAAGAACCCGGCCCCCCCAAAAAAAAACCGGCTGCTACACAGCCGTGTTTTCTCATACTCAATCAGGTGTTACTTGTCTCCTTCCTCCGGAACGATGCAGATGAAAACGAAATCGTTATCACCGGTGCTCCTGAACTGGTGCTCCACGTTGGAGGGGACATAAGCTATAGAGCCCTCTTTAAGCGGGGTTTCTTTTCCATCTAAAAGCAATACTCCGGTGCCGCTCAGGATATAATTAATATGCGGCCACGGGTGCGCGTGCAGCGGAGAGCACCCTCTTTCCCTGAGGGTAAAAAGTCGCATGACCCAGCCTTCCCACCCTTCCCGCGGGCCGATTAAAGTTTTTTTGAAGGCGTTTATCACACCGGGAGCGTTTACTTTTATTTCATCCAAGTTTTTAACATTGCCAACGAACACAAAAACCCCTCCGTAAATAATTTTATATCTCATATTCTAGGTTTCAGCTAAATACCCTTTAAACGTATAAAAAGGGACATTATGTTCATACCAATTTGACAGGATTCTATTTCCATGATAACATTTGTATATACAAATGTTTAAGGATAATTTGCCATGATAGAAGAATATCTTAAAAACTGCCTGTATTTTACCGCCAGCAAGCTGGCCAGAATAATCACAAAAATGGCCGAGGAAGAATTTGCGCCAACAGGGCTGTCGCCTGCTTACGCCTTTTTGCTGATGATTGTCCATGAGCGCCCGGGCATCTCACAGCAGGAACTCGGCAGCGCGTTGCATCTTACTCCTTCCACGGTAACCAGGTTTATTGACAAGCTGGAGGTCAAGGGCTTTGTAACCAGGACTGTGGAGGGGAAAAATTCTCTCATCAACCTGACCGAAAAAGGTCTTGTCCTCCAGGAAAGAATAGAGCAGGCATGGAGCAGCCTGTATGACAGGTATTCGGATATTCTTGGGGAAGAGGAGGGTGATAGCCTGACAAAATTAATTTTTGATGCGGGTGAACGGCTTGACGGAAAGTAATATTTTTTTATTAATTATTTGTTTGTACATGCAAACGGTTGGTATTTGTAAACGATGACTTCATCTAAACCCGGTCGGTATAAGTCATAGAAGGAGTGATTAAAAAGTGGATAAAAAGAAGCTCGGCAATAAACCGTATTTGTATCCTTACCCGGTGGTCATGGTCGGCGCCGATGTGGACGGGAAGCCTAATTTCATGACAATAGCTTTCTGTGGTATTGTCAACAACAGCCCCGGCATGATTGCCTTCGGTTCGTTCCGAAAGCACTACACTAACAAGGGCATTCTCGCAAATAAGGCTTTCAGCGTGAATATCCCTTCGCAGGACATGCTGGAGATTACCGATTACGTAGGCATTTACTCAGGTGAAAAGACAGACAAGAGCAGCCTCTTTAAAGTATTTTACGGGGAACTCGGCAATGCGCCGATGATCGAGGACTGCAGCCTCAACATGGAGTGCAAAGTCTTGGAGGTCCTCGATATCGGCGGGCTGGACTACATCATAATAGGCGAAATAATTGAGACCTATACTGAGGACAAATACCTGACCGGGGATTTACCCGATGTTCAGAAAATGCGGCCGGTGGTCTTATCCATGTTCGACAACCGCTATTTCAGCATTGGCGAATATCTTGGCCAAGCCTGGCACCTGGGAAAAAATTATAAGCGCTAAGTATCCTTAAAACAACTGCCCCTCTTCCCTTACATGCCGGGTGTCTTTTTTGTGATCTGGCCCCGTATTGGACAAATCACGCAGGGCGTCGCAAATTATTGATATGCCTTTCCGGATCCTGGCCGGTGAGCAGCGGCTAAAGCTCAGGCGAAACATTTCTTTGCCGCCGCCGTTGGCGTAAAATATGCCGCCGGGCACAAAGGCCACTTTTTTTTCAACCGAATAGGCCAGCAGGCTGCCGGCCTGGACCCCTTCCGGCAGGCGGCACCAGACGTGGAAGCCGCCCGCGGGACGGCTCCACCGCAGGCCGGACGGCGCGTATTCCGCCAGGGATGCCAGCATGGCGTCTCTCCTTTTATGATACTCTCCTCTTACCTTCTCCAGGTGTCCCTGGAGCAGTCCCTCCCGGCAATATTTATTGACCGCCCACTGGGCAAGGCTGTTGGTGTGCAGGTCGTCGAGCTGTTTTGCCATCAGCAGCTGCCGGACAAGGTCCGCCGGCGCCGCCATCCAGCCCAGGCGCAGGCCTGGGAAAAGCATCTTGGAGAACGTGCTGAGATAAATTACATGATCGGCGGCGTCCAGTGACTTCAGTGAAGAAACCGGGCCCCCTTCAAAACAAAGCTCACTGTAGGGGTCGTCCTCTATAACAGGCACGTGAAAACGATAGACCAGCCTTAAAAGATCCCTGCGCCGGCTGCCGCTCATGGTGATGCCGGACGGGTTTTGATAAGTGGGCTGGGTATAAATTAGCTTCGGCCTGTAGCGGGAAACAAGCTGCTCCAGGATATCCAGCCTCATTCCCTCTTCGTCCATGGGAACACTTAATATGCGAGCCCCGGCTGTGGCAAAAACCTGGATGGCGCCCATATACGTTTGCTCTTCTATTACCACCGGGTCTCCCGGTTCTATCAGGACTTTAGCCGCTAAATCCAATCCCTGCTGAGAACCCGAGAGAATAATAATATTATCCGGCCCGGCCTGGATACCCTTATTACGCATAAATTGCGCCAGGTATTCACGCAGGGGATAATGCCCGGCGGTAGGCCCGTGCTCAAAAAGACAGCCGCCTTCTTTATTGATCAACCCTGAAATTATATTGTTAAAATCTTCTGAGGGATGAAACTCGCGTGCGGGCACTCCCACGGCCAATGATATAGTATCTTCACTTGTAACCAGTTCAAGCATATCGCTTATAAAAGGATTGAACATCCTAGAAGCCCGGCTGCTGAACAGGTTTTTCCAGGCCGGGGGCTGTACCGTGGAATATGCTTCATCCCCGCTTTCCCTGTCGGGAACATACTTAACTACAGTCCCCCTGCCCACGTGAGACTCGATCAGCCCATCGGCCTCCAGTTCACGGTAAGCGTTTACCACCGTGCTCCGGTTTACGCCCAGGGCTGCGGCCAGCTTTCTTTCCGGGGGCAGGCGATAACCCGGCTGCAGGACCCGTCCCAGTATCAGCTGGCGGACCTGGTTTTTTATCTGCAGGTATAAAGGGGTGCGGCTTTCACGGTCTAAGTTTATTTTCACTGTCAACCTCCTCCACAACGTGTCAAGGGGATGGTTCTCTTGACACGCTTTTTTCAAACGTGTCACAAGAACCGTCCCCTTGACACGTTTGAAACAATGCTACACTATCTCCTTTTCCATCCACACCACGTCGAAATGCACATCTTTTTTACGCCCGATATTATGAAACCTGCCGCATTCAGTAAAGCCATTCTTCCTGTGAAATTGCAAGCTCTTTTCGTTACGCGACGATATGTTTGCCATTATGTATTTTATCCCCATCCTGCCGCCTTCTCTTTCCAGCAGAGACAGGGCTTCTCTGCCGATGCCCCTGCCGACCTCTTTCTGATCTAAAAAGTAACTTATCTCAGCTGTTTCCCTGAACACCGGCATGGGGTTGTAAGCCCTGAGAAAACAAAAGCCTATAACTCTGCCGTCATCATTATTTTTTATTACATACGCCGGGTAACCCCTGGTCATCTCCAGGAACATGCCAAAAAACTGGTTTGGGAGCTTATGCTCAGGGTAGGCGGCAAAACTGTTTTCCACGTAATAATTGAAGATATCCATTACTTCCCCGCAGTGCGTCACCGTCATCGGCTCGAACCTAATATTCATAAAAATACTCCTTTCCTGGAGCTAAAAGATAAGAAAAACACAACACGACTTTTTCAATCAGTGCAGGCAACTGGCAAAAAGGCGGGCCAGGCGCCTGATGCCGCTTTTGATCTGGTGCGGGGTGGAGTTGGAAAAGTTCAGGCGCATCGTATTAAGTCCTTCTCTGTCCGTATAAAAAGGCGCCCCCGGCACATAAGCCACGTTTTCTTCTACTGCCCTTTCCAGCAGTTGTATAGTGTCAATGTGCTCCGGCATGGTAACCCAGAGAAACATCCCCCCGTCCGGCCTGGTCCAGGAAATGCCTTCCGGAAAGTTCTGCCGCATCTCCTCCAGCATAATATCCCGGCGCCGGCCGTACTCCCTGCGGATGGCTAGGACGTGGCCGGAAACATCGGTTTTTTCCAGGTAGCGGTATACCGCCCGCTGTACCAGTGTACCCGTATGCAGGTCGGTCCCCTGCTTGGCCAGCACCAGCTTCCGGATCAATTCGCGGCCGGCAACAATCCAGCCCAGGCGCAACCCTGGTGCTATGGTCTTGGAAAACGTACTCAGGTAGATCACCCGGCCGGCATCGTCAAACGACTTGACCGGGGGAAGCGGCTCACCGCTGTACCTGAGGTCCCCATAAGGATCATCCTCGATCAGGGGCACTCCGTATTTCCCCAGCAAATCTGCCGCCGCCCGGCGCCTTTCAAGGCTCATGGTTACACCGGTCGGGTTTTTGAAAGTGGGAGTAAGGTAAATCATTTTTGGATTTTGTTTCTTTATTGCCAATTCCAACGCGTCAATATCTATACCCTGGTCATCAGTAGGCACCGGGCAGAACCCGGCCTGGTAGCTGCGAAATGTCTGAATTGCTCCCAGGTAACTGGGTTTTTCCACTAAAACTACATCCCCGGGATCGACAAACAGCTTGGCCAGCAGGTCCAGCGCCTGCTGAGAGCCATTGGTAATCAGGATATTATCAGGCCCGGCCTCTACCCCTTTTTCCCGCATCCTGGCCGCTATGTACCCGCGTAGGGGCAGATACCCTTCAGTGGTGCTGTACTGCAGGGCGGACGGGTCATCCCCCTCCAGGACCTCACAAAAAGCTTCTTTGATTTCTTTTATGGGAAAAAGTTCGGGAGCCGGCAGTCCGCCGGCAAATGAGATAACCTCGGGCCGCTCGGTTACCTTTAATATTTCCCGTATTACCGAACTCTCCATCTGGCTGACCCTCTCGGCAAAATTATAATTCATTTTTACTCCCCTCTAAAGTTGGAATGCTTGAAATTAGTATATTTGCCTTTTCAGAGGTTAACAACAGCCAATTGGTTGATTAATTATACCATCCAATTATTGAAATTCATTAGATTATCCTCCTGCCAAATCAGAAAACCTTCGTGGTATAATATGATAGTTGAAAATTTTTTCTGGCGGAGCATCCTTGGTTCCCTGCAGCGCAAATGATGCCGGCCATATTGCCGGGACAAGTGAAACAGGTCTCTTGTCATTTACCTGCGCATCACTCAATTTTGCGACAATGAGAACCGTCCCCTCTGTCGCTTTTGCAACAACAAGAACCGTTCCCTCTGTCGCACAGCATTTGAACAGGAGGCTGAAATAAATGAATAATATATTTTTCTACCAGACCGCCATCGGGGAAATAGGCATAGCTGAAAACAGGGGCTGTATCACAAATATTTTTTTTGAGAATGAGCAAATACCCCGGAACAACATCATCTATGAAACCGGCATTTTAAAAGAAGCAGCCCGGCAGCTGCATGGCTACCTGGCGGGAAAGCTCAAAGAATTTGACCTGCCCCTTGCTCCCTCCGGCACAGAATTCATGCTGCGTGTTTGGAAAAGCCTCCTCAATATTCCTTATGGCGAAACCCGGAGTTACCAGGAAATAGCCCAAAGCGTGGGTAACGCAAAAGCCTCAAGGGCGGTGGGGCAAGCCTGTAACCGCAACCCGATCCCTATTATTATCCCCTGCCACCGGGTAATCGGAGCCAATGGAAAGCTGACCGGTTTTGGAGGAGGGCTGGATATAAAGGCTCGTCTGTTGGAACTTGAAAAGGCCAAATAACCCAGGCAAGAAAAAGAGGCACTAGGTAAGTCCCCCTGGTTCTTTTTCGCACAGGGGCAGGCTTATTTGAAAAATACTGCCTTGGCCGGGTTCGCTTTGAACAGTAATTTCTCCATTGTGCATGTCCACAATTTTTTTGACGATAGACAGCCCGATACCCGTGCCTCCCACTTTTCGCGTGGCCGGGTTGTCAACTCTATAGAACTGGTCGAATATTTTTCCATGTTCTTCACGGCTCATGCCAATGCCACTGTCCCGTACCGAAATGATCGCCTTATCGCCAGACACTTCAGCGGACAAATGTACAAACCCTTTTTCCGTGTATTTAATCGCGTTGGAAACAAGGTTGGTGATTACCTGGTATAACCTGTCCCTGTCCCCGGCCACACATAATGACTGCGGCAGATCAACTTTAAGTTCCAGCCTTTTTTGTTCCGCCTCAATAGCAAAAAGATGCTGGGCCTGCCGCAACAAGGGCACAATGTCTACCGGCCGCGGGGAAAAAGAGAACTCGGTAGCCTCAAAACGGGCCAGGTCCGACAGGTCGCCCAGAAGCTTGTTCAGGCGGTCGCATTCTTCCAGGGCGCTGCCCAGGAAATCCTTCTGCGTTTCATTCAAACTGCCCGCGTCACCGGCTAAAACCAGTTCCAGAAAGCCCTTGATTACGGTCAGCGGCGCTTTAAGGTCGTGGGTGACAGCTGACAGGAAACTGGCCTTGGTCTCTTTCAGTTCCTGCAGCAGTGTTACGTCCCGGAATACTTCTATGCCGCCGATTACTTCTCCGTTATCCCCTATGATGGGCGCCACGCTTACTTC
The DNA here is from genome assembly GCF_048984525.1 of Pelotomaculum propionicicum. GTDB lineage: Bacteria > Bacillota > Desulfotomaculia > Desulfotomaculales > Pelotomaculaceae > Syntrophopropionicum > Syntrophopropionicum propionicicum_A. Next base: position 180,107 of record NZ_JBMGJC010000007.1, read on the forward strand.
CACAATTACACGTGAGCCGTCACGCCGCTTGGCCCGCACCAGGACCGGTTTGTCGCCGGGCGCCCCCTTGACCATGCACTGGTGCAGGGGGCACAGGTCGTTTTCACACAGCGGGTTCCCGTTTGCATCAACATGGTTCAATATATTATCGGAACATTTGTGTCCTAGAGTGTATTCCGCACTAAAGCCGGTAATTTCCTCGCAGGCCCGGTTCCAAAAAATAATCCTTCTGTTCCGGTCAGTCATGTATACTCCGTCAGCTATACTAAGCAGAATTCGCCTGAAATTATTGGTGTCGCTCAATAAAGTGCCTTCAAGCAAACACATTTCCTCCCTGGACAATTTCCAAACACCCCCCATAAAATAACTTACCTATGGCCTTCTATAATATTTTCAACAAAACAGACTCTTTCCCTTTATCGAACGATATCCGTCAGATTTGCCACAGCAGGGAAAACACAAGCAGCCCTCGTTGTCTTATCCTTCCAAGGACAATGAGGGCTGCTTCTCCGCAGGGTTAAACTATTCATTTATTTTACAGAAAAAATCTATAACCCCGTCCCACTGACATCTTATTAAAAAAGAGGCGCTATTTACACTCCAGCGCCTCCCTACTCAACATTATCAAACAAATTTGTTGCCTTCCAGGCACCACCGCCTAAAGCTGTCAGCATTCCCGGCCGCCTGAAAAACCCGGCATCTCCAGGCTGTCGGCCGCTTTTTCAAGCCAGTCGCCTTCGAAAAGTTCAACCAGTCCCCTGTCGCAAACTTTCGCAAGCCTTGGATCGATGGGCAGCCTGGCCAGCACATCGATTTTATGCTGCCGGGCGATTTCCTCAATGTGGCTGTTACCGAATATTTGATGTTTTTTCTCGCAGTCAGGGCACTTGAAATACGCCATGTTTTCAACTACGCCGATAATCGGGATATCCATCATTTTTGCCATCTTGACGGCCTTGGACACTATCATTGAAACCAGCTCCTGGGGTGATGTTACAATTATTATCCCGTCCACAGGTATGGATTGAAACACGGTAAGAGAAACGTCCCCCGTGCCTGGCGGCATATCAATGAACATGTAATCCACGTCGCCCCAGATTACTTCTGTCCAGAACTGCTTTACCGTATTTCCGATAATGGGGCCCCTCCAGACAACCGGATCCGTTTCATCCGGCAGCAGCAGGTTTATCGACATGATTTCGATGCCGGTTTTGCTCCTTGCCGGCAGCAGGCCGAGCTCATTCCCCGTCGCCTTCTCCCTGATCCCGAAAGCTTTGGGTATGGACGGCCCGGTAACGTCCGCATCGAGGATGGCTGTATTGTAGCCCCTCCTTTTCATCGTTACGGCAAGCAATGACGTCACCAGCGATTTGCCGACCCCCCCCTTGCCGCTGACAATGCCGATAACTTTTTTGATATTGCTCAGTTCGTGCGGTTTTACGAGAAAATCTTTGGGTGAATCCTTCCTTTCAGCACAGTCCTCACCGCAATTGCCGCATTTTTGGTCGCAGTCTTTGCTCATTCTCTTTCTCCTTTATGATTATGTTGTTATTTATTATACGCTGTATTGAACATATGTCAATAATAGGCCCGATCCTCGCCTGAAGTTGGGCCTTTTCTCCGTTTCCAGACAAAAATGCCTCCGGCTCCGGATGTACCGGAAACGAAGGCATTGATTTATTTTCTGATATGCTTCATGTAGGAGACTTAATCAGAAATATTTAGTATCAACACATATTACTTTGTCCTTACCTTTTTCGAAGGACCGTTAGTGGTTTCAATATCCCCTGCGTACCCGGCCTGGACGGTAAAGGTATAGGAAGTGCCCTTGCTAAGCCCGTCAATTACAAATGTTGTGCCGGCGCCTGCACTAAATGTTTTGGACTGTTCCCCATAGTAAACTATATATTCTACAGCCTCCGGAACCGGTTGGTTCAAGGTCAGGGTAACGCTGTTGGAAGTCACTGCAGTGGCCGATAACCTGATCCCCTTTGGCCACCCTGGAGCGGCAGCCTGGAAGTTGGCTGTCAGGTTACGGTCGGCCGTTCCCATAGTAAATCTATAGGTGGCTTTGGTGCTGACTGCATTGGAACCCTCGGTCCAGTTGACAAAGCTGTAACCCGGGTTGGCGGCGGCGGTGACCGTTACCCTGGCGCCTTCCGCGTAGGACCCTCCGCCGCTGACGCTGCCGCCTTCAGCCGGGCTGGCAGATACGCTGACGTTGTACGTGGGTATGAGCGCAAAATGAGCCACCAGGGTGCGGTCAGCCGTGCCCATGATAAACTCATACACGGCGCTGGTGCTTACTTCTGCGTCGTTCTCGGTCCAGTTGACAAAGCTGTAGCCCGCGTTGACGGTGGCAGTGACTGTAACTATAGCACCTTCTTCGAAAGTCCCCTCGCCGCTGACCCAACCGCCCGCAGTCGAGTCGGCTGCTACTGTAACTGTAACTGTATGTGTTACCGTCAGTTGATTAATAGTGAACGTGCCGGCGGAGGCGTCGTCCAAGCTGGTGTAGTTAACTGTATCATTTGGTGTGAAGTCCCCTGTTACCGCATAAGTACCGGCATCGGTCGGCACTGTTGATGAACCGTTATATTTAACATCACTGACCACGCCATCGACCGATCCGGAAACTGCCGCAGCCTGCGGTGAACCGTTGTAGGTTACCGGAGAGTTGGTAACCGAAAGAACAGGCGTTGCCTGGTTGATAATGAAGCTGCCGGCGGACGCGTCGTCCGAACTGGCGTAGTTTGTGGTATCGGTTGGTGTAAAGTCTGCTGTTACCGCATAAGTTCCGGCAGCGGTTGGAACAGTAAATGACCCGTCATATTTAATATCACTTACCACACCGGCAACTGAGCCGGATACTTCCGCAGCTTGCTGCGAACCGTTGTAGGTTACGGGAGAGTTGGTTACCGAGAGAACCGGCGCAGTCTGGCTGACCACGAAGCTGCCGGCGGAGGCGTCGTCCAAACTGGCGTAGTTTGTTGTATCAGTTGGAGTAAAGTCTGCCGTTACCGCATAAGTCCCGGCAGAGGTTGGCATGTCAGAAGACCCATCATACTTAATATCACTTACCACACCATCAACTGAACCGGAAACTGCCGCAGCTTGTGGTGAACCGTTGTAGGCCACCGGAGAGTTGGTTACCAAAAGGGTAGGTGTTATCTGCCCTTCGACTGTATAATACACCTTGATTTTCATGGAATCAACACCAGCGACAGCGTTATCTGCAGTAGCATTAATAACAACTGACAGCGCTGCGCCAAAGTCGGGATCTAAAATATCAGCAACATTCCAACTGGTAAGCCCCCAAAGATCACCAGGTCCGCCATAAGTAGCCGATATACCTTCGTCCCCAAATAAAAAACCATCCGCATCCGTAGGCCAACTCACGCCAATGTTCGCTTTGTTTGTTTCAAGAATAGAGCCTGATGCGTTTATTAAACTGACATAGTAATCTTGAATATCATCATTTGGAGTTGCTATGCGCCTAACAGAAACTTCTATCCCAGTAATTGTAGCCCCACTTGGAATCATGGTTTCGGTAAAGCCAAAATTTGATCCTCTAAGATAATAAGATATTGAACCAGTTCCACCGGGAAACATAGCGAAAGAGCTACCATCGTTAACTATACTTCCTGGGTTAAGCCAACTACTACAGCCTGGTACGATACTTTCGCTGGCAACACCTGGCAATCTGTAATCTGTCGATCCCTCTAACGCACAAGCCATTCCCGCAGACATTATGCTAAGCACTATTGTCAAAACAAGCAACAAACCCAGTTTCCTAAATTTTCTCATTGATTGCATACATTTCCCTCCTAAAAATTTAAGTCTAAGAGGGCCGGTTACACTACTGGCTCCGCACGGCCCAAGTGTCCATTTTCAGGCCGTGCTTCACAGCCTCCCTTTTTTGAAGCAAATCCCTGCATAACAACATTTGCTTGTATCCGCCGTGATTACCCTGCTGTCCTTTCCCCGGTGTCCACCTCTTCTCTTTATGGATATAGTCTGAGCTTAAAGTATGACCTGTCTACCATTATCGAACTTCTAGAACCTATCATTTTACTGGCAAATATATGACACAAAAGCAGCCCAAACTGACTGAATAGGTAACCATTCAGCAGCCCGGCTGCCTTAAGTGCACAAACTTGTAGGCCCGCTGGCTTTGCGTCCCCGCCTTTCGGCGAGTTTGCCCTAGTTGTTTATTTTGAAATTTTATAGTTAATAAACGGGTTGATGCAGTTTTTTAAGTACTTTTTATAATACTACAAAAATGGAAAATAAGAGTCGTACCAAAGTACGCCAAATACAAAAAAGAGCTATGCATATCTCCTGCATGTTTTTATTTCATAATATGGATATGGGACAAAGCATAAAATTGAATTTGGTTTATAAAACCCTGTCAGTCTGTCAGTCAATCATCTAATCCAAAAGGCCTGTTTCACGGACCAGCTTGATACACTGGGCGCGGTTTTTCACCCCAAGTTTGCTGTAAATATTGCCCGTATGGGTCTTAACGGTTCTCAGGCCGATATTCAGTTTAGAGCAGATCTCCTCGTTAGTGTGTGCCGAATAGAGCAGTTCCAGCACTTTTATCTCCTGCGCTGTTAAAATGCTTTTTAACCTTGCGGCAGCAGCTTCACTTTTGGCAGGTAACAGCACCCGCATATTGGCCTGTGTTTGCCTGAGCAGTTTTTTAGCATAGGCTGTCAGGTCTGCGTCTGGGCCTTCCTCATTCCTTAAGTGGCTGACAGTTTGCTTTAAAACGTTGATTATTGGTTCAAACTCATCAACATAGCTCCTGACAAAGCCTTCTTGTATACCTGTGGTGAGTGACTTTTTCATGCAGTTCACCGCACTGGTAAGTTCACCTCTTTTATATGCCAGCATAGCCAGCAGGTTCAATATTTCTACCCTGCTGTGCAGCCTCGCCTCAGCTTTGGTAAAGGACAGAAGTCTGGCCAGCAAAAGCCCGGCATCGTCAGTACGGTTTTTGGCCATCAAAACCCTGGCGTATACAATAAGTTCGAATTCTTTAATCCTGTTTATCTCACTGTAAATATTTAGTTTGCTGGAACCAATCCACTTGTCTGCCATATCCATATCTCCTGTATCCAGATATAAACAGGTTCTGTAGGCGTTAATTAAATAATTCCAGTGGATTTTGTTTATACTTTGAAGGAGCTTTTCACACTCTTCCAGGGCGGCAAAAGCTCCCGGCAAATCCGCCCGAGCCCTTTTTATTCGGGCTAAATCCACCATCACGGGGACAAGAGTTCCGGGACAATTAGCGGACCGCGCCTCTTCCAGGGCCTTGAGCAGGTATGGGAGGGCATCTTCCAACCTGTTGTTTTCATACAGGTATTCGCCTGCCGCAAGAGGGGCGTATCCCGGATGTTTTGTAATTACTGTCCTTAATTTCCTGGCAATCTCAGAGAATTCATTATATTTTTCCCCGAATAAGATTGCCCCCTTGTAGATGGGGCAACGGTAGAAATATATGTCTGAAATGTTGAAATCAAAGTATTCCAACGTTTTATAGTAACTATATTCATTTTCCTTAACATCCTTCATTAAGGATAGTAATTCTTCCATCTTCCCTTCTCTCATGAGCAGGTTGGCACTTGCCAAACTGAATAACACTTTGGCATACAGTTTTCGGCGCGGGTCATCGATTTCAACAGCAAGTTCTTTAATCCTGTCAATCCATTTTTGGGACAAGTCAAAGCAGTTCATTGAAGCGTAATAATCCGAGTATAAGCCGGCAATATCAAGGCTGTTTACCCTGTATGACTCAGGCAGCCGGTTTATCCAGGTCATTGCCGTGTCGTAATCATTTCTTCCGGCAAAATCAGCCAGTTGGGGTTCTATCAACGTCAAGGCACGATCATACATTTGTCCTTTTAAGTAATGATCAATAGCATGGGAAGCAAGCCCTTTTTCACGATACCAGGCTGCGGCCCTGGCATGCAGCTCTAAAAGCCCGGCAGGGTCTGATTTTTTAAGGAGCTCGTAAAGGAAATCTTTAAGAAGATGATGGTATTTGTAGATATGTTTTTCATCATCTAAAAATATGAGGAACTCGTCTCGTTCTCTGAAATCCTGCAACATCCACGCCCCGTTACTCTCTCCTGTAACCGCATCGCATAAGGGTTCGCAAAGCGTTTCAAGCACGGAGGTTTTCAAAGCAAACATCTTTTTTTCCAACGGCCAGGATCCGATTACCTCATCCTTCAGGTATTGGTAGATACCATGACCGCTGCGTGCAATGCCGGCCACAATGTCATTACTGACGGTGTCTTTCTCTATAGACATAGCTATGGCAACTAAAGCCGCGGCCCAGCCCCCGGTATAGTTCTCTACCTTTTCAACATCCTTGTTGTCGAGTGGGAAACCCCTTATCTTATAAAATCTAGAGATTTCTTCCCCTCGAAAGGTAAGGTCTTTTGTGCCGATCCTGAGCAGCTGAGATTTGATTTCAAGCTTTGCCAGTTCCAGCTCTGGCTCTGTCCTGCTTATCAGTACCAGGTGCATCCTGGGCGGCAGGTAGTTTATTAAATAAGACAGTCCTTTAGAAATCAACGGGTTGGTAATTAAATGCACATCATCGATAACCAGCATGAAGTCGGACTCCATCCCCACCAGCCTGTCGATAAGGATGTTTATCTGGATATTTGCCTTGATCAGTTCCTGCGACGAAAAAACATATTCTGTGTCACGGGTTATGCCGGCCGCCATATCCTCCAGGGCGGCACATATGTAGCGCCAGAACAGCATGGGGTTGTTGTCGTTGTCATCAACTGACAACCAGGCTGCGGGAAGATTTGACTTTTCCAGCCATCCAAGGACGGCAGTTGTTTTACCATAACCCGCGGGCGCTGTTACCAGGGTGAGCTTGTGCCTGGTTGAATCATTCAACTTATCGTTGAGGCGCTCACGTGATATCAGGTAGTAGCCGGCTCCAGGAATGCTGTATTTGGTTCTGACCAGCCCGGCTTCGTATAATGTGCTTATGGCCATTGTTTTACTCCTCTTAAAACCGTATATCTCATTATCATTTTTTTCCACGTACAGAAGGATTCTCCTCCAGTATTCGACAATTATCGTCAAAAATTTAGTGAGGGGACCGGGGACAAGGGACCTTCCCTCTGTCCCACCTGAACCCCATGACAGAAAACACCCCCGGGAGTGTTGGTCTCCAGGGGGCAGAAGGCATTTAGTAATAGATTGAGTAAAACCGGCTCCACCGGGTGAAGGTGCCTGGATTAATAACCAGCCTGCCCAAGAAAACAATTATCTCTCAACCATGCTGATAATCTCGTCGATTGTTATCTGGCAAAGGTTATTCCACACCAACGTGTTTTCATGCTCTACCCTGACGGCAAGAAATTTTTTTATATCCGCCAGCCCGCAGAAACGGGTGGTTTGCAGCCTGGTCCGCATGTCGTAGATAATGCGGTGGTTATTGCTGAGTTCTATTGTCAGGGTATAGTCGTGGTCGGGAACGACTTTGATTATTCTCGCCATACCTACACCTTCCAGAATTATTAAGGGACTATGACCACATACTAAAAAAATACTAACAATAATTTTTAAATTTTATAATTATACGTTCGTATAAAATCAATGGTTTTTAAAGTTGTGGCATAACGACAAAAAAGCGGCAACCAGTTGTTCCGCCTGTTATAAGGCACAACTTTCTTGATACCGCTCTAAGCATGGTTTTAATATTTGATTCCGGTTGTAGACACTCCTGTATTTAAATTTTTTTAGATAAGCTTCAGTTCCATGGTTTTTCTGACAGCTGCCGCACGGCTGCTTACCCCCAGCTTCCGGTAAATGGACGTGATGGTTTTTTTTACAGTAATTTCAGCGATAAAAAGACGGCCCGCTATTTCCTTGTTGGGTTGGCCTTCAATCAGGAGTCTCAGTATGTCTTTCTCACGCTCTGTCAGCTTTAAAACTGGTGATTTGTTTTTGCCGGCAGACACCAGGTTGCGCCTGTATTGTGTTGATTCGTTAACAAGCCTGTCCAGGTATTTGTCCTTTTTGCTTTCCCTGGCCAGGTCAGCAAGGATATCTAGAATGTATTCACCATACTCGGCGTAAGGCAGTATAATACCGTCGGCCCGGCCGATGGCCAATGCCTGCCGCAGGGCTATTTTTGCTTTTTCCGGGCCATATAATTGGTTCTTAGCAATGGCGTCAAGCACATGGGTGTGGAGATGGCCGAGCAAGTTATTAAAGATGGAAAAAAGCTGGCGCATCTCCTCACAGAGCACTTCCAGTTTAAGATAATTTCCCTCCAGCAGTAAATACCTGGCGTGGACGAGGTAATTGAAAGCCAATCCCTGGTAAAACATTTCATCATACTTCATATCACCGTTTTTAAGCCACCCGGCAAAGCTCAGGGGTTCGCCTGTTATGCCGCCCAGGTAGCCGTAACATAAATCCAGGGAGTTCATGAAAATGGGGTTATTATACTCAGCTAATCTGATAGTTAATTCGTTAAGAAGGTCTGCTGCTTCCTGAAATTTGCCCCTTGCCGCGTAAAGCCGGGCCAGGGTAAAGGTGGCACAAATGATAATGGGTATCTGCTCCATGGTCTCTGCTCTGTAAATTGCCTTGTAGGCATTGAGTTCGGCCTGGTCAAGGTCGCCCCTTTCCAGGCTGTATTCAGCCCTGATCAGGCATTCAAAGCCTTTGCCGCAGCCGCCGGATAATTCCTCGTAGTAACGGAAGTTGCTCTCCGCAAATTCCACTAACCCCAGCATATCCCCCTCTTCCCTGAAGTAAAGGTAAAGTTGGCTGGGGCAGCCGAAGTTTAACATCATGTCTTTGTTGGCAATGCGGGAAATACCGTCCAGCAGCGCATGGGCTTTTAAGTGGGATACGCTCATCCTGCGCACATCATTAAAGAAAAGAAAGCTCCTTACCAGTTCGATCTCCCCTGCTATCCGCCTCTTCAGGGCGGGCGAAACGAGGCTGTCGTTTTGATAGTAAGCTTCGATTTCTGAGAGGAGCCGGGCGCCGCCCTCCATATCTACTCTGGGAAGGTAAAAATTCGCATAGGTCAGGTAACCGATGGGATGCCGGTATTTCACATCAACAGGGATTTGCTCAAATAATTTCACAATATCCTGTGCGGCAGTGTCAAGCACCCGGGCTATACCCCGTTTCTCAAACTCTTTCAGAATGAGGTCGTATTCTTTGGCCTTGAGGAATAATCTCATTCCTGTGAGAGTAAAACCGTTGGCAATATGCCACTCGCCGGATCGCCTGTATAAATTGAGGACTTCCGTTTGGTCTGACTGTTCTTCGAGGAGCCCTCTTAAATAACCAACAAAAATGTTGTGCATCGTATATCTTTGTGACCGCTCGTCAAAGCGGATAAAAGAACTGTCACGGCTCAGTTTCTGAACCATCCCCGGCGCCGCCCTGTTTTCCGTGATGTATTCCACCTGTGGCAGTGTAAAGCTGTCCAGGGTGGAAAGGGCCATCAGCAGTCTTTTTTCATTTTCCGTATAACGTCCCATTACTGTTGTATTAATCAGTTCGTGCAGGTCTACCCCCGCCTCCAGCCTGCCGGTTTCCAGGTATCTCCGGCAAACCAGGTAAACAGCCGTAATCCAGCCCTCGGTTATCTCCCAAACCTGTTTTGCCGTAGAATCGGAAATTTCCCGGCCAAAAAGCTGGAAATAATCCTTTATTTCGTCCTGCGACAGCTCGAACAGGGAGCTTTTCAGCTGGTGGCAATACCCTTTCAGCTTTAAGTCTTCAATATTAATTTCCGGTCTTGTCCTTGAAATAATTAAAAGATGCAGATCCGTGATCCTCTTCCTCACAAGCTTCTCCAGCAGCATATCCAACTCCGGCAGGTTGGCAAAATGGTAGTCGTCAACTACCAGTACTTTATTTTTCAGATACGTCCATTCTTCTATTAAATCAAATACTCTGTCCCTGTGCGATGCGCTGGCGGGAAAACCCAGGGCGTTTAGACGGGCCCCGATTTCCGGCTCATTTTCGGCAAATTGCCTGGTAAGGGAGTTCCAGATAATGTGGGCTGACGTCTCGTCGCTCTCTACATTCAGCCATACATAATCTGCTTTCATCTCGTCAAGAAAATCCCTTACCGCAACAGTCTTGCCATAGCCCATCGCCGCCACCACCAGCGTCAGCGGATAGTCAAATGTATGGCCAAGCTGCTCCCTGATCATTTTTCGTTTTAAAATGCGACGCGCGTGAAAAAGTTTTTCCATCGTAATAAAATCTTTCTTTTGTTATTAATAACCGACGTTACTTAACAAACACAACGGGAGTAACACCCTGATTAAATTTTTCAACAATCAGTAGCTTTCTCCTCCAATATTCGAAATTTTTAAGATAATATTATGAACCTGAATATTTTTAAAAAAAAACCGCCATTCGGTTAAATACCCGGCTATATTCTTTTTTTGTAAAACTCCATGTTTTCCCCGGTCAGTTTGTCCTCCCAGAGCATCTGCAGCACTTCCAGTTCCGCACTGTAGTCGGTTTTTGACTCGTCCTTGTCGTATTCCAGGTTCTCCAGGATTTCTATTGTGAAATTTTCGGGGCCAAATTCTTTCCATTCTTTTTGCAGTTCCCGGTTGGGGTGAAAACCGCCTTCCAGCCTGACTTTAGTGCCGTTGAGCACGCCTCTCAGATCCTGAGTTGTTTTAAGAAAACACTTGTTATTAACCTTGGAACGGATAATAAATATGCCCATCTGCGGCTTCATCTGCTTGTACTGCATCTTTAGTTCCTTTTTTCTGTCCATCTAAGGTGTCCTTTCCTTTTGTATATCTTTTCTCCCGTTTGTGTTCCCGTGTGCTTATGCTAAACGTTTATATTTCTCTTGTATCAGACAATGTCTGCTTTACCTTCCTCTTTCCTGACCACCCAGTATTTTGCCCCGTCCGGTGTCCGCCCAAGAAAATTGTAATCGACCAGCAGCCTTCTCAATATGAAATAGTCTCCGAACGTATGCCACTCGTCTATAATAGCGTTGACCTCTTTTTCGCTGTAAACACGGTCGTCCTCGTATTTTCCCGCCAAATAAGCCAGCACAGGAATTTTAGTCCTGTTCGGAACGGGGATCTGGGCAATTCTCCCGTCATCGTCTAAAAAAACCGAAATGTTGATCTTCTTATTTCTCTTGCCCATTTGTCAATAACCCATCTCCTTCAGAATCCTTGCTAAAGTATGCAGCCGCTCTCCGAGAATTTCATCGTCGTTGCTGAGAACCTGCCTGAATAAGGCAATGTCCTCGTTAATCTTTTCATTATCAGTACATACGGCCACCGTCATGGCGTCACCCTGCAACCCGACCCGGTCTATAACAGGGTTTTCTGTGTCATATAGTTTCTCATACTGATAAGCCTCCTGAAAATGCAGTTTCCCCCGGCAGACCAGGATGGCCAGGTCGAGTACGCGGTGCAGGGGCATTTCTTCAGACTGCCTGGACCATTTTTCGCCTGTATACCGCCATACTTTGGCGGATATATCCACCTTGCCGCGGTCATTCCACTGGGCCAGCCCCAGTGAAAGGCCCTTGGCGTCTGATTTATAGGCGTACCTGCCGTCAACATTCCCGTAGTTTTCACACACGATGACCGGCTTGTGCTTTAAAGTGGTCGGTATTTTCATTTTTTTGCCTCCATTTTATTTACTAAATTAGTAATTTACTAAACTACTATTACATAATAGTCCTGCCAGGGAATTTTGTCAATAAAAAGCTTTGAGCTCATGTATGCAAAGCTAAATATTAATGCCCCAAACCAAAACAGCCCGCCACTATACGTGTTGAGCTGTTTTCCTGCAGGTGAACTTTATTATTTTAATCTTATCAGTCGGTATCCAAAGCCGGCTCGTCAGTAATTGCGGGAGCCTGATGCAGGCCGCTGCTTGTATGTGCCAGCTTCCCCCGATAAAATAGCAGTTTATCATATTTATCCCGGTATTGGGCATATCCGCCCAGGAAGTGCTGCACATCGTCTATCCTGATCCTGTACCCGTCATGGCGCACAAAGAAAGTATCCAGAATTTTGGCCGGCTTTTTCAAATACATCGCGTATTCGGGGTAAAAGTAACCGTTCAGCATATGGTCAGCCCTGTAGAAAATAGTTTCAATAAAATATTTGTCATCGAACTTTTCCATATAGTCAATCTTAATATTGTTTTGAAGCATCCTGTCGTAAAGTTCGAATGTTGCCATCAACAATTCCATATAAGTGTGGTATGAGGTACCCCGGAAATAGATTTTATCGAGGTTTTCATTGGCGTTTCTCAGCGCAAATTCATAGTAGCGGCCGTCGTCCACATACTTTGTAATTTCGTTCATGGCATAAGCGACCCAGTGGTCTTTGTAAATTACGTAGTCCTCTCTGATGAAATTCTCAACAGCTGCTTTTGCGGCATTGAGCCATTTCTCGTCACCGGTTAAGCCATAAAGCTTGGCCAGAGCAAGAGTGGCTTCACCATCATAATATACTGTCCGGTATTCCGCTTTTCGCGAGAAGTCACTGCGCCCACTTTCACCGTAATACAGCACGTGATAATATTTCCCCGTATTCCGGTCCATCATGGTTAATATGCCGTTCCCCAACATCTCGCACAGTTCAAGATATTTATCCGTTTGGAATTTTTCCATATAGTCAACCAGGGCGCAAACCGCGATACCGTTTCCGCCGAGCTTGATTTCGTTGCTCTTTCTTTCAACCACATAGGCAGCTCCGCCGGCCTTGTAATCATATTCAATTTCCCCCAGCAAATATCCAATGGAGCTTTCTATCGCATTTTTATGCGATTCACCAGAAGCCGCGTCAAACTGTGTGACAAGGGTCCCTGTAGTTCCGGCATGGCGCAAAATATTGTAATCGGGAATCTGCTTGTCATAGGTGGGATACATGCCATAAATAAAGCTTCCGTCCTCTTGAATTGAATTTACAAGAAACTTTGTGCTGTTATCCATCAAAACGCCGGCATAATCCCCTGTTACTTCCTCAATAAGGCGCCGGCCGTAATTGTAATCCTGCTTATAGTTAAGGGTATAGCACCCGGTCCCGTCATATATATAGCCGCGGCAGGAAAACAGAATCAGGGCATCAGGAATTTTTTCGAGCCCATCCCTTTCATATAATGACAGGTATTCGTTAACCTCCTCTAAATCAAGGTCACCCGTGACGTCATAATCAATAAGCTTGTTGCCGTTGATCTCGGTTTCAAGAAGCGCGGTATTAAAATTATTGTCAAAGGCAATCCCCAGCCGGAAGAACTCATCAAAGCCTCCGGATTTTTTATTAATCTCAGCAGGAAGGTCAGCAGTAAGTATTCTCTTTTTATCATTCACAATATCCGCTTTCAGCCAGACCGTATTATAAGCTTTTTCTGTTACAAACGCCTTTGCTTTAATACTTGCATTTTCCCAGGCCTGTTCCAGGGTTTCGCCGGTTGCGGAAATCACTGTGGCCCTGTCAGCGGCATTGCACAGCGACAGAAAAACAACGAAATTCCCGTTATGCCCATAACTGCTTACCAATTCCTGGTTAACAGTCTGCTCAAGCTTATCACTGGAAAAGACATGCCCTTTCAGTTTTTGTTCAACCGCTGCATATTGTGCCAGCCGCTGCGCAGAATTCTGTTCCGCCTGCGCGCTTTCCACCGCACCGGCAGTCTTAAAAGGGTAAATTGCAGTAATTAATGCACAGACAATAACAATTGAAACGGTCAGTAAATGCGCGGTTCTTGTTCTCACATTTTTCAACCAGCCAGTCTTCATACTCATTAATTTTCTCCTTTATCCTATTCATCAGCTATTAATCAATACATTTATTGTTGATAATAGTTTACTGTTTTTCCTCATATAGCCTTTATAAATATACATTACATTAAAAAAACCTATACGTCCATAAAAAACAAAAACTATATTGCCTTTATTCACACGGCCTCACGTCCCCCTGCTTTACGATACCTCGCATGGCATTTTTCCCATACAGAAGATAATACAACAGCAGGCATGCCGCCATAATGGCTGCCACGCATAAGTACATTCCCCTGAAACCGGTGAAAGGGATTATTAATCCGAAAACCCATGGTCCGCTTCCCATCCCTGTGTCAGCAAACATATAGAAGGTGGAAGTGGCCAGACCCATCCGGTGCTGCTCAGTTAACTTAACTGCGATTGCCTGACCGCTGGACTGCAGGGCGCCAAACCCCAGGCCGATCACAGCTCCAGCCAGTAAAAATATATGGCCCGCTTGTGCCTGGCTGAAGATAACCATTCCAATTATGAAAATCAGTATTGCCGAGTACATGATCAGGTTTTCACCCTTAAAGTCAAACAACCGCCCGACAAACGGCCTCGTAAGAATGATCACTGCAGCGAATACTATATAAAAGAAACCGGCAGCCTCCACCATATTAATTTCTCTCGCATAAACCGAGAAAAAGGAAAGAACACTTGAATAACAAAAGAAAATAACCATACAAACGATTGAAATTGTAACTACATTCGGTTCAAAATAATTCTTTAATTTGAACTCCTTCATTTCCGCCAGCTGTTTTTCTGTTAATTTCACATCCCTGGCAGATAAAAATAATGCCAGGATCAGGTTAAATGCCGCAAAAATTGTACAGACAGCAAAAATCGTGCTGTAGCTGCCGTGCCGGCTGATGAATATACTTAAGAACGGGCCTACAGCGGCCGCAACAGTCACGCTTAAACCGTAATAACCGATACCCTCGCCAGTCCTTTCCCTGGCAACAATTTTTGCAGCGATGGTCCCGGCTGACGTACTGGCAATGCCAAAAGAAATGCCGTGGAGAAACCTGACCACAAGCAGCAGGGACACACTGGCAGCTCCAAAATACAGGCACGCAGTAGCCAGGACCAAAACCAACCCTATATAAAGTGTCTTTTTTTGACCGATACGTCCGATCCATACTCCCGTAAACAAACGCGCCACGAGTGCGCCAAATATGAACATGCCGGTAAGAAGGCCGGCCTCGCCCGGCGAAGAGTTAAATTTAATCATGGCAAATTCAGAAATAATTACCATCAATAAAGAAAAGTTTAAGGAAACAAAAAAGTTTATAAAAGTAATTATTAAAAAATCTTTGGTAAATAGTTTTGCTTTATTCATTTTTTACCTTCTATGCTAAAATCTATAGTGAGTCATTCTTATTTTGTATCCTTTTTATTATACTTGTTGTTATAGCAATAATTAAAGCAATAAATGCTGTAATAAATAAAATTGGCGCGGCCATATCATCAATCTGATTACTATTACTAAATCCTGCTACTCTAATGAAAACTAAAATACAAGCAGCAACAAAAACGGCGATAAATACGGCAAGTACCGCCTTTAAAACTGTTTTTTCTTTACCGGCAGACGGCCCTGCGTAAGCATTGCCGGCTATTAACCGGACAACATAGACAGCGGAGCAAACTGTTAAGATAATCATTATATTGGCCGGATACCCGACCCACCTGAACCCGAAACCATAAAGCCCCGCGTCAAGCAACAGCAGGTATAACAGCATCAAAAATGTCTGGTTCCCAATTTTATTTTTTCTTTGCGTCTGCATTTCGTCCAACCCGTTTTTATTCATGGATTTCATCCTCCCAGAAAATATCATTGAGCGTTTTCCCCAATACTTTGCAAATAGCGATACACAAGTTGACAGAAGGGTTGTAGTCTCCGTTTTCAATCGCATTGATGGTCTGCCTGGTCACACCCACAGCATCGGCAATATCTTTTTGTGACATATCTTTCGCCGCCCGTGCCGATTTCAACTTTAAATTTTTACTCAATATATCACCCCGTATCATACCGGTTACCAGAAATAATAGTATCATTTAATTGATAAAGTGTCAATTATATTTTACATTTTATCTTACATATTTTACGCTATTGTTCCCTGCTGCTGATAAAATATCTGGTACAATATTATTAAGGTGAAATCCCTGGAAGATAAAACCTGATTAAGACAGGCATTTTTTATAACGACCGGTGGAGTGCTGTGAACTGACCCGGAAGGAGAAAGCGACGAATGGACCATTTAAGTGAACCGGGAACCGCTGCCAGGAGGACTAAGCGGACGCGGGGGACAGTGAGAGTGACAATGGTTTTCCTGGCCCTTTGCGCCCAATTGCTGCTGCTGGCTTACTTTGTTGATTTACTGAGGCAGAATGCGGTTTATCTTTATTTTTTGCTGGAAGTATTGGGCGCGGTGGTGGCTGCCTTTATCATTACTAAAAACCGCAACCCGTCCTATACTATTTTTTGGTTAATAATAATGCTGGTGCTGCCGGTTTTCGGTTACCTGCTGTTCCTGTTGTGGGGAACTACAGGATTAACGCACCGGAAAAGCAAAAAATTTTGTGAAAACATTGCCCGCGGCCAGAGCTTTTTAAAACAGGACCCGGATGTCCTCTCGGAATTTAAGAATAGCCATCCTTCCCGGCAAAGACCAGGTACTTATTTGCTTAATGAGGGGTTTCCGATATACGGGCATACGCGGTGCGACTATTATCCCCTGGGGGAGCTGCAGTTCGAAAAGTTGATCGAAGACATGGAACGGGCTCAGAAGTATATTTTTTTAGAATACTTCATTGTAGCCGAAGGGCAGCTCTGGGACCGCGTCCACGAGCTGCTGCGCCAAAAGGCGCGGCAGGGGGTGGAAGTGCGCGTCCTGTTTGATGACCTTGGAAGCATCACCAAAATATCAGAATCCGTAGTCAGCGAATTGCAGAGTGAAGGTATCCGGGTGATACGGTTTAATCCCGTCCATACCCACATCTTCAGGCTGCTTATCAATTACCGCAATCACCAGAAGATCGCAGTAATCGACGGCTATATCGGTTACGCGGGAGGTACCAATATCGCAGACGAGTACGTAAATATTACCCACCCGCTAGGTCATTGGAAGGACACAGCCATAAGGCTTGAAGGGTCGGCTGTGTGGGGTCTGACCGTTACATTTTTGCAGATGTGGGATACCGAATCCGGCCTTCAGTCAGATTACCGGCGCTATGCTCCTGCAAATCATGCTGGCGAAACTGGTTTCTACCAGCCGTTCGCGGACGGCCCCGTTAATAATCCGGATAACCCTGCGGCAGAGTTATACAGCCAGATTATTGCCGGAGCGCGGCGATACGTTTACATTACCACCCCCTACCTGGTGATAGACAATTCGATGAAAGACACGTTGCGCATGGCAGCCAGGGGCGGCATTGATGTGAGAATAGCAACACCCAAAATATGGGACCACTGGTACGTTCATATGGTTACTCAGGCGAATTACGGGGACCTGTTGGCGGCCGGGGTCAGGATCTATGAATATACGCCGGGCTTCCTTCATGCAAAAATGATTTTAAGCGATGACGACAACGGTGTCATAGGCAGCATTAACATGGATTACCGGAGTTTTTTCCTGCATTTTGAAAACGGGGTATGGATCTGCGGCGCTCCGGTCCTGCAGGACATGAAGAATGACATGATGGATATATTCGCTGTAAGCGAGGAAATACAGCTGGAGGAATGGAAAGGCAGGCCGCATTATAAAAAGATCGCCCAGGATGTCCTGCGGATTTTCGCCCCGCTTTTCTAGCATAATTACGATCAATATAAATATTCTTGATAAAATAAGCCCTGATTTCTCAGGGCTTAACAAATGTGTTTTACTTTACGGCTGAATTTTAAATTCTTTGGTATATTTTATAATTCTTTCCCGTTCCAGCAGTAGGTGCAGATTTTTTCCCTGCCTATGCCGATCGCATCAACCATGTCATGGATGTTCTGGTATTTAAGAGTTGAAAAGTTGAGCCGCTTGCAGATGCAGTCTACCATACAGTTGTACTGCTCAGTTGACGGATCACAATATTCGGCAATAGACTCCGGTTCTTTCCCTTCAAGCTCGATGATGGCCTGTCTTGCCGCCAGGTCCATTTCTGACCGGGAGACCGAGAAGTTTAAGAATTTACACCCGAATACAAGGGGCGGGCAGGCCGGCCGGATATGGACTTCCCTGGCCTTGCACCGGTACAGAAGGTCCACGGTTTCTCTCAGCTGCGTGCCGCGGACGATTGAATCATCGCAAAAGAGCAGGCTTTTACCGGTAACAATTTCAGGAATAGGCATCAGTTTCATCCTGGCGACAAGGTTTCTGATATCCTGGTTCTGCGGCATGAAACTCCTCGACCAGGTCGGGGTATACTTTATAAAAGGACGCCCATAAGGTACTTTGGACTGGTTTGAGTAGCCGATGGCATGTCCTACACCAGAGTCGGGTATGCCGGAAACCATGTCAATTTTCACATTGTCGCCTTTGGCCAGCGCCGCGCCGTTCCTGTTGCGCATGACCTCTACGTTCATCCCCTCATACGTTGAGGACGGGTAACCATAATAGACCCATAAAAAGGCGCAGATTTGCATTTTATCCCGGGGAGGCGCAATCTTCTCAATGCCTTCCGGGGTCAAAAGAATTATTTCTCCAGGGCCAAGCTCATAGCTGAAGCTGTAGCCGAGGTTTGCAAATGTGCACGATTCGGAAGAAACGCAGTAAGAACCTTCTTTCTCACCAATAATTAAAGGAGTCCTGCCCAGCTTGTCCCTCGAAGCGTAAATTCCCCGCGGCGTTAAGAGCAGGACCGAACAGGAACCCTCAATCAGCTCCTGCGCTTTTAATAAACCTTCCTTAAAAGAATTTTCATGATCTATAATCACAGACACAAGCTCAGTAGGGTTGATAGAACCCTTGCTCGTTTCCATGAAATGAATACTTTTCTGGGTGGAGAATTCTTTCGCTGCAATTTGATCCAAATTGTTAATTTTCCCAACAGTAGTGATCGCATATTGGCCAAGGTGCGAACGCACTGTCAAAGGCTGGGGTTCTGTGTCGCTTATACACCCAATGCCCATGGTACCTTTTATATTTGAAAGCTCAGCATCAAATTTGGCCCTGAACGGTGTATTCTCGATATTATGAATTGACCTGTTGAAACTGCTGCCGCCCCAGATAGCCATCCCCCCCCTGCTGGTGCCCAGGTGGGAATGGTAATCCGTCCCAAAATAAACGTCTGTTACGCAATCTTCTTTAGAAACAACGCCAAATAATCCACCCACTTAATATTACACCCCTTAACTGTATTTAGACTAAAATAATTGCCGCATGTGATTGAAATCGACATATACCCCAAAATAACATACATTAATAGAATTACATTTTTATAATAATATTGCAACAATATTTTATATCCAAAATCGTGTCAAGAGAACCGTCCCCTTGACACGATCGTGTCAAGGGGACGGTTCTCTTGACACGTTTCCACGGGCGGATCAGCCTACAGGAACCAAGCAAAATCAGCTGGATTGTCTATTTACTTATGAACAAAAGGAGACAAAAATCACGTCCTCATGTTTCCCTTAATAAATCGTGCCGCTGAAGCTGCGGTTAAACCAGTTCCACAAACCGACATCTCCCAAAGCGGGGGAATGGACGGACTCAAGGTTTTGCAGCTTTAATAATTCCTTGGTGGGCCCGGTGACGACCACCCCGTAAACCTGGATGCCGTTGTCTTTTATATACTGGTACCGCTGCTCGAGAAGCAGTTTCTGGGGATTTCCCTGGTAAACACGCCGGGCAATTTTCTCATTATCAACCAGGAACTTCATTGATTCTAAAAAGTATTCTTCTCGCAAGGCAATATCTTCATCGGAAACGGTAGAGTTTTGGCTTAACATGTGCAGGGACAGGTCAGGCATACCCCAGGCGCCGTCATTGGTTGACAGGGGTTCCCGGTGATCCCGGGATGTCCCCTCTGTCCCGGTAGCCAGGGCATACCAGGTGATATCTAAATCGAATTCATCCAGCATGTCTTTAACCTGGTCAATGGAATATACCTCCCGGAAAGAAAGGGCCATTTCAGCCACTGTTCCCTCGGGCAATATATCCAGGGCCTGCCAGGTATCCTCCCCTGCCTCGGCTATATAACGGCCATTGTCACTCAGGTCCGAGAGCTGGTCCGGATGGTAAAAGTACAAATAGTGCTGGTAGGAGCCGTCGGCCCACTGGCGCCTGGTCAGCACCGAAGAAAAAAGCTGGTTCACATTGAGGTGCCCGATAACCTTGCTTTCCTTGCCCACCTGTTTTTGCAGGGCGTAATTACCCATGGCAACGAAATACGGCTTTATTTCCACACTACTGTGACCCCAGCCCGCGCGGGAAAAGAAATTTGGATGGGAGTCGAAAGTCAGGGGCATGGTCACATTGGGGAAGGTGAACTCCGTCAGGAGGGCCGCCGTCTTTTGCGTCCGGTATAAACGGGAATTTTCTCCGCCCCAGTTGAAATACAGGCTGGACAAAAAACTGCCGGCAATACTCAGGACGGCCATGAGCAAAAGCAGGAAGACCGCCGTGCCGATGCGGTTTTTATACCTGGCCCGCAGTAAAATGCGGCGCTGTTTTTTTTCGTCCAGTCCGCAGTCCTCGGACCATTCTTCCTTGAAGACCTTACCGTTTTTTTCAACGGCTGCCAGGCATTCGTCCAGGACCTGCCGGCAGGCCGGGCAGTTCTCCAAATGTTCCTCAACAGCCTTTTCTTCGCCGGGTGAAACCTTGCCCTTCAGGTATTTTTCTTTTATTTGCTGGAATTCCTTACAGTCCATCCTCCATCACCTCTTTAATCTTCCGGCGGCCCCGGAACAGCGTAACCTTGACATTGGTAAGGCTGATGCCAAGGATTTCCGATATCTCCTGATAAGTAAAACAGTGATAGTCCCGCAGCACAATTACCTGGCGGGTCTTTTCCGGCAAAGAGCCAACCACCTTTAGCCAGCTGCTGAAGTTTTCCTTTAGCTGGTAACACTCCTCAGGGTCTTGTGCCTGTCCGGGATACAGGCTTGCCAGCAAGCCGGGATCCGTATTGACCTGTCTTTTTTCACGGCGATACCAGTCAACATATGCGTTATAGGCGACACGGAACAACCAGGGACGCGCCTTCTCGCCTTTATAGCCCGCCAGGTGGTCATAAGCCCTGATAAAGGTGTCCTGGACCAGGTCTTCAGCCGCCTGGGGGTGGCCGGAAAGACGGAGCAAGTATTTGTAGAGGTCATTCATATTGTCCCGGTAAAGGTCGTCCAGAGTTTTCAATTCGCCGCCACCAACCCCGTTCAATAAAACAACGAATAATAAGAAGGGAAAGTTACACTGTTATTTAATTTTACAACAAAAAAAGCGCTTCCGCGCTTTTTTAGGAAGGGAAGACAAGGGGACGTTCTTTTTGTTTTCTATTCAGTGCCGGCTTTTAGCGCCTCGCTTATGGAAATAAGTGCGGTAAGGTAAAAAATCTTGAGCACATTTAGGCGTAGGATTTAATTAAGAGTAATTATTTTCCTTCTTCCCCAGGGTTTGAATTACCGATGGCTATAACTTTATTCCACCTCCCGGAGCATTTTTTCCATAGCATAAATGCTTTGCTTCATCTCAGCCAGTTCTTTGATTATTCTCTGTTGATCATTCGCTATCTTCTGCTGCGCTGAAACAGCTTCCTCGGCAAGCTTGCGATAAGCCTCGTCACGGGCGATTTGCGACGCGCTCATTGTTTTGGCCCTTACTATTTTTGTTCCTTGTGTTATCGAAGCAACAATTATTATCGTAAGCAGCGCCAGAATAACCAGCACAAAACCCATTCCGCCAATGCCGAAAACAACTTCTTGATTCATTTATTATCCCCCTTCTCGTTCTTACTTTCCGGTTCGTCAGGTCTTTTAATACTCAACGTTTTTACCGCTTCAACTATGATCTCCGGACTGAGTTGCAGTACAAATGGAGTTATTTCGTAGTAATTCATCGCTTTGCCGTCCTCCGACAGCTCCATTTTGCTCGTCACCAGGCCGGCATTCTCCAGGCGTTTCAGGTGCATGTAAAGCAACGGCCGGCTAATCATAACCTCACGGGCGAGCTGGCTCACATGGATCCGCCTGCCGGCAAGCAAAGCAATAATTCTTAACCGGTGCGGATTTGCCATTGCTTCAAGTATTTTTATTAATTCGTCCCCCGAAGGAGACACCGGTTTTAAAATATTTTTATCATTGATCTCCTGCACCCCCTTTCAGAATTGCCTTGGCGTATTTTGCGCGATTTTTCAGCCGACTGGCACTTTAAAATATTGGCTTTAACCTGGGCTCCGGCTATTAATAACTGACACCTGTAACAATTATATTACAGGTGTCAGTTTTAATCAAGACTATATGGGTACCCGAGTTGACCAACTCTTAGCATCTATTTCAGCCAAAGCCGCCCGCTGCCAGGAACATACCCAGACCTGCAAACCAGGTCACCAGGGGCCAAGGAGACGGAAGTTCAACAAAAATACTTGCTATAACAAGAGCAAGGCCGGAAAACCTCAATAGGGTACGCCATCTGTTTGTCACCCAGAAACCCTCCTTTAATATGTAAGCAGGAAGAAAACCCGTAACAATTCCTTCCCGTTCCAGCAGTATGTGCTGATTCTATTTTCGCTGATTTTTTTACTATAGATTGCATCAACCAAGAACGTGTCAACAACCCCGTCCCCTTGACACACCCTTGACACGCAGGGTTAGAATATTCTTGCCGTGTTCATATTTGTAGTCTATACTCTCACACCTGCTCTTAATCAGTTTAATGCCGATATCGTCCTCCCGCTTGCAGTCCTCGAGCACATTGCACTCCTCACAGGTACTTTCACAAATAAATAGCAGACTGCCGTCCTTTTCCGAGTAGCTCAGGCTTATATTTATGTCGCTAAAGTCAGACTGCAAACCGAGCACTTCTTCAGCCAGTGATATGAGGTAGTTACAGGACTGGGCGGTGAGCATATGTTTATCGCAAAACGCTTCAATTTCAGCGTTCATCGCATATAAATCATAATTTCTGCTGGTGATATGATAGGTAAAGCTGCGTATTCTGTTTATGAAAGCCCTGGTTTTTTCTTTTTGGGGATTTTCGAAAACCTGTTGAGGAGTGCCCTCCTCGTAGATTATCCCTTCGTCCATATAAAATACCCGGTCGGAAATGTTGCGGGCAAATTCCATTTCGTGGGTTACAATCACCATGGTCATACCTTCCCGGGCTAAACGACGGATCACAGCCAGCACTTCGCTTACCATAGTCGGGTCCAGGGCTGAGGTAGGCTCATCAAAAAGCAGTATTTCCGTTTGCATGGCCAAACAACGGGCAATTGCCACTCTCTGTTTTTGCCCCCCGGAAAGCTCGTCCGGAAAATTGCGGGCTTTTTCCGCCAGCCCGACCAGGTGCAATAAATCCATCGCGCCGGCCTGGGCCTCGCTGCGGCTTTTTCCCAGCAGTTTAACAGGACCGATAGTCAAGTTATCGAGAACAGTCAGGTGCGCATACAGGTTAAAAGACTGGAAGACCATGCCCATATTCTGGCGAATTTTCGCCACATTAGTACTTTTGTCCATCAAGGAAACACCATTTATATAGATAGTTCCCCCACTGGGCGTTTCCAGCAAATTCAGGCAGCGCAGGAATGTGCTCTTGCCGCTTCCTGACGGCCCAATTACGGTAACAACCTCACCTTTTCGAATTTCAGCGGTTACATCTTTCAACACAACCAGGTCGCCGTATTTTTTAGACAGGTTTTTGGTCTTAATCAAATTTTCGCACCCTTTCCCCCTAAACTGTTCTCCTGGGATTAACCGACAGTTCAAGCCGGTCCAGGGCACTGGTAAATACAGCGGCTATTAACAGATAGAGCACAGCGGCCATGATCAGCGGGAAGAAAGCATCATAGGTGCGGCTCCTGATAATATCACTGACTTTGGTCAGGTCTTGCACAGCAATGTAACCCACCACCGAGGTTATTTTAACCAGGGAGATAAATTCGCCCTTGTAGACAGGCAGTACGCGGCGCAGGGCCTGCGGCATAATAATATAGCTGAAGGTCTGGATTTTGGAAAAACCGCCGGCGATCCCGGCTTCGGCCTGGCCTTTATCGATGCTCTCTATGGAGGTCCTGAACATTTCTGACACGTATGCCCCGAAGTTCAGGCCAAAAGCCAATACTGCTACCAATACCGGATCTATATTAACCGAAGCAAAAACCAAATAGTATACGATCATTAATAATACCAGCACAGGCGTCCCCCGCAGCAGGTAAATATACACTCGGGCCGGCAGGCTCAGGATCCTGCTTTTGGACATGCGCATAAAACAAACCAGGGCTCCCATAAGCGTGCCGAAAAGGGCCGCAAACACTGATATTACCACTGTAGTCTGCAAACCTTCCTTGATCAGCAAGTAGCGTTGTTCGAGGATAATATTGTTGTAAAAGCTGTTTGAGATACCCTGCAAAAATGATAATTCACCATATTGGACCGTTTTGCCGGTGTAAAAAGCCAGTACAGACAGGACTAAAACCAGTAATACTATGCCTCCCGCTGTAATTGTTTTCTTAATCTTTATTCGCCTCCCCCGTTCACCTTTTCTTTCTGTCTCATTGTTTTTTTATTTTAAAGACCCGCGCTGCCAGCAGCTGCATAGTCCGTTCATACTCGTATCGGTTATTTTTCCACCTTCTCAGCCTCCTGGCTGCGGTCCTGGCTAAGGTCAATTTTGTTAAAGTCATCGCTAACCGGTAAAGCCAGGTGGAAATTGGCAGTCTCATCTAATTGCAGCTCGCCGTTTTGCAGGTTGAAATCCAGCAGGTGGCCGCCGGCTTTTTTATCGCTGGTGAGAAAGTGCACGTGGTATCCGGCCACATTTATCCCCTGCACATAGGACGGGCACCAGAAACCCACCAGAGTTCCGTTCACATTTTCAAATTCAAATTCAGGTTGATTTTTTGTTACTTCCACCAGGGGCGGGTAAGGTTTCTGTTGTCCCGGTACGCTCCTGGTTTTAACGTACTTGAAGTCACCGTTTATTTTTATAACGTGAAATATGTTTTTGTTCGTAATCGTCTCATCTAATTTAGCCTGCAGCTGGGCAAAGTCCATAGGCCCGGACAGGGTAGCCGTCTTATCGGCGTCAAAATAGCTCAAGCTGGCAAAAGGGGTCTGCATGTTGTCATCTACCGGATAAGCCACACCGTCCGCCTTAACCTGGTAAAACTGCCCGTCAAGTTCAACCAGTTCCCCGTCCAGTCCGGCCACTGTTCCGATACCTGTATCGCCGTATTTGCGCAGTTCGCCAAAGCTAAACTGTCCGTCATACAAGCCGTCCAGGAGGGCATTAAATGTTGATACCTGGTATAAGATATCCCGTTCCTGACCCTGGTAAGCGCTCTGGGACGGGCCCAACGTCGTGATAGTAGCTGCCTTCTCATTCTGGGAGATCCGCAGGACCACCAACAATACAATCACAATTATGAGTCCCAGTACAGCAACAACTATTCCCTTTTTCATTTTTAGCCTCCCACCTTTTCTGATTACCCTGATCCTATTTAACCCGGGGCCTTCTGCACGCCTGCAGCTGTCTTTTTTTGGAGGATCTCCTTAAAAAATTGTGTCCTGGTCATTTACATATGCCAGGACTATAATTACAGACATGTTCTTGACCAATGAAATTATAATTGCAATCAGATCTTCGATAAAAATGTCTCCTGCTTCCAGGGAAAGGGGGGTTCCTCCTTTCCCTGCGTACTCCGGTAATTAATATTTTTTATTCTTTAACCAGGGCCGCTATGCCTCCCTTGTAATAAGGCTCAGAAAACAATACGTTTTTTGCCCGTTCATCAGTGATGGTAATACAGGCCCCGATCATATCCACCTTGCCTGCCATCAGCGCCGGGATCATAGCGCCAAAGTCCATGTTGACCACTTCCAGCTTCATACCTAACTTTTGAGCGACATAGCTGGCCAGTTCAATATCAAAACCCACTACTTTCTGGCTGCCGTCTATAAATGCAAATGGCTCGGTAACCGCCGCGGTGCCAAATTTCAAAACGCCTTTATTCCCGTCCAGCTTTATATCCGGCATAGGTGCCGGGCTCCCGGTTTTGGGGAACCAGCGCGTCATCATCTGATCATAGGCGCCGTTGGCTTTCAGCTCTTTTACGGTATCGTCAATGGCTGTTTTCAATTGTTTATTGTCAAGAGCTACAGCAAAACCATAGTTATCAACAGTGATCATCTCGGGCATGACCTTCAAACCAGGATTTTTAGCAGCTATATTTTTTAATATAGGTTCATCATAGGCAGCCACATCGGCTTTGCCTGTCTTTACCGCCAGACATGAGTCAAGCACCGTATTGTAGTATTGAAATTTGGCGTTAGGATACTTCGATAATACCAGTTTATCTGCTACCGTACCGGTTGGGACAGCAAACTGTTTGCCGTCCAGCTGGTCCATAGCAGTGATTTTTTCCCGCGAACCGCACCCTGCGGTTATCAGTAACGAAAAAATTAAAAGGGCAGCCAATATACCACTAAATCTCTTCAATACTTACGTCATCTCCTTTTTTTGCTAATTTTAATGCTATATTTCTACAAAATCACTGCTTTTCCTTCAACCAACCAGGGCCTTATTACGAAATACATGGGTCCGGGAGACCGTTGGCGCTCATCCACGGCGTTTTCAAAGGTTCCCACTGAAAAAATCTCCCTGGGGATCGCGTCTTACGGTTATGACTGGCTTTCCGGCGGTACCAGGGCGAATGTCGTGACCACCCTTGATGTTATGCAAAAAACAGGGCATGGTGGTTTTACGGCGGGTTGGGATGAACCAAGCCGAACGCCTTTTGTGAAATACAGGGACTCGCAGGGCAGGGATAGGGAAATATGGTTTGAAAACAGCGCCGGCGCCGGCCATAAAATGGCGCTGGTTAAAAGGTACAGGTTGGCCGGATTTTATTTCTGGAGGCTGGGGTATGAAGACGCTAAATTTTGGCAGACTGTTAGGGAATCCCTTTTACAATGAAACAGTTTTTGCAAAGCGCAAAACCCCATTGAAAATATCAAACGAACTTTTTAGCCTTACTTACCTTGTGCAATGAAAGGCGAGCATTATTGAAAAGGTTATGGTATTGGGTCAAAAGGTTGAAGTCGGATATATTTATACTATATTTTGCAGTAAAAGATCCCCGTGTCCCACGGCAGGCCAAATTATCGGCCGTGCTGCTGGCAGCTTATATCATAAGCCCTATCGACATCATTCCCGACTTTGTTTTGCCGGGACTTGGTTACATCGACGATATAGTCCTCATTCCTTTTGCAGCCCAACTTATACAAAAAATGATTCCAATTAACGTTATTTCAGACTTAAACACAGAGGCCGTACATTTAAGGCGGAGAACAAAAAGTTTGATTGCCGTGTTAGTGTCCGCAGGAATAATATTAGCGCTGTTGCTTGTCTACAGGTATCTGCCTATCAGTTTTTAAAGTGCCGCATTAATTTACATCCCGCCCGGTGCCCGCATGTCAGGAGGATGGTTCTTTTGACACGTTTTTTAAGAGGCTGTAATCTGAGGCTTTTGAAGGCAATAGCAACAGGAAACAAAAAGAACCTTCCCTGGAAGTCCAATAAGTAAATATGTTAAGCCTGACCTCATTGACCAGGAAGTCCAATAAGTAAATATGTCAAGCCTGACCCCATTGATTTATAATTAGATCATCTTACATTTTCGTGCACCGAATGAGAGGAATGTCTCTTTTGATGATGCTAAACTTTGGTTGTCAGGAGGTGATGCAATGGAATGGCTGGAGAGATTGAACCAGTCGATCAGCTATATTGAAGAAAATCTATGCAGTGAAATCAACTATGACCATGCCGCTCAGATCGCCTGCTGCTCTACTTTTCACTTTCAGAGGATGTTTTCATATATAGCCGGCGTTCCCCTTTCCGAATACATCCGGCGCAGGCGCATGACGGCCGCGGCGTTCGAGCTGCAGACCAGCGATATAAAAATCATTGACCTGTCGCTGAAGTACGGCTATGATTCACCGACCTCCTTCAACCGGGCATTTCAGAATGTGCATGGCGTGTCGCCGTCAGTGGCCCGGGCTGAAGGGACGTCTCTCAAAGCATTCCCGCGCATCAGCTTCACAATTTCAATCAAAGGAGACGTGGAAATGGAATACAAAATTGAGAACAAGGATGCTTTTAGAATTGTCGGCGTCAAGGAGCACCTGGACATGAGCATCGAGGAAAGCATGGCCAGGGTGCCCCTGTTCTGGCAGGAAACCGCCCGGGCCGGCATAATCCCGAAACTCTGCGACCTGATGGACCAGCCCCCGCTTGGCGTGCTCGGGGTCAGCACCTGTATGAACGGCAAGGACTTTGACTATTATATCGCGGTGGCGTCCGACAGGCCCGCGCCGGAAGGCAGTGTCGAATACGAAGTACCAGCATCCACCTGGGCCATATTTGAATGTACCGGGCCGATGCCCCGGGCGATTCAGGAACTGCAAAAACGCATCGTAACAGAATGGCTGCCGACTTCCGGCTATGAATATGCCGACAAACCCGACATCGAGGTATACACTGAGGGAGATACGCAATCACCAACATACAAATCCCAGGTGTGGCTGCCAGTGGTGAAGAAGAAAGTATAATAATGCTTTTATAGAAGCATGCCAAAAACTAAGCGCAATTTTTAAACCGTGTCAAGGGGACGGTTCTCTTGACACGGTTTAAAAGAACAAAGCAAAAAATAAGGGGGAGGCCTACTCTAGATTCATGTAGGCGACGGTCCCGAAGGAGGGAATTGGCTTGTTTTCATTGGTCAATACCCAGAGCACGGGGTAGTATGGCGGGTCTTTGGGCAAGGTTGCGTCTCCATCGGTCAGGAAGACCATCAGCGACGGGTTGATGCCGCGTTTTTCAACTTCCTGAAACAAGGGGCGGAAGTTCGTCCCGCCGCCACCCTTAAACTCCATCGGGATGTTATCCAGGTCAAGCTCCTGAAAGAGTTGGACAGCCGCATCACAGTGGGCGATATAACCCTTAAACTCCGGATAGGAGTAGACAATGCTGACCATTTCTGAGATAAACTGCTTGTAAAAACGCCAAACCGAACCGGAAGTATCAATGGCCACAACGACCTCTTCGAGTCCTTCACTGCCGAACTCCGGCAGAAAGATATAGTCGAAACGCCGGTCAGGCGGTATGAAGGTGTAGTCCGACCGGGTCGGCTGGACAAAGGAAGCCAAAGCCTGCTTCCAGTCCAGCTTGGGATAAAGGATATTGTCGACTATTTGTTTCATGCCGCTGGGCAGTTGACCTCTGTGCTGGGCACCATGGGCTGCCTGGGCTGTTCGCATCTTCCAGGTAGATGCCTCAGAGTTGGAGTCGGTGGACTCATCATGGCCGCTTTTGTTCTTACCCCACTTGGAATGGTCATCCATGATTTTGCCATCAGGCTTTTGGCCCTTCTGAGATTCACCTGAACCACTTTCCCCTGACAGGGAGATATTACCTGCCTCATTGCGTGGAGCAGGCGGCATTTCCTGGCGGAGGACAGTATACACGGAATCAGCTGTCATGTCCCTGAAACGGTCGGCCACGAAAACGTCGGGCGGCAGCTTGAGCCCCTGATCCTTGACGATTATATTCACGACATAATCGCAGGCCATGTCCCAGAGCTCCTGGTCCCTGGTGCCCCGCCGCCAGATGTGCTGGAGGGCTGCGTGCATTACTTCGTGGACCAGGGCGCCCATCAACATATTTACACCGCCGGTATTTACCAGGCCTTGTACAAACTCATCGTTGTAATGGAGGGTAAAACCCTCCGTCCTCATGGTCGGAGTGGACGGATCATCCTGGGGCTGCAGGTAAAGGGCCAGGGAGCCGAAGAAGGGGTACTTCAAGAGCAGCTGAGTCCTGGCCTTGCCGATCAAATAAAGAGAATCCGGCACGGTTATCCCTCCCAAATACTAATCTACTCCCACCAGGACATCAGTATGCTTGGCCAACCAGTCGCGGAAGTCAGGCAGGGTAACCAGATCAGTCCGGAGGTTGGCTTTCACGGCGTCACTGATCGCCAGTACCTGGTACTCGACCATCAGATTTGAAATAAAGGCAAAAAAGTTACTCAAACGGGTCGTGGTCTTATTATTGGACAGGCTGCTGACCAGGGCGCCGATGCAGGCGTAAATCATATCGGGTGACTCCGGGACTGCCGTTATCTTGCCGTCCAGGATCTCGTCAGCGTCGGGCATCTGCTCCAACATCCGGCAGAAGGCGGTGAACTCGGTGGCGGGGCCTTCATCGACCGCCCCGCAGATAGCCGGGAAAGCCCTGTCCACGTTACCGTAGGAGGGGAGGATTTTGTGGACGAACTCCCAGCTGCGCGGGCTGGGGAAAGCTTTAATCTCAGCGGCCTGGTTGGGAAACCGGTAAAGCAGTTCGGGCCTGAAGTTTAAAAAGCTGATCACCCGGTGGTCGATCCCGCTTGGGATCGCCCAAAACTTCCAGTCCTCCAACGAGCAGGTAATTTCAAAGTGGATCATCCTGTTGGCCAGCGCTGCCGGCATCTGGTTGCTGACGCCTTTATCCTGAGCCCGGTTGCCTGCCGCTACCTGGCGCCAACCTTCAGGCAGGACGTATTCACCGATACGCCTGTCCAGGATCAGCTGGTAGGCGGCAGCCTGCACAGCCCGTGGGGCAGAGGTGATCTCGTCATAAAGGATAACACCTTCCGCGCCGTCGCGCCCGACATCGGGCAGGAAGGAAGGGGCAAGCCAGTCGGCCTGACGGGTATCCCTGTTAGGATAGGGAATGCCGCGCAGGTCAATGGGGTTCAGGAGCAAAAGCCGCAGGTCGAGGAAACCCCAGCCTCTTTCAGCAGTTATCTGCTTAATAATGCTGGATTTCCCGACTCCGGGAGGACCCCATAGCATCACGGTCGGCACTTCAGGATCAGTTAAAAGGATATTCAGGTGCCCTTTCGCTTCAGTCGCAAACATATTTATGTCACCATCCTAGAATTAAGTCCCTTGGTTAATCAGTAGCCTGTCAGCAGGGCCATCGCGTCATGCAAATTGACAATCTTATCCTTGCTGGCATCATCAGGAGCACCCCAGCCCTGTTTAATGATCACGTAACCTCCAGTAACCAGGATTAACAGTTCGCAATATTCCAGGTTATCGAATACTGCAGCCGGTATATGCCTCGGAACATCGTAGAAGTTACAGCGGGGAGCCTGTACTCCCGGGAGGTAAGGTTCTTCCGCGTTCCACATCTCGATCGTCCAGGGGTTGTTTGGTGAAAGGTCCGGGTCATCAACAAACAAGTCACGGACTTTGGTTTTTCTAAAAGTACCATGAGAAAGTGTAAAACGCGGCGCCCCTGTTTCAACAGTTTCGTATAAAGCCAGGTCAACCTGCGGTTCACCGTCCACAATATCCTGTCTAATTACCAGATTATAAATGCTGCCGTTCTGGCATCTCTCGGTAATTAAACCTTCGCTGTCGTATACGCTGCAAGTAATCCTGTCGGAAAAGTGAAGAGACGACTTTAAATTAGCCAGGTTCCCGATATAGACCATTGGAAAATTATAATTCAGCATTAAAAAAACCACCTAATACTGATATTTCCGGTTATGGGTCGGCCAATGTTACTGGTAATACGATGAGAAAAAGAAAAAAGGACAATACCAACTACTTCTTATGCCTGGCCTGGGTTGTCAAAGATGGAAGTCTCGAATATCGAGCTCAGGCGGGGAAAACCTTCTATCCTTAGCATAATATATCGTTTAGGACATTGCAACATAATTAATAACACTGCTATAGTTGAAAAACAACAATGAAGCCTTGATATAACTGACTTTGTTATTTTTACCCATAAAGAACTATTTTTTAAAACTCAACTTATCTTGTTCCATGCCCTTTCCTTTTACAAAACTTTTAACTATGCCATTAATAATCAGCTTATGGCGTGAGGAAACAAAAAGAACGTCCCTGTGCTTCCCTTTATGCAGTGAACCAGAAAGAACGTTCCCCTTGTTATAATATTTATCTTGTTTTTGATTTCTCTTGTAATTCTACTTTACCGCACTTTTCTTCGTGTTGGGTACTTTTATCACGTAAACAGAAAATGTGCAACCCTGGTTGGCTTCCAGAGCGTGAGGAATATGGGCTGGACTCACCACGATATTCCCAGATTCAACTACCTGCTCCTCTTCTCCGATAGTCACTAAACCATTACCCTCTATTACTTGAAAAAGAACGTCCACGGGGGTCTTATGGGAAGGGACCTTCTCCCCCGGTTCCAGAACCAAATTGATAATACCAACTTCCGGCATATCTATTATAGGCTTACCCTTTACGCCCCAGCCAGTCTGTCTGTATGGCAGATCTTCCACCTTTATAACTTTCATTAAACCCGCCTCCTATTAAAATTTAGTTTTCATTATAAATTTTTATCCTTCACATATGTTTCTGTTACAATACTACACTTCAAATTTTTCTGACCACTTGTGGATCATAGAATGCAATTCTTCATGAACCCCATGTCCTATGACACTTTCCTCATGCTGTTCAAAATCCTGGTAAAGTTTATCCTGCATGTCTTCGTCTAATAACTGATCAGCCATTACAAACAGGACATTGTTTTCTTTTTCTATATGGCTCAATAAGAGATTACGATATTTAGCAGCAGCAGTATTGAATTCCGTCAAGTCCTTGGATTCCAGGGCTTTATTCATCAGAGCGATATATTCCCTGCCCAGGTTATGTTCTTTAAGCATTACCCCAACCGGCCCGCCTTCATTGGGGACCCCTTTTTTAATTAATTCTGCAAAAAGAAAATTCTCTTCTTTTCCATGATGGCATTTATCAGCGAATATTTTAAGAAAATAGACTAGTTCATTATAATACTGAGGTTTGGTATTATCCCCTTTTGTATCGGCTGATATCATTTTATCCATAATTTTTAAGACGTGTAGAATGGAATCATGTTCTTTCCTGAGATCTTGTGTTGCTTTTCCCATAATTCATCCCTTTCTCTAAAATGGATTTTTATATTTATTTTACTAAATCAGGCACAAATAAAAAAGCATGTGCCTGTATTCTTGCAACATAGATACCAAGAAAACTCTATGCTATCTCTCTGACAGTAAGTTATCAGGAGAACTACTTCTTGACACCTGAAATTATGAACACTAGAAGTGGATATACCCACTGGAACTCGTTTTGACAGTTTTCAGCCACAATTCGTTCCGCTGCTTTCTTGTGAGGAACGTTCTGGCAATGCTATAATCATATGCAGTAAGCAAACTATTTTTCGGGGGGACAAGGCTTGAGATGAAGCAGGATATGATTGTTATATTGGATCTGGGAAGCAGGAATAATACCGATATTGCCAGGGCAGTCCGTAATCTTGGTGTATATAGTGAAATTCACCCTCACGATATCTCACTGGATAAACTATCACGGCTGCCAAACATCAAGGGCATTATTATCAATGGCGGGGAGAATAATCTGATCGACGGAGTAAGAATCGATGTCGACCATGGAATCTATGCAGCCGGTTACCCAATCATGGTAGTTAATCATGAGTCTGCAGAATATGTAAACAGAATAAAAAACTGGCCGGAAACAGAAGAGGAAATCTATGAAGTTTTACGTATTTTCATTTTCAATACCTGCCATGCAGAACCTAATTGGAATATGAAAAATTTCACTGAAGATCAAGTAGAGCTGATCAAAAAACAGGTAGGTGATAAAAAAGTTTTACTCGCATTATCTGGTGGAGTAGACAGCTCAGTGGTCGCAGCATTGCTCATCAAAGCCATCGGGAAGCAGCTGGTATGCGTGCACGTCAACCATGGCCTGATGCGTAAAGGCGAATCAGAAAATGTCATTGAAGTATTTAAAAATCAAATGGACGCAAACCTTATTTACGTTGATGCCAGTGAACGTTTCCTGAAAAAACTGGAAAACGTATCAGATCCCGAGAAAAAGAGAAAAATCATTGGCGCTGAATTTATTCGCGTTTTTGAAGAAGAAGCAAGAAAACTGGAAGGCATAGAATTTCTGGCTCAAGGAACCATTTATCCAGATATAGTAGAAAGCGGCACGAAAACTGCAAGCGCTGTGAAATCCCATCATAATGTGGGTGGCTTGCCCGATGATCTTCAGTTTTCGCTGGTAGAACCTCTTTACCATCTCTTTAAGGATGAAGTCAGAGCATGCGGTATTGAACTGGGCCTTCCAGCAACCATGGTTAACAGACAGCCATTTCCCGGGCCTGGACTCGGTGTGCGCTGCCTCGGCGCCATCACCAGAGAACGCCTGGAAGCGGTAAGAGAATCTGATGCAATATTAAGGGAAGAGTTTGAGATAGCTGGTTTAGACAAAAGAGTCTGGCAATATTTTACTGTCGTTCCCGACTTTAAGTCTGTTGGTGTTAAAAATCATGCCCGGAGTTTTGAGTATCCAGTCATTATTCGGGCCATAAATACAGTCGATGCCATGACTGCCAGCATAGAACAAATCGACTGGCCTGTTCTCATGAAAATTACAGATCGTATATTAAATGAGGTCCCCAATGTAAACAGGGTTTGTTATGACTTAAGCCCTAAGCCCTGTGCTACCATCGAGTGGGAATAGGGGTCAGGCTTGAATTATTTACTTATTTACTCCCACCTTTGGTTCACATCATATACAGTAAATGTAGTTTGCTCTCTCCTGATTTTATTTTTGATACCATTGATGGGGATAAATTAATCTAACAGTAAGTTAACGGGAAAACTTAGGCTGACATTCCGGGCAAAAGTACACATTCCCACCCATATAAGCCTGCTTGACTATAGTACCTCCGCATACAGGGCACGGACTGCTCAATTTTCTATTTGACATTATTGTTTCATAACCACCGTTACGTCCAAAAAGGTCTTTTTCAGTATCACGGCCGCCCTGCGCTGTCATCTTGGCAAGAGTAAGTTTTACGCTTCTAAAAAGGTTGGCTTTCCCGTCATCTGTCAGCTTAACAAGCGGTGTTCTGGGATTTATTCTGGCATTAAATAAGATGTCCTGCAGCACCCCGTTTCCGAGGCCTGGAATACGCTGCTCGGTGGCAAGAAAAGCTTTCACGCTGATAGTCTGTTTGACGCCGTCCAGCAGTCTTCTGAAATAACTTTCGTCGAATACATCGGTCAGCGGGGAAGGCTTTTGCTTTGCTATTAGATAATACTGGCTATCGTTATCTCCTTCATGGTATACCAAGAGGCCGCCGTACATCTGGACCGTGCAGACAAGTGAAGCACTGTCTTCAAACTCGATATGCAGCTGGTTTTTTACAGGGACCGGACACCCCGGCGGATAATATCTTATGTTGACGCCATCGTTAAAAAGGATCCTGACATCATCAGCCTCAATTTCAACGAAACCGGCGACAGCCCTGGCTTCACCGACCGTTTTCCCGGAAAGCAGGCTGTTGTAGCCGGCCGGGTCCCCGAAGTAAAACGCAAAACGATGTGGTGATGAATTCGCCAATACTTTTCTGATGACCCTGCCTTTAATGGTCTGGTTTAATTGTTCCGCAGCATTTTTACACTCGGGTATTTCTAACATTCTAATCCCTCCTGTTAATAGGGGTCAGGCTTGAATTGTTGAATTATTTCGCAATATCTTCTTCAAGCAACGACTTTTTTCTTGATTTATTGCCTTTATCATATTTTATAAGCCTTACGAAGCCACATCGTCCACTTGGATAATTAGATAATAAGTAAATAATTCAAGCCTGACCCCTTATTTTTCGCGGGCAGCTTCCAGCCTCTCCCTGGCGCCTTTAACATTTTCCAGGATGAAATTTTCTTTATCGCAGCTGAAAGAACCGCAATCTCCGCAGTGACCGAGCTGTTTTTCCAAGTTGCAGGCCCTGATCTCGCACACGCCGCAGTGAGCGAACCGCAGCCCGGAACGGCATCCCAGGCAGTTGATGTGCTCCGTCCGGATATCCGCGTTAAACATTTTACTCCACTGACCGGCTGTTTTTTTGCGGAGCTCATCATTATTATCCACAGTGGCCTTATAAGCCGGACACTCGTCACACATTATGCCGCAATAAGCCATCATCTGGTTCATTACAACCCCTCCTTATATTTCAATAAGTCATTTAATACATCCTTATTATAACAGCTATAATTTGGCAAATGCGTGTTGTATTGTCATTATTTTCTTAAACTCTCTTTAAAAGCGAAAAAGGGAGACAAACAAACGTCTCCCCTGTCTCCCTTAGCCCAGTGTGTAATTCAGCGACCAGGTTACTCTGTAGCGGTCTTTCACCACAGCGAACAGCGCCCCCCAAAAGGTCTTCTGCAGTTCCATAAGCGGCTTCCTGTCTTCCAGCAGATCTTTATACAGGCGGTTGATTTCCTCCTCGCTGTCCAGGTTCAGCAATACGCCGAAGCGGTTCCCTTCCTTGATCTCTTCAAAGGGGTCGCCGAAGAACAATACACAGGTTTCGTTCACATGCAACTCGGCATGAATTATTTTCGATTCATGCCCCTTGAACATTTCATTAACTTCCCCGGTCATGACGCTCTTTAGTTCTCCGCCGAATACCTTCCGGTAGTATTCAATAGCCTCCCTGCAGTTGTCCACCATAATCGTGGGCACGATACTTTTCATTTGTCCATCTCCTTTCCTTGGGTCAGGCTTGAATTATTGAGTTACTCTGGAATATCTTCCTTCAATTAACTACTAGGTTTTCCTGATTTATTGTCTCTTACCACATTATATAAGGCTTCCGATGTCACATCGTTCTTTGATAATCAGATAAATTAATAAGTGAATAATTCAAGCCTGACCCCTTTCTCTTTCCCTGAGGAATTGGGTAATTTTATCTGTAATATTGATGATAACATGCCCGGTACCCGGCAAAACATTAATATTTGCGTGAGGGAGTAAATTCCCCAGGCGTCTTGCAGTGTCAATAGAATGAAACATAATATCCTTGTCGCCTACAAACAGTATTGTTGGCATGGTTAACCGCTTTAATTCACTGTCAGTAAATAAAGGTATTACCCCGCGGCGGTAATTAAAGTTTTTTCCTATAAGCCTTTGATATTTTATCACCACGTCAGGTATGGGCTGGTTTCCGTTTACCTTTTTGGACAACCTGTCCATCCCCTTTTCCCCTAAAACCATGTGGGCCAAGGCTTTAAAAAGGAAAGATACTTTTTGCCTTCCGATACCTGCCGGGCAAAGCAGCACAAGCTTATTTACTTTTTCCGGGCAACACACGGCAAATTTTACTGCCAGCCATGCTCCCAATGAAATGCCAATAAGGTTGGCTTTTTCTATGGACAGGGCGTTAAAGACATCTTCAAGCCATTCCGCATAAGCGGGACCGTTCAATGGCAGCTGGTTTTCGTCACTCCTGCCCGGTTCCCCCGGTATATCCACAGCATATACACGATAATTACGGGAATACTCCCGTGCATCCGCCAACCACATAACTGAATTCATAGCACTGCCGTGAAGCAGTACCAGCGGAGGAGCGTCTTTTTCGCCATTGGCAATAATAAATGTCTTTCCATATCGGGTATCAACGTATAATTTTTCATTAGGCACAGGCCAATGTTCAAGCAGGGAATCGTAAAATTTTAAAACAGCAGCCTTCCCTTCCTGTGACTTAAAAGCAAGTTTTGTTTGCATTGCACTTACCCCGCTTAATCATAGTTTATCAGCCA
Organism: Pelotomaculum propionicicum; assembly: GCF_048984525.1. Classification (GTDB taxonomy): domain Bacteria; phylum Bacillota; class Desulfotomaculia; order Desulfotomaculales; family Pelotomaculaceae; genus Syntrophopropionicum; species Syntrophopropionicum propionicicum_A. Next base: position 217,776 of record NZ_JBMGJC010000007.1, read on the forward strand.
GTTTTCAGCTTCAACAGTGCTGTTAAATACTCTAAAGTCCTTACCCTTATTGGCTTCGGCAATAAATTCCTTGAATTTGCCGGCAAACTTCAACTCACCCTGTAAGACGACCGCTGTCCTGACCCGGTAGTTTATGAATTTTTGCAGGACCATACCGGCTAAACCGGTTCTAAGTTTGAAAAAGTCGTCAGACAGCGCTTCCGCGTGGATCATCAAGAGGTTAGTGTCATTTTCACCGCAGGCGGCAATAAGGTCCAGGGCTTCCTGCTCGCTATGGACCGGTTTTTCTGCAGAGAAACATTCCACATATTTTTTTGTGTTTTTTTCAATGACTGTATAATTCATTTTGTTGCTCTCCCCTCCATGATCGCTATTGATCCCCGCGCGTAATCTTTTCAGCCAGTCCAGTTCATTATTGTAGGACGAAATAATGTTTTCATAAATCATATCCCACAAGTATACTTCCCGCGCGCTCCTGGCGGGAGAGAACAAACCCCTGTGCTGCTTTTCTTTTTGCATCAATATTTGTGTTTTGAGTTCATTTTCGTATCCTGCCAGCATACTGTCCAGTTCGCCGACATTAAGTTGGTCCGCCCAGGCCAGCTGGATAAGGAATGCTTTCTTACATTCGGGCGGTTCGGGAGAAGAAAGCACCCAATCTTTCAGCTCAGCCAGTCCCTCTTCAGTGATAGTATAGATTTTTTTGGAGGGAGAGCTTTCCTGATGCCGGACTTCATGGGTAACAAAACCTTCATCCAGGATTTCCACCAGCGCCTTATATATCTGATTGTTGTTGCCGGACCAGGGCATGAACGGCGACTCCTGGATTATTTTCTTCAGATCGTATCCAGTGACCGGTTTACAGCTCAAGATCCCTAAAATGGCATGATTGATTGACATGGCTACCAGCCCCCTATAATTTTAACATATGTTAATAGTAACATATGTTAATGTTCTTTACAATAGCTTAATTATTAATAGGGGTCAGGCTTGAATTATTGAATTACTTCGTAATAAGTAAATAATTCAAGCCTGACCCCTTTATTAAACATTCCATTCCAGTACTTTGCTTAAAAACCCGGCAAGCTCCGCCGTTCCTGGCCTGGTGAAGAGTTTTTCGCTGTCTCCGCACTCCGCCAGCCTGCCGTTTACTATAAACATCAGCTTGTCGCAGGCCTTTTTGGCGAAACCCATTTCGTGGGTGACAAGAACAATGTTCAATCCATCGTTTCTAAGTTCATTTAATAAATCGAGGACCTCACTGGTAAGCTCCGGGTCCAGGGCGCTTGTCGGTTCGTCAAGCAATAGCAGCTTTGGTTTGACCACGACAGCCCTGGCGATGGCGACTCTCTGCTGCTGGCCGCCGGAGAGCTCATGGGGAAATTTGTGCCTGCCCGCGGACAGCCCAAACCTGTCCAGCAAATTGTCTGCGGCTGTTTCCGCACCGGTTTTTGTATACCCGTGGACATTTACCAGCGGCAAAATGATATTCTGTCTGGCGGTAAGGTGGTTAAACAGGCCTTTGGCCTGGAACACAAAGCCGATTTCCCGGCGATACCGGATTAAATGCTTTTCATCATAGCAGACTTTGTTCCCATTAAAGGCCACTTCCCCGGATGATGGCGCTATGAGGCCCCCGAGGATCCTCAACAGGGTGGACTTTCCTCCCCCGGACGGCCCGATGATGGCCAGGGCATTAAAATCCTCCCGGTAAGTAATACCATCCAGCGCTTTGTTCCCGCCCGAAAATGTTTTAGACACACCAACAAGTTCAATTTTCATAGCTGTACCTGCTCTCCAGGTACCTTGTATACATTGAGATCGGGAAAGTAAGTGTCAGGTACAAAAGGCCCAGGAAGATGTAACTTTCAAATATGGCAAAATTTGAAGCGCTGATTTCCCTGATGGTCTGGGTCAGCTCAATAACCGAAATCAGGGACAGCAGCGAGGAATCCTTAATTATCGATGCAAATTGTCCGGCCAGAGAAGGCAGGGTGCGCTTTATAATCTGCGGCAGGACTATCAGGCGCATTGTCTGTCCGCTTTTTAAACCAACCGCCCTGGCCGCCTCCAGCTGAGTATATTCGATTGAATCTATGCCTCCTCTTATAATTTCAGAAATATAGGCTCCTTCAAAGATGGACAGGATCAGGACCCCGGCTAAAAACCTGTTGTCCACACCCCAGGCGGTACCGATGATATAGAAAAACAGGTAAACCTGCATGATCATCGGCGTTCCCCTGAAAAACTGCACATATACTTTTGAAAAATAAGAAACTGCTAAAATCCTCGAATTATTCGCAAGGGCAGATAAAAAACCCAGGAGCAGGCTCACCACCAGGCTGGCCAGGCTCAACTCAACGGTTGCGGCAAAACCCTGGGCCAGCCTGTACCGGAACGACCACAAAAAGCTGAAATCAAACTCCATTCCCAGGCGCTTTATCGAAAAAAGAAAAAACAAGATGAAAAGGGCCACTGCAATAATAATATTAAAAGCTTTCGGGAGCAAAGTCTCTTTGTTTTCGCTGTTCCTGATAAAAAGCCTGCGCATTGGCATGTTTTACCTCTTATTTATGCAAATCTGAAAAGAACCACTCAAAGCCGTTCCTGTCAAAGGCGTCTTTTTCTTCTTTCAGGTATTTTTCAGTAATTGCATCAAACCCTTTTTTAGCGTAGAACTCATCCATAAATGCGTTTATTTGATCCAAAAGTTCCTGGTTGCCTTTCTTTACTCCCACACCCCAGTACTCGACGCCCTGGAAGGGTATGAAAACCGCTTTTGTGGTATCCGGGTTTTTCTTGTTGTTCCTGTAAATAGTTAGCTGGTCATATATGAACGCGTCTGCTTTACCCTGTGAAACCTCGGTAACACAGGCACTTTCGTCCGGGAACGGGATGATTTTTGCCTTTGCCAGGTTTTTCTCGGCATAGATTTGCCCGGTTGAGCCGGTCTTTACAGCAACTACCTTCCCTGCCCGGTCCAGGTCCTCTGCCTTGCCGACGTCCGACCTGCTGTTTACAAGCAGGGCCAGGAGAGATTTTGCGTAGGGCTTGGAAAAGTCTATCTTTTCCAGTCGCTCTTCCTTTATCGTCATAGAGGAAATCACCATATCGACCTTGCCGGTCTGCAGCGCCGGGATCAGTCCGTCCCATCTGATATTTTCAATCTTTACCGGTCTGCCGGCATATTCGCCGAAAGCCTTGGCAAAATCAACGCTCACACCAGTCGGGTTGCCGTGTTCGTCCTTTGTTTCAAAAGGAGGGTACGCAAGCTCCATACCGACGACAAGTTCATTTGATTTATCTTGCGCACATCCGGATAAAATTAAAACACTGCAAATAAGAGCTATAATTATAAAAATCGACTTTTTCATGAATTATCTCCTGTCTCCCAGTTTGATTTCCTTTCAAAATGGACTGTCCATCCCGTACCTTCCGGCTTTTTGCCGTGAATCATATGGTCGTCGCTCATGACACGCGGAACCTCAATATACCTGCTTATAGAATACTATCAGATTGTTAAGTGCATCAACATGTAAAATTTTTGATCCGTAATGGAAATAAAACAGCCGAAAGTGCTCCGCCGGCTTCTTCAAGTTCACATGTCATGCTTTTAACAATAAGACTCTATTGCATTTACAGGGCAAGCCTTCGAGCAGCTCCCGCAGACATCGCATTTATCCACATCAATTTCGTATCCCTCTTCAGTCTGGTATACTGCTTTAAAATTGATTGATTGACATATTTCTTCACATTTACCACATTCAATGCATGTTTTCACATTAATCTTCAACCCTTTAAACCGGTCAGGAAAATTTCCAAAATTAAAATGTTCTCTTATAATCTTGTGGTCACGGCTGATGCAGTCATAATCATAGTTGTAATAATCACCCTTGAAACTATAGATGCAAAATGTAACCGTATCCGGATATTTTATGGTATCCCTTACTCCTAATTCGAAAATCGGTTTCCTGCTTGCTTTTTCCTTCAACTCCTCAAAGGATATTTCTTTCACATCACCAGTTGCTTTGATAGTATATCCGGGTTCAAAGTTCGGCAGGCCGTCTTCTCCAATCTCTACATGTGGAGATGCCGACATGCCGCATATGGATACCTTCCCGGTTTCTTTCAATTGCCTGTAAAACGGTTTTACCGTCATGATCCGGAAATACATTCCCTCCTCATCCCAGGCAAACAAATGGGCGATCCTGGTTTCCGGGTAATCGCCGTCAATTGTTGCAAATGTTAAACATCCTATCTTGTCAAATTTTTCGTAAATCTCTTCAATTGTCATTGCTTATTCTCCTATCCTTTTATTGATTTTTTATTTGCCAACTCCTTCACTGTGCATTTCCTGTTTTTAATATTTATTATAGTTAGATATCTAACTATAGTCAAGCTTGCAACGAGAACCCTATTTACTGGATTTGAAAACAAAAAACAAAGAAACACAACCAACAGGTTATAAAGGCTTGCGACTGGATCATAGACCTCGGGCCAGGAGGCGGAATCAATGAAGGCAGAGTAATCGCCACGGGTACGCCGCATGAGATAATATAAGACCCCCTGAATACAAGGGGGTCGTAAAATATTTACTCATATTTCTCTATATTTAGAATCCGGATCACTAAATGAAGTAATGGTCGAACCCGGATTATTTCCCTGATTTAATTATAACAAATGTTTGATAGAGAAAACAGGCTTATAATTTTGTGCCCTGATGCTAGAATATAATATCATAATCTATCGCTAATCTTTGATGCTGGATCTTATGATAATCAGGTTTATAGGAGGAATACAATGGACCCTAAAGAATGCTATAATGCCTTATTGGCCCAGAAGCTAATTGAAGAATTGAAAAAACGTAATATGGAAGGCTTTTATTGTGAGACAAAGGAAGAAGCCCTAAAAAAAGCCCTCGAAATGATCCCTAAAGACAGTGTGGTATCTTGTGGAGGTTCAGCAACCCTCCGAGAAATTGGTCTGCAGGCCGCATTAAAAAAAGGTGGGTACAATTTTTTAGATCCCAATGAACCCCAGGGCGCTGCAGCGAAGGATAAAGTTGCGCACCAGGCTTTGAGCGCCGATTACTATTTAATGAGTTCTAACGCTATATCTGCTGCAGGCGAGCTTGTAAATATAGACGGCTATGGCAACAGGGTAGCTTCACTAATTTTTGGGCCGAAGCATGTAATAGTAATAGCAGGGCTGAACAAAGTTGCGCCGAATTTGGATGCTGCTATTCTCCGCGTGATAAAATATGCCGCACCAGTTACCTTGCTGATATTCAAGCAGGACTACTCGTCCTTTGATGAACTTTCCAAAGCAGCTGAAAGTGCATGCAGCCAGCTTGTAATTACAGGTATGTCCATGACTAAAGGCCGAATTAAAGTGATACTTGTTGGAGAAAGTTTGGGTTTTTAGCTTTGAGCAGTGCAATAAAATAAAAGGACGTCCCCATGTTTCCTTCATGACTTTCCCATGGCCAAAAAAAGGCCCGGTTACTGCAAGACGTTGTTGATGACTGTCATGGCTTTCGCCTTGGTAGCATTGGCCTGAGGCTGGAAGGTGTTGTCCTGCTAGCCGTTCATCAGCTGGTTGTTGACAGCGCTGACAACCCAGCCGTAAGCCCAGGCGGAATAACAGGGGTCAGGCTTGAATTATTGAAATACTGAAATTACTTCGTAAAATAGCGGTTTTTTTTCTTGATTTTGTTGTCTCTTACCACATTATATAAGGCTAATAAGTAAATATTTCAAGCCTGACCCCATCTCTCACCAACTCTCATTTGTTATATATCCTGTGCAGGAACACCGCTGCCTCCGCCCTGGTGGTATTGCCCAGGGGATTGATCCTGTCGCCGCTGCCAACGATCAATCCTTCCTTGACAACAGAGGCAACACCGTTTACGGCATAGGCTGCTATCAGCGATTTGTCGGTAAACCTGTCAAGGTCTGAAGCCGTACCCTGCCCTTCAAGCTTTTTCAGCATTCTTAATGCATTTTCGGTCAATACCATCATATCCTGCCTGGTGATGCATGCATCAGGACTGAATTTGTTGTTTCCGGTGCCGCTTGTTATGCCCAACTTCTTGGCTATGCCTATCTCTTTGTAATAATAGGCATCCCGGCTTATGTCATCAAAGTTTCCCTCAGCTCTGGCATCAACTCCCAGGGTTCTTACCAGGAAGTACAGGAAGTCTGCTCTTGTGATGTTTGTCCCGGGGGCGTATTCCTTTTCCGATACGCCCTTCAATATGCCTTTGGATGCGAGAACTTCGATTGGCTTCTTCGCCCATGCCACGCTTTCCAGGTCTTCAAAGGTCTTTGTCACATAGACCACGGCGAAACTACTGAAGTGGGTGGTGCTGAAGGTGACCGTACCTGTGGCAGGGTCATACCTTCCTGACGGTACTTCCACCACATTGCCTGCACCGTCAATATACCATACAGTGATATGCTCGGGATCGGCAAGCTCTTCTTCAGTCGGCGTATAGGGAATGCTTACCGTCACAGGGGCACTCTCATTGCTCCATGGGTAAGGCTCTCCGTCCAGTTTCAGACTGAGCTGTATTACCGGCCTGTCTCCTATTTGGCTCCTTGTTTCCTCATCCAGACCCGATACATCTGCCTGGGCAATGGTGAGGGAAATGTTTTCAGCGCCTGCCGCGGTTTCCTGCGTCAGCATGTTGGCGGGCAGGGTTACCGCTGCTATCCCGGTCTTAATTTCAAGCTGTTTGTTTACATCAGAGGATGTAAGGGCGCTAGCAGGCAGGATGACTTCATATGATAAAGCATCTTTGACCGTGGACATTTCTATTTTTACTGTCTTCTTGCCTTCACTGTCTTTCGCTGCCCTTGCAAAGGCTGTGGCCAATGTGTTGCTATCTATCACCACTTCTGCGACGCCAGTGTTTTTATCCAGCTTCGGTACAGTGGTTATATTTCCCCTTGAGTCTACGGCCGTTGCAGGCGCAGGCGCCTGTGTTCCGCCGCCGCCTCCGCCACCCCTGCCGGAGTTCGTGATCACAATATCCACCGTGAATGTTGCCGTCTTGCCCCCATAGGTCACAGTCACAACCTGATCGGCGGCTGCCGCGCTGCTGTCAAAACCGCTGATATTATCCAGGGTAATGGTCAGTTCTTCGGTAGAATTGTCGCTGTACGTCCCTGTTACCACCATGCCGGTGATGTCCAGTGCATCTCCTACGATATAGGTCAGCTTGGCAGGTGGAGTGGTGATAGCAATACTCTCCAAAGCCTTTACAATCACCGTGAATATTGCCGTCTTGCCCTCATAGGTCACAGTCACAACCTGATCGGCGGTCGCCGCGCTGCTGTCAAAACCGCTGATATTATCCAGGGTAATGGCCAGTTCTTCGGTAGAGTTGTCGCTGTACGTCCCTGTTACCACCATGCCGGTGATGTCCAGTGCATCTCCTACGATATAGGTCAGCTTGGCAGGTGGAGTGGTGATAGCAATACTCTCTAAAGTAGCCTGTTCAATTTCCACCGTGAATGTTGCCGTCTTGCCCCCATAGGTCACAGTTACAACTTGGCCCTCTGCAGGTACGCTGCTGTCAAAATTGCTTATGTTTGCCTCAGTTATCTCCAATATCACTGTGGAGCCGTCGCTGAGTGTGCCGGTCACTTCCAGTCCTGTCAGGTCAAGTTCTTCTCCCACAAAGTAGGTTGTCTTGTCCGGCGGATTCGTTACCTCTATACTTTCCACAGTCAGCAATTCCAAAGTCAACAAGTTGGAGTAGGAAACGCCGTCCACGTAAACGCGCAGATTATGGGTTCCGGACGTGTCCAGGGTGACGGGCACTGCGGCCTCACCGCCGGAGAAATTAATACCGGACTCAACCACGTATTCACCCTGCAGGTCGCTATAGACCATCACCGATACGGACCCATTCAGCGGGTTGCCGTCCCCCCCCTTGGCATGGCTGATGTCCAATTCGAATCCGATTTCCACAATTACCGGACCCTCCGCCAAGATATTAAAGCCGGACTGGGGTGCTCCGTCCTGCCAGCGGAGAAGGGGGTAGCCCTGCTCGTCCTCTATACCCCATATATCCACGAAATCCCAGCTTTCATAGGTAGACCGGAGTTTCATATCCTCGGTTGTTTTAGGTATTCCCTTGTTTTCGTCATCATCTTGTTCGGCAGTCTCTTTGTCGTAGTAGGAGGCGGTAACCTCTACGTCGTCGTCGTTAGCACCCACCAGACCGCCGACATTATACTCGCTTGTCACGGCGCAGGTGCCGTAGCAATTAATAATATTACTGTGGCTACTGCCACACAGTCCGCCGACACAATTCCTGCCTGTCACGGTGCCTGCTGCGTAGGAGTTGGTAACCGTACTACCGTTGTTGTACCCCACCAGTCCACCGACACCATCTTTGCCTGTCACGATACCAGCTGCGTAGGATCCGGTGACCTCTCCGTAGTTAACACCTACCAGGCCGCCGACGTAATCCGAGCCGGTCACGTCACCGGTGGCATAGGAGTCTTCGATTATACTGTTTATTTGATTTCTTGCCACCAGGCCGCCCACATTATTTCCCGAACCGGTCACGTCACCCGTAGCGTGAGAGCCGGTGACCTCTCCGTTGTTATTACCCACCAGGCCGCCGACATAATTCGGGCCGGTCACGTTACCCGCAGCGTGAGAGCCGGTGACTTCTCCATAGTTATTACTTACCAGGCCGCCGGCAAAAAGCGAGCCGGTCACGCCACACGCAGCGTTAGAATCTTCGATTTTACCGTTATTGTCATTCCTTGCCACCAGGCCGCCGACATAATCCGAGCCAGTCACGTCACCCGCAGCGTTAGATCCGGTAACCGTACCCGAATTAGCACCCGCCAGGCCGCCGACATAATTTTTACCGGTGACATCCACATCAACTAGTTCTACATTTTGGATGACAGCAGCGGAACCAAGGTAACCGAACAGGCCCTGATAGTCCGTCCCGCTGCGATTAATAAAGAGGCCGCTGATGCTATGCCCGGCGCCGTCAAGGCTGCCGGCAAAGGGGCTGCCCGACACGCCTATGGGTTGCCAGCCTTCACCGCCATTCCAGCCGCCGCCTCCTTCCGACAGGTAAGTGGACAGGTCAATGTCGGCTGTTAGTTTAAAATGACTGGCCCTATAAACCGCCTCAGCAATACTGGCCAGCTGCTCAGGGGTTTCAATCAGCCAGGGGTCATCAAAAGTACCTGTACCTCCAGCAAACCCGCCTTCCGCCAATACCGTGCCAGCTCCGAAAATCATCACAGCCAGGACAATGATCATGCCTAATGTAAACATCCGGATCCTGCTTATTATTTTCATTTCCTTCAACCTCCTTTATTCCCTTATGGAAAAATCCGATTTATTTATCATGATATTTCCTCTTGAAGTTTTCTTTTTGTGCCAGTTGAAGAACCTCGCTGACGGATATTTCAATTTTGTTATCCCACCTGACAAAGTCGCCGTCTGAGACCGCCCGCCGGAAAAAGGCTTTGTCGTTAAGCAAACCAAAGCGGACAGTATGCAGCCTGTCTGAAAAATTTAGTATAATGCTGCTGCCGTTTTCAAGCTGCACCTCCAGCCGGTAGCCACCCTTCGGTATGACACTTTTTATTCTGATCATTAGGCAGCGCCTCCGTAAAAATAAAAAGATCCACTATACCAAAATGATATAGTGGATTCTTTCGACATAATATTACCCATCGGGTAGTTTTTAGACTTTTTTAACTAACCAAGGTTACTCAAATGCTGCTGCAGCAGTACCCTGCTGTTGATGGAAAGCTTTGCATAGATGGACTTTAACGTCATTTTTACCGTATTGGTGGATATGAAAAGCTGTTTGCCTATTTCGATGTTGGTCATTCCCGCTGCCGCCAGACGGGCTATCTCCATTTCCCTTTGTGTCAGGCTGGGTTTATACTCGGTAAAATATTCTCTAATCATCTGTTCTTTGGACCTCTTGAAGGTCTTATACAGCGTCAGTATTTTGGCAATATCCTCCCGATAACTGCCACCTGCGGCAATTTTTTTAAGGAGCGGTCCAATGTAATCGCAGTTTTCCACAAAGAGCATGTACTGCTTGTCCGGCATGGCAATATCGAGGGCCTTTTTCACACTGGACAGCGCTTCTTCCTCCCTGAATATTTTTCTATATGCAGCCGCCAGGTAGATGTATGTATAAATGTACCCCAGCAGGTTGGAAAAAACAGAGCATATGGAGATAAAGTGCTCCGCACTGCCGATTAGCTCTAGGTATTCCCCTTTAATTAAGAGCATCCTGCCGTACATGACATTATAAAAAGGATATGCAGGGAATCTCAGCCGAGGCTTGCCCAAGTCGACTTCCAGCAGCCTTTCGGGGATTCTGTCCTTTTGATCGAGATAAGCGTAGATACAGCCCTCGCAGATTTCAACCGTGTGGATAAAATTATCTTCCCTGCTGCCGGTCATACCCTCGTGCATTTTATTCATGAGCTCCATCACCCTTGATAAATCACCCTTCATAAAAGCAATGAGCAGCTGGAAGTATTGAGCGCTAAAGACAATATTTTCGTCCATTCCAGACTGTGCCTTAAGTAATGCCTTTTGCGCAGCAATCTCAGCATTTTCAAAATTGCCCTGATTGAAGCAGCTTTCAGCCTCCATGACGTATTCTGCCCCTGAACCATGTCCCTTCGTCAGACGGTTAAAGTGGGGCATGGCTTCTTTTAAATCTCTTATATGCTCTTCAAGCCTGCCGCTTTCTCTATAATACAGGCTCAATACCGACGGAGATCCAAAAGTCCAATTGGTCCCGGTATCATAAATTGTTGTCGGCTGATTCAACAATTGCCAGGCTTTTCGATGCCGGGCCGACATTTTTTTCAGGTCATTGAATTCAGCGAAACTGAGTAAAAGCTCAAATTCGCCTAAAAGCCTGTTTCGCATGCCGGGATCTAAGCCTTCATCCCTTTCTATATTGACGCTGAGTTGGCTGCATGTTTTATGAAATAATTCAAGCTCTTTATGGACAAACAAGTGCATGGCATAGATGAGCAGAGCACGGTGATGCCGGGACTTGACCTTATCCGGGCATTCGGCCATATATTTTTTGAGCAGCTCTTTGTTCAAAACGCTATAATCATTAGATTTGTCTTCCTCCAGAGCCAGCAGAATACCGTCAAAATCCCCGCACTCATAATAAAAGCGCCGGGCTGAAAGGTAATCGCCGTTTTCCATGAACCACCGCGCCGCTTTCCTGTAGAGATTTATTTGATGGCTTACCCCTTTTCTCTCCAGCACTTCTTTTAAAAATTCTATGAAAATAGCATGAATATGATAGGTTTTATACCTGCTTTCATATTTAACGAAGGAGTTATTACCGGTGAGCTGGTCAAGGAACCGGCCGGCATTCTCCTTTCCCCACATATATATGGCCTGCTTAAGCGTAAAGCAGTCAAAAATACACAACGTAACCAGGAACTCTTTTATTTCCCCGGGAAGCGGTATATATACAGCCTTTTCAATCAGCTTATAGATGCTTTCGGCCGGCGTATAGCTGCCCTTGGCTGCGTATTCCAGCATGATCAGGTGCAGGGCGCTGATCCATCCCTCAGTGTCCGCATAAAGCTGCTGTGCTTCACTTTCACTAAGGGTTATCCCGCAGGTCTTGTAATACGTCATGATTTCATGTGGCATAAGCTCGAAGGTTTCCTTTTTTATATGATGCAGACAGCCTTTCAGGACAAACTCTTCAAGCCTTTGAAATTTCGCAATACGCGTGGTCAGGACGATATGCAGACGATCGATTTTATTTTCTGCAAGAAGCTCAATAAAGCTGTTGACACCGGGAATATTAATATGGTGGTAGTCGTCGATTACGAAAACGGTTTTTCCCGGCAGATTAATACCTTTGATTAATTTAATTACTTCATGCCTTGATATGTCGTCATCCGGTAAACGGAGATGGGCAAGGCTCTGGGAGCGGTTGTCGTCCAATTCGCAGAACAGCCTGGCGAAGCCGTTCCAAAAGCTGGCAGCCCCGTTGTCATAAACCCTCAGCCACAGCATATCCACTCCTGCGTTTCTTAAATACTCTCTTACGGAAGTGGTCTTGCCGTAGCCCATGGGCGCTTCGATGATGGTAAGGGGATGGTCAAGAATTCCTTCTAAAGCCCTTGTTATCCGGCTTGAAAAGTACAGGCTTTTGGTGTTGTATCGCCTTTTTTTCGACACGAACATCCCCCCTTAATCTATCGTTATTATAATATAATAAATAGTCAAATATCATTTTGCTAAACGATAATATGGTACCCGGTCGACACGGTTTAGTTGTTGGCTTAATTCCCTAATGCTCCATTTTAGTATATAATGCAAAAATAAACAGTTCAATCATTGGCAGTTGATTATGGGATATATAATAGAATCGGTTGGAGAATCCAGTATGATTATAATGGATTATAATGAATTACTAAATTAAATACACAAGAGGTTGGATTTTCAATGAAAATAAGAGATTTTAAATTGGAAGTTTTTTTAGACAAACACGAATTTACCGCTCCCTATTTATTGACTCAGTCCGATTGCGAATCAATGTCAATTAAAGACTTGCTTAGTTATGAAGAAGGCGCGGAAAAGCAGTTTTTGAACAGCCGCCTCGGATATACTGAAGTGTCCGGGAATCCGGAGCTTAGAAAGGTTATTTCAGAACTGTACACCACGATGAAGCCTAAAAACGTTATCGTTCATGCCGGCGCCCAGGAACCAATATTTAACTTTATGAATGTCTTATTAGATAAGGGAGACCATGTAATCAGCCAATTTCCAACATACCAGTCGTTATTCGAAGTTGCATACGCCATCGGGTGTGAAGTAGCAAAGTGGACGATTGAACAATCAGAGAACGGCTGGGTGGCCGATATTAATAAGCTGGAACAGCTCATTCAACCCAATACAAAACTCATTGTTCTAAACAGCCCCAATAACCCCACCGGTTACACATTGAAAAAAGAAGAAATCGAAGCCATAGCAGAAATAGCAAGAAAACATGATCTTTATGTTTTCTGCGATGAAGTATACAAGGGCCTGGAGCTTGACGGTATCAAGCGGCCCTGGTTTGCCGATCACTATGAAAAAGGCGTTTCCCTCGGTGTTATGTCAAAAGCCTATGGATTAGCAGGCCTGAGGATTGGGTGGCTGGCAATCCGGGATATGGAGCTTATAGAAAAGCTAATCAAAATGAAACACTACACAAGCATATGCAGCAGCGGCCCATCGGAGTTCTTGTCGATCGTTGCTTTGAAGCACAGCGATAAAATCCTGGCCAGGAATGTTAGGATTATTGAGGATAACCTGAAAATTGCAGAAGAATTTTTCAATAGATATCCGGACTTGTTTGAATTCAACAGGCCTATGGCAGGCCCTGTTTCCTTCGTTAAGATGAATATCACAGCGCCGGTAGAAGAATTTTGTGATGCCTTGATTAGTGAAAAGGGTGTCTTGCTGTTGCCGTCAAATATTTACTCGTTCCAGAGACAATACTTCCGAATGGGATTTGGCAGAAAGAATTTTGCTGAAAGCCTGGCAAAATTTGAAGATTACCTGATTGAAAAGGGGTATGTGTAGGTATGGTCTTATTTCCTTATCAGCAGTGTCACCCAATCCTCGTGCCTTGGGAAGAAAAAAATGCCTATTAAGGTTGGTTGCCCTTTGAGGGAAGCAAAAAATCACGGCAGGGACACCCGTCACCGGATGCCCCCGCGCAAAACCGTAAGTGAGGAACTGCCTTATACAGCTCCTGCCTTGAGTAATTTCCCCTTGTAACCGACTTTATAAAGTTAATTACATTTTTTGTTCGATTTCGGTAACACATTCCGTTTTGATCTTTCCAACCAGGAATTGCAGGGCATCGATGACATGCGGCCTGATGTCGCCGCCTATTAGCACATACATTATATCATCGCCGAGCTCTAACTGGCCTTCATTAAGCCAAACCCTGACATGGAAGATGCCGTCCATCTTATAAGTTTCAGCGATCGCCGCTTCAACTTTTTCTGCGTTATAAGCAAATTCCAGTCCTTTTACCAGCGAACCGTCATCAATCCCCTGGCGAACCTTGGCTTTTGGCGTTTGGCGCACAACGCCGTTATGGACTAAAAACATCCCTTCCTGTAAAGCCGCCGGGTCTGTTTTTGCTTCCTTGAGCCATTCATCAATTGATGGCGTTTGTTTTTTCTTTTTTTCATTAATCATAAACTAACACTCCTCGTAACATATATTTAATCTTTAGGTTTTGCGTTCCGGTTACATTCTACTGTTTTAGTTTATCATAAATACAGCCACCTTAGTTAATAGGGGTCAGGCTTGAATTATTGAAATACTGAAATTACTTCGTAAAACAGCGACTTTTTTTCTTGATTTTGTTGTCTCTTACCACATTATATAAGGCTAATAAGTAAATATTTCAAGCCTGACCCCGTCTTTCCCCCCATCTTTCCCCTTTTTCCTTTATTAAATACACCAAGCTAGTCATTACATAAAAAGCCATAAATGCTATAATATACCTAATTATTAAGCTTATTGCATATAAACTAAAACCCCGGCTATGGAAATTAATTGCCTGTTTAATTTATGTTTGTTAATAAATCATTAATTTATTTTTAATATGTTTTCTGTAAAATGTTAATAAACATTATTATGCAAAAAATAGTTGACGGTCGCTTTATTGTAGAAATGTCGTGTTTTCAACTTTTATATAGGTCTTGATTCACTTGCGGCTGAAGAATAAACCGCTTCAAACTGATTGACAAGATGTTTGCCCAATATGCCCTTTCAATTTATAAACAATAAGAGGCAATAAAAATTATTAAAGGGAGGTAGTTTTATGCAGGAAGATATGAAATGTCCGGTAACGGGCAAAACGAGAAAATCTATTTCCGGCGGCGGCACTTCAAACCGGGACTGGTGGCCGAACCAGGTGAACCTCAATATTCTTCATCAGAACTCAAACTTGAGCAATCCGATGGATGAGGAGTTCAATTATGCTGAAGAATTCAAGAAGCTCGACCTGGGAGCTCTGAAGAAGGACCTGTATGCGTTGATGAACGACTCACAGGAATGGTGGCCGGCTGATTACGGTCACTACGGGCCGCTCCTGATCCGGATGGCCTGGCACAGCGCGGGCACATACCGCATGGGCGACGGCCGCGGCGGCGCAGGCAGGGGAACACAACGGCTTGCACCCCTCAGCAGCTGGCCCGACAACGTGAACCTCGACAAGGCGCGCCGTTTACTATGGCCAATCAAGCAGAAATACGGACGGAAGATCTCCTGGGCCGATCTGATGATTCTGGCCGGAAATTGCGCTCTGGAGTCAATGGGATTCAAGACGTTTGGCTTTGCTGGCGGGCGCGAGGACGTTTGGGAACCGCAAGAAGACATTTATTGGGGCTCTGAATCCGAGTGGCTTGGCGACAAGCGCTACTCCGGCGACCGGGATCTCGAGAATCCCCTCGCCGCCGTGCAGATGGGCCTGATCTACGTTAACCCGGAAGGACCGAACGGCAACCCGGATCCGGTCGCCTCGGGCCGTGACGTTCGAGAGACCTTCGCACGCATGGCCATGAACGATGAAGAGACTGTCGCGCTGGTAGCCGGCGGGCACACCTTCGGCAAGTGCCATGGCGCGGGCGATCCGGCGCACGTCGGCCCGGAACCTGAGGCCGCCGGCATCGAAGAACAGGGGCTCGGTTGGAAGAGCAGCTTCGGCAGCGGCAAAGGCGGAGATACGATCAGCAGCGGCCTTGAGGGCGCCTGGAAGCCGAACCCGACCAAATGGGACATGGGCTATCTGACCGTACTGTTCAAATATGATTGGGAGCTGGCCAAGAGCCCGGCCGGAGCAAACCAGTGGCTGGCCAAGGACGTGGCCCCGGAGGATATGGTAGTTGACGCTCACGACCCGTCGAAGAAGCGCCGGCCGATGATGTCCACGGCGGACCTCTCCCTTCGCTTCGACCCGATCTACGAACCGATCGCGCGGCGCTACCTGCAAAATCCGGAGGAATTTGCAGAAGCCTTCGCCCGGGCATGGTTCAAGCTGACCCACCGCGACATGGGCCCACGTTCTCGCTATCTCGGCCCTGAGGTTCCTGCAGAGGAACTAATCTGGCAAGACCCGGTGCCCGCAGTCGATCATGAACTGATTAACGAACAGGATATTGCGGATCTCAAGGATAAAATCATAGCTTCCGGCCTATCCGTCTCCCAGTTGGTCTCAACAGCCTGGGCCTCGGCATCCACCTTCCGCGGTTCCGATATGCGCGGCGGTGCGAACGGCGCGCGCATCCGCCTTGCACCGCAGAAGGATTGGGAAGTAAACCAGCCAACCCAACTGAAGACTGTGCTGCAAGTCCTTGAAAAGATCCAAACTGAGTTCAACGGTGCTCAGTCAGGCCAAAAGAGGGTTTCCCTGGCCGACCTGATCGTCCTGGGCGGATGTGCGGGGATCGAGCAGGCGGCAAGAAATGCCGGTCATAATGTGTCCGTTCCTTTTGTGCCGGGACGCACGGACGCATCACAGGAGCAGACCGACGTGCAGTCATTCGCTGTGCTAGAACCGGCTGCAGACGGGTTCCGCAACTACCTGAAAGCCAAGTATTCCGTCTCGGCAGAGGAGCTTTTGATTGATCGCGCACAACTGCTTACACTGACCGCGCCTGAAATGACGGTTCTGGTTGGAGGCATGCGCGTATTGAACGCCAATTACGGGCAGTCTCAGCACGGCGTCTTCACCAGCAGGCCGGAGGCCCTCACCAACGACTTCTTCGTGAATCTTCTCGATATGGGTACAGTGTGGAAGCCTGACTCTGATGATGAAAACGTGTTCGAGGGCCGTGATCGCGCCACAGGCGAAATCAAATGGACCGGCACCCGTGTGGATCTCATCTTCGGCGCAAACTCTCAACTCCGGGCCATCGCGGAAGTCTACGCGTGTGACGACTCCCAGGATAAGTTCCTGCATGACTTCGTTTCCGCCTGGAACAAGGTGATGAACGCAGATCGTTTCGACCTTGCCTGAACCGCAGGCATAAATGGCATGTAAAACCCGGTATTAGAAAAGTTCCGATTAAATCGACATGATTTAAATCGGAACTTTTTCATTGCCATATAGTTTTGTGGCAAAAACTATAATCTCTGAAGACCTTGTTTTTAAATCATTCCAAACCCATCCAGTATATAAGTGCTATCAAGGTTCTAACCTTCCAATTCTTTTGCAATCAATGCCGATGCTATATGGAGCGCTTTAATTCTGCGTATGAGCAAGGTGTGCTGAGAAGTACCTTGTTTTAACTTTGGCAATACTTTCTCACACTTGTTAATCGTTGAAGATATAGCTCGGAGAGCTTCCTCCAATTCTTCTTTTGTGTAGTTATTCATAAAATCGCCCCCTGATATTTCAAAAAATGTCCTTGACACCAGCGGGACACATTCAGCATTTCCATTCGATTCTCGCCGGGTTTGGCTCGTCCACGGCAGCGGCACGCAGGGCTGCTTCCATACGTCCGCACTCTTCGGCGGCGCATTGCTCGATTTGTCCCCACGGCACATCAGTCCCGAGCCGATCATAAGCTACTGCTATCGCTCCATAAAAGGCAAGCCCGATACAATGCCGTGCCGAATGGATGGTCGATGCGCATTGGCCTATTGTCCTCGCCGCCGCCTGTGCAACTGGATTTCCGTCTGTTTCACGAGCGGCCGCATGGCACTCGAGGATCGCCGATTTCGCCTGGGGCAGTTTGATTGCACCTGACAGCCACTCGCGTGCGGCATTCAGTGCGCTTTGCGGGCGCAGGTCATCCGGATAGTACTTGCTCCACAGCGGCAATATTACTTTCCCGGAATAATCAACTGCCCAAGTCGCAAGGGTTGCCTTGCTCTGGGTTTTAATTAATTTCATAAGCGACTGAATATACGGCGCCTCCCAGTTGCTAAGCATTTTTCGTGCTTTTGGCATACTCATCCCCCAATCAGTGATGCTCTAAATAGATTTTATCCGTTCTTGGAAACAAGTCAATATATAGTACGGGTTCAAGTCTCGTCTTCTCCGGTGGCAAAGGTACTATCTATTTATAAAATTCACCGAAACGTATAGCCGATATGAGCGCATTCCTTCATGTTTTATCCGTAACCTTTTTTATGGCCTTGTAAACTTCTTGGTCAACAGATTCTTGATAGATGTCAGTGTAAGTTTTTGAATCTTTGATTAGATCATCGCACAAAGCCGCTACATCACTGCCCGTCACTTCCAGCACGCCTTTCCCCGAGGCCGCGCCCTCTTCAAAAAGATCAATTATCCCCGAGAGCAGACCTGTCCCTTCGGTTAGCTCAACAGGGCCGACCTTAAAGAGATATTTTTCAATTTCCTTATAAACAATCTGGTAATCCTGCGGGAGCGCTTTGACACGCGCCACGTGCGCCCGCCACTCTTTTTTGCCTTTGATGATATCTTGTATTCTCATTTTATCCTCCTATTTACCTAATTTTTTAGCGATATTGTTGTTGAGCTGCTTGCGCCATTTGTCGCGATAAGACTTTGCCCCTTCTTCACCGGCCAGTGCTGAACAGAAGCCTTTGATATCGTCACCCAAAACCTCTTGGACACTCTGACCGTCTGCCGCCGCTTCTTCGAGCAGACTAAGCACACCGTCAAGAATCGGCATGAGGTTGCGGCCGGTGAAATCTGAATGCGGCCAAAGATTTAAACTGATTTTTTCCCATGCCTCTTGATAATCAGCCGGCAGCTTTTTGGCTCGCGAATTAAAAGCTTTTAATTCTTTAGTCATATCGTTTCCTGTAACTTTATCCCATAAATTCATTGTTTTTTCTCCTTTAACTCATTGATTTTTGATGATACGAACTCCCATTTTTCCCAGAATCGGCGCAGTTCTACGCACCCTGCGTCGTTGAGCGTGTAAAACTTACGCGGCGGTCCCATATCGGAAGGTTTTTTTTCTATGTCCACGAGCTTATTTTTCTCAAGTCTCACCAAGATGGTGTAGACCGTTCCATCAACTACGTCCGTGAAGCCGAGAGCGTTCAGCCGCCGCGTGATTTCGTAGCCGTAGGTTTCTTGGCGGCTTATAATTTCAAGGACGCATCCCTCAAGCACACCTTTGAGCATTTCCGTTAGATTCTCCAACGTAACCCCTCCTTGCTATTCAGTATGACTAATATTCAGTGTTACTTACTACTGCTATATAGTAATACATAATAGAGTGATTGTCTATAGTTTTTTAAGAAATCAAAATACCCTTCCGGCGAGGAAGCACACCCGCAAAAGTAAAGATGACGATAAGCCAAAAGGTGACTGTAAATATATAAGCCTGAAAAGAACGCGGCACCCAACGAGATTGCAACGTTGGGTGCCTTGCTTTATTTTTTGTGTAAGCCCACAGACAAACTTGAAAAGTAACTATTTTACCTATTTGGAATATGCTCAGTTAATAATTTCGCCCTTGTTTTTGGCTAAATTTTCGTGCCATTCACGTCGCTCCTTAGTTGTCAGTTTCGCCCACTCTGTTTCTTCACCAATAATTCTTAAAGGTTCTTGTGAGCGATAAGAACGTGTTAAGTTACCCGGAAATTTTTTGTCAGTAACATTTGGGTCGTTTTCAAATTCACCTGTTGGTTCTATTATATAAACGCGTTCTCTGCCTTCTCCTTTTGCTAATGCTGCCGCAAGTCCTGCGCCATTGGCGTTAGCAGTGAAATAAATGTGGTTCATTTTAAGCTCAGGTTTGTAATTTGAATTTCCACCCGCTGCCAGTAAATCACCAACCTGCAAATCTGCCTTTGTCCCATGATAAAATGGTCCTTCATCAGAAGGCGCACCCTTATATGAATTTGACAATTCATAATTTCTTTTTGCATTATCATAATCACACAACTCCTCATAACATTTGGCAATATTTAAATATAACGTCGGGTATGCACTCTTAACATTATCATCATTTATATTTAGTGCACACTGTAAAGATGTTTCCATCCATTTCAATTTGTCTGTAATACTCTTTTGTTGGCGAGCTAAAAAATAAGCTGCAATAAATCTTTCATAGTCGTCTGTTGATTCGTGCCATGCTTTATGAAACATTGTGGCTGCATCTTCAATGTTTCCACTATCTTCTAAATCCATCCCCATCATACAGAGTTTAATAACAACATTATTTGGATCAAATTTTATATTCATCTAAACCTCCAAATTAATGAAATCACATTTAGATACAGGTATTAATGCTACTTCAAATTCAATCTTTGTGTTTATATTCATTTTATTTCACCTCTGTAAAGTCAGCTCACAAATTAGCTAATTGCCGGGTAGTTGTATGCCACACCAACCGCCTACATCGCATTGCCCAAGATCGAGTACGCTTTTGCCGTTCCAACCGTATAATCACACAAATCCCTTATATCAAGCCTTTCCAGACGCCCCGTTCTAAACCCTTGACATCAATACCACCGTCTCCACATGGCGGGTCCAGGGGAACATGTCCACCGGCTGCACCTCCAGCGTCCGGTAACCCATGGCTGTCAGGTAGCCGAGATCCCGGGCCAGTGTGCCGGGGTCACAGGAGACATAAATCACACGCGGAGGCCACATTTCCACCACCGCGCCCAGCGCTTCCCGGCCGCAGCCGGCGCGGGGCGGGTCCAGCACCACCACGTCCGGGCGCAGACCCAGGGCGGCGAGTTCGGGAAGGCGCTTTTCTACTTCCCCCGTGTAAAATTCAACATTGCTTATTTTATTTAAATCCGCGTTACCGCGGGCGTCCTCTACCGCCTGGGAAACCACCTCCAGGCCATACACTGTTTTAGCCTGCCCGGCTAAGAACAGGGCGATCGTGCCGACACCGCTGAAGGCGTCCACCACCGTCTCCGACCCGGTCAACCCCGCGTATGACAGCACCTTTTCATACAGCACCAGCGTCTGGGCCGGGTTGACCTGGTAGAAAGAAGAAGGTGAAATCCGGAACTTGAGCCCACCCAAATGGTCCACTATGTAATCCCGCCCGGCCAGGGTGTCGTTATGCCTTCCTAAAACCGCCCCGGAGGGGTTGTTATTGATATTGCGCACCACGGAGGCAAGCCCGGGATAACCGGACATGAGCTCACCGGCAAAATCTTTTCCCTCCGGCCACCGATCGCTCCCGGTCACCAGCACGGCCATTATTTCGCCGCTGGCAAAAGCTTTGCGCAGGACAACATGGCGGAAAAATGCGCCCTGCCTGACGCCGGCATAGCCGCTGTATTTACTCAGAAGCTTATTAATCAACGCCGCGGCCCCGTTTAAATCCCTGTCCACCAGCAGGCAGCCCGCGTCTGCGCCTTCGTTTTCTTTGAAAAAACCAGTCAGCTTGCGGGTGCCTTCCTCGTAGTAGCCTAGCAAATAACCACCATCACCCTGCCGCACGTGAAAGACGGCCTTGTTGCGGTAGTGCCAGGGGCAATCCATGCCAATAGTATCCAGGACTTTAATATCATCCAGCCCGGCCAGGCGGGCCAGGCTGTCCCTGACCAGCGTTGTTTTCAGCCTCAGCTGCTCAGCGTAGTCAACGTGCTGCAGCTGGCAGCCGCCGCAAGCGCGGTAATTGGCGCAGGCTGGCTGACACCGTCCGGGAGACTGCTCTATGACTTCCAGCAGCCTGCCGCGGGCGTAATTCCGTTTTATATGCGCGATCTCAACCAAGACCGTATCCCCGGGCGCTGTGCCGGGAACAAATACGGCCATCCCGCCGTGCCGCCCCACTCCCTCGCCGGCGTGGGTAAGCCCGTTTATCTTCAGTTTGACCTTATCCAACCTTTGCAAAACACGGTGCTCCATTTGCGATTCCGCCTGCCTGCATATTTATGAAATACAGTTTCCTCACTCTACAGTACCATAAACATCTTTTTTAATAAAACTGAACCATATTGAACTCAATATTTTTTTTGTATTTTATTTTACCTCATTCGTGTCAAGGGGACGGTTCTCTTGACACGTTTTTCCGTTCGTTGCCTGTAACGGCGATAAATAACAATAAGACATCCTTTTGTTAAGCAAAAAGAATGTCTCTTATGTTTACATTAACTCGGTCAACTGATTAACTATTATCAGGGGGACGGGGTTGTCTGAGAACATACTCAACTATTCCTTGCAGACGTCTGCCCAATCTTTAAAAGCCGAATGCGCTCTAATTCCTCTTGAATTTATGTATCTATTCTTTTCATGTCTGTCAGGGCTTTGTTTCTGTAAGTTAAATCCTTTCTTACGCTGAAACCTTTGTGTTCCCAAAATTTATTGCCTGCCTCATTCGAATTAAAAACAACAAGCGCAACTTTGTGGATACTTTCGGATTTTAAAGCTTTTAATGCATTGTCAACCAGCAGGGAGCCAATGCCTTCGTTTCTGTTTGCGATAGAAACTGCTGTGTGATGAATATAACCACGTCGACCATCATGACCGGACAATATAACCCCTACGATTTTACCAGATATTATCGCAACAAAACATGTATTTGGGTTTCTCTTCAGATATTGATCAATGCCTGTTTTCGAATCATCTATGTCATTCAGGCCCATTCCGGGAGTTGACATCCATAACTTATATATTTCTTCATAATCATTAATAGACAATTTCCTTATTTCCATAAAGTTTCCTCCCTTTACAAATACAATTAAGACGTACTATCTCGTATTTGTCTAAACAAGTTCGCTCTGAGTTTATAATCCTAATCCCGACATTAATATAACGCACTCCATAGAGAAAGATAGGCTCATCTTGATGTCTGGTCCGAATTTTTCCTGGTCATAAATTTTTTCGCATAATGAAATCCGTTTGTTCTTCTTCTCCCATGAAAAAAGAATGCGTTCCAATAGCATAAAACCCATTATTTTCATAAAACCGAATGGCCTTTTTATTCTTTTCCCATACGCCAAGCCAAACGTATGACTTTTTTTGCATGTTTGCTATAATAACTGCTTTTTCCATTAGAATCCCGCCAAATCCTTCGCCCTGAAAATCCTTTGCCACATAAAATCTTTCAATTTCCAATGCTTGTCCGTCATTTATATCTGTTTGTGCTGGAGCGTTATTTAGTTTTAAATAGCCAGCCAATTCTCCGTCAGCATAAAGAAAATAAAAAAGAGAATTAATATTTAACTCAACTTTCTCAGATAGATAATAGCCCTAAAGCCTTGATACAACTGGATTATTTCAACTAAAATCAACAGAAAAACAACAAAAGACACCCTCGTTTTGGTAAAATAGAATTGACGAAAAACCATCAAACCAAGACGAAAGGATGTCTTTATGAACTCTATTTTACCAGAACAATATGCAATTGAAAAACAGTTTAACTCCCGTGTAGATAATTTTTTATCAAAGTATGAAATTGGAAGAACATTACGCTGCTCCAATTTTCAAAAAGAAAAGGGCTTTGACTGTCTTGATATTTTCAAGTTCATATTCCTGCTTGTCTTTAACGGCAAAAACCTTTATCGCACCCTGCAGTCTGAAGCCGAACCGGGAAGACCGGAAAAGGACACGATTTATCGCTTCTTGAATTCGTTCCGATACAATTGGCGAAAATTCCTGCTCATCCTAAGTTCAACTATTATTAGAGAAACCATTGAGCCGCTATCTTCACGCAACTGGAAGAATGTACTTATTCTCGATGACTCTCTATACAGCCGTAACAGAAGTAAGGCTGTTGAACTGCTGGCCAGGGTAAAAGACCATGTCGAGAACAGATATGTCCGTGGATTTCGTATGCTTACCCTGGGTTGGTCGGACGGCAATACTTTTCTGCCGGTTGCTTTCTCCCTGCTCAGTTCAGAGAAAGAGCGCAACCGGCTCTGTGGAATTGACCAACGTATCGACAAGCGCGCCAACGGCTACAAAAGAAGGATGGAAAGCGTCAGAAAGTCTACCGAGGTAATGTTTGACCTCTTAAGCCAGGCTCAGGAATACGGTGTTCAGGCCAGATATCTTCTTTTCGATAGCTGGTTTGCCTTTCCGTCCATTATCTGCAAGGTTCGTGAGCATCGCCTCCATGTGATATGCATGCTTAAATCGATGAAAAGGGTCCTGTATACCTATAAAGGGGAAAAGATGACTCTCGACACCCTTTACAAAGAACTACTCAAAAAACCCGGCAGAGCTAAAGTCTTAGCAAATGCCCTGGTGCAAATTATGGATTCTGAAGGCAACCCGGTACCGGTACGGATCTTGTTCGTCCGTGACCGCGGCAGATCTAAAAAATGGCTGGCCTTGCTCTCAACTGACTTAGAGTTGACCGATGAAGAAATCATCCAGACTTACGGAAAACGCTGGGATATCGAAGTGTTCTTTAAAACCACCAAATCCTTTTTAAACCTGGCCAAGGAATTCCAGGGGAGATCCTATGACAGTATGCTGGCCCATACCACGGTCGTTTTCTGCCGTTACCTCATGCTTGCCCTGGAAAACCGGGAGAGCAAGGACTATAATGCTCCCCTTGTAAAGAACACGGATTTAAAAATTTAAGTTTTCTCCTTCCCGTGTTAGTTTGTTGGTAAATATCAAGCAGCTTCATTGAGCTTGCTTTTGAGGTAGTAGTCAACTGGGCAGG
>NZ_JBMGJC010000008.1:0-222747 GCF_048984525.1 Pelotomaculum propionicicum
CTTCTTCCCGGAGGACCTCCAGAACCACCTGGGTTTTAAAGCCGGCTGAATAATGATTACGTTTGTTCATGCTCCCATTGTAACTTATTTTTCTAGTCCTGTGTCTCACTCCTTGGGAGCATTATAGACCCGAGGACTCTTGGCAACCTATTTTATCTGTGCTGTGACGAACTTAAGGATATAAGTTTCGCCCAGGCATTTCAACTGATATTAACAATGCTGAAAAAAACATTGCGAAAGTATCTTACGATAGCTGACAGTGCCTTGCAGGGGCTTATCGACGATTTTATATCCAGTCTACCGGCATTTTTAAAGGGGCGGCTTCAACTTTCGTCCTGCGAAAGTTGAGTATTTAATAATTCATCACGCATTTTATCTATATTAAATGATTCTTCCAAATAGGCTTTCATATTTGATGGTTTGTTCATATGCAAAAAAGTTTCATTATACGTTCTGTAAGAAAAGTCGCGGAGCGTATGAACATCATCCAAAATACATTTCCTAAATGTGATTTCCATTCCTCTAAAATCCTTCATTTTTTGCACCCCAATTAATAGCTGCCTTAGCTTAAACTTAAACTACTAATTTCTTATTATTACATTTTTTGTTCTATTTCGATAACACATTCAGTTTTTATTTTTCCTACCAGGAATTGCAAGGCTTCGATAACATGCGGCCTAATATCGCCGCCTATCAGTACATACATTATGTCATCGCCAAGCTCCAGCCGGCCTTCATTCAGCCAAACTCTAACATGGAAGATACCGTCCATTTTATAGGTCTCAGCGACCGCCGCATCAACTTTTTCTGCATTATAAGAAAATTCCAATCCTTTTACCAGCGAACCGTCATCAATCCCCTGGCGGACCTTGGGCGTTTGGCGCACAACGCCGTTATTGTTTTCCTGTGTTTTTAAGAAGATATATCATAGGAATCAGAGCAAATATAAACTCCATACTAAAGGCAACAACTAACCATAGCTGTAAGCTTGACGGCCATGGCCAAATGAGCTGTATTATAATTCTAGATAACCATACAAGAGTAAAGAATGCATAAAATATTCTTAATTCCTTTGAACCATCAAATAATTTCTTTTGCACTATTATTAACAGTAAACTAATTCCTGCTAACAAAAAGGAAAAGCAAAAATTTATGTAGTTTATTGATTGGATTATTTCGGTGGGAGCGTCTGGTATATATGAAAACCATTCAGAGGAATACGGTACAAAAAAGTGCCATACGGCAACTATACTACCGATAATACAAGCAATATAAAATGATATTTTTGTAATTCTTACCATTTCTATACCTCACTCACAAACAAGCAACCAAATACAGCGCAGTAAATAACAAAGAAATAAGCGTCGTCCGGGCAGAATACCAGATATGACAACGACTGAATATATATATCTATCCCGCTCACACAACCCCAGCATAATCCGACATATCCAAGGTAGCATAACGGCTTTTATACGTTCTCGGAAACAAGTCAGTGTGTAGTACAGGTTTAAGTCCTGTCATCTCCGTTGCATAGGTACCATTCACCCTCAGCTTCTCAAAACCTTCTCCATTGGCTTTCCTTTAGCCAATTCGTCCACCAGTTTGTCAAGCCACCTGATTTTCTGCATGAGCGGGTCTTTGATTTCCTCGACGCGATGCCCGCAAATCACGCCTGTAATTTTGTCGGCGTTCGGGTTTATCTGCGGGGCTTCGCTAAAAAAAGTTTCGTAATCGATATTCTTCACAATTTGCGCTTGCAAGCCAGAATCGTCATACCCCGTCAGCCAACAAATCACAGCATCAACCTCGGATTTGGTGCGCCCTTTGCGCTCCGCCTTTTGGACGAGTAGCGGGTAGACTCTTGAAAACGCCATCTTATACACGCGCTCGTTTGTCATAATGTGTCACTCCCTTTCGCTTGCTGCTTTACTCTCCACGTCACGATGTCGGTGATGAGTCCATAATCTATCGGCTTGCCAAGCGGCAGCTGAATTGCTCCTTTACTGGTCTTATATCCTGTGAGCCGCTCCGCGAACTCAGATGTGGCTTCACCGCCTGGGTACAGCCCGATGTGCTTCTTGAACGCCGCGAAATGAATAAGGTTCTCGCCTTGCCAGAACGTCGGCATCCGCCACGAGATTTTCTCTGTGGCTTCCGGCGCGGCTGTGCGGATGGTTTCGCGGATACTTTGCAACAGCGGCCTCAAATCTTCCGGTTGTGCGGCGATGTATTCGTCAATACTGTTTGGTTTTACACAAGAGTGGTCTTGTTCCGTGTTTTTGAACTCACGGCCGCATTTTGGACATTTCCACATTTCACCCACGCTCCTTAATCGTTGCTGTTACGCTGTCACCTGTTTATTTCCGATATTGGCACAGGCACATCACCTATTTGATACGCACCCATCGGTGACTTATCAATAGCAAAGCGACAAGTAATAATGCCAAAATGGTGAATACCGCGGCAAGTACATTGATAACCTTATTTGTCCTGCCTTTCAGAACCCTGGACAGCAAGGCATAAATGCCAATCCCGATTATCCCTCCGAGCGTGTTACCAAGCACGTCAGTGATGTCAGCTCTGCCGATTGCGAAAATAAATTGTATTATTTCAAAGGTCAAAGTTAAGCCAACAATTGTAAGAATCTTTTTCACAAAAGACCACGGGGCTTTAAGCATGCAAATATAGATTCCCAAAGGTATGAAAGCGAGAATGTTAACTCTGATCTCGCTGAAGCGAATAACGCCGTTGTAATCGAAAGACCCCAGAAGCGGGATAAGGTTGATGATTCGTCCTTCATCCATTACCGCGATAGAAAACTGCAGTTTGAAGAGAATCAACCAAGTTAATGCCAGTAAATAAATTGCAAATAACACGAGTGTAAGCGTGTTTCGTTTTTCCGATTTTATATCTGCCACATCACA
This sequence comes from Pelotomaculum propionicicum, assembly GCF_048984525.1. Lineage (GTDB taxonomy): Bacteria > Bacillota > Desulfotomaculia > Desulfotomaculales > Pelotomaculaceae > Syntrophopropionicum > Syntrophopropionicum propionicicum_A. Next base: position 2,925 of record NZ_JBMGJC010000008.1, read on the forward strand.
TACGTTCCTTTATGATTTGCTTGCCATGATATCTTGTTCCAATATTGAACATAATTCTGTACTGTTGACAACTATTAGAATATAACGGAGAATAATTGTCAAAATTGCGTCCCGCTGCAAGCTTCATAACTTCCAGCAACGCAAAGAATTATTGTAATTCTTATATTGGTTTTCGAGTGGTCACATATCCTTTACTTACCGGTTCTCAGTACAGGCATATCGGAGTTGTGCAAAACGCCCTTGGACAGCGCGAAGCAGCCTATCGCAGCCAGCAATTCCCATAAGGCCAGCACCCCCAGTCCGATCAGCACACCGGTCCCCTCAACCATACTGCCAAGGACAATGGCGGCAATCAGGCCGGGCAGCATAATGACGATCACCGCAATGGTGTAAATGAAAATCAGGAGTCCGGCGCTAATGTCCGCGCCTGTCCAGCGCAGGGAAAGATAGTTTATGCCCAACAATAAAAAAGAAAACAGGGTGTAAACAGCAATGGCCGCAGCAACCAGCCAAAAAGGCTCTTCCATGATCAGGCCTGCGATGCCGAAAACAGCCAGGCTTTCCACCAGTACCTTAAACACTATTTCCAGGTTGCTCCAAACGATTTTCTGAAAAGAGCTTTCGGGAATCAGGTAGAGATAATGTATATAAAGCTCTTTGAGACCGCGCCCTGTTCCAATCAAGAAGATCTGCATCCACATCAGGATTTGCAGCAGAACAAGGATCCCGCCGTCCCCGCCGCGCTGGAACAAAGAAAACAAGGCCGCTCCTAATACCAAGATTACGGACGACACTCCCCAAAGACCAAGCTGGTTGGCGCGAAAGGATTCCCGCAGGTGCTTATAAAAAATGGCGCTGGGTCCCAGACCGCCGATACCGGTTTTGACAACCTTCACTTTTTTCGCCGATGAGGCTTCCGGGTTGATCTGCCCTTCGGCCATGACGCGCTTTCTCTCAAACGCAGTTTCCGTAGCGACCAGCACGTCTTCATAATAATCGGGATTGCTTAAGGCAATATAGAGGAGAAGCAGCGCTCCGGACAGTACAAGCAACCCGAAAAACAAGAACCCGCTGCCCGTATCACCGGAAATCAGGGAAACGGCGCCTGCCGACGCCCAGCCGGCCACAGGCGTCCAAGCGGCAAGCGGCGAACGCAGCGTATTTTCCAGCGCCGGAAGAAGATTACCTGTTCCTGCAAGCTGCACGCCGGTATAAACAAGAAGCGGGAGAAAGGCCGCAACGGCCAGTATTCGGACAACCAGTTTCCGCCCGGGTTTTCCGTTGGTCAGGCTGTAGATCAGAAGTGACAGGATTTGAAGCACACCGACGGCCAGCATAAAGCCGAGCAGTACCAGGAGCACCGCGTCAAACCCTACCCCAAAAACCGTGCTGAAGGAATTGCTTTGAAACAGGATAAAAAAGCCCGCCAGGAAAGCCGTTTTCGCCATGCGCACGATGCCGTACATCAGGATCAAGCGGGAACTGACCGGTGAAACAAACAGTAAATTGACATCGTTCATGTCGAAAATAACGTCTCCTTTGGCCAGGCCCTTTTGGATGGCGATCACAACAAACAGCAGGATTAATAGGAACAGGATACCCTTGAGCCAGACGAGATCAAGGGAACCGGCCGCGTTTTGGCGTGTAAACAGGGAAAGGAGAAAAATCCCGCCAATCCCTACAATCACAAGCACCCATAACGCCAGCTTCGCCGGTTTCCGCCGAAGCTCCAGTAGAGTATTTTTGGCGCTTTTGACCAGCAGAAAAACCAGGCTGTTCATGGCATGTCCTCCTGGCTTTTTCCTTCCGTGATGGTGAAATACACGTCTTCAAGGCTTTGGCCGGGCGCGAGGTCCGTACGGCGGCAAACGCGAGCGATCCTGCCCTTGACCATGATGTAGGTTACATCCCAGTCTTCCTCCACACTTTCGATCATATGGGTGCTGACAAGCAGGGCGCAGCCGCTGTCCCGCAGTTTAGCAATGACCACTTTCAGTTCGCGGATCCCATGCGGGTCAAGGCCGACCAGCGGTTCATCCATAATGACAGCTTTGGGCTGGGGCAGGAGTGCACAACAGACACTGACCTTTTGCTGCATTCCCTTGGAGAGCTCTTTACCAAGCTTCATTTTTTTATCGTCCAGCTCAAAGCGGCGAAGCAACGCCTCCCCTTTTTCCTCCCAGGCTTCCAACCGGTACGCTTTAGCAATGAACTCCAGGTGCTCCGCCACTGTTAACATCGGGTACAGCACGGGAAACTCCGGCACGTACCCCAAAAGCCGCTTCGCCTCAACCGTATGATTCTCATGCCCGTCGATGGTAATGGCGCCTTGGAAACGCAGGAGGCCGCAAACTGACTTGATCAGTGTTGATTTGCCCGCGCCGTTGGGGCCTAGCAGTACGGCCAGCTCACCGCGGCCCACGGACAGGTTGATGTTGTCATTGGCCGCCAGCTTGCCGTATTTTTTGGTCATGTTCCGGACGTCAATCATATTAAAATCTCCTTACCGCGATAGAAATACTATTACCAAAATCTTTATTATTTAGGGGCTATGGTCGTCCATCCCCGCTTTATATTTTGCCCGGCCGGCAGCATCTTCACCCTCCCCCAAGGATATGATAATAATTAGGCTGATTATTAAACATCGTTAAACTGCGGGATGTCCACCGTATACCTCAAGCTGTGCTCTTTCCTGCTTTATCCACCTTTTTGGGCCTGTACGGGAGCCATAAATATTATATCACTAGTTTCTACTCATACCGGCTTATTTGTCGGCCAGTTAAACAGTTAAATAGAATATGTATCTTTGCGCTTTATGATGCTATGATTAAGGGGTGTTGAATCTAGAGGCGCGGAGATGTGCGACAATGATCCGTCAGAAAAATCAAGAATGCAACCCGGTGGCGGTAATAAAATACACGGGAGCCTTTATGGCCTGGGTGATCGGTTCCGGGTTCGCTACCGGGCAGGAAATACTGCAGTTTTTTTCGGGCTACGGGTATGCCAGTTATGGTGTGGTGATATTAAACCTGGCCGGTTTCCTGATCCTGGGCCGGATTATTATCACGACCGGTTATGATCATAAAGGCGCGGCAAATTTCAGCCACTTTGTGTACTTCTGCGGAAACAAGCTGGGAACACTGTACGCGTGGCTGATTCCGGTAACGCTGGTGTTGCTTATGTCGGTACTTACTTCCGGCGCCGGCGCCACCCTTTTTGAATATTACGGCATCAACCCCTATATCGGGTCGGCATTGCTGGCGGCGCTGGTTTTAGGCGTGTACCTGATCGGGTTTGAGAAAATGGTTAAAATTGTGTCGGTGACCAGTCCGGTGATCATCATTTTTACGTTGCTCGTGGGGACGATAACGGTAGTAAGGGATATTGGTAATATTTCAGAAATTACAAGGTATGAGCCGGTTTTGCAGAACATCCAGGCTTCTCCGAACTGGATTTTAAGCGCTGCATCGTATTTATCATTGAATTTTTTTTGCGGCAGCACCTATTATACGGCGTTGGGCGCCAAAGCGGCAGACAGGCAATCTGCCAGACTGGGGGCACTATTTGGCGCGCTGGCTCTGTTTGCAACAATTGCAATCATGAATACGGCCATTTTGCTGGACGCCGGGAATACGTCCGCCCTGGCGGTTCCCACATTGTACCTAGCAAGGAAAATATCGTCCGTGATTGGGGCCGCATTTTCGGTGATCCTGATCCTGGGTATTTTTTCTTCCTGTTCGACCATGATGTGGACTGTCTGCAGCAAATTTTTTGCCGGCGATCTCAAAAAAAACAGGATATTTGCAGTCATAGTGTCCGCCGGCACTTTTATGATCGGCCTATTTCCATTTACCAAACTAGTCGGCGTGTTTTATCCCCTGGTGGGGTATATAGGGTTATTATTCATTGGCTGTGTGCTCTACAAGGGGATTAAAGGGACAGAGGGACAGGTCCCTTGTCCCTAAATTCTGTCGATCACATTTTTCGATATCCCGATGGTCCTGGATAGCTGTATAATTGTTACACCCTTTCCGGCCATTCCGGAGTGCCTTGATACCCAGTCATCTAATCATCTGCAATCTGCAGCGTACCCTCACTCAATTTAACGTTTCGATCCAGTTTAAAGGAATTTTGCTTAATCCTAAATACACTCCCAAAATATTACCGGTTATATCAGATAATTTTTGCAGCTTGGTTCTCCTCTACAGGATAAACATAAAATAAGTAAATATTTCAAGCCTGACCCTTATCTAGACACTGCCGATCCCTGCCGTTCGGTATCTTTATGAACTATTCGAAGTAATTAGTAATCGTCAGGCATCCTTAAAAATACAGACTATGCCTCCACTTTTGAAGCACTTATTACAAGAAACGCACTTTGCCGGAGCAGTATCTTTTTCCCAGCGGTTGATTAAGTCGCTTTCACAAATCAATGGTCTGCAAAGAGAAATGTACTCAATAGGGGTATTATTTAAAATTTCTGTCATGACTTTGACGTCCCGATTACCGCCGACTAATATAACCGGTGTTTTAATTTCTTGTGCGATTTCTGCGGCATATTTTTTGTAGTAGGATTCTTGTTCAGGGGGAATCTTGCGGGCGAAGCCCTCGTTCGGGCGGGAGGAACCGCTGCCGCCGCTGATTTCAATCGCGTCTATTCCCAAGTCTGCCAGTTTGCGGCATACATACCTGCAATCTGAAAAAGTCATTCCCTGCTCAAAAAAATCCTCACTGTTGATTTTTATAAACACTGGATAGTCCGAACCAACCCTGTCCCTTATTGCTTTAAAAGTTTCCAGCACCATTCTGGAACGCTTTTCATAATCGCCGCCATATTGATCCGTTCTGCGGTTATAATAAGGCGTCAAAAATTTACTTAATAAATAGCCATGTGCCGCGTGCATCTGGACACCATCAAACCCGGCTTTCTTAGCCCTTTCCGCCGCATCAGCGAACGCTTTTTGCACAAAGATAATTTCCTCCTTTGTCATTTCCTGCGGCGTATTTTTATAAGCCAGGTCTTCCACCGCGCTTGGCCCCCACACTGCCTTGCCACTATCCGGGTGAACAGGAGTTTGCGAACCGTTGCAGGCAAGCTGCATGATAATATTGGCACTATACCGGTGAACCATCCCGGTCAAATTCTGATACTCATCGATAAATGTATCATCATAAATCCCTGTCTGTCCGGGATAAACATTCTCCAAATCACTTGCAAAAGTAAGCCCCGTGATAATTGTGCCTACTCCACCCTTTGCTAAATCTTCATAGATTTCGTACAGCTTTTTTGTCATATGACCATTTTTACCAGCAAATCTTTCAAAGGTTGCTGAGCGGATGAACCTGTTCTTCAGCCTCATACCCGCCAGTTCCGTTTTGTCAAATAAAGATTTCATTTAAATTTCGCTCCTTTTTTCATAAGGGGGTCAGGCTTGAATTATTCACTTATTCTTCCCATCTTCGAATAATTTCTTTAGCATAAACTGTAACCTTTGATTCCTTGACTTAATTCTTGATATCATTGATGGTGGCAAATTGAGTTTTGGGCTAATGCCGTACTTGTTATTTTACTACGCTTTTCACTTATCAAAACTATGGCTTTTCTAATATCAGATAATTTTTACAGCTTGGTTCTCCTCTACAAGATCAACATAAAATAAGTAAATATTTCAAGCCTGACCCTGATAATTTACTTCCGCACCCTAAATACTAACCCATTATTAATTTCTATTAGCTCCCGGCTCGTAATCCGCACTAAAGAATACTCTGAACCTCCACCGGTATAGACAAATTCCTTCTCCATCACCTTCGGGTCAATGATAAAAGTAGCCTTATACCCAAAGGAAGGAACCCCGCCACAAGGATACCCAGTCTTTTCTAATATTTCTTTTTCTGTGGCAGTTCTTGGCCTTTCGATCTTCAAAGCCTTACCGACTCTTGATGTACTTGCCCTATCTTCTCCTTTTACAATTGCCACAATCAAATCCCCTTCGTTATTAACCATACAGATGTTTTTAACAAGATCGTCTGGGTTTGCTCCGGCGGCATTTGCTGCTTCTTGAACAGAATGGCATATTTGGTCGAAGTGTAAATGTTCTGCATTCATGTTCTTACCCATCATATAACCTTTAAGCTTTTCCTCATACTCTTCCATAGTTTTCCCTCCTATTTTAAACGCCGAACATGACATGCCTTTAGCGTAACAAGTACGCAGTCACCAGGCTGTTTGCCGATTTTTGCACGAAGGTCCTTACGCAAACCTGTGAATGCCGGGACATAGAAGGATAGATTTTACAGAGGCTTATTTTTGAACAGCGTTAAACTGCGGGGTGTCCGCCATGTGGTGGACTTTGGCCCAGAACTCCGCGGGCACCGGCATCACCGACAGGCGCGGCAAACGAACCAGCTCCCAGTTCGCAAAAGCGGGGTCACTCTTGATCCGGGCCAGCGAAACCGGACGGTTCAGGCGATAACCAGCGGTTAAGTCTACCATGTAAAGGCCTTCCTGCCGCGGGTCGGGATAGGGACCGGAAGCGACAAGGGCCACGCCGGTAACAGATTTCTCCTTGCCGGTGTGGTAAATGAACGCCAGGTCCCCGGGCTGCATATTCTTGATGTTTTTAAGAGCGGCAAAATTCTTTACGCCGTCCCAGACGTCCCGGCCGGCTTGTTCCAGGTCAGAATAACTGTATTCTCCCGGCTCGGTTTTCATCAGCCAGTAAGTTATGCCGGGCACCTCGCTTTCCTTCTTATGTCAAGAGTGTGTCAGGGGGACGGGGTTGTTGACACACCCGGGTGTGTCAACAACCCCGTCCCCCTGACACACTAACCACTACTAAGGTCTAAGGAAGCTCTGCATAAAGCTTGATCTCTTTTACAATTCCCTTTTCCACTTCAAAAATCATATACTTATATTCTTCCCGTACGCTGAACTCATATGCGCAGTTATTGTCGTCGGTCCTGCCGTCCGGGAATATCTTGATACCTTTGTATGCCTCTTTCAGCTGGGCCAGGGTGGATCCGACGGTAATCCCCCCGGGCGTCTGCAGTTTTGAACTTGTTAGATCCACGCTCATGAGCCAGAACTCTTTCCCGTTATCTTTCGGTGAAAATAACTGTATAACAATGCCCACATATTTAAGCGTTTTTATATGCGAGCCTGAATATGTGTCAGCTGTGCTTCCCAGCACCTCATTGTTCTCCGAAACCAGTTTGCCAAGAAGAACGGTTAGGTCCGCTTCTTTATACCAGCTTTTCAAAGATATCGGCCGGTTGCCAGCCATCAAAGAATATTCGTCGGTCTCGTTTTGCGGTTTTTGCTGCCCGGCTGCGCTTGCTTCTTCCCCGCCATCAGCTTTCTTTATCGTAAAGCTGCCGATAACCGCATCGAAATCTTTTTCCAAGGCCCTGAATCCCTGTATGGTTTTTTCGGAGGCGTCCGGCGGGACCTGGACATCAGTGGCGTGGGCCCAGCCGAAATGATAACTGCCGGATTCCCCCAGGTACCTGAGACCATACATGTCCTCCAGCTCTTTTAAGTTATCCCGCGAGAATTCTTTTTTGTCATAAGTTTCGATCCTTCCGACCACGCCGAAGACCTGTTCCGGATGCTTTGCCTGCACCTCTTTATCAACAAAATAAATTAAGTTCCCTTCTTCCTTTATATCAACCTTCTGTGCAAAATCACCGGGCAGGTTTAAAGAAAAACCATACTTTTCATTTTCATAGACAAAATCTTGGTTGGGTTTGCTGTTGCACGCGCTTAGCAAAACCGCACACGCTATTACCGTTGTTAACAACATAATTAACCTTATAATACGGGGTTTTTTCTTGCCAAACCTCATAGCTACGCCAGCCTTTCTTTAATAAATTTTTTATTATTCCACAATGTATAAATATCTGCGTGCCAGGCCCTTTTCGTACAGTTCCTTGCCGCTTTTGCCTTCTCTCAATTTAGCCTCGTACAAATCTATATTCCCCTCGCGTTCAAAGTCATTCTTATACTTGGGCAGTGCTTTCACGGCATTTTCATAAAGCGAATGCTCATTTTCGCTGTAATCCACCGTTTTATACAGCATCCCGTTCTGTCGTAGAACACGGGCAATCCTGGTGTTGTCACGATGCAGGGAAATCTCGTTTTTTCTCGTCTCGTCGAATATATATTGCGAGCTGTATAAATACAACCGGTTGTTTTCAATGCTTTTTAATTGCCTAATCAGCCCGTCCAAATCATTGCTGAAATAAAGGCTGTCGATTGACAGTGTGATACTTGGCTTTAAATCATAAGAAGCCAGCATATCAATATCCCCGTTTATATATGAGATCACTTTGCCGCATTTTTTTACAATAGAGTGTTCTATCTGGTCAATACCAATGCCGTGGCAGCCATATTTACTGGCCAGGCAGTCAAGGATACTCCCCGGGCCGCAGCCGAGGTCCAAAACCGTATCGCTCTTTAAAACCGCTACTGAACTAAAAAGATAATCCAGTTGGGATTTGTCCATCATGTTGAAAAGGTACATTCGGTAGCCGTAAATTTCTTCGCAATAATCCAAATAGGCGGCACTGTCCGTGGAACGGTCCATCAGGCGGTTATAATCGTCCTTCGCCCTAATCTTGTTTATCTTAAAAGATTCATTTCTCCCCATTTTTGTCAGTTTAAATTCGTTTTCACCTTGGCTGGTCAGGAATCCGTCCATTGCCAGCCGCTCAATACTTTCTTCAATGACGAATCCCTGGCCCTGCATCCACTCCAATTGCCGCCTGATTGCATCGACTGTAACAGCCTGGTCCTGGTTTTCAAGATTATAAGCAATATATAGTAATATCTCCAAAATATCTTCCATTGGTACAGTCCTTTTTCTTTAAACTTAAAACACCCAATATGCAACTCTATAAGTACCGGGTTGTAGTCAAAGTCTCTATTTTTTAAATCCGCTTGGCTCCTTTTCAATGGTCCGTGACAAGAGTACGGTTATACAGACATACTTGTTCTCAGACCGTGTCAAGAGGACAGTTCTCCTGACACGATTTTATCTCCGGATATAAAACTCGAAATCGTGTCACGAAAACCGTCCCCTGGACACGCTCCCCTGTCACTTTATCTAACTGGATATACTCTCTTGATGTATTACCCGTGAGCCTGTCATGATTTCATCACCATAGATTATGCAAAATGATTTTGTCGATACTCCGATGTACCCGCCCCTCTGTCAATGTAGCCTTTCCCTATCTCAACCCTCCACCAGGCTCAGCCACATTTCCATGTGGTCGTTGAGCTGTGAGCGGGCTTCCTCGAGCTCGCCCTGCCGCTTCTGGCAGGCCAGGTAATCCTGGTAGACTTCAGGCAGAAAAAGCTCAGCCTCGAGGCGGGAAATTGTTGCTTCAAGTTCCGCGATAGACTGCTCCAGTTCTGCAATCCGGCGGCGGTGCATGCGTTTTTGCCGCTCCTCTTCCTTCTTCTGCAGGTAGTTTTTCTTTTCCGTGCTTTCCGCCCGGACCGGCTCAGCGTCGGCCGTCCTAACCGGCTGCTGTTCCCGTTCAGCTTTTTTTAGAAAATAATAATCGTAGTTCCCCAGGTAGCTGGAAATCCCGCCAGTCGAGAGTTCAAGCACCCTGGTCGCCACTTTGTTAATGAAGTAACGGTCGTGCGATACAAACAGGATTGTGCCCGGATAGCCGTCCAGGGCCTCCTCCAGCACCTCCTTGCCGGGCAGGTCCAGGTGGTTGGTGGGCTCGTCCAGGATTAAGAGATTAGCTTTTTGCAGCATCAACGCGGCCAGGGCCAGGCGGGATTTTTCGCCGCCGCTCAGGTCTGCCACACTTTTTTTTACCTCGTCGCCCCGGAATAAAAACCTGCCCAGCACTGTCCGGATATCCACCTCGTCCAGGTTGGGGTAGCGGTCCCAGAGCTCGTGCAATACCTGCTTGTCCCCGTTTAATCCCTGCTGTTCCTGGTCGTAATAGCCAATCTGGACATGATTGCCCGGCCTGATCCTTCCTGCCAGCGGTTTAAGCTGGCCTGCTATAGTTTTCAGGAGGGTGGACTTGCCGATCCCGTTGGGGCCGACCAAGGCCACCCGCTCGCCCCTGTTGATTTGGAAGTCCAGGCCTTGGGCCAGGGCCTGGCCCGCGTAACCGATGCCCAGGCCTTCGGCCTGCAGCACATCCACGCCGCTGGGACGTGTAACGTTGAAAGAAAGAGCCACCCGGCGCTCCCTGCCGGGGCGTTCCAGGCGTTCCATCTTTTCCAGCGCCTTGAGGCGGCTTTGCGCCCGTTTGGTGGTGTCCTTGGCGGCGATATTGCGCCGCACGAATTCCTCCTGGCGGGAAATTTCGGCCTGCTGCCGGTTGTAGTCTTTCAGCTGCTGCTCGAGCAGAACAGCTTTTTGTTGGATAAACGAGCTGTAGTTGCCGGTGTAACGGGAAAGGCCGGCGGGGGTTAATTCATATATGATCTTAACCAGGGCGTCAAGGAAATACCGGTCGTGAGATACCACCAGCACAGCCCCGCGGTATGTCTTCAGGTACTGTTCAAGCCAGGCCAGGTTGTCCATATCCAGATAGTTGGTGGGCTCGTCCAGGATTAACAGGTCCGGTTCCCCGAGCAGGCAGCGGGCCAGGGCCAGGCGGGTTTTCTGGCCTCCGCTGAGGGTGTCGACCGGTGTAGAGAGGTCGGTATCGGCAAATTTCAGCCCGCTCAGCACCATGCGGATGCTGGTCTCATAGTCGAAACCTCCCCGGCTCTTAAACAGGGCGTAAAGGTTGTCGTAGTCCTCCAGCAATTGGCGGCTTGCGCCCTCGTCCGCGGAGGCTTCGGACATCTGCCGTTCCATAGCCCTCAGTTTTTTTTCCATATCAATAAGCGGGGTAAACACCGCAAGCATCTCGTCCCAGATGCCGCGTCCGGATTCCAGGCCGCCGTCCTGGGCCAGGTAGGACAGAGAAAGGCCCCTGGACCTTGTTACTTCTCCCGCGTCAGGCGCCAAGCCGCCGGTTAATATTTTTAACAGGGTGGATTTGCCCGCCCCATTGACGCCGACAATACCAGCTTTTTCCCCGTCCTGGACGGTGAGGCTAATGCCGGTGAAAACCCTGTGAGAGCCGAAAGATTTTGATATTTGCGCCGCCTGCAGCAGGACCAAGGCTGACCTCCCCTTTCAACTATCAAGTTTACAATAGTTGCCTGGATTCGACAAGCGTGAGACAGAATCAGGAGGAGGTTCCAGCGATTCGCTGAGGCTTTTATTGAAAAAGACTTTTGTTACTCATAAGCCGCGTCTGATTAATCTTCCTTTCATTGGTTTAATGTTATGACGTCGCAAAGAACAGGCAGGTTCATTTAACAGTACAAAGAAAACAGCCTGTTTGAACGTCAACATAATATAAAGGCCAGCCGCTCCAATAACTTCGCGTAGATTATACTTACGAGAGTACTTAGGAGGAACTGGCCTATTATAGGGAACGTACCACATTAGCATTCTGAAAGCGTGTCAAGAGAACCGTCCCCTTGACACGTTATTTATTGATTGAATATGTTGTATTAATTTCAACGTTATTCTTTAACATTGCCCAAACCGGACAATAGGTCTGTTCGGATAATTGAATCGCCTTTTGCATATAAGTTCCATCAATATCACTGGATTGAACAATAAAATCAAGGTTTATTGTCTTAAAACCAAGGGGGTGTTCGTCCCTTCTTTCTCCCCTTGCGGTTACTTTGAGACCTGATACGTCTTTACACATTTTTCTTAATAAAGACACAACGGTTGACCCACTGCAGCTTGCCAGGCTGATTAATAACAAATGCAGCGGCATGTAGCCTTCTCCGTCTCCGAGGGGCGGTATATAATCTATAATTATAGACGGGTGGTCCGCTGCTTTACCCTCAAACTTAAGTTTTTGATTGATTAAAGTTGCACTTGCTTCAATATTACTCATAATACAAATCCTCCCCGTATTTATTGTGTAACGCATATCACTGAAGTTAATGCCGCACTACATCATTTTTTTCTACCCCCTTCATAATTTATAAAGCCTTTTATTTATCGTTCGATAGATAAAAAAGCAAAAAAAATATTATTTAACAGCGCTTTTTTCAGCTAAAATTGCTCCGTATTCAAAAATCATATAGATTTCAGATCTTATTTGTTCCTCTGGAATGTCCTCATTAATCAGCACCAGCTTATCGACCATATTTTCAAGCAGCCTTATAAATATACTAACCAGCAGCTCACAGGCATGAGACTGTCCCCAATGTTTTCCGAGCAAGCTCCTGCTGTACTCTATCCTAGATTCTTCCCACTGTTTCAGCTTAATTTGTATTTCAGTATTCCCCTCGGTCCGCATCCAGGCCTTCAGGGCTAATTTGTACACAGACTTTTCGTATTCTGATAAATTTTTTCTTTGTAAAACATATTGAGTGTATATTTCCTTAATGTGTTCCTGCTTTGGCAGCTCCGACCTGAGCCTGTCATTTATTCTAATAAATTCCACATAGGCAATTTCTTCATATAAGTCATTCTTATTTTTAAAATAGTAATATAGCATTGGCAATGAGCATTCAACCGCATTGGCTATTTCCCTGATCGAAGTCCCGTAATACCCTTTTTCACTAAACAGCTCGACGGCCTTAATCATTATTTTTTCTTTCAGCGTGTTTTCTCTCATTGAATACCCTCGTGCTTATCTATCGTTCGTTAGGTATATTTTAGGACTATCCTTTTTAATTGTCAAGTATTTTTTGCGCAGGATCACGGGGGTGAATTCCCTGGTCTTACATGTCTGATTTGCTTTTTTTTAAAAATATCCTTATAAACAGGCTGTATATAAAAAAAGCGATTGCCGCTCCGATCAGTCCGATCAAGGCAAACATAACGGAATAAAATAGAATCCCGTATAATTCCCCTCTCGCCCCACTCCAAACCAGCCAGAGCATAAGGAAGGTATACAGAAATGATATCGCGGGCGCCATGCGAAACGCCAGGTTGTTCCTGTAAAGCCCGTAAACCAGCGCTCCCAGAAATAAAACCAGAGGGGGGTTAACGGTAAAGCTCTTGACCTCACTGGTAATAATACTGTTGCCCCAGCTGTAGGTAACAGTTCCTTTCATCGGCTCAAACCCATTAGCAATTGCTATCGCCACCGGTACAAGCAGTATGACAATCAAAAGAATATTCTTACCCTTCATCAACCTTACCATTCTTGCCCCCAATGTTTCCTTGCTGTCTTTACCTGCAACCACATCTAAGCATTTTACAGGTAAAGCATCTAAAAATCGTACTCCATAATATAACGCATCTTCAGGGTGTCAACAACCCCATTCCCCTGACACCCCCTAGAAACTAAACTCGGGTTTCAGCATATCTTTCAATGCCGAATATTCAACCGGGAACTCCTGTATCCCGGCGGCATAGGGCCAATGTTCGTACTGCTGGAAGTAGACCACAACCCCATTATTGGAAAGGTAAAAACCATGGTCGTCCCTGATGGTATTGAAGGGTGCAATCGAATAATCAGGCAATATTCCTTCCTCCACCCTCTCAACTATCATATTCCTGACGGTATCGCTAATAAGAGCAACATAGTCCGCGTCAACCTTCATCAGGTCCTTGAGCTTGTATTCCCCGCCAGTTTTAAGGTCAAGGGTACGGGAACTTTGCACCGTCAGGCCATGCGCCCCCCCGGTGTACTGGTAATTCCTGAATACAACACTCAGCAGTCCGTTTTGATTGTATTTAAGACTGTAGTCGAAATAGGTCTCATACTTGTTTGGACTGCCATAACCTGACGCGTTGGCTTTTTCCTTTTCATCAGCATTTTTCAGTCCTTCATTCCTGGCCTCCATGGCTGATTCTTTTAAGATTGAGTTTATACTGTCCTGTACGGTTTTGTCAGTTAAACCTTCAACCTGCGGATACTGCAGGGTTATCTTGATTATATCGGTCTCGGAAGCCTCTTTTATTGTTTTTATGGAAATTGAGTTCTCTGTTACTCTTTCAAGTTGAACCATTCCGTTTTGCCTGTCCCAGCGGACTTCAAGCCCAAAGTTGGCGGAGAAGAAGTCTGCCCCCATGTATGTGCTGTCTTTGATGTTTGTGTAATCTCCTCCCATGTAACTAACATGATCATTTGCGGTTATTTTATTATTGTTCAAATCGATCACTATGTTTTCCCCGGGACCGGTAACGGAAATCGTGTTATCTTTACCCCACCACTGTATTTCATATCCAAGGGCTTCACCGACCGCCCGCAGCGGCAGGTAAACATTTCCCCTGTCGATATAGGCTGCGGCTTCAATTTTTGCACCGTCCAGCGCGATAGCAGGCTGGCTGTCAGCTGCCGCAAAACCGTAACCGGGTATTGACAGAATCAATGAAATAATGGTCCCTGCCAAAAACAACCTTCTCATCATGACATCGACACTCCTTCCTGGTATTAAGCGTTTTGACTCGCAGTCAAGGGGACGCACCTCACGATTCCCACAGATTTATATGTCTGAATTTTTTCACTAGACATTGTCAGCCTTAGGGTAGCGGAAATGGTATGTCAAAGGGGAAGACCAGGTCAGAAGGCCATTGTCTTCCCTGGTACGGGGACCGGCGTTGTGGATCAGGAGGGGGACCCCGTCCGCCCGCCTCTTGTCCGATACTACTCCTACGTGGTCATAGGGCGGCCCAAATACAACTATGTCACCGCCCTGCCACAGCTTCAGGTTCTCCGGATCCCATGGTTTGATCTCGGTAGTAAGTCTGTCGGCGTATTCTTTGAAAAACGCCTCCTGGTTCGGCACCCGCCGAAAGTCAATATTGGGCTCCGGTGCGCCGTTAACACGGGGATAATCACCGGTGTTCTCCAGAATATCCCGGTCCATCATGCCCTTCAGGTCATAACCGGCATTTTGCAGCGCCCGCCAGACCACATCGGTGCAGACACCCTCGTTATCAGGCGGATACCCACCGGCGTAATAAGCGTCCTTGTATAAAGGCTTCGCCTCCAGGTCCTTGCGCGCCCCCTGGACAATATCGTCCAGGTCGTAAATTCCGTCACCGTCCTTGTCGCTTTCCAGCACAACTTTTTCAACAACGCAGCGTTGTCCGGCAAACTCGTGCAAACTTAGAGGGGACCTGTTATAGCTATTGTCCCACCACTTATACAATACAAATAATGATGCCACTGCGGCAAAGATGACCAGTGTTTTTATTAAAGTGTTAAGCGTTTTATTATTAACCATATCGACCTCTGGGCGCCGGCAAAATTTTAATCAATGCAGGACTATACCTGTTATCGCTAGCTGGACAACCTGATATTTACTAATTTTCTGGAACGGCCTCTGCATATTCAAAACATAACTCATCTTCAAAAGCAGGTATCACAACCTCGCTTTTTTCCTGTGCTTCTACTGAAATGCCACATTCATTCAGATAATCAGCCAGGCCCCCTTTAAGCTCCAGCCTCCCCTTAAGGACGGAGGCTTCGCCGATGGCGGCGATATGGTAAGGAGGGGAAATGGGGTCGCCGTTAACGTTGATATGGCTGCCGGCCAACCGCACCTCGCTGACGGCCGTAATCCGCTGTCCGTTTACGGCTACGGCTTCCGCACCTGCGCAACACAATTCGTTAACTATTTTTAGAAGATGCTGGTCGGAGATATTTTGAGGAGCGTGGTCTGCAGGTGGTCCGGCCTGCCCGGGTTGAGTTTGCACAATAAACTCCACGCCAGGCCCGGAAACCTGTGATAATCCGGCAAACCGTTTTATTTTGGCAAGTTCTGTTCTGAGTGCGTCTTCGGCCTCTTTCTGACCTGTCCCTGCCTGATCCAGTTTGGTTGAAAGGTCGTTAATTTCCATCTGCATTGCATGCAAATCATTCACCAGACTTTCTTTCTCCAGGGCTAACTCCCTCTGTTTGTCAACGGAGGCAAAGCCATTACCTGCGCTGGTGGTCCGGAACTGGAAACCCAGCATCACCCCCAGCATAATGGTTACCAGGGTAAAAGAATAGAAAAAAGACCTGTTCAAATTAAGCCCCCGCTTATATCGTTATTTTTCTCATTCGATGTGTAATCCAATTTAATACTGCCGCTATAAGCCGGTATTGTAATCTTCTCCAGCTTTTTAACCGAAACCTCGATGCCGCAGAATTGCAAAAACTCTGCCACCCCGCCTCTCATATTCAAAGCGCCGGCCATGGTATCAGGGCTGCCGACGGCAGTTATGACAAAAGGAGGAACAAGCGCTGTATTATTTATACTAATGACAGGCCCGCTGCAGCTAATCCCGCTGGTGGCTGTAAGGCGCTGTTCGTTTACAGCGATAGCCTCGGCCCCCGCTGCCTTTAGTTCGTTAACCACCTTTAAAATGTCTTCATTATGTACAATATAGAAGTTGGGGTTTTGGGCCGTTCCGTGTAAAGCGCTGCTGTCCTGCAAGGTCACTTCCACACCGCTGCCGGTCACTCCGGATACCCCCGCAAAAACAATTGCGGGTTCAATGCCTTCTTTAATTTCAGGCGCGAGGGGTCCGGTCGGCAAATCGTCCAACTGCCCGCGCATCCTTGTCAATTGCGCCTGAAGGACATCACGTTCCTTTTTCATCTGCTCAATCCGGGCTGTTAATTCCTGAGCTCCCAGGGCCGGCTCGTTGTACTGTATGTCCCTGGCAATCCGGTATTGCACAGAGACAATAATTCCAAGAATGATACTGACCAGGGCAATCGACCAGTAATATTTTTTCAGCTTATTGAGTAATATCATACCCGACCCTTTCATTTTTCTGCCCATTGATAAACCTGGCGCAATCCAACTCTGGTTCCGGAACCGTCCACCTTAACAGTCTTAATCTCCGATGAACCGATTATTACATATTCTCTCTTTATATATGACGATGTGAGAAACCGGCAGG
The DNA here is from genome assembly GCF_048984525.1 of Pelotomaculum propionicicum. Lineage (GTDB taxonomy): Bacteria > Bacillota > Desulfotomaculia > Desulfotomaculales > Pelotomaculaceae > Syntrophopropionicum > Syntrophopropionicum propionicicum_A. The sequence goes on from NZ_JBMGJC010000008.1 coordinate 19,826, forward strand.
TTCATTAAAAACGACATAATGCAGCAATTCATGCAATGTTTCCCACGGCAAATATGCAGGTAATTTTCAGGTTTTGTCAGCCATGAAAAATTGGGGAGGAATGAGGTAGCGGCCCGGTAGGAGGCAAAGGGTTTATCCTTAAAAGATGGTGCTTTGGAACGGAAGATACCTGAGCAGGCTATTTAATAGGCGCTCTTTTTCTATTTTTTATAATGTGCCGGACTGCATCAAGCGGGTGATAAAAGATCATTCTCGGCCCCGCATATCTCATTATCTTTTTAACTTTATCCCGCATGTCAGGTTTATAACAATGCACAGGGCATCTTTCACAGGTGGGCTTATCACCCTTGAACCTGCACATATCGAGGCGTTTACCGGCGTAGTTAATTAGGATCCGGCAATCTTCACAAGGGACTGTATTGCACCTGTGCTTATCTCTGCAATAAAGGTTGATCATTTTTTTAAGGGTATTTTTTTCCCTCTCAACGTATGGTAAATTCATGGCTTTACCTCTTAATACGAAAAAAGTAACGCGAATGAAGGGGGGATCGGGGGAACGGATGTGTCAGGGTACGGGGTTGTTGACACATTTTATCTTGCTTTAACGATTAGAACTTATTCATATGATTTGCTTTTCTGAAAAGCGGTATTCCATATGGAAAAACAATTATGTGAAAATTTATTTAGAAATGTCCAGCCGGCCCGACCCCATTTTGCACAATACAGCCTTAATGGCAAAGTAATCCACCCCGGCCGGCAGAGATTCCTTGATTGGCTTTAATTTGTGGGCGCCGACTTCTTCAATTTTCCGCCGGATCAGGGCTTCATATTGGGATGGAATAAAATCGTCCCAGTCGACGTGGCACCCCTCCATACCGCACCGGACGAGGTGATCCTGAATAGTCACCACACTCAAATTCCTCTGCCGGGCGATTTCCTGAAGCGTACCGCCTGCCCGGTACAGGTCCAGGGTAACCAGATGACTCGGCGTCTCATTTACCGGTGCTTTCTCCCCGGCCGGCTTCCCCGTCCGGAGGATAATTCCGTTGGCGGCCGCGTATTCGCGGATCAGTTCCAGAAACGTTTCGCCGTACTGCTCAAACTTCCTTTGCCCCACTCCCTTGACGGCAAGCATGGCGAGTTGATCCGCAGGGAGTTGGCGTGACATATCCCGCAAGGTGCTGTCGGCGAAAACGATGTAAGGGGGTATGCCGTTCCTTTGCGCAATTTCCTTGCGCAGTCCGCGCAGTTGATCAAAAAGGGAGTCATCTCCGGTGGCAGCCGTCTCTTTTTGCCGTACCTTGATAAGGACTTTACCCTGTCCTTTCAGTACGGAATAGGCACGGGGACTCAACCCGGCCACGGGATACCGGCCTTCCGTCAGCAGGATGTACCCTTCAGCGACCAGGATATTGGCAAAGTCGCTGATTTGCTTTAAGGTGCGGTCCTTCATCAGACCGTAAGTGGACAGGTTGTTGAACCCGTATCGCAGCACTTTTTTGTTCCGGGAACCTTTTAATACCTCCGCCACCAGGGAGATGCCGAACTGCTCCCGCATGCGCAGGATACAGGAAAAGATCATCTGGGCGTCAACCGTTTTGTCTTCCAGTTCGTTGTAGTCATTGCAGTTGCCGCAGTTCCCACATTCTTCCGGGATATCCTCCTCCCCGAAATACTGCAATATATATTTTCTCAAGCAATGCGGGGTATGGCAATAGTCCACCATCGCCCGCAACTTCTTATACTCGTTGGATTTTCTTTCCGGGGAAACCAGCGTTTGTTCGATCAGGAACTTTTGGATCTGGATATCCTGCGCCCCAAAAAGCAGGATGCACTCCCCGTTCTCGTCGTCCCGCCCGGCGCGGCCTGCTTCCTGGTAGTAAGCCTCCATGTTTTTGGGAAGGTTGTAATGGATTATATAGCGGACGTTGGATTTATCGATGCCCATGCCGAAGGCGTTCGTCGCCACCATAATCCGGATGTCGTCATATAGGAACTGGTCCTGGGATCTGGCCCTCTCCTCGTCACTAAGCCCGGCGTGGTATTTTCCAGCCGCGTATCCCTTCTTTAACAGGAACTCAAAAATGGTGTCCACTTCTTTCCGGGTTGCCGCATAGATAATACCGGCTTGTTCCTTCCTGCCGGCCAGGTACGCCAGTAAAAACTCTTTTTTGTTTTCGCCCCGGAATACCGAAAAAGACAGGTTCTCCCGGTTGAAACCCGTCACGACATGTTTCGGATTCCTCAAACCGAGCATGTTGATGATATCCTGTTGCACCTCAGCCGTGGCAGTCGCTGTAAAAGCAGACACCACCGGCCGGTGCGGCATTTCCTTGATAAATGGCTCGATCGCCCGGTAACTGGGCCGGAAGTCATGGCCCCACTGTGAGACACAGTGAGCCTCGTCCACTGCCAGCAAAGCAACCGGCAGTGAGCGGATACAAGCCAGGAACCGGTCTGATTCCAGCCTTTCAGGCGCCACGTAGAGCAGTTTGAATTGTCCCCGGGCGGCCCGGCTGATCCTCTCCTCCACCTCGTCAAAGCTTAAGCTGCTGTTGATAAAAGTGCCCGGTATCCCAAGGCTGTCCAGGGCATCCACCTGGTCCTTCATCAGAGAAATTAAGGGGGAGAAAACCAGGGTCAGCCCGGGAAACAGCAGCGCCGGTATTTGATAACAGGCGGACTTGCCACCGCCCGTGGGCATAATCCCCAGAGTGTCGCTGCCCTGCAGAATACTGTCGATAATCTGCTCCTGCCCTTTTTTAAAGGAGGAGAAACCAAAATGTTCTTTTAATATTGCCCGTGCCCTTTGCAACATTTTTTCCGTGCTCCCTAAAATGAACAGCCGGTGCTCATACAACGTTTTTCATCCATATATTATTGTTCTCTGCAAATTCTTTGCTTCCTTCCCAAACACAGGAAATCCCCGCTGAAACAGTTTAAACAATCTTTAAAGCCCAAACAGGCCGGCAGGGTTTACAACCTCGCCGGGCAGAATCCTGCCCGCCTGCCATCAGGTGTTCCGCAGAAAGAAAGGATGTGATTTGCGGTAACTGTAAATAATAGAGCTGGAGATGTTAGATTTTTGCGTTAGGGTAAATACCGCCTTATTTTTCATCCACCCGAAGTGCAAAATATGATCTGGACAGCAAATCAAGCAAACCGGAGGGAATCAAATGGAAGAAGACAGTACTTTCAGACACCAGGAGAATAGTATTAGATCAAAAAAGATTGTGTATTATATACTCGGTGTCCTTGAAGTCCTTTTTGCCTTCAGGCTTATTTTTAAGCTCCTTGGGGCTAACCCCGGCAGCGCCTTCGTTTCATTCATCTACACTGTTTCAGGCGTCTTCGCAGCTCCCTTCAATGGTATTTTTAGATCTGCTGTAACCGAAGGGATCGAAACCAAGTCGGTTCTGGAGCCTACCACCATTATAGCCATGATTGTTTATGCGCTCATTGCATATGGAGTAGCAAGGCTGATTGAAATCTACCGAACTCCCAGGGATGAAGGAATACGATGAGTACAAGGGACATGGCCATTTATACCAAAGCCGGGGCTGAAAACAGCCCCGGCTTTTATAAGTTAGTTGCTTTTTAACATCCTGACCAGCGTCTGTGCAGCCTCGCCCCTGGTGACCACCTCTTTAGGACCAAAACGCCCGTCAACCGGTTCCATGAGGCCAAGCCCCGCTGCCAGCGCCACATGCCCCCTCAGGTGACCGGCTATATCACCGGCGTCGCTGAAATTCAAAAGGTAGATGTCGCTCAGCCTGGCTACTCTGTACAAATCCATAGTGTGGATGGTCAGGCGGGCGAGGACCTCGCGTGTGACCGGGAGGTCGGGATCCGGGTTTTCACCGGCCTGGATGATGCCCAGGCGTGCCGCCGTTTCGTAATACTGCTGATACCACGGCTCTTTTACCGCTGCGCCAGCCCCGTACCACGGCACAGGACTATGCGCGCTGCTTTTAACCAGCATCGTGATCAGTTCAGCCTGAGTAACAGCGTCATCGGGGCGGAAATTACCGCCGGGGGTGACAATTCCGGACTGGGCCAGCAGTTCCGCCGCTTCACGGGAGGGATGGCCGTCCAGGTCGTCAAACTTTTGATTTTTATAAGCAGGAGTGACAGCGTTTCCACTGTAATCAAGCAGTTGGCCGCTAAAGGCGTCCAGCATGGTAAAGTTCTGCCTGGCTGTATGATAGACCAGGTGGACTTCGCCCTCCTCACGTGCCTTGGTGTAAAGGGGCCCCAGCCACAGCCGCAGGTATGCCGTGTTTAACGGCGCTTCTTTAAGATATATGTCCGCAGCCTGCTCCCGGCTCATTACACCCTGCTGGGCGGGAAACTCAACGTTCCACCAGGTCATCCGGTAACCGGTGATTTCACCCGTGGCGCTGTCCACCATCACGTTGAACCCGTTATCCGGGAACTGCACTCCCTGGGCCAGGCGGACCCAGTTAAAGTTGTACGAGCTGGGCTGCGGTATCCCTCCCTTGTCAATTAAGGGATAGTACTCCGGTCTGGCGTTAATATATACTACCTCGCCCCACCTGGCGGGCTGGACTTTTTTGATATAATTCGAGGCGATTTTAAGGGCTTCTTCCTCGCTGAATTTTATTTCCGGTGATTTTGACGGTTCGTAATAAGTACGGTAGGAGCCGGTATTAAAAGAAATCAGCTCGCCGCTGGCGGCGTTCACCGCGATGTCCATCATCTTGCGCTCCGCGCCGCTGCCGGCTTCCCAGCTGAAATGCCAGGTTTTTATGTCGTTGAACATATAATCCTGCTCCAGCCTGCTGTTGACAAGGGCATATTCCCCGGGCACCTGCACAGCGCCCTTGGCAAACTCCAGGGCTTTGTCTCTGGGAAGCAGGCTCCTGGCCTCTTCAACTGCAATTTCCTCCATAGGTGAGAGGGGGATGGCCGCTTTGCTGTTGGCCATCTTCATATCACCGCCGCCGCCCGCGCCCATGTCATAATACGCGTAGAACTCTTCCTCCCTGCTGAGGACATTGCCGGTGAGGGCGTCTATTACCGCCCGGTCCTGCTGGCCCGGCAGCCTGTACACCAGCTTCAGGGGTACTTTTTTGCCGCCCGGAACGCGTTCCCGGAAGTAATATAATTGGGGGCCTGCTTCACTCCGGAAGATCTGTTCGGCCTGCTGCTGGCTGATCATGCCGGCAGTGGCGGGAAATCCCCTGGTGTCATCCCAGCGCAAATCAAACCTGATAACCTGGCCGGTGTCACCGCTGACTGAAATACTAATTCCATTCTCTGTGAAAGGAAAGCCGTTAATTATCCTGGCGTATTCATACTGGTACTCCAGCGGGCCACGCTTGACCAGGGGGAGCGGCTGGTATTCATAATCCCTGGCCGGCTGCAGCCTGGTTGACTTAAATCGTTCCGGCTGGAGCTTTGCCGCCAGCGCTGCCGCGGCGCTTTCAAGCTGCTCCCTGGTATATTTGGGCAAGCCCTGGTACTCCTGGCCGGGGACGGTAGGTATCCACTGCCCCATACTCCAGATATCTCCCGTTTCACTGTTTACCCGCACATACATCTCACCGCCCGGCTCGCCGGAACGGTACCAGCGCAGGTTCCAGAACGACCCGCTGTCACTCTGGTCAAACCCAGTTGAAAATTCGTTGAAACCTTCCGGCACGACAAATGTTTCCCTGGCGATCCCGATCGCCTGCTCCAGGCTGACTGCCGCTTGCTGCTCTCCTGTATTAGCCGGAGCAGGATTTTCCGAGGCGGCATTTTGAATCAATTTCAGCGCCGGCAAATCCATGGGAGATTCCGCAAGCGCCGCCGCGGGCTGCAAAGTGAAGACGCTCAAAACCAGCCAGGCCAGAAACGCTTTGGTCTTAATCCTCGGAAACAAACCCATTTCCACCTCTCCTTGTTCATTAAATTTTGATCAGCAAATCCGCTTTAAATATCAGACGGCTGCCGCCAAAAATTGGTTCACCAACTTTTAGGAAATTTGATACAAAATCTTCCGTGTCAAGCGTGTCAAGAGAACCGTCCCCTTGACACGCTATGTAAAAGTTCTTGACTTGCGTAGAAATTGCTGTGATAATGTTTTAAGATGATAAAGATCAAAGGGGAGTAGCCACCGGGTTATACCCGGAGCAGGAGCCGTCATCACGGTAGCGATACCCGGTTTCTGCAAACCCGAAACGGTTAGGCAAGACCTTCGTATTTTCGCTTTAGAAAGATGCGGGGGTCTTTTCATTTATATCAATTTGGACAAGGGGTTGTTTTTAGAATGGGAACCACTAGTATCCTGGTGCTCGCCGCGGGGCTGCTTACGATCCTGGCCGGCGCAAAAATATTCACTAACGGAATAGAGTGGATGGGCAAGAAGCTGAACCTCTCCGAGGGAGCCGTCGGCAGTGTCCTGGCCGCAGTTGGGACAGCGCTTCCGGAGACTATGGTCCCTCTCATCGCCATCCTCTTCGCTCCCGCCGGGACAGCGACTGAAGTGGGGATTGGAGCGATCCTGGGCGCACCCTTTATGCTGAGCACACTGGCTTTTGGCGTGGTGGGCGTCTCCAAGATGGTATTCTGCCGCGGCAGCAGCTGTATTGACGTTAAGCGGTCGATCGTGATGAGGGACCTGAAATATTTTATCTGCTTTTATTCCCTGGCCGCAGCGGCAGCCTTTATCCCCTACATGATGATCAAGATACCTATTGCCCTGGTTCTGGTTACAGGATACGGTTATTACGTAATCAAAACCCTGGGGGACGGGGACACCCTGTCCGAACTGGATATACCACCGCTGTACCTGTGGAAAAAAGGCGAAGAGCCGCCCCTGTCGGCAATAATCATACAGGTGATTATAAGCCTCGGTTTGATTGCCGGCGGCGCAAATTATTTTGTGGACGCGCTCGGCAACCTGGCCACCACTGTTATGATGCCGGCTTTGATCCTGTCCATCATCATCACGCCCATCGCCACCGAGCTGCCGGAGAAATTCAACAGTATCATCTGGGTTAAGGGGGGCAAGGACACCCTGGCCATGGGGAATATCACCGGGGCGATGGTTTTTCAGGGTTCCATCATCCCGACCATCGGCATATTGCTGACACCGTGGTCGATTTCGACCCTGGCCGCTATAAGCGCGGCCCTGGCTCTGCTTTCCAGCATAATAATCTACCTGATTACCAGTAAAAAAGAGCTCAGGGCCAGCCACATGATTTACCCTGTCGCAATATACGGCATATTCCTGCTGCTGATTTTCACCATGATGTAACAATAGAAAACCAAAACCAAAGGAGCCCGTAAATGAAGTGCACCCCAAATGTTAGACACAACTAACATTTGGAGGTGCACTTTTTAATATGATACTATATTTTGTTTAGCGCATCCTGGCACTGCTTTATGCAAGCGTCAATAGACGAATAAGCTTGATCCAGGGATTGCTTCGCCGGGTTCTGGGCGTCCGCGGCCATGGTCCTGATATCGCCGGCCGTAGTTTGGCAGTGTTGTATGCATGACTGTAGTTTTTCTTTTGATAACATTATGTATCACCTCCTTAAAAGCTATTATCTGCATAGATAAAATTTATATGTGTCAGGGGGACGGGGTTGTTTACACACCTTTTGGGTGTGTCAACAACCCCGTTCCCCTGACACCCCCTAAACGCAGCTTTGACTTTTTTCAGATTTAAAAGACCAGCCGGCCATGGCTGGTCTTTTGATCCTGCAGTTATTATATTTTATGCCACCGGTTTAAAACGGCGCAGCCTGAGGGCGTTGCTCACGACCGAGACAGAGCTGAAGGCCATGGCCGCGCCGGCCAGCACCGGATTGAGCAGGCCCAGGGCCGCCACCGGGATGCCCACCGTGTTGTAGAACAGCGCCCAGAACAGGTTCTGCTTGATGTTCCTGATCGTGGCCCGGGATAGGCTGATGGCCGCTGGGACCCCCCTCAAGTCACCCCTCATCAGAGTAATATCCGCGGCCTCGATGGCCACGTCGGTACCAGTGCCGATGGCAAATCCGATGTCGGCGGTAACCAGCGCCGGGGCATCGTTGATGCCGTCGCCCACCATCCCGACGACTTTGCCCTGGCGGCGCAGTTTCTCCACCTGGCCCGCTTTGTCCTCCGGCAGCACTTCCGCCAGCACATTATCATTATCAATACCCACCTGCCTGGCGATAGCGAAAGCGGTGCGCCTGTTGTCACCGGTAAGCATCCATACTTCAATACCCATTTTCCTGAGCCGGGCTATGGCCTCCTGCGAGCTCTCCTTAATTGTGTCCGCCACGCCGATTACAGCCGCCAAATTTCCGTCCAGGGCCATAAACATGGCGGTCTTGCCCTCTTCTTCCAGCCTTTCGATATCCCCGGCCAGCGCGCTGGTGTCGACATCGTTGTCTTTCATCATTTTCCTGGTGCCCAGCAATATCCTGCGCCCGTCAATATCCGCGTCCACCCCGTGTCCCGGTACAGCCGTGAACCGCTGCGGGTCATCCAGTCTGGCGCCTCTTTCCCTGGCGTAACTGACAATAGCCCGGGCCAGGGGGTGCTCGGAATTTTTCTCCGCCCGTCCGGCGATCTCCAGCAGCTCGTCCTCCCGTCCTTTATATTCGGGCGCGGGGACCAGGTCCGTGAAAGAAGGTTCCCCCCTGGTAATGGTCCCGGTTTTATCCAGCACGACGGCGGTAAGCTGGTGGGTTCTTTCCAGGTATTCGCCGCCCTTGATCAGGATACCGTATTCAGCGCCCCTGCCGGTGCCCACCATTATTGAAGTGGGTGTGGCCAGGCCGAGGGCGCAGGGGCAGGCAATAACCAGGACGGCGGTGAAATTCAACATGGCTCTGGTGAAATCACCGGGGGCTCCGTAGTAAAACCAAGATAAAAAGGTAAGCAGGGCAACGCCTATCACCGCCGGGACGAAATAAGCGGATATAATGTCGGCCATGCGCTGGATCGGCGCTTTCGACCCCTGGGCTTCCTCCACGATCCTGATGATCTGGGCCAGGGCGGTATCTTTCCCCACCCTGGTCGCCTCGAACTTGAATGTGCCAAGCTTGTTGATAGTGGCGCCGGTCACTTCGTCCCCGGCTTTCTTGTCTGCCGGCACGCTTTCCCCGGTGAGCATGGACTCGTCCACCGCGGAATATCCTTCCCTGACCACGCCGTCCACGGGGACCCTTTCTCCGGGGCGAACCACGACCAGGTCTCCAGTCTCCACTTCTTCCACCGGTATTTCAATTTCCTGTCCGTCCCTGATCACACGGGCGTTCTTCGGCTGCAGCCCGACCAGCTTTTTTATCGCCTCGGAGGTCCTGCCTTTGGCGATAGCTTCCAGTGTCCTGCCCAGCAGGATCAGGGTAATGATAATCGCGCTGGTCTCGTAATAGACCTCGTGGATCCCGATCATGTGGCCGAAAAAAGTGGCGGCGACGCTGTAAAGGTAGGCGGCCGAGGTACCCAGCACCACCAGCACCGACATATTGGCGCTCCGGCCCCGCAGCGCTATGTACGCGTCCCTGTAAAAGCCTGCTCCCGCCACAAACTGGATCGGGGTGGCCAGGGCGAACTGAAAGTAATTGCTCATAAAAAACTCAGGCACATAATGGTGCAGGTTAAAAACCATCACCAGCATATTAAACAGCAGGGGCGCGGATAAAATGCCCGAAAAAATCACCAGGGACCTCTGCCGCCTGATCTCCCGCTCCCTTTCTTCCCGCTCGGAATCGACTGCTCCGCGGTCATCCGCCGGGGCAGCACCGTATCCTAATTTTTCTACCGCTTTTGTAATTCCCGTCATACTGATCTCGGCAGGGATGAACTCCACCACCGCCTTTTCCGTGGCCAGGTTAACCGCTGCCCGGATCACACCCGGCAGTTTATTAAGCCCCTTTTCAACCCTGGCGGAGCAGGCGGCGCAGCTCATGCCGGAAATCTTCAGCTCAGCCCGTTCCACCACCGGTTGGTAGCCGGTTTCTGTGATCTTCCCCAGAATCATCTCAGGCGTAACCTTGGCGGGAGAGTATTCCACGGTGGCGGTCTCAACAGCCAGGTTGACGACGGCGGCATGGACACCGGGCATTTTGGCAAGAGCTCTTTCAACACGGCTGGAGCAGGCCGCGCAGGTCATACCCTTAATTTTAACCGTAATTTTCTTCAGTTCTTCCGGCCTGACCGCACTCAGTTCAACAGCTGCCAATGGCGCCAACTCCCCCTGTGCAAGGTTTAATTTAATTAGTTTTTATTTTGCCTTTTATTGCTATTATTCGACACTTCTTTATTATATAAACAAAGTGTTTCTTTTTTATTAACATGGTCTTACAAAATTATTAATATTATTTCTCATTTATATAAAGAAAACCTGCAGCTGTTTTGATGTACCGGTTGGTTCCTTCATGCTGCAGGTTTATTCATGAAATGCAATTTAACATACTTCTATATTATTACGTTCTATTTATTCTCCCTGTCCAAAACAAACAGGCACCCTTCCCCGCACTGGATCTCCCCGTCCTGGCATACCGTTTCTACCGGCAAGCTGTTTTCCTCCATCTGCATGATCCGTTTTTCGAGCTTGTCGATTTTTTTCTGCAGGCAGAGGATCATTTCCGCCACAGGGTCCGGCAGCAGGTCGTGGCGCAGGTCTATTTCATAATCCTTCCGCTCTTCGACCTTCCGGCCGTTCCTGGCCACCACTTTTCCGGGCACCCCCACCACCGTGCTGTCGGGCGGGACCGCTTTCAATACCACCGACCCCGCTCCGATTTTGGAGTTGTCCCCGACGGTAAATGACCCCAGCACCTTGGCGCCCACGCTGACCACCACATTATTCCCGATGGTCGGGTGTCTCTTTTCTTTCTCCTTGCCTGTACCGCCCAGGGTAACACCCTGGTAAACGGTGACGTTATCGCCTAATTCGGCGGTCTCACCGATAACAACACCGGAGCCGTGGTCGATAAACAGCCCTTCCCCGATTTTAGCGCCGGGGTGGATCTCAATGCCAGTCAGAAAGCGGGAGATGTGGGATATCAGCCGTGCCGTGACAAACCAGCGGCGCCTGTAGAAACGGTGGGCCAGCCTGTGCATAATAATGGCGTGGAATCCTGGATAGCAGAGAATTACTTCCAATACTGATTTGGCGGCGGGATCCCTTTCCATAACCACACGGATATTTTTACGCAGCCCGCTGAACATTATTTAACCTCCTCATATTTAACATTGAAGGCATATATATCATATTATAACCTATACGGTCTTTGACACTTCCCCCGGGTTAAAAGACTCAACAACCTTAATATAAATCCGTTAAAAAAGTTCAGCCCCCGTTGTCAGGGGCTGTTTGCAGGTCATCCTTATTGTATAAATCCGGCCGCGGGCGCCGGTTTTAAACAACATCCAGCATCCTCTCCAGGCATACAATTGACTGCTCCCTGATCTCGTCTGATACTGTTACCCTGGGCTCAAGGGTCACCAGCGCCTGGTAAACCTTGTCCAGGGTGGTTTTCTTCATATTCGGGCAAACCAGCCTTTCCGACGCCATATAAAATTTCTTATCGGGACATCGCTTGTTAAGGGGATGGAGTATGCCCTTTTCAGTGCCGACGATAAATTCGGTGGCTTCGCTCTCACAGGCGAAGTTGATCATCCCGGCGGTGCTGGATACCTTGTCGGCCAGGGCCACGACCTCGGGGCGGCATTCCGGGTGCACCATCACCAGGGCTTCCGGGTGTTCTTCTTTGGCTTTGAGGATATCTTCGGTGGTCAGCCGGTCGTGGGTATTGCAGCAGCCTTCCCACAGGATCATGTCCCGGCCGGTTTTGGAGGCAATGTAGTGGCCCAGGTTTTTGTCGGGGACAAAGAGGATCGGCCTGTCCTCCGGCAGTGAGGCTACGACATTGACGGCGTTGGCCGAGGTGCAGGCGATGTCACATTCTGCCTTTACATCGGCGGAGGTGTTTACGTAGCACACCACCGTGGCGCCGGGTATCTCCTGTTTTTTACGCGCCAGCCGCACCGCGTCGACCATGTCGGCCATGGGACAGCCGGCGTTTTCGTCAGGCAGGACAACGGTCTTGCCGGGAGACAGGATGGAGGCGCTCTCGGCCATGAAGTGGACGCCGCAGAAGACAATCACGTCGGCGTCGGTACTGGCGGCCTGCTGGGACAGGGCCAGTGAGTCGCCGATAAAATCAGCCACGTCCTGCACTTCCGGGCGCTGGTAAAAATGCGCCAGGATTACTGCGTTGCGCTCTTTTTTTAGTTTGGTTATTTTTTCCGATAGTTCCTGGATTGTTTTTTGGTCCATTATTCCTCAATCCTTTAGCGGTGACATGTCCCGCAGTTTTTCTACTATTGGTTTCATTACCTGGAGGAAGTAATCGACGTCTTCTTCGGTATTATCTTTGCCCAGGGTTATGCGCAGCGAGCCGTGGGCTTCCTCATGGGGCACTCCCATCGCCAGCAGCACGTGTGAAGGTTCGAGTGAGCCGGATGTGCAGGCTGAGCCGGTGGATGCGGCGATGCCTTTCATGTCAAGGCTCAAAAGCATTGATTCGCCTTCGATGTATTTAAAGAGGAAACTGGCATGGTTCGGCAGGCGCTTATCCGGGTGCCCGGTCAGCCTGACGTCTTCTATGCCGGTAAGCCCCCTGATCAGTTTATCCCGCAGGACCCTCAGCCTGGCACTTTCGGTCTCTCTGTTCTCCATGGCCAGCTCGATGGCCTTGGCCAGCCCCATGATGCCGGGGATGTTCTCGGTGCCGGCCCGGCGCAGCCGTTCCTGGGCGCCGCCGTGAAAGAGGGTCTGCCGCCAGTTTGTCCGCTTGCGGATATATAGCAAGCCGGTCCCTTTTGGCCCGTAGATCTTGTGCCCTGATAGGGAAAGCAGATTTACTCCCAGGTCGTCTACATTGACCGGTATTTTGCCGAAACTCTGCACCGCGTCCACGTGAAATATTATATTCCGCTCCCGGGCCAGCTTTCCGATTTCTGCTACCGGCATGATTGTGCCGACCTCGTTGTTGGCGTGCATGATGGTGATTAGAATTGTTTTATCGGTAATGGCGGCGGCCACGTCGTCGACGCTGACCATGCCGTACTGGTCCACCGGCAGGACCGTGATGTCAAAGCCTTCTTTGCCCAGGGCCTTCACCGTATTCAGCACGGCGTGGTGTTCCACGGCGCTGGTAATGATGTGGTTGCCTCTTTTTCTGTTGGTGTAAGCCGCCCCGTGTATGGCCATGTTGTCTGATTCAGTGCCGCCGCTGGTAAAAACGACCTCCCCGGCGCCGGCGCCGATGGCCTGGGCTGCCTTTTCCCTGGCTTCCGTCACCACTTTGCGGATTTGGAGCCCGTAGTGGTGGACGCTGGATGGATTGCCGAAATTGTCCCCGGTAAGGTACCTGTACATCTCTTCGGCCACCTCAGGGTGGACGGGCGTGGTCCCGCTGTGATCAAAATATATACTGCGCACTAAACAACCCCCTAAACCTACTCGCTGATTTTAAAAGAGATACGGTAAATTAGCGACCGTTTGACAGCCCAAAAGTATTATAACTCCGCTATGCGTTTCAATGCATGCCAGGAAACGGCTTCCTAAACATAGTAATCTAATCGGAATTATAAATATATCATATGAAAACGCTCGGAATTTGTCAACAGTTTTAAAATCATATCTCGAAATGTTTTAATCTGCAACACGTTTGTGGTGGGTGTATAAGCTGAGCCTGCCTTCCCGGGCAAAACCGACGACGGTTATCCCCAGCTGGTCTGCCAGCTTTACCGCGAGCTCGGTCGGGGCAGAGCGGGAGACAATTACAGGTATGCCCATTTTGGCGACCTTAATTAGTATCTCCGTTGAAATGCGTCCGCTGAAAACTAGGATTTTATCAGCGTAGGGAATACCGTCCAGAAAACACCTGCCGTAGATTTTGTCGACGGCGTTGTGGCGCCCGATATCCTCATAAAAAAAGACAACCCTGTCACGCGTGCAGAGAGCCGCGCTGTGGGCGCCGCCGGTTGTCTTAAACACCCCGGAAAGTTTTTCAAGCTGGTCTGTTAAGTAAAAAATATCCCGGGGGGCAACACGCATATCGGACTCCACCCGGCCCACCCCGCTGGAGTCGTTGGCAAAGGTGAAAGAAACACGGCCACGGCCGCTGCTGGAGGTGATAAAGCGCTTCAGAAACCTTTCCTGTGGCGCGGGGTCGCCGGCTGTTTCTACCCGTACCAGCCGGTCGTCTTCATTAATAAGTATGCTCTTCAAATTTTCCCGCTTGAGCAGCACTCCCTCCGAACACAGGAAACCCACCGCCAGTTCTTTGAGTTCGCCCGGCGAGCAGACGAGAGTCACAAATTCCTGGTCGTTCAGGTAGAGTGTCACGGGCGCTTCCCTGACCACAACGTCCTCACCTTCCGTAAAGCTCCCGTTTTTGTAGAATGAAACCGGCAGTTTAACAACTTTATCCTTTGCTCCGGACATATCTCTCCCCCGCCTTCATATTAAATACAATGTGATGCATATAATTCCTACTGTTTTAATATATTTTATAGTCTATAATATCCTGCTTGTTTTTGTCAAAGAAAAAAAATGGAGCGGGAGAATGCGACAGGAGAGAACCGTCCCCTGACACGCTTTATACAAAAGTGGCACAGGAGAGGCTTCCCCTGTACCACAGAAGTTCAGCTTATTTTTTAGCTTACATCGCAGCAAATCACAGTTGTTTTCATGAAGAAGGGGTTGTTGACAACTTTCCCCTGGCCAGCGCGGCAATAAGCAATACCAGCGGCAGGGCTATGCTCAGAATAAAGCAAAACTGCGACCAGGGATAGGACAAAAAATGCACATAATTGTTGTGGTCGTTTGCCATATAATAAGTGATAAAAACCAGAATTACCGTAAGTGGAACGATAATGTACCAATCCTTTTTAATGCCGGTAATTTGTTTAAAACTGTATTTGGCGCTGTAAAACATCGCCACCGACTGCACATACATGCTGAATACGAAGAACGTCACCATGATCAGCTCATACCTGGGCAGATATTTTGTAAACTGCGCGCACCTCACCTGCTGCATGCAGACCACGATATATTGTTTCATTATCTCCGCACCCATTACCCCGGTCTCAAAAAAAGGCCATATTACTACCATGAAGCACCCTAAAACCATGGCCCAAAAAGTATAGGAGACAGTTTTTTCCTTCTTGTTCAACATGGGATATATTATCGCCACGGCAAAAATAGCCATGGCAATGTCACTGAATATATAAATGCTGTTCGCAAGATTAGCCGCTATGCCCTTGTCTAACAACGGCTGCAAATTAATGAACCGAAAATCTTTTACAGTGCCTAATACCATTGTGACGTTAATCAGCATAGCCCCGAGAAAGCCAAAAAGTGAAAACCTGAGGACCACTTCAATCCCCAGAAAAACTCCATACATGCAGAGCAGGGTATAAAGCAGGCATATTATAAAAAAGGGTGTTTCAAGCAGGAAGTATTCTTTTACATGAAGAGTCATGGTGTTGGCAGAGGTACCGAAAGCAACGGCAAAAAATATTGTAAGCAGCAGTCCGATGATACGCCCGGTCCATTTACCCAGCAGTACTTCTGAATATTGGACTATAGTTTTGTCCGGAAACTTTGAGCCCAGGTAGGCCATTACAGTAATGACGACAGTCCCGGCAACAAAACCGAAAAGCATTGATGTCCATACGTCGGCGCCGATTTTTCTGACAATAACTCCCGATGTCACACCTATTGCCTTCCCGTAAAGCAGATTGGGGATCATAAAAAAATACTGCAGCCGGCTTGTTTTTGTTTTCATTAAATGCCTTTCCGGTTATATTTTTTTTCTGGGTTCCTGGTACAGCGTGCTGGTTTTTATATTAATATCAACCAGAACTGTAACAGGTATTTGAGGGAATATGCCCTGCCAGTTGTCCTTTATTTCACTATCCCATTCTTCGTCATTCTGGACATTTATAGCCCTGGAGAAATGCAAAACATCGCTGTTGTATTCTTTCTGAATCTTGTAAATGCTTGTTTCGATTTCACCTGCTATCTTCTCGCTGATTAAACCTTCGATATGATCTTTCATCTCTTCTATATCAAGCGTGGTGTGGCCGTCTTCTTCGACGATGTTCCCCGCGCCGGATACCGCTATGGTAATATAAGGTACGCCGCCTTCCACCTGGGAATATATTTTTGACTTAACACCGCGGGTTTCTACCGAGACACTCCTGTTTTCATGCTCGGGATCGGTTACCGTAACAACAGTATTTCTTGTTTCATTTCTAACCCAAGCCAATCCACGCGTTTCTTCGGGAGTGAGCCACCCTGTCATTTTATTTTTTTTAAACACCGCCGCTCCCGATAGTTCTATTATTTCGGTTTCACTTGAAGCCTTTCCATTTTCAGGGGTTATTATAACTTTTTTTAAGCTGACGCCGCTTATCAAAGGTTCCGAATATTCATTGTTATAATCATAACTAACCCTTAACAAGTCACTTTCGACAGTTTCGGCAATAAGCGACCGGTATCTTCCCATCTCAGACATAGATACACCGGGAATATCCTCCATGCCTGCCTTGGCATAAAGATAATCCCCGGCGTTGCCCCTGGCGACCACCAGGCCGGTCTTCATCCTGAGCTCGGGGTTGTGGGTGAAAAAATCAATAACCGGAGTAATGCCGTCCCGGGCCAGGGGTTCGCCGATAATAACCACATTATTATGAGCCCATACAATCCTCTTTGATGAAATTCTGACCAGTTTTCTAATTGCTTCAAATATAGACGGGCCGTCCGCGGATGCCACCCATACCGACTGTTTGGCGGCCTTTTCGGTTTTTGAGCCTTCAGCGCTTGGATTTGCAATTTGCACTGTTACCGTGAACTGCCCTGTATCATCGGCCCTGTCGACTCCCACAGCCATAACAAAGCCGATTTCGTTTATCTCCCTCATATCCCAGCAGCCGGCTGACAGCAGAATTATAAGCGCTAAAGCCACTGCAATTACGTTTTTCATAATATGCCTTTCGCTCTGAAATACAAATTACTTTTTAATAAGCGGGCCCGGTTTATTTAAACTCCGGCCTGTCTGTCTTTTGACCTCTTTTGGACTGCTGTATCCCGGCCTTTCCTTCATCGACCACCGGGGAGCCCTGATAAAAACATTCCTGAAGCCGCTTTTATCAAGAGGGACCGCCGGTGCAAGAAACGGAGCGCCAAAAGACCGCAGCGACAAAAGGTGCAACAGTATCGCCATAATACCTGCCAGGTATCCCAAAATGCCAAAAATAGCGGACAAAAAAATCAACGGAAATTTAATCAGGCGCAGGGAATTGTTCATATTATAGGCGGGGATGGCAAAAGAACAGATGGCCGCGATAGCAATGGCTATAACCAGGGCAGGGCCGACCAGGCCCGCGGCCACGGCGCCCTGGCCTATAATCAGCGCGCCTACAAAGCCGACAGTCTGGCCGATTGCCTTGGGCATCCGCAGACCGGCCTCTTTTATGATTTCCAGCATTATTTCCATTATAAAGGCTTCAATTACGGCGGGAAACGGCACACCGGTACGTCCCGCCGCTATATTTAGCGCCAGTGAGGTGGGAATCATCTCCTGGTGAAACGAGGTCAGCAGCACATACAATGAAGATAGTGAAATGCTTAAAAACAAGGAAAGGAACCTCAGCCAGCGCAGGAAAGTCCCGATATGGTATCTTTGATAATAGTCCCCGCTGGACTCGATAAAGTTCCAGAAAACGGTAGGGACCATCAGTACAAAAGGCGTGTTGTCCACCAGGATCGCTATGCGGCCTCCCAGGATTGCCGCGGAGGCTTTATCCGGCCTCTCTGTATTTTCAATTTGCGGGAAAACCGAATTTGGCGAGTCTTCAATAAACTCCTCAATGTATGCGCTTTCCAATATGCCGTCGACATTTATTCTGTTCAGCCTGGTCCTGACTTCCTTTAATATGGACTCGTTTACCAGGCTTTCAATATACACCAGGATAACAACTGTTTTTGTTCTCTCTCCGATTTTTAAATTTTCAAAGCGCAAGTTGTAGTCTTTAATCCGCCTGCGGATCAGGGCGGCATTGGTTTGTGCATTTTCCACAAACCCGTCCCTGGCGCCCCTGACTTCGGTCTCTGCTTCAGGCTCTTCAATTGAGCGGAATTCATTTTTTTTGGCAGAAAGGATTAGAGCTGAGCCGGAACCGTCAAGAAAAAGTACTGTGTCACCTTCCATTACAGCGTCGCATAGATCACGCCACTGGTTTGTTTCCCTGGCGAACGGCACAAAAACGCCGGATTGTATTAATTTCCTTATACGCCCGGTCCTTTTCGCGAAATATTTCTCTTCTGGCAAACACGGACAGTCCATTAAAGGCGCTAAAACGTCCTTTTCAATTACCTTTGTGTCAACCAACCCGCTGATATATACGATCAGGGCTTCGCAATTATCGTACTCCGGAATAATAAAATGGCGGTATTCCGTATCGAAGCTCTGTCCAATTTTTTTTTTAGATACTCCTCGTTTTTGCTTACGTTTTTACTTATCGTGCTGTCATACACATACCATCACCAAAGGTAGTTTTTGCAGCGATGTATTGTTCTATACGAGGGAAGAGCGTGTCAAGGGGACGGTTCTCTTGACACATCGGGGACATTCCTCGGCTTGCAGAGATGCCTTTGAGAGAGGTGTGTCCCCATTCCTCTGTACAAGGGGACGGTTCTTCTGACACGTTTTTGAATGAGCAAAGCGGGGTGCGAAAAGGAGGCGTTTTTTTGTCACTAGATTGCACAAAAAAATACGACAAGAGTACCTTACCCTTGTCGCGGAATTGTATACAAAAGCGGTACAGGAGTACCGCCATGCAAAATAACTCAAGCCTACTTTTTGGCTTCGATCGTAACAACGGCTGCTTTTGTTTCTCCATTCCTGATAAACTGGATTTCAACCTGGCTCCCGATGCTTGTCCCCTGCACCAGCTCGATCAATTGGTCGGAGTTGGTGACAGCGCTGCCGTTGAAGCCCACTATCACGTCACCGGCCATCAAACCTGCCTTGTCAGCCGGGGCGCCGCTTACCACCTGCGCTACCAAAGCACCGCTTGTATTGCTGAGCCCGTATGATTGTGCTGACTCTTTTGTCAGTGATTGAAGGTAAACACCGAGCCAGGGGTGAGCGACCCCTCCCTTGTTGATCAGTTCGTCAATTACAGATTTGACGGTGCTGCTGGGTATGGCGAAGCCAATCCCCTGGGCCTGGGAGTTGATGGCTGTATTAATCCCTACCACCTCACCCCTTAAATTCAGCAAGGGGCCGCCGCTGTTGCCGGGGTTGATGGACGCGTCGGTCTGGAGCAGGTTGCGGTACTGGCGGTCATCAATGGCCATCGGACGGCCTTTGGCGCTGATTACCCCCACTGTTACGGTGTGGTCCAGGCCGTACGGGTTGCCGATGGCCACCACCCAGTCTCCGACCCTGATGCTGTTGGAATCTCCCAGGGTAACGGTGGGCAGATCGCTGTCAGCATCAATTTTAAGCACTGCCAGGTCCAGGTCCTTGTCCGATCCCACCAGCCTGGCCGGATATGATTTTTCCGTGTTGGACAGCGTTACTTCAATTTGGCTGACTCCCTCAATTACATGCTCATTTGTTAATATATATCCATCAGTTGATATAATAAACCCCGAGCCCAGCCCGTGGCTCTCCTGTTGCTGTGACGGTATGTCGAACTGGCCGCCGAAAAACTGCCGGAAAAACGGGTCATTAAAAAATGGGTCAAGCCTGCTTTCACTGATCGTGGTGGTATTGATCCTGACCACGGCCGGGCCGGCCCTTGATACCATATCCGGGATGGTATCCGGCCCCAGGCCGGGCAGTTGTGTGCCCTGCAGGGCTGCGGCGCTGTTTTCGTCAGCCCAGGTGATACGCGGCAGCCCGCGCAGGCCGGCAGTAAAAGACAGCACGGCCACAACCAGCATGCCGGCCAGGAACGCGCCCCAAATTTTAACCGCTGGCATCCTGAAAAATTTAGACATGAAAAAACCCCCTTTAACGAGCACAAATGATAAATACATTTTACAACAACAATTTTAAGAAATTGTCAAGATTTTATTGCGAATTCCTTAAAGAAAGGGAACGTTTTTTGTTTACTTCAAAAGTGTTATCTAAAGATAGGTGGAAAATATAGATGTGAGGAGTGGCATAGAAGTCAGCATAGTGGTCACCACTGTGGTTGCCGGCACTAGGCTGCATAATCCAGGGGATAGGGGACCTTTTCCTGCGGCAATATCTTATAAAAAAAAACGTGTCAAGGGGACGGTTCTCCTGACACGATCGTGTCAGGAGAACCGTCCCCTTGACACGCTCCGTGTTAGCTGCTGATATGAAGGATATGGCGGGCAAATTCAAAATATATGAACAGGCCGGCTGAATCGATGATGGTCGTAATCACGGGGGATGCAAGCACGGCGGGGTCTATCCCCAGCCTCCGGCCTACAATTGGGATCCCGGCGCCCACCGTCGAGCTTACAGCCACTATGGTGACAACTGTAGCGGCGACTGTTATGCCCAGGTCTATAGAACCGCCGATTGTCAGCGCCCTTAAAAATGTGGCCACCGCCATGGTCAGTCCCAGCAGCAGCCCCAAACGGGACTCCCGCCAGACAATCCTGGCAAAATCCCGCACTGTTACCTCGCCTACAGCGAGGGCCCGGATCACCAGCGTTGACGCCTGCGAGCCGGCATTGCCCCCGGTGCCGATCAGCAGGGGTATGAAGAGGGCCAGCGATATCACTTCGCTCAGCACTCCCTCGTAATGCCTGAGGATGTTGCTGGTAAACGCCTGGGCTACAAAAAGGATCAGCAGCCACCAGATCCGCTTGCGGTACAGTGAGAAAAATCCGGCCTGCATATAAGGCTCGTCCAGCGGCTGGCTGCCGCCCAGGAGCTGGATGTCCTCAGTAGCCTCTTCCTCGACGACGTCAAGGACGTCGTCAACCGTGATGATACCGACCATCCGGCCGCTCCCGTCCACTACAGGCAGCGCCACCAGGTCGTACTGTGTTATGACCCGGGCCACTTCTTCCTGGTCCGTGTTGGCATTAACGGAGATAAGGCTGCTGTTCATAAACTCCGCCAGTTTTGTCTTTGGGTCCGCGAGGATCAGCTCGCGCAGGGACACAACGCCCACAAGCCTGCCGGCCGCGTCCAGCACAAAAACGTAAGACACAATTTCAGCTTCGTTGCCGATCTTGCGGACGTGGGCGAGGGCCTGCTCCGCAGTCCAGTTCTGCCGGGCGGCCACATATTCCACGATAGCCAGGCCGCCGGCGGTGTTTTCCGGATAGCTCATCAGCGAACGCACCTTGGTCTGGTACTCCTCCGGCAGCCACTGGGTCAGCCGTTCAGCCTGCCGCGGGTGTATCGCCGCAAAAAAGTCGACTATAATGTCACTGGACATGCCGTTCAAAACTTCCCTGGCAAAAGGTTCGCCCAGGTGGAATAAAAACCAGTACTGCTGCACCGGCTCCATGTATTCGAGCGCATCGGCAACCATGTTGGCGGGCAGCACGGACATCAGGCTCAGCTGTTCCGACTTCTCAAATTCCGGCAGGATGTTGGCCAGGTCAAACGGCTGCAGGTCTTCCAGCATGGTCGGGAGGTTTTCTCTCGATTCCTCGGTTCGCAGGGCTTCACGAATTGTATTTTCCAGATTTTCATTGATATTATTCATATCAAAGCTTCCCCTCCGGCAGCAGCGGACCGGGGCGGCAAGCCCTCTGCCACTTTAATATCGTTTACAGCCGGTATCGCCTTCATACTCTAAAACAACAAAAAAAACCCCCATTAAATAGAAGGTTTTTCCAGAATCTGCAGATAAACCTTCTCCACTCGTGAAAGTTTTGACACGTACACAGCTAGGGTCAAACCCAGCCACATTAAGTAAAACCTTAAGCCGGCAGTACCTGTTAACCCGTCGGCGTCTCTCGACATTTCCGGGCAGTGGCATGTGTCTGTGTAGAAGCCTCACCTAACGAAGAAATATATTCTTTTAGCATTCTAACTATATAGGAAATTATTCCGTCTGTCAATCAGTTACAGATGCTATAACCAGGCCGTTATTGCAGTATTAACAAGGGCTCCTGGTTTTCGGCCTCTCCTGGTATTCCAAAATATTTTCTAAAATGAAGTATGTGTTTTTGTAAATAAGCGTTCCGAATGCAGGTTTTTGTTTTTAACGCCGTAAAAAACAAAAACGAAGCGTCACCGCTCCGGGGGGCATACTTTGACAATAGTTTAAATCATAGAAAAGAATAAGTCTATTCTTTTTTCAGGAACTCCTTTATATTTATAGTGTTTGCCGGGTAAACCATAAAATCAGGAGGTTGGTCATGAAAAAGGTGAAAATCCCCAATATACCCTTCGGCCCGTTCCCTGCCGTGCTTGTCGGGGCGGATGTCAATGGCAGGCCGAATTACGCGACAGTTGGCGCGTGCGGAGTGGTAAGCCTCAAACCGGTGCTTTATATCTCGCTGAAAAACACCCACTATACAACTGCTGGAGTCAAAGAAAACGGGTTCTTCAGCGTCAACATCCCCCCGGTCAGCCTGCTTCAAAAGACCGATTACTGCGGGATCGTATCCGGGCACAGCGCCGACAAGTCAAATATTTTTACCCCGTTCTATGACGAGCTTGGAAAAGCGCCGCTGATCATCGAATGCTCGATGAATATCCTCTGTAAAGTTATTCAGACCTTACCCATGTTTGATTTTGATTTTTTCCTCGGCGAGATAGTTGCAATGTACATAAATGAAGAGTGCCTGACAGACGGCCGGCCCGACCCGCTGAAAATGAACCCGTTAATTCTGATGGGCGCCAGTTATTGCAGCCTGGGCCGGGTGGCAGGCTCTGTTTTTAAAGAAGGCAGGGCATATAAAAGTATATAATAGCATCAAAAGCCTGCTAAATTATGCAGCGAACTAAACCCGGGAGCTCAAGCAGAGGAGAATTCCAGATTCGGAAGGGCTATTAGTTTTGCTCTGCCAGCCGCAGCACAAAATCTTTCAATACACCCTCCAGGTAAACATCCGTCTCCATCCTGCAGTAAATAAGCCTCTCCGGCGGAATGCCTGCCGACTGCAGTAAATGTCTGGCGCGCGAGACGACGCCCTCCGCGGAAACGGCTCCTTCCGCATAGCGGCACCGGCCGGCCCCGCAGCCAACCACGGCCACCCCGGCGGCCCCGTTTTCAAAAGCTTTCAGCAACCATTCCAGGCGCAGGGCGCCAGCCGTTGGTATCTCCACCACCCGCAGCCGCGCAAGGTCGGGGTCATTATCGAGGCCAGCCAGGTCTGGCTTGTCAATACAGGAGCCCTGGCAGGCGAAAACAGCCACATCTTTAACCGGAGAAACAGTTTCAAGCGAACTCATCAACTTCTTTTCGTCCAGGCAGGCCAGACTAACGGCGCCGGCGGGGCAGACCGCAGCACAGACGCCGCAGGCCTGACAGCCCTCCACGGATATGCCGGCGTGTTCTCCCACCTCCGGGACGCCATAGGGGCACAGCCTGCGGCAGTTCAGGCAGGCCGCACATTTTTCGGTAATGACTGTCGCCCCCTGGCCGCACTTCAGGCAACGTCCCGCCTCCAAACGCGCCGAGGCCTCATCCAGGCCCAGCTCGTACGGCAGGAAACTTTTCTTCCGTTCCTGCGGCGGCAGGACGGGCATCTTCTGGCGCGCCCACCGTGGTATTTTCTCAGCCACCCGGCCAGGCACCGGCCCTATTACCTGCAAATCCTGTTCGCCGGGCGCCGAGCCGTCTCCATTCAGATAGCGCTCGACCAGCGCGGCGGCGCGGTGACCGGATGCTATGGCGCTGATAGCAGGCCCCGGCCCGTCAGCCACCTCGCCGCATATAAAAACTCCCCTGACGCGGGATGCGGCCGCACCAGGCGGCACACTCCCGGTATGGGCAACGGGCAGGTATTCTTCCAGCAGATAATTATCCCGCTCCTGGCCGATGGACAGGATTACCGTGTCAGCCGCCAGTGTGACCAGGCTGTCCGGTTCATAAACCGGGTTCAGTTTTCCTTCCCGGTCAAAAAGCGACAACACTCTGCGCACATTCACACCGGTAATTACGCCTTTTTCCAGCAGCAGTTCCACCGGGCCGCAGCCGGCGTGGATTATGACTCCCTCCGCCTCGCCGTCCTCAATCTCCCAGGCGTGGGCGGGCATCTCCTCTCGCGGCTCCAGGCAGACAACCCTGACCTCAGCCGAGCCCAGGCGCAGGGCTGTGCGGGCCGCGTCCAGGGCGACGTCTCCCCCGCCGATTACAATAACCCGGCCTCCCACCGCCGGCTTTTCAGAAGAGTTGGCCGCTTTTAAAAACGGCAGCGCCTTCAATACAGAAGGATGATCAAATCCGGGCAGCTTTAAACCCCGCCCGGCCCAAAGGCCCGTGCTCAGGACAACAGCGTCGCTGGTTTTCCTGATCCGGTCCAGGTTAAGGTCCCTGCCTACTTCCTGGCCGCAGCGTATCTCCACGCCCGCGGTTTTGATATCTTCAATATCCTTCCGCAGGGCTTCAGCCGGCAGGCGGTATGCCGGCAGGGAGGTCAGAAAGTGCCCGCCGGGCGCCGGCAGACGGTCATAAACAACCACCTGGTGTCCCTGGCGGGCCAGGTCATAAGCCGCGGTCAGACCGGACGGGCCGGCGCCGATTACCGCCACCTTCCTGCCGCTGGCCGGTACCGTGGATAAATGCAAAGGCATGTGTCCAACAGCCTCAACAGCAAAACGCTTCAGGTCCCTGATGGACAGGGGCTCGTCAACTTCACCCCGGCGGCAGGCGTCCTCGCACGGGTGCGTGCAGACCCAGGCGCACACGGAGGGGAAGGGGTTATTGGCGCGGATCAGCCGGTATGCTTCCCGGTAATCACGCCTGGCTATGGCAGCCAGGTATCCCTGGACGTCTGTATGGACCGGACAGGCGCCGGCGCAGGGCGGAAGCAGGTCGTTCAATATTGTGAAACCTCCGGTTTATGAGAATACGATCCTAATTAATAGTAATTTATGGTTTTTTTCGACGCTGATAACGGATTGCCCTTCAGGTATTTTTTTCAAATTATTATTATGCTTATTTATGGAAATATAATATATAATTAGCACTTCTTCCTGATCCAAGTAATGTTTTTGGTTATGATTAAATATTACGCTGGTTTTTACCGTAGTTCAAAGGATTATACCATTTTATATAGAATATTTGAATTGCTAAAAAGAAAAATCTAAAAATTGCCACGGAAGAGGGCAAGATGAAGCCCAACTTGATAAATTATCCAGCAATACTTATATTTACATAACCTGTTGGGATAATATATACTGGGTATCGCTAAATCTGATTAAGGAGAAAAAGAATTTTGATGAAATTTCCATCGTTGAAGATCGGGCGCCTGACGCCCCGCTACCCAATCATCCAGGGAGGCATGGCTATTCGTGTGTCCACGGCGCCGCTCGCCGCGGCCGTAGCCAATGCCGGCGGCATCGGCATAATTGCCGCTACCGGCATGTCGCTGGACGAGCTGAGGAATGAAATCCGGACCGCACGGCGCAACTCGAAGGGGATCATCGGCATCAACATCATGTTCGCCGTCAGGCAGTTCGCCTCCCTGGTGCACGCGGCGATAGAGGAAAAGATTGACCTGATCATTACCGGGGCAGGCTTTTCCAGGGACATTTTCAAGTGGGGCAAGGAGTCCGATACTCCGATCGTCTCCATCGTTTCTTCCGCCAAACTGGCCAGGATAGCTGAAAAACAGGGCGCTTCCGCCGTGGTGGCAGAAGGAGTGGAAGCCGGGGGTCACCTGGGGACCTGCCGTTCAATCGAAGAAATATTGCCGGAAATCGCTTCCTCTGTAAAAATACCGGTAATAGCCGCCGGCGGCATTGTTGACGGCAGCGGCATCGCCAGGGCGGTCAGGCTCGGCGCCAGCGGCGTCCAGATGGCGACCCGCTTTGTGCTGAGTGTGGAGTGCGCCGTGTCTGAGGCGTTTAAACAGATGTACCTGAAAGCCTCCGCTGACGACGTGGTGCTCATTACCAGCCCGGTCGGCATGCCGGGTCGGGCGCTGCGCAACCCATTTGTAAACAAAATCCTGGACAAGACAGTGCCGCATCCGGATGATTGCGACGGCTGCCTCAAAGAGTGCACACGGGAATACTGCATCATCAAGGCGCTGGAAAATTCCCGCACCGGCCTGGTCGACGAAGGTGTCGTATTTACCGGCAAGAACGTGTATAAGATTAAAGAAATCCTGCCGGTGCAAAAAATCTTTGATAAACTGGCTCAAGAAGTCGAGGATGAACCGGATTAGAAATATATAATCCCCTTCCTGCAAAGAAAGGGGATTTTCTTTACGGTCAAACTGAGAGCCTGCCAATTTCCATTTCCTTTATTGTTGGTTCTGCAAGGAGTAATACTTCAACATGAGAGATTTTTATAAAAGGCACTGGAACCTGATTGTCAACCTGGGTATTTTAATTGCCACCCTGGTTATCGCCGCTGTTGCTTTCAAACTTGTAATCCCATATTTTCTACCTTTTCTGCTTGGACTAATACTGGCGCTGGCCATGGAACCAGTGGTAAAATTTTTTCTGCGCTTAAAAATCTCGCGGCTGGCGGCCACCAGCATGGCCATGCTGGTGACCGTTGGGTCACTTGGCGTAGTGATGTGGTTCGCCATATCGACACTGGTCTGGGAGCTGGCAAGGTTTATTTCCAACCTGCCTCATTTTACCAGTTTTTTAAAAAGCCAGTCATTTCTTCTGGCACAGAAGCTTCATTCCATATCTGAAGGGTTTCCCCCTGAAATTGCCGTACACCTGGATAAAAACACTGAAAGGATCTCAGAAATATTATCTGAGAACCTTTCACTGCTGGCCGGAGGTACGCTGCACCTCATCGCCAACCTGCCAAACCAGCTGCTGATCGTGGTAATCATGCTGATCGCGGCCTTTTTTATCAGCAAAGACCTGTTAAAGATTAAGAAATGGCTTGCCGACTCGATACCTGAGGAATTTCACTGCAAGCTGAGGTTTATGGCTGATGACCTCTACAGGGCGTCCATCGGGTTTATCAAGGCCCAGATCATACTTTCAGTAATTTCCGCTATTATTATAATGATTGGGCTGACTGTTATCGGCGCCGAATATGTTGTGACCGTGTCTCTGCTCAGCGGCCTGTTCAGCCCGGTGCCGGTGATCGGGGTGGGCGCGGTTTTCATCCCCCTGATTGTTTTTAACCTGATTACAGGAAACACTTATATGACCGTGGGGCTGCTGATCCTTTTTGCCGTGGTGATAGTGGCCAAGCACTCCCTGGAGCCGAAAGTCCTCGGTGAAAATATCGGGATTGACCCCCTGGCCGTGCTGATCTCCCTCTATGCCGGGTACGAGCTGCTCGGTTTTTACGGATTAATCCTGGGGCCATTTGTCCTGATTACTTACAACGCCCTGCTCAAAGCAAAAGCCTTCGCCTGGCTCTTCCAGGAAGAAGGCAACATCTGCGACAATAATAACGGAGATATTCCCTAGCGTGTCAAGGGGACGGTTCTCTTGACACGATCGTGTCAGAAGAACCGTCCCCTTGACACGGTTTTACTTGAAGGCCAGGTTGATCACAAGGCGGCCTTCTTCGATGCTTACGCCCGAGAGCCTGAAGCTCTCCAGGTAAGCCCCGGCGTCAATAACCATCCCGCTTTCCGAAGAGACGTAACCCAGCACCTCCCGGCTGACTGGCACCCCCGCCAGGGTCAGGGCCACCGGCTGGTAGCGGATCTTTCCTCCATCCAGCATCTGAAAATGCCCTTCCACTATGAAATCAGGCCCCCCCGGCAGGGCAGCAGGCCCGGTCACCGTGAAACGGCCCGGATAACAGCGCACCGAAAACCCCGCCAGGTTAGCGTCTCCTATTTTTAAAATATTTTTGTTTATTTCCTCGTCGCTGTATACAAGCCTCAGGCCGCTGAAGGTGATCTCAGAGCTTACGGGCGACAGGTTGTACAGCGGCAGGGTGTGCAGGTTGGCTAAAAGGTAATGCAGGGAATTCAGGGAGTTGTACCACTGTGTTTCAGCCTGTGCCACCCTGGACGCGAGGTCCGCTGACCGCACCCTGAGGTCCCCGAGGAACTCCTCCCTGCCGGCCCTGGCAGCTTCCATCTCTTGCAGCCGGCCGTCAAGCTCCCGGCTTTTAATTGTCAGTTCCTCATGTGTCTGCCGGACCGCCTCGGCGTTCTCCCGCACCGCAATGGTAAAGCCGCGCACTTCGTCCAGCATTTTAGCCTGGCTGGCCAGGATGATGCCGACCATCTCTGCTCTTTCAATAAAATCATCAAAATCTGCCGCGCCCAGGACCACGTCCAGGTAGGTAAGGGCGCCGCAGCGGTACAGGTGGTTAATCCACCGGCCCAGCCTGGCCCTGCCCTCCTCCAGCGCAGCGCGGCTCTGTTCCAGCTGTATCTCCAGGGCCGCCAGCGTTTCCTCCTGGAGCGGGATCTCCCGCCGCAGCCGCTCCTGTTCCAGCCTGGCGGTCTCTATTTTCACATCCCAGTTAAGCAGTTCAATAACAAGCTGCTTTTCCTCTTCCCCCAGTCCGGCCTGCTGCTGCAGCGCATTCTCCCTGTCTTTGAGAGTGGCCGCGCCGGGCTCCATACCTTCTCCGCCCGCCCCGGCTAAAAAGATAAACCAAGAGGACACCAGGACAATAATAAAAGTTTTTATATATTTCCCCGCCGGGCCGCCCACTTTTACTTGCCAAACCCGGCCGGGTGGCCGCTGTGCCAGCGCCAGGCCGTTTCTATGATCATCTTAAGGTCCGCGAAGCGCGGCTGCCAGCCCAACTCATCCATGATCTTGCCGGATCCGGCCACCAGCGCCGCCGGGTCGCCCGGCCTCCTGGGCCCGTATTTAACCTTGATGGGTCTCCCCACCACCTCTTCCGCGGTCTTAATTACTTCCAGAACGCTGTACCCGTTTCCGTTGCCGAGGTTATAGACAGTCGAAGGCGAGCCTGCCGCCAGGGCGTCCAGGGCCAGGGCGTGGGCTGTGGCCAGGTCGCTCACATGAATGTAGTCCCTGACGCAGGTGCCGTCCGAAGTCGGGTAATCTGTACCGTAGATCTCCAGGTGCGGGATTAGACCCAGGGCTGACTTGAGCACCAGCGGTATCAGGTGGGTTTCAGGGTCGTGGTCTTCCCCGATCGCCCCCGAGGGGTCCGCCCCTGCCGCGTTAAAATAGCGCAGGGAAGCGAAGCGCAGGCCGTAAGCCCCGCCGTACCAGCGCATGGCCCCCTCCAGGGCCAGCTTTGTCGCGCCGTACGGGTTGGTCGGCACTGTTGGGTGCTTCTCCGGGATCGGCACCTCCAGCGGTTCCCCGTATACCGCCGCGGTCGAGGAAAAGACCAGGCGGCCCACGCCCGACTCCGCCATGGTGTCCAGCAGGGCCAGCCCTTTTACCACGTTGTTATGGTAGTAACCGGCCGGCTGCCGCACCGACTCGCCGACCAGGCTGCTGGCGGCGAAATGGACCACAGCCTCGACCTTGTGTTTTTCGAAAAGCTCCTTTAATAGCGCGGTGTCGCCGGTTTCCCCCTGTACAAGTTCAATTCCGCGCACCGCGGCCCTGTGGCCTTTGGATAAATTATCAAGCACCACCACCCGGTGGCCTCTTTTAACCAGCTCAAGGACGGTATGGCTGCCGATATAGCCGGCGCCGCCCGTTACCAGGATATTCATCTTATTCACCCTCCCGGGGTTATTTTATTCCAATTATAACATATTGCAACTTTGCAGCACTTTAAAAAAATAACGCCGGGTGTGCGGCGTCTGAGATCTAAAAATTATCCTGCTTAACGATTTTTCTTTTCGCGAGCTTTCTCATTTTTAACGTAAACCGCGCTGTGGGGTCGATACTCAGGCTCCACGTTTTGCATCGTCGGCTTTTCCACTGTAAAAGGTGGTGGATAATAAGAGCTGAGAGGCTCATGAATTTTACTTTGACCCGGTTTTGTTTTGACCGTCTTGCTATCCGGCATGGCGGCGCCTCCTTTGCAATCTATGGTTGCCCCGGCCGGCAGAGTTTATACGGACGGCAGCAAATTAATACCGTCGCCGGGTTCGCCGGCGCCGGTATGTATCCGGTAATGCCCTCTTTTCACTATCCGTCCCGTCTTATGGCTGAAACCAGTTCAGCAAGCGCTTTTTCCGCCTGGTCATAAGGAACCTGGCAGGTCCCGACCGCCCGGTGGCCGCCGCCGCCGTATTTCAGCATCAGGGAGCCCACATCGGTTTTGGAAGTCCTGTTGATAATGCTGTGCCCTACCGCGAAGACACAGTTCTGCTTGTTTTTGCCGTCCACGATCCAGATCGATATGTTTTGCTCCGGGTACAGGCAGTAAACCAGGAACCGGTTGCCGCTGTATATCACGTCGGCGCCGCGCAAGTCAGTGACGATGAGGTTTCCTTCCACCCGGGTATTGCTTTTGATCATATCTTCATACAGGCTGTTTTGTTCGAAATAGCGCCTGATCCTTTCCTGCACATCAGGCATGTCCAGTATTTCATCAATCGGCTTGCCTCCGCAATACTCGATCATTTGATCCATCAGCTGGTAGTTGCTGATGCGGTAGTCCCTGAACCTCCCCAGGCCGGTGCGGGGATCCATGATAAAGGAGAGCAGCACCCAGCCCTGCGGGTGCAGCACCTCGTCCCTGGTAAACCGGCCGCTGTCAGCCTTGTCGACAGCCTCTATCAGCTCATTCAGGTGGCCGAATTTTTCGTCGCCCCCATAGTAGTCGTAAATAACCCTGGCCGCACTGGGGGCCGAGCGGCTGTAACCCTTGTACCTGCCGTCCAGCTCCAACCTCTCGCTCTCGCTCGAGTGGTGGTCAAACCACAAGCCGCAGCCTTCCACAAACGGTATATTGGCCAGCACGTCATTTTCTGTTACTTCAATAATGCCATCCTGTATATCTTTAGGGTGGACAAACTTTCTGTCATCAATAATTCCGGCTTCTTTCAAAAGGACGGCGCTCGCCAGGCCGTCAAAATCAGAACGAGTTAAAAGTCTCAAAAAAATACCCCCCTATAACAAATAAATCACGTCACTACAATATATCGGCACACTTTTTGATATTTTTACCTTTTAAAAAATTTTTTTGTTTTTTATACCAAATAATATGTTAACCCCGCTGTAAAAAAAGATTAAGGCAGCTGCTTGCTGCCTTAATAGTTATCCTTTTATCCAGGTTTAAAATTCAACCGGCAGCGCGTAATTCAGCACTTTCCTGAACCTGGCCCGGACAAATTTTTCCATCCAGGGCCCGGCAAAGGACAGCCTGCCTGACAGCCAGGACGGGTAGTCGATATCCCCATGCGTGGCTATGGTGTACTGCCAAAAAGGCCGGCTGAGGAACCTGATCACCGTGTCCATTTCATGGTCTGTCATAGACAAAAAGATATTCCTGTGCCAGAGGGCGTTTTTTATTTCCTTACCCATCTTCTTTTCCCACAGGCGCTGGTACTCGGAAAGGTCCTCCATGGAAAAACTCTCCCGCGAAAGCGCCTTTGACGCTACCTGCGAGCAGAGTTCCGCGCCCAGGAGGCCCAGGAACAGACCTCCGCCTGATATTGGCTTGGTCTGGCAGGCGGCGTCGCCTACCAGCATTATTTTATCCCCGTATATTCTTGGCGGAATGCCGATAGGGACGGCGCCGCCCGTGTGGCGTACCACCTTCATCCCATTAAATATTCCGGGATAAGAATCGACCATCTTTTTA
Organism: Pelotomaculum propionicicum; assembly: GCF_048984525.1. Taxonomy (GTDB): domain Bacteria; phylum Bacillota; class Desulfotomaculia; order Desulfotomaculales; family Pelotomaculaceae; genus Syntrophopropionicum; species Syntrophopropionicum propionicicum_A. The sequence continues at coordinate 51,659 of NZ_JBMGJC010000008.1, forward strand.
AAATAACAGGCGGGGTGGCTGTCGCTGCCGCTGACGCCGATACCCGCCCTGGCGTGCCCGGAGCCTACCGGGATGACCCAGCCGAACCAACCGGGGGCGGTATTTCTGCCTAAAAAAATGTGGACCATATCTTTATCATGGCATTTCATTTCTACTTCAACGGCATACATGCGGATCACTTCAGATGACCGGCTGGCGCCTATAAACCTAGCTGCCTGTGAGTTCGCGCCATCCGCCCCGATCAGCAGGCGGGCGGCTGCTGATATCTCTTTTTTACGAGATTTTAAAACCACGTGGACTTTTTCAGGTCCGCAGCCCCGCACGTCCAACCTGACCCCGGTAATGATCTCAGCGCCGCTACCCCGTGCTTTTTCCGCCAAACCGCGGTCAAAGGCGGCGCGGTCAATTACCAGGGCATACGATTTTTTGCCCCTGAAAGCAAGCTTTTCTCCGCCCGGGGAGTGGATAAAAGCGCCATGGACCTCATTTAGGACAATGTCCCGTGATATCCCGGCCGTTTTCAGAGTCCGCGGGCTTACCAGGCCGGCGCATTGCAAAGGTTCACCGATATCCCTGTGCTCTTCAGCTACCATTACTTTATAACCGCTCCCGGCGATAAGCCCGGCGGCCCTGCAGCCCGCGGGTCCGCCTCCTGCTATAAGAACATCGTAATTCATATATAAAAATTTCCTTTGTTTCCATTTCATACCATCAATATATAATTAGATTAAATTTTTAATTTCCCTTTTCTATCGAGAAAAAAATTCCCACAAAATCCCACCTATTGCGACTGGACTGAAAATGTATTAAAAACCAGTCCTGCTGATTTCTAATTACGCGCACAAACCTGGCCTGATGGCTGCCGCCGGAAGGCATATAAAAGCCGCCTGTTTTAAAAAACCGGCGGCACGTTTAATTATGGTATAAAAACAGAGTGCTTGATCATGGAGATTTTAATTTAAAACTGTCCCCTGATTTTGTCACTTCGACAAACTTTTCAACTATATCCGGGGCAAATTGTTTTCCCGCGAATTTTCTCAACTCATTTAACGCATCATCGTGGGACATCGCCTTCCTGTAGGGACGGTCGCTGGTCATCGCGTCGTAAGCGTCAGCGACGGCGAGAATACGGCATTCCAGCGGGATAGCCTCACCTTTCAGCCCCAGGGGATAACCGCTGCCGTCCCACCATTCATGGTGTTTTAAAATCCATTCGGCGATTGGAGAAAGGTCGGGAGATGACATGGCGATACGGTATCCTATTTCACAGTGCCTCTTCATCTCGCTGAACTCTTTGCTGGTAAGAGGTCCGGGTTTAAAAAGAATACTGTCCTGTATACCGACTTTCCCGATGTCGTGGAACTGCGACAGCAGCTTTAAGTCGTTGATCCTGCTTTCCGGCAGCGATATGGAACGGGCCAGGGCGGCGACCAAGTCCTGCAGCCTGTCTGCGTGACCTTCGGTGATAAAATCCCTTTCCTTCAAGGTTTTCATCAGTGTCTGGACAATGGCGCTCCTGCCGCTGCTATTGCTGTGGAGCTTCTCGCGGTACATATTATTGTCAGCCTGCTTAAAGAGGGCTTTGATGTCGGAGGTATCTTCCGTCACCGCATATCCTATGGACATGCTTAAAGGCATGTCGCCGTTTATTTTGTTGTGCTGTCTGATAGCATCCCTGATCCTCCCGCAGGCTTTCTCCACCTCTTTTTGGCCGGTGTCGCAAATAAGCACCGCGAACTCGTCGCCTCCGATCCTGGCTACTACCTCATTTTTATCAAAGCACTTTTTAATAACGCCCGCGGCCGCAAAAAGCAGGGCGTCCCCTTTGTCGTGACCAAGGGTGTCGTTGACAAGCTTTAGCCCGTCCACGTCACAGATAATCATGCCGGCAGTCTGGTTAAGCCATAGATGGCGCATCTCTTCCTGGAAGTGGTTTCTGTTGTAGAGTCCTGTCAGTGCGTCGTAAATCCCGTAGTACCTCAGCATGTCAGTGGTTTTCTTCCATTCGCTGATGTCCCGGATGGTCTCGATGGCGCCTGCCATAATGCCGCTGCTGTCATAAACGGGAGATGCCGCCCCCCACAGGTGAGCCCCTTTTCCCCGCAAGTAATATGGCGTGTAAGCTTCGCCGACAAGTGAATTTTCTTTCCTTATAATCCTGTCGTATTCTTTCTCAACAGACTGGTCAGGCTTGAGGACCAGGTCTATCAGCATCGGCCTGCTTACCCCGTAAAATAATACGGAATAGTCGTCCCTGCCGAGCATCTCCCGCCTGCTTTTACCTGTCATTTCCTCAATGGCGCGGTTCCATTCAATAACTCTGCCTTCTTCGTCAATAACAAAGGTGGCGTCAGGCAGAAACTCGATTATGTTGTGCAGCCTCTGGTGGGCGGCGCGGCGGTCTTCCTCAGCCTGCTTTTGCCCGGTCAGGTCGGCGAAAACCCCAAAGCAGCCGATTGCCCTCTTCCCTGACTTAATCAGGTTGGTGTGCAGGCAAACAGGGACCAGGCGGCCGTCGCTGGCACGCAGGTCAAACTCCCCCTTCCAGGGCTCGCCCCTGATTATGGTCCGGTATACCTCTTTTGCTTTTTCGGGGCTGTCATAGAGGACTGGCGCCCCGCCTGCGTTGTTTATTTCAGCGGATGTATACCCGGTGAGTTTGAAAAAGGAGTCGTTGTGGTATAAAACGAACATGCCGTTTAAGTCGGTCAGCAGGACCGGGTTGCTGGTGCTGTTGAGAGCTTTTCTGGTGAGCAGGAGATCCTCCTCTTTATGCTTTAGCTCGGTTATATCGGTTATGATTCCTGTCAGGACTTTGGCCCTTTTGTTTCTTACTTCAATAATGGAAGTGGCGCGGGTATAACGTATCTCACCATTTTTGCAAACCACGCGAAATTCGCTGGACGAGATGCTCCTCTTAACAGCCTGTTTAAGGGAAGCCATGGCATCTGGCAGGTCATCGGGGCAAACAAACTCAGACAGGTAATGCCCGACCACCTCGCTGACATCATATCCTGTGAGCTGTTTTACAGTGGGGCTTACAAACATAATCCTGCCCCTGCTGTTTATTTTATAAACAACGCCCTTGATGTTTTCAACCAGGGTGTTGAACTTTTTTTCCTGGTCCTGTCTGGATTGATAATAATAAATGTTGCTTTTTTCAACGGATTTCAGAAGGCTCACCCGTTTCTCTCAAAAATCGCTGCAATTGACGCTGTCACAGCATCCCTTTTTTTTAAGAATACAAATAAGACATTATTTATATTTTCGACCCAAAAATTACTAAACTTTAATTTTATTTGAAAATATACAGTATAATTCATGGAAATTTCCTATTTAAATAAGATACCGCCGGGCCAACAATCCGGCGGCTTAATTAACATTTTGAAAAGAATTAGTCTTCTCTTTTTATTTTTTTAAACCTGACATTAAAGGTTGTCCCTATAGGGCCTGTTTCCACTGTTATAGCTGCATCATGCCTGGCAGCAATGCTGTAACACACCGCCAACCCCAGCCCTGTACCGTTATCTTTAGTGGTAAAGAACGGTGTACCGATTTTTTCGAGCACATCGGGCTCAATTCCCTTACCGTGGTCCATTACCGCTAATACAACCTCGTTTCCTTCAGAAAACGTTTTTATTGTCAGTGTTCCGCCGGGGGACATCGCCTCAAGCCCGTTTCGGACGAGGTTCAGGATTAGCTGGCGGATCTCCTTTTCATCCAGGAGCAGGATCGGGATGTCATCCAGATCTATTTCAATATGCTTGTCTGTGACTATAGCGTCAGCCGAAATCAACGGCAGGATGACCTTGACGATATGGTTCAGATCATGCGTTTTAAACTCAACCGCCTTGTTTTTAGCCAGAGACAGGAATTCAGTGATGATTGAGTTGGCCCGGTCCAGTTCATCGATCATAAGGCTGAAATAATCCTTGTACTTGGTACAGTCATCTTTCTCCCCTAACATTTGCAGAAATCCGCGCACTGTGGTCATTGGGTTCCTTATCTCGTGGCCGATGCCGGCTGCCATCTCCCCCACCAGGTTTAATCTGTCCAGGCGGGCTATCTCCTTTCCCATACGCTTTTGTTCGGTAATATCTATACCTAATCCCAGTGCCAGCAAAGAACCGTCAACGTCATGGAAAGGATAGTAATAGGTGTGGTAGATCATGCCGGACAAAACAACTTCTTGTTCCATTGGCGTATTCTTTTCCAGTACGCTCATTATGGGACAGTCCGTACAGGGGACTTCCCGCCGGTGAAAAATTTTATAACAGGGTTTTCCCTTTATATCACCAAAACTTTCACGAACTTTTTTATTGGTAAAAACCAATGAATAATCCGGCGCAATAAGGGAGACTGCTGCAGGCAGTTTTTCCAGGAGTGAGAATAGCCTTAGCCGCTCGGTTTCAAGCGCCTCCTCCGCCTTTTTACGGTCCATTATCTCTTTTTGAAGTCCCTTATTAGCCATATCGAGGTCTTTGGTCCTTTCCCAGACCAGTTCTTCAAGAAAATCACGGTGTTTCTTCAGCTCGTTCTGCAGACGCTTGCGGTCGGTAATATCACGGGCGATACCCGCCGTTCCGATGACCTGCCCGTTTTCGTCGAGGATTGGAACTTTAATAGTTTCGATCCAGGTTTGCTGACCACTACTGTCTATTAAGGGCTCTTCAACCTGTTTCATCCTCCCCGATATAATAACCTGCCGGTCATCGGCCAGGTACCTCTCAGCCAGTTCTTTCGGCCAAATGTCGAAATCCGTTTTTCCCACTAGATCTTCTGGTTTTACGCCGCAAGCCATTCCAAAAGGCTGATTGACAGCAATAAAACGGCTTTCCCGGTCCTTGAGCCAGGCGAGGTCCGGAATGCTGTCCAGCAGCGCTTTTTCCTGCATCAGGGTTTCCTGCAGGGTTTTATTTACTCTCACCAGTTCAGATGTCCTTTCCTCGACCTGCTGGTCCAGTTCCGCGGTCTGTTTTTGCAGCGCTTCCTCAACCTGCTTTCGCTCTGTAATATCAATCAACGTACCGGCCATACGCAGCGGCCGGCCTTTTTCGTCCCTTTTTACCACTTTGCCTCTGCTTATAACCCATTTCCACTCGCCGGCTCCGGTTATCAGCCGGTATTCGGCGTTACAGCGAGTTGTCTTTCCTTCCAGGCGCTCGTTTAACATCCTTGTAACTAATGGGATATCATCGGGGTGGACAAACATTTTCCAGGAACGTGCGTTCGGTTCGATTGTCCCCGGTTCATACCCAAACACTTCAAAACAGCGCGGGCTGAAATATGTGTAGCCCGTTTCAATATCCCAATCCCAAAAACCGTCGTGGCTCTCCTCCAGGACCAGCCTCAAACGTTCTTCCCGCTCTTTCAAAACCTTGTCCGACGCCTCCAGCTGGCGTTTTTTCTCCAGCCCCAGCATAGCTAAGAATTGGGCCTGCTGAGAGAAAAACATCATTATGGATTCGACCCGTTCTTTTGGGATAATCGGCACCAGGCGGAGCGCCTCGATGTAGGCAGTTTCATCAAATCCGTACTCCCGCGCCTGGCGGCGGAAAAACTCCTCATCGGGCGGCTCATGCAGTAACTGACCCAGGAATATGGTAGCCAAATGCTGCCCCTCCACGATGATAGGGGTGCCATAATCCATAAGGCCGTTCAAACACCTATACCCGACAAAAGGCCCATCTTGCAATTGTTCAGAAATATATCTGTTGCTGATCAGGCATTTGTCTTCAGTCTGTTTACAGACACGGTGAAACTTGGTGCAGATATCCTGCCAGCCTATCCCGCTCAGGACGGTGCCGTCGACATCATGAATGCCGTGTGGTATACCTGTCGCTTCATAAAAAGAGTTCATCAATTTCTGAAGACGCTGAATATCTACAAGATCTGAAAACTTGTATTTCATTTTTATGTACCACCTCAATTAATAGTTAAGGATCTTGTATTTTCTTCAACTAATTATACAATTGATGACATAACTCCTTTGGGAATAATGTCGAATAATGTCTCTTATAAAAGATACTTATAAAAAGCCGGGGCGTTTGCCCCGGCGTTGTTTATATTATCCCTGAAAAGCAGATGGCTATAGCATTAATCCCTATTTACCAGCCCCGTTAATTATCAGCCACCGCTTCGGCCAGCCTGGTGATGCTGGCGGCCAGGGCTTCCAGCTTGTTCTCGATTCTCACCAGCAGGTATACCGCAACGGTTATGGGAAATCCCACGTTGCCCACTGCCTGGAGGATATTATCCAGTGTGAACACCTCCTTTAAGAAAATGAAAGGGCACGGCGTTACCCCTTCTCTGCAGCAGCCGGCCTTGAGAAGTTATGGATGACACCGTGCCCGGAGCGGGTGCGGTCACCCGCGCTTTATATGAACGCCCGAAGTGGTTTAAGCGGGCGGGTCGTAAAGATCGTTGGTAGTGCTGTCAACAACCTTGATGTCCTGCTTTGCTACCAGGTCGCCGCCGGGGCTGGTAAAGATATTCCGGGCAATAACCAGGTCCATAGCCGCTTCGATCTCAGCGGCGGTCAGGTCGCCGCGGGGGTTGTCCAGGGAAATGATGACATTCCTGCCGGCCTGGCTGGTGAAGACCATGCGCAGTGTTTTGGTGGTTGTGGCCAATACGCTTCCTCCTTTCTATTTGAATAATTGATATATATTAGACCTGCACCAGCTGGGCGCCATCGACACGGGAGATACCGTTCAATGTGTATCCCTGCAGGCCGGCGATCGCTGCGGCGACGTCGAAAAGATCCTGGTCAGCAGCGGCAGGCTTGACATTGTTCAGGTTTTTGCTGCGGTAGACCGGGTTGCCGCCTTCATCAACACCAACGTTGAGTTCCAGCCTGAGCACAGAGCTTGTGGGGACCTTGTTTACAGCCATTATTTCACCTCCTTACCAGGTGCAGGCTTGTTTTTTCACCTACACCGCTTAATGTTGTCTGAGGGGGCAAATAAAAACATTTGGGGCAGGTAAATGCTTAATATTTGCCCTGCCCCAAACACATGTTCTATTGTTATATTAGCAAAATGGTAATAGCCTGTCAATAGAAAAAACAATTTCCATGGTAAGTTATTAATGACATAAATCGACATAATGCAAGGCGGGATAAGTCCCGCCCTACAACAAAACACCTTGATATTCACGACTCACGACTCATGTCCAACGAATCAAATGCCAAGCGGATCAACGCCATGGATATTTATCTGCAACCTTTAATTTTACGGCTCCTTCAACGTTTTCTGCTCCTGCTCTTTGAAAGTCTGGATCAGCTTATCATTTTCCGGCGGCCTCTGGACGGGAGGGTTCTCCAGGGCAAAATACTTCACAGCCCCGGCATATATGGCCCAGGCCAGCTTGCCCTGGTAGGCCGGGTCAAGCAGCAGCTTTTCCTCGGCTTCATTTGAAATGTACCCCGCCTCCACCACCACCGCGGCCATTGACGTGTTCCTGGTAATGTAGTAATCCACCGCAGCCGGCTGGCTGCCGGTGTTTTTTAAAACCTGGGCGAGCTCCGACTGCATATGCCGGCCGGCTTTGCCGCCCTGGACCGCTCCCCGCTGGTAATATACCCGGGCGCCGCTGCGGTCTGCGGCGGGAGAGTTGTTTACATGGACGCTTATATAAAGGTCAGCCCTGTTATCGTTGGCGATGGCTACACGCCTTTCCAGGTCCTCCCTTTTTTTTGCCGTCAGCCCGGCTGTGACCGGGTTACTGAGGTCGCTGTCAGTTTCCCTGGTCATCAGGACCATGGCGCCGGCCTGGGCCAGGTTGTCCGCCAGGAGCCTGCTCACGGCAAGGGTAATTTCCTTCTCCAAGGCGCCGCTTTTACCGGCCACACCCGTATCAGCACCGCCGTGGCCGGGGTCCACCACGATCACCCTGCTGGCCAGCGCCTGGGACATAGCTGTGACAGCCTGCCTCTCAGCCCTGTCATTCTGCGCCCTGGTCAGGTAGAAAGAGAGGAAAACCAGGGCTACCAGAGCGGCCAGGTACCGTTTCCTGATTCTTATCGTTTTTATAATTACGGGAGACAAAACAATCACCCTTTCTGTTTATTTCATCTGCCCGGGCATTAGTGGATTGAAGGTTTGTCCTATTTACAGCCGAAAAGCCTGTTCCATATTATGTATGCCAGCGGCCGTGATAATATGAAAAATTTTATGTTACCTTAATACCGCCGGAGTTATGAAAGCCTCAACATACGCCGCCGCCAGGAATATCGGGATTAAAACCGCTGTGATCACCAGGCACAGCTCTTTCTTGTACCTTTCAAGCTGCTCAGCGGGCAGCAGCACCAGTTTAAGCCCGAGCGCCCCCGCCAGAAACAGCCCGGTCAGTTCAAAAACGCCGTGGGTCATAATCCCGGCTGCCAGCCATTTAACCCCGTACCCGTGCATTCTCAGCATATTTAGCACGGAGCCGATGATCAGGCCGTTCAGGATCAGCAGAATAGCCACCGAAACGCCCCTGGTGCGCCGGGCCAGTGCTATCGTGAGCAGGACCGCGGTTATGTTTTTGATAAATATTGAGGCCGCGGCGGCTGCCCCTGATCCTCCCATGGCCTGTGCCATCCCGTTTATGCCATTGATTGAGGGCTTCAGCAGCAATTCGTAGGCCGGAAGCGCCAGCACGGGTTCCAGCAGGCCTCCGGCCAGGACCGCGGCGGCAAAAACGGCCATTGATATTAGAAAAAGGCTGGCGCCGCTGTAAGGCCTTTTGCGTATGGACAATAATTTCGCGTCCAGAATCCTGTAAAGTAATATCACCGATACCGCACACCTTATCGTGGAATAATGTTCTTCCTGTGCTTTGCAGGCGGAATTATTATTACACTATATGGCCGCGATATACATTTTATGCCAGGGAAAAGGGGCAGACCTGAGCCTGGTCATTTCTTTGAACCAGCTGTATTCATTCCTGGATCACATATTTAAACCAGAGATAATAAAATGTGCGAGTACAATTATTTTATAAGACAAGTAGGTATTAATTGCAATTATGTATAATTATTACATCAGGGTTCTTTTAATCGAGGAGGTATTATGACCGGAGCAACACATATTTTAGCGGCTGCGGCTCTCTACCAAAGGGCCGCGCTTAAAACGCCTTACCTGTTGGTATTAGCTTTCCTGTCACACTTCTTGCTGGACGCGGTCCCTCATTTTGATCTGGCAGTACAGTGGAATTATATACCGGCGGCGGGTGCCGGGGCATATCTCCTGTTAATCGGGAAATGGCAGGGAGACTATAAAATTATAATCGCCGGTCTGCTCGGGGTGCTGCCTGATATATACCTGATATTACAACCCGGCTCCGGCTTTTCCGTATTCCATAACATATTTCACTTTAAAAAGCTTAACCCGGTCCCAATAACACTTTTTACCGTAGAGACGGCATTCCTGGTATTCTGCGTCATAATGGTACTCAGCAAAAAAACACCGGAGCAGAAAATAAAATCCTGATTACCCTGGTTCACAACCTGTGTCGGGTTAAAACCCGCCCTACAAGCCTGAGGAATGTCACCGATTTGCCAACTACCTGGTCCTGACGATCCTGTCCAGGTCCAATTTTCTTTTAACGCTGCTGTCTATACGGTTATACTGGACGAATATATTTTCACCAAGTGTCCCCCCGTTAGTGCGGAAAACATTGATCCCGGTCATGGTGGTCGGGTTTCCCTGATCATCGCCAATAGTATTATTTCTGATAATAATGTTGTCCACGAAGGCTTGAGGGCCATCCGCCACTACCCGTATACCGACCTGCCATTTCCCGCCGGTTCCCACATTCTTAATAGTGTTTTCTTCTATAACGGTGTCTTTATATACCGTTTCAATCGCATTTAACTCTATTCCCTTGGTACCGGTGTTCTTAACCGTGTTATTCCTGACGATACTGCCGCTGCAGATGTGGATGCCTTCTTTCGAATCACCCTCCAGATCACTTCTATATCCTGTCCGGTTAATGGTATTGCCCTCGATTATGGCGCCTGACCAGCATTCAATACCGTTTTCGCCAATATTGGCAAGGTTGTTTGCGCGGATGGTAAAGCTGTACAGCGGCGCGTCCGAGGAATCGATCAAAATACCGTTGCATCCTAACGCCTTCCCGCTGTCGTTAATAGCGCCGGTATTGTATATGCTGTTTTTCTCGATCAGGACATTGCGGTTGCCATTGCCGAAACACTGGATAGCCCTGTATCTCGTGTCAAACAGGCGGTTTTCAGAAACAGTGATGTCTTTGGCCCCGGCAATAAATACGCAGGCATGGCCATATACCCTGGAAATAGAGTTCCTGTGCACCTGGATCCTGCTGGCGCCGCCACCGAGGTACAAGCCGTTTCCCTCATACCCGGCATGCTCTATTCTGCTGGAGCCGATATCATATAAAACATTGTCCCGTATTATGACATTTTCAATGCCGGGATTTGAAAACAGGATCCCGATACTCCCTGTGTTGCAAATCCTGCAGCTTTCGATCACTATATTTTTATTGGCTGTTACAGCCAGTATCCCGTATCCGGTTAACCCTTTATTCCCGTCCAGGGTCAGGCCTCTCACGGTTAAATCGGATGCGTCTTTATCCAGTCTCAGTATATGAGTATTATTGATATTTTTAATCGCGGTGACATTTGTGCCGGAACCGATCAGGCTTACTTTGTCTCTCACTGTGATCTGGTTACTTGTAATATATGTCCCGGGCGAAAAAACAACTGTGCCGCCATCAGGGGCCAGGGAGTTAATTGCCTGCTGCAGGGCTGCCGTGTCGTCTGTTTCCCCGTCCCCTTTTGCTCCAAAATCCTTTACGTTGATTAACGACACACCGGCAGCACGGTTATTGTTATCACTGCCGGCCTTGTCGGCGTCGCCGTTATCCCTTACTATGCAGCCGGAAGATTTCATGGCGGACAGGGGAAGGGATATTAATATTACAAGCAATAATGCCAGCATAGACAGCCTGACCTTACTCACATTTAATCCCCCAAAGATTTATTCATAACATCGGCACTTAATCTCTTCACACTGTAAACCTTAAAAAAAGTTTTAACCAGGACCACAAATATATATCCGTGAGTTATTATATATGCGAATATCACGCCGTTCAGACCATATCTTACCGTGATGGTCGCGTTTAACACAAGCGCGACTGCGGCACCGGAAACAGCGGGAAAATACAATTCCTTCTCATGCCCTGTCGAATATAATACGCTTGAGCAAAAACATTCACATCCGAAGAATAAAGCCGCTCCAACCAATATTAATATGTAACCTGACCACTGCAAATAGCTGTTAAACATTAACCGCAGCAATAAAACAATCACAGGAAAGCTCAGGACGCAGAATAAAGAGTAGATCTTCGCAAATTTTTTTATTTTTTCTTTTATATATATATGGAAACTCTCAGCTGCTGAAATATATTGCGCGGCAATGGACGGATACCATGCCTCAACTACTGAATTGGGGATAAAAATAAACGCGTTATAAATCATCAGGGCCAGGCTGAAAACGGCAACGCCTTCTATACCGGACGGGCTCGCCTGCAAAAAATATATCTCCATCCGTTTCCAGACAAAAATATCTATGAAACTTATCAGGCCTATAGAGTATATGGCCGGGAAGTAATTTTTTATAAAGATGTCTTTTGATATTGATATTTTGCAGGTATAAAAAAAGATCAATAATACAAAAACCATGAAAGCAGCGCTTATAATTTCTATCAGCACCAGGTTTGGCCAGCTCAAAGCGCTGTTGTCCCTGGTAAACCAGATATATATCAGGCTGAAAAACAGTACAGCGGCGCCGGCAAACTCCGATATCATGATGATATAAAACATCATCACTTTTTTGACCAGCGCGGATACTATTTGATAACTGGCCAGCGCTGCAACCATTGCTATTAATAAAATGTACCCGTCCTGGTACTTCGTAAAAATCTTTATAACAATAAAGCCGGCGGCGGCGATTAAAAATGAGTGCAGTACAAGCGCCGGCAGGGGCACGTTGTCCTGGCTGCGCATGATTACCTGCGGCGCCCCCAGTACGGAAACCTGTACAATTATTCCCGCGGTCGCGATAACCAGGCTGTAGTAACCGTATTGGTCCACCGCCAGCAACAGCGGCAGCGCTAACCCCCAGATGCTTTTGGAGCCAACCCTGATGCCCGACGCCACGACATTGGAAAGCGCCGCGTTGTTTATAAAACTGCTGATGATTTGGTTCATGAAGTCCTGTTCTTATAGGCCCAGTATGACCCGTTGCTGTAGATGATTTCTACTTGGCCCGGGTTTTGGCTTATCCAGCCTGATATTTTATCAAAACCATAAGCATAGTCCATGTAATTGTGGGACTGGATGCTGTCGGCGATATAGGTGACACTTCCGGGGTTTACTTTCAAGTTGCCTTCACCGAACTGGGGCGCATAGAGCAATAAGGGCGCGTATAAGTCGCCCGGTTCATGGTACCAGACATATGAAGGGAATTGATAAGCAAACGATACACCGGGATCAACGATATGAGCCAGGAATTTTGACCCCGTCAGTTCTGATTCCAGGGTTTGTTCGTACGAATAAGTCCCGTACCTGGCCGGGAAGAACAGTACGGTTAATAATACGGCCAGGGCAATTACAGCCGGTGATCGCGAAACATGGCTGATAAAAAGGCAGACAATTATAACAGAGGCGTAAAGATATATCCTGTAGTGCATCTCCGTCCCGTATTTATACATCAGCAGAATTCCTATTCCCACCAGCCACAGCAGTGAGCAGTAATATAAATTAATTTTTTCTTTAGGTAATAGTTTGCGGTTTTTAATGAAATACCAGGTTGAAGTGAATACCATCATTAAAAAAGAGGCCGGGAAAATCATTTTGGCGTAATGGCATATCACTTTGGAAAGGTTGCTGGTCGAGGTGTTGCTGAAATCGCTACTTTTCCAGAAAGTATTGAAGTCGAACTGCAGAAGTTTGCCCACAAATTCATGGACACCGACATTAAACACATGGATCGATATGTAACTGTAATAGGACATAAACAAGACAAAGGAAGCCAGCGCTATGGTACGGAGACGCTTTCTGAATAGCGACACCAGAATAATGCTTAAAATGGCCGAAAATGCGGTGAGTGAATGGGTGATGATTAACGAAATTATTGTAATAAAGAAAATCAGGCTGTGCCGGACTGTGATTTTGCTTGAAAAGATAACTGATAATATAATCAGGTACATTAGCATGGCGATAGCCTGGGCACTGTAATAATACTGGCCGATCCACTGGGCGACCAGGATCAGCCACGCCGCCAGCAGCCACTGCCTCAGGCTGAAATTCAGATGTTTTGCTACCACGTAAGTCTCCAAAGTGAAGACTACCACCCAGAGCAGCGGTATGTATTTTAATAGAAAGTCCAGGCTTACCCCGCTGACCAGGATATTCACCGCGGAAAAGAGATGCAGGCCGGGCCAGTAATGATAGGTTATTAAAGGGAGTTCGCTCTGCATGTTGATGTGGTGGGACTGCAGGATCGTCTGCACTTCGCCGGCCGGGTAGTACGAAACATAGAACGGCGCGTTCTTTTGCAGCAGGACCGGTATGGAGAGCAGCATTACCCCCAGCAGCATAACGGCCAGCAGGGAAAGTGCGCCCGTATTGTAAGCCTCAAAGCGCCACAGGGCCACCAGCACCGCTATAACCAGGGCCAGGCCGATCCAATACAGAGGGTTCAGGCAGGTTAAAAAACTGATAAAATTGGCGTCGCGTATTACAGCCGCACTGCTTGAAAAGGTACCCAGCAAAAAGAAGGAAAAACTCAAGAGCAGGGATGTTGAAACCACCACAGCCATCCTTCTTGCCTTAAGTTTAAATGCAGATGTTTCGTCCATATTTACAACTCCATTCACATAATTTTTTGGTACACCTTTTCAAGGCATTTTGCCGCGTTCCCCCAGCTCATTTGACTCACAAAGTCCATGTCCGGCTCCGCTTCGGACTCTGCGGCTGTCACAATCTTGCTTTTTATCTCCTGCCAGCCTGCAGATGCAAGCAGCGTAATGTTTGGTATGGTTTCTGTAAAAGGGTTCCTTACACAAACGCATTTCAGCCCGAAGGAGTACGCCTCCAGCAGGGCGATGGGGACCCCCTCGAAAATTGACGGGAGCACATAAATATCGGCTTCGCTGAGCAGCCTGTACACTTCACTGCGCGGCTGCCAGCCCCAGAATTTTATTTTACCGCCGCCTTCACTTCCCCCGGCCTGGCTTTCCAGGCGTGCTCTTTCAGGCCCGTCACCCACAATCCAGAGTTCGTATTCAGGGTCTTCAAGTTTAATAAAAGCGTTTATTAGTTCTTTAACATTCTTCTCAGGCGACAGGCGGCCGGTAAAAATAATAACCCGGCTGTCCTGTTTATGGTCCCTTTTCGTTTCTCTTATCTTTTCTACCACCTGTCTGCCGATAAACCCGTTGCCTACAACGTCCAACCTGACATTTTCCGTTGAACAAAGTTTTTTGTGGTAAGTGTACGAATCTCCCGATAAAACTACCACACCGGCGCGGCAGTATTCGAGGACCTTCCAGGTCAGACGCATTACCGGCCGCATGAAGACAGGATATTTATTGTAATCAAGATATCCGTGAAATGTCACAACTATGTTTATCCCCAATAACAGCGTCAACAGCGCGGGCAGCAGCGCCATTTCCATGTAGTGCACGTGCACGGCCCCGGCCTTGAGCCCCCTGTTCCTGATAAGAAGGTAGCCAAGCGCCGTTATATGGAATGAAATAAGGTAAAAAAACGGCAAATTGACCAGGGGTATATACACTGTGTCGATACCGGGCGGCCTGTCAGACGACTTGCATGTTAAAAGCAAAATCGCAGGTTTTAAGCTTTCCGGCAGGCTGGAGTAGATTTCATATACATGTGTCCCGATACCGCCGGCCAAAACGCTGCTGTCCGGGCTGTTGCAGTGCGGCGATATAACAACTATTTCTTTTTTTCCCCGGACAGCATGACACAAGGCCTTATTAAACATAAAAATTACCCGTTTTTTCTTCCTGATATATTTATATACTCTGGTAATAACCCAATAATTGTTCGGCCACAGCTTTCCACGTGTACTGGCCGAGACAGGGTTTTTCGGCCAAAGGGGTTTCGGCCCTGCGCTGTATAGCCCGGGCCAGCTCCCGCGGGTTTAATTGAGCGGCATCCACCGCTGTCACTCCATCAAAACGCTTTGCCAGTTCGGCCAGGGCTGTCCTGTTATTGACCACCACAGGTTTGCCGGCGGCCAGACCTTCAATAACTGTCAGGCCGAAGGACTCCAAATCGGATAAATTGAGGACCAGGGCGCAGGTTTTCAACCAGCTGTAAAGTTCCATAAGAGGGACGAAGTTTTTAAAGGTCACCTTACGCACCAAGCCCAGCTGTCCGGTTATTCTTTGCAGCTGCGGCTTGTAAGGGCCGTCGCCGATAATAACCAGGTGATACTCTTCCGGCAGAAAATACATGGCTTTGATCGCCAGGTGAATATTTTTGTATTTTTCCAAGCGGCTTACCACGCATAAATTTTTTCCGGCATCATCATATGGCTTCGTTTTCTCTATCCCGGCTATATCCACGCCGCCCGGGATAATGCGGATCTTGCTTTTGGGCAGGGCAAAATGGCTTTTCAGCAGATCACTTTCAAATTCGGTATGGCATAAAATCACGTCGGCGCTGCGGTAATTTGCGCTGAAGAGGCGCCGCCCGCTTTTTAAAAGCAGTGAAGAATAGCGGGAGCTTCCTTTCCCATGGTAATGCGACATCAGGACCAGGGGGAATTTTTTGGCCGCCTTTTTCCTGGCATAAGCGCTCTGCAGCGGTATCAGCGTATGAAAATTATGCGCCTGCACAATATCATAATGGTGGCCGTGCCTTATTAAATAATCCGTTAAGCTATACGATATATAGAACGGGAACGATCTTGGGAAGCTGCGGATTGACACGCCGTTTAATGTCTTCGTTGCATCATCGCGCCCGGTCGTGATGATTTCCACTTCATGGCCTTTTGCCGCTAATTCTTCGCTTATTTTCTGGACGAGTTTCTCCACACCGCCTACGAACGGGAAGTAATTCGGAGTTACATAGGCTATACGCATCTTCTAGACAGCCAGCCCTTCGATAATTTGCATATATTTTCTAGCCACGTCATGCCAGGTCGCGCCGCTATTCACAAAATCTTTTAATTCCCCGTGCCGCCACCGCCGGTAGGCGCCAATAATTTTTTTCTGCAACGCTTCGGCGTCTCCCACAGGGAAAAAGCCCGCGCCTTCGTATCCTTTTAAACACTCCCTCATTACCGGAAGGTCGGAAGTGAGCACCGGCTTGCCCTGGGCGAGGGCTAAATGGACCACTCCGCTGCCGCAGGAGCGCAGGTAGGGCAGCACAATTACGTCTGCCGCCGAAAAATATTTGGGGACCAGGGGGTCCGGAACAAATTCCGGCCTGTACAGGATGCTGGAACTGTAACGGGATCCCTTAACCATGGCTGCGAGATCCCGGTCATCACCCCAGTCCTCGCCCGCGATTACCAGCTGTGAATTAAGCGCAATTTCCGGGGGCAGCATGTCGAACGCCTTCACCAGCAGGGAAATCCCTTTGTATTTCCGGATCATGCCAAAATGAAGAATAACGAATTTATTAAAATTAAGCTCCTGTCTGGCCCCGCTCCGGTCATGGTCTGTATAGCTGTCGTATACCCCGAAGGGGATTACGGTAACATTATCCGGCGGCAGGCCATAGGTTTTCTTCACTGATTCCCTGACGTCCCCGGAATGCACCGTAAATACTTTACAGAGGTTCATCAGGCAGCGCCCGCCAAGGCGTGAATACAGCCGCAGCGGCATATACTTTTCCTCATGCGGGTCCAGAACCTCGTGCATTTCCAGTATCAGCGGCGGCCTGCCGGCAGTCCGCAGCGCGAGCGCCAGCAGCAGCTGCATGTGGATTACCGACGATGTCCACCAGAGCATTATGACTGCGTCCGGCCTTTCACACTGCAAAAATCTGACCGCCCCCATCCACGTAGCGGGCGAGTTCCAGTCCAGGCCGTTATATACTTTAACCTTTGAGCTGTAGTCCACAACACAGTCATTCTTCCCGAGACGCTTTTTTCCGGGGTAGAGGAACCGGGGCGCCAGGTTTCGCAGGAGGATTACGGAGACGTCGTGGCCTAATTCCGCGAAGGCGTTGGCATGGAAAATCGTATGGGCGGATATGCCGCTGAAAAATACTTTGGAAGAACCGATAAGACATATCTTCATCTGATCACCGTAACCTTAATTTTTATATAAGCTGCCGCAGCCCCGGCGGTATGGCTGTCACCGGGAAATTGGCCTGCTTTCTGCCGGAATACTCCGCAGCTCTTTAAAAATTGTGGATAATATCCGGTAGCCGTCTTTTAAACTATGGAGCTTACCCTCGCCGTTAAGGCGTTCCGTCTCAAAACTCGGCACCTCGATTACCTTCAGGCCCGCCTTGTTGATTTTTATATTAATTTCAGTTTCCACTTCAAATCCATTGCCTTTAAAAAAGACTTTTTTGAAAGCTTTTTTCCAAAAGGCGTTATATCCGTAACACAGGTCGGTATATTTGGTCCTGTGAAAAATGTTTGTCAGCGTGGTGAATACCCAGTTGCCGAACACGCGGTGCTTCGGCATGTCGGAGGTCCCCCCGCCCGGCAGAAACCTGGAACCCTTGACGAAATCATAGCCCTCCAGCAGCGGCTGCACGAACCTGGGAATCTCCTCAGGAGCCATCGAGCCGTCAGCGTCAAGCATTACGATAATGTCTCCCCTGGCCCGCCTGATCCCGTAACGGAGGGCGTCCCCTTTTCCTTTTCCGGGCTGGAAGACCACGCGGGCGCGGGGACACAGCTTTTTGGCGGCTTCTACCGTTTTATCCCTTGACCTGCCGTCAACAATTAGTATTTCGTCTATGTCTTTGGGCAGGCGGGGCAAAACATAAGGGAGGTTTTTTTCTTCATTTAACGTGCAAAGCAGCGCCGTTATTTTTACCTTGCCTTTACTGATCAAAATACCGCCTCCTTTTTGCATTTAAACTGCGTTCACCCACAGGTGCAGTGAGCGGTACGGGGCGCTCTCCCCGTCCAGGTAAAGTAAAAACTCAACTTTCACGTTGTTTTGCGGCTCCACTGCGCTGAAAGTCACCCGGGACTCCCATTTTTCACCATGGCTTAAGTCAACAGGCGCCAGCTTCTTCTCAAGCCTGCCGTCTATGACGATTTCAGCGCTGTAGGAAACCGGCCGGTATTCGTTGTTGACTATCCCCAGGGTGACCTCGGTTTCCGCTCCGGCGGTTATTTTCGAGGGATAACCGCCTGCTTTGCCGCCCGGGCTTAAAATGTAAAACTCGGTAAACTGCTCCCCTGTCACCGGTGTGGCCGCAACGTGGTAAATACTCCCGGCTGTAAATAAAACAGCGCCGGCAAGAGCAGTGAAGAGCGCCCGGTCTACCCATCCCATTCCAGCAAACCCCGGCCATTTAAACGCGACAGGCATTTTAAAACGCAGGCCGGCAGGTATTTTTGATCTCCGGTAAAGGGCTGCCGCGGACATCACCGTTGTGAAGGCCAGGAGGGCCAGCAGCACGGGATAGGGGCTGATCCCCCAGGGGGTGTAATTGAGCAGGAACCCTAAAATGGGGACAACCACAATGCTGAGCCCAAACGCCAGGGCCAGGCGCTCAATGCCGTCCAGATCCTCTTTTTGGGGGAACATCGCGGCGACAAGCGCGTAGCCGGGCAGGAACAGGACGGAGAGCAAACCCAGGACAACCCTGACGGAGCTCCTGTCGTCCATCAATACCGCACCTGCCAGGGCTGCCGAAATCAGAAAAGCAAAAACGAGCTCGTTTTTAATCTCAAGTTTCAAAGTTACTGCACCTCTTTAAACCTGGTGTATTTGCAAATTTTTCTCCGCCGCTGTTTCAGGATGACGCAAAACTTTTGCCCTGGTCCAGGTGCGGGCCGTAAGAAATACCGCCGCGAAACAATCCTTTATATAGAACAAAAAAGATACCGCGTATTTGATATTTGGAATACTGTACAGCTTTAACCTGGCTTCCTGCCCAAAACCCGGCGACAGCCTGCGCAGGATATCTGCCGCGAAGGCAAATACTTCCCGGTTTCCTCTTTGGGCCGCGGAATAGGTCATGCGGTTTAAAATCTGCACACAGTAATGATAGACCCGGTCGCGCTGTCCGTATACCGGGCTGCCGGGACTGCTTGACCAGTTTATAAGGTCAACATGAGAAGTAATGCTGTATTTAGTAATCTGCGATACGTTGTTTTCGTGCAGCCGGTAGTATACCAGCGGACGCGGTACATAGCCGACCGTCCCTTTCATGCAGCCTGCCAAACACGCTCCCAAATCCGTGGCGATCCCGGCAGGGGGATAACCGCCGGCCGACCTGAGCACGCAAGTCCTGAATAATGCCGCGGAAGGCGCCCACACGCGTTTCTCCGCGAGACGGCCGGCTATAAAATCAAACCCACTTTCCTTTTCCGGTGCAATTTTTTGGACAATTTTTTTTGTTCCGGCATTTTCATTAAAGAATATCAAGCTGCAGTAAGACATAACGTCATCGTCGCCTTGAAATCTGGCCAGCAGCGATTTTATGGCGTCATTGTCCAGGATGTCGTCGTCCGACAGCAGCAGGAAATACTCACCTGCCGCTTTTTCCAGACAGAAATTAAAGTTGTTAATAAAACCCCTGTTTTTACTGTGTCTGAAATAACGGATGCGGTGGTCTTTAAACTGTTTAACGACATCGCCCGTATTATCAGTTGACGAGTTATCGGCCACAAGCACCTCGATGTCCTGGTATGTCTGCTCCAGCGCGCTTTCAACAGCCTGACGCAGCAAGGCCGCCCTGTTGTATGTGGGGATGGCAATCGTTACTTTGGGGCTGATCATATTCTCACTTCCCAAGGAGCAATTTTTAAATCACACTTATAATCCTGGAAACCATCACAATTGCGAAGATTACAAAAAACGGGACGATACTTATGTTGAGCACCTTGCAGGCCCAATCGATTTCAGGAAAATCAGCGGGCGAAAGGCTTTCCAGCGCCGCTGCCGCCAACTCCCTGGTGATAAGAAGAAAAATCAGGATTAAAGTTGCTGTCAGCCCCATACTGGAAACAAACGGTTTTACGCTTTCAGATATAGCTAATAATGGCGCTGTCATATCAATTGATGAAAACAAATTAACCACCGCTTTCCCATGAATATTTCAGCACTTAATGCTATTGAAAACATTAAAGAGGTTGTTGAGGTCAGCCAGGGGCGCTAAATTTTTATCCCTTTCGGAGATGATCGGGTTTTTGTCAGGCCAGGGTATATCTACGGAATCCCAGCGGATACCGCCGTCGAGTTCCGGACAGTAAACGGTTGTAACATTATAAACAACAACCGCGTACTCGCTGAACACATAAAAACCGTGGGCGCAGCCGGGCGGAATATAGACCGTGTTTCTGGCCCGGCCGTCCAGGACAAAACTTTCAAACTGACCGTAAGCAGGAGAATGCAGCCTTAAGTCCACTACCACGTCAAATATCTCGCCCGCTGCACAATATACGATTTTGGTATGTTCCCTGGGCGGATTCTGAAAATGCAGCCCCCTTAAAACTCTCCTGTTTGAACAGGAGTAGTACTCTTCCGCGTAAAAAGTCTCCAGCCCATGATTTGAAAAGGCATCGAGGTTGAAAGTCTTGACAAAGACACCCCTGTGGTCTCGCTGTATGTAAGGCGTGATCTCAAAACAGCCGGGTATGCATGTTTTTCTAAGGCGCATGCGTCTTACGCTCCATGTTTCTTTTTAATAAATCCTTTAATGCGAGCGACCATGAAACAGGCCTTTTCTTCAGTAATGCCGGGATACACGCCCAGCCAGAAAGCCCTGTTCATAAGGAGGTCGGTGTTCACCAGATCCCCTGCCACCCTGTATCCCCGCCCCGACTTTCTCATTTCATCGAAACAGGGCTGCCGGAGCAGGTTGCCGGCAAATAACATCCTGGTCTGGATCCCGCTTTCTTCCAGGCAGCGGACGATCTCGTCCCTGGTAAAGCCGGCGCTCTCCTTAACGATTAGCAAAAAGCCGAACCAGCTTGGGATGGAGTTAGCGGCGGCTTCCGGCAGAATAAAGCAGTCTGCCGTGTCGCCCAGGCCGGAGCGAAGGATGGACCAGTTGCGGCTTCTGCACTCTATGAAACCGGGGAGCTTATCCAACTGCGCGCACCCTACAGCCGCCTGCAGGTCCGTTATCTTGAGGTTGTACCCGAAATGCGAATAAATGTACTTGTGGTCATATCCTGCGGGCAGGTCCCCCCTTTGCTGGCAGAACCTTTTGCGGCAGGTGTTGTCATGACCGGAAGGACACCGGCAGTCACGGCCCCAGTCTCTAAACGAATCCACTATTTGCTTGAGCTCCGGGTGGTCCGTGTAGACAGCCCCGCCTTCACCCGTGGTAATATGGTGGGGCGGGTAAAAGCTGGACGTGCCGAGATGCCCGATACTTCCCGTGCGCCGCCACTCCCCTCTGAAAAAATAGCGGGAGCCCAGGGCGTCGCAGTTGTCCTCGACCAGCCACAGGCCGTGCCTGTCGCAGAAATCCTTCACCCTTTCCAGGTCAAAGGGATTGCCCAGGGTGTGGGCAAGCATGACCGCTTTTGTCCTCTCGCTTAAAGCGTCTTCCAGTTTGGAACAGTCAATGCCGCAGGACGGCAGGCATATATCCACAAAGACAGGGACGGCGCCGAACTGGACCACAGGTGCGACCGTGGTCGGGAAACCGGCCGCCACAGTGATCACTTCGTCTCCCCTGTTAATGGCCCGGCCGCCGAGCCTGGGTGAGGTCAGGGCCATAAAAGCTAGCAGGTTCGCGGAGGAGCCGGAATTGGTCAGGGAGCAGTACCTGGTCCCCAGGTATTCTCCCAGTTTTTTTTCAAACTGCCCGGCGTAAGTTCCGGCGGTAAGCCAGAAATCCAGGGCCGCGTCAACCAGATATGAAATTTCCTTTTCGTCATATACCCGCCCCGCGTAATGTATCCGGTCACCAGGCGCATAAGCTTTTTCTTCTCTTTTTTTTACTGCAAAATATTTAGCCGCTGCAGCGATAACTTCTCTTTTGAGTCCTTCTGTTTCATTGGCATGTCCCATTATTTTTCACCACTGAAATCACTTTCATAATCGTTAATTTGGCGGAAACATATTTCCCTGGGGTCTTCATTTTCTTCATAACCGCGCGCCCACTGCAGGGTCTGGTCTATCGCTTTCCCCAGGCCCCATTTTGGCCGCCAGCCCAGCCTGGCCCTGGCTTTGGAACTGTCCAGCTTCAGGTACCGTGCTTCATGAAACCCGGTATCGCATTTTACTTCATACGAGGCGCCGCGTCCCCACCCGGCGCATACCTGCCCTACTACCCACTCCACCGTCCTCATGTCATCTTCACCCGGCCCGAAATTCCACCCCTCGGCATACGCGGGGCCGTTTTCGTAAAGTTTCTCCGCCAGCGTCATATAGCCGCCCAGAGGTTCCAGCACGTGCTGCCACGGCCGGACAGCGCCGGGGTTCCTGATCATGATTGCTTCATTATGCAAAAACGCCCTCATGCAGTCTGGTATCAGCCTGTTTTTCGCCCAGTCGCCCCCGCCGATGACGTTCCCCGCCCTCGCGGAAGCTGCTCCGACACCGTGCAGCGCATAGTCCCGCGGGTTAAAAAATGAATTGCGGTAAGCACAGGTGATTAATTCGGAGCAGGCTTTACTGCTGGAGTACGGGTCATTGCCCCCCAGCGGGTCATCTTCCCGGTAGCCCCAGTGCCACTCCCTGTTTTCATAGCACTTGTCGCTGGTTACGTTAATAACCGCTCTGGCGCTGCCGGTCCTCCTTACCGCCTCGAATAGGTTGACCGTACCCATGACGTTAACTTCATAATTCACCCGGGGGTCACAATACGACTCTCCCACCAGGGACTGGGCCGCCAGGTGAAAAATAATTTCCGGCCTGGCCTGGGAAATTGCTTCTGTCAGGGATTCCGGGTCACGGACATCCCCAAACCTCGAGTCGACCAACTCGTCAGTGCGGCATTGCGCAAACAAGCTGGGTGTTGTCGGCGGATCCAAAGCGTAGCCTGTGACAGACGCTCCCGCATAATTCAGCCACAGGCACAGCCAGGAACCCTTGAACCCGGTATGGCCGGTGACAAACACCTTTTTAGATCGCCAGAAGTTTCTTGTTTTCATTTACCAGCTCCTGATTAATTGTTTTATCGGGCCATACTTTCCAGGGCGCTTTCCCTGTCTGCCACAATTTCTCCAGCAGGTTCCTGTCGCGGATGGTGTCCATGGGCTGCCAGAAACCTGTATGCTTATAAGCCATCAACTGGTTGTCAATCACAAGCCTTTCCAGGGGTTCCCTTTCCAAAATGGTCTGGTCTCCTTCTATATAATCAAATACACGCGGCTCCATAACAAAGAAACCGGAGTTGATCCAGGCCCCGTCTCCTTTCGGTTTTTCCCGAAAACCATTGACACGGTTGTCCTCAGACAGGCTTAAGACGCCAAATCGTCCAACAGGCTGCGTAGTCGTAACAGTAGCCAGCCTGCCGTGTGTTTTGTGATATGCAATAAGCTGTAGAATGTCAACATCCGCGACACCATCTCCATACGTTAGCAAAAACGTTTCGTTTCCTATGTAAGGTTTTATTCTTTTCACCCGGCCGCCGGTCATTGTATCAATACCTGTATTGACCAGGGTCACCCTCCAGGGTTCCGCGCCATTTTGGTGGACTGTTTTTTTATCAATTTTTGTAAAATCAAAAGTAACATCAGATTCGTGTAAAAAATAGTTCGCAAAATACTCTTTTATGCAATATCCCTTGTAGCCCAGGCAGATAATGAAGTCATTAAAACCGTAATAAGAGAAAATTTTCATGATATGCCAGAGAACCGGCTTTTCACCGATTTCTACCATGGGCTTTGGTTTCAGATGCGACTCTTCACTGATCCTGGTTCCGAAACCGCCCGCCAGTATGACTGTTTTCACCTGTAACCACCTCTACTCCAGACCTCAATCTTTATAGTAATTTGATTCTATATATGGTAATTATTTCCTCTTTAATTTATTATTTTCTTTATCCTAAATTCCGGATGGAATTGACAATTATTTTTAAGATTGTTCCACCAAAGGTCATCCCGGCTCTATTTGGCACTAAATTTGTTTATTTAAAAATTGGGAATATAAGGAGGATTTGTTACTGGATTACAGAATTATAGGCAAAAAGCCCCTGTGTAGTCGAGTGGGATTGCTTCAATGAGATTTTTGAGGAGGTGGTGGGTGGGTTCAAATGCATAAAAACCGGACCGCGGATGGTCCGGCTGCAGGCAGATCATTTTTAAAACAAAAAAAGGAGTGTTAAAATGAAGAAGAAACTGATTATGCTTGTCTTTACACTGATCTTTGTATTTTCTTTCTCCGCCGCTGCTTTTGCCACGGATTGCTGTGACGGGTGCTGCTGCCACTACACACTTACCCCCGGCTTTTGGAAGAACCACACTGATTTAACTGAAAGCCTTCTTCCTATCGCACTGGGTAACATTGATGTGACCAGTATAGACCAAGCCGTTCAGATCCTAAACTCGAACGGGGATTCCTCCAACGGCATTAACAAGCTCTGCCGCAACCTGCTGGCGGTAAAGCTGAATTTCGCATATTTCGGCGGCAGCCTGGACGCGGCAGATCAGGCCGACGCTTTCCTGATGGAATACGGTCCTGATGACTGGTCCTCTTTGACCAAGGAGCAGAAGAGTTACGTGCTGGGTCTGGCATCCGCGCTTGACGACTACAACAACTCCAACCCTCCGCCCGAATCATAAAATACAAAAAGCGTGTCATGGGTGACTATTCCTCTGACACGCTTTTATTTTCGGACCGTGTCAGAGAACCGTCCCCTTGACACGATCCTAAGTGATCCACCTGGTCAGGTACTGCAGGCCCCAGGCCACAGGCTCAAATATGGCCTGGCTTAACAGCGTGCCCAGCAGGTTGGAAATGGCCAGAAAAAAAACGATCTGCTTTAGTTCAATCTCGTCTCTGACCCCTCTAGCCACGTCGTCAGTCACTCTGGCCAGGACGGGGTCGACCATCATCACGCTGACAATAATTGAAGCGTTGCCTACTATGGAAGCCATCAGCACCGCGGTCGAGCGGAATTCCGGGTAGAGGGCACCGGCGTAAAGGCCGGACAACACGTTGGCGGTCCACAGGCTGTAGCTGGCCAGGTTCCAGTAAAGAAAGGCTTTCGGGATCCTCATTTTCAGGGAGATTAATTTCCTGAGCGTTTCCCTGGAGGACATGCGAAACCTGAGTATGCCGCTGCCCGGCTTGAACATCGATACCAAAAAAAGAAATATTACCTTGAAGACCGATCCGGTCTCGCCGAATGATTTTATCGCGTTGGAAAACGAAGTCACAAAACTGGGGATGGAAAACATGCCCACCACCGTGCCGAGGGTGGCGCCCAAAATAACAAAGCGGAGCTTTGAGTTCAGGTCTTTCAGAGTCTCCTGGTACAGCGGGGTTTCAATTACGTTTTCGGGGTTAACTGACAGGGACTGGTTATAGGCGCTTTCAATGGTGCGCTCCACCGTGGAGGCCAGGAGCGGGGCCTGCAGGGTGTTGGCGAAACTGGCCGCCAGGTAAACGACGCTGAAAAGCGAAATAGCGGTGGCCAGGTGCTTCGTCCTTACCCCGGAAAGACGGGAACTGCGGGTCAGGGTATTAATAAGGTTTATAAATGCTGTGAGCAGAAAAACAAAAAGTAAACGGTCCACACTTTCCTCCGGAAAACATTGTCCGTATTTACATTATAAACTATTACAACAAATATAATAACAAAAAAAGGAAGGTTTCCCTTCCTTTTGGTTTGTTAACGCTTGC
This sequence comes from Pelotomaculum propionicicum, assembly GCF_048984525.1. GTDB lineage: Bacteria > Bacillota > Desulfotomaculia > Desulfotomaculales > Pelotomaculaceae > Syntrophopropionicum > Syntrophopropionicum propionicicum_A. Next base: position 77,660 of record NZ_JBMGJC010000008.1, read on the forward strand.
TGAATTGCGGAGCGCGGCGGGCCTTCCGCAGACCGTATTTCCTGCGCTCTTTCATGCGCGGGTCCCTGGTCAAAAACCCCGCCCGCTTCAGAAGGGGACGAAGGTTGGGGTCAGCCTGGATCAGGGCGCGGGCGATGCCCAGCTTGATCGCGCCGGCCTGACCGCTGATACCGCCGCCCAGGACTTTGGCCTGGATGTCAAAGCGGGACGCGGCTCCCGTCAGTTCTATCGGCTGGCGGACTACCATTTCCAGTGTCCGGCGGCCAAAATATTCGCCAATCGGCTTGTTGTTTATTATTACATTACCCTCACCGGGTACCAGGAACACTCTCGCTACCGAGTTTTTCCTGCGTCCGGTGCCGTAAAACATAACCTGTGCCAATGCTTTATATTCCTCCTTCCCTACTGCAGCTGCCTGGCTTCGGGTTTCTGAGCCTGGTGCGGATGTTCGGAACCTTTATATACCTTGAGCTTTCTGGCCATATCTGCTCCCAGCCTGTTGTGAGGCAGCATGCCGGTAATCGCTTTTTCCACGGCCAGCTCCGGCTTCGTTTTCATCAGCGTTTCATAGTCCACGACTTTAAGGCCGCCGGGATACCCGGAATGCCTGTAGTATTTTTTGGTTTTCAGCTTGTTGCCGGTTAATTTTACTTTTTCCGCGTTGATAACGATCACGTGGTCGCCGGTGTCGACGTGCGGTGTAAAGTCCGGCTTGTGTTTTCCGCGCAGGATCTTGGCCGCCTCCACGGCAAGCCTGCCCAAAACCTTACCCTCGGCGTCAAGCACGTACCACTTGCGGTTTTTCATATCCTCAGGCTTGGCCATAAAGGTCTTCATTGTAAAGATATTCCCTCCTTAGAATAGACAAAAAAAGCTTGTAGAGCCACAACCAACATTATAATATAAAGCATTTCCAGTGTCAACAATAACTATTTCAGGTAACTATTTTAGGTTGAAAAAGCTCTTTTTCCCCCTGTATAACGCCAGGTGTGCAAGTTCCTCCTCTATTCTGAGCAGCTGGTTGTACTTGGCCACCCGGTCGGTGCGGCACGGGGCGCCTGTTTTAATCTGGCCGGCGTTGACCGCGACCACCAGGTCGGCGATGGTGGCGTCTTCCGTTTCGCCGCTGCGGTGGGAAATGACCGAAGTATATCCGGCCTGCCTGGCCATCTCTATGGCGTCCAGGGTTTCGGTGATGGTGCCGATCTGGTTCAGCTTGATTAGAATCGAGTTGGCCACGCCGGACTCAATGCCTTTGGACAGGCGGCTGGTGTTGGTGACAAAAAGATCGTCGCCCACGATCTGGATCCTGCCCCCCAGGGCTTGGGTCAGCTTGAGCCAGCCTTCCCAGTCGTCCTCGGCCAGGCCGTCCTCTATAGAAATAATGGGGTACTTGTCAGCCAGCATTGCGTAGTATTGCACCATCTCTTCCGCGCTGCGGCTGGTCCCTTCAGCTTCAAAAACATATTTGCCGTCCTTATAGAACTCAGTTGCCGCGGGGTCCAAGGCGATCATTATTTCCTCGCCCGGTTTGTAGCCTGACGCTGCGATGGCTTCCATAATCACTTCCAGCGCCTCTTCGTTGGAGCCGAGCATCGGCGCGAAGCCGCCCTCGTCGCCCACCGCTGCGCTGAGGCCTTTCTTTTTCAATACGCTTTTCAGCTTGTGGTAGACTTCGGCGCCCATCCGCAGGGCCCCGGCAAAATTCTGCGCGCCGACCGGCATAACCATGAATTCCTGGATATCGACGTTATTGTCGGCGTGCTTGCCGCCGTTCAGTATGTTCATCATCGGCACCGGCAGCACCTTGGCGTTGGAGCCGCCGAGGTACTGGTAGAGCGGCAGCCCGAGCGCTTCGGCCGCGGCTTTGGCGGCGGCCATGGACACAGCCAGGATGGCGTTGGCGCCGAGCTTGCCCTTGTTGGGCGTGCCGTCCAGCTCGATCATGGCCGAGTCGATGCCCAGTTGGTCAGTGGCGTCATATCCTTCAATTTCAGGGGCTATGATGGAATTTACGTTTTCAACGGCCGTCAGCACTCCTTTGCCGTTGTAGCGCGATTTGTCTTCATCACGCAGTTCCACCGCCTCGTAGGCCCCGGTCGAGGCCCCGGAGGGGACGGCCGCCCTGCCCATGGTGCCGTCTTCAAGGTAGAGATCGACTTCGATGGTGGGGTTTCCACGCGAATCAAGTATCTCCCTGGCGATGATCTCTTCAATAATAGTGGACATTAGGTATCACTCCTCAGATGTTATTAGTGTATCACCGGTCATCTCGGCCGGTTTGGGTATTCCCAGCAACTGCAGGATGGTGGGGGCTATGTCCCTCAGGCTGCCTTCCCGCAGCCTGACACCCTCTGCATCCCGCCTGACATATATAAAGGGGACCGGGTTGGTGGTGTGGGCGGTAACGGTGTTGCCCTCACTGTCTTCCATCTCATCGGCGTTGCCGTGATCAGCCGTGATCAGTACCGTGCCGTCCCTGTCCAGGACGGCTTGTACCACTTTCCCCACACAGCTGTCCACGACCTCCAGGGCTTTGAGCGTGGCTTGCATGTCCCCGGTGTGCCCCACCATGTCGGAGTTGGCGTAATTCATTATGATTACTTTGAACCTATCTGACTTTATCACTTCAAGAAACTTGTCCGTTACCTCGAGCGCGCTCATTTCAGGTTTATGGTCATAGGTGGCCACTTTCGGCGAGGGGATGAGGATCCTCTCTTCGAGCGGGTTTGGCTCTTCCACGCCGCCGTTGAAAAAAAATGTCACGTGCGCGTATTTTTCAGTCTCCGCCAGGCGCAGCTGGCTGATGCCGTTTTTGCTCAGCACCTCTCCGAGGGTGTTTTTCAGTGACTGCGGCTTAAAGGCTACCGGCGCATCGATGTTTTTATCGTAAAGGGTCATGCAGGTGAAATGCACGTCCGGGTATCCGTTTTTCCTGGTGAAGCTGTTAAAATCCCTGTCTGTGAAAGCCCTGCTGATTTGACGGGCCCGGTCGGGCCGGAAATTAAAGAAAATAACGGAGTCTCCGTGCTTTATGTTTCTCAGCGCGTAGCCTGACCTTTCTATAATTACGGTGGGCTGTATAAATTCATCGGTCTCATTTCTGTAATAGCCTCGGTCGACCGCCTCCAGCGCGGTCTCGGTATGTATGCCCTCCCCGCAGGTCATGGCGTTGAAGGCCAGTTCGGTGCGGTCCCAGCGGCGGTCCCTGTCCATGCCGTAATAGCGCCCCATTACGGTGGCCACTGTTCCAAAGCCGATTTCTTCTAATTTTTGCTCCAGGGACTCAAAATATTCTTTTGCGTTGGCCGGCGGGACGTCACGTCCGTCAAGAAAGGCGTGGATAAATACATTGCGCATGTTTTCCCGCGCCGCCAGGTCCAGCAGGGCAAACAGGTGGCTGATATGGCTGTGCACCCCGCCGTCAGATAAAAGGCCCATCAAATGAAGGGCGCTCCCATTATTTTTGGCTTGTTTAATAGCGTCAAGCAGGACTTTGTTATTAAAAAAGGTACCCTGCCTGATTTCCCTGGTTATCCTGGTCAGGTCCTGGTATACCACCCGGCCGGCCCCCATATTGAGGTGGCCCACCTCGGAATTTCCCATCTGGCCTTCCGGCAGTCCGACGTCCTCTCCTGAACAAACCAGGAGGGTGTGCGGGTATTCTGCCAGTAAGTTTTTGTACTTGGGCGTGTTCGCCCTGGCTATGGCGTTTCCCTCTACACGGGTGCTGATACCCCATCCGTCCATTATTACCAGGACCAGGGGCTTTACTGCTGCTGTCAAACTCCTACCTCCACACAAACCGTGTCAGGGGGACGGTTCTCTTGACACGATCGTGTCAGGGGGACGGTTCTCTTGACACGTTTTTGTTATTATCCTTTTGTTTCGGATGTCACTCTGATAATTTCCGCAAAGCTTTCCACTTCCAGGCTGGCCCCTCCTACCAGGGCACCGTCAATGTCGACTTTGGACATCAGCCCGGCTGTATTTTCAGGTTTAACGCTGCCTCCATAAAGGATGCGGACTTGCCCGGCAGCCTCGGCTCCAAACATCTCCTGTACGATGCTCCGGATATATGCTATCACTTCCTGGGCGTCTTCATCAGAGGCGGTCCTGCCGGTGCCGATGGCCCATACCGGTTCGTACGCTATCACCATGCCCGCGGCCTGCTCCGGCGCCAGACCTGCCATACCAGCAGTGGTCTGGGTGCGCACCACTTTCTTTGTGACACCCGACTCCCTCTCCTCCAGTGTTTCACCGACACACATAATCGGTGTCAGCGCGTGAGATAAAACAGCTATAACCTTTCGGTTCACCTTTTCGTCGGTATCACCGAAATACTGGCGGCGCTCGGAATGGCCGACTATCACATAACTGCATCCCGCGTCTTTAAGCATAACAGGTGAAACTTCCCCGGTGAAGGCTCCCTTGTCCTCCCAGAAAACATCCTGGGCGCCGAGTGAAATGCCCGAGCCGCACAGGCTCTCGGACATCAGCGCCAGGGCGGTAAAGGGCGGGCATAAAACCGCCTCGACATGATCAAGCCCCACCGCAGTTTTCCTGAACCCGTGGACAAAGGTCAAAGCTTCAGGCACGGTTTTAAACATTTTCCAGTTTCCCGCTATTATGGCTTTGCGTGTCAACACCAGCCACCTCCTCCAGGTCGGATTTTACAAAGAAAGTGTTATGAAAAAATCACGGGGACGCTCTTAACGATCTCCTTGGCAAAATCAAGATGCGGGATAGCCATCTCCTTGTACTGAGACAACGGGGTCAAACCTCGCTCTTGTTACTATTATCGCTGCAAGTTACCAGACAGAGGAATGGTCACACCTCTCTAATAGGCATTTCTTTGGGGTCAGAGGAATGTCTCCGGCTTGAAAAGCGTGTCAGAAGAACCGTCCCCTTGACACGGTTTTTATTTTTCCATCAGCACCGCCACACCGGGGAGCACCTTGCCCTCAAGAAATTCAAGGGAAGCGCCGCCGCCTGTTGAGATATGGGTAATCTTGTCTGCGACACCGGCCTTTTTGACTGCGGAGGCGGAATCTCCGCCGCCGATTATGGTAGTGGCCTTGCTTTCAGCCATGGCCCGCGCGATAGCCTCGGTGCCTTTGGCGAACGGAGCCATCTCAAATACTCCCATGGGGCCGTTCCATACTATGGTGCTGGCTGCTTTCATAGCCTCGGTAAACAACGCCACGGTCTCCTGCCCGATGTCAAGGGCCATCCAGTCGGCCGGGATCTGGCCGGCCGGCACCGTTTTTTGCTCGGCGTCCGGCGCGGCGCCCGGCGCCACAACCACGTCCAAAGGCAGGAGCAACTTTACTCCTTTATTTTTTGCCTCGGCAATCAACCCTTTGGCCAGGTCAATCTTATCTGTTTCCAGCAGCGATTTGCCGACGTCATACCCCTGTGCTTTCAGGAACGTGTTGGACATCCCGCCGCCAATTACCATCGTGTCCACTTTATCCAGCAGGTTTGAAACAACTGCAATTTTGTCGGAAACCTTGGCCCCGCCGATAATGGCTACAAAAGGCCGTTCCGGGTGGATTAAAAGCCGGCCCAGGATATCAAGTTCTTTCTCCATTAAAAAGCCTGCCACCGCGGGCAAAAACTCGGATACACCCTCAGTGGAGGCATGGGCGCGGTGGGCAGTGCCAAAGGCGTCATTCACATAAATATCGGCCAGGTCAGCCAGCTGCCGTGAAAATTTCTCGTCATTCTTTTCTTCTTCCGGGTGGAACCTGACGTTTTCAAGCAGGATCACATCTCCGCCCCGCATCCGTCCGATAGCCTCCCGTGGTTGGTCGCCTACGCATTCATCAACTTTAACGACTTCCCGCCCGAGAAGTTCGGACAACTTTTTGGCGACAGGGTCCATTTTATATTTTTCGTTTATTTGTCCTTTTGGCCGGCCGAGGTGGGAGACAAGAATTACTTTTGCGCCCTGCTCCACAAGGTAGTTTATAGTCGGAAGCGCTTCAACAATCCTGGTGTCGTCTGAAACATGGCCGTTTTTATCCAGGGGGACATTAAAGTCCACTCTTACCAGGACCCTTTTGCCGGCCACATCAATATCACGGACTGTCTTTTTAGCCATGGCCGCGATACCTCCCTTCCATACTCCCTGTAAAGCGCTGCCAAATACGCCAGTTCATCCCCGCCCCGCCTCAGTTGCGTTTCATCTCCTGATGGATAGGGAGGGCTGGTATTCTGAACTGTCTTATTTTGCAGCGCTTTCTCCTGGGGTGAAACCTATATTTCTTTTATGGTACTCCTGAATTTGCTGGTACTACTTGTCCTTCGATGCCATGTAAACAAGCAGGTCCAGCACCCGTTCCGAATAGCCCCACTCGTTGTCATACCAGGCGATAACCTTGGCCATATTTCCGCCGATGATCATGGTGGAAAGGGAATCAATTATCGCTGAATGGGGGTCGCCCTTGAAGTCGGCGGATACCAGGGGAAGCTCGGAATAATCCATGATTCCCTTTAAATACCCGTTGGCAGCTTCTTTAAGAGCGGCATTAATCTCATCAGCGGTCACCGTTTTTGACAAATCCACCACCAGGTCCACCACTGAAACGGTGGGGATGGGCACTCTCATGGAAAAACCGCTGATTTTGCCTTTTAACTCGGGAAGCACCAGCGCCACAGCTTTTGCCGCCCCGGTAGTGGTGGGAATAATGGACATGTTGGCCGCTCTGGCCCGCCTCATATCCCGGTGGGGCATATCAAGAAGCTGCTGGTCGTTGGTATAGGCGTGAACGGTAGTCATCAAGCCTTTTTCAATGCCAAAATTATCGTTCAGCACCTTGGCTACCGGGGCCAGGCAGTTGGTGGTGCAGGACGCGTTTGAAACCACGTGGTGCAATGCGGGATCATATTTTTCCTCGTTAACGCCCATCACCACGGTAAGGCAATCACCGCCCTTAGCCGGGCCGCTTAAAATTACTTTTTTAGCGCCCGCCTGGAAATGCTTGGCGGCGTCAGCCGGGTTGTTCAGCCTTCCGGTGGACTCGACCACGTAATCCACGCCGAGTTCTTTCCAGGGCAGCAGGGTCGGATCCGCTTCAGCAGTAATCCTGATCTCGTGCCCGTTTACTACGATGGCGTCCTTTGTAGAGCTGACATCCCGGTCAAAAATGCCGTAGATTGAGTCGTATTTGAGCATGTGCGCTACAGATTGAGCGTATGTATCGGTAACCGGGATCCTCCTGGATTTGTGATTAACCGCCATTACCTCGAGGTCGGGACGCTTCAGCGCACACCTCAACACGTCACGGCCAATCCTACCCAGTCCGTTAATCCCTATTTTACACCCCATTATGACTACGCTCCCTTCATTAGTATGCCTTATTAAACGCATTTTATAAAATTTAACTATTATTCTGTATTCTCCACCAGCCAAAAAGATCCTTCCCCTGATATAATTTTGGGAAATAAAAATAGATACAAGCTTCGAGCTTGTACCCTAAAAAACGCCACCGCTGCCGGCGCGCGGTGTTACTATTATTTCTATGCTAAAAATGATAACGAATGTACGGTACTTATAATTGTATGTCACATTTAGCAACGTTAATATCTTTTTCTTCTTCCGATGGCTGGAATATTTAATTCATCCCGGTACTTGGCCACGGTGCGCCGGGAAATTTTAATTCCTTTCTGCTTGATCATCTCAGAAATTTTCTGGTCGGTAAGGGGCAGCCTGCTGTCTTCCCCGGCGATAATCTCCTGGACCATTTTTTTGATGCATTCGGAAGATGTGGTTGATCCGGTGACATTGTTAAGCCCGGTGGAAAAAAATTGCTTCATCTCAAAAACACCCTGAGGGGTCTGTATATACTTGTTGGAGGTGGCCCTGCTGATCGTGGACTCGTGCAGACCGACTTTCTCCGCGACGTTCTTCAGGTTCAGGGGTTTCAAGTATTTAATGCCGTAGTCTAAAAAATCCCTCTGCATTTCCACTAAGCATTCCGCTACTTTGTACAGGGTCAGCCTTCTCTGTTCAATGCTTCTGATCAGCCAGACCGCTGCATTGAGCTTGCTCTCCACAAAACGGCGGGTCTGCGGGTCGAAGCTTTTTTCTTTTGAAAGCACTGAACGGTAAGTGGAATTAATCGTGATTCTTGGAGCTATCACGTCATTGACCAGAATTATATACTCGCCTTCCACTTTTTCCACAACTATGTCGGGAACTATATAGCGGTTATCGTTGGGGTTGGAAAAATTGCGCCCCGGTTTGGGGTCCAGCGTCTTTAAAATATCGGCCGCCTTCTGGACCTCCTGCACGGTAACGCCCAGTTCATGGGCAATCCGGCTTATTTTCCCCTTGGCCAGGTCTTCAAGATATTTTTCTATCAGTTCTTTTACAATCTCATTATTAATGCCCAGTGTATTGTACTGGATCAACAGGCACTCTTCTAAATTTCTGGCGCCGACACCCGGCGGGTCAAAAGTTTGGATCAGGCTTAAGACCATGGTGACTTCCGGTTCACTTACTTTCAGCCGGGCAGCCACTTCTTCCGGCGAGACCCGGATATAGCCCTTGTCATCAATGTTTCCGATCAGGTATTCGGCGATTAAACGCTCCGGGTTGGTGCAGGGGCTGAGGAAAAGCTGGGAGAGGAGGTGTTCGGAAAGTGTAGGCGCCTGGGAAACGAAATTTTCATAACTGTATTCGGGCTGGTCCCGGTTCCTTTCCTGGCGGCTGAAGCCCAGGTCGCTGCTGTCCTGAAAATAAAGCTCCCAGTCCAGGTCATATTCCTTTTTTTCCTCTCCGACCTCTTCAGATTTACCCTTGTCCACAAGCTCAAGGTTCTTCTCCGTGTCGTCATCGCGCAAATCAAGGAGAGGGTTCTCCTGGAGCTGCTGCTCAATATACATGGAAAGCTCAAGAGAAGATAGCTGCAGCACGGTTATGGCCTGGCGCAATTCCGGGGTCATGATTAATTTTTGCGTTTGTTCCATATTCAGCCCATAACCAATTCGCACTGCAAAATCACTCCTTAAGAAAAAGTGCGGATCCTGTTATATTTTATTCTTGAAAAATAGGCGTTTTCCTGCCTTGTATTTAATTATACCAGGATATTCAGGAGCCATTTGTTTCATTCCTGTTCAGAAAAAGCCAGCGCCTATTTTATAACCTGCCTTAAAGGCATGACCCGCTGGAGCAGTACCAGGCCTGCGGTGATCAAAAACGTTAAGGCGAAGGCTGTGACCAGGGCCGCAAGTTCCTGCCCGTCAGCAAACAGGTAGGGGTGAAGCCCGGCATAATAATCCATGATATCGTTGAGGAGCATCCACATTCCGGATATATAGACAATCGCCCGCTCAAACTGCAGTGCTTTTAAAAAGATAATACCCTCGGCGGCCATTCCCAGGTGGGAGACCCAGAGCATGATCTCGGTATACCCAAGGTTCCCGTACAAAGCACAGAAATGGGTGATGATCACCATGGCCCATATCCCGTACTTTATGACTGCCGTAAAAGCAACCACCTGAAACAGCCGTCCCAGCTGGCCGTTTCCCCGCATCAGCAGCGCCAGGGCAAAAAGTGTTGACGAGAGAGGGCTGTCCGATACAAATAGCCAGAGGTGAAAAGGGATGGACGCAAGCTGCTCGTGGTACCAGTAATACCCGTACAGAGATCCCAGCACGTTAATGACCATCAGTGGTATTGTAAATCGCGGCTGCCAGGGATCCCGCCAGAAATCCCGCCAGAGTTTAAGGATTAAGCTCATAAAACCATCCTTTTTTGCGTGTCAAGGGGACGGTTCTTTTGACACGCTTTTACTTCTCTATTATCCTTGCCGGCACTCCTGCCGCCAGCGCATGCGGCGGTATATCCCGGTTGACCAGTGAACCAGCCCCCACCACAGACCCGTCGCCAATTCGTACCCCGGGCAGTATAGTGACATTGGAACCGATAAGCACATTGGCCCCTATTTCCACCGGGCCTTTGCAATACTCGTCCACCCGGAACTCGTGCGTCAGGACGGTCGCGTTGTAGCCAATGATGCTGTTGTCTCCGATAGAGATCAGGTGCGGGAAAAAAATATCGAACATGGCCATCAGGCCGATGGAAACGTCACGGCCTACCTTCATGCCCAAAAAGCTGCGGCATAAAAAGTTCTTCATGCCAAAAAAGGGGAGGTAGCGGCACAGTGTGATTACCAGGAAATTAAAAGCCACCCTGGGGAGGCTTACAATTTTAAAAGAGTATCTCATCGAATTTTTGGGGCCTGGCGAGAGAAATTTTTTAATCCGCCTCATGGCTTGCCGCCTCTTATCTTTTCAGCAATTTCTTCAATCTTTCTCATGCGGTGGTTAACCCCGGATTTTCCAAGGGGCGACTGCATTAGTCGGCCCAGTTCCGCCAGACAGGCGTCGGGATATTTCAGCCTGAGCTCCGCGGCTTCCCTGAGGGGCTCCGGGATCTTTTCCAGGCCTACGGTGTTTTTGATTAAATCAATATTTTCTATCTGCCGGACGGCGGCATTTACCGTCTTGTTAAGGTTTGCCGTCTCACAGTTCACCAGGCGGTTGACATTGTTGCGCATATCTTTGTAAATTCTGGCGTTTTCAAAATTGAGCAGGGCTGAGTGGGCACCAATAATATTCAGAAAGCTGACTATGTGCTCGCTTTCTTTCAGGTAAACCACGTTATGGCTTTTGCGCTGGCTTGACTTGGCAGCCAGGTTGAATTTATTCATGAGGCCGCTGATAGTTTCAGCAAACACAATATTATCGGTTGTGATTTCCAGGTGATAGTTGCCCTCGGGCCGGTTAACCGAACCCCCGCCGAGAAAAACTCCCCGCAGGTAAGCGCGCCTGCAGCATTCGCGGCGCAAAAGGTCGCGGGGCGCCATATCCCTCAGCAGGCCCGCCCCGTCCAGCATGCCCAACTGGTGGAGAATATCGTTGATCCCCTGCTGAAAGGGGATGCGCACCAGGTAGACATAGTTCTTTTTCAAACGTTTCTTTCTCTGGACCAGGACCTCTGTTTGCAGGCCAAAAAGGCTTTTTACAAGCGACAATATTTTTCTTGCCACAGCCGCGTTCTCAGTGGTAATGTGCAGGGACAGCCGCTGGCCGCTGCTGATTTGCACGCTGCCATTCATCTTGATGAGGGCGGCCAGTTCGGCCAGGCGGCAGCAGGAACGCTGGCCCACCACGCGGGCTAACTCGTTTTTGGTTACTGCCGAAAAGGACAAACCGCTCCCCTCTTTCTTTTTGGCATATATTATACCACAAAAAAACGCCTCTTTATGAGGCGGTCTGAAATACGGGATGTTAATGGCACAACATCACACGTTTTGGACTGCGATGGGAGGGCTGTTATCTGGATGAGATTTCATGCAAAGCGTGTCAAGAGAACCGTCCCCTTGACACGTTTTTATAATGATGAGAGTTCGCGTTCAAATTCTTCCTTTCGCTTTTCCCTGGAATATTTTCTTTCCTCTTGCAGGGCTTTTTCAGAGTAAACAATATTCAATATAGCCCTGGCGAGCTTTTCGGGGTGATGCCGCACCACGTCCGTTTTGTGGATCAGGTCCTCGGCAACGGCTTCAATCCCCAGCTTCTGTATTTCGCTGATATCCGCCGTGACCGGTTCAGCTCCTTCCTGGCGGTAGCGGGCCCGCAGCCTGAACGGCACCTGTCCTGTATTCAGGACTACGTAATCCAAAAATTTGCCGGTGTGGCTGATGATCGCCTTCAGGTGGGAAGAAGCGGTAAATCCGCCGGTCTCACCGGTTTGGGTCATTACATTGCATACGTAAATTTTAACAGCCGATGCCTTTGTGAGCGCCTCCGGTATGCCTTTCACCAGAAGGTTGGGAATTATGCTGGTGTAGAGGCTGCCCGGTCCCAGCACTACCGCGTCCGCCTCCGCAATCGCCGCCAGAGCCCCGGACAGCGGCAGACATCGGGACGGCTTCAGATAAATCCTTTTTATCGTACCGGTGGTGCGCGATATTTTTGACTCTCCCTGCACCACCCTGCCGTCTGCCAGCTCGGCGCAAAGAGTAACGTCAGAAAGTGTCGCCGGCAGCACAAGGCCGCGAATAGCCAGGACCTTGCTCAGACCTCGCACGGCCTGGTCAAACCCGCCGGTCATATCGGTCAGGGCGGCCAGCAGCAGGTTGCCCATGCTGTGTCCCGCCAGTTCGCCGGTTGAAAACCGGTACTGCAGCAGCTCTTCCATAAGCGGTTCTTTATCGGCAAGGGCAACCAGGCAGTTCCTGATGTCCCCCGGCGGCAGAATGCCCAGCTCTCCCCTGAGGCGGCCGGAACTGCCCCCGTCATCGGCCACGGTGACAATGGCGGTGAGGTTGCTGGTATACTCCTTTAAGCCGCGCAGTAGCACCGATAACCCTGTGCCGCCGCCGATAACCACAATTTTAGGCCCGCGCCTGAGGCTCCGCCTGGCGTAAATCACCTCCGCCATCCTGCTTTCCTCATCGGGCGCCAGCACGCCCGCTATGGAGTGAAAAACTCTCAGTATGCCGAAGGCCATAATTGTGAGGCCTGAAATTACAATAATAATGCCGGCAGGCTTACTATACTCTGCACCGAAAAGGACGCCTTCAAGACGGTGGATGGAACGGGCAAAGTCTCCCAGCAGCCTGCCCTCCATCAGGAGGTCCACTCCAACCGAGGCCATTAACAGGCCGGCCAGAGCAAGAAACAACCACCGTTTAACCTTCATCCCGGGGTACAACCATTTCAGCAGGACCATTTTTTCAGCCCCTAAAACAATTTTTTAACAACCAGCTAACTAACTGGGAGACTGTATCCTTACAGCCTGTTTAAATCCCTGTGCCGGACTGTTACCCGGTATTTCTTATCGCCAAGGGCCTCACCCAGCCTGTTGGCCAGGGCTACAGACCTGTGCATGCCTCCCGTGCAGCCGATGGCGATCATTAAAGTTGTCTTGCCTTCATTAATGTATTCGGGAATTAGAAACTCCACAAAATCGATAAACTTATTCATAAACTTTTCTGTGACCGAAGATTTGAATACAAAGTCACGGACAACCTGGTCATTGCCCGTAAGGGAGCGCAGATCCGGCTGGTAATGCGGGTTGGGCAGGAACCGCACGTCAATAACAAGATCGGAGTCCAGCGGAATTCCATATTTAAAGCCAAAGGAGACAGCAGTTATATGCAGCCCGGCTTGACCGGTCTGATCGGCAAAAATAGCGGCTATTTCTTCTTTTAGCTGTTTGGGGACCAGGCCGGAAGTATCGATGATCTTGTTTGCCCGGCCCCTGAGGTCCTGCAAGAGGCTGCGCTCCTGGCGGATAACTTCCAGCACCTCCCCGTACGCGCTCAGCGGGTGGCGGCGCCTGGATTCTTTAAAACGGCGCACCAGGGTTTCGTCGGAGGCCTCCAGGAACAGAATTTCGTACCGGATGCCCCGGCTGTTGAGGTCGTTCAGCACTTCAAAGAGGGTGTTAAAAAATTCTCCCCCCCTGATATCAACACCTAATGCTATTTTATTAATTCTATTGGCAGCCTGTGCACAGAGCTCGGCAAATTTGGGAATCAGCGCGGGTGGCAGGTTATCGATGCAATAGAAGCCCAGGTCCTCCAGGCTGCGGAGGGCCTGGGTCTTGCCCGCCCCGGAAAGCCCGGTGACAATTACAAATTTTGGCGCGTTCATTGATAAACCTCCCAGTTTTTTCTTCGATACCAGTTGACGGAAGTCATAAGCGCGACAGGAGAACTGTCCCCCTGGTCCCATGGGTACTTGATCCCCGAGGCCGGGAAATCACCAGGAGGGCACCCTTGATTCCTCCCCGAGCGTGTCAGAAGAACCGTCCCCTTGACACGGTTTTAGTGCACGGCGTTGATGACCATTTCCGACGGGAACCGCAGCCTTTCCACCAGTGCCAGCCCGGATGCGAGTTCCCCCACGGTTTCAGGGTAGTGGGCGTCGCTGTTTATGGCCAGCCTGGCCCCCCAGCGGGCGGCGGAGCGCACGATTTCTTCTTTATTATAATTGTGGCCGGTGTTTACTTCAAGGGCGGTTTCCTTTCCGGCACAGGCCCGGGCGAGCTCATCGACGTCCACGGGCAGCATCAGGTCCGGGTGGCTGACGATGTCGACCGGGTAGCTGTGGACTGTTTCAACCAGGGCTTTGGTGTTGGTACTGCGCATCTTCTCACGGGCGCTCCGGTTAAACCTGGCCGCCAGGTTGGGAAGTGTGTATAGTAGAGCTTCACCAAGTTTTTCTGGTATGTAGTAAGGATGAAGGCCGGCGATCAGCAGGTCCAGCTGGTTGATGATTTCCTTCGGCAGGTCAAGGCGGCCGTCGCTGCTGATCACTGCCGCCTCGGCTCCCACCAGTGCCCTGATATCGGGCAGCAGGGTCGCCAGGCCGGCCACCTCTTCCCTGATCTGCAGGAATGTTTCCGGCCCCGCCACGCCGATGCCCAGGCCTCTCGGGCCGTGGTCGGTTATAGCCACCTCGGAAAGGCCCCGCTCGGCGGCTGCCTCTATGTTTTGAGCCGGGGTACCCCGGCCGTCGCTGTATTTAGTGTGGGTATGGTAGTCCGCAAAAAGCTTCACTCTTTCGCAAGCTCCCATTTGAGATAATTTATTACTTTGACCGGACCGGGATCGATGCCGTAGAGCGCCGCCAGGTATAAGCTGGCGTAGTCACCTGTGTAAATAAGGGAAAAAAGCCTGGCCAGGTCCCCGTCACCGGAAGCCCAGACCTCGGTGAACCCGTCCACCACGTCTTTTATTATTCCTTTGGTAATCTCGATGCGCTTTTGCACCCGGGGATGATCCCGCTCGTCCCTTAGGATGATCACGTGGATTTTATTTAAAATTTCCAGGGGATACTCGAAACCGACTATTTCATTGTGGTTTAACTCGGGAAATACATTCCAGTAAGCGGGCGCCTTGGCGTTCTCGTTAATCTGGCCTTTCCACCTCTGCGCCACTACTTCGGTGGTGCCGGTAGTGCCCCAGATCACGGGTATTTTTTTATAAAGTTTATGGGCGATCTGTTTGGAGACGTTATCCTCCCTGGGAGATTCCGGCCCGATCGTTTTATGCAGCTCTTTGATATAACTGATCATGCCGGTTATCTCCGCGTTTAAATCGGGCAGCATTCCCAGCCGCTGCAGGATGCCCAGGGTGGGGATGAACAGGTAACCGGTAGCCGCCCTGGGAGCGCAGCCTGACGGCACCTTCACCAGGGGAACACCATCTCTCGAAGCCATCTCGCCCAGTTTCCCGCCGGTGGTAATGGCCATAACGGAGGCTCCCCTGGACCGCGCTTCCTCATAGGCGCTCAGGGTCTCCTCGGTATTGCCGGAATAGCTTACCGCGAAAACCAGTGTGTCGGGGCCGACAAATTCTGGCAGCACGTAGTCCCTGTTAACTGTTACGGGCACGGAGATCCTGCCGGCGGTATAGACCCTCAGCAGGTCGCCGCCTATGGCTGAACCGCCAAGCCCGGTTACCACGATATTAGAAATGGCCTCGATATTCGGCAGTTCAACATCCTTTAAAATGCTGCAGACAGCCTGATTACACTGGGCCGACAGCCCCTCGAGGGCGGCTATCATGCCGGTGGAGTCAAGCCTGCACAGACCCTCAAAATTATTCAGATCAAATTGCTGTGTCAACGTCACTGCCTCCTTCCAAATCCTCAATTATTTTTAAAGCGGGCGGCCGGATTTCCAGGACGTCCTCGATGTATGCCCGCAGGACCTCGGCTACGCCCCAGGCCTGGGCTATAGTGCCTCTTGGGACGGCCGGCTCGTCGCCGTCAAATATTTCCGAGATATACCCGACCCCGTGGT
The DNA here is from genome assembly GCF_048984525.1 of Pelotomaculum propionicicum. GTDB lineage: Bacteria > Bacillota > Desulfotomaculia > Desulfotomaculales > Pelotomaculaceae > Syntrophopropionicum > Syntrophopropionicum propionicicum_A. The sequence continues at coordinate 93,489 of NZ_JBMGJC010000008.1, forward strand.
CGCGCAGCTGGTCCCGGAAAGGTGAAATGAACCGGCGGGCCTGCTCGCGGCTGGCCGCGTTATAACCATTAGCCCTGCGGTAAGAGGTAATAAACGGCCCGATCAGCCAGCTCCAGGCTGTCCCCTGGTGATAAGCACCGTCTCTTTTTATTCGGTCGCCGATGTAGATCCCTTTGTATGCAGGGTCCCATGGCGACAGGCTGCGGATACCGTAGGTGACATAAAGTTCCGACCAGACTTTCTGCACCACCCGGCGCATCTGTTCCGTGGTTAGCATGCTGTACGGCAGGCTCACCGCCAGCAGCTGGTTGGGCCTGACACTGCAGTCCGTCCCGTCGGGAGAAACCACGTCATGGAGGAAGCCCCCGCTCTCATGCCAAAATTTGTCCTGAAAGCTCTTTTTAATTTTATCCGGCAGCTCCTTAAAGGCAAAATCTTTTCCCAGCAGTATGCAAAGTGTCTTAAAAACCATGACCGAGTTATACCAGAGGGCGTTTATCTCAACGGCCTTGCCGTGCCTGGGCGTTACCACCCAGTCGTCCACCTTAGCGTCCATCCAGGTCAGCTGGACATGCGGTGAACCGGCGCTCAGCAGGCTGTCCCCGTCCATGGCAATATTATATTCAGTACCTTCCATATACCAGCTAATAATGTCTTTTACCGCCGGGTAAAGGTGTTCCCGGGTAAAATCCAGGTCGGCGGTGTAAACAAGGTATTTATAGACCGCGTTGATGAACCAGAGAGACGCGTCTACTGTATTGAATACCGGGTCTGTCATGCCGTCGAAGAAAGCGTTGGGTATAAGCCCTTTCCGGCAGTGGTGAACAAATGTGAGCAGGATCTCCCTCGCCTCCTGGAAGCGACCGGTCACCAGGGTCAGCCCCGGCAGCGCAATCATAGCGTCCCGGCCCCAGTCGGCAAACCAGGGATAACCGGCAATAATAGTCTTTTTGCCTGTTGAACGGCGCTTGACAATAAACGCGTCAGCCGCGCGTGCCAGGCGGCGTACAAAATGGTCTGTGCTGTCCGCCATATCGACGACCTTGCTGATCCGCTCTTTTTCCTTTTGCAGCAGCTCTTCACCCTTGACGCTGCCGATATCGGCGGCGGTCGCGATCATAGAAAAAGTCTTGACTTCCCCCGCGGTGAAAGAAATTTCAAAATATCCCGGTATGTAAAGGTCCTCGTAAGGATTCTCACCCCTTTCCTTTTCGGCGGCATAAGCCATTCCGTTATACCATTTTCCTTCCTTCACATAAAAACCGGCATCGCAGGCAAGTTTCAACAAAGGCATTTCTTCCCTGCCTTTTATAGAGACAGCGCCGCCCGCTGCGGTCTGGTTGAACTTAATTTGTCCCTGGCTGGTGATATAATGGTGTCCCCGGCAGTTCACCATAGGGGTCAGCCTCAGCACGCCGGGCGAGGCCCCGTTCAGCACCCGGTACAATATCACGGTGGTGTTGGAACCGTGCACCATGAATAAGGTTTTTTCCAGGAAGATGTCGCCGAAACTGTAAGTAAAAGTAGGGATCGTGTCTATCCTTACCTGCTGGAGGTGAATAAAGCCCAGCTCGGCGAAACCGGAAGCGTGCTGGTTCGCGGCCAGGTTGTAGGTACATGGGCCGCTGGTGAAGCGCTCGTCCAGCTTGCTTAAAAGGGCTACGCGCCAGCCCGGGGGGTTGTGGGCCGCGATCAGCAGGCCGTGGTATTTGCGCGTATTGGCGTTAATAATGGTGCCGGAGGCGTAGCCCCCAATGCCGTTGGTTACCAGCCACTCTTTTTGAGCGCCCTGCTCAAAGGTGCGCCAGTCATTCTTACCAAAGTAATACATTAAAAGACTACCTCCTCCCACTAGAATGATCAGAGGCCTGTCAATTTATTCTGGTACGTTCTTTAACACAGGTCATTCCATACCTATTATATTCTAAACCAGGACAAACCTTTCCAGCGCTTCCACCACACCGTCGCCATATGGCGCGGCTGTCACGTAATCAGCATATTTCTTTATTTCATCCCTGGCGTTGGCCACCACCACGCCCAGGCCGGCGTAATCCAGCATGTCCAGGTCGTTGTACCCGTCCCCCACCGCCATGACTTCTTCCCGCTTGATGCCGAAATGCGCGGCCAGGAAAGCCAGGGCGTTCCCTTTAGTGGCTTCGATGTGGACGAATTCAAGAAAATGCGGCTTTGATTTGCTGACGGTAATCTTCCCTTTGTAGATGGGATCCAATTCGGCTTTCAGCTCGTCGACCAGGTATTCTTTCGCTATGGCCAAAACTTTGGTGGGATCGTGGTCCAGGTATTCCAGCAGGTCGCCCACCACTTCAGCTTCAACCCCGGCTATGGCGGCATACCGGCGTCCCTCCTCGTCGTCGCGCTCCATCAGCAGGCGATCGTCAAGGTAGCCGTTGAGGTGATAGCCGTACTGGTGGACCCTGGTGATTATTTCCCTGGCATATGCCAGGGGCAGAGGCTTGTCTACCAGCACCTCGCCCGAAAGGGAGTTTTTTACCAGGGCGCCCTGGTATGTGATCAGCGGTATGTCGATGCCGAGTTCCCCCGCAATCCGCGCCGCCGACCGGTACATGCGGCCGGTGGATACCGTGAAATAAACCCCCGCTGACCGCACGGCTGCGACCGCCTCCCTGACCCGGCCGGTAACCCGCAGGTCCTTCGAAAGCAGCGTGTCGTCCAGGTCCACCGCCACCAGCTTGTATTTCGTGTCAAGGGGACGGTTCTTTTGACACGTTTTCAGAGTACTACCAGGATTATCAGGCAGAAGGTGTTCTTGGTGCATGTTCTTCCTCCATAATATTTCTGCATTGCACCTTGTCGGTTCTCCTGTCTCATTTTACTCCAATAGCACCCAAGCGTGTCAAGGGGACGGTTCTCTTGACACGATCGTGTCAGGGGGACGGTTCTCTTGACACGTTTAGCGGTCAGTTGCAGCCAACCGTATGAGATACTCTTTTCTCCTGCTCTTCACTTAACCAATATTTCGCCAAGGAGTACCTTAACAATGATTTTCCATTGTTATTTCAGCCCAGCCGCTCTTCTCTGCACAACCCCCCTGTCAATTTCGAGCAGGCCGGCTATCTGCCGCAGCGACAGGTTCGACCTGCTGGTAAGCTCTTGAATCAGCTTGTTTCTCAAAGTCGAGTTTTGCCGTATTTTCAGCGTATCTCTGGTCAGGCCATAGTCATTCAAAAAACCTTCTATAAAGGCGTCTGCATTTATCAGGCTTATTTCAGCTTCCTCATCCGTATAATCGGCAAACACATCGTCTGAGGCCATTTTGTTGAATTCCAGGAACATCTTTGCAGCCTGGTTTTCATTCTCCGAAAACATTCCCAGCACCGTGCTTCTATCTAACCCCACCGGGTCCCGATAACCCTTGTCCAGGTAAGGGTTCAGGCTGCTCCAGCGGTACAGCGCGGCGTCTTTTACTATTCCGGCTTTAACCGGGTTGTTATGGATGTACCGCACGCATGCCAGCATGTAGCTGTTGTCTTCTATGTTTTCGCTCCTGTACCTGTCCTGCAGCAGGTGCCCGACGCGCTTGTATTTCTTATTGAAGTAATGCGCATAGCTGATGTTAATCCGCTGCATTATGCGGGCAATCTCATCAACACCTTCATTGATCAGCAGATGGACGTGGTTATTCATCAAGCAGTAAGCATAAATGTTCCACTTTTTCTCTTTGTTTTTTTCGCGGATGATATACAGGAGCTCTTCCCTGTCTTCGTCGTCAAGGAAGATATCCTTTTTCTCATTGCCCCTGATCATAACGTGGTAAATTTTGCTTTCGCTTAATTTCCTCATCTGCCGTGGCATAATATCACCCCCCGGAAAGATAAATATACATATTATACCATAAAAAGTTATAATGAGGTAAAATTGAAAAATAATGAGGTGGGTTTGAAATGTGTTAAAGAGGATTTCAGGCAGCCTACTCCATGATAATTAAAAACGTGTCAAGAGAACCGTCCCCTTGACACGTTTTACTTGTGGAAGAATTCGTATACTGCCTGGGCGGCCTTTTTGTCCATGCCCTTGACGGCGGCCAGCTGCTCCGGGGTGGCTTTTTCGATTTCCCGCAGGGAGCCAAAAGCCTTTAGCAGCGCGCGTCGTCGCACTTCGCCGACGCCCTCCACCTCGTCCAACAGTGACTTGAGCCCGGCTTTGCCCCTGAGGTTGCGGTGATAGGACAGGGCGAAGCGGTGAGCCTCGTCCCGCAGGCGCTGCAGCAGGTGCAGGGCAGGGGAGGACCTGTCAATTATAACCGGCGCCGACCGCCCCTCGGCAAAGATCTCCTCCTCTTCTTTGGCCAAACCAAAAGCCGGTATATGGGAGAACCCCAGCTCCCGCATCACGTGGCGGGCGGCCGCAAGCTGCCCTTTGCCCCCGTCAATGATAACAAGGTCGGGAAGTGTGAAAAACTTAGCTTCCCTGCTTGAAATCAGTCCGGAATTAAACAGCTCCCGCTCCTCGGCGGCTCTCTTGAAACGCCTGCGCAGGGCTTCCTGCATTGACGCAAAATCATCAGGCCCTTCGACCGTGCGAATTTTAAAGCGGCGGTACTGATCATTGGCGGGCTTGCCGTCGATAAAAACGACCATAGAAGCAACGCTGTCGGTCCCCTGGGTGTTGGAGATGTCGTAGCACTCCATGCGGTGGGGCGAGCCTGTCAGGCCCAGTTTCTCCGCCAGCCCCGCCAGTGCCTCAGCCGCGTCTTCCCGGCGGACCGCCTCCTCCGACCGGTGCTGCTCCAGGGTGAGCAGGGCGTTGGCCGCCACCATGTCCGCCAGCTTTTTCTTTTCGCCGCGCCGGGGCACCTTCAAAGTGACTTTTGATCCTTTTTTGCCTGAAAGCCACTGCTCTATCACAGCCTGCTCGTCCTTCACCTCAACGGCGAGAAGAACATCCCTCGGTACAAAGTCAACATCCGTGTAATACTGCTTCAGGAAGGAGGCGATTACCTCCGGCCGGCTTAAGCCCTCCACCCCCTGCAGCATAAAGTGCTCCCTGCCGATAAGCTTACCGCCGCGGACAAAAAACACCATCACGCAGGCCTCATCGAGAACATCGGCGCCAGCGACGGCAACCACGTCCTGGTCCTCAAAGCCGCCGGTGATAATTTTTTGCCGCTCAACCACCTCGCGCACAGCCTGCAGCTGGTCGCGCAGGCGGGCGGCGAGCTCAAAGTCCAGGACCCGCGCTGCCTCTTCCATTCTGGCAGCCAGCCGTTTGACCAGGTCTTCCTGCCTGCCTTCCAGGAACAGGCATATCTCGTTGATCATCGAACGGTAGCTGTCGCTGTCAACTTGCCCGGCGCATGGCCCCAGGCAGCGCTTGATATGGAAATTCAGGCACGGCTTCTGCCTTAACGCCGGCTCTTTTTGCTTGCAGGACCGGAAGGGGAAGATTTTTTTTAAGAGGCGCAGCGTTTCATTCACCGCTCCCACCCGGGTATAAGGCCCAAAATACCTGGACCCGTCTTTTACATGGCGCCGGGTGATCATGACCCTGGGGAAATCATCCGCCAGCGTCACCTTCAAGTAAGGATAGCTTTTGTCATCCTTGTACATGACGTTATAACGGGGGCGGTGCTCTTTGATCAGGTTCTGCTCAAGGATCAGGGCCTCCACTTCCGAGTCGGTCACAATAATATCAAAATCAGCCACTCTCTCCAGCAACACCTTTGTTTTAGGCGGCAGCTGGGCGCCCGGCTGAAAATATGAGCGGACCCTGCTCTTGAGCGAAAGGGCCTTGCCCACATAGATTATTTTTCCCTTGTCGTCCCGGTACAGGTAAACTCCCGGCCTGGCCGGCAGGAGCTTCAATTTTTCTTCCAGCTGCATTCAGCGCACCGCTTTCACGCAATACAATAATGTAAACAAATCTGGCACACGGGAACCGTCCCTTGCGCTAAATTCAAAAGCGTGTCAAAAGAACCGTCCCCTTGACACGATCGTGTCAAGAGAACCGTCCCCCTGACACGCTTTTCAGGGCTTTTTTCAAAAACATGCCGGTGTAAGATCCCGGCACCGAGGCCACTTCTTCCGGCGTGCCGGCGGCCAGCACCTGCCCGCCGCCGTCCCCGCCCTCCGGGCCCAGGTCAATGATATAGTCGGCAGTCTTGATCACATCCATATTGTGCTCGATAACCACAACGGTATCGCCCGCTTCAACCAGCCGGTGCAGCACTGTCAATAGCCTGTCGATGTCGGCGGTATGCAGCCCCGTGGTCGGTTCATCAAGGATATAGAATGTCTTGCCGTTGGACCTGCGGGACAGCTCCGTCGACAGCTTCACCCGCTGGGCCTCGCCCCCGGAAAGCGTGGGCGCCGGCTGCCCCAGGCGGATGTATCCCAGGCCCACGTCCTGCAGCGTCTTCAGCTTGCGGTATATCTTCGGAATATGGCGGAAGAAATCCACCGCCTGCTCCACGGTTGATTCAAGCACATCGGCAATATTCTTACCCTTGTACCTGACCTCAAGTGTTTCCCGGTTGTAGCGCAGGCCTTTGCAGACCTCGCAGGGCACATAGACGTCCGGCAGGAAATGCATCTCGATCTTGATAATGCCGTCCCCCCGGCATGCCTCGCAGCGCCCGCCCTTGACGTTGAAGCTGAAGCGCCCGGGTTTATAGCCGCGCATCTTGGACTCCGGCGTCTGCGCGTACAGGTCCCTGATGTCGTTGAACACACCGGTATAAGTGGCCGGGTTTGAGCGCGGCGTCCGTCCGATGGGAGACTGGTCGACATCGATCACCTTGTCCAGCTGCTCTATGCCGCGGACACCGCGATTTTCCCCGGGGTGAGTTTTGGCCCCGTGCAGTTCCTGGGCCAGCTTGCGGTACAGGATGTCGTTGACCAGGGTGCTCTTGCCCGAGCCCGACACGCCGGTAACACAGGTAAACACCCCCAGGGGAAAGGCCACGTCTATATTCTTTAAATTGTTTTCGGCGGCGCCCAGCACTTCCACCGCCTTGCCGTTTAACGGGCGGCGGCTGCCCGGCACCGGTATATACAACTTGCCGCTCAGGTACTGGCCGGTTATTGAATCCGGGTTTTGCGCGATATCTTTATAAGTGCCTGTGGCGACCACCCGGCCGCCGTGCTCGCCCGCGCCGGGCCCGATATCGATGATGTGGTCGGCCGCCAGCATGGTGTCCTCGTCGTGCTCGACCACGACCAGCGTGTTTCCCAGGTCGCGCAGACGCTCCAGTGTCTTGAGCAGGCGCTGGTTGTCACGCTGGTGCAGCCCGATGCTGGGCTCGTCCAGTATATAGAGCACGCCCATCAGGCCGGAGCCGATCTGGGTGGCCAGCCTGATCCGCTGAGCCTCGCCGCCCGCCAGGGTGCCCGCGCCCCGGTCCAGGGTCAGGTAGTCCAGGCCCACATTGATTAGAAAACCCAGGCGCTCGTTGATCTCCTTTAAAATCTGCCGCGCTATAATCTGCTCGCGGCTGGTCAGCTCAAGCCCGCTGAAGAAGTTTTTCGCTTCAAGCACTGAAAAGCGGGCGACTTCGGATACGGACAGTCCTCCCAGCTTCACCGCCAGGGCCTCGGGTTTGAGCCTGGCGCCCCCGCAGGCTGGACACGCCCGGCTGCTCATGTACTGCTCGATTTCCTCGCGCTGGTGCTCGGAGCCGGTCTCCCTGTAGCGCCTGGCCAGGTTGTTGATTACCCCTTCAAATGGGACATTCATTTCATGCCTGCGGCCGTAATAATCATTCTGGAGAATAAATTGAAAACGCCGGCCGCGGGTGCCGTACAATATCACATCCAGGTGTTCCGGGACCAGTTTGTCCAAAGGTGTATCCACGCTGAAGCCGTAATGCCCGGCCAGTCCCTCCAGGAATTGGTAGGAATAACTCCCCTTGTGCCAGCCTTCGATAGCGCCCTGCGCTATCGACTTGCGCCGGTCCGGGACCACCAGGCCGGGGTCGATTTCCCTCTTGAAACCCAGGCCGGTGCATTCCGGGCAGGCTCCGTATGGGCTGTTAAATGAAAACAAGCGCGGGGATATTTCGGTGATGCTGATCCCGCAGTCCACACAGGCGAAGTTTTCGCTGAAGATTATTTCTTCACCGCCGGCCAACGCCGCAGCGGCCACGCCTCCGCCCTGTTTCAGAGCTGTCTCCAGGGAGTCGGCTAGCCTTCTTTCGGCGCCCGGGCGTATAATTATGCGGTCCACCACTACTTCGATGGTGTGTTTTTTGTTTTTGTTCAGCTTAATATCCTCTGAGGCGTCCAGCACCTCGCCGTTTACCCTGACCCGGACGAAACCGCCGCGGCGGATATCTTCAAGGACCTTGACGTGCTCGCCTTTTTTCCCCTGCACCACGGGCGTGAGGATCTGGAGCCTGGTGCCTTCCGGCAGGGCCATTAAATGGTCAACCATCTGCTCCACCGCCTGGCGGGTAATCAGCCTGCCGCAGCGGGGGCAGTGCGGCCGCCCCGCCCTGGCGAAAAGCAGCCGGAGGTAGTCGTAGATCTCTGTCACTGTCCCCACCGTGGAGCGGGGATTATTGCTGGTTGTCCTCTGATCTATGGAAATGGCCGGTGAAAGGCCTTCAATGTAATCCACATCCGGTTTGTCCATCTGGCCCAGAAACTGGCGGGCATAAGCGGAAAGCGACTCGACATAGCGGCGCTGCCCCTCGGCGTAGATGGTGTCAAAAGCCAGGGAAGACTTGCCTGATCCGGACAGCCCTGTAATAACCACGAACTTATCCCGGGGGATCTCCACATCTATATTTTTCAGGTTATGGGCGCGGGCGCCCTTGACCAGAATTTTGTCAAGCATATATTAACTCCTTATTAAACCGTGTCAGGGGGTCGGTTCCGTCGACACGCCATTAAAAATTTTATCTAATTCGAGGAGTCCCTTAATTAAATGTATACGGCGGTATGAAGTCACACCTGAGCGGAAACTGGTCTGAAATATTTGTTCGGTCAGACACTCAGGCCGAGGAGTATCCTGATTAATGGACCGGGGAGCACCCCGATTGATACAGGGAAACGGCCTCTTGCTACAATCTTCAATGTATCACCAGTTACGTCCCCATGATTCCCACGTTTCATTTGCTTCGATAAATTTCAAAAACGTGTCAGAAGAACCGTCCCCTTGACACGGTTTTTAGGCGTCGGGGATGTCGGGGACGGCGGGGCCGATGCCCTTTTCACTGCGCAGCTGCAGGCGCAGCTCGATGATCACGTCCCTGAGCTGGGCCGCCCGCTCGAAAGCCAGCTGGCGCGCCGACTCGCGCATCTCTTTTTCCAGGGAGGCGATGGTTTTCTTCAGCTGGGACTTGGTCATCTTTTTGCCTGTTTGGGGCACTGCCTCATAAATGGCCTTCGGCTCGGCGGCGCGGGTAGCCTCTATCACGTCGCGCACCGATTTCCGGACGGTCTCCGGCGTAATGCCGTACCGGCGGTTGTATTCGACCTGCACGCCGCGCCTGCGGTTCGTCTCCGTAATCGCCCTGTTCATGGAGTCCGTGACCTTGTCGGCGTACATGATTACTTTTCCCTCAACGTTGCGGGCCGCCCTGCCGATGGTCTGGATCAGGGATCGCTCAGACCGGAGGTAGCCCTCCTTGTCTGCGTCCAGTATGGCCACCAGGCTCACTTCGGGCAGGTCCAGCCCCTCCCGCAGAAGGTTGATCCCCACCAGCACGTCGAAAACGCCCAGCCTGAGGTCCCTCAAGATCTCCATGCGTTCGATGGTCTTGATGTCCGAGTGCAGGTAGCGCACCTTGATCCCGATTTCGCGCAGGTAGTCTGTCAGGTCCTCGGCCATCTTCTTGGTCAGGGTGGTTACCAGGACCCTCTCCCCGCGCCGCACCCGCAGGCGAATTTCCTCCAGCAGGTCGTCTATTTGGCCCTGGGAGGGGCGTACGGAAATTTCAGGGTCAAGCAGCCCGGTGGGCCGGATAATCTGCTCGACCACCCGGGAGGTATGCTTCAGTTCGTAAGGACCCGGCGTGGCTGATAGATAAATCACCTGGTTCAGCCGCTCTATAAACTCCTGAAAGGTAAGAGGCCGGTTGTCAAATGCCGACGGCAGACGGAACCCGTATTCCACCAGCGCTTTCTTGCGGGAGCGGTCGCCCTCGTACATGGCGCCCACCTGGGGTACGGCCACGTGAGACTCGTCGATAAACATTATAAAATCTTTCGGGAAATAGTCCAGCAGGGTATAGGGGGGCTGCCCGGGCGCCCGGCCGGTTAAATGGCGCGAGTAGTTTTCAATGCCGCTGCAAAACCCCATCTCGCGCATCATCTCCAGGTCAAAGTTGGTCCGCTGCTCCAGGCGCTGCGCCTCCAGGAGTTTACCCTGCGCCCGCAGCTCCGCCAGGCGCTCTTCCAGCTCGGCCTCGATAGTCCCAATCGCGCGCTCCATTATTTCACTGGAAGTGGCGTAGTGGCTGGCCGGGAAAACAGAAACATGGCTGCGCTCGCCCAGGATCTCTCCCGTGAGCACGTCAAACTCCAGCATCCTTTCCACGTCATCGCCGTTAAAATCCACCCGGATCGCTTTTTCCGAAGCGGAAGCCGGAAAAATCTCAAGCACGTCGCCCCTTACCCTGAATTTGCCCCGGATAAAATTGATGTCGTTGCGTTCGTACTGGATGCTCACCAGCTTGCGCAGCACGCTCTCGCGGTCGTACGTTTCCCCCCGGCGCAGGGAGAGGACCAGGGTGCTGTACTGCTCCGGGTCGCCAAGCCCGTAGATGCAGGAAACACTGGCCACGATAATTACGTCCCTGCGCTCAAAAAGGGCGCAGGTGGCGGAGTGGCGCAGCTTATCGATCTCGTCGTTTACGGACGAGTCCTTTTCAATATAGGTGTCGGTATGCGGGATGTAAGCTTCCGGCTGGTAGTAATCATAATAGCTGACAAAATACTCAACCGAATTATTGGGGAAAAATTCCTTAAATTCACCGCAAAGCTGCGCGGCCAGGGTCTTGTTCGGAGCCAGCACCAGGGTTGGCCGCTGGAGCGCCTGGATCACATGAGCCATGGTAAACGTTTTGCCGGTGCCGGTGGCGCCCAGCAAAACCTGGCCCTGCCGGCCGTTCTTAATCCCTTCCGCGAGGGCCGTAATGGCTTCAGGCTGGTCCCCTTTGGGAATGTATTCGGATTCAATCTTGAATCTTCGCATTAATTCACCTTTCAGTCTGTTTAATACAATTAGTATACCATAAGGAGCCGCCTGCCGAAAGTATGTTCTGTTTTCATAAAAATTTGTTACGGCAGCAGGGTGTAAAAATAGCCTGCAGTCCTGCTTTTGGGACTGAGGTCCCGTAAAAAATTAGGATCTTCGTTTATTTCAGTATTGTCAAAAAAAATATAATATAGAGAAAATATGTAGAATTATACATTACTGAGCTGCTTAAGGTCTATTTAATTAAATAAAATGCGAGCGGGATACCATGAAAGACAAAATGCTTTTTATATTTAGTTTGATATTGTTGTTTTTGGGGCTGCGTTTCACACCGCCAGACTCCTGCAACAAGTACGCTTTCAATATTATTGCCTATGTCGTTCCGCTTCTGCTGCTTTACTATTTAACGGCTAAATATATTTTAAAAAGATACAGAGCCAGAAAGGTATTTATATCAAAAAGAAACCTTGATAAATATCTAAATAAAGATAAATATCACTGATTGTTTTAACTGCGGAGGGGGGTTGCAAATATAGTTAACGATACAACTACTTGCTTCGGAGGTGATATATACTGAATAGGGCTGAACTAATAAAGTGCTTGAGTGAAAAGACAAATCTCACGAAAAAAGACCTCGAAAAGGCTGTGGAAGCGTTCTGCGGCTCAGTGACAGAGGCACTTGCCGCAGGAGAAAAAGTCAGGCTGGTGGGTTTCGGCACTTTTGCCACAAAAAATCGCGCGGCTAGAAAAGTTTATAATCCAACTAATAAAGCTAAAACAAAGATTAAAGCCAGGAGAATTCCAATTTTTAAAGCGGGCAAAAACCTGAAAGACCTGGCAGGCAGATGACCCTCCCGAAATGAAATGAGCAAATACATAAGAGAGGACCCGGAGCAGGGTTCTCTCTTTTATTTATAAATCAACTGCCGCTGCCGCCCTGGCCGCTTCCGGTCCCCGCGCCGCCGCCCTGCCCGCCTGCTCCACCGGCGCCGTCAATTGTTTCAATTTTTTTAATTTCACCGTTTATCTGTACTTCCACTGTCTTGCCATCCTGGGTGGTTACCCTCAGTGTGGTTTTTTTGCCGGCGCTTCCGCCTCCACTGTTCTGGTTCTGGCCGCCTGACTGGCTGTTCTGGCTGTTCTGGCCGTTTTGCTGATCGCCCTGTTGGCCGTTTTGTTGGCCACCCTGCTGGCTGTTTTGCTGGCTGTTCTGCTGGCCGCCCTGCTGGCCGCCCTGCTGTCCCTGATTCTGCCCCTGGGCCTGGCCCCAGCGCTGCTCCAGCAGGTAGGACTCGCTCCTGGTAATCAAACGTACCGGCGTAGTTTTGGCAGGCACGTCGAAATCCCCGTTCCTGATCCGGCTGTCATTCTGCCAGTACCCGGTTGCAGCCAGGCCAACCGCCGCGTCATAGGCGTACTGCGCGATCAGTTCCGGCATAACGTCGACTTCCGCGTCATGGTCCCCCGCTGCCAGGGACCGCGATGACTTTTGATCCGCGCCGACCCCAACGGTTATAACCCTCTCGCTTAATCCACGGTTCTTCAAAAGGTCAGCGGCAGCGGCAGCCATGCGGCTGTCGGTGGCGACAACAGCGTCGATCCCGCCGCCCGTTGAGGCCAGGACCTGTTCCAGTGTGGATGCGGCCATCTGCGGGTCACCACGCGGATGGTCCTTGACCAGGACTACCTGCACCTGGGACTGGCCTTTCAGGTACTGCAGTATTGAAGATGCGATATCTGTCGAAACCCGGTCATTTTTATCACCCTGCAGTATAACAGTTTTCAATGCGGCAGCGCGCCCCTGGGCCGCGCTGATAAGGTAGCGCGCTTGCAGTTCTCCGGTTCTGGCATGGTCGGTGGTAATATAGCCGTCAACAGGTGAATCAATCGGGAGTGTTTCCAGCGCTATAACCTTTATATTAGCCTGGGCCAGCCTGCGGACTATCCTGGACCCCGCGGCGGGATCCACCAGCTGCAGGATTACTGCCTTGACATTCTGGCTCAAAAGCTGGTCGATGTCTTTTTCCTGCTGGGCAGAGTCGTTCTTAGCATCCAGCCAGGTGATACTAACCTTAAGCTGACCCTGGCCGCTCTGCTGACCACCCTGCTGGCCCTGCCCCTGGGCACCGTTTTGCCCGGTCTGAACAGGCACAACGTCAAGGCCGGCCTGCTGGCTCTGTCCGCCCTGCTGCCCGTTTTGCTGGCCCCCCTGCTGGCCCTGCCCTTGGCCGCCCTGCCTGGCCGACATGGTGTTTTTTATGATCTGGTTGCCGTCCCTTTCCATGTCGGCAAAACTCACAGCTATTTTGACTTCCTGGCCGCCGCCGTTATTGACCGGTTTTTTCTGAGGCTGCGCTTTTCTGGCGCACCCGTATAAAAAAGCAATGCTGATGATAATGATAAGGATAAGCATCAATTTATGGGCAGTGATTTTTATGCTCATGACTTTCAACCCCATTCATACTCAAGTCTGACTTTATTATGTCAGAAAAGTTGTCTAAATATTGAGGGGAAAGTCGAACGAAAAATCTGACAACTTTTGTTATATTATGTAAACACACCTTTTATTTTCCATCATTTCTATCTATAATGATGATGAGGTGATTAATAAATGAGCATGTTGTCAACAATTAAATCCTTAACGCTGTCTGAAATATCCAGGCTTAGAGAGATGGTGGAAGGACCTCCGACTCCCGACCTGGTGAAAGCGGTCGAGTGCGCCCGGCGCGACTGGCAGCTGGCTCTCAAAGAGGCAGACTATATAGACAGCGACCTGGATGAATATGTTATCTTCAAAATCAATTCGGCGGAGAGGCGCTACATGGCGCTGCTGGAGCAGGCCAGGAAAGAAGGCACGTGCGCCTGGCCGGAGCTGACACAGTTTTCCTGCGCAGACGAGTTTAGCGCCGATTCGGGCCACAGGGAAAACGAACCTGTCTGTACCGGGTAAAAACAAAGCCGGGGCAACCCCGGCTTATTTATTCATTGCGCTCATGTATTCCTCCCTGACCTTCTGAAAGTCCTCCCAGACCGGGCGTTTCTTGGACGGGTCTCTCAGCAGCGCGGCCGGGTGATAAGTGGGCATTATTTTTATGCCGCTCTTGCTTTCCAGCCACTGGCCGCGGGCCCTGGTAATCCTTGCCTCGGGATCGACCAGGTTCTGCAGCGCCGTCCCCCCCAGCAGGACGATCAGCGCCGGGGAAATCAATTCGATCTGCCGGTACAGCCAGGGCAGACACTGCCTGGCTTCTTCCGGGCGCGGCACCCTGTTGCCGGGCGGCCGGCATTTCACCACGTTGGCGATGTAGGTATGCTCAAACCTTTCCAGGCCGATTGCCCCCAGGATCTGGTCCAGGAGCTGCCCTGCCTTGCCGGCGAAAGGCCTCCCCAACCGGTCTTCCTCGGCTCCCGGCCCCTCACCGATCAGCATCAGCCTGGCGCATGGGTTACCCTCGCCGAACACCACCCCGGAACATTCCGCCCGCAAGCCGCAGCGACTGCAGGCCAGCGCCATCTCTTTCAGCTCGTCCAGGCTTTTTATGACGCTTAAATCATGATCTTCGCTGTAAGGCACCTTGTTCAAGGTTTAAACCCCCCTGCCGGTCTCGGCACGATTATATCCCCGTCAACTAAAATAGTCAACGCGAAGTTTTGCCCCATAGTTTCAATATCCACCGGCCCAGGGGGCCCACCGTCAGCAGTTCCACATACCTGCCCTCGTTGCTTTCCGGAACCGGCGCCAGGCCCCAGGCTTTTCCCGGTTCAGGCGGCTTGATCACAGTGTTTTTGGCCGCGCCGGCGGCACGGCTTATATAATCAACTCCCGGGGGCAGGAAGGAGGACTGCAGCAGGTTGTAAAACTCAGTCCTGTCGGTAAATTTGACCCCGTTTACCGCGGTAATGACGTCCCCGGGACGCAGGCCGGCCCGCCAGGCCGGCCCGTCCGGCAGCACGTCCAGGAGCCTCATCCCCTCCGCGGCGGGAACATAAATAGGTTCGCCCTTTAATTCGAACCATTTGCCTATATAAATGACCGCCTCGTGCCCAAGGGGGGAGAACAACGCCGCCAGCAGCGCCACCGCCCGGTTATGGCCGGCCAGCACGGCCAGCGCCAGCAGGACCAGGCTGTACAGGCCCAGGAAAAGAGAGGACAGCCTGCTTTTTTCAGCCGGGGTCCTGGCAATGGCTATGTCGCCGTACCCCAGACCGGCCACCAGCGGCAGCAAGGCAAAAATGAGGTCTTGCGGGTTTCCTTCCACCCCGGGCATGATCAGGGGCCACCAGCCGGGCATCTCGATACCGCCATCGGCCATTCCACCCGTTATTACAGCCAGCACCACGATGGGGATGGGCCAGAACCGCTGCAGGGTAAAGCCGCCGATGATTTTTCCCTCCGGCCCCTTGATATAGGCCGGTACCGCGCCCAGGTGGCCGCCGGCAAAAATAAGAAAACTCTCGACCATATGCAGGGCGGCCACCAGGGCCAGGATCTGAGAAGGGTTAATCTGCGGGACACCGAAGATTAAATTGGACAGGGCCAGGATACCCCCCGCGTAGGCGAAGCATAAAAAACGGATATTAATCATCATCAAAAGGATTGCCACAGGCCACAGGTAGTACAGTTCACCAGAAATGGTGAGACCGACGAATATCACCAGGTAACTGCCGAGCAGACCGCCGAGCAAGCCGTAACCAATCGCCGCCAGAAAATCTTTCCTGGTGCGCCCGGCCCTGGCCCCGAAGAAATTTTCCCTCAACTTTTCCATCCGGTTGTACTGTATGGCGATTATAACGCATACGACCAGGTAGAGAAAAAGGTAGGCAGGATCAATAAAGGTCTGCAGAAAGGCCTGTAAAGTTATAGGAATAAGCTGGAGAAAAGGGAACAAAACACTTCACCTCGGCATATATGTTAAGCATATTGAAAAAGCCGCAGGAGTTTGTCCCGCGGCAGTTCAATCGCTCTAGCCCGCTATCTTCTGCTTCATAATCTCGACTGCCCGGTCCATCTGTGGATCGTGGGGAGGTTCCTGCGCCTGCACAGTTACGTCCGGCTCGATCCCTTTCAGGTTGATATCGTTTTTATTAGGAGTCAGGTACCTGGCTGTCGTAATCTTGAGCCCCGCCCCGTTGTCCAACTGGAACAGGGTCTGGACGACGCCTTTACCAAACGTTTTTGTGCCTACCAGGGTCCCGGCGCCGGTGTCCTTTACCGCTCCCGCCAATATCTCGGCCGCACTGGCGCTGCCGCCGTTGATTAATACCACCAGGGGCAGTCCTACTGTCAGCCCCTCTGATGGAAATTCCTGGTCCCTGCCGGTGCGGTAATCAATATATACGATGGGGCCCTTGGGAATAAAATTCTTGGCCACGTTAACCGCGGAAGTAAGCTCACCCCCGGGGTTATCCCTGAGGTCCAGGATCAAACCCTTTATTTTGCTGCCCTGCAGGTTCGCCAGGACCGCTTTCAGCTCTTCGGGCGTGCGTTCAGTAAACTGGCTGATTATTACATAGCCGATATCCGAATTAACGATTACCCGCCCCTCTACTGTGGGTACACTTATCTCTTCCCTGGCTATGTTAGTAAATTGAAGCGTGCTTCCCTGCCTTTCGACGGTAAGGTTTATGGTCGAACCCACCGGTCCTCTCATCAGGTTAATCGCTGTTTCCAGATCGATTCCCCTGGCGTCGCTTTCATTAATCTTTACGATCACGTCCCCGGCCTCAATGCCCGCCCTTGCAGCAGGCGTCCCCTGGTAAGCCCGGACCACCGTCAAGTTCTGGTCCTTTACGCCAACGAGGATGCCCAGGCCGCCGAAAGACCCCTTTATTTGTTCCTGCAGCATGGCAAAGGTCTTCGGTTCCAGGTAGACGGAATAAGGATCGTTCAGTGAGTTCACGATCCCTTTTATGGCCCCGTCGATCATCTGGGCCGAGTTTACCGGCTGCAGGTACTGCGTCCTGACGATGGCAACTACCTTGACCAGGTTGCTGATATGTTTGTAATTTGTCGCCACCAGGGCGCCCATAATAACGAAAACGGCAATTATAAATATTGCCAGGAATTTGAGACGCCTGTCGGCGGCACTGCTTTCGAACTTGTTGTAACTCAAGCTGCTCACACCTACTTTGTTTTGATACGATATTATACTACATCAATCTGGTAAACATGTCCAATATAATAATTTACCAGTTTTTATTCAAAAAAAATACCGCCGGCAGTTCCCTGCCAACAGTATTCAGACATTGCCGCATTAATATGCGCGTGTTTAAAGTTTAGAAATAATTCATCGGGTCGACCGGTTCACCATCAACCCTTACCGAGAAATCGAGGTGAGGCCCGGTCGAAAGACCTGTACTGCCGACCTCGGCGATGGTATCGCCTTTATAGACCTCCTGCCCCTGGTAAACCAGCTGGGCGTTAAGGTGTGAATAAAGGGTCGTCAGACCGCCGCCGTGGTCGATCATGACGACATTGCCGTAGCCGCTCATGTAGCTTACGTCAATGACAGTGCCGTCCTGGGCCGCCACGACCGCGGCGCCGTAATCCGCCGGTATGTCTATCCCGTTGTGCATGCGGCCTGTCCCCAGGATGGGGTGCTCACGCCAGCCAAATACGGAGGAGATGTCATTATAGCCGGGCACCGGCCAGGCGAAACCGCCGGTGGAGGCGGGCCGGTCCTTGGCCCGCAGGCGGGCGATATCACGCAGGATCTGCTGCTCCTGTTCCTCCAGGCGGGAGGCTTCCGCCTCGATATCCCAGAGGTTGTACTCGGCTTCGCTGAGCAAGGCGTCCCTCTCGCCCCTTCTGAGGTCAAGCTCCCTGCGGGCGGCGTCCTGCTCATTGATCAGGGTGGTCAGGGCTTGCTGCTGCACCTCCAGGTCGGCCTTTTTGTTATTGAGCCGCTGGCGGTCCGCCTTGACCTGTTGTATAGTCTCAGAATCCTGGTGCACTACCCGTTTCAACAGTTCAAACCGGTTTATAAAATCGTTGAAGTCCCTGGCCTCAAAAAGAACCTCCAGGTAGCTGACATTGCCGACCTCGTAGATGCTGCGCACTCTTTTGTTCAATATCTCGGTGCTCTTGTCCAGCTGGATCCTGGCTTCTTCCAGTTCAGCCTCGGTCACGCGCAGGGTCTCCCTGGAGCTATCCATAGTATCCTGGAGATCTTTCAGCTGAACAGATTTTTCACTGATTAACCCGTTATAATAAGCGACCTCGCTGGCATAATCCCTGACCACGCCCCGGGCCTGGTCAGCCTCATTTCTCACCTCATTGAGCTGCTCCCGGGTCTCTTCCAGCTGCTTTTCCAAGTCATCTCCGTAAGCGGCGCCCAGAGTGCCCAGCAAAAGCAAAACCATCACCGTTATAACAACCACTTTCCACTTTATAAAACCGGGCTTCAAAAAACTCACCCCTTACTATCCGGAAATATCTTTAAATTGTTTTAACTCCCATAACAAGGTGCGGCGCGCTAGGACTTTAAAAACCTGCGCATACTGATCAGGCTGCCTGCCGCCCCGATTACCAGGCCCATTAACAGGAGCAGTTCCATCAGGGGTTTGATTAAAGCCCGGTCGGTGACCAGCTGCATGAAAGGAAGTGAAATTTGTATATTGTCAATTAGCGATATATATCCGAAATAAACAACCAGGACCGCCATAAGCGAGCCGGCCAGCCCCAGCATCATTCCCTCCAGTACGAAGGGAAACTGTACAAACCAGTTGGTCGCTCCCAGGAATTTCATGATGCCGATCTCTTTGCGCCGGGCATAAACAGAAAGTCGGATAGTAGTGGCGATCAGGAAAACTGCCGCCACTCCCAGAAGCACCATGGTGATTAACCCGGCCGTGCGGACCCACTTGGAAAGTGCCAGCATTTTCTCAACGACACCCTGTCCGTAGCGCACATCATCAACCTGGGCGTAAGACTCCAGCTCAGCGGCCAGCGGCGCTACCTGCTCAGCGGTGGCGGTTTTAATCCTTAAAGCGTCCGGCAGCGGGTTTTTCTCTTCCAGGCCGTCCAGAATATCCTTCTGTTCTCCGAAATTTTCCCTCATTTCTTCCAGAGCCTGCTGTTTTGATACAAATACAACCTGGGTCGCTTCAGGCTTATCCGCAAGTTTGTTTTCGAGATCCTGCACCTCGTCCGGCGTTATCTCATCTTTAAAAAACACACTGATTTCCACGCTTGACTCCAGGTTGGCCGCGATGTTGTTGGCATTCATCACCAGCAGGAGGGAACTGCCGAGGATCAGCAGAGAGACGGCGACAACACCTATTGACGCCACTGAGATCCAGCTGTTCCTGATCACTGACAGGACAGCCTCCCGGAAATAATACTGAATGGTCTTAAGCCTCATTGCGGTACGCACCTTCTTCCTCGTCCCGCACGATTCTCCCGCCTGCCAGCTCTATTACGCGTTTCTTCATATCATCAACAATATCCCAGGCATGAGTGGCCATGATAATAGTCGTGCCGCGCCGGTTAATATCCATGAAAAGCTTCATCAATCCCCATGATGTCTCCGGGTCCAGGTTGCCCGTGGGTTCGTCGGCAATGAGCAGGACCGGGTTGTTTACGATAGCCCGCGCCACGCATACCCGCTGCTGTTCGCCGCCTGACAGGTGGTCCGGGAAAATATCCGCTTTTTCCGTGAGTCCCACCATGCTCAGCACTGCAGGCACAGCCTTTTTAATTTCCTTATTTGAGGCGCCGATAACCTCCAGGGCGAAAGAAACATTTTCAGCCACTGTTTTCCTGGGCAGCAGTCGGAAATCCTGAAAAACCATGCCTATTTTGCGCCGCAGGTAAGGGACTTCCCGTGGTTTCATACGGACCACGTTTTTCCCGTTGAGGATGATCTGGCCGCGGGAAGGGACCTCTTCCCGGTACAGGAGTTTGGTCAGGGTTGACTTGCCGGCGCCGCTCGGCCCCACCAGGAACACGAACTCGCCTTTGTTGATCTTCATGGTGACATCTATGAGAGCCTTGGCTCCATTGAGATAAGTCTTGGTAACGTTTTGCAGCTGGATCAAACAGAGCACCTCATATCTCGTGTGTTCATAATGGTCCTTATCAGCTGATTAGTTAAGACATCAAATAACAAACCTAGTTAATCTTCGACAGAACAAGTTATAATCCTTCCTAAAAAGGGAGAAAAAGAAAAAGCCCCGCGTATTGAGATGTGGGACGTGAGAAGTGAGACATGAGACTGCAAGATAGACCTTAAGGGTCAAGAACCCAAAAGAAATGCAGGATATACTTATAAACCGAGACCAAGTGGACGATAAGTGTGTCAAAGGACGTCAGAAGCAAGAGTTGAGAGCACCGTGTTAAAAAAGACCCTTGAGGAACGCAGTAAATACCCACGTCTCACGTCTCACGTCCCACGACCAAAATTTACCTGTACTGCTTGAATCCTTCGCCCAGCACCTCGTGCACGTCTGCCAGGATTACAAAGGCGCGCGGGTCGGCCTCATAAACAATTTCCTTCAGGCGGCTTACCTCCGACCGGTTCACCACCGAAAGAATAATCTCCCTTTCTGTTCCGGTGTAGACACCTTTGGCCGGCCAGGCGGTGGCGCCCCGGTTCAACCCCCTGACAATAGCCGCCGCTATTTCTGAAGGCCGGTCGGATATTATTAAAAAAGCCTTGGTATAGCTGAACCCCTCCTGCACCAGGTCGATCATCCAGGCGGTCACAAAAATGGTTATCAGCGCGTACATTGCCAGCTCGGCGGATTCAAAAACAATTCCTGCCGCGATCACAATAGTGGCGTCCACCAGAAAAAGCATCTGGCCGATGTTGGCGCCGGTATAAGTGCGCAGCAAAGCGGCGGCGAGGTCGGTCCCCCCGGTGGTGCCGTTATACCGGAAAACCAATCCGAGACCAAGGCCCACCAGCACTCCACCAAAAAGGCTGGCCAGCAGGATATCCTGGGTGGGCACCGGCAGGAAAGGAGCAAGGGCGTCAACAGCAACGGAGAGGGCCACCGTGCCGAACAGAGAACGAAATCCGAAGCGCAGCCCCAGCCGGTAGATGCCCGCTGCAAACAGCGGCACGTTCAGGGACAGCATAGCCAGGCCTACCGGCACATTGATCAGGTAATACAAAATGGTGGCAATACCGCTGACCCCTCCGGCCGCTATCTTGTTTGGTATCAGAAACATGTCCAGCCCCAGGGCTGTTAACAGCACCCCCGCGCTCACACCGGCTATTTCCCGGAATAATTTTAACGCCATCTGCGACACTCCAACAAATCGGAATCAAGGCTGGCTCCCAACAATCCGGTGAACGATAAAATCGTGTCAAAAGAACCGTCCCCTTGACACGCTTATGATATCCAGAATGTGCCGGCGCTATGAAGACATAAAAAAAGTCATGGGACGCGGGTCGCAAGTCGTGGGAATCCAGGTATTTCTCAAGGGCGTTTTTGTCCCTTGTGATTATCCCTTTAATCTCACTTTTCACGACACGTCACATGACTCTTTAAAATTCTCACGTCTAAATAAAGCCAAAAAGTTTTAACACTATTAACTATGTTTTATTACTCTCACGCCTCACGTCCCAACCTGGCCCCGCGCCTTATCTTTCAGGTAGGAGGCGATAAAAGGGTCGATCTCACCGTCCATCACCGCGTTTATGTTCCCCGTCTCCCAGCCGGTGCGGTGGTCCTTGACCATGCTGTAGGGGTGGAATACATAGGAACGGATCTGGCTGCCCCAGGCGATATCCTGCTGGTCGCTGCGCAGCGCCGCAAGCTCGGCTTCTTTCTTGCGGATCTCCAGGTCAATAAGCCTGGCCTTCAGCATTTTCATTGCTGCCAGCCGGTTGGCCATCTGAGAGCGTTCATTCTGGCATGATACCACGATCCCGGTGGGGAGGTGGGTCATCCGGACGGCCGAGTCAGTCTTGTTGACGTGCTGCCCGCCGGCGCCGCCGGAGCGGAAAGTGTCTATTTTCAGGTCCTCCGGGTCGATCTGCACGTCTATGCCTTCTTCCACCTCCGGCAGGACGTCCACCGAAGCGAAAGAAGTGTGCCGCCGGCCGGCGGTGTCAAAAGGAGAGATGCGCACCAGGCGGTGCACTCCCTTTTCCGCCAGAAGGTACCCGTACGCATTGGCGCCGATAACTTCGATGGTGGCACTTTTAATGCCGGCTTCATCACCGGGCAGCATGTCTAAAATCTCAATCTTATAACGGTGCCGCTCCGCCCAGCGCCCGTACATCCGCAGGAGCATTTCCACCCAGTCCTGGGCTTCGGTGCCGCCGGCGCCGGCGTGCAGGGCGATGATGGCGTTGCCCCGGTCGTAAGGGCCGTTTAAAAGCACCGCCAATTCCATTTCTTCAACCAGCCTGGACACCGCATCCAGGCTTTCTTTCGCTTCGGCGGCCAGCGAATCGTCTTCTTCCTCCTGGCCCAGTTCTATTAAAACCTCAAGTTCCTCGTACTTATTCGCAAGCTCCTGGAATACTGAAACTTTATCACGCAGGTTTGCCACCCGCTGGACAGTTTTTTGCGCCAGCCCCTGGTTATCCCAAAAACCACAGTTGAGCATTTGCGCGTCCAGCCTGCCGATTTCTTCTTCTTTACCGGCTATGTCAAAGAGAAACCCTCAAATCTTCAATCCTTTTGCCAAGCGGTTCGAGCTCCCTTTTTAACTCAGTGAACATTCCTTCAACCATTCCTTTTTAAAATATTTATCATCACAAGATTTACATGATTAATAAGATTAACAGGATTAAAAAATAGGAATTATTAATTTAATTATTTTACCTTTAAAATTCCTTATATCTTGTTAATCTATAAAATCTAGTTAATCCTGTGATAATTCTTTTTAATAAAAACCTAATTTAATCCTGTTAATCATGTGAAAACAGTTTTTTTACACCGCTTCCGCCCGGCCGCAGCATTTCTTGTATTTTTTGCCGCTGTTGCACGGGCAGGGGTCATTGCGGCCAACTTTGCTTTCCTTGCGCGCCGGCTGTTTGGCGCTGTCATCAGTGTAACGGTTTTCCACCACCTGTCGCTTCTGCTGCTCAGGCTGGACCACGTTTACCCGGAAAATGTAGCGCACCACGTCGTCCTGGATGGTGTTGATCATATTCTGAAACATCTCGTACCCTTCAAATTTGTATTCAATCAAGGGGTCCTTTTGGCCGTAAGCGCGCAGGCTGATGCCCTCCCGCAGCTGGTCCATGGCGTCCAGGTGGTCCATCCACTTGTCGTCGACAATGCGCAGCATGACAGCCCGCTCCACCTGCCGCATGGTGTCGGCCCCCAGTTCCTGCTCTCTGGCCTCATAAGCTTCGTGGGCTTTTTCTGTCAGGAAACCAGCCAGTTCACCGCGGCCCATGTCCTCAAGGTCCGCGGGGGACAGCTTATGTCCCGGCAGGAACAGCTGCTCCGCTTGTTCCAGGAGGCTGTGGAAATCCCACTCTTCGGGATGGACTCCCTCCGGCGCGTAAGTGGCGACCGCCCGCTCCACGCATGCGTCAATCATCTCCAGGACGTCGTCTTTCAGGTTTTCACCGGTCAACACCTGGCGCCGCTGCCTGTAGATCAGTTCACGCTGCTGGTTCATTACGTCGTCGTACTGCAGCACGTGCTTGCGTATATCAAAGTTGCGGTTCTCCACCCGCTTCTGGGCGGTCTCGATGGACTTGGAGATCATCGAGTGCTCGATGGGCATGTCTTCTTCTATCCCCAGCCGTTCCATGATCCCCGCGATATTGTCAGAGCCGAACAGGCGCATCAGGTCGTCTTCCAGGGAGCTGTAAAACTGGCTGGAGCCGGGGTCGCCCTGGCGGCCGCAGCGGCCGCGCAGCTGGTTGTCGATGCGGCGGCTCTCGTGGCGCTCCGTGCCTATGATGTGCAGGCCGCCCAACTCAACTACCCTGGCATGTTCGTCTTCCGTCTGCAGGCGGTATTTTTTCAGCAGCGGCTCCAGCACCAGGCTTTCGTCCTCCGCCGTGGTCCCGTTGTTCTCACCGGCGGCTTCATGCTGCATAGCATCCCGCCGCATTTCCAGGCGGGCGAGAAACTCCGGGTTGCCGCCCAGGAGGATATCGGTGCCGCGGCCCGCCATGTTGGTGGCTATGGTCACCGCGCTGTAGCGCCCGGCCTGGGCCACAATTTCAGCTTCTTTGTCGTGGTACTTGGCGTTGAGCACCTGGTGGGACACGCCTTTTTTTCTGAGCAAACCGCTTAAGACTTCTGATTTTTCAATGGAAATGGTGCCTACCAGCACCGGCTGCCCCTTGGCATGCCGTGCCGCGATCTCGTTCACCACGGCACGAAACTTGGCCGGTTCGGTCTTGTAAATCACGTCCGGCGCGTCAACGCGGACCAGCGGCTTGTTGGTGGGTATGACCACCACGTCCAGGTTGTAGATCTTTTTAAATTCCTGCTCCTCGGTTTCGGCCGTGCCGGTCATACCGGCCAGCTTTCCGTACATTCTGAAATAATTCTGAAATGTAATCGTGGCGAGAGTCTGTGACTCTCTCTCGATTTTAACATTTTCCTTGGCCTCAATGGCCTGGTGCAGCCCTTCGCTGTAACGCCTGCCGAACATCAGCCGGCCGGTGAACTCATCCACGATGATCACCTGGCCGTCCTTAACCACGTAGTCGCGGTCCCTTTTCATCAGGGCATTTGCCTTGAGGGCCTGGTTCAGGTGGTGGGTGAGCTCGATATTCTTGTCGTCGTAAAGGTTATGCACGCCGATGGCCTTTTCCACCTTGGCCACACCTGATTCGGTGATGGCGACCGTATGTGCTTTTTCGTCGACTGTGTAGTCTGTTTCCGCATTCAGGCGGGGCACGATCCTGGCAAATGTATTGTAAAGTTCGTTTGACTTGTCAGCCTGGCCGGAGATAATTAACGGCGTCCTGGCCTCATCGATGAGGATGCTGTCCACCTCGTCAACTATGGCGTAATTCAGCTCCCGCTGCACGAGCTGGCTGGGGTGGTGGGCCATGTTGTCCCGCAGGTAGTCAAAACCAAATTCATTGTTGGTGCCGTATGTCACGTCAGAGTCATAGGCCCGCTTTTTCTCGTCCCAGTCCAGGCCGTGCACGATCAGTCCGACGCTTAAACCAAGGTAGCTGTATATCCGGCCCATCCACTCACTGTCCCGGCGCGCCAGGTAGTCGTTGACCGTGACCACATGGACCCCTCTGCCGGTAAGAGCGTTCAGGTAAACCGGCAGCGTGGCCACCAGCGTCTTGCCTTCACCTGTTTTCATCTCGGCGATGCGGCCCTGGTGCAGTATCATCCCGCCCATCAGCTGGACGTCAAAATGCCTCATGCCCAGGATACGCCGGGATGCTTCACGCACCACCGCAAATGCTTCCGGCAGGATATCGTCCAGTCCCTCGCCCTTGTCAAGGCGTCCTTTAAAAACCGCGGTCATGCCCCTGAGATCTTCCTCGGAGAGCGCTTTCATCTTTGGCTCCAGTTTGTTGATCTCATCAACCGTGCGCTGCAGTTTTTTTACTTCGCGGGCGTTGTCGTCAAGCCAGTTTTTGATAAACCCGAGCATTTTATTACACCTCAAATTTTTAACATATAAACATACATAACCATTGTATATTATACTTTATGTTCAACAATACCGTCAATTATGGCACTATTTACCAGCCCAATTGAAAATAACTTAATAACTTAGGTACCGGGTACGGGGATGACAAAAAAAACAGGCGCCTGCTCAAGAGCGGCGCCTGTTTGCCAGTTTGTTTAAAATTCCGGCTCGATCAGGCCGTAATTGCCATCCTTGCGCTTGTATACCACATTGACCTGTTCGGTCTCCGCATTGGAGAACACAAAGAAATTGTGTCCGAGCAGGTTCATCTGGAGGACGGCCTCATCAACCGGCATCGGCTTGATCGCAAAACGTTTTGTCCGCACCAGGCGCGGCCCGTCTTCCTCGGCAATCACTGCAGCAGGCGCCTTCACGTCGTTGACAAACCTGGCTCCCCTCTTCTGCAGCTTGCCTTTGTATTTCTCAATTTGTTTTTCAAGCTTATCCACTACCAGGTCGGTGGAAGCATACATATCTCCGGTGCTTTCTTCTCCCCTCAGGATCATCCCGTTGATGGGAATGGTCACTTCAATGCGGTGAAATCCCCTTACCACAGAAAGGGTAACCTGTGCTTCACCCAAGTTATCAATGTGTTTTTCGAGTTTCCCGAGACGCTTGTTTATATATTCCTTCAAGGCATCAGTCACTTCGATGTTTCTGCCGCGAACCTGTACTCCCATATGCATGGCCTCCTTTGAAAAAATTCTGTCTTGTGCCTATTATTCCCCTTTACAGCATAAAATCCTGCCCAAACTGTATAAGATTTAAATACCCCAGGCTCAGCTGGGGTATTTCAGCTTTATATTTTTATCACGTTGGCCGCCTGTGGCCCCCGGGCGCCTTCGACGATATCGAATTCAACCTTTTGACCCTCGGCTAGGGTCTTAAAGCCTTCTTCCTGAATCGCCGAGAAGTGGACAAATACGTCCCCACCATCATCCCTCTCGATAAAGCCGTAACCCTTCTCCTGGTTAAACCATTTAACCCTGCCAAACACAAACATACCTCCTAAAAACTTGATCTTACATTTATGTAATTTGTATTGAAATGTTAACATAAGGGGGATAAGATTGTCAAGCTTTCCACATTTTTGCCATAGCAAGCACTGTATAAATTAAATAGAAATTATAAGTTTTATTTATGGAGCGCGTTCGATAAAAGGTCTTTATGAAACCCACAAATGTCGAAAAATTCCTTTTGCATGTGCTGATGTGAAGAAAAACCTGTGGATAATGTGTATAACGTTGTTAATAACTTAATATATCGGCCTTTTCTATGTGGGTAAAATATTAACGCCTGAAATATAATGTCATTTTATGTAAAACACTGGCATGAATTTTGTAGAAAATTAGAAATACCGGCCGGCAGCGGCGGTAAGACCAAACACATGTCTTGCCCCGGCGGAGCGAATAACAAGAGCTGCTGACGACATAGTGCTGCCGGTTGTAAAAACATCATCGATGATCATGATGTTCCTGCCATGAATTGCATCAGCATTTGTCACTCTAAAGGCCCCTTTGAGGTTAATCTCCCTGGCGGTCCTGTTCAGGCCGGCCTGGGAGCTGGTCTCAAAATCCTTGACCAGAAGCCTGTCGTTTACAGGTATCTGAAGCCGGTACCCGACTTCGTCAGCCAGGAGGGCAGCCTGGTTAAAACCTCTCAACCGGAGCTTTTCATCTGAAAGCGGCACCGGCAGTACCAGGTCTGCCGAGGTAAATAAAGGTTCCGCGCGGGCAGTTTCCGCCATCAGGCCGGCCAGGCTGGAAGCAAGGCCCCGGCGGCCGAGGTATTTGAAACGGTGGATCGTTTCCTTCAATACGCCTTCATAAGGGCCGGCCGCCCGGGCTAGCTCGAAAGGCCATTCCTGCTTTCTGCAGGTAAAACAAAAATGGCCGGAAACCCTGGGGATTACCGAGCCCTTCCCGGTAAAGCGGCCGCACCGCCTGCAGTATAGTTCCTGGCTGTAGCAGGCGATGATAGAGCGGCACTTGCCGCATATATCGTTTCCCTGCCTTGGCCCGCCGCAGAAGGGGCAGTCCACACCGGGCGGGAAAATAAGGTTTAGCAGGTCTTTCCAGAGAGACAGCAATACGTAGACCCTCCAGGTGGTATCATCACGGTAATTTAAAATCAATCAGAACAACCGGCATTGGTCAACCAGCGGCACCGCGGCGGAAACAACCCTGTCCCCGCCGCTTTCTTTAGCCTTGTCCAGCGCTCTCTGCGCCGCGTTAAAAAGACCGGTCGGGTCGCCGGCGTCCCGGGGAAATTCCGCAGTGCCGATACTAACTGTAATCCTGGCCGACCTGCCTTCTCCCCGCAGGAAAATTTGCCCGCGAATTCTTTTCAATAATGTTTCCGCCAGGTCAACCAGCCGCGTACCCCCGGCCCCCGGCAGCAGCAGGGCCAGCTCATCGCCGCCGTAGCGCGACACCGCGTCATCCTTGCGCAAATTGCTGTTGACCAGGGTTGCCAGCTCCACCAGCACCATTTCTCCCGCCGCCCGGCCATAACGCTGGTTAAATATTCTAAAACGATCTATGTCGATTAAAACCAGCCCGACAGGATAATCTTCCTTCGGGGAACTTTCACAGCACTCGGAAACCATACCCCATAGAGCGTCGAAATTTAATAAACCTGTGAGCGTGTCCCTGGACAGGACCTGGCTGAGCCTGCTGTTCAGAAGGTAGTTTTCCAGGGCCACCGCCGCTTGCCCGGCCAGGACGGTCATAATATGCAGGTGCTTGTGATCAAAAACCAGAGGCCGCTTTTCACCCAGCACAATTACTCCCAGCGAATCACTGCCCGAAAAAAGCGGGACGATGATCAGCGAGCGCAGGGCCTGGCATAAACCAGGCTCTTTTTGAGCCAGAGGGTGAGTCCTGGTGTCATATATTATTTCAGGCTCCCTGTTTTCCAGGGCCAGCCCGAACACACCCTCTCCCTGGTAAACAGCGGTTGACATAAGCTGCCTGGCATAAGGCCCGGTTACGGCCACGGGAAGGTAGGGCGCTCCTTCTTCCGGACGGAGATAGGCCACACCGGTGCGAAACGGAACAGCCTTTTTAGCGTTTGTTAATATCTGTTCCATGACTTCCGTAGAGTTTGGATTGCCTTCAAGGGTTTTAGCGACTTTATAAAAAGCGGTCAGCTCCATGTTGGTTACCTGGAGAGACACGTAGAAGCGCAGTATCAGCTGGACGGCGAGGATGGAAAAAAAGAGGAGGACCGTCCCTGAAAGCCCGATGTGGCCGTACATCATGGCAATTAAAATACCCAGGGGAACGGCAAAGAAATAGGTCAGCATATCCCACTTGACGCTGTCAATCCAGGAAACGCGGCCTGACACGCCCTGCCTGTTCGGCACCAGGTACAGGTATACCAGGATATGGTTGACCGTGATATAGGATATCGTAAAAACAAGGAGCGGCAATATATTGGCCGGCAACACCAGCCCCTGCGCGCCGCCGCTTAACCGGAACAGCATGTCTGCCGCCGCCACTGCCAGCACATACTGGCCGGCATTGAAAAATGCCGTGCGGATCGGGTTGCCCCGGTTGGCGATACCTTGTCCGAAAAGGGCGGCCAGGCAGCTCACCCAGGCCGCGGCAGCCGGGCCGTAAATCAGGAAGGTTGACAGGACTAACACAAAAGCGCCCGAAAGCCTGCCGTAAGTAAAAGGGACAGCCAGGCACTCTGCGAGCACGCCCAGGAAGACAATCACCAGCAGCTCCCGCACGCTGTCGAGTTCCAGGGCAGGCAGCATAACGGCCAGCTGCCAGACAGCCAGTCCCACGACCACCCAGGTAAAGATAATATGAAGCGCTCCCTGTTTAGCCCGCAAGATACTCACACCCCAAATTAACAGGTAGGAACTACTTCGACAAAACTTGAGATTTACCTTCGTTTAAATGGGAGAGATGGCAGAACAAGGGCGCATTTAATAGATCCCTGCCTTTCAGGCCCCTTACATCAAATCGCAGGACCATAGAGGGCCCGGGGCCCGTAACGGGGCCGCAATTATTTATCGTACTGTCTTCTCCCGCGGTCAGTGTACGCAAAGGGTATATCCTTTCCAGGCAGTTAAGGATATCAGCAGTGCGGTCGCTTGAACCGTCGTCGACCAGAAATACTTCCAGGCGGTCACTGTCTTTAATTACCCTGAATAGTTTGCGGACGAACCCTTCCATCCATGTCTCCTGGTTTTTAACCAATATCCTTATATTTATCCTGCCGGGCTCCGGCAGCCGCTTTTTTTTAACCCGGCTGCATATTTTCCATAACAGGACAGCCGCGGCAGCCAGGAAGGCCAGCAATAGAAAAACCGGTTTCAAGCTTACACCCCCTCATGCAAATTATGCGTTACGCCATGCGGGGGTGATAACAGTAAAGTATAGCATTATAAAACAATAAGCCGGGGTTTGCCCGGCTCAGGTTGTAAATGTTTTGTTAAGATACGAGTCTGTTGTATATATGTGAAAGATAACCGTCCCTATTAGCTATATGCCTGCCGCCCTCCGCAAGGCCTCAGCCTTGTCAGTCGCCTCCCAGGGCAGGTCCAGGTCAATCCTCCCGAAGTGACCGTATGCCGCTACCTGCTTATATATGGGCCTGCGCAGGTTTAATTTCTCGATTATGGCGGCGGGACGCAGGTCGAAGTGCTCTCTTACCAGTTTAATCAGCATCTGTTCGTCAATTTTACCGGTGCCGAATGTGTCAACCATGATCGAAACCGGGTGCGCCACCCCGATGGCGTATGCCACCTGAAACTCGCACTTGTCAGCCAGCCCGGCTGCGACAATGTTTTTCGCAACGTGGCGGGCGGCATAGCTGGCCGACCGGTCAACCTTGGTCGGGTCCTTTCCCGAGAAGGCGCCCCCGCCGTGTCTGGACATACCGCCGTACGTATCAACGATGATCTTCCTGCCGGTAAGTCCGGTATCTCCCTGGGGTCCGCCGATGACAAAACGGCCGGTCGGGTTGACAAAAAACCGCGTATCTTTGTCTATAAATTCCGGTGGAACAACCGCCTTGATTACCTTGTTGATCACATCTTCCCGGATCACCGCCAGTTCCACCTCAGGGTGATGCTGGGTTGAAACTACAATGGTATCCATGCGCCGGGGCCGGCCGTTCTCATATTCAACGGTAACCTGGGTTTTACCGTCCGGTCTCAGATAAGGAACCAGACCGCTCTTCCGGGCCTCAGCCAGCCGCCTGGCCAGGCGGTGGGCGGTTGATATCGGCATAGGCATCAATTCGGGTGTCTCGTTTGTGGCATACCCGAACATCATGCCCTGGTCGCCTGCTCCAATTAAATCGAATTGATCGACGCCTCCTTCACAGTCCCGGGTTTCCAGCGAACGGTCCACACCCTGGGCAATATCGCAGGACTGCTCGTCAATAGCGGTGAGGACCGCGCAGGTATCGCAGTCAAACCCGTATTTCGCCCTTGTGTAGCCTATATCGCAGACCGTCTGCCGGACAACTTTGGGAATGTCAACATAACATTCTGTGGTAATCTCACCGGCTACCAGGACCAGGCCCGTTGTAACCATGGTTTCGCAGGCCACACGGGCAAAAGGATCTATTTCAAATATTGAGTCCAGCACCGCGTCAGAAATCTGATCGGCAACTTTGTCGGGATGCCCCTCTGTTACTGATTCAGATGTAAATAACTGCCTGCCCATAATGATACCTCCTTAATATGGAAAACATCCTAAACACAAATCAAACCTCCGGGTCAGAGGTTCAGATAACTGTATGGCAACCCTCTATTTGCTAATAAAGGAATGTATGGATAATATATTCTAACAAAACCACAGCGTTAATGTCAAATTTTACGAAATTACGCGTCAGTTTTAAATTAACACTTAAAAAATAATGCGCGGCTAGAACCGCACATTACTAAAGTCTAATCTATTTCAAATTACAGAGCCCTCGCGTTATTCTCAACTTCGACCAGGACCGTGTCCACGCCAATTTTTTTGATTTTCTCCCAGGGCACCACAACGTCCCTGCCGGCGTTCATGAGCCCGAAATACTTTTTGCCGCCGGAGAGCACCAGTGAAAGCACCTTCCCGGTTTCCAGGTCTATGTAAACATCGCTGACGGGCCCCAGTTTCGCCCCGTCAACCAGGTTTACGATATCTCTTAAGCCCAGGTCGGAAATCTTGAACAGCATTGCTCACACCTCCTCCCACCAGCGTATGTGGCCGGGGGCGGAAAGGTTACAATCCCAATTAAGCCCGCCGTCCAGCCAGCGCCTTTTTGAAAGCCCGCCAGAGTACATGAGCCTCTTCCAGCCTCATGGCGAAAAGTGCAGCCACAAAAACTCCCAGCCCGGCCATTCCAGAAAGGCCAATCTGGATTATGAGGCTTATTTTTCCATGCACCTGGCCCGCCAGCTCGCCGCTGACCACGTAGCACACCACAGCCATCAAGGATGCGGCTGTTATGACTGCCGGTATAAATTTCAACAGGCCCCCCTGGTACAGGCCGGGAACTTTTTTCCCCAGGTACCACATCAGCAAAACCATATAGGCCAGGTTGGAGAGGGAACTGGCCAGGGCCAGGCCGGCGTGCTGGAGAGGCCCGATCAGCAACAGGCTGAGGCCAAGGTTAATCAGGACCTGTACTATACTTAATTTGAGCGGGGTGCGGGTATCCTGCAGGGAGTAAAAACCGCGGACTAGAAGATAAGCGCTTGCATAACCCACCGTACCCACTGAATAGAATATAAGCGCGGCAGAGGTCATTGCCGCTGCTTTCTCGTCAAAAACTCCCCATCCGTAAACAAAGTTCACTATCGGGTGACTTAAAGTTATGAACAGCATGCTGGCCGGGATAATCCCAACGAATACAACCTTTAATGAGCTGAGCAGGGTTGCGGCAAAGCTTTCCATCTCAACCTCGGCAGCCAGCCGGGAAATGGTGGGGAAAACAGCCGTCGTCAGGGCGGTAACCAGCAGATCTACAGGTAACAGGTACAACCTGTAAGCGTACCCAAGCGACGAGACGCTTCCTACGACCAGCCAGGAAGCCAGCACAAAAGTCACAAACACATTGGCCTGGATAACCGACAGGCTGAATAAAGACGGCAGGGCGAGGACCCATATCTTTCTCAGGCCGGGATGGCGCAGGTCCAGCCGCAGATTTATCCTGAACCCCGTCTTGCAAAGAACGGGAAACTGCACCAGGGCCATGGCGGCCATGGCCAGAGTCGTGCCCAGGGCCAGGCCGTATACGCCGTATATTTTACCGAGGGTAAGAGCAAAAACAATGATAAAGACATTGTTGACTGAGGTGCTGAAGGCCGGGATGCCGAAAATATTATTGGCGTTTAGAAGCTGGGTGAATAGGGAGGCCAGGGCTGCGAAGACCATCCACGGCAGGATAATCCGCGAGAGTTCAATAGTCAGGTCCCTGGTCAGGCCTGAAAAGCCCGGCGCCACAAGCTTGACCAGTATGGGCGCCGCCGCAATCCCGATGACAGAGGCAAACAGGAAGAAAAAAAAGACCAGGACCATGACCGTGTTGAACAGCTTCCAGGCCTCACTTTTCTCGCCCCTGGAGACGTAATCAGTAAAAACAGGCACTATCACCGTGGCCAGCGCCCCGCTGATAATGGCGAAAAGCATGTTCGGCGCCTTCATGGCTATCTGGTAAGCGTCCGCCAGGTAGGTAGTTCCCAGCAGGCTCGCTATTACAGATTCCCGAACTTGTCCAAGCACCTTGGACATCAAGATAAAAAAGGCGATCAGAAGCGTCGCCTTGAAGATGAATTTACCAGTCGTCATTTTTCAACACCGTTTACTTTATTTCTACCCCAAGAAAATAAATCCTCCTCCTGGAATATTTTTCTTAAGCGTGTCAGGAGAACCGTCCCCTTGACACGATCGTGTCAAGGGGACGGTTCTCCTGACACGTTTTAGAGCCCTAGCAGTGTTTTCGTATCCTTCTGTATCTCCTTCAATTCTTCAGGGGTGCTCGCTTCCACATAAATTCTGAACAGCGGTTCGGTCCCGGAGGGACGGACAAGCACCCAGGCTCCTCCCTCGAGCAAAAACTTGACCCCGTCAACCGCATTCCTTCCTGCAACCCGCCGTTTTCCCAGAGACGATGGTTTCAGCTCCTTTAAAAGCCTCAAAACCCGTTCCTTTTCCGGTAGGGAGGTATGGACATCCAGCCGTTCGCTGTACAGGCTTCCATATTCCACGGCCACCTGTTCCATCAGCTCGTTCAGGCTTTTGCCATGTACCGCGACAATTTCAGCCGCCAGGAGCCCCGCCAGGATACCGTCTTTTTCCGGCACATGGCCCTGCACGGACAGCCCCCCGCTTTCTTCGCCTCCCAGAACGGCGCCTTTTTCGGTAAGGCACTGCGCAATATATTTAAAACCAACCGGCGTTTCAAATACCTGCTGACCGGCTCTGCCGGCTATCCTGTCCAGCTGGTGGGTGGTGGCGACAGTCCGCGCCACCGGACCCCGCATCCCCCTAACGTTGTAAAGGTGATACAACAAAACGGGCAGAAACTGGTTGGGGGTTATAAATTCACCGCTTCTGTCGATTATGCCGAAGCGGTCGGCGTCACCGTCCAGGGCCAAGCCCAGGTGAGCGCCCCTGTTTATGACCTTTTCCCGCAAAAGGCCAAGGGACCCGGCTGTGGGTTCAGGCAGTCCGCCGCCAAACAGGGGGTCGCTGTAATCGCGAATTGCGGTAACCAAAGCCCCCGCGTGCATTAACATGTTTTCCAGGTAACGCGCCCCGGCGCCGTGCATCGGGTCTACGACTACTTTTAACCCGGCTTCCCCAATAGCATTGATATCCACCAGTGTGTTCATATGGCGGGCATAATCCGGGTATGGGTTTACCTTTATTACCGCGGCTTTTTTGCTGCCTCCGTTATCTGTTTCCCTGCCGGCGGCATCCATCGTCTTCCTGATATTGTCCTCTATTTCACCGGTGATATGGGGCAGCGCCGGTCCCGCGTATTCCGGTATAAATTTTATGCCGTTGTATTCAGGCGGGTTGTGGCTGGCGGTCAGCATGATCCCGCCGCCCGCATGGTACAGTTTTACCGCATAAGCCACCACGGGAGTAGGGGCAGCGCCATCTGTGATGCGGACCGGGATACCCTGCCCGGACAGCACCCCGGCTATTTCCGCGGCGAAGCGGTCGGAAAAAAAACGGTTGTCGTAGCCAACCACAACACCTCTTGCCGCCAGGCCGTGGTCTAAGATATACATACCTATGGAACGGGCTACCAGGCGTACATTGGAAAAATTAAAATCCTCGGCCAGGATGCCGCGCCACCCGTCTGTCCCAAAAAATATTTTTTTCAATTTTTCCTGCCCCTTTGCAGCTGAATTTCTTCTAATCTTTTAAGGTACCGGATTAATCCCTTACAGCTTATAAAAACTTACGGGGAATGCAATTATTACTGCGGCATCCCGCCGGGAAGCTTATCGGTAATATCCAGGACGTTGTCCATTTCGTCACGTTTTTTGTCCACATAAAGGTTGCCCTCAGTGTCAAGGCTGGCGTAAAAAACTTCTTTTAAGGACTGAATGCCCTGCTTCTGAAGCTCTCCCAGCAGCCACTCCTCGTCCAGGCTGTTCTGTCTCAGGTTCTGCTGAATAATCACCCCGTCCACCACAAGCTCCGCCGGAACACCCCGGTAAGATGTCGGCAATTTGATATCCCGCGGCGTCAGCGGAGAGGCCTGGCTTTTCAAAAGCACGCTGAGCTGTCCGTTGGGCTCGGCGATGGCGTATTCCACGTCGGAAATGTTATAAGCATTCTTCTGGCGGAGCTGCGAGGTCAGGTCATCCACGCTGTAGCGCATCTTGCGCATATTTTTTTCCAATATTTTACCGTTGTGGACAATTACCGTGGGATCATCGTCCAGGATCTTATGAAGGGGGCGGTACTTAATTCCGGCCCACTTGGAGGCAATGTTCAGGACCATAAACAGAAAGAGGCCGAAGACATAATATCCGGCAGGCGCGTTAACCTGTGTAACAAGCCCGGCGGCAATGCTCCCCACAACAATACCGTTGACCCAGTCTGTGATGGTCAGTCCGCCAACCTGTGACTTTCCCACCAGCCTGGTCAGAAAAATCACCGCGGCAAAGGCGCCCACAGCTCTGATTAAAATTTCCAGGTAAGGATTCATATTTTGCCATTCCCCCCAGTATAATCTACAGGCATTAGTTTGCCAGCAGAAGTGGCATTTATGCACCTGTTTAAGAAACCCGGGCGGGAAAAGAGGGAGGGCGGAGCATGGAAAAGTATGAGGACAATGTTTTAAAAAAACTAGCCAGGCGCAGGAAAATGTTTGAGGATTATATTACCCTGGTAAAAAGGCCGGACGGGGTGAAGGGCATAATGAGACGTGAGATGTGGGACGTGAGACGTGAGAAGTTTAAAGAGCCGAAAAAAGCAACAGGGATGTTGGCCGTGAGGAGGAGTATAGGAAACGTAAAAGTGGGACATGAGGAGTAAAAATAAAACACCAGAAATTAAGTAACGTTTAAATGAGAAGTTGAAAAACATGAAAGTTAGAAACTTTAGACATTAAAATAAGATGAGGGAAGCTGGCGAAAAGAGACGTAAGATATAAGGCTGTGACAAATGAAACACAAGGCATGGGAAATGGGGAGCAGGACGTAAGGAATGCCCGGATACTCATGTCACACATCTCACGACCCACGACTAATTGAGGACAGGCTTATCTTTGCCAGGACGGCCCACCTCCTGTATTTCCGCCGCAGCGATCCCCGGCACGCCCCGTAGCTTTCTATTGTTTCCTGAAAGAGGCGGCGCGCTCTTTCTTTGTCATTGCCGCTTAAAAACTGCCGGCCGGCCTCGTAAAAAACCCTGGGTGAGCCGTATGACAAAAGCTTATCAAAAACATGCTCAATTTTCTCGTCCGGCTGTCCTTCCTCCAGGTAAATCCGGACAAGGTATACATAGGGTTCCCCCAGGCTGACCTTGGGGTTCGCTTTAATCGCTTTTTCAATCTCTTCCTTACCGATATTAATCCTGCCGCACTGGTAGTATGAGGCGCCCAGGTAAAAATGAAAAAGGGGGTGCCCTTCCATCTTGCCGCCCGCGTTTTCCAAAAAAGACAGGGCGCTTTCGTATTTTCCCTGCCGGAAATAAGCCTCGCCCAACTCCAGGTAAGACTCGGCGTTGGCCGGATTTATCGCGATTTCCCTCTTCAGCTGCCTGATCCTTTTTGTCCTGCGCCAGGGCTCAAAGACATCCGGCAGGATACCGACAAAGCGGCGTTCGGCAAAAAATATTGCCAGCAGCATTATTACCAGGACCAGAAGGGGGTTGCCGGTCAGGTAGGAAAGTAAAACAAATATGAGGAACTTGTTCATCTGGAAAATCCCCCGTTAAACATTTAAGGACGTTAAAACCTTTTTGCCGCCTTGTTATATCATACCACCTGCGACTTTTTATAAAACTCGACGGTTTCCCGCAGCCCTTCTCCCAGGCTGTAGCGTGGGCGCCAGCCGAGGGAGGCGCAGGTAATTTCGTTAGATAGGTAACTGTGGGTAATATCCCCCGGGCGGGGCGGCCGGTATACCGGCTCCAGCGGGGTGCCGGTAATTTTTTTCAGCTCCCGGAATAAATGGTTAACGGTTAACCCCGCGCCGGTGCTGACATTAAAGGCTCCTCCGCCCCCCCTGCGCAGCGACGCCATATTCGCCGCGGCCACATCTTTGACATAGATGAAATCCCGGGTCTGTTCACCGTCGCCGAAGATATGCGGGCTCTCACCTTTTAAAAGCCTGTCTATAAATATGGCCACCACCCCGCCTTCACCGGAAGCGTCCTGACGGGGCCCGTACACATTGGCGTAGCGCAGCGCCGTGTAATCAATTCCGTATAATTCCCGGTAAACCCTGAGATAGTGTTCGACGGTATATTTAGAAACACCGTATGGTGACTGTGGCTGTGCGGGGTGGCTTTCATCCAGCGGCAGGCGGGAGGGATTGCCGTACCTGGCCGCGGTGGACGCGTAAACGACCTTGCCGACGCCACAGCCAACGCAGGCGTTCAAAAGGTTGATCGCCCCGAGGATGTTAATTTCCGCATCGGCGCGCGGGTCCTTCAGCGACCGCTGCACATCCGCCTGGGCGGCCAGGTGTATTACCGCTTCCGGCTTCTCCCGGGCAAGGGCTTCTTCTAAATATTGGTCGCGTATATCGATCTTATAAAAATTCACCCTGGGATTTATATTTTCAAAACGTCCCGTGGACAGGTCATCCACAACTGAAACCCGGCAGCCTGACTGGACCAGGAGATCAACAATATGGGAGCCGATAAAGCCGGCCCCCCCGGTTACCAGGACTTTCATCAGCTGAGCTCCTTGCAGATGTTTTTAAGGTAGCTCCGGAACCCGTCCGACAAATCCGGCCGGGCCAGGGCAAACTCAACCGTTGCCTGGAGGTAGCCCAGCTTATCGCCGACGTCGTATCGCTTACCCTGAAAGGTCATCCCGTATACAGGCTGTTCCGCGCACAGCACCTTGAGGGCGTCGGTGAGCTGGATCTCGCCCCCGGCGCCGGGACCGGCTTCAGCCAGGATCGAAAAAATACGCGGTTCTATAATATACCTGCCCATTATCGCCAGCCTAGAGGGAGCTTTTTCCGGCGCGGGCTTTTCCACCAGGTCCCGGACCCTGTATAAACCCGGGCGCTCTACAACCGAGTCCAGGATACCGTACTTGGAGACGTCCTTCTCAGGCACCTCCATAACGGCGATAACAGAGGACTGCACTTCATTATACATATCAGTCAACTGTTTGAGGCAGGGTTTCTCACCAACCACGATATCGTCGCCCAGCAGCACCGCGAAAGGCTCGTCGCCGACGAACCTGCGGGCGCAGTGCACGGCATGGCCGAGGCCGAGCGGTTCCTTCTGCCTGACAAAGCAGACGTGGGCGAGCCGGCTGATGCTCTGGACCAGCTCAAGCAGGGGTGTTTTACCGGTTTCCTTCAGACGCACCTCCAGCTCAAGTGACTTGTCAAAATGGTCCTCTATAGCCTGTTTGTTTCTGCCTGTTATAATCAGTATCTCTTCAATGCCCGACTCAATAACTTCTTCGACTATGTACTGGATGGCGGGTTTATCAACAATTGGCAGCATCTCTTTGGGCTGCGCCTTGGTCGCGGGAAGAAAACGGACTCCCAGGCCGGCCGCCGGGATAACCGCTTTTTTAATTACTTTCATAAGAAAAATCCTCCTTTTTTGATTCGGTTCGACAAATCAGCCGATAGTAAAACAGCGGCCCGTTCATCAGGACCGCTGCTGTTTATTCGGTTGAGGCACAATTGGCGCCTGTCCGCCGGTGCCGGCCACACCTATCTTGTTTGCGGCCATCAGGATCACCGTTGAAAGGATCACCAGGAATATCACCGCCTGCTTGGGCGAGATCAGGGTCAGGACAATGGCGCTCAAGCCCAGGACAACATTAACCCCGTAAATGGACAGGACAGCCTGGCGGTGGCTTAACCCCATCTGGATCAGCCGGTGGTGAAGGTGCTCCTTGTCCGGCTGAAAAATAGGCCTGCGTCCGCAGTAACGCCTGACAATGGCGAATACCGTATCGAGCAGGGGAATGCCCAAAATGACCACGGGTATAATTACCGATATAAACGTGGCGCTTTTGGCCATACCCATGATAGACAGGGAAGCCAGGCTAAACCCCAGGTACATTGATCCGGAATCGCCGAGAAAAATTTTAGCCGGATAAAAATTATAGCGTAAAAACCCGACTATGGAGGCAACCAAGATCAGGGCCAGGGCAACAGCTTCACTCTGACCGGGGAAAACGCCCGAGGTTGTGGTCTCAATCCATACCACCCCGGCCAGGGTCAGGGCTGAAATAAAAGACGTGCCGCCGGCAAGCCCGTCCAGGCCGTCGATAAGGTTCACCGCGTTGGTTACAGATACTATCCACAGCACAGTTACAGGAATACTCAGGTAGCCTAAAAGTATCGGCATCTCGTTAGAAAACGGGTTAGTTAAAGAATTAACTTCCAGCCCGAACGGGATAACAGCCGCCGCCGCTATTATCTGACCCGCCAGTTTAAGCCTGGGCGACAGCCCCCTGGTGTCGTCAAAAAAGCCGAGAATGATAATCAGGGTGCCGCCCACCAGAAGCCCGCAGACCTGCAGGGTAATATCCATGGTCAGCAGAACGGCCGCGATAAAGCTGACATATATAGCCAGGCCGCCCAGCCTCGGCATAACCCTCTGATGGACTTTTCTCTGGTCGGGACGGTCCAGTGCGC
Organism: Pelotomaculum propionicicum; assembly: GCF_048984525.1. Taxonomy (GTDB): domain Bacteria; phylum Bacillota; class Desulfotomaculia; order Desulfotomaculales; family Pelotomaculaceae; genus Syntrophopropionicum; species Syntrophopropionicum propionicicum_A. The sequence continues at coordinate 133,568 of NZ_JBMGJC010000008.1, forward strand.
CAACCTTAAAGGCATATTTCTTGACCAGCGGTGTAACCAGCAAGGCTAACCCCAGGGCAAGTACGATAGCCGTTACCGGTATCTGCACGAGCATCCCTCCAAGATCCTAGTTAAAGACACGGATCATAGCTATTTTATCGTATTTGGACAAGATGTGACAATATCAAAAATTAAGCTCAATAACACCATTTAATTAGCTAGCAAGCATTGGAAGCCGGTTCCCTTGGAATTGCTCCACTTATCACCTGATTCCGTATCCATCTGCGGCAGTATTTGAGAACACCTTGAAAACATGGCGGCCTGTTTTTCTTTTATTTCTGCAGGGCAAACATCATTTCAGCCTCGGCGGCCATCTCGTCACCCACGTAGGCGGCGGAATAGCTTTTCCCAAAAGTCCCGCGCAGTTTCCGCACCTCGACCTCGATCCTGAGCACGTCACCGGGAAATACCTGCCTCCGGAAACGGACCTTGTCCATACCGGCAAACAGAGCAATTTTACCGGCGAATTCCGGCATCTTCAAAACAGCGACCGCCCCAACCTGTGCCATGGCCTCGAGGATCAGCACCCCCGGCATAACCGGGTAACCGGGGAAATGGCCCTGGAAAAAGGGCTCGTTCACGCTTACGTTCTTGATGCCCACAGCCCTTTTGCCCTCTTCCACGGTCAGGATCCTGTCCACCAGCAGAAAGGGGTAGCGGTGGGGCAGTATTTCCTGGATCTGATTTATATCCAGCAACAAATCCACCTCCGGTATACAATAAAACCTGTTTGTACCATTATAAACGCAAACCTGCCATATACAAACCTGTTATTTTTAAACAAACATCCCTTCTGAGGCCGCAAGACAGCATCTTCAAGTTGATCTATGCGGAAAATTGATTTATATTGTAATATAGAGATTGCACAAGGAGCTAAAAGATGAAAATTATTGATGAAAAAGGAAAGTTTTTTGGGCTGATAAACGTTGTCGACCTGCTGGTACTGGCAGCTGTTTTGCTGGTTATCGGCGGCGCGGTTTATAAAATAAAGGGGCAGGACAGCGCCCAGAACACCCCTAAAACTGTGAAGGTAACGGTAATCACTCCCGCCATACGCCCGGAAATGCTAAGTAATGTCAAGGTGGGGGACAAGATAGTTTCGGGCTCCAGTTATACCAACGTGGCAGTGAAGGACTTCAAGATACAGCCTGCCTACATGATCAATCCGGACAGCAACGGCCAGCGGGTGGAGGCAATCGACCCGTATTTAAAAGACGTGATTTTTACCCTGGAAGGGCAGACGGTTATTTCCGGCGGCACAGTCAACCTAGGCGGACAGGATATCAGGAGCAACAAGGAGTACTACGTCAAAACTTTACTCTACGAGTTTAAGGGACAGGTTATGAACGTCGAAATCATAGAATAAAATGAGTGCGACAGCGGGGACGGTTCCCGGCTGTCGCATTTTTATATATCCAGCTGTATATCCAGCGGAAACGAATAAATCGGGTGAATTAATTGGAGGCACTTCGTCAAGACGTCGTGCCCCTTTTCGCTATCACTGGTTGTATCTGCAATATAAACTCCGCGCTACGTCGATAGTCTAAACCTGACATAAAAGGTGGCGCCTTTTGGTGTTGTCTGCACATCTATTCTGGCTTTATGCCTGGCGGCGATACTGTTGCACACAGCCAGGCCCAGGCCCGTCCCAGTGTCTTTGGTGGTAAAGAAGGGAGTGCCTATTTTCCCCAGCACCTCGTCCTCGATACCGGAGCCTTCGTCCTGGACCGCCATTACCGCCTCTTCCCTGTCCACCACAGTCCTTATAGTCAATTTGCCGCCGGCCGGCATTGCCTCCAGCCCGTTTCGCACCAGGTTTAAAATTAGCTGGCGGATCTCTTTCTCATCTAATAATAAAGCCGGGATATCTCCCAGGTCTTTTTCTATATTTTTGTCTGCAACCATGGCGTCCGCCTGGATTAAAGGGAAAAGGCCTTCTATAATTGCGTTAAGATTTTGTTCCTTCAAGTCCACCGCCTTGTTTTTGGCCAGGGACAGGAAGTCGGAAATAATTGAATTCGCCCTGTCCAGCTCGCTGAGCATAAGTTCAAGAAACTCCCTGTCCTGAGCATACCTCTCTTTTTCCTCCATCAACTGCAAGAAACCCCTCACGGTCGTCATCGGGTTCCTGATTTCATGGCCGATGCCCGCGGCCATTTCTCCTATGGTGTTCAACCTGTCCAGGCGGGCCATCTCCTTCTCCATCTGTTCCCGCCGGGCCATCTCTTCTTTAAGGGACAGCATGTTTTCCTTCAACTGCTGGCGTTGCTGCGCTTCAATTTCCACCAGGCCGCCGACAAACCAGCCCACCACATACATGGTGCAGATAAGAAATATATTTAACTCGAGAGCCAGTACCAGTGAGTCAATATTAATATCCGACTGGTTAAAAATTAAAACCATAGAACAAACCGTGGTCATCAGGTACCCCCCCTTCTTGCCCATCACTGTCGCGGCAAATAAGACGGGAAGCACAAAGACCGACTCTATTAAAAAACCGTTATTCCTTATAAAGAATAGTATTGTAACCAATAGAAACGGGATGGTTGCATATACATATTTAATTAGTATATTGTAATTGGAATCATCTTGAGTATGGCTCTCTCTAATATCAATATTACAAAGAAATATTAATTTATAAAATAAAACTGAAACCAGCCCTGCTAAGCTCATAAAAGCAAAAAGATACAAATTATTAAGAGGGTAAATGCTGACTTGTTTATACTCAATAAAGCCCAGCATCAATATGAATATACATAACGTCTGCATGGTCGACAGGTGTTCGTAGATCGAATTTTGTCTGTTCACGACACCGTATTCCATTTCCAAAACACTCACCCCCAACGAATTAATCGCTAAAAAAGAGGTGGAAGGACCACCTCTTTTTTTACCTCCTTAGCGATTGGGGAACTTCCGGCTGATAATGCCCCCCCATGCATGCGGACGCCGCGAATACGTTTGCTAGAAGTAGTAGTGTGGTTGTTGCGAAAACAATTAGTCGTACTGCCATTTTTCTCATAAATCTCGCACCTCCTTTAACTTTATTCTATCTACCAGGAACATCAGACGGTGCCCCGGCTTGCTGAGCATGAAACTGACCCACAGGACGGTTAATATCAAACACACCCGGATTTGGGCGGCGTAAACCCAGCCGCTCCAGCGCAGGAGGATGACTGTTGCCGCTATTATTGCAAACACCGCCAGGGAAAGTGCTTTTAGTTTCTTTCTCCGGTGCGGTGATATGATGGGGGCGGCCGGCGAGTCGACCGGGGCTAAAACGGCAATTGTAATCAGCCCGGTCAGCATAGCTATGGCTGAAAGGGCATCGATAAATGTTGTGCCAAGCCCCGCAAGGGATACAGCCAGCAGGGCCAGCGCCGGATATATGGTTATGGTGACCGCGGCGCATCGCCAGGGGGAGCTCGAGTGGGCGCCGCCGGCCGTGTACCTGAACATGAAAGCCGCCGCCAGGCAGGACAGGGCACCGGGCAGCACGCCGAGCAGCGCGGCCAGCATTAGGGCGCACAGAATGTTGCCCAGGGTGATAACCAGCATCTCGATCGCATAAGCCAGGACCGCTTCCTTCTCATCGGCGAGGCCGGCTCTTTCAGTTAAGAACCCGGCCAGATTTTTGCTGAAGGCGAGGTAGCTCATATTCTCAAGGCATCCTCCTGTGGTTTTTTATACCGGACGACTAACAAGGCAAATACATTTAGCAACAAAGCCTGCGGCAGGCCCGACAGTATCCATAAAACGTTGCTATTTTCCGCTATGGTTGAATTCGGATCAAGTCCTGTCGCAGCAAAAAAAATCTCCATTATCACATATTCAAGTAAGAGTAAGGTGGAAAAGTTAACAAGCACTGCTATGAAAATTTTCGTGATTGGTATATGAGAAATAGTCCTGTTTATTGCGAAAACAATTATGAATACTCCTACCGCCGTGTGAATACCGAAAGTAAAGGGAAGAGTCCTTATAGAGAACATAATAAGGGCAAATACCGTTCCCGCTGCTATGATGCGCTTCCAGCGCAGGGGAACGCCCAGCAAGGCCAAACTTAATGCAAATTGTCCCGACGATTCCGGTATACCCTGCAAAAGAAATAACAGTAATTTTTCCATTTATGCTCACCAACTTCTGTAAAGCATGCATTTCGACAATATAATTCTAAAGTCCTGTAAATTCAAGCCATTATTTTCTACTAATTTCCATTATAATTCGACAAAATATCTGAATCGTGTGAAATTTTGTCTAACAAGTAAAAAAATAACACCTATTAAATTAAGTGTTATTTCAAAATATCCTGATCAAACTTATAAAAAGTTGATTAATTCAAATTAACAGCCCCAGGGAGTACTTATCATTAATTCATGTTTTCCAAATACTATTTTCTTTTTCTGACCGCTCAACGGCCTCTGCGGCGGATTCAGCCCTGGCTTCCCAGGAGTGCTGTTCGGCCAGCTCAATTCTTTCTGCCCTTTTCTCAGGTGAATCCCCGGCCAATTCCGCCTCCAGCCCCCTGACGAACTCAGCCGGGTTCCCGGCGACCGCCACATGGGGGCTGAACGGCCTTACCTCCGGCAGGTCAGATGAAACAACCGGGCGGCCGGCGGCAAGGTACTCGTAAAGCTTCACCGGGTTCACTCCCGTGGTCAGCTCGTTGATCCTGAAGGGGATCACGGCAATGTCAAAACACCCCAGGTAAGCCGGCAGAGAGGCATACGCCCTGCGGCCGGTCAGGTGTACATTGGGCAGAGAATTAAGAAGCGAAACGTCGGTGTCCACGGGACCAACCAAAACAAACGACCAATCCGGGTGTAATCGGGCGGCGGCGGCCAGCATTTCCTGATCGAACCAGGCGCTGATCGCCCCGACATAACCGACAACCGGGCGGGTCAAGGCAGCCAGCTCCACCGGCGCCTCCAGGTCCGGCTTCATGGCCTTGTTGAAATGCGCCACATCGGCGCCGTTCGGCACCAGCTCGATAGCCGGGGCAAACTCTTTCTTGCGCCGGCAGAGTTCGCCGGCGCTGGCCAGCGACGCTTCAGCGCGGGCAAAGAGCTCTTTTTCCATGTGTAAAACTGTTTCTTTTTTGATCAGGCCCGGAAAAGCGGTATGCTCGTCCGCACAGTCGTAAACAAGGGTGACGCCTGCGGGCAGGCTGAGGTCGACTGTGTTGGGCAGGTAGGTCCAGCAGATGGTGGGCTTGAATTCCAGTTCCCGGCAGATCCTTTTCAGGCCACCGGCGATAATCCCCTGGTTCACACGGTTAATGGACCGGTACATATTGCCGAACGGCAGTATAACCGGCGGGCTGTAAACGCCGATATTCTCTCCGCCGCACCGCCAGAGGTCTTTCGGCGCGCCCCGCAGGGCGGGGTTTTTCAGGGGGGAAAGAAATGTAAGCGGGGGGTCGACATAAATTATCCGGTTTCCCCGGCGGGCAAATATGGACATGAACTGCTGCGCCCGCGCCCACATTCCCTCCCAGGCGGCAGCGGCCAGGCAGAGGATATTCTCTCCCTTAAACACCTTCCGCACCCGCCACCTTTCGATACAGGTCTACAGTCCGGCGGGCCATTTCACCGGCGGTGAATTTCCGCCGCACTATTTCCCCGCCTTTCGCAGCCATTTCCCTGGCTTCTAACGGGTGGTCCAGCATCCAGACGATGCTTTTGGCCAGGGCTGCAGCGTTGGCGGGAGGCGCCAGAAGGCCGGTCTCCCCGTGCCGGACCACCTCGGGCAGGCCGCCCACCTCGGTTGCCACTACCGGCACGCCAAGGACCATCGCCTCTATCGCTGTCAGCCCGAACCCTTCCCACAAAGAGGAAATCACCAGCAGGTCCAGTTCAGCCATCAATGTATATATATCTTCAATAAAACCTGTAAATACAACCTTATCATTTAACCCCATGCCGCCGGTTAACTTCTCTAAAACAGGGCGGTACGGGCCGTCCCCCACGATAAGAAAACGGGTTTGGGGCCGCTGCCGCAGAACTTCCCGCGCCGCTTCAATAAAATAACGGTGCCCTTTCACCGCGTGAAGCCGCGCGACAATGCCCACCAGGGCCCCGTCTCCGGGCGAAAACCTTTCTCTGACAGCCGGCCCGGCGGCATCAGAAGGCCTGATACCGTCCAGCAATATCCCGTTATGGATTACCGTGACAGTGTTTGCGGGAACACCGCCGGCCACCAGGCGGTCTTTAAGCCCCTGTGAAACAGCGATAAAGTGGTCGGTCAGGCACCTCGTCGAACGCTCAGCCAGGTTATTGGCACTGCGGTTTATTATTCCCTGGTAATCCCTTTCCAAAAGGCTGTGCACTGTGGTAATTACCTTCTTTTTCCCTGCCTGGCGGGCGGCCAGCCGCCCCAGAAGGTTCGCCCTTACACCGTGAGTATGGACTATATCATATCGCCCGCCCTGGATCTGGGCGGCCAGCTTTCTAACCACGCCAAAGTCAGCTTTGCTGCGCATGGGCACAGACAAGGCCTTGATCCCGGCCCTGGCGGCGACTTCCACAAAGGGAGCGCTAAAAAGGCAGCAGACCGTAATCTCCACTGCCTGGGGGTCAACCGCCCCGGCCAGGTTTAAAATATGTTTTTCAGCGCCGCCGAATTCCCCGCCGCCGATGATATGCAATACCTTTAAAGGTCCCACAAACGCGCCCTCCCGCTGTGCTTTTCTCATTTTATCAATTTACTATTCATTCCACAAGGAGATTCTGAGTTTTTGGCCGCCCGCCGGGCTGCCGGGCGAACATTCCCGTTGTTATCCCCTGTATACATAAAATGGCGTCCGGGCAGGCCGGGGTGAAGCAACTAGATCATAGATTTCCTGGCAGCTTTGATTTATAATAATATAGTCATTGATCAACTAAGGAGGAAATGTGCTATGTTCTCACTGGCATGGCAGGAAAGCCTGACCGGCCGTCTGGCGGCCGGCCTGTCCAGAACTTGCCGGCACAGCGTTTTCTGCAGATGGCTTACAGATACGGCCTGGCAGAGCCGCCAGAATGCTGTACGCGGCTCGCTCTTTGCCAGGATGATTTCTTATATTGCCTGCCTGTTATTGCGGCCGCTGCAGTTGGCGGGACAGGCTGTCAGGAGAGGCCTGCCGGGGAGTTTTTTGCTGAACCTAAAACCGCACCCCGCCTTTCAAAGCAGCATACTCCTCACCAGTTTAGCGGGGATCCGGGTCGAAACGGCCCTGGCGGCTGTTATTTGTTATCCTGCCGTGGACTTCGCCCTGCGGAATTCCAGATTTGCATTACTGGCAAGCAACTGGGACGAGCTATTGCTGATCCTGCTTGTCCTGGCCTGGCCGGTCCAAATGGCCCTGCGGGGCAAGATGACATACCGCCTGACTCCGATGGACATGCCTATAATGCTCTTCCTGGCAGCAGCAGTCTTCCTTTTCCTGGTCCGCTCGCCCCAGATGGGCGTCGCTGTCGAAGGGCTGCGGGTATACGTGGAGTATGTACTGTGGTTCTTTGCCGCCAGCAACCTGCTGCTGAACAAAAAGCAGGCGCGGGTACTGGTTAATTTGCTGGTTGCCCTGGGCACTCTGATAGCTCTCCACGGGGTGTACCAGTATATTATCGGGGTGGAGATCCCGTCCACTTGGCTGGATTCGGCGGAGGGAGGCGTCAGGACCAGGGTATTTTCCATCCTGAGCAGCCCCAACGTTTTGGGAAGCTTCCTGGTGCTTTTAATACCGCTTACAGTCAGCCAGCTGTTATCGGCCAACAACAGACTGCAAAGATATTACTACATCGCCTGCCTGGCGCCGATGGCCCTGAGCCTGTTTTTCACGTATTCCAGAGGGGCCTGGCTGGCCATGGCCGGCGCCTTCCTGATCTACGGCCTCATCTACAACTGGCGCATATTGCTGGCACTGGGAGCCGCAGCTTACACCGCGCCAAAGCTTATACCGGGCATATCCTCGCGCATCGGCTACATGCTCTCACCGGCCTACCTGCTGAGCAGCGCCAGGGCCGGACGGGTAGCCCGCTGGAATAAAGCCCTGGAGAAGCTGCAGAACAACCCGCTTTTTGGTGAAGGATTCGGGCGATACGGCGGGGCGGTGGCGGCCCGTTACATTCCCAGCAGCAACTATGTCGACAACTTTTACCTTAAGACGGCGGCCGAGTCGGGCATCATCGGCCTGGCCGCGTTTGTCTGGCTGCTGTTCAGCGGTGTGCGCTGTATACTGAACTCCTACAGAAGGCTGACCGATCCCTACTTGAAGGGACTTGCCGGGGGGCTGTTCGCCGGCCTTATGGGCGTGCTTCTGCATAACGGGGTGGAAAATATTTTCGAGGTCCCCACCATGTGTGTTTACTTCTGGCTTCTGCTCGGCATGGCCGCGGCGCTGCCCCACCTGGGAGGCCAGGAAACACCCCCGCTGGATTAGGGGTCAGGCTTCTATCACCGTACAAAATCATTTTTAAGCAAAATATTGTAGAAAGAGATTAAATATAAATCAATAATGAGTAAAACAACGCGTGGAGCTTTTCTGGTTGTCGCATCATCCTTTTGCTACAGCACCATGGCTATTCTGGCCAAAATAACATACGCCAACGGGGCCAATGTCCCTACAACCCTGGCCATCCGGTTCAGCCTGGCCTGCCTGGTTGTCTGGGCTATAATATTTGCCGCGGGTTACCCGGTAAAAATAAACTTTAATGAACTGAAACGGATTGTATTAATGAGCATCCTTGGGTACACATTCAGTTCCACTTTGTTTTTTTTATCACTGGAATTACTAACCGCGTCCCTGGCTTCGATCATCCTCTTCACCTACCCTGTAATGGTTGCCCTGGCCGAGTGCTTGTTCTGCCGCTTGAAACCAAGCGCGATTAAAAGTACGGCGCTTGTGCTCGCTACTGTTGGGTTAGTGATGGTGCTGGGGACAGCCATTAAAAATATCAATATTATCGGGGTCGTTTTTGGACTGGGAGCAGCGGCAGCTTACTCGGCATATCTTATATTGGGGAACAAGGCCGCGAAAGAAAGGCCTCCCGCTGTAACGATCGGCTATATGCTTCTTTTCGCCGCTGCTGGTTTTGACTTGTATGCCCTGTCCACCGGGACATTGAACTTTATGATAACGCCATCCGGATGGTGGAGTATTATAGGACTGGCTGTGTTTTCAACTGCCCTGCCCATAGTTTTTCTTTTTACCGGGATGCAGTGGATTGAAACCAGTCGTGCCGCTATTATAAGCACATTTGAGCCGGTTTTTACCGTGGCCATTGCTTCCGTCATTTTATCGGAGTCGCTGCGTCTGGCCCAGGTCGTGGGCGGCCTGGTAATACTGGCTGCCATAATAATACTTCAGACCGAAAAGTCTAAAGAGACATTAATTTTAAAGGAAAACAATTAACGGAGTATTATAGTCCGTTCTAAATGAATTTTGAGGGTTTTCGCATGACTTATATATTACTTTCACTGGCGGCGGGCATTGTCTTCGGCGCCTTTTGGCAAACTTCCCGCCAGACTTTAAAAAAAGCAAACCTTATCACCCTGGCGGGATTGTATTTTTTACTTGTTGTAATGGGCGCACAGCTGGGTTCAAACCGGGAATTGCTGTCCACCCTTGCATCCATGGGTAAAAAAGCGTTTATCATAGCCTTTCTGAGCATTGCCGGCAGTGTGATCGCATTACAGGTTTTCAGCGGGTTTATCCTTAAGAACCTTAAAACATTGGAGAGAAACAGTAAGGCCGGTGAATAGTATGATCTATTTCGTGGTCCTGTCAATTGGCGCGGGTTTAATCCTCGGGCGATGGGTCCTGCCCGTCGAACTGGTAAGCCACCTTGATGCCCTTACCACCGCGGCGCTATGCCTTTTGCTCGTCGGTATCGGCATTGACATAGGCAGTAAAAAAGAAGTCTGGCCGCGTTTGTGCCTGATGGGCTGGCGGGTTATGCTGGTACCGGTTTTGGTTGCTGTCGGGAGCATTTTGGGTTCTATCGCGGCGGGTGTGTTTATCGGCATGCCTCTCAAGGAGGCGTCCGCAATCGGAGCGGGCTTTGGCTGGTACAGCTTTTCAGGTGTTTTGCTTACCAAAATATACAGCCTGGAGACAGGTACGCTGGCTTTCCTGTCAAATGTTATGAGAGAGATTATATCATTTATTGTTATACCGGTCCTTGCGGCCAGGTTTGGCAGGCTGGCGGCTGTAGCCCCCGGAGGCGCTACCACCATGGATACTACTCTGCCCCTGATAGCAAAATCCACTGACACCGATACCGCTATTATAGCGATTATTAATGGAACTACTCTTTCAGCATTTGTACCGTTTTTGATCCCGTTATTGATTAACCTTTAATACCAGGGCGGCGCCGAAAGGCAATTAACAGGCTTATTTTTCTGTCAACAAATTTATACTTTCCAGGCAGGAAATTATTAAAAACGTGATAAAATAATATAATCAATCAACCCTGTTAATCTGAAAGAAGCATGGTTATGAAGGAAAAATATAAGATAAAAGAGCCGGGGAACGCCCTGACCCACTTTGTAACATTCATCGCCTCAATAGTGGGCCTGGTTTTCCTGGTCATATTATCAAGGAACAACGTCTCCAAGCTGGTCACCATGACCATATACGGCATAAGCGTTATTTTTTTATACGGGGCAAGCTCCTTATACCACTGGATTAAAACTTCGCCGCGCAAAGTTGAGATTTTAAGGAAGCTTGACCATGTTGCCATTTACCTGTTAATCGCTGGCTCGTATACTCCCGTATTCTTCTATGGCCTTACCGGAGCATGGAAATGGGCGATGCTGATCGCTGTCTGGACTCTGGCTTTAGCCGGAGTGCTCCTCAAAATATGGTTTATCAGGATCCCGCGCTATGTTTCCACCGTTTTCTATGTCACCATGGGCTGGATAGCGCTGGTGCCTTTCCTGCAGCTATTTAACAACCTTCCTGCCGGGGCGGTCTATTTAATGATCACCGGCGGGGTTGCCTACACCATCGGGGCTATTATTTATGCCACCCGGTGTTTTAATTTCTTTCCCAACCGCTTCGGCTTCCATGAAATATTTCACCTTTTTGTGATGGCTGGAAGCATCATCCACTTTGTCATGATTTTAGAATATATTGTCCCGCTTTAAGTTAACAAGTCTCCATGTTGCTTTTCGAGTGGTTGAGTTTGTCGACACTATGAGGGGGCGTCATTTAATGACGCCCCCTGATTATTGTTATGTTGAAGTCCGTTTTTTGGTAGTTTTGCTGCTGCCGCTTGTGCCGGTTTTATCAGACCCGGAGGATGTTCCCGTGTCATCATCCTCCACAGGCGTTATGATTACCGATGGGCCTGAACCGTCCGTGGAGTCTGAACCTTCCGTGCCGTCCGTTGTTCCCGGTTTGGGTTTGGAAGTAGCCGGCTTGATCGGGTTCTGGCCGGTCTTGGACCCGTCCTGCTGTTTTGTATCATCGGCCTGCTGTTCTTCCTCCGTTTCTACAGGAGGAGCATACTGGCCGCTGAGCGGTGTGTTCAGGACAATATCAGTGGTAATCTCCCCATTGAAGAGCTTCGCCAACATCTGCTTGGCTTCGGAAGGATCAACACCCCAGTAACTTCCGCCGCCAATATCTATATTTCTTCCCGGCAGGGTCTGGGCAACCATGTTGTAGTCTTCTATGCTCTTTAATGTTGAAGCCATTTTAACCATGTCGCTGGTGCCCACATTGGTTTTAACATACTTGTTGATCTCTGGTATCAGCTTCGGCAGCTTGGGTATGGTGCTGGGCTGGAGTATTTCTTTGGCCAGGGCCATCAAAAACACCTGCTGGTGCTTGGTGCGGTCTATGTCTCCCTGCACATAGCCGCGGTACCTGACGTACTGGAGCGCTTTATCTCCGTCCAGACGCTGCAGGCCTTTTCTCAGGTTAATTTCGTTGGCTAAATCGGTTTCATCCTCATGGTACATGTTTTGCTCAACATCAATAGTGACGCCGCCCAGCGTATCTACAATATCCTTGAAACCGCTGAAATTGGTCATAACGTAATACTTGAGCGATATCCCCAACAGATCGGAAACAACCCTCGTGGTCAGCTCCGGACCGCCATAAACACTGGCGCTGTTGATTTTATCCCAGCCGTGCCCGGGTATGTTAACCCTGGTATCACGCGGGATGGAAAGCAGGGCTATCTGCTTGGTCTTGGGATCTATGCTGGCCATAATAATGGAATCTGTCCGCGCCATGGTTTCCCCCTGCCGGGCGTCGATCCCCAGGAGGAGCACGTTGGTCCGTTTTCCTAATGGTGTGGGAATAGTTATGCCACCAATGCTATCCCCAGGATTTAGTATTTTATTGACCTGATAATAGCCCGCGGCTAGCAGGGCTGCCAACAGTAAAGAACAGATAATAAAAGGAACTTTTCTCCTAAGCCTTCGCTTCGGCTTGTTCACTTCATTCCACCTCATTTAGCATTCAGTCGATTACAATAATGCATTCAACTGATTAGTGTACTGAAGCCCCTCCCCGGTACATTACCACAATAGCGGACTTCGCGCCCACAGCGCGCCCGTCTTCCCGCGGTATTACCAGCAGGTGGTTGTTGGGTACCGTGCTGCCCGCGAAAATATCCGCGCCCGCGGTGAGATCGGGAATACCGTTGCCGACCGGGTCAATAATAACCGCCTGTCCGCGCCTGACGATTATTTCTGTTCCCGCATAGCCCTTTAATACCTGGCCCGTATCTAATTCAACCACTTTCCACTGGACATACTGGTCGACGTAGCTCTGGGTTACCAGAGGGTCGCCGCTGCCGCCCGGATCGCTTGCCGCGCCGGCAAAGGCTGTATAAACCATGAATAGTCCCGCCGCAATCAGCAGTACCAGTATAATCGTTTTAATTTTGTTCAGTCTCATTATGACTCCCCCTTGGCAAAAAAAGTTCGACATAAGCGCCATAAATCCTGCTAAACGATGCTGGGCGGGATTAACTGGCCTGAGCCCATATTGATAAATTGTATATCATGTTCAGCGACCTTGCAAGATGTAATAAAACCTGAACCCCTTGAAGACGCACCTGCACTCTTCTCTTGCAGGGCGGGATTTATCCCGCCAATACTCTCTATTAAAGTTTAGACGCTAAACGGACCTTAAAAGTTCGGCCGCCAGAGAGGCGTTTTTCAGCGCCTCGGTACGCAGGGGGGCTAGCTTTGCTATCAGGCCGCCGCTAATCCTGCCCCTGTTGTTGAGGACATTCTTTACCCCCGCTGAAAGTTCCTTATAGTCCAGTTTTTCCGCGTTGAAACCGTCTGGCAGACCTACTGACTGCAAAAAGCGGTTTACCTTGGGGTCGTAAGGAATGCCTACCACCGGCACCCCGAAAATCACGCTGAAAATAAGGAAGTGGAGCCTCATGCCGACGGCCAGATCCAGGTTGGCCGTTACTGACATTATATTCATATAATCGGCCTGTTCCTCAAGAAGTAAAGCGCTCCCACGCATCCGGGCGGCAACTTCCCGGCATGTTGTTACATCACCGGGACAGTGCATCGGGACGAACAGGACCTGCCAACCTTCCTCCAACAGGTCGTCAGCCACCTTTGCGATTACCTCTTTATATCCGTCCAGCCCTTTCCAGGGCCTTACTGATATCCCAGCCACGGGGCGGTTGTCCGCGCCCAGCCGGGTCAGTATTTCCCGCCCTTTTCTTTTGTCCACCAGGGACGGGTCCAGCCCGAGCACCGGGTCGGCGGTAACTTCGAGCAGGGGCCTGGTTACTCCCAGGGCGCTGAGTTCATCCCTGGAATCGGGATCCCTTACCGTAATGCCGTTAACACGGTTTGCCACCTGGCGCACCAGCGCTTTCCCGATGGCGGAACTGACAGGCCCAAATCCCTGCGCGTAAAAGAAAACGGGTTTGCCTAACAGCCTGGCCATTAAAACCACGCCGAGGTAATAGATTATACTCCTGGGGCCGTTGATATCCTGTAAAAGCCCGCCGGCGCCGCTTATTAAAAGGTCGCAGTCCCCCAGCGCTTTAAATACCTGGGAAGGATTATCCCTGGGAATGGAGCGGACGCCGAATTCCCGGGCGGTGTAAGCCGGATCCCTGGACAGCACAACTGCCTCCAGGTCCGGAACAACGTCCCGCAGGGCCATGAGCATGGCAAACAGTATTGCCTCGTCGCCGCTGTTGTGAAAACCATAATACCCCGAGATTACCACCTTAGGCATAATCATACTCCCAGAAATAACAATTTCACAGGATTTACAAGATTAAAAAGAGATTTACAGGATTTAATTTATTTTAAATTCTAAATATCGTATCTTTCTTGACAAATTTATCGAGATATTAACGAATTATAATTACTTTTATACTTTTTTTAACATGTTAATCTTGATAATCCTGTTAATCCTGTGCAATTCTTTTAAGTTTATATCTCTTGATTACTGTCCAGGCAAAGAGGGGCAGGACCAGCTGGCGCCGCCACCGCGAGGGCTGCCTTACAAGACGGGCCAGCCACTCCAGGCGCAGGCGGCGAACCCAGTGCGGGGCACGCTGGACCCTTCCGGCCAGGACATCAAAACTTCCTCCCACCCCTATGGCGGCACTCGCTCCTGTTTTTCCCAGGTGCCTGTCTATCCAAATCTCCTGCTTCGGCGCTCCCAGCGCCACAAAAAGCAGGTCCGGTTTGGTTTTCTTTATTTCCTGCGCTACCCGGCCCTCTTCATCCTCCTGAAAAAAGCCGTGATAGCTGCCGGCCACCTTCAGCCCCGGGTAGTCCCGGCAGAGCCTGTCCGCCGCCTCGGCGGCCACGCCGGGAGCCGCCCCGAGGAGATAGACGCTCCAACCGCATAAGGCGGCTTTTTCCACCAGCCTCAGCATCAGGTCGATCCCGGTCACCCGTTCGGGCACAGGGTAGCCGGCCACCCGGCAGGCCCAGACGATCCCTTCCCCGTCCGCAGTAACTATATCCGCGCGCCGGGCCAGGTCCAGCAGCTCTCTGTCAAATTGGGCCTGGTAAATGTATTCCGGGTTCAAAGTCATAACCCGGAACGGCCGGTAGTTCCTAATCAGGCCGGCCACACGCTCCACTGTCTCTTCCATAGTCAGGGCATCTATATCAGCACCAAGGAGATTTACTCTCATCCTGTAAAAAACCCCTTGTTTTTCTTGGTTTACGCTCTGGACTATTCTACCACAGTTCTCGATAATTCTCCACACCAGTGCAATAGTAAGCCCCACCACGCCTCATTAGGCTTTCACGGGCCCTGGCGATACAGCCGGCATCCCGTGTTTGCCGGAGCCCGGCCCGCCCCCCTGCCGGGCGCTCCTCCCGGCGGCCCTCCGGCGGGCGCCAGGTGGGCATAACGCCTGTATTCCGCGGCCCTCTGTATCTCAACCCGTTTCTTACTCAGAAAGAAAATAAAAGGCAGAGCAATGGCTACGATTACCGTACTGACCACAAAAGCGTCGGCTATGCCCGAGATCAGGGCCTCCCGCATTACCAGGGCGCCGAGTATGCCGGTCGCGCCCTGCGGGCTGTAGCCTGCCTGCATAAGCAGGCCCTGCAGCTGCTGTATGGCGCCGGTGGCCGCCGGTGAGCTCCAGTTTACCGAGTCAGCCAGCCAGGCGGCATGGTACTCCTGCCGGTGCAGCATTACGTAAGTCAGGTAGGCGATGCCGAACGAAGCGGAAATCTGCCTTACGGTATTGCCGAGAGCTGAAGCCCTCCCGATCAGGAAATGAGGGATGGTGTTCATTCCGGCCGTCGTAAGGGGCATCATGCATAACCCCAGGCCCAGGGACCTTTCGATCAGGATCATTTGCAAATCCCTGTAACTTATATCATAGGTGATAGTGTGCAGTTGATAAGTAGTGATGATAGTCACCGTTAACCCCACCACGCACAGGGGCAGGGCGCCTATCTTATCAAATAACTTGCCGCTTACGGGCGCAATGATACCCGAGGCCATGGCCGCCGGCATCATCATTAAGCCTGTCTGCAGCGGGGTCAGGCCTTGTACGTTCTGGACAAAGAGAGGCACCAGGAATATGGCGGAAAACAAGCCGATAGTGGCGATACTGATGCAGACCAGGCTGGCCGTGAAGGTTATATTTTTTAAAAGGCGGATATCCAGCATGGGGTGATCGGTAATCAATTCCCAGATAACGAAAGCGGTCAGGGTAAAACCGGCGAAGATGAGCAGGTTTACGATATATAATGAAGTCCAGCCCTTGTCCTGCCCTTCGCTGAGGGCCAGGAGCAGGGCGAAGCACCCGGCGGCGCTTAACACTATGCCGGGAAAGTCAGCTTTAAGCCCGGATTTTACAGGTGTTTCGTCCAGGATGGCCATGGACAGAAACACCGCGGCAATGCCGATGGGAATATTTATGGTGAAAATCCATTGCCAGCTGAAGTTATCCACCAGGTAGCCGCCCAGGGTCGGCCCGATGGAAGGGGCGAGCATAGCTGTAATGCCCCATATCCCCAGGGCTGTCCCTATCTTGTCCCGGGGCACGATGTAATAAATCATGGCCATGCTCACCGGCATCATCATCCCGCCGCCTACCGCCTGGAACACCCTGAACACTACCAGGGAATTATTGCTCCAGGCCAGGGCGCACAGGGCTGATCCCGCGGTGAAGGCGCCCAGTGAAATTATGTATATTTTTTTGCCGCCGAACCGGTCGCTTAAATAGCCGGTAACAGGTATTACCACGCCGGAAGCAAGCATATAACCTGTTAACACCCACTGGATCTCGTCGGCGGTGGAACCGAATATGGCCATCATTCTCGGCAGGGCGACGTTGACAATACTGCCGTCAAGGATGGCCATAAAAGCGCCTATGATAAGTGTCAGCAGGGCCGCCATGGGGATCTTTCCCCCTGCTCCCGGCGGGCTGCCGCCAGGTCTGTCCGGCCCGCGGGCTTCCCCGGCGCCGGGAGCCTGCCCGCCCGGAGAAGCGCCGCCCGGCCCCTGCCGCCCTTCTTCAGGCGGCCCGGTACTGGTTGGCTTTTGCAAAGCGATCCCCCTATTTTATATAAATGCGGACGATAGCGTTCATGCCGGGCAGCAGGCGCTGTCCCTGGTAATTCTTGATGCTGATTTTAACAGGAACGCGCTGTACGACCTTGGTAAAATTCCCGCTCGTGTTCTGCGAGGGCAGCAGTGAAAATGTCGAAACCGTGGCCTCCCCGATGGAAATAACCTGCCCGCTGAAATTAACCCCGGGGATGCTGTCTATGGTGAATTCCACATCCTGCCCCGGCTTGACCTTGTGCAATTCTGTTTCCTCGATATTAGCCGTTATGTAGAGGCTTTTCAGGTCAGCCACCATGGCTATCGGAGAGCCCGGTGCGCCGACTTCGCCGACGTTGCCGATTTTTTTGATCACAGTACCGGTGATGGGCGACTTAACCACGGAAAGGTCCAGGTTCAGGCCGGGTGTCAATTGGTAATCAACCTGGCGGGCTATAATCGCCCCTTCTTTTATATTGTCCCCTTCGGACACGTTCATTTCGGAGATCCTGCCGGAGATCTGCGGGCTTACCTTGACGATAGTCCCCTCCACCCTGGCGTCTTCCGTATCCACGTAGTGGCTGCTGTTATACCAATACACGGCGGTTACAACAGCCAGGGTAACGATCATCAGGGCCAGCACCAGGTAAAGAATTTTTTTGTTTTTCATGAATTATCTCTCCATTCGAAAGAGCCGGATCAATCCTGCACAGTGACTTCCATACCGTCCTGCAAAGTGTCAATGCCTGTTGCAGCTATTGTTTCGCCTTCTGACAAGCCTGATTTGATGATAACATACCTGCCGTCCGAATGACCGGCCTCTACGCCGCGCCTGGCCGCCCTGCCGTTGTCCACTACCCAGACAAAGCTTCCGTTTTCATCCTGTGCCAGAGCTTCTTCCGGTATGATGATGCCTTCTTCTTCACTGGTGTTTAAAGCCACCTCCGCAAACATGCCTGGCTTAAGAATATGCTGCGGGTTCTCTATAACAATTTTTACCGGGTAAGCCTTGGTGGCCGGACTGGCCGCCTGGGCAACATTGGTGACAGTGCCGGGAAAAGGCTCTTCCCGCACCGAGCTTACTCTAACCATTAATTTCTGGCCCACCTGGATAGCGTTTACCTGGTCCTCGCCGACGTTGGCCTGAACCATGACAGTATCCAGGTTGACTATGGAAATAACCGGCACGGTGGGGCTGACCATCTCGCCGGGGTTGATATTTTTGGCCGTTATAACCCCGCTGAAGGGAGCCCTTACCGCAGTGTTCGCAAAATCAGCCCGGGCCTTTTTCAGCTGGGCCTCGTACTGCCTGATTGTTTCGGGAATGGTCGCGTTTACCAGTATCTCCAGGGCTTTTTGAGCGCTCTCGTAGGATGCCCTGGCCTGCAGGTACTGTTTTTCCACCTGCTCAAACTGCTGGCTGGAGACAGAGCCGGAACTGAAGAGCTGCTTGTACCTTTCGTAATCTGCCTCGCAGGTCTTAAAAAGCGCCTCGGAGTTGGCCAGGTTGAATTCAGCACTGTTTTTCTGGGCAGGCAGATCTGAATTCCTGGCTTTTTCCAGCTGCGCCGCGTTTAATTCCACTAAAGCCTCCAGGTCTGCCGCGTCGAGGCTTAACAGCAGGTCTCCCCCGGCTACCTCCGACCCCACGTCCACCATGACAGTGGCTACCCTGCCGGCCGTTTTGGGCACCACGTTGGCGGAATTCAGCGCTTCCAGTTTGCCGCTTACAACTGTCCCGCCGCTCAGCCGGCCAACCTGGGCCGTTGTTTTATCTACAACACCGCCGCCGGTTTTTTTACCGCCTGTTTTTGCGCCGCACCCGGCCAGCGCAAAGGTAACCATAACCAGCAGGCCGACCGCAATCATTATAGACTTTTTCAATGCCGGTATCTCTCCTTACCCTTTTCAACTAGTTGTCTGGCTGTATGGAATTCAGAGTTTTCACCGAAAATTATGTAAGGATCCCCTTACCTGTTTTTTTCTTCCGATTTTAACGTGGTAAGGACTTTTTCGTATATTTCGAGCAGTTTTTCCAGGTCCTGATCGGGAAGCTGGCCAAAATATTTTATCGCTACCTGCCTTCTGCCCTCGATGCATCTGCTCAGGATTTCCTTTCCTTTGTCCGTGGCTTCAAGCCAGACCAGGCGCCGGTCCTTCTCATCACGGCTCCTGACGACCAGGCCGGCCTGCACCAGCCTGTCAACCAAAGCGGTTATGGCGCTCAAGGATACCGACAATTTGTCAGCCACCTCGGAAACAGTCAGCCTGCCCTTGGCGTTGATCTTCTGCAGGACAAAAAACTGGCTGCCTGTTATGCCGGATACCATGTGCGCGTCAAACTCGACGTGTATCCGGCGGCCAATTTCCATCAGGACGCCTTCCAGGCGGGTAAAGAATTCTTTTCTGCTTGGGCTGTACACCATTGTACCTCCTGCCAATGATTCTTATGCTTTTTAATGGTTCACTGGATTAAGTATATGTTTACATTTTAACGTTGTCAAGGATTGTCTGATGTTAATATTATTGCCCCAAATACCATCATAAACCTTAAAAATCGGTATAGATAAACCTTGACTCCTGCCCTGTGCCGAAAAGCACGGTCAAAATCACTACCAGGGTTATAAAGAGAGCTTTCAGGACATTAAAAATAATTGTTTGGCCCAAAAAAATCACCACGCGCACTATAAATTTAAGGTCTTGATAAGAGAAGCAAGAAACTGAAAGGCAGTGTTTAAATCAGCGGCAAAGAAAATCCAGCCGATACATACGAAATGAAAAGTAATAAACACCGACACTGCTTTTATCAACGGCCCCGGCAGCATCTCGATATATTTTATCAGGGGCGCGCCCTTTTTCCTGTATATCCTGTACAGGCCCATACCCGCCCCGTGGTAGAGGCCCCACACGACGAAGTTCCAGGCGGCACCGTGCCAGAGCCCGCACAGGGCCATGGCGATAATAAGGTTTTTTGTTGTAAAGAGGAGTGTCCCCCTGTTGCCGCCCAGCGGTATGTAAAGGTAGTCCTTGATCCAGCTGCTCAGGGACATATGCCAGTGGTTCCAGAAAGCTGATATATTCTGCTGGAGATAAGGCCGGTTGAAGTTTTCCGGCACCCGGATGCCCAGCAGCCTCGCGCTGCCGATAGCAATGTCGGAGTAACCGGCAAAATCGAAGTATATTTTTATCGCAAAAGCGTAAACAGCCACCCAGTAGTCGGCGCCGGCAGCGTTTAAAGGGTTGGTCAGCGGGCCTGTGAAGGTTGCCATGCTGTCGGCGATAATTACTTTTTTACCCAGCCCGATCAGTATACGATACAGCCCTTCGCTCACGTATTCGATCCTGAAGCCGGCCGGGCTGCGGAGCTGCTCCAGAAAAGGCTGGAACCTCTTGATTGGACCGGCCACCAGAGTAGGGAAGAAAAGCCCGAAAGCGGCATATTCGGCCAGGCTGCCCCTGGGGGTGGTCCCTTTATAGATTTCGGCCAGGTAGTGGACGAATTCAAATACAAAAAATGAAAGGCCGAGGGGGATGACGATATCCGGCACCTGATAGGGAGCGCCAAACCTCAGCAGTAAAATCAGGCCGTCAAAAGTTGCAGCCAGCAGGTCGAGGTATTTATAGTAAGCCAGCACACCCAGGCAGAGCGACAGCGACAATACAAAGACGGTTTTTACATTTAAAAACCCTTTTGGCGGCGCACCTGCTTCCACCGCTTTCAACCTGTCTATTAGTGCGCCGAGGCCGTATGTCGCCAGGATCAGCGCGGCTATCAGCAATGTGTGGGCGGGGAGATAATACGTATAGAAGACCAGTCCCGCCGCCAGCAGCGCCGCAGTGCGGCCCCTGGGGGGAACAGCCCAGTACAGGATAAAGAAACCAGCCAGGAAAGCGCCGTACACCCACGTATTAAAGATCATCTGACTCCTGCTCCTTCTATCAAAGGCCGCAGATCCCGGCTGAGCAGCCCGGCGGTAAGGGCGTTTCCCCCGTCAAGCATGTGCATGGAATCGTGGAATAAATCCGGGGATACAGCTTCCTGGTAATTTAGAAACATGATGCCGCTGCCGGCCGCCACCTTTTCGATAACGCCTGTATTGATCCTAAACGCGTCGTAATCAAGAAGACTGTACTGCTGCAGCAGGCCGTGGTTCACCGGGCTCATAAAAATTACGGCGGGTATGTCGTTCTCCGCCAGGTAGCGGCACAGTTCCCGGTAATACTTGAAGTTGACATTATCTTTTTCGCTAATATTAAAAACGTTTTTCAGGTGATCCCGGTCCTGGGCGCTCCAGGGAAAACTGTACCAGACCTTATACTTGTTTTCCGGCTTGTCCTTTTCAGAAAGAGGCTCCTCCGGTTGAGGCTCCCCGGGCGGCTGTGCCGCGGCGGGCGTTATACCGTTTAGGGCCAGGTCAAGGTAGACCTTTCCCCTGACCGTCGGCTGTCCGCCAAACAGGTACCTGTTCAATTCCTGCCTGAAGCGGTAGACCGCCCAATAGCGGCTTATTGTTTTTTGCATGTTATTCTCTATATCCTGGCTGCCGCCAGTACCCGCTGAAACTGTCTGAGACGCCTGCGCGGAGGCTATATTGGCGGGGACTTTCAGTTCTTTCTTCTCATCTTCTGATAAACCTGGCGACCATACTTTAAAATAGAGGAGGGGGGTCTTGGTCATTTCAGCGGAAAAGAAGGGGTAGGATATGTTGACGACGACCATCTGTGCCGCACCGGCCTCATGCAGCTTCTTAACGGTCATGTAGAGGTCGGCGGGCCGGCCTCCGGGCAGCCCGAAGTTAAACACCCTGGCTGACTTTAAATAGCTGCCGCGCAGCTCGTCCTGCAGGTGGGCGGTGATAGTCTGCTCCCTTTCCGCCACACCGGCCCCCTGGACGACCGAGTCACCGATCACGGCGATTTTATACCCGCCCTGGCCGGCCACGTATTCCACGTAGAGGTCGAGGACATCGCTCTTTACATGGGAGCCGTCCTCAAAGCGGAAGCTGCTGTCAAAGCCCATCTGGTGGAAAACATACCACAGGGCCAGGCTGTTGGAAATGAAAAAAAATAGAGCTAGGGAAACAATAAAAACAATGCTCCCCACAGTTTTCTGCCGCATATTCTATACCCCGAAAAAAAGTACTAAAGTTGTTTTCTTTCGACAAAACCCGAGAGATACCCTTCTGGAATTTATCTGGCAAAAAGAGTGGGGTACAAAAAAACTTACCCTTGTCTCACCTGATAAAGAAAAACACCCGGGTTATCGTGATGATAACCCGGGCGTATAACCAATATCGCATCTTTAAATCGAGGATATTTCTCCACCTTGCAGATCGGGTTTTGTGCGGCTGAAGCCGCACCTACAAATTCAGTCGTCGGTCGTCAGACGTATCCAATCGGGGACGTATCTCTAACCTGATCCCGATCGGGGACATTCCTCAGCATACAGAAATACATATGAGAGAGGTGTGACCATTCCTCTGTCATAGTATGTTTGTTAAGACACGAGTCTGCTGAAATACGTGTCACGAGAACCGTCCCCTTGACACGCTTTTTGAACGCCTGCCAGTTGTAGGGCGGGGTTTAGCCCGCCAATAATTTCCGCTATCCGCCTAGCTGCCGCTTACACCTAATATGAAAGCTTTTTTCGCTGCCGCGTCCCAGTAGACGTCGTAGCCCAGGGCTTCGGCAATCCAGCGCATAGGCAGCATGGCCCTGCCCGGGGCGATAATCTCAGGGGCGACATCCATCTGGACCCTGGTATTATTTAAATACATCAGGCTGCTTCCAATTTCGAGTTTAACAACCTTGTCACCTTTTCTTATCTCTATGCTCCGGTCAGCCGGGTTCCAGGCTATATTGTCATCAGCCACACCGGCGGCCCTGGCGAGATAACGTACAGGAAGGTATGTCCTGTCATCTCTAATATACGGGGCGGCGTCCATGGTATTTTTTACGCCGTTTACTTCATATTCATCCCGGCCTACAATGAAGACAGCGGCTGGAGGCGTAATATTTGCTACAGTCAACTCCCCGGACAGGCCGGCCGAGCCGCTGACTTTGACATTTAACCAGCCCTTTAAATCCTTCTCCATTTTCACTTCCATACCCTTTAGCTCCAGGTCGGCAGCTTCAGTTGACTGGCCGGAAAATTTAAAATCCGCCGTCCGGCCATAGTCTCTTATTGTGCCGTTGACTTCCAGCCCGTTGTCACTGTCCTCAGCCAGCTTTACCCATTCCACGCCGGAGGGCAGCCGCAGTGAAAGGACCTGCCCTTTGCCGAGGCGGCCGGCGTCAGCCTCGTGGATAATTACGGTGCCGATCTGCTGCCCCGTTATGCCGGCGTAAACATAAGGTGTATTCAGGCACTTTATGCTGTTGTATACACCACCAGCGCTGTTAAAACCGGAGCCGGACGGGGCGTCTATATCCAGAGACACATAATCGCCGCTGTCACCTGCCACATACACGCGCTCGGCATAAATGTAGAGGCAGCAATCAAGTGACGGGTCGGGATCTGAAACGACTTCCATCATCACTTCCATGTCGTTAAGCCGGGTAAACTGCAGCACCGGCGTGGCACCCTTATACAGCCCGTTATCATCGCCGGAACATGAGCGGGGAACCTTGATATAGTTGCCCGTGCCGTATTTAACGTAACTGGCGGTCACTTCAACAGTATTCCACTCCTCCGTGGTCTGATAAGCCGCTGCCGCCACCGACTCGCCGGAACCGATAGCCGCAGTCGTCCAGATATACCCTTCCGGCAGGGTCAGCACAGCATAGTCCCCCTCCTGCAGGGCGCCGGAGGTAAACTCACCTTTAATTGTGCCGAGCTCACTCACCCTGCCGCTCCGGACAGACAGGTCTGTCAAAGATTCATATGTGGCCGCGGCCATCGCCGGTCCGGCTGAAAACATAATTACGGTCAATAAAAGCAATACAGCCACTGCAGTCAAAAAAGCGCCCCTGTTTTTCATGTTGCAACCCCCCATCGGATAGCTTTAATATCATTAATAATACCATAAAATAATTACATAAATATTGGAATCACATTATTTTACTGTTAAAAAAGAGCGGTATCACGCACAAATGCGGATCCGCTCCTTTTATTCAATGTTTAATATTTTTTGTGCAGCATTATGTCTGCCCACACTCCATCAATCGCACCCACACCCTGATCCGCGTAACTTACCAGGCGCAGGACCTTGACACCAACAATATTGATGTCTAAATCATCAGGGTCGTCAGAGTCATCAAGAGCTTCGCTCTGGTAAAGCAGCTTGTCGTCACCGTAGATCTGCAGGTGGGCCTTGCCGCGGTAATTGCCTGAACCCAGGTCGCTGGCTCCGACCGTAACAGTAAGTTTCTTAAACAGCCCCTCAATTTGAAATTCAGCCACCACTGTACCCCTGGCGTCTTCAATATTCAACATGCCGATGCCGTCGAAATATTTTTCATCAGCTATGCTGAACGCCCCGGTGGGGCCGGTTTCATTCTCACCCCAGCTTTTGAAGAAGACCCTGCCCGGGGTCTGGTAGGTAGGTTTTAAATCGCTCAGGTTCACAATATCCTTGGTCAGGTCATTTTCAACAGGCGGATCCGAAGGTCCTTCATCTCCGTCATCCGTGCCCGCTTCTTTTGTAACTATGGTCACTGTCTGGGTTTCCTGGTCCCAGGCCACATCGGCGCCCAGCGCCTCGGAGATCACCCGCAGCGGAACCATCGTGCGCCCGTCCTGGATGAAAGGCTGGACATCGCTTATTACCTGCTGTCCGTTGACAATTAATTTGATGTCGTTTTCCGCATAAGCACTTATAGCAATAACTAAAACCAACGCCATGATAACCAGCGGAGCAAATAACCTGGCTTTCATATATCAACCTCCTAAGCAGTTCTACTTACTATAATCATAACAGAAATATTTGAAAAAAACAGTAAAAAGAAACAAATAGCCACTCCAAATAAACATATGGAATAGCTATTAACTAAATTAAAATCACATCGGCTTTTTAAATTTAATTTGGGCGCAGGACAACTATGGCTTCAAATAGTGTTTTCGGTTAAAATATCCTCACCGGTAAGCACCATAAGCTGGGACTTGGCAAGGTCATATTCATATACCAGCTGCCTTAGTTCGTCCAGGGCCTCGTTATAAGACTGCTCCGCCTCAAGCTCCTGCAGCGCGGTGGCCATGCCGACCTCATGCATAAGTTTGGTCACCCGCAGGGTTTCCTCAAGTGTCGCCGCCTTCTGTTCCAGGGTGGCGTTTGTTTCTTCCAGTGTCTGCAGCGACTGGTACAGTATTTTAACCTGTTCCTTCAACTGCTCTCTGGCATCGCTGGCCTGGATCTCCTTGATATCGGTGTTGAGCAGACCCAGATCGTAGTTGTCGGCGTACATCTCCACCCTTTCAGCCAGGGCCGCCGTCCGCTCCGCCGCCCAGACCGTGTAGTTCCGGGAGAGGGCGCTGGCAGTGACCGCCTCCAGGGAAATAAAATTTGCTTTCTCCAAAACAGCCTCGTCGACCAGCTCAGGCCGTGCTGAGCCGCTCATACCGATCATAACAGCCAGCTGTGTATAAGACTGGTCAAGGGTGTTCTGAGCAGCGGTAAGGCTGGCGACAGCACTCTGCATTGCTGTTTCAACGCCGAGCAGCTCCGCCTGGGTGATCATCCCGATCTGTTTCTTCAGCCTGGCCTGGGCCAGTTTTATTTGAGCCGCCCGCAGGTCTGTTTCCGCCAGGGTGACATCGCGTTTGCTGCTTAAAATATTGTAATATTGTTCCATGACGTCAACCGCCATCTGCTGCTTCATATTATCCAGGGCCTTTTTAGCGATGCGGGCGCTGTTCTCCGCAGAAAGATAACCGGACCATACGGACGATATCTCCGGCACATACACGTTGGCGGCGGGTATGTGATCGATGCTGTCTCTCAAATCGTCCAGCTTTTCGTCCGTCACATCGAGATTCAGCTCCTGCACCTTGATGTCGCTGTTATGCTTAAGCGCCATGTTTATGGCGTTTTCCAGGGTTAATGTACCGTTTTCCTCAGCGCTAAACGCCGGCGGTACAAAGGCAGCCAGCAGAAACAATAGCGCCAGGATTGCCGGAAAGAGGCGCTTGGACATAAAACCCGCTCCTTTCCCACTAGCGAAAGATTTAATAACGAGTATGGAAGCCCAGACACATGGCCTGGGCTTCCATAGATCTTAACTTTAAAGTCGATAACTAACTGCTTATTTGTAAGTCAGGGTTACGGTCTGGGTAGCGGCATCCCACGCTACGCTGGCGCCGAGAGCTTCGGCAACCCAGCGAATCGGCAGCATGGTGCGGCCAGGATCAACGATTTGCGGAGCGACGTCCATGGTAACAGGTACGCCGTTAACGAGCATCGTTGTGCTGCCCACAGTCAGCTTGAGGATACGCTCGCCCTTGATGATCAGCACGCTCTGGTCGAGCGGATTCCAGCTGATGTTGGCATCGGGCACGCCCAGGGCGTTGGCTACAAACCGTACGCCGAAGAAGGTGCGGTCGCCGCTGATGTACGGGGCTGCATCCATGGTCTTCTCAACGCCGTTGAGGAGGTAGGTGGCCTGACCAACTACGAATTTCGCCTCAACCACGGTGCCGCCGGGGGCCGGGTTCATGACATAGCCCACTACGACATCGGTGACGTCTTCGTAATTGTCACTGTCAATGGCCTCATCGAAATCATCGTAATCATCAGCATCAAGTCCGTTTTTGGTCATGAAAACTTCGAAAGTGATGTCGCCGACAGGGATGGTGCGGTCGACGTTAAAGTTGAGGCCGGTGATCTTGACTACGCCGGGCTCTTTGTTGCTCTGGTCTACTACCTGGAAGGCCAGGTAGCGGCCGTCAACATCGTCGTTGTCGACTTCGAGTTCTGTCGCTTCAATGTCGTAGTCGTCCTTGAAGCTGAAGCCAGCGGGCGCTTTAAGGATGATCCACTTGTCTTCGTCAATGGCTTCATCCTGGGTTTCAGTGATGGTGATATCGCCTACTGCTTGATCCTGCAGGCCGATAAACACTTCCGGTGTCTCAGCGGTTACGGTAAAGGGCTTGATGATCTTGGCGATAACCAGTTCGCCTTCCACACCTGCGCTGCCGCTGAACTTGACGACCAGGTCGCCTTCGGGAGCGTCAGCGTCGATATTCACTGTGAACTCTTCAAATTCAGCTTTGCCGTTTACAGACGGATCGGGAACTGTGTACTTGAGGATTTCCGGGTCGTCCCCGTCAATGGTTCCTTGTGCCAGTTCGGTGACATCGTCATCAATGTCTTCCCACTCGGCCCAGGTCGGCAGGGTCATCTTGACGGTCCTGCCATCGATCCAGGTGCCCGGGACGATGTCGTCGATGTAGAAGTCAGCAACTTCTTTGTCCGTTTTGCCGGCTACGAGGGTCGGCACATCGCCGTCAACATCGACCTTGAAGCCGAAGTCGCCGACAGTGGCGACAACGATGTCCTCTTCAGTGACTTCGTTGCCGTCAACGTTCATCTCGACGTCGCCTTCGTCAGCGTCGTCGGGAACCCTGATCTGCAGGCCTGAAATGGCTATGAAACCAGCCTGGCCAGCAGTTGCATCGCCGCGTACTTGAATGTACAGTTTTTCCGGATCATCTTGGTCAACTGACAGATCCGCATATTCCACTACTAAGCCGCCTGTAGCAGAAATATTCATATCTGCCTCATCAGGTATTACCCACTCGAAATCGTTGGGCAGTTCGAGTACAATATCGCTGTAACCAGCGTCCCCAACGACTTTAATAATGCCAGGTACGGTTTCCTTGATCTTGATGGTTTCGATTTCGTCTGTTGCGTCAATAGCAATAGCCTCTACGTCTGCAATGGTGGTGACGGTGTCGCCTTCAACCACACGCGCCACCCGGACAGACTCGGAAGTGACAGTGGTGCCGGCAGCGTCGATCGTAACCGAGATGTCGCCGGTCACGTCGCTGTCAATGTCCACGGTGCTGTCGACCGGGTTGCCATCTTCATCTTCACCATAGTAGAAATAAAGTGTTTCGTTAGCTACACCAGCATCTACATCGTAAACTGCCACGGTGATCGAGCTGTCAGACGCTGTTACAAATTCAACAGTGGCGCCAGCGCCTACAACATATTGATCTAAAGTAGCCTCTGTAGGTTGGGTGCTATACTCAACGCCGCTCGGGAGATCCACCGTGATGATATCACCATTTCTCATTTGTGAATCGTCTTCACGGATTTTCAGGGTGCCCATGGTCTGATCGTCTTCACCGGCTTGCACATAAGGCACAGTCAGCGCGGTGTTGTCCGTGGCTGAGGCAAAGGCCGGTGTTGCCAGCGGAACCAGCAGTACGAGCAGCATGGACAGTGTAACCATAATTGATACTGCTTTTCTCTTAAGTTTCAATTTCTTACCTCCTTTTAATATTCTTAAAGCCTTTTGGCTGTCGCCGGGCTCCGCCCTGCAACCGCCGCGTTAAAAAACCTTTTTATCAACCCCCCTTATATAATAGTAAAGATTTTTGCTGCTTCAAGACTTCGGATACTGCTGCTTCTCTGTTTGCAGCCGTCAAAACCGGCAACAAGTAAGACATATTCTACATGGATAGGCAAATTCCTGCCCGGCAGTCTACACCTTCCTTTGTTGCTACCTGATTAGTTAGACAACCAGTGTACTCCAAAAGTTCCATCGATATTAAAATTTTTATTAATTATCTTAATTAATTTTTAATCGCTTAAAAAACATAAAAAATCTATAATCGGATTTCTATATTCTTTTGACACCCTTGTCAAAAACTTCTGGCTCATTGCGCACGGTAATTACGTATGATATCATCTAATAAGCAAACCGGGGAAGGTGTTCCGGTTAACGCCACCTTCAAACCTGTCTGAACAATCCCGTATTAAAATATATAAAAATGTTGCAAAGGACCCCCTGAGCTGGAACTTTTAATGACCGGCCTGTGTCTAAAGAGTAAAACGGGGGGTTTTTCCGCATAATCAGGAGATGCTTCCCTTGTACAATACCAGGCTGCTGGTTAAAAGAGCACAAAAGAATGACCTTGCCGCTTTTGAGGAACTGCTGGGCCTTTACCAGAACAAGGTGTATACGCTCTGCGTCCGTTTGGCCGGAAACCACGCCGATGCTCAGGATATCGCCCAGGAAGCATTTATTAAAGCGTACAGGTCTTTGGGAAGCTTCCGCAATGAGGCTGACTTCGGCACCTGGCTGCACCGTATTGCTGTAAACGTCTGGTTAAATTTCAGACGCAAAAACAGCGGGCGCCAAACTTTGTTTTTAGATGAACCGTATCCGGACGAAAGCGGCAGTATGCATCGGGAGGTAGCATCTACGGACGGCGACCCGCTGCGGGAACTGGAAGAAAAAGAATTCCGCGGCCTGGTGCGGACAGCGCTGGATGACCTAACTGAAGAGCACAGGGCTGTCCTGGTCCTGAGAGAAGTTGAAGGATACAGTTACGAGGAAGTGTCGCGCATGCTGGACTGCTCGCTGGGCACGGTAAAATCGCGCCTGAGCCGGGCACGCGAGATGATGCGGCGCAGGATGGTTGAATTGGCGAAAGACTCCGGAGAAAGTTTTTCCGGTGACCGGGAGAGAAGGTGACGGCACATGGACTGCCGCGAAGCGCATTTATTAATGCAGCCCTACCTGGATGGGGCGCTTCAAAGTGATAAAGAGTCCTGCCTGACAGAGCACCTGGCGGGATGCAGCAAGTGCACCCGTGAACTGGCTCTGCAGGAGAAGCTTTCTTACGAGCTTCGCAGGCTGGGGCGTGAAGCGGCGCAGGCGCCGCCGGAGCTGTGCCAAACAGTGATGGGCAGGCTACATGCGGAGCGCCGTACTGTGTTTAACCGGTTGCCGCTGTCCTGGCGGAGAGCTGTCGCCGCTGCCGCCGCGTTTCTGCTCCTGGCAGGCGGTTCTGCCGGTGTCACCGCCGGGCTGAAATTGGCTGACAGGGGCGATATGCTTGGTTTCGGCACCCCGGCTGTTAATAGTGACAGCGGGACTATTGCGCCAGACAGCGGGGAGTTCGTCCCCGGTAAGGGGGATCCTGCTAACAGCACAGGCGCCTCCAACAGCAGCGGGGGAGACAGCAATCCCTTAATTGCTCACAACGATCAAAATAATACCGGTGACAGCGTTAACAGCAGCCCGCTGACATCCCTGACAGTACCCGCGACAGGAGGTCCCAAAGTTCTTTTGAGCAGCGGGATGGAGATTATCACCACGACCCTCAGGGTAACCTCTCAAGACCTGGCCGGCGACGGCGCCAGGGTAGTCGCGCAGGCAGCTGAATTGGGTGCGAAAGCCCAGACGTTCTCCGAGCAGGATATTGATAAAAAGGTCTTGATCCTGAGGATCACGGTGGAAGCTGACCAAGCGCACAACCTGATTTCCAGTATTGCCGGGCTGGGATCAAATAACGACAGACAGGACGAAAGCCGCGACGTCACCAGCCTCTACAACGAAACGCTGATCAAGTATTACGACCTGCAAGCCAGGATATGCGCGTCGAGCGATCCCGAGGAACAGCAAGTGATGCAAGCACAGGCGGTGTCCTACAAGCAGCAGCTGGACACCTGGGAGTCAGAGGCCGGCAAGCGGATCATCATACTAATCCTGGAGCACAGCTAAATACAAATGACGATAAAATGCCGGATTATCCGGCTTTTTTTTATGTACAAGAAATATATTTAAAAAAAGGAATAACCCGGTGTCAGTAGTATTTTTATAATAAAAAGCCGGGACGATTTTTTTCTAGGACAAAATTTTTGAAAGGAGGTTGAAGCGTACCGAACGGCGGCGCGCAATTTTAAATAAGCCTGCAAAGGAGTGTAATGTTTTTGAAACACCTTAAGTTATGTTTTATAGCCTCGGCATTGCTGATCAGCATGCTGATCAGTGTGCCGGCATGGGCTTTCACCACCGAGCTTTGGAAGTTTCCGGAGACATTGAGCCTGGAGGAAGCCGGCTTCAAGATGGAAGTCCCTTATGATATTAGCTATAAGCGAATTGAAGTGAAGGTAGAACCGCTGGCCTACGAAGAAATCACACCGGTAAACGACTATTTTGTGGTCAGCGCTGTCGAGTCCATGGTGGGCAATACCGGCACCATGTCGAAACCGGTGCGCCTGCTGTTTTCTTTCACCCATCTGGACTATTACAGGGCCAGCCGCCTGAACATGAACCTGCCCGTGGGGTCATTCCGGATCGGCTACTGGGACAATCTTGAAAAGAACTGGGTAGAGCTGCCTTCCAGGGTGTACTGGAACGGCAGCACCGGAGTGGTGGAAGCGGAAGAATATATTAAGAGCGGCCAGTACGCCCTGCTGTGGTCCTATAAACCTGGCGCTACACTGAGCGAGTCCAACAATAAAATCCGTATTATGCTTAATCTGATAACAATAAAGACGGACGTCGACCCTTATATCAAAGAAGGCAGGACGATGGTGCCGGTGCGGTTTGTCGCGGAAAACCTCGGCGCTCGCGTGGAGTGGGTCGAAGCCTATCAGCGTGTAGAGATATTTAAAGGTGTCGACTCCATCAATTTATGGGTCGGCAATCAAAAAGCCGAAGTTAACGGTAAATCCGTTCCGCTGGACATGGCGCCGGAGATAGTAAACGGGCGCACTTTCGTTCCCCTGCGCTTCATAGCCGAATCCCTTGGGGTTAAAGTGTACTGGGACGAGTCCATAAAAACGGTGAAGCTGTCGACCTTCCTGTAGGTGATCGGTCAGCGGAGTGGACACACTCATCTTTCTGAACCGTTCCTCCGGGGCCGGGGGATGCTCCACATCGAAATATCAAACTGAAACAGGGCGGGAGTTTTCCCACCCTGTTTCAGTTTCAAAGCGAAGTTGTTTGTTTTTTTAAATTAAACCCGTTCGGATAATACCTGGCAGACAATCCGGTTTTTAAATTTCGTTAAGCTCTATTTAATACCGCCTGTACGTTTGCTCTGATTTACCGAAGCTCTTCCAGTTTAGTCTCACAGGCGCTGAGCAGGCGTTCAAGGAGAACGGCAAACTCAGCTGCTGTAACCTGTTCCCAGGGAGCAAAACTGTCTCCTGCCCGGTCTGCAAAGATTCCGGCAGAAGTGGTTTCGGACACGGCCTTGACGGCCCATGGCGGGATGTCTGAAGCATCCCAATAGGGCAGCGCTGAATTTGTATTGTTTTCCACGCCCAGTTCATTTAACAAGGCGGCAAGAATAACCGCGGCTTCAGCGCGTGTTATGCCGGACGCAGGCTGGAAACTGCCGTCGGGATAACCTTTTAAAATGCCCCGCGCCTTTGCCTCAGCAACAGCGGGGCTGAACACCGCCGGTATATCCACCGCATCCGAAAACGGCAGTGCCCACTCACTTGACTTGGGCCAGCACAACAGTCTTGCCAGGACTGCGGCCGCTTCAACACGTGAGATCGGGTCATTTGTCAAATAGCCGCCGGCCCATTCTATTTCTGTCACCCCGGAAAGAGCGTATGCAACAGCGGATTCATATTCACCTAGTTCGATGATTTCTGATGACAGCTGTATACCTGTAACGCCTCCGTTTTTCCGGTTTACGGCCACAAGGGACAAATCGGACCTCTCTACATTTTCCCGGTTTATGATGTAGCTGAACTTCCCTGCCTCGTCAACATTCACCTGACGACTGGAATTCCCATTCCATACGTGAACCGCGGTATCCGCGCTGGTCCTGCCTGTTATTACCAGCCTGTCCTGAAGGGGAACGGCGGAAGCCAGCAAAAGCGGGGACTGGGCAGCAGAAGAGGCGTTTACTGATATCAGCACATTGCCCGTAGGCGGTGGCGCCACGGCATATTCTAATTTAATATATTCGCCCGGCAGCAAATCATCCGGTGTCACCTGGTAAGCGTTTTTGAAATAGCGGGTTGCATTGGTGACACGGTACTGCCTGCCTTCAGCAGCATTGATCACACCTTTGGTTTTATCGTATTCCAACAGCAGGTCCTGGTTAAATATCGTATCGGCAATATCCAGCTGCCAGACCACCTCCCCTTCCGGATTTGTGGTAATCCTGATCCGGTTGCCGGAGGCTATAGCGTCTATAGTACTCTTGACACCCCAGCGGTAAACGACAGCATCCTCGGGCAGGTAAAGGGAAAGATAGCGGCCGTTATCATCCAGCATGTAAATCTTACGGTTTTTTTTGGTAAAGTCTATAGCCTTGCCATAGAAAACACTGCTGTAAGCCACCAGGCCGATGACCTGGCCATTACCGGGCAGAAGCACAGCCGAAATGTGATCGCCTGGTTTTATGGCCTCCAAGCTGGATTCAACTTTATCTTTTTTAACATACGCACCCGGGAATATCCGGCAAACATAACCGTTGTCCAGGTAGATCTCGCCGCTTGCATCATCCGTCGCACTTACCGTGCCGAGGGCTATGGTCCTCTTTACGGCCAAATACTGTATTCCGCCGCTGGAAGGCGCCAGGTGCAGGCGCACGGGCATTCCCGGCAGGGCCTCTGCCATTTCATCCAGCACCCCGGTACCGAAGGGTGCGTCAGCGGTCTCGGCATTAGCGTAAGTGTCAGCGTAAGAGTATATCGCTCCGGGCAGGATCCGGTAAGCAGTACGTCCTCCAGCAAGATATACTGTTTTTTGCCCCTTTTCAATTTGTACGCTGGAAATAACGCCTTCAACCTCAGTATAGTCAGCGTGCACCTGCCTTAATTTTTGGTCCAAAGGGTTGATTACAGCGTTTATCTCAATGCCTGGCGGAACCTGATCCGGTAAAGACGGTGAATTATTTAACACAATATCCCCGTTGTCAGGCGCCAGGCTAAAACCTCCAGTCCGTATGGCAGGGTCGCTTTCCGTAAATACAATATCATCAGCCATTTTAAGAGCCCTCACTCCGGTAGCGCGCCAAACACGGGATGTGATATATGACCATTGCGGCGCCCTGTAAACCGCCGCACCGGTAAAAAGATGGCCGGCATCCGCCGGGGCTACTTCGTCATTGACCAGGTTAACCACCGAAGTATCCGCAATATTGAAGGAGGATCCGTCAGTCAGTTTGACTGAGCTGCCGTTAGAACTTTGAACCATACCTTCCGCCGGGACCTGGCCCCAGATCAGGGCAAAATCCTGGCGTAAAGAGCTGCTTCCCCGCACAGAATTACGGTTCACAGCAGAGCCGGTAACTGTTACAGTGTAATCGCCGGGTGTGGGCGACGGCAGGTATATTTGTTCAACGTTGTTTATCTTATCCTGGGTATTCGCGCCCAGGAAATGATTGCCGTAATATAACATGCCGTCGGGCGTCCGGACAGTCAGGTCAAGGTTGTTTATGAGAGTCCGCGCGCTGCCAGCCTCCGCGGGCGGGTCAGTCCAGGCCAGAGTCGCTTTAAAGGGAGCCGCCGGATCAGAAACATGGTAGGTATAAGTGATCTCTCCTCCCTGGGACACGCCGGCCCACTCGTCGGCAAGGGAGAAAGTATTTTCTTTCAGGGCGATAATTGTTCCCGCCAGGTCGATTATCCCGAAACCATCCTGCGAGGGACCGCCCGCGGCGGTCCTGGCGCCGTTGATCAGCGCGGCCTTGACCAGGGCGGCCGAAGGAGTATCCATATCCATGTATTTTTTAAAATATTCCCGCACCAGGGCAGCTGAACCGCCGGCAACAGCCGCGGCCATGCTCGTCCCCTGCAGGCGCGTGTAATCCTGGTATCCGGACAGGTTGCCTTCAACCAGCCGGGACCGGGCGGAAATAACCGCCGATGCGGGCGCGAGGAGATCCGGCTTGATCCGGCCGTCACCGGTCGGGCCGCGGGAAGAAAATTCCGCCGGTGCGGTGGTATCTCCCTCTCCGGGCACGAAAGCGGGGCGGGGGAGCGTGGAAGCGCCGACAGCCAGGGCATTCTTACTGTTTGCCTCGCCTGTGAGGGTGCTTGTTGATGGACCGCTGTTACCGGCGCCGAATATGGCCAGGAAATCAGGATGGCCGCGCATGAAATCGTCTGTCTGTGATGCCGGCTCCAGGTATGTGTCAGGCCCGCCGCCCCAGCCGTTTACGTGGACGCGGGCGCCCGCCGAGTAAGCTGGCAGGAACAGGTCGGCCAGGTTGGCCGGTGGGTCCGGATTGCCTTCACGGTCCAGTATGGCCTGAAAATAGATACTGGCGCCCGGCGCGATGCCGCGGAATTTCCCGTTGGAGGCGGCGCCGGTCCCGGCTATGGTGGCTGCCATGTGGGTGCCGTGGCCGCTCGGGTCATCGGGCACTTCCCGCCCGGCCCACGATTTTAAGAGGACTACCTTTGGCATTTTGCCGGGCGCGCTTTTGAGGTCGGGGTGTATGTCGTCCATCGAACCGGCATCCAGGCCGCTGTCGGCTACTGCAACTATCTGGCCTTCCCCGGTAAGCCCGCCGGGCACGACAAATTCCGGCGCGTTAACAGCCGCGGCGCCGGTTATGTCCCTGGCGCGGTCATTAAGGAAAGAGACCGGGTACCGGTAGGGCTGCCCGTCTGAAAATACCGGCACGCTGCACCATAAGATTATCAGCCAGGTTAATATAAATAAGGACTTTAATATATTAAGAAAGGACAAACCCCGGTAAAGCTTTGTAAAATGACGCATTAAAAACTCCTTGAAGAAACGTCAAACCTGTGTTTATGTATTAAGTTTAATAAAATTCGACAGACATTTGGAATTATCCTGTTAACAATAGTTAAATTACTTAATAACTTTTTTTGCCATAAAAAATTGAAGACCGGGCAGTCCCTGTCTTCAATGTGCTCATAACAAAATTTATTTGTATAAACCTAACCCGTGGTCTTATCTCTTAACTGCCTTACCCCTGCTGGCGGCGCTGATTATGCCCATGTTGTTGAGCGCGCGCCCGGTCCCCTTGGCGACGCAGGAAAGCGGGTCATCGGCCACATAAATGGGCAGCCCTGTTTCCCTGCTGAGGAGCCTGTCCATGCCGTCAAGAAGCGCGCCGCCGCCCGTCAGGATGATCCCCTTGTTCACAATGTCCGCGGCCAGTTCGGGAGATGTGCGCTCAAGCACTTCTTTTACGCCGCTGACAATCAGGTCCAGTACTTCTTTAATCGCGTCATGCACTTGGCGCCGTGAAACGACAACCCCCTTGGGCAGGCCTGACAGCATATCCCTGCCCCTGATCTCCATGCTTTTGTCATCAGCCCCTTTGAGGTCGGCGGTGCCGATTTCCATCTTTAGCTCCTCCCCGGTACGCTCGCCGATAGCCAGGCTGTATTCCCTGCGGATGTACTTGACAATAGCCTCGTCAATCTTGTCCCCTCCCACCCGCAGTGACTTGCTGCACACTATACCTCCCAGCGATAGTACAGCTATATCGGTTGTCCCTCCCCCGATATCAATGACCATTGTGCCGCTGGGCTGGGAAATATCCAGCCCGGCCCCGAGGGCTGCCGCCAACGGCTCTTCGATCAGGTAAGCCTCCTTGGCTCCGGCCTGGATGGCCGCCTGCCTAACCGCCCTTTCTTCAACCCCGGTTACCCCGGAAGGGATGCATACCATTATACGGGGACGGAAAAAGAACTTCCGGCCCCCGTCTGATTTGCTGATAAAGTACCTGAGCATCTTCTCCGTGACGTCGTAATCTGCAATCACCCCGTCACGCAGCGGGCGCAGGGCAATGATGTTCCCGGGTGTCCGGCCCAGCATCCGGCGGGCCTCCGAGCCAACGGCTATTACACGCCCGCTCTCCTTATCCATGGCCACAACCGAAGGCTCGTGCAGCACTATGCCTTTTCCCCTAACGAACACCAGCACATTGGCTGTGCCAAGATCCACACCGATATCACTTCCGGTAAACATTGCTTGTCCCCTTTCGGTATATCAAAAATGAGAGGCCTGTCGCTTCACCTTTTTAGATGAGATATTTGCGGCAAAAGTTCCCTTCAGCCAGACTAGAATAATATTCTACTTCTTTCGCCCAAATTCCTGTTGGGGTTGGCCTCTCAGGCCAAATCTTTATATTTTCTCCTGGTGGCCTCACCTCCCCGCAGGTGCCGCTCGGCTTTATTGTATTCAAGAATTGTTTTTATCTCCTGGGCAAGCTGTTTATTTAAAGAAGGCAGACGTTCTGTCATATCCTTGTGCACAGTGCTCTTGCTGACCTGAAACACCAGGGCCGCCTGCCTTACAGTGGCCTGTGTTTCAAGTATATAGGAACAGATATCCAGTACCCGCTTTTGAATATAATCCTGCATTTCCCTACCTCCCATATTAGTTGTCAGAAGTCGGACGTCAGACGTCGGAAAATAATATTAATTATCATAGGACTGTTTGTTCCGGTCTAAAGTAACTAACCGTTGGATATGGGACGCCAGACGCCGGAAAGAACTGCCTTTTATAATCTGCAAAAAAGCTCTGCCCGCAAGCCGCCCGATGTCGGAAAAGGGCTTTTGATTTCATTGGACTTACTTCCACTAGATATATATGCTGAGGCAGGTGAGAAATTCGCAAGACGGCAAAGAAACAACCTAGAATGTATTTCCTTAATCATCTTCAAAGGAAAATAAATACACCTCAAAGGCGTGAGACTAAACAGACATTAGTCTTAAGGAGGCAAGCAGCAAGTTTATAAGCACCATGTTATGCAAATAACGGTAATGTTCCCTTATTTAAAGCAAAGGTGAGAATGCAAAAAGAGGCTAAAAACCGTAAAAACAGGCCATAATTGGCTGAATCAGCATTACCTGGCTTTTGACACAATATCCATGAGTGGATACTATTAAAATTGATATACTGACTGGTCAGTACAAAACGAGGGGGTCATATGACAGTGATACCGTTTTCCTCCGCGTTCAGGGCGAGGACAGGTGAAAGCGGCCATATTCTGAAGACCGCGGCCGGGATGTTTGCGAAAAAGGGATATCACCGGACCACGGTTGACGAAATCGCCAGGGCTCTTGGCGTGGCCAAGGGAACAATCTATTATCACTTTAAAAGCAAAGAAGAATTGTACCTGGCTATCATTCAGGAAGGCATATACCTTCTTGAGGAACGAATGCGGAAGGATTTACCCGGCGCAAAAACCCCTGCTGAAAAGATCAAAATAATAATCGGGAGTATGCTGTCATTCATTGAAGATGAAAAAGACCTGGTTTTTTTATTTATTCAAGAACTCTGCGGCAGAGATATCCAGAGAGAGGTCCTGGCCAGAATGCTCTCCGGCAGCCTCGGAATAATCCGCGGCATTATCGAAGAAGGAATAATAGACAGGTCTTTTAAAAAAGTCGACCCCGAAATTACCACCAGCTCGATGTACGGCATGATCCTGATCTCCGCGCTGCATTACATCAGCTATGCCAAACCAATCCCCCATGATCAGGTTATAACTGCCATCGAAAAGGTGTTTTTTGAGGGAGTCCTCCAGCCGGACTACAGGGAGGGGCTTTAATATGGATATTCTCACTGCCATAAAAACAAAAAAAGTACTCACCTCAAGTTTATTTGTGATCATAATTGCCCTGGCGGCGCTTGTATTTTTTTCTCTGCATGAAAACCGGGCGGAGACAATCAGGGAACAGGAAAGTTTAACCGCGACAGGCACGGTGGAAGCGAAAAAAGTTACAGCTTCCTTTAAAGTCCCCGGCAGGATCGAAAACATGCTTGTTGACGAAGGCAGCAGGGTTGAGCCGGGCCAGGAACTGGCCAGGCTGGACACCCGGGAACTGAGCGCCAGGCTGAGCCAGGCCAGCGGCGCATTTGACGCGGCAAAGGCCCAAGCCCGCCAGGCCGGGGACTCTGTCCCGTTGACCAGCCAGCAAATTGAAGCGGCTATTGAGCAGGCCCGGGCGAAGGTGGCCCAGGCCGAAGTCGGGGTGAAAAACGCCCGTGACCTGTACGAAAGGATGGATAACCTGTACAGGGGAGCCGCTGTCTCTGAAAAATCATATAATGATGCCAAAAACAGCTGCGAACTGGCCGAGAATGTTTTAAAAGAGGCGCAGGCCGCTCTGGAACAAGCCCTATCGGCGCGCCTCAAAGTAGACCTGGCGCAGGCCCAGTACGAGGCGGCGGAGGGCCAGAGCAGCCAGGCCGGCGGTGCGGTGCAGGAAGCCCGGGCCTACCTGGACAACACCCGCTTACTGTCGCCCATATCCGGGTTCATTACGCAGAAGAACCTGGAGCAGGGCGAAATGGTCAACGCGGGCACACCGGTATTTGAAATATCCGACCTGCTGCACACATATGTGAAGGTGTTTATCAGTGAGAAAAAGATCGGCAGGGTCCAGTTGGGACAGGACGTTGATGTAACCGTGGACTCATTTCCCGGCAGGGTTTACCGTGGGAATGTAGTCTGGATTAACAACGCCGGTGAGTTTGCCGTGCGCAAAGCGGTAAATGAACAATATGACCACGATATAAGAAGCTTTGAGGTTAAAATAGACGTGCCGAACCCGGACTTCAGCCTGAAAACCGGGATGACCGCACATGTAAACATTATCGAATAGTAATTAAAGCGTGAATCTCCCAGCGGTACTACCCAACCTTGAAAATTAATGCTGCGTTAAACATATTGACTGGATTTACAGGATTTATTAATTTTTTTTAAAAAATATTTCACATGATTTACAAAATTCTTAAGATTAACAGGATTAAATGATTTAATAATAATTATTTAACTCCGAAATATCAATCCCAGGTTTTTACAAAAAACTATTTGAAATCCTGTTAATCTTGTTTTAATCCTGTTAATCCTGTGGAGTTGTTTTATTTTTTGGATGTCTGATAATACATAGGACAAAGAAGGGTTCTGATGATATATGGTCCCCTTGGTAAAAGTTACCGATCTAAAGCAGGTCATCAGCAGGAAAAATGTCTTGGACGGCCTTTCCTTTGAGGTGTCAGCCGGTGAATGTTTTGGCCTGTTCGGCGCCCGCGGGGCGGGCAAAACAACCCTGCTCCATATCCTGGCCGGCATCGACAGGTTTATATCGGGAAGCGTGGAGATAACCGGCTGCGACATCAGGAAAAGCGAAGCTTTCAAAAAGCAGCTGGGGCTGGTAACTCAGGAGCGCAGCCTCTTCAGGGACCTGAACGTATACGAGAACCTCGAGTTTATTTCTGTGCTCAAGGATGCGGGGAAGGGCGATATCCCGGACCTGATAAAAAGGTTTGAACTCGATAACATCCTGGGAGAGCCTGCCGGCACTCTGGACGCCGGTATTTACCAGCGGCTGTCAATGGCCTGCGCGCTATTGAACAAACCCCGGCTCCTTATTGCCGACGATTTGATAAATGATATCGACCCCTATTCCAGGCGCATTATCTTAAAGGAGCTGAACAGCTTCATATCCGCCGGCGGAGCATGCATATGGAGTTTCAGCCGCGTCGAGTTCTGTTCTTTGACAAGCAGGGTCGGCTGGCTGGAGAACGGACTGGTTGCCCTTTACTCACCGCGGGAGGCAGAGGAATTATGGGACAGCCGGATCCGGATCATCGAACTGCAGAGTGGTGAAAGCGATGCTTAAACAATGCCTGGCCATCGCGCGCCGCGAGTTTTTTTTCATGTGGCGGGACAGAGACCTGCGTTATATCCTGCTGATCGGCCCCCTTCTCGGGCTGCTGATTTTTCATTTCACGTACAGCCACCAGGTCCTAAAGGACATACCAACCGCGGTCGTAGACCTCGACCGCTCACGTGCCAGCCAGGAGCTGGTCAAAAACATCCTGGGCGCCGAAAATTTAAAAATAATCGCATATCCTGACAACTATAATCAGCTTGAGGATTTGATCAAGAATGGTGAAGTTGTTGCCGGCCTGGTTATACCGGAGAATTACGGGAAAGACACGTCCCTCTCCCGCCAGGCGCGGGTGCAGATGATAGTGGACGGCAGCAATATGGTGTACGCCACCAACGCCACCAGCGCGATGCTGTCCGTTACCCGCTCTCTCAGCGCCCAGGCAGGTGTTAAAGCCCTGGTAGCACGCGGCATACAGCCTGACCAGGCCGCGGCCGCGTATCAATCTGTCGGGTTCCGCGAGGAAGCCTGGTTTAACCCAACATTAAATTACGCTTATTTTGTCGTTCTGGCACTGGCTTTAAATGTCTGGCAGCAGTGCTGCACCCTTGCCGCCTGTATGAACATTATCGGGGAAACCGGCGCCGCCAGCTGGTACCTGATAAAATCCTCCGGCTTCTCCAGGCTGAGGCTGTTTATCAGCAAATCTGCCGCCCAGATCATAACATTTATGTTAATCGCCCTGCCGCTGTTTTTGCTGGCCTTTGCAGTATTCAAACTGCCCCTGCGCTGCGGCCTCCCCTTATTTTTCTTATTCAACCTGGCCTTTGCCACGGCGCTGCACAGCGTCGGCACGCTTGCCTCCAGCATAGCCAGCAGCACTGTAAACGCCACCAGGTTCGGTATGATCATAGCGCTGCCTTCATTCCTTGTTTCCGGCTACTCCTGGCCGCTGGACGCGATGCCGCGCTACCTGCAATTTATCGCAAAAATGCTGCCGCAAACATGGTACTTCCAGGGCATAAACCTGCTGTCCTTCAAAGACCCGGGCTGGGCTTTCATGTCCCGGTATTTCCTGGCATTCCTAATCATCGCCTCAGTATGCTACACAACATCAGCTCTTTTAGTCGCCAGAAGGACTTAAAAGAATAAAACAAATTGACAGGATTAAAAAAACGATTTACAGTATCTTGAAATAATTACACAGGATTAACAAGATTAAAAAATTATTATTTAAAGGTTTTTATTAATCCTCTGCCTTTGCTGCCCTTCATAACAAAAAATTTATTTTGAGTTTAAGCAAAGAACTATCTTTAATAAATCCTGTAAATCTTAATAATCTTGTAAATCATGTGAAATAGTTTATAAAAAAGAATTAATAAAATCCTGTAAATCCAGTCAATGTGTTTTACCTGGAGGCATAATGAGTCAAGCATGAAAGGTGAGCGGGTTGAAA
This sequence comes from Pelotomaculum propionicicum, assembly GCF_048984525.1. Lineage (GTDB taxonomy): Bacteria > Bacillota > Desulfotomaculia > Desulfotomaculales > Pelotomaculaceae > Syntrophopropionicum > Syntrophopropionicum propionicicum_A. The sequence goes on from NZ_JBMGJC010000008.1 coordinate 175,581, forward strand.
CAGATATTTTATATAACTTATTATGAAATGGTCCACATTTTCAAAGACAAAATACTCCTCCTGCTGATATTTTTTGTGCCGTTGTTTTACGCGTTCCTCTGCGGCGCCGTATATTCGCAGGGTATCCTGACCGGCATCCCCCTTGCTGTTGTCGACCTGGACAACTCCGGGCTCAGCCGGGAAGTCATTAAATCCTTTGAAAACAGCCCGCGATTTACTGTAGTGCGGGATATTACAACATATCCGCTTATGGAAGAGGGAATGAAGCAGAGCGTAATCCGGGCCGGGGTGGTGATCCCTGAAAACTTTGAAAAGGAGGTCGCACAGAGCCGGGGAGCGGAAATTCTGACTGTCTATGACGGCTCGAACCTTATCTGGGGCTACAACATCCGCAAATACACCCTGGAGGTAGTCAACCAGTTCAGCACCGGCCGCGCGGCAGCTTATATGGCCGGTTTGGGTTTGTCGGGAAAGGAAATTACCAACGTCCTTGACACGATATCCGCCAATACGGAAGTATGGTACAACCCCACGTTCAGCTACGCCAGTTACATGCTGTTTGGCCTGATCATGCTGGTAATCCACCAGATTTGCCTCCTCAGCACCAGCTTAACTGTGACCAGGGAAAAAGAAAAGAACTGCTGGATACAGTTCCTGTGTTCCCCGCTGCCCGCGTGGAAAATATTTCTCGGCAAGTCGCTGCCGTACTTTTTAACCGGCTTTTTAAACTACGGGCTGCTGATCTGGTTTATTAACCGCTTTATGTATTTAAAAGTAGAAGGCTCAGTACCTTTAATAATGTTTTTGGGCCTGCTTTATACTGTTATTATCACCTGCGCCGGGTTTTACATATCGTTTAAATCTCGAAACTCTCTTCAGGCTACCAGGTACATCATGCTGCTGTCCGTCCCCTTCCTTATGATTTCCGGCTATACCTGGCCCCCGACGCACATCCCAACCGTTATAAACAATTTTGCCTCCCTGCTCCCTTTCACCTGGATGGCTGAAGGCCTCAGGAACATTGCTGTTAAAAACCTCGGGGCCGGGCAACTGATCCCGGTGATCACAGCCCTCTCCCTGATGTCTGCGGCAGCGGTGTTACTTGCCGCAAGCTTTAGCAAAAGAAAAAAACCACCTTTTGAAAGGTTATAATAGAGACTTTTTGTTATATACCATATGACAAGTCCATGAATGCAGGTAAACTCTTATTAAACATAATGGATTAATCATGTGTAATTATTTTAAGAACTTATAAATTCTAATTTTTAGTATCTGTAATTTCAGCACCGCTGTAATAATGGCCTAAAATAACGCGGTAGCTGTAGCCGTGGTCGGCCATCCCCCTGGCCCCGTACTGGCAGAGCCCGACGCCATGCCCGTAACCGGTGGTGGTAAAGGTGACGGTATCGCCCTCGATATTCCAGGTAAATCTTGTGGAGCGCAGTCCGAGCAGGTCCCTCACCGCAACCGCCGGAAACTGGCGGTTCCCGATCAGCAGGACCTTGGGACGTCCCGTACCTGTTTTTTCAACCAGCTTAAACTCCCTGGCCGCTTTTTCTTTGCCCGCCGCGGGAACCGCGGCTAACGAGGTCCCCAGGGCCAGGTCCACCTGTTCAAAACTGAAAGAAGCTGTCTGGACCGGGTTCGGATCGGAATCATAAGGGCATAGGACGCTCTTCAGGTAAGGGACCTGGTATTTCCACACGTCCTCCGCGTTTTCGGTCCTGCCGCCGCAGGAGGCATGGTAAGCCGGGTCTATTAATTCGCCCTGGTAGGTGAGCACCTGCCCCCTGGTTTCATCTACGGCATTTTTCACTTTATAGTAATAATTATAATAGCGTACAGTACCCCAGCGTTTTTTCAGCTCTTCCCTCGACAGCCAGGCCTGGCCGTGGCGGTGGTCGTCGCACACATCCGCACCGGCGTGAAGCGGGTTTTCAACCCCTCCCGCGCTGATACGCTTGGCCACATAGGTCCTGGCGGCAACAGCCTGCGCCTTTAAAGCGTCAGCTGGAAATTCCGCCGGCATCTCGGCCCCCACGACACCCACCAGGTAATCCTCCAGCTGCATGTAAGCAACCCTGTTTTCCTGGTGCAGGTATACCCGGACAATGGTGACGCCTGGAAAGAACCTCGCCGGGATCTGCCTGCTCAATAAAAAAGGAAGCCCAATAACCAGTGCTATTATCAAAAGTACTGCGCCGCTAAACAATCTGCGCATCAAAAAGCACCTCTTCTGAGACGCGAGCTATGAGACGTGAGACATGGGGTTCATGTATTCCTTTTGGGTCTTTGACCCTTGAGATCTGTCATTCTGTCCCACGACCCACGTCCCAATTCAGCCGTCAGTTGTCAGGTTTTTTGCAATCCTTTGGGGTCTTGACCCTTGAACATATTACATTCCCACGTCTCACCTTACCTTGACCCAACAGGAATGCAGAATATACTCACGTCTCACGTCCCACAACCCACGACTCAAACATATATATACTAACTGACCAAGGTAAATATTACCTGGCTGACAAACTCGGGGTTAATACTCCGCGAAGATAACCGGCGTGGCCACATAAACATATGTGACATTCTGGGCCGGGTTGCTGCGCAGGGCCACGTTCAGGTTTATTTCTTTCCCCGCATACGTGACATCCCTTATAAACCGGGGGCTGAAGCCGGTCAGGCTCACAAGGTTGTCCTTGACTGTTTTTTCCTGGACGGAGGCGCCGGCAGCGGCCATCATTTTTTCCGCGGCGATAAGCAGCTCTTCCCCGCTGAGATCATTCTCAATAACACCGAAACAGGTCAGTCCCACTTGTCCTTCACCGTAGCGGTCAATGGCCTCGCTGATTTTACTTTTGTAGAACCCTGATTTTCTGTTTTCTATCCCCTCCAGGCTGACCATGGCGTGAGTGACATTTTTCCCCTGCTGGACCTGCATGTTCTGCCCCAGCACTGAAACTGCCTGGCCGCCTTTTAGGAACCCCTCTATCTTTGAACCCCTGGCGAACTGGTTTTGCCAGTTTTCCACTTTACGGTTGGATTCGCTCAGGTCAAGCAACTCGGCAATATTAACGGCCAGCTTTTCAGGATCATAGGTGTCAGTCGCGCTTTCTACCCTGACCCAGCCGGTAATGCTGGCGGATTTATACACACCCCCGGTGGATTTAATCAGTTTATGCAGGAAGGCCTCTTCACTGTAAGACCTGAATGTATCCCGCCCGGCGGGAGAGAAAGAAAAATAAGAAAATGAAACTGCAATCAATATTCCTGATATAACAAGCAGCGCGTTCTTCTTTGATACAAAATCACATCGAAGGTGTTTCCTGGGCATTATTTACTCCCGTTTACATATATTGATACTCCTATTCTTTCCATTTTATGTTCAACGAATACGGTTGCCCGAATCAGTGTCTGGGTAACATTTAACGACAACATACCTCTAAGAATGACAGCCATCCCGATCGGGGATATAAATTGAGTCGTGGGCCATGAGACGTTGGACGTGGGGTATTATTTGAGACTTGTGACGCGGGTCGCGGGTCGTGAGTATATCCATTGTCTAATAACCCGTGAGAATGTCATGCATTTTCACGTTTCACGTCTCACGTCTCAATTCTCACGTCTCAATTGGTGTGTCCCCATTCCGCTGTCATAGTATGTTTTCTTAAGACACGAGTCTGCTGAAATACGTGTCACAAGAACCTCCCTTGACACGCCATGCCGACATATGCGACAGGAGAACCTTCCACTTGTCGCGATGAAAAAGAAAAAACCGGAACTGGTTGTCCGGTTTATGTTTAAAACGAAAACACCTGTATACACATTTTATTTACCGCTGGCCGCCTTTATACGCATTATAGCACGCCGCAAGGCCATTTCCGCCCGTAATGTATCAATGTCGGGGGTCTTTGAGACAAGCCTGTCTTCAGCTCTCTTCTTAGCCGCCTCAGCCCGGGCTACATCTATCTCTTCTGTTCTCTCGGCAGCAGTGGCCAGAACGGTAACCTTGCTGTTCCGGACTTCCATGAACCCGCCACTAACCACAATCCTGAACTTTTTATTATCCTGCTCAATTCTCATGATACCCACGTTTAGGGATGTGATGAGCGGAGTGTGACTGGGGAGTATCCCCAATTCTCCATCGGCGCCGGGTGCCACCAGAAAATCCACATCCTCGCTGAAAACTTTCCTCTGAGGAGTTACGATTTCGAGTCGCTGTTTACTTTCCGACATATTGCGCACTCCCCTCTATTATCCGAGTAATTTCTTGCCTTTTTCCACTGCCTCTTCTATACCGCCCACCATGTAAAAAGCATCTTCCGGCATATCGTCATGCTTGCCGTCCAGAATTTCCTGGAAGCTGCGGACGGTTTCCTTCAGAGTGACAAATTTACCTGGCATATTGGTAAACGTTTCAGCCACATGGAAAGGCTGCGACAGGAATTTCTGCAGTTTCCGGGCGCGCGCCACTGTGAGTTTGTCTTCATCGGAGAGTTCTTCCATACCAAGAATGGCGATGATGTCCTGCAGTTCCTTATAACGCTGAAGCACTTTCTGAACGCCACGGGCTGCCATGTAGTGATCATTTCCTACAATCAGCGGGTCAAGAATCCTGGAAGTGGAATCAAGCGGGTCCACCGCCGGGTAAATACCCAGCTCAGAAATCTGCCGGGACAAAACGACGGTGCCGTCCAGGTGAGCAAACGTTGTCGCCGGGGCCGGGTCGGTCAGGTCGTCGGCAGGCACGTAAACGGCCTGCATAGAGGTAACCGAACCTTTATTGGTAGAAGTGATCCGCTCCTGCATCTGGCCCATTTCAGTGGCCAGGGTGGGCTGATAACCAACCGCGGAGGGCATGCGGCCCAGCAACGCGGAAACCTCGGAGCCAGCCTGGGTGAAACGGAAGATGTTATCAATGAACAATAATGTGTCGGCGCCCTCTTCATCACGGAAGTACTCAGCCAGGCACAGTCCAGTCAGGGCAACCCGCAAGCGGGCGCCTGGCGGCTCGTTCATCTGGCCGAACACCATTGTCATCTTTTCCAGAACGCCGGACTCGGTCATTTCACGTAAAAGGTCATTGCCTTCACGTGTACGCTCGCCCACACCCGCGAACACTGAGATGCCGCCGTGGTGCGTGGCGATGTTATTGATTAACTCCTGGATAACAACTGTCTTGCCCACTCCGGCGCCGCCGAACAGGCCGATCTTGCCGCCCTTGAGGAAAGGGACCAGCAGGTCAATAACCTTGATGCCGGTTTCCAGCTGCTCAGTCTTGGTTGATTGGTCCACCAACATTGGGGCAGGCCGGTGAATAGGATAGCGCTTATCGCTGGAAATGGGTCCTTTACCATCGATGGGCTCACCCAGGACATCAACAAGCCTGCCCAGGGTTGGCTTGCCTACCGGAGCGGAAATAGGAGCACCGGTGTCCACCGCTTCCATGCCTCTGACCAAACCGTCAGTCGCGGACATGGCAACACTGCGAATGGTATTATTGCCCAGGTGCTGGGCAACTTCCAGAGTCAGGTCGAACTTGCGGCCAAACATATCTTCCTTGTCGCTCGTTATCTTGATGGCGTTATAAATTTCAGGGACCTGGCCGGGTGGAAAACGGACATCCACCACGACGCCGATAACCTGTACTACTTGACCAACGTTCATTCGCTTCGCTTACCTCCTTCGCAACATTTTACTCCAGGGCTGCCGCTCCGCTGCAAATCTCAGAAATTTCCTTGGTGATCACAGCCTGACGGGCCCGGTTCATGACCAGCGTTAGTTTGTCGATCATTTCCGATGCATTCTTGGTCGCATTGTCCATGGCCGTCATCTGAGCGCTGTAGAAACCGGCTTTTGTCTCTAAAAGACCCTGGTAAATGGCGTTCTCAATATATTTCGGCAACAGTTCAGCCAGCACTGCTTCTGCGGAAGGCTCAAAAATATAGTCAACTTTCTTGGTCTCGTCTTCCCCTTCTTCAGCGGGTGGCTCAGCCGGCAGCAGCTTGACCATCATAGGCTTCTGCACCAGCACGTTTATGAACTGGCTGTAAATCAGGTAAACCACATCATATTCTTCCTTGGCATACTTATCAACAACGAAGGAGCCAATATCCCTGGCCGAAGCGTACTTGATATTATCACCCAGCCCGATGTACTCCTTGGCGATATTATAACCGCGGCGCTGGAAAAAATCGCGGCTTTTGCGACCTACGGCTATAAGACTGGCGTCCATTCCCGCGCTCTTTATTTCCTGGGCTGCCCGCCTGATAATATTGCCGTTGAAACCACCGCACAATCCCCGGTCAGCCGCCATCACAATGAAAGCCACTTTTTTCGGCTCGCGCACTTCCAACAGCGGGTGATTAACCCCTGCGGAAGCCATAGCTACACGGCCCAGAACTCCCTTAACCCGCTTGGAATAAGGTCGGGCTGATATAACAGCTTCCTGTGCTTTGCGCATCTTTGCCGCTGAAACAGCTTTCATAGCCTTGGTGATTTGTTGAGTGCTCTTAATACTCTTAATCCGACGCCGGAGATCTCTTAAATTTGCCATTTAAATATTTCACCACCTTTAAAGTGGATGTCTCATTCAGTAGTCGGTCGTCGGTAGTCAGTAGTCGGTTTTAGTTGGATTCGGAAAGCGAATTCCTTCCATCCCGACGTCTGACGTCTGACGTCCTACGTATTATTTAAAGTCCGCGAGCACTCTTAAAGCCCGCTTTGAATTCCTCGATAGCCGCGAGCAATTCCTTTTCAACTGATTTGAACTCTCCGGTTGACCGGATAGCTTCGCCGATACTTGGCTTGTTCGCCTTCATAAACTTCAAGAACTCTGCTTCAAAAGGCTGCACAACTTCCACCGGCATATCATCCAGGTAACCTTTGGCCGCTGCATAAATGCTCATGATCTGGTCTTCTACCGGCATGGGCACGTACTGGCCCTGCTTTAAAAGTTCCACCATGCGCTCACCGCGGGTCAGCTTGGCCTGGGTCGTTTTGTCCAGGTCGGAGCCGAACTGGGCAAAAGCCGCCAGTTCACGGTACTGGGCGAGGTCAAGGCGCAGGCTGCCGGCAATCGATTTCATGCCCTTCAACTGAGCGGCGCCACCAACCCGGGATACTGAGATACCCACGTTAACCGCGGGGCGTACGCCGGCGTAAAACAGGTCGGGCTCCAGGAATATCTGGCCGTCTGTAATAGAAATAACGTTTGTCGGGATATAGGCCGAAACGTCGCCAGCCTGGGTCTCGATAATGGGCAGGGCGGTCATGGAACCTGCGCCCAGGTCATCCGAGAGTTTGCAGGCACGCTCCAAAAGCCGGCTGTGCAGGTTGAACACGTCACCCGGGTAAGCTTCACGTCCGGGAGGACGGCGCAGCAGCAGGGAAAGTTCACGGTAAGCAGATGCCTGTTTGGACAGGTCATCGTAAATAATCAGCACGTGTTTGCCCTGAGACATAAATTCCTCGCCCATGGCGGCTCCCGCAAATGGTGCGATATAGAGCAGTGGAGCCGGGTCGGCGGCGGTTGAGGACACGATAATGGTATATTCCATCGCGCCGGTATCCTGCAGCCGCTGCAGCACGTTGGCCACAGTGGATTGTTTCTGTCCAACAGCAACATAAATGCAGATGACGTCCCCGCCTTTTTGGTTGATGATCGCATCAACCGCGATAGCTGTCTTGCCGGTCTGGCGGTCGCCGAGGATAAGTTCCCGCTGGCCGCGGCCGATGGGAATCATGGAGTCGATAGCCTTTAGCCCTGTCTGCAGGGGCTGGTGCACCCCCTTGCGGTAAATAACGCCGGGGGCGATTTTTTCAACCGGGAGGAATTTATCACTATTAATAGGTCCTTTGCCGTCCAGCGGCTGTCCCAGAGGGTTGACCACACGCCCGATCAGGGCATCTCCTACTGGTACGGACACGATCCGGCCGGTGCGCTTTACAGTGTCGCCTTCCTTGATGTGCTTGTATGGACCGAGAATAACGCAACCGATATTGTCCTCTTCCAGGTTAAGAGCCATCCCGAAAACGCCTCCCGGGAATTCAAGCAGCTCCATGGACATACAGTCAGTTAAACCGTAAACACGGGCGATGCCGTCACCGACCTGGATAACGGTACCGACATCGGTCATCTCGATCTGGGCCTGGTACTTATCTATCTGCTGCCGGATAATCGAGCTGATTTCTTCAGGTCGCAAATTCATCTACTGGTTTCACCCCTATCTAGTTAACTTATTGCCTTAAGGCGCTCTTTCAGGGAAGCCAATCTGGTCTTGACACTGCCGTCTATAATTTTATCCCCCATACGAACCACAACCCCGCCGATAATAGACGGGTCTACGGTGAAAGTGGTCTGCACTTTTTTGCCGGCCAGCGAACCCAGGATCTTGTTGAGCTCACCCTTTTCCTTATCGTTTAACTCCACCGCTGAAGCAATCTGAGCTGCTAATATGTTCCGGCCGGCATTGGCCAGAGCGATATACTCTGCCACAATGTCCGTGAAATAAGTCTCCCGCCGGCGGTCTACCAATAAGGCAAGAAAGTTACCTGTTACATCAGAGACTTTTCCTTCAAACAACTTGACTAATAATTCTTTTTTAGCAGCAGGGGTAATCTGTGGATGGTAAAGCAACTTTTGCAGGTCAGGGTTATCTTCAATAACCTTTTCGATCCCTTTAAGTTCGCCTTCTACCGTATCCACCATGTTTTTGTATTTCGGCAAAACTTGTTCTTCTGAGGCAATTTCGTACAATGCTGCTGCATAACGCCCCGCTACAGGACCTCTCATTGTAATTCCCCTGCCTCTTTAATAAAGTCCTCGATCATGCTGCGCTGGATATCTTCTGTCATTGACTTGTTGATAATCTTACCGGCAACCAGGACAGAAAGACTTGCCACTTGTTCGCGCAGCTCTGCAACCGCTCTTTGTTTCTCACGTTCGATTTCAGCAAGGGCTGATTCCTTCAGCCTGCCCGCCTCATTCTTAGCGTTTTCAATAATTTCCAAAGCCTGGTCTTCGCCGGCCTTGGTGGCCTTCTGGATAATATCTTGTGTTTGTTCCCTGGCACGCCGCATTTCAGCCTCATATCCGGCTTTGAGCTGTTCCGCTTCCTGCCTTTCCTGTTCGGCGGCAGCAATACTGTTGGCTATATGATCGGAACGGTCTCCCAGCACTTTGCATAAAGGCTTGTAAACAACGAGCTTCAAGAATATTAATAAAATAATGAAGTCAACAATCTGCGCAAGCAGCGTTGCGTTAAACTCTAACCCCACTAATGATTCCCTCCTTCCACCTCTTGTGGACAAAAGGAGGCTTAGCGTCAGCACAAGTTTAGTAAGTAGTTGGATTAAAGGAATTCGGCGAGTAGCCGAATTCCTTTAAAATTTGTATCCTGCTCCCTAGACAATCACTCAATATAGACAAAAATTGCATAAAAAAGTATTATATATTCCCACTACCTAAAAACTACACCCTCTACGCTACGCCTTTTTTGCCATAACGCGTAAATAAGTTTTAGTGACTGCCAACTTGGCCAAAGAGCATGAAAGCGATAACGACCGCGATGATGGGGAGAGCTTCGATCAGACCTACGGAGATGAACATAAGGGTCATAATGTTACCCCTTGCCTCCGGCTGACGAGCTATACCACTGACCGCAGCGCCAGTGACGAGACCGTCACCGATACCAGCGCCCAGAGCGGCCAGACCCACTGCTAAAGCTGCACCTAGAGCAGCACCTGCTCCTACTTCCATTCATTTCCCCTCCTTTCCAAAATAAAATTTAATTCAATGGCTATAAGACAACTTAAAACGCCTTAAAACGACCACCGCCAAAACAAGTTTAACGCTCTTTTTAGTGGTGATCGGCTACAGCCTGCCCAACATAAGCTATACTGAGCATGGTGAAGATGAAGGCCTGGATAAAGCCGACAAAGATACTGAACGCCAGCCACACTACAGAACCGATAAACCCACCGAAAACGTGCGTCCATCCTCCCAACAGGCCAAGCAGAACAGCAATCAAAACTTCTCCGCCGTAAATGTTGCCGTAAAGACGGAAGGTCAGCGTAATCGGCTTGGCAAAGTCTTCAATGATAACAATTGGCAGGAAAAATACGAATGGCTGGATGTAGTGCTTGAAGTAACTCAAACCCTTGTACCTGATCCCGAAGATGTAGATGATGAAGAAAGTGCATAGGGCAAGCCCCAGGGTTGTGTTATAGTCGGCCGTTGGTGAACTCAGGGTGGGTACAAGGCCGATCAGGTTGGAAAACAGAATAAAGATAAAATAAGTAACAACTATACTAAGCAAGGCCGCGCCTTTTTTGGGATCCATGTTATCATTCACCAGGCCCCTGATGAACTCCCAGAGCAATTCCAAAATGTTTTGTGCCCCTTTTGGCTTGCGCATGTTCATGCTGCGCGTGGCCGCTATTCCAAACAAAGCTACCAGCACCATTGTGATCCAGGTCATGATCAAGGTTTTCGGGTTAAAAGCCAGGTGGGTGTTGCCCAAGTACATATCCCAGGACCCGTTGGCTCCCCAGCCCCAAACATTCAGTTGCTGTTCTACCTCATGCAAGCTCAACATATTTCTTTTCTCACCCCTTTCTACTTTAAATTTTTATTTATTTGATAGAGTTGGCCTCTTCGGGCTTCCGGTTTGGAGTATTGGCAGCCATCGCGATTGCGCCCAGCGAAAAAATCAGGGGCACAACAAAAAAGCCCGCCCCAGCAGCATAAAGGTTGATCCATTGGGTCCGGGCGACATAAAAAAGCACAGCAAACATAATGGAAAGACGCAGGGCAAACCCGGCCTTCATGTTCGCGTTAGCTTTGGGCACCACCATGTATACTATGGCACGCATCCTCCTGCCAAGAAAATAAGCATTCCACATACCCACAGCTGTGCCTACCAAAAAACCCCATACCACGGGGTCATTGGGATGCCACAACAAAGCAAGGCATAGAAATGCCAAAATAATGGCAGCTATTTTTAATGTCTTAACCAACTGACCATCAAAATCCCAGTCGCGCACTTGCCCTTACTCCCTCTCAAAAAACCCCATAAGTGTTTTATAGACACCCACGACTCCCACGGCAAGTCCAACAAGCACACCTGCCAGCAGCAGCCACGGCCCGGACGCAAATTTAGCATCCAGGTATTTGCCCCCGTAATAGCCCAGCAATACTGTAATGGACAGCTCCGCGCCAATGGTGGTGGTCACCGCAAGCGCCTGCAGCGCACTATTCGGAGGCTTTCTCTTTTTTTCTTTATCTATCTTTTTTTCTTCGGGCATCCTAGCACAAACCTGCGCAAGACTTATTAATACTATGTAATGCTCCTTATAAATGCAGATTCTTTAGATAGATTCTACAAAAATATTATTATTCCTCCACCGGTCGGATAATTTTTATCTTTATTATAAAAATTTTTACCGCCTATCTTTTGCTCTCCGGATGAAACTGTTCAGGTTTTTTATTTGCACGCCCTGACCAGTACATTATCGCCTGGACGATCCTTTGAGACGCGAAGCCGTCACCATACGGGTTAACGGCGTTGGCCATCTCCTTATAGAATATATCGCTGTCCAAAAGCCTCCTGGTCTCGCCTGACACCTTTTCCCTGCCGGTGCCGACCAGGGAGACCGTGCCGGCCTCCACCGCCTCAGGCCGCTCGGTGGTATTGCGCAGCACGAGAACCGGCTTGCCCAGGGAAGGCGCCTCTTCCTGTATTCCGCCGGAATCGCTGAGCACCAGGTAGGCGCGGTTAATCAGGTTTACAAATGGCTGGTAATCCATGGGCTCAATCAGGTGCACCCTGTCCAGACCGCCGAGTTCCCCGTCAACCACGCTCCGTACAGCCGGGTTTTTATGGACGGGGAAAACCACTTCCACGTCGGGGTAGTCTTCCACCACTCCGCGCAGGGCCCTGTAAATTTCCCGCATCGGCTCACCCAGGTTTTCCCTGCGGTGAGTTGTAACCAGAAGCACCCTGCGGCTGTCGTAATTAATCGCGTCCAGCACATCGTCACCAAAGCGGTATTCCGGACGCACGGTTGCCAGCAGGGCATCGATGACAGTATTTCCAGTAACATATATTTTTTCGGGCGGGACACCTTCTTCAAGCAGGTTTTTCCTCGCGGTCGCCGTGGGGGCGAAGTTGATATCAGCCAGCACCCCGGTCAGGTGCCTGTTGATCTCCTCCGGAAAGGGCGAAAATTTGTCGTGGGTCCTGAGGCCTGCCTCTACATGACCTACCGGGATCTGCAGGTAGTAAGACGCCAGGGCGGCCACAAAAGTAGTGGTGGTATCGCCGTGCACCAGCACCAGATCCGGCTTTTCTTCCGACAATACCTGCTGCAGGCCGGACAGCGCACGCGCGGTAATGTCAAAAAGGTTTTGCCCCTGCTTCATGATGTTCAGGTCATAGGCGGGTTTTATTTCAAATAAAGAGAGCACCTGGTCCAGCATTTCCCTGTGCTGGGCGGTGACCGCCACTTTACAGTTGATTATTTGCGGGTATTTCTCAAGCTCTTTAACCAGAGGCGCCATTTTAATCGCTTCCGGCCTGGTCCCAAACACTGCTACTATTTTTAACAAAAGGACATCCCCTCGTCCGGCAATTCTATTTATATTATCAGTGAAGCTAGATATTGCCAACTTTTTTGTCCATTTTAAATTTCCAAATTTTCAGAAAGCCACTGCGTAATTAAAAACAGATAAAACGTTTTCACAGGATTTACAAGATTTTTGGGATTTACAGGATTAAATAAAAACTTTATAACAAATTTACTTTAACTTAATTCTTTAATCTTGTTAATCCAATTAATCCTGTTAATCTTGCGAAATTCTTTTTATCCTGTTAATCCTGTCAGATTGTTTTACTTCGGCACGTAATGTACCAGCTCTATGCCGGCTTCTTCAAAAAGCTCCAGGGCCATCGGGTCGGGGTATTCACCCTGGAACACGATCTTTTTAATACCCGCGTTGATTAAAATTTTGGCGCAGAGGACACAGGGCTGATGGGTGACATAATATATCGAGTCCTTGATCGCCGTGCCGTGCACCGCGGCCTGGATAATCGCGTTTTGCTCCGCGTGAAGGCCCCGGCAGAGCTCGTGCCGCTGGCCGGAAGGCACTCCCTTTTGCTCCCGCAGGCACCCTATCTCCAAGCAGTGCCTTAAACCTGCCGGCGCCCCGTTGTAACCGCTGGACAGGATCCTCTTGTCCCGGACAATTACAGAGCCGACCTGTCTCCTGATACAGGTCGAGCGCGACGCCACGACATTCGCTATACTCATAAAATACTGGTCCCACCCCGGCCGTTGGGTCGTGAGACGTGAGTCGTGGGACGTGAGATTTTGGGGCATTCCATCACCGTCAACTAAGAGATTGTCCACTTTCAAACCACATTTATCTTGATTGCTGGTCTTTTTTTTATCTATCATCATTTCACCTTATACAATTAGATTCTTGTTATTAAATATAAAAGTTCTCGTATTAAAAAGGCTTAAAAGGAATGCCTGAATCTCACGTCTCACGTCCCACATCTCACGTCTCAATACAGCGGGTATTTATCACAAATGGCGGCTACTTTTGCCCGTGCTTTTTCCAGTTTGGCCGCGTCGTCGCGGTTGGCGATGGCATAGTCCATTATTTCCGCAATTTGGACCATATCTTCCTCAACCAGCCCGCGGGTGGTAACCGCGGGGGTGCCGATACGGATGCCGCTGGCGATATTGGGCGGTTGGGGATCATATGGTATCGCGTTCTTATTTATAGTGACGCCAACCACATCAAAAAGTTCCTGGGCTTCTTTGCCCGTTATATTCTTGCTTCTTAAATCAACCAGGATCAAATGGTTGTCGGTACCGCCGGATACAAGGTCAAAGCCGCGCTCCAGCAGGGCTGAAGCCAGCGCCCTGGCATTGTTCACGATGTTTTGCGCGTACTCCTTGAAGCCGGGCTCCAGTGCCTCCTTCAGGGCAACCGCTTTCGCCGCTATAACGTGCATCAGAGGCCCCCCCTGGATGCCGGGGAAAACAGCCCTGTTGATTTTTACACCGTACTTTTCGCCATACCTGCTTAATACCAGGCCCCCCCGCGGTCCCCGCAGAGTCTTGTGGGTGGTTGTGGTTACCACATCTGCGTGCGGTACCGGGCTCATATGCAGTCCAGCCGCGACCAACCCGGCTATGTGGGCCATGTCGACCATTAGATACGCGCCCACTTCTTCGGCCACTTCCTTCATCTTGTAAAAATCTATTTCACGCGGGTAGGCGCTGGCCCCACCTATAATCAGTTTTGGCTTGCTTTCCATAGCCGCTGCAAAAAGCTGTTCATAATTAATCCGGCCGGTTTCCTTGTCCACGCCGTAAAAAGCGATATTAAAATATTTTCCTGATATATTGATCGGGCTGCCGTGGGTGAGGTGTCCCCCGTGGGCAAGGTCCATACCCAGGATCGTATCACCAGGCTGAAGCAGGGCAAAATAGACAGACGTATTGGCCTGGGCGCCCGAATGAGGCTGGACGTTGGCGTAATCGGCGCCGAACAATTCTTTAGCTCTCGCAATGGCCAGGTTTTCCGCAATATCGACAAACTCGCAGCCCCCGTAATAGCGGCGGCCCGGATAACCTTCGGCATACTTGTTGGTAAGAACCGAGCCCTGCGCCTCCAGCACCGCCCGACTGGCCACGTTCTCAGAGGCAATTAATTCCAGGGTCTGCTGCTGACGCCGTGTTTCAAGCTCTATGGCACTGAAAACCTCCGGGTCAACTTCAGAAAGAGACCTCATTAAACTCATAAAAAAATCCTCCCCGCGACCGGCAGTTCCATCTACCGGCTACAACTATTATATTTTTGCTCTATAAGACTGATTTTATCTACCCGGGGGGCATGGCGGCCTCCCTGAAACTCCGCTTCAAGCCATACTCTGACAATTTCCCTGGCCAGGCCGAACCCTATTACGCGCTCGCCCAGGGTAAGGACATTGGCGTTATTATGTTCCCTGGCCGCCCTGGCAGAAAACGTGTCGTGGCACTGGGACGCCCTGATGCCGGGCACCTTGTTCGCGGTTATAGCCACGCCGATACCCGTGCCGCAACAGATCACGCCCCGGTCAAAATCACCGTTTCGCACCGCTTCCGCCACTTTCAGGGCGATATCCGGGTAGTCAACCGGGTCCTCGGAAAATGTGCCAAAATCATTATATTCTATGCCATTTTCCCTAAAAAAGCAGGCTACCTGCTCCTTCAGCCTGAAACCGCCGTGATCGCCCGCTAAAGCAACCTTCATTTCTGGTAAAAACCCTCTTTCTCAGTGTCTGGTATATTGTAATACAGATATACTACCAAGGTTCTACAACAAATACAAATTTCCCTTTAAAAACCCGTAGATTGATCATTTTTTGCCTATGTATTGCTTAGTTTCATTTTGCTATAGATGGACTGTTTCAATACTCATATAATGTCCCCGATTGGAATGGCGGAATTAATCACCCGAGGAATACCCTAACACTCACGTCCCACGTCTCAAGTCTCACGACTCATTTAAGCTTGTCCAGTGCGCGGGAAACCATCTCTCCAAGTACGCGGGCACACTCGCGGTATGTTTCCAGCGACCCCCCTATCGGATCCGGCACATCGCTTCCGTACGCGACAAAATCAGCGAGTGTGCAGACCTTTTCCGCATGCCCCGGAAACATATTATTCACCTGTTCGCGGTGTCCCCTGGTCATAGTCAGTATCAGGTCCGCCCCACGCACTTTGTCCGCCGTCAGCATCGAGGCCCGGTGGTCGCTCATGTCGATACCCTTCCACCCCATGGCCTCCACCGCAAAGGGAGAGGCGGGTTCACCCGGCGAAACCGCCAGGCCGGCTGAATCTACCTTAATATCTCCGCCGTTGCCAAACCTGTCCTCCAGGAACCTGCCCGCCAGGGCTTCGGCCATGCAGCTGCGGCAGGTATTCCCGGTGCAGACAAAAAGTATCTTCATTCCTAAAACCCCCTCAACATCACAAGATTAACAGGATTATTAAGATTTACAGGATTTTTTTATAAAAACCTTCATTTTTAAAAATTATTCTCAGACGTACATATTTGCAAATTAGACAAAACAAGATATTAATTAAATATAAGACCTCAAAAATCTATTGTATAAAGAACAATAAATTAAACCGGGTGCTGATAAAGGTATTCTTGGTGTTGGATCGAACTTATAAATCTAATTCTATTTAGAATCCTGTTAATCTTGTTTTAATCCTGTTAATCCTGTGAAATTAGTATTTTAAAAAAAGAGTTTTACTCCTATGCCGACAAGTATCACTCCGCCTAAAAACTGGGCCCTTTCACCCACCAGCCTGCTCATATAACGTCCGAATAGCAGCCCGGCGGCAGTCATGACCCCCGCGACGAGACCGATTGTGGCGGCAGTCCGCAGGAGATCGACCTGCTGCGCGCCAAGGGTAAAGCCCACGCTCAGCGCGTCCATGCTTACACTTGCCCCCAGAAGTACCAGGCCCAGGGCGTTGAATTTAAATACTTTTATCTCTGTTTCCCGGCCGTTTCGCACGGTTTCCCAGATCATTTTAAAACCAAGGTAGACCAGCAGCGCAGACCCGATCACAGAAGCTGCCCGGCCGAGCAGATTGCCCGCCAGTTCTCCGGTATACCACCCTGCCAGAGGCATAAAGATATGAAACACCAGCACGGTGATGCTGATTAACAGCATTTGCCTGCGGTTAACCCCGGCTATCCCGATTCCCAGACACAGAGAAAAAGCGTCCGTACCAAGCGCCACCGCTAAAATTATCAATGTTAAAAAACTCATGGCTGCCTCCCGAAAAGGAATCCAGAAAAAATACTCGGGTTGTAATAAAAGTCTCCATGGTGTTGAATCCAGCCAGGCATTTGGGTCGTTGGACATAGGTCGTGAGTCGTCAGTATCCGGGAATTCATGAGGGCCGGATTTATCCGACCATTGTTCGGCTGAAGCCGAACCTACAATCTCATTACTCACGTCTCATAGTATATCTATTATCTAATAACCGGGTAAATTATACTTTTATAATGCGGCCCCCCGCGGCTTTCTTCAGACGGTTCATGACTGCCAGCCCCACACCTTTTTCCTCCAGGCCTTCCGCAAAAATAATATCCACGCCCATCTCGTTGAAACGGCGCAATGCGGAGTATAACCCCGCAGCCACTGTTTCCGGTTTGTCCCTGCGGCCGGCGACAACCACCTCCCCCACCGTGGAGTAATCGCTGCTGTCGGAGTAAGTCAGGATGCCTGCCCGCCTGCCGCCGCCCGCTTCCACACGGGCCATTTCCAGGATTTTCGAGGCCACCGCCGGCTGGCTTCCCGTCACCAGCAGGAGCGGGGCCCGGGGCGCGTAGTGAGTGTATTTCATACCCGGCGAACGCGGGCTTTCTCCGTCGCAATAGCCCGATATGGCGTCACGGTCGACCTCTACCCGGCCAAGACAGGCTCTCAATTCTTCCGGAGTAATCCCTCCCGGCCTTAAAATGATCGGCACCTGTGAGGTCAGGTCAAGGACAGTTGATTCGACCCCGACCCCGGCCGGCCCACCGTCCAAAATGGCATCAATGCGGCCGTCGAGATCCTGCACAACATGTTCAGCCCGCGTGGGGCTCGGTTTTCCCGACAGGTTGGCGCTGGGCGCAGCCACAGGAACTCCGGCCGCTTTTATTAAAGCCAGAGCGACCGGGTGGTCAGGCATGCGGACCGCTACAGTCGTAAGTCCGGCTGTAACCGCTTCAGGCACTCCAGTTCCAGCGGGCAGGATAATGGTAAGGGGGCCTGGCCAAAATGCGTCCATAAGGATTTCCGCCGCGGCGGAAATGCTCGCGGCCAGGGCGTTTAGCTGACTGCGGAAAGCGACATGCACAATAATCGGGTTGTCGGGCGGACGCCCCTTCGCTTCAAAAATCCTGGCCACCGCCAGGCCGTTCGTCGCGTCGGCGCCGAGTCCGTAAACAGTTTCTGTGGGAAAGGCCACCAAGCCTCCCCCGCGCAGGATCAGCCCGGCCTCGGCTATGGCGTCGGCCTCCGGGTGGGCCTGGTCAACTTTTATGTAACGTGTATTTATACGGTTACCTGACACGGCGCGCGACCTCGTATCTAAAACTGGTATCTAAAACTGGGTTTCGTTTAGCATTTTTCAATTATAATGCGTATTATCCCTATTTTCAACCGTGCGACAAGGGGGACGGTTCTCGCTGTCGCATTTCTCCTGCAACGTGTGACATGAGGCGTGGGTAGGAATCACGGGGATGTTGCTATTGATTCCTTTAAATCGGGGGCATTCCTCAGCCCCGATACACCCCGTTATTGTAGGGTCAAATTTATCCGACCAATGTGCGGCTAAAGCGACCTTAAGTTCCAGGTCTCATTTCTCACGTCTCAATCTGGCCGCAACCAGCCTGTCAAGACCGGCCAGGTCCTGCCGCACCTTCGTTTCCCAGACCTGCGGATCAAACAGCGCCTGGGCCTGCCGCCCCTGATCGAACCCAATTTCTATCAGCAGGAAGCCGCCTTTTTTCAAGAAGGCCGCGGCTTCAGGAACGAGCCGGCGGTAATGTTCCAGCCCGTCTTTTCCCCCGTCAAGAGCAAGGCGCGGCTCAAACATGCTGACCTCTCCGGGCAGCCCGGAGAGGTCATTTTCCGCGATATAAGGCAAATTGGCGGCAATCAGATCAACCCCACCCGCCGCCAGGCAGCCGTGCAGCGGCTGTATAAGGTCACCCGGGTGCAGGAGCACCCTGCCGCTCACACCGTGCCTGGTGCTGTTAAGCCTGGCCACCTCCAGGGCTTCCGTGGAGCGATCGGTCGCATAAACCAGGGCTTCCCTGTTGAAATAAGCCAGGCTCACGCCGATAGCCCCGCTGCCGGTCCCTACATCTATCACCAGCGGAAACGGCGGCATCACTTTTAGAGCGTTCTCCACCAGCAGCTCGGTTTCAGGCCTTGGAATCAAAACAGAGCTATTTACAAAAAAATTGAGGCCCATAAATTCCTTGTGCCCGGTGATGTAGGCCACCGGCTCACCGGAGAGCCTCCTGCTGGTAAAATTATTATATTGGACAGCCTCATCATCTCTCAGAGGCCGGTCCCAATCACGGTAAAGCTCCGCTCTTTCCAGGCCGGTGACATGCGAAAGGAGCACCTCGGCGTCCAGGGCAGCTGAGCCTATACCGCGGCTATTAAATTTTTCCCTTGCTGCCTTAAGCGCGGATTTAATTGTACCGGCCAAATCTTTTTCACCTCGCGCGCCCTTTGAGAAGCCCGGGCACACCCTCTTAATCCACCTGCCTCAAACGCTCGGCCTGGTCGGTAGTGATAAGGGTGTCGATAGTTTCGTCCAGGTCCCCTTCCAGCACCGCGTCCAGCTTGTGCAGCGTAAGGCCGATACGGTGGTCGGTAACCCTGTTTTGGGGGAAGTTATAGGTCCTGATCCGCTCGCTGCGGTCTCCCGAACCTACCATTGATTTTCTGGTGCTGGCCACTTTTTGCTGCTGTTCTTCCTGCACCTGGTCAAGCAGACGGGCCCTTAGAACTTTCATCGCCTTGTCCTTGTTTTTGTGCTGCGATTTCTCATCCTGCATGGAAACCACTATTCCAGAGGGGATGTGCGTTATCCGCACCGCGGACTGGGTCGTGTTCACTGATTGGCCGCCGTGGCCGGACGCGCAGAACACGTCTATCCTTAAATCATTGGGGTCGATTTCAAGGTCCACTTCCTCCGCTTCAGGCAAAACCGCTACCGTAGCAGCGGAAGTGTGAATACGCCCCCCCGACTCGGTGGAGGGGATGCGCTGGACCCGGTGGACGCCGCTTTCAAATTTTAAACGGCTGTACGCCCCCCTGCCCTGAATAAGAAAGACCAATTCTTTGAAGCCGCCGATATCCGTATAGTTGGCGTTTAACACTTCGGTCTTCCAGCCCTGCCGCTCGGCGTAACGGGAATACATCCGGAACAGGTCCGCCGCGAACAGCGCGGCCTCCTCACCGCCTGTGCCGGCGCGTATCTCCAGGATGACGTTTTTCTCGTCGTTGGGGTCCTTAGGAAGCAGCAGCACCTTGAGGCGCTGCTCCAAGACTTCTTTCTTTTCCACGAGATCATCCAGTTCAGCCTGGGCCATATCACGCATTTCAGCGTCGTCTTCTTCATCCAGAAGGGTTTTTGCTTCCTGGATTTCCCTGACTATCTTCTTGAAATCGCGATATGCGGCGACCAGGTCGGTCAGGTCGGCATGGGCCTTGACATACTGCTGCCAGCGGGCCAGGTCTGATATTATTTCGGGGTCGCCGATCATATTCCCCAGTTCTTCATATTTTTCCTCAAGGCTGTCCAGTTTTTGCAGCACTATTAATTACCCTCCTTCAGCACAGCCTTAAAAGCCGAAATCGCTACTTCCACCTGCCCGTCGTCAGGCGGGTTGGTGGTCAGTTTCTGAAGCCACATTCCCGGCGCTATCAATACTCGGCATAGCGGGGCAGTGGCGTACTTACCAGATAGTTTAACCAATTCATAAGAAATTCCCGCTACCACCGGCAGTAAAAGCACCCGGGAGAGGATCCTCCACCACAGCACCTGTTGTCCCAACAATGAAAAAATCAAAATGCTGATTACTATGACTATTAAAAGAAAACTGGTGCCGCACCTGGGATGCAGGGTTTTATAGCGCTGGACCCTCTCCACTACAAGCTCGTCTCCAGCCTCAAAGGCGTTTATGACTTTATGCTCCGCCCCGTGGTACTGGAAAACGCGCTTGATGTCCTCCAGCCTGCCGATGGCTACCACGTAGATCAGGAATACGGCAATCCGGAAAAATCCTTCAATAAAATTCTGCACCAGGCTGCCGGGGGCAATTTTTATCAAAAGGTGCGCTGCGGCGGTGGGAATCACTGCGAAAAGCAGGATCGCCAGGCCCAAAGACAAAATGATAGTAATTATAATCTCCTTTGCGGTCAGCTGTTCTTCTTCATCATCAGTGGCCTGGCTGGCGGAAAAGGACAACGCCTCAATCCCCATCACCAGGGACTCGATAAGCACGATCACCCCGCGCACAAAAGGCCATTTTAAAAAGGGCACCCTCTTTGTGATTGAGCCTACTTCTTTTTCATCAACCAGGATAGACTGATCGGGCTTGCGGACCGCAACAGCCCGTCTGTCCGGGCCGCGCATCATCACGCCTTCTATAACAGCCTGGCCTCCATACTGGTACGGGGAACCCATGATATCACCCCTTTAGTAGAAATAGCAGAGCGCCTGCTCTGCTACCTGTCTTACTTCGTCAAGCCGTATTTTTTACGGAATCGTTCAGCCCTGCCGCCTGTGTCGATTGTCCGCTGCGTGCCGGTGTAGAAAGGGTGGCACTTGGAACATATTTCAACCCGCAGTTCTTTTTTTGTTGAGCCGGTTTCAAAAGTCTCGCCGCAAACGCACGAAACCTTGGCGGTCCCGTATTTGGGATGTATGTTTTCTTTCACTTAACTCACCTCACTTGTAAAGAAAAACGGACTTCCTAATTATAGCACACGCGATTACAACCCGCAAGAATAAACTAATCCATTGTTAAAATGAATTATAGCAATGAATTATAGCAAGCTATTCTTATAAAAAATTTTCACAGGATTAACAGGATTAAAAAGATTAACAAGATTTAAATTTAAGAGTCCATGGTGTTGAAACCAGCTGCTCCATTGTGGCAGCGTCGAAACAAGGAATGGGGACACACCGGAGCCAAGCGGATTCAACGACATGGAGACTTTGTCTATAACCTGAAATAAATATACATTTATTTAACATTATTAATCCTGTAAATCCTGATAATCTTGTAAATCCTGTGTAAATTGTTTTAAATCCTTTCAATTTGTTTGTGTTTACTTACCGCACCGGCTTGCTGAAGTTTCCCACTGCAAGGCCTGGCACCTCCAGCATGGATTCGACCATCTCAGGTATGCCGATAATATTTCCGCTGCCTGCCGGCAGCTTTTTAAGCAGAAAGTCCGGATCTATATTGAGGTTGCGCAGCTGGATCAGGTTTATCCCTGTATCACGCACCAGGTTCAATATCGCCTCGACCTCTTCCTCCCGGTCGGTCAGTCCGGGAAAAACAAGCAGGTTCAAAGAAGTATATACGCCGCTTGATACCGCGCATTTTATCGACCGCCTCACATCTGACAGCCCGAATCCTGATGGACGGTGGTAGGCGTTGTAGGTATCCTCCCTGGCGCTGATCATACTGACCCGGATGGCATCAAGCCCGGCCCGGCAGATTTCGGCGACACTATCTGTGTAGCCGGCGTTGCTGTTCATATTGATAGTGCCGAGTCCGGCAGACGCCCTGATTTTTTCTATCGACCGGACTAATGTCCGGGCTGCCAGGGAAGGCTCCCCCTCACAGCCTTGCCCGAAGCTGATTATAGCTCCTTCACCGCTCTGCAGGTGGGGTGTTGCTGCTTCGGCCACTTCTTCCGGCGTTGGAGTGAAGTTTATCCGCGACTGCGGCGAAGGGCAGCACTCCGAGCTCTGCAGGGATATGCAGCCCAGACAGCCCGAGTTGCATAACTGAGAAACCGGGATACCGCCTTCCCAGCGGCCGTAAAAAATGTTCTGGGCCGTATAGCAGTGGTAATCAAGGCTGCAGTGGGCCAGCTGGCGCAGAATCCTGTTGTCGGGGCAACTTTCCAGTTTCTGTTTGACCAGGGCCGGCAGGTCATCCGTGTCATAAAATGCCGGATCCCAGCGCCGGGGGTTGTCCGTCGCCCTTGCGGCAGCATATAGTTCTCCGTCCCTGCAAGCCACAGCGGTGTACCCGAACAGAGGCAGGGGCTGATCGCCTTTATCCCTGCTGTAAGCCGGCAGCAGGACACGGGTAAAACCCTGCGGCAAAAGTGCGCCCACTGCCCAGACCGGCCCCTCCTGCCACGGATTGCTCCTCAGCAGAGTGAAGCGGCCGCTGGAGGTAATACCCACCGGTTTACCCCCCGGCACCAGCACCAGTGATGCTCCCGCCGGCAGTTTTTCAAGGTCGTCACCGGTCAATTCCACAAACCTGTCTCCGGTTCTCCCGGCGGCACGCAGGCTGTGGTGGTCGTACAGCTGCCCGTTGTTCCCGGCAAATACAAGGCGGTACAGCATCTCCACCCCCTCTGTCCAGATCCCGGAATATTATATATTATTTGATGGGCAAAGGTAAAGCAGGAGTGAGACGTGAGAGCTGTAGGTGCGGCTTCAGCCGCACATCTTTGGCGGGATAAATCCCGCCCTACAGCGAAATACCCGGATACCCACGACTCACGACCCACGTCCCACGACCAAAGAGAGGCCGCTGTGGCAGCGGCCCCTCATGTTTGGGTTGTTTATCCGTAATAGATTGTACTTTCAAGATATGGCAACGGGTCAAGGGGTACGCCGTTCTTCCGCACTTCCAGGTGCAGGTGCGGACCGGTTGAACGGCCGGTATTGCCCGACAGGGCAATGATAGCCCCCGCGTCAACATTCCTGCCTTCAGTTACCACCAGCCTTGAACAGTGCGCGTACAGCGTGCGGACACCGCCGCCATGATCAACGATTACAGCCAGCCCGTAGGTTCCCCTGGGGCCGGCGAAAATGACCCGGCCGCCGGATGTAACCCTTACGGGAGTACCTTCTTCCACCGCGATGTCAACGCCCTCGTGGGGCCTGCCGTCCCTTATCCCGAAACGGGAAGTTACAGCTCCAAGCAGAGGCCAGGACAGCGGCGGCAGGTCCGCCAGGCTGGCGGATACATACGTTAGCCCCGCGCCTCTTGCGCTGTACGGCACATTGATTTTCTGGCCGACAGCGATCCGGTCCAAATTAGACAGGCCGTTCCTTGAACCGATTACACTTAAGTCCACCATATACATACGGGCGATGTCAGACAGGGTTTCCCCCGGTTTAACACAGTGTACAACACAGTCAGAGGGCACTTTCAAAACCTGTCCCGCATGGATCCGGTCATGGTCCGGCAGGTTATTGGCAGCGGCCAGGCTTTCTACGGTCAACCCGTTTCTCCTGGCGATCTCCGACAGGGTTTCCCCCGCTTTCACCTGGTAGATAGCCTGCGGTGCTGACACGGTTATAACCGGCGGTGAAATATAAGGGGCGTCCTCCACGATCAATTCATCCAGCCGCGCAAAAGCGGGACTGGCCGTCCAAAGGACTGCCGCGGCAGTTACGGCCGCTGCCAGAGCCCTGACTTTATACAGTTTAATTTTAAAGATTTGCATAAAAAAATCACCTCTTCATAAAAGCAAATCAATTGATAGCATTACCAGAAGAGGCAATCTTTATACATGAATCTAAATTATATTATCTTACAGCGAAATTTCTTTACCTCCCGCATTGCGCCTGCCGGTTGCGGAAACTTCCGCACGCCGCAGGTGCTGGAAAGCCTGCAGGAGGTCGCGGTTGGTTTTTGTCCGCTTCATTTGCTCGACCAGCATCTCCATGGCTTCCCATGGAGCCGCGCCGACGGTGGCCTTGCGAAACTGCCAGATCATCTCCAGCTCGTCTCTGGAGAGCAGGAGTTCCTCTTTGCGTGTTCCCGAACGCAGCACATCAATGGCCGGAAAGAGCCTCCTCTCCGCCAGCCGGCGGTCGAGGATCAACTCCATGTTGCCAGTGCCTTTGAATTCCTCAAATATAACATCGTCCATCCTGCTCCCGGTGTCAATCAGGGCTGTTGCCAGAATAGTCAGGCTGCCGCCTTCCTCCAGGTTGCGCGCCGCTCCAAAAAACCTTTTGGGTTTGTGCAGGGCTGACGGGTCCACACCCCCGGACAGCGTTCTCCCGCTGGGAGGCACCACCAGGTTGTGCGCCCTGGCCAGCCGGGTAATGCTGTCCAGCAGTATTACAACGTCATATTTATGCTCGACCAGGCGCTTGGCCCGCTCTAAAACCATATCAGCCACTTTTACGTGGTTTTCAGGGGGCTCGTCAAAAGTTGAACTGACTACCTCGCCATCTACTGAACGCTCGATGTCAGTAACTTCCTCCGGCCGCTCGTCTATTAACAGGACCAGGAGATAAACTTCCGGGTGGTTTGTGGTTATACTGTTGGCGATCTCTTTGAGGAGAATAGTCTTGCCTGCTTTGGGCGGAGATACAATCAAACCGCGCTGGCCTTTGCCAATAGGAGCCAACAGGTCTATAATCCGGGTGGAGAACTTATCCTGCCTTGTTTCCAGAGTAATCCGTTCCTGCGGATAAAGTGGGGTAAACCCGTCAAAGTGCAGCCTTTCGGAAGCCAGTTCCGGGTCCTCGCCATTTATCTGCTCCACCCGCAGCAGGGCGAAATACCGTTCGCTGTCCTTGGGGCGCCGCACCTGCCCGGCTACAAGGTCGCCGGTGCGCATGTCAAAGCGCCTGATTTGTGACAGCGATACATAAATATCGTCGTTGCTGGGGAGGTACTGAAATGGCCTCAGGAATCCGTATCCGTCAGGCAGGATTTCCAGAACACCCTTGGCGTATAAAAACCCGGTTTTTTCGGTCTGGGTCTTCAGGATCTCAAATATAAGCTCTTTTTTCCGCAGCTTATAATAGCCGGGCAACTCAAGCTCCTTCGCTATTTTGTATAGCTCGACCATGGTTTTGCTTTCGAGGTCGGTATATTTCAAAGGCAACACCCCTAACTTAGGCGAATAATAATCAATTTTATAACCAAAGGAATAGGGTTTTATGCGCCCCGCCGCTGTTTACGCCTGATTATATAGATCAAGAGAGCGTACACAATAAACCATGCCAGCACCGCGTTTATAACGCTGCCAAGGAGGAAGGGGTATCCGTGCTCGACCAGCCCGGCCAAAAAATTACTCATTACCGTTCCGCCCGCGAACTGGATATCGGGTCCGGGCAGGTCACCAAGTATAGCTCTTCCGACAAACAGGTTTATAGTATAGAAAAACGGCACTGCCAGCTTGAAAAATATAACCGTGCATACCGCGGCCGCCGGGTTGCAGCGGGCAAGGCGGGCTACCAGATAGGAAAGGGGGATACTGATAATCGGTA
The DNA here is from genome assembly GCF_048984525.1 of Pelotomaculum propionicicum. Taxonomy (GTDB): domain Bacteria; phylum Bacillota; class Desulfotomaculia; order Desulfotomaculales; family Pelotomaculaceae; genus Syntrophopropionicum; species Syntrophopropionicum propionicicum_A. Next base: position 201,648 of record NZ_JBMGJC010000008.1, read on the forward strand.
TGGGAAGAAAATCAAAGGCGAAGCCCAAAGCCACCCCCTGGGCTATTTTTTTGGGAGAGTCGGGCAAACTCATCATCCTTTTATAGTATGCCCTGACACAATCTATAACAGGGGACGCAATCCTTTTCCTAAAATATAATATACTTTCGGCAATCACAATAATACTCCTTTTTAAAATGGTCACAAACCTTAAACATTATACGACATTATATGTTTTTTACTGTCTCCCAGTCCGCTAAAAATTTTTTTATGCCAGCGTCTGTCAACGGGTGATCGATCATCTGCTTGATTATTTTATAGGGCACTGTCGCTATATGCGCGCCGGCCCTGGCTGATTCTGTAACGTGGACCGGGTGTCTGATGCTGGCGGCAATCACCTGGGCCTGGATCTGGTGCAAGTCGAATATTTCCATAATATTACGTATCAGTTCAATTCCGTCCTCGCTGATATCGTCAAGGCGCCCCACAAAAGGGCTGACAAAAGTCGCGCCTGCCCTCGCGGCCAAAAGCGCCTGGTTGGCGGAAAAAATCAGGGTTACATTGGTGCGTATATTTTTATCGGCTAAAATTTTGGTTGCTTTTAAACCTTCGGCTGTCATCGGGATTTTAATAACAATGTTTGGATGGATAGATGCCAGTTCTACGGCTTCGGAAATCATGCCGGGGGCATCCGTGCTTATTACTTCCGCGCTGATCGGCCCATCCACAATGGAGACGATCTCCCTTACCACCTGGGCGAAGTTGCGGCCTTCCCTGGCGATCAGGGACGGGTTGGTCGTAACGCCGCAGATGACTCCGAGGGAATATGCCTCCCGTATTTCATCCACATTAGCGGTATCGATAAAAAGCTTCACCTTTTTCTCAACCTCCCAATTCAGAAGTCGGTCGTCAGACGTCAGATGCCGGAATTCATGCATTCCATCGGGGACATACTTCTGACCCCAGAGAAATGCTTATTAGTGAAGTGTGTCCCCATTCCTCTGTCTGGTAACATTAAACGATACAGTGTTGCAGAAACGGAAGTGTGTCCCCATTCCGCTGTCAGGGTATGTTTTGTTAAGCCACGAGTTTGCTGAAATACGTGTCACGAGAACCGTCCCCTTGACACGATTTGAAGTGTGTCCCCATCCTGCAGCAGGGCGGGATTTATCCCGCCAAAGTTGTGCGGCTGAAGCCGCACCTACATCTCTCACGTCCCACGTCTCATATCTCACATCTCAAATCACGCTTTGTTCGAGCTGCCGAAAATCCGTATTTTCTCCCTGATTACTTCGACTGCAGCCTCCCTGGCCGGGGCAAGCATCTTGCGGGGATCTATCTCCCTGGGATTAGCGTCCAGGACCTTCCGCGCGGCCTCTGTAAAGGCCTCTCTTATATTGGTATCTATATTGACCTTGCGCACACCCAGCCGGATAGCCTCCCGGATAGCGTCATCAGGCACACCGGAAGAGCCGTGCAGCACGATGGGAATATTTACGAGCGATTTAATTTTTTCCAGACGGGGAAAATCAAGCTCGGGTATTCCCTTATACTGCCCGTGGGCGGTACCGATGGCTATGGCCAGCGAGTCCACCCCGGTTTCGCGCACAAAGGTCTCAGCCTCCCCGGGATCTGTAAAAAAGGCGTCCCGCTCGCTGACTGTGATATCATCTTCAGTCCCGCCTATTTTGCCCAGCTCGCCTTCCACTGACACACCTACCGCCCTAGCCACATCCAGCACCCGTTTGGTCAGCTTGATGTTCTCCGCCAGGGGCAGCTTGGAGCCGTCGATCATAACCGAGGAAAAACCAGCACGGATGCACTGCATGCACTGTTCGAAGCTGGTGCCGTGGTCAAGGTGAAGCGCTACCGGCACATGGGTGCGCTCCGCGGCCAAATTGGCCATGGCCACTATGTAATCAATTCCCGCGTACTTTATGGCGCCCTGGCTCGCCTGCATGATCACCGGGGCGTTCTCGGCCTCGGCCGCAGCAACAATGGCCTGGACTATCTCCATATTGTTGCAGTTGAACGCGCCCACAGCGTACCCGCCGCCTTCAGCTTTTTTCAACAACTCAACCACACTGGTGAGAGACATAAAAATACCTCCTCCATAGAAGCTAATGAAGAATTAAGCGGTGCATCACACCACAATTAAAAGCTCCATTATCCAAAGTATAGACGGAGAAGGTTGATTTTATGTTTTACTTCTTTTACGGCGAGTTTTTTTAGGCTTACTGGTATTGGCCAGGCTGTCAAGGCATTTAAAACCATGCCTTGCAAGCTCAATAGTCTCAACCTGCCTGATAACGTTTAAGTCATCCTCCGTCTCGGCATAAATAATGTTTATACTGTCGCAGTTCCTGCAGTGCAATTCCAGGCAGTCCGGAAAAAGCTCAACCTCTATTTTTAAATTGCCGCACTGGCAGTACAGCTCACCCTGTTCAGCAATTTCATGCAGACAATTTAATACCTCGTACATGATATCAGAATTGTGAAAATAACCTTCGCTGTTTATATCATCAGCCAGCGCCTCCAGTTCCTGCTCGTGGCTGGATATTATCTGCTTAACCTTTGGCTCCGGCCCGATGTAGCCAAGTTCAAGGCCGGTATCGCTGCAAGGCATGCTTATAACTTCCCCGGACCAGAGCGTCCTGCCGGTAAATTCCATTAAATGCCTGGTTTCGCAAACCATACAGGGTACCTGAAGCCTGTATTGCAAATAATTATTTGTACTAGTAATCAGTTTAACTGCTCCACAGGAGCAGTTTATATAGTATGATTTGCACTTGCAGATTATGAAGCGGGAAAAATCGTGGTACTCCATTTTCCCACACACGGGGCAGCGCATGGCCATAACGGCATTTGTAGTTATAAGCATGCTGTCCCCCCCTAAAACGCTCTGTATACACCAGACAAAGGATATAAGCTTATTTATTGCTTCGCCATACAGGGGAAAAGTCCTTCTTAAGCTGGCGCGGCTAATACCAAAAAATCGACTCACCGAAAACATTGCCGGATTTTGCTTTTAATATGCGTGATGAAACCAATTAATTATATCCGCAAGCTTAATAGGTTTTATCATCCGATATCTTTTTTCATTTCTTTTTTTAAGTCCTCTTCCGCGATCAGTCCTCTGACCAAATAACGCACCTCGTTCAAATCAAACGGTTTGTTTATATAACACTTTACCCCTCTTTTTTTTGCCTCGGCAATAATGTCCAGCTCACCGTAAGCAGTCATCATCACCACTGGAATGTCCGGGGCAATCCGGCGCAGCCCTTCCAGAGTCTCCAATCCGCTCATGCCGGGCATTTTAACATCCAGCAGAATAAGCGAGGGCAGCTTGGCACTGGCTTTTTTGACAGCTTCTGTGCCGCTTGAAGCTGTTTCAACATTGTAGCCTTCCTCGGCGAAGGCTTCGGACAAAAATCTCCGAACCCCGGCCTGATCATCGACGATCAGCAGGTTATGAGGCAACGCCAATTTTATCACACCCCCCGGAATACTCAGAAAAGTAAAAGTACTTATCTGAAGGCTCCATGAGTAAGCAAAGTAGAGATAACATTCTGCACCGATTTCTAAATTCCTCCAGGCAGCAGAAAAAAGGTGTAAAATCCTTATTTTAAAAATAACCGGGGATATTTGTGTTTATTGGAAATGCGGAGAATATTAATACGACTGCTATCACTGATAAAATGAGCAGCAAAAACAGGGCCAGGTAAGGAATAAAAAACACTAAGACAGAACGCCCTGTGGGAAGCCGGTAAACTTCTCTAATCCCAATCACCAATACAACACTGCTCCATATTCCCGCTGCCAGACCGGCCAGCAATAATAACACGGTTACAGCCAGGTTCCCCAAGCCATACCAGTACCCCAAAAATTGGAAAGGCGCCAATAGTGTATTGGGCAGGCCGGCCAGGCCCACTGCCGCAAAAACACCCCTCACAACGCCCCGCCCTCCCAGTAAATCAGCGGCCAGGTGCAGGACGGCGCTGTAACCGAACCATTTTACATAGCTGAAAACAAGTCCGATAAAAGCCCCGACAGGCAGCAGCGCTCCCGGAAGAACAGCGCTGGTGTCAAGGCTCTGGCTCAAAACCCTTGAAAAAGTAAGCAGCCCCATTAAAGTACCCAAAATGCTGAGTATGGTGACAATTACCAGCGCTGTCACCAGCGGCGGATTAGCCGCCGCTCTTTTCATAGTCTTCACAGGATCAAACAGTACACCGTAGACTATTTCCAAAAAACCCTGGGGCTCCCCGTCATTAACACCGAGTCCATCCATCTCCGGAGCTGCCGCGGCATTGCCAACTTCCAGCAGCTCATCACCCACAACGTTACCCTGTCCATTATCAAGGCCGGCATCTCCGCTCAAAATAAAAACCCCCTTCTTCTACAGTCACTGCAGCTGATAAGTGCGTTCGGCTTCTCCCAGGTAAGGAAGAAAGGGCCATGCGGACTGCCACAAAGCGTTCCCGCCTGCGGCGCCAAACAGTTCGCGAAAAATGTTTTTAGGCCCCAGTTCCACAACTGTAGGCTCCCCCGGTATTCCCGCCAGGGAACCGGCTAAAAGGACAGCGTCGTGGAAGTCGCCCAGTTGGTCTACCAGGCCCAGCTCTTTAGCCTGGCGGCCGGTATAAACCCTGCCGTCAGCCAGGGCTCTGACCGTGGGGACGTCCATATGCCTGCCCTGCGCCACGTATTCTACAAACTGGCTGTAGATATCGTCAATCATGGACTGGAAGATGGCCCGTTCCTCAGGTGTTGACGGCCTGCTTGACGATCCCATATCCTTGTACGGGCCGCTTTTAAATGTTTCCGTATCGACACCAATTTTTCCATAAAGGCCCTGCAGGTCGTAGCGCTCCATGATCACGCCGATACTGCCGGTCATTGTCCCCGGATTGGCCACGATGCGGTCAGTCCCTGCCGCAATCCAGTACGCTCCCGAGGCCGCCGTGTCCCCCATTGAAGCCACTACTTTTTTGCCGGATTTTCTGAGCCTTTCCACTTCAGCGCCGATTTCCTGGGCTGCCGCGGCAGTCCCGCCCGGGCTGTTGAGGCGGATTACAACGGCCTTAAGCCCGGGATCCCTTGCCGCTTCCCTCAATGCCGCGGCGACATCCTCAGACACAATTTGATCTCCAAAAGCTCCCCCTGGCTGGCCGTTGGCGATAACGCCTTCTATGTATATTATCCCCACTTCACCTTTACCCTGGCTGCTTCCGGCGGCATTGCCGCCCGGCTGCGAAATTGCGGCAAATACAATGGTAAGGGCTACTACACCGAGCAAAATTCCCGCAATGATTTTTTTCTTTATAGCAATCATCTCCCCCGCTAAATTCTTTTAACATTTAGATTTTACCCTGAAAATTTATTGAAATGCGTTTTATCGGCAAGCAAAAAAGCCTTGGTTTTACCCAAAGCTGTCAAAATAAGCTGCTAACTGTATTTTTGCTTTTTATATTTCATGGAAGCTCTTATAAATTCCCTGAACAGCGGGTGCGGCCGGTTTGGCCGGGACTTGAACTCCGGGTGAAACTGGGTGGCCACAAACCAGGGGTGGCCTGGCAACTCGACAATCTCCACCAGGTAGCCGTTGGGCAGGGTCCCGCTGAAAGACAGGCCGTGCTGTGCCAGCTCGCCGCGGTAGTCATTATTGAGCTCGTAACGGTGCCGGTGCCTCTCCTCGATAGAATCCTGCCCATAACATTCATGGGCCAGGGATCCCGGCAGAAGCTTGCAGGGATATCTCCCCAGGCGCATCGTGCCGCCTTTCATGTCAAGCTCTCTCTGCTCTGGCAGCAGGTCTATCACCGGGTAAGCAGTGGCCGGGTTAAACTCAGTGCTGTTGGCGTCCTGCCAACCGACCACATTGCGGGAGTATTCCACGACTGCCAGCTGCATTCCCAGGCAGAGCCCCAAATAAGGAACTTTGTTTTCCCGCGCGTACCTTATGGCTTCAATTTTGCCGTCAATGCCACGGTCCCCAAAACCGCCGGGCACAAGTATGCCGTCAACATTTTTTAATAGATCGCGGACGTTTGACCGGTTTACTTCCTCCGAGTTAATCCATTCTATGGTAATGGCGGAGCCATGGAAAAATCCCGCGTGACGCAGCGCCTCGGCCACGCTGAGGTAAGCGTCGTGCAGGGAGACGTACTTGCCGACCAACCCTATAGTTGTATTATGGCTGAGGTTTTTCAGCTTCAACACCATTTCGCGCCATTCGGTCAAATCAGGGGGGGCAGTGGTCATGCCGATCTTTTCCAGGACGATGTCGGCCAGCCCTTCTTCCTCCAGCGCCAGGGGCACTTCGTAAATAGACGGCGCGTCCAGGGCCTGGATCACCGCCTCTTTGTCGATATCACAGAACAACGCCAGCTTTTCTTCCATGTCCTTGGTAAGCGGCTGTTCCGTGCGGCAGACGATTATATCAGGCTGGATGCCTATACTCCTCAGCTCTTTGACACTGTGCTGGGTGGGCTTGGTTTTAAGTTCGTTGGCGGCGCGCAGGTATGGGACCAGGGTGACATGAATATAAATTACGTTTCCCTTGCCCAGGTCGCTTTTCAGCTGCCGGATGGCCTCGAGAAACGGCAGGGATTCGATGTCGCCCACCGTGCCGCCGATCTCGGTAATGATCACGTCGGCGCTGGACTCGGTAGCAACACGGCGCACCTGTTCTTTTATTTCGTTAGTGATATGTGGAATCACCTGGACAGTGCCTCCCAGGTAATCGCCCCTGCGCTCCTTATTTATCACCGCGCTGTAAATTCCACCTGTGGTGACGTTGCAGCTGCGTGAAATATTAATATCGATAAAGCGCTCGTAATGTCCCAGGTCGAGGTCTGTTTCCGCGCCGTCTTCAGTGACAAAAACTTCCCCGTGCTGGTAAGGGCTCATTGTACCCGGGTCAACATTGATGTAAGGGTCCAGCTTTTGAATGGCCACTGTCAGCCCGCGGCTTTTTAAAAGACGCCCGAGGGAAGCGGCGGTAATTCCTTTGCCCAGTGATGAAACCACACCGCCGGTAACAAATACGAATTTGGCCATAAATTAAATAAGCCTCCTGTTATATCTTGGTAAGACAATGGTATTAAACCACCTCTCCCATTCTATCTTTTTAACCGACATAGAGTCAATAGAACGCTCAAAAATTAAACCCGGGTTACCGCTGCGGGATACAGCAGCCTGTCCGGGCACACGCCTTGGGCCTTGGAACTAATAAACCTACTCCCCCACGAATGCGTTCACTTTCCAATACCAAGCTTTGTCGCTGCAAGATAGCCCAGCAGGATGCCGAAAATACCCATCACTCCGGCCAGGTTCGGCGGACCGGGGATCGGCAGCTTAAGCCTGGCAAAAAGCAGCCCGACAATAAATCCGGTAAGAGTAGTAAGGACAACTTCTCTCATGTTCAATCCTCCGGTTGGAGTTTTTAATAAACTATTTTCACAGGATTAACAAGATTATCAGGATTTACTCTTTATTTTGATAAGCATCTTCTAAACTTTCGTTTTATTTGTACAGAAGACCCAAAATTTATGATTAGCCCCGTATTTAAGCCAGTAGCTGTAAGATAATTAACGAGCTGAACTTCATGTTCTCTGGTTATCGCTTTAACTGTTTTTAATTCAACAATAATTGATTTTCGACTAATAAATCAGCATAATAATCTCCGACTACTTCTTGTTTATAATAAACTTTAATTGGAACTTGTTGTTCGACTTTAAGGTTTTTATCAGTCAAATCCATTTTTAAAGCATTCTCATACACTTTTTCCATAAAGCCTGCTCCTAACACATTATGCACATTAAAAGCACAGCTTATGACCTTTTCCGTTAAAAGATTTTCCTCCATCCTGATATACCCCTAATAAAATCTTGTTAATCTTAAAAATCCTGTTAATCCTGTGCTGATTAATTTGTTTTACATCCGTTCAGGCGCGTTGATTGAAAGCAGGCCGAGGCCGTTTTTCAGTGTTATCCTGGTGGCCTCCACCAGTACCAGCCGCGCCGCCGAAAGGGCCTGTTCAGGTATAATCACCCGGTGGCTGTTGTAAAAGCTGTGCAGCAGCCCGGCCAGCTCGTGCAGGTAGCGGGCGATCCGCTGGGGCGCCAGACCGGCGGCGGCTGAGGCCACCTCCCCGGGAAAATCGGCCAGCTTTCTGGCCAGGGCCAGCTCGTACTCTTCCTGCAAGAGGCTGTAATCAACGTTGCCCGGGTCCGGCATCCGGCCGCCCTGCTCGTCAAGCTGCCTCATGATGCTGCAGATGCGGGCGTGAGCGTACTGGATGTAATAAACCGGGTTTTCATTGGATTCCGACTTGGCCAGGTCGAGGTCAAAATCCAGGTGGCTGTCAGAGCCGCGCATGACAAAGAAGTAGCGGGCGGCGTCCCGGCCGACCTCCTCGATGAGGTCCTCAAGGGTCACAAACTGCCCTGAACGCTTGGACATGCGGACTATCTCGCCGCCCTTGTAAAGGCGGACCAGCTGCATGATTACCACTTCCAGGGCCGCCGGGTCGTACCCCAGGGCTTGCACCGCGGCTTTCATCCTGGGCACGTGTCCGTGGTGGTCCGCTCCCCAGATGTCGATTACCCATCCAAAACCCCTCTGAAATTTATTGCGGTGATAAGCTATATCGGCGGCAAAGTAGGTTGACAGACCGTTGGAACGGACCAGGACCTCGTCCTTTTCCACACCAAAATCCGTCGCCTTAAACCACAAAGCACCTTCACTATCATAAACCGAGCCTTTCTCTTTTAAAAACTCCAGGGTGTCCTGTACCGCCCCGGAGTCGTGCAGGGACTGTTCGGAAAACCATACGTCATAATTCACGCCAAAATCTTTTAAAACTTTTTTTATAGAGTTCAGCTTATCTTCCAGCGCGAAGGCCACCAGAGCCGAGCGGCGATCTATCGCCTCCGCCTCTATGTAGCTGTCACCGTATTTTTCTCTGAAAGAGACGCAGGTGGCAATGATGTCTTCTCCATGGTAGCCGTCTTCCGGCACAGGTATGTCCTGCCCGGCCAGCTGCAGGTAGCGGGCTTCCAGTGACAGCGCTAAATTTTCGATCTGGTTTCCCGCGTCGTTGATATAAAATTCCCGGGATACGTCATAGCCGGCGAATTTCAGGATGGCCGCTATGCTGTCGCCCAGCGCCGCCCCGCGGGCATTCCCCATGTGCAGGAGGCCGGTCGGGTTGGCGCTGACAAACTCTACCTGGACTTTTTCACCCCTGCCGATATCCACGCTGCCGTACCTGTCGCCCTGAGAAATGATCCGGGGCAGGGCAAGGTAAACCCAGCCGGGCTTAAGGTAAAAATTAATAAAGCCGGGCCCGGCAATTTCCACCCGTTCCACCCAGGTCCCGGCAGAAAAGTTATGCGCCAAAATTTCGGCCGCCCTGCGCGGCGCCATCCGGGCAGGCTTTGCCAGCAGCATCGCCAGGTTGGTGGCAAAGTCGCCGTGGTCCTTCTCCCGCGGTACTTCCACCGTGATCTCCGGCGGCTGTTCAATCTTTATCAGCCCGCAGTCACGGGAAGCCTGCAGGGAATTGGCCAGGGCTTTTTCCAGTTCAGCCCTGATTTCTTCAACAACACCGCTCATATGTATAATTAACCCCCCTGCCGGTGTGTCAGCAATTTCATCGTCTTCCACCCGACTCCAATTCATACTATAGATTAAACCTTGTCGCCCTGCCTGTCAAGGATACGCGCCAGTATGTCGGCGGAACCCGTGCCTTAATAAACATACTATGACAGAGGAATGGGGACACATCTCTGTTTCAGGCTTTTCTGCATGTTGAGATATGTCCCCGATCGTATGGCTTTGCTTTATGACGATACTTGTGGTAGTAAGTGTTACACAGGGGAACACTCCTTTGTTATAAGCATTTCTGCATGCTGAGGTATGTCCCCGATCGTATGGCTGTCCTTCTTAGAGGTATTGTTGTCGTTAAATGTTACCAGACAGAGGAATGGGGACACACCAAATGAGACGTGAGATATGAGACATGAGACGTGAGAATGAAAAAGAGACGTGAGAATGAATGACAGACCTTAAGGGTCTTAAGAGGCCCGATAGGAATGCATAAATCACACGTCCCACGTCCCACAACTCACGACTCAAAACATACTCACGACTCACGACCCACGTCACACGTCTCAATAAATGCCGGTTTCAGGTCTTACTTATACTCGTATCCCGCCGCGAAAGCGGCTTTGTTCACTTCCAGCAGTTTCGCGGGAACGCGGCTAGCGAGCGCCCTGTCCCATACTTCTTTCCCGAAGGGCAGGCGGCTGGCCATGACCCCTAACAGCACCACATTGGCGGCTTTGGGGTTGCCGCATTTTTCCGCGATGCCAAGGGCATCCACAGCGACGACGTTCGGCGTGGCTGAGCGGATATATTCGACTATGCCGGCCGGGTATTCCGCCGCTCCTACCAGCACCGGCACCGGTGGTATTTCTTGTTCGTTAATTATAATGGTTCCGCCCGGTTTTAAATATGGCAGCAGGCGCAGCCCCTCCAGTTTCTCAAATGCCAGCACCACATCGGCCCCTCCCTCGGGAATCAACGGAGAAAAAACCTTTTCCCCGAGGCGGACCTGTGTTACCACGCTGCCGCCCCGCTGGGCCATACCGTGTATTTCTGATACCTTTATGTCGTAGCCGGTTTCCAGGGCGGCCTGGGCCAGTACCCTGCTGGCCAGGATGGTCCCCTGGCCCCCCACGCCCACCATCAAGACATCTACGGGCTTAAGCATCGGCATTTCCCCCTTTCACCAGCGCCCCTTCTTTGCATACCTGGATGCACAAGCCGCATCCGGTGCAGGACACCGGGTCCACCAGGGCTTTTTTGTCCTTTACGGATATTGAGGGGCAGCCCAGGCGGATGCATACCCTGCAGCCGATGCATTTATCTTCTACCGCATGGACAGCAGGCTTTGAGACCTTTTTAAGAAGCACGCACGGCCAGCGGGAGATCACTACCGAGGGCTGCTCTGACGCAGTTTCTTCCCGCACGGCCGCAAGGGTCTCCTCAAGGTCGAGGGGATTTACCACCCGCACCCTCTTCACACCGAGCGCCCTTACCAGCGTTTCCAGGTCCACAGCAGGCGCCGCGGCGCCCATCAGGGTGCTGCCGGTGCCCGGGTGGTGCTGGTGACCGGTCATGGCGGTAGTGCTGTTGTCCAGGATGATTACAGTGCCGGACCCGTTATTATAAACCATGTTCAGCAGCCCGGTGATGCCGGAATGCAGGAAGGTCGAGTCGCCGATTACAGCCACTGTGCTCCCGGACATGGCGGGATTGGCCTTGCTCATTCCGTGCGCGGCGCCGATGCTGGCCCCCATGCAGACACAGCAGTCCATCGACTCCAGCGGCGGCAGGCCGCTAAGGGTATAGCATCCGATATCCCCGGTAACGGTCAGTTTTAGTTTTTTCAGAGCATAAAAGAGCCCGCGGTGGGGGCAGCCCGGGCACATTACGGGGGGTCTCCCCGGGGCTGCCGGCGCATCCGGCCCTGATATTATTTCCGGTCCGGTATTAACGGGAGATTTTAATAATCCCGCTTTGATAAACTTTTTGGTTAAGGTCAGTGTGTCGAGTTCACCGGTATTTGGAACGAATTCCTTGCCCGATACCTCAATCCCCATACTCCGTACCTGGTCCTCTATAAAAGGTTCCAGTTCCTCCACCACGACCAGCCTTTTCACTTCGCCGGCAAAGCGCCGTATGGTATCTTCCGGCAGCGGGTTGGTCATCCCGAGTTTCAGCACAGAGGCGTCCGGCAGCGCTTCCCTGACGTACTGGTAGCTGATCCCGCTGGTTATGACGCCAAGTGACTTATCCCGCCATTCGACAAAGTTTAAGGCGCTTTTTTCTGAATACTCCCTGAGCCTTGCCAGGCGGTCTTCCAGGGCAGCCCTGCGCAACCGGGCGAAGGCAGGCACCATCAGGTATTTTTTGGGGTCTTTATGATAAGGGCGAAGTTCCCGGGACCCCTGTCCGCCGATCTCAACCAGCCCCTGGGAATGCGCCACCCTGGTGGTGGTCCTGAGCATTACCGGGGTGTCGAACTGCTCGCTTATATCCAGGGCCAGGCCCACCATATCTTTGGCCTCCTGGCTGTCGCTCGGCTCCAGGAGAGGCATCTTGGCAAAGCGCGCGTAATGGCGGTTATCCTGTTCATTCTGCGAGCTGTGCATGCCGGGATCGTCCGCTGAGACCAGGACAAAGCCGCCGTTTACACCTGTATAAGCAAAAGTCAGCAGGGGGTCGGCGGCCACGTTGACACCCACGTGCTTCATTGTGACCAGCGTCCTGGCCCCGGCCATCGAGGCCCCTATGCCCACTTCCATGGCCACTTTTTCGTTAGGCGCCCACTCGGCGTAGACGCCGGGATAGCGGGCAAAGTTCTCCAGGATTTCCGTGCTGGGCGTGCCCGGGTAGGCGGCGGCCACAGTCACACCGGATTCAAAAGCGCCCCTGGCAATGGCCTCGTTGCCGGAAAGCAGCTCCTTCATATATCTCACCTCCGAAAAATAAATAAACCATATCACAAAATTTACATGATTTTCAGGATTTACATGATTAATATTTTTCATTTACAATTAAATGCTGTAATTTACAATAAATATTAAAAATTAATTTGAATCTTATTTAAATGAACTTTAATTAAAAATCTTGTTAATCTTGATAATCTTGTTAATCCTGTGAAAAATTAATTAAAAATCTAACCTTTCACACCCCAACAAAAACCCGGTGCGGTAAGTCCAGGGACATTCCGAACCGGTATACGTCAAATAGTTATTGCATTTAACAGTTTAACAAAAACATGCGCCCCGGACAAGTGCCATGCAGCCGGCCCATGATTTGTTTTAGAACCTGTTCAATATAAAAAATTAAAATACCTGCGCAAAAACCATGGCGATGACTCCGGCAAAAAAGGTAATTGCGATGGATATAATAATCGCCGTCTTAATAACTTCGCTCTCTATGCCGAGGGCGTCAATAGTGGCCGCGGCATTCTGCAGCTTGGCAGGGGAAATCACGCTGGCCAGCCCGCCGCCGATGGCAGTAGCGGCTGTTACCACCAGGGCGTTGACGTTCAGGATTTTGGAGGTCATAATATGGTACTTGGCAAACATGGCGATGGTAGAGGCCTCGCTGCCGCTCACAAAACCGCCGAAAAGGCCCAGGTAGCTGCTGATAAACGGGTAAGCGCCCCCAAAGGCCAGGGCCGAAGCATACGAGAGGACCCAGATCATATTAGTTTCATCACCCACCGGCTTCCAAACGCCCGCCTGCATGCCGGAGTTGTTCATGACGAAGGCTATCGCGAAAAATATAGCGGCTGAGAATGTCGGCCTGGGCGCGCGTTTCAGCCATTTGCCCAGGATGCTGCCCACCTGCTCACCGGAAGGCCTGAGCCATAAGGCCGCCACAATGGTGCTGATCAAAACCCAGGTGTACGCGTTCCAGATCATCCTGGTCAATATTTTTTGCCCGGGGATTACAGACACCGGCATGGCCAGTTTCGCAAACAGCAGTTCCTTTAACGGCGGGAAATAATTTATAAAAAACAGCACCGCGATCAGGACCAGCCAGGGCGATAAAGCCGTGGCCAGGCGCATATTTTTTTCGACTGACAGGTCTTCTTCCGATAAAATGCTCCTGTCGATAACCGGTTTACGCAAAAGTTTCAAGTACAGGAGCATTACCAGTATGGTAGTAAAGCCGGCAACCACTCCGGTCAAAACAACACCGTTTTTTAGAAACGGGATGTACCCCATGGCGACTGCCATGCCTCCGTTTGTAACACCGGCTAACAAACAGGGGATAAAACCTTCTTTCATGAGCTTGAACCGCCCCACGATCCAGAGCATGCCGAAGCCAATCAAAGTGGATATAATCGGCAAAAATTTGGCAAAGACCTGGGCCGACTCAATTAACGGGGTCCCGGTCAAATCTGAAAAGGCCACCAGCGGCGCCCCCAGCAGCGCGAATGTGCACAGGGCGTCAAAACCGAGCGCAGGCAGGGCTACCGCTACAAACGTGGAGTAACCCAGGGCCAGCATAATTGGCGGCAGTATGGAAACAGGGGTCGCTCCGATTGATACCAACAGTGTCCCCGCCCCCACGTTAATCAACATGATCTGCACCGCCTTGTCTGCGGGCGCCAGGGTCTTGACAAACACAACTATTCTTTTTATGGCGCCGGTTGCCTCCATAAAGGTAATCTGCAGGATTGATGTCAATACCATGAGTGATACCGGGAAGGAAGCAATTATGCCCGCGAGGCTTGACCGCAAACCGACTTCCAGTGAGGTGTTAAAGAAAAACATGGCGATAAGCACCGCCAATATCCACCCCGCTGTACCGCTGACATCGGCTGCCGCTTTTCTCCATGTCATCAATAATACTATAAAAACTATCGGAAGCAGTGTTAAGATAATTGATAAAGCCATTCTCCGTCCTCCCATACTACTGTTATTAATTCCTAAAGGTAACGATAGAGTCCAACTAATATAAATACTATATGGTTTGACAAATACCTTCTTTATTCGACTCGTTTTTCCCTATGGAAAAAGACAGAATTTTACCCTTGTTCACCCTGCGCCTGACAAAGCTGTTCATGCGTTTAAACGCTTCGGTAAGGTCATTGACGGAGGCTGAATAGGAACAGCGGACAAAACCCTCTCCCTGCTCACCGAAGGCGTTGCCCGGGACCACCGCCACCTTTTCTTCCTTGAGCAGCAGCTGGGCAAAATCTTCTGAGGACAGTCCGGTGGACCTGATATCGGGAAAGGCGTAAAATGCGCCGCGCGGTTCGCTGCAGGGCAGCCCCATCTCTTGAAAAGCCTGTTTCACCAGGTGACGGCGGCGGTTGTACTGAGCCACCATCTTATTCAGCCCGTTTTCCCCGTTCCTTAAAGCTTCCACCGCCGCGACCTGGGCGGTGATCGGAGCACAGAGCATGGTATACTGGTGGATCTTGGTCATGGCCGAGATAAAGTCCGGGTTCCCCGCGGCGTAGCCAATACGCCATCCGGTCATAGCGTAAGATTTCGAAAAGCCGTTAAGCAGGATGGTCCTCTCGCGCATACCAGGCAGGGAAGGCACACAGGTGTGCTCTCCCACGTAGGTCAGGCGCCCGTATATTTCATCTGAAATAAAGACCAGGTCATGCGCCCTTACCACCTCGGCTATTTCCATCAGGCGCTCCCTGTCTATTGTGGCGCCGGTGGGATTATTCGGGTTGCACAGGATCAGCGCCTTGGTCCTGGGCGTAATCGCTTTTTCCACCATCTCCGCGCTGATCCGGAATCCGTTTTCCACTGATGTCTTTAGAAAGACAGGCTTTGCCCCGGCCAGGGCAGTAACGGGAGCATAAGAGACATAGGAGGGCTCCGGTATCAGGACCTCGTCCCCCGGGCATAGTATGGTCCGGAAAGCCAGGTCCAGGCCTTCACTCACACCTACTGTGATCAAAATTTCATTGCGCGGGTTATAAGAAACCCCGTAGGACACGTCCAGGTTCCGGGCTATCGCCTCCCGCAATTCCAGGAGACCGTGGTTGGAAGTATACATGGTGTAGCCCTTTTCCAGCGAAAAAACACAGGCCTCTCTGATATGCCAGGGTGTCACAAAGTCCGGCTCGCCGACACCCAGGGAGATGACCCCCTTCATTTCAGCGACCAGGTCGAAAAAACGCCTGATCCCGGAAGGCTGAATTCCAAGCACCGCGGGGTTAATTCTATCTTTCCATTCTGTCGGGTTCGTCATGGGGTGATCATCAGCCTCCTGTCTTCCTCACCGTCTTCTTCCACTAGAGTCCCCTGCAGTTTGTAGGTTTTCAGGACAAAGTGCGTGGCTGTGCTCAACACATGCTCTATCGAGGCGAGCTTTTGTGTAACAAAAGCGGCCACTTCACGCATGGTCTGCCCCTCAATATAGACCACCAGGTCATACGCGCCGGACATCAGCCGGACGGTTTTCACCTCCGGGAAGCGGCAGATGCGCATGGCCACCGCGTCAAACCCCAGGTCACGCTGCGGCGTGATCTTTACCTCGATAATGGCCGAAACCTTTTCCTCTCCAACCTTATCCCAGTTAATCACCGTAAAATATCCCGCGATGATCTTTTTTTCTTCCAGGTCTTCTATAATGCGAACCACTTCGTCTTTTTCCATCTCAAGCATAGCCGCTATCTGGTTCGGGCTCAGCCTCGCGTCGTTTTCAATTATTTCCAGGATTTCCTTCGCTTTTTTACACCTGTCATCCGGCATCTTCATATCCCCCTTTCAAACATAACAAAACTCCGCGCCCCAAAAAAAGGGACGGGAGTTTATCTCGCGGTACCACCCTAATTGACTGAAAAGCAATACCTGCTTTTAAGCCCTCTCAAACCTGTAACGGGGTTAGCCGGCGGAATCTTACTCTCTAACCGGGCAGGATTAGATTTCGGCCCGCAGCTTAGGGGCGGCTCTGACGCTCTCCTCCGCCGGGCTCGCACCATACCCCGGCTCGCTATCGATTAAAAGCGGCATTCTTCCCCATCATTGCCTTGCCAAATAAATTGAAGCTATTATAGCATGGGGCATTATTGGAGTCAACAGCCAATATTTAGACGTGTGACGTGAGACATGGGACGTGAGAATACAGGATAGCCTTCGAGGGTCAAAACAATAGAAATGCTCAAGTTTTACTTGCCCCGTCTACGACCGGGAACAAATGTGCTTCTTCTTACATACTACGTTTCAACTCACTGCCTGCCGCCATGTTACTTCGGCTGCCAATAATTAAAATCGCCGCCGAAAGGCCCATCCCCACATACAGGGGATCAATAGCCCCGGGGAAGACAAAGGCCCACAACATAGCCAGGAGCGGCGCTATAACCACGGCCCACACTCCGGCTTCGGGCTTTATCCGCCCGGCGGCATATACTGCGCCTGCCAGGGGAGCGAAAACTGTTACCCCGCGCAGGGTCATGGATAAAAACGCCCATTTTAAAATCAGGGTTCCAGTGGTGAAAAGCATAAAAACAAGACAGCCGGCGCCGACCAGCAGCACCAGCGCGCGGGATATAAGAAGCATCTCCCTGTCACCGGCGCGTGACCTTATCTTCCCGTAAATATCTTTGGCCAGGACTGTGCTGGCCCCAAGTGTAAGGGCCGATCCGGTCAGAAAAAGCGATACCAGGAGCGTTCCGAGCGCTGCGCCGCCAATCCAGGGGTTGAGGTGTAGCAGCAGAAAAAGCGGCAGCGAGCTGGCCGGCTCGATATCGGGGTACAAAACACGCATCTGCATACCAATCATGGTGGAGACCAGGCCCGCCAGTGGTATTAAAACTCCTGCCAGCAGCAGTCCGCGCCTGGCCGAGGTAGTGTCCCTCGCCGCGAAAACAGGCTGCAGGTAGGTCTGTGTTGAAATTAATCCCACAATAACAGAAAAACCAGAAGCCAGTTCCTTCCCCACACCCTGGGGAAACAGAGAAAGCCAGGATCCATCCGGGAAGGAATACCTGAAACCGGAAACGCCTCCAGACATGTTATACACTATGTATCCGGCGATAAACAAGGCTGCATATATTAGTATAAGCTTTATAAAACCTACCAGGCTGGCCCCCCAAAGCCCTCCAAACATAATATATGTAATCAGCGCCAGGGTGAAAACCACCGCCGCGACCTGAGATGAAACAGGAAAAATGCTGGTCAGGATCGGCACCGCAGCCAACCCCTGGGCAGCCACCTGGATAAACATTCCCACAGAGGTATAAATGGCCACCCAGGGGCGCACCTGTTCACCATAGGTTCCGGCCAAAAACTGGGGTATCGTTTCCACCGAGCGGGCTCTCATCGGCTTTGCCAGGAAAAGGGCTAAAATAATACAGCCCAGGCCTCCGCCAAGGGTAAACCAAATCGCGCTTATACCGTGCTGGTATGCTGTTTGGGCGGTCCCGACAGTTGAAGTGCCGCCTATGAAAGCTCCGATCAGAAAACCGCCCACCAGGGATGATCCTATTTTCCCGCCGCCCATGGAAAAATCCGACGCTGTGCGTATAAAACGGGCAGAATAGATGCCGGCCAGGGTCATCAGGACCATGACCGACAGGATGCTTATGTAATGGGTGTGAATAGTCATAAGCCGATTATAGCACAGATTTTCAGCAGCGGGCCGGAGTATTAAAATGGATTTACATAGTTAATGTGCCGCCGGGGGTTTCAATCAGTTTAAGCACATTCTCCTCTCTGCCGTCAACAGCGTTGACATACACCAGGTAATTATCCTCACCCAGGCTGCCCTGAAATTCATAAGCGAGTTTTTCCTCCTCCGCCCCCACGGGTATCAGCACAAGGTTACCGCCCTGTGCCTGCAGGCGGGTGTTCAACACGTTCCGGGCCTGCTCCCGGGAAATCCCTGCCGCCGGCAGGTCACGCCGCCGGTGCGACATCAGGTAGCCGGATGTTTCCGCCCCCGTGATTTCCCCGTTGTCCAGGGCCACTGTCACCTTGATTAAATCGGGATATAATACCACGCCATCCTGCAGGGCCGCGAAATTAAAAGTTGCTGAATTTTCATGGATTAAGAAATACGTTGATTTCATTTCTTCGAAACCATGGTTTTTCAGATAGTCCAGTGCCTTCTGCCGGGCTGAATTTATATCCAGCGTCTTGCTTGCCACAGGCCGGGCATTGATCATCCAGACCAGCTTGCCGCCTTTCTTGGATATATCCATGACAAACCTGTCGCTGTCTCCGTCCCCGGCCGGAGACACCTCAACCCTGTAGGCCGGGATGCGGCCCTCCGCCGATCCGGTTACAGCGGCCTGGTAGTCTACGCCCTGCTGCCTGTCAATAAACGACAGCGCCTTGTTCTGAGCGTCAGCCGCGCTGATTTCCGCCAAATCACTCAAATTTTTGGGTTCAGTCCGCTCCAGGTGCTCCGAGAACGGGCCGTCATAAATTAAAGTCGGGTAACGCTGCATCCTTTGGTCGAGGGCCTGAAAATCGCTCCGCGCCAGGTTATCCGGGTTCTCCTGCAGGTTATTTCTGACCTGCCGGACCAGCTCTCCGAAGTAAAAGTTGTTTTGAGCCACCTTGTACTGCATCCCCTGCAGTTCCCGGTTCAATTCCATAGACTGCTGGTAGAGGCTGTTCAGGGTTTCCCAGTGTTTGGCGTCAATTGAACCCCCTTTGCCGACCTGTTTTGAAAGGCTGTCCGCGTAATCGCCCACCTGGGTAAGGAACTTGGCGGTGCGGCCGGCCAGCGCGTCGTTCAGCGGCAGCTGCCCGAGGTTGGACTGGGCAAAGGCGGCCTGCTGCCTGACATCCATCAGCAACGAAGTGTCAAGGCGGGGGTCGGCGGCCACCATGCTCTTGGATAGGAGCACTTCAATGTTCTGGACCTGGGCGGACATATCAAAAAAAGCCCTTTGATATTTATTGTTTAAAAAGTTTTCCAGGTTGCGGTTGGCCAGGCGCTGGTTATAGCCCCACGAGCCCGCTGCGGCCAGTGCCAGCAGCCCGATCACAACCGGAATGATCCACCTTCTCAAGAGAAAACCTCCTTTACCGTGCAAAAACATGGTTACCGATTTGAGTGATAATATTTCTGGACCAGATCCAGGAGCTCACCGGCTTGTACGGGTTCCAGAAAAAGAGAGCGCCGCCGGTGGGATCGTATCCGCTCAAGGCCATCTGGGCAGCCTGGATGCTTTCCTGGGTTAAGGGCCGGTATGCCTGCCCATTTGTGATTGACTCAAAAGCGTGCTCCTGAAATATTACACCGCTTATTGTCCGGGGGAAGGCAGCGCTCTTGGTCCGGTTCAGTATTACAGCTCCCACTGCTATTTTGCCCTGGAGCGACTCGTCCGCCGCTTCTCCTTCTATTACCCTGGCCAGCAATGTCGCGTCTCCGCTGTTCGTAGCAGCTCCCCTGGATACTACGGGAGCAGCCGCGGGCGAACTGAGCCCCAGTGCGTCCCTGGTTGCTTTCCCTACCACTCCGTCCGGTGCAAGTCCGTTACTGCGCTGAAAACCCTGCACCGCCCGGAATGTTTCATAACCGTAGACACCGTCTACCGGCCCGTTGTAATAACCCCACTGGCTGAGCCTCTGCTGCACTCGGGACACATCATTACCGCTGCTGCCCCAATACAAATTCCCCTGGGCGGCCGCTAGTCCGTGCAGTGAAATCATAGCTGCGAACAAAGCCAGCAGGCAGGCTGTACCAAAAACCAGTTTGTTCTTTGTTAATAATTTTTTCTTATTAATAGACTCTCACCTCCTGGGGTTTTTTTATATTTTTTCAATCAACACCTTTTTTTATGTAATATTGAAAAACAAAACCCCGAATGTAAATATCCGGGGTTGTCGTGGAACATGGGACATGGGTCGAAACAAAACCCCGGATCAAATCCCGGGGTTATAATCTGTTTTGCACATATAATTTACTTTTTATCATACACATCCAGCCGGTTTGGGCAAGCCGGCCAGCTTGCAGGCTCCCTTGGCCGGACCCGGCGGAAATAATTCATAAATGTATTTCAGGCTGCAGCCCGTATCCTTACAAAGCTTGCGGATCATGGGCGCGATTTGGTACTGCTTGTAATAATCGCGCAGGTAATAGATCACTTTCCAGTGGTCATCAGTAAGTTCTGTTATGCCCTCGGCCGATGCCAGTGCGCCTGCCAAATCCTCGCTCCAGTCTTCCGGATCTACTATAAATCCTTCCTCGTCAAGCTCTATTTCCCTGCCGTTAATTACGATGCCCGGCATTTGAAAACCTCCTCTATGGTCTGGCAATGGTAAAAAACATGGGATTACCCTGCCCTAAAAATCTCAAATAAAAAGATACCATGGCGGCAGCGGTTTAGTCAACGCATCTGATATATTATTAAATTTATTATTAAGTATAGTATCTTTCAATAAAAAACTTTTATCAATAACAGACTTCAAGTAAAAAAGCCGCCCTAATCGGGCGGTTCCTCCTTTTCTAGAAAAAGTCATCTGCAATGTTTTCCCACGGTTCTTTAGGACGCATTTCTCCTCCGCATTTTTCACAGGCAAACCTGGGAGGCACAGTAGGGTCACCTGGATCA
>NZ_JBMGJC010000009.1:0-177087 GCF_048984525.1 Pelotomaculum propionicicum
CCTGCCCAGTTGACTACTACCTCAAAAGCAAGCTCAATGAAGCTGCTTGATATTTACCAACAAACTAACACGGGAAGGAGAAAACTTAAATTTTTAAATCCGTGTTCTTTACAAGGGGAGCATTATATACATCATATTATGCTCATACTGTACATCTTCGTAATTTTAAACTTAGAGTCATGTTCTTAATACTTCAATTTCTGCAATTGGAATAACCGGATCAGGCGCGTCTGGATGCTCTCCAAGCATCTTTTCCATCCAGATCATATCGTACCAGGTGCCGAATTTATAGCCGCATTTCGTAAAGTGGGCTACCTTTGTAAAACCTAAATGTTCATGAAAAGCTGTGCTTGTATTGTAGAGATGTACATCCTCAATAGATGTATATGCAATACAGGCATTCAGGTTGATAATGTTCTGGCGCTTAAGGATATCCTCCAAAGTAAGATATAGCTTTTTGCCCAAGCCTTTACCTCTGCAATCTTGCTTCAGATACACGGTAGTTTCAACGGCCCAATTATATGCCGCACGTTCTTTAAACGCCGATGCATATGCATAGCCAACAATGCGCTTCTCTTCCAAAGCAACGATGTAGGGATACATCTGCAATGTGTCTTTAATTCGCTGTGAAAACTCAGCAACAGACGGTATGTCATATTCAAAAGTGATGGCAGTATCCGTAACATAGGGGGAATAAATTTTCAAAATTTCTTCTGCGTCAGCCTCTGTTGCCATCCTAATCGAGACATCTGTGTTCATTTTTAGGCCTTCTTTCACTTGATTGCTATAACCACATTATATAAATAACTGGAACTTTAAATCAAAATATCCTTCAAACCTACTTACACAACCCGCGCCTGGACGGCGCGGCCTAAAATATTAGCAGAGAGCATCAAATCGCTATTCAAATAATTCCTAAGTATTTACTTCTTTCATAACTTTTTATTGTTAATACTCTAAACATTCCTTATATCTAAAACTATTTAAAAACATACTCACCGAAATTTCCTTTAATTCCCCTCGGAGATTTTACTACATTGGTTTTAAATTTAAATTCAGCCTATCTATTATTTTCTCTAACCTTCTTTTTTTTGCATCATCAGATTTAGCTTCCAAATATAGCCCAGTATAGTTTTTTCTAACAGAAAACGACATAGCCTGAAAATTTGTGAATGCTGGTTCCTTGCCTTTTATTAGTTCTGTAAACATTTGTACGTTCTCTTCTGAAATAGGTGTCGACTTTGGGGCATCCCACATTCCATTTTTCTTTGCTTCTTCAACTTTTATTCGGCCAAAATCAGTCATTAACCCTTTAGATTCAAGCTCTCTTACCAGATTTTTATTTTTGTCTGACCATTTACTTCCTTTTCTTCTTATTGAAAAGTATTTTAAGTACTTTGTTTCGTCAATGCTTTGCATTTGTCCGTCAATCCAACCAAAACATAGTGCTTCTTCAAGAGCTTCACTAGCCTTAAGCGTTTTAATACTAGCTTGTTTACTGAATACCAACCAAATTCCATTACTAGTGGTACAATTGTTAGATAACCAATTTCGAAAATTCATTCTTGATTCAAATAAGATTTGTTCCAAACTCATGCACCATCCTTCATATCATCACTATATCTTAAAACTACGAATAAAAACTATAATTATTACGTCCGCGCCAGGACGGTGCGGCCTTTGCACGATATGTCGTATAACGTTCTGAGAAGTCCCGCAGCGTCATACTACACTCATCTATTCTAAGTTGCGGGACTTCTCTGTTATATGATGCGGTGCGCCCCCGAAGCCTAGCCTGTACAACTGCCACACTCCTTGTGCCCCTCCGAATGATCTCGTTTCCCATATTAAGGTTTTTGTGAAGTTATGAGTTCTCAAGAAAGGTTTCATTGGCACTGGTTCCGCTTTCAATTCATAGCGGTAATTTTTGCGTTATTTACTTCACCTTCAAGAAAATAATCCATGCCGCTTCTCAGGAAAAAACCTAGTAGCAGAAGCAATGTCGCGACAGAGCAGCCGACAGCAGGACAAGCCTGGGCAGGCTCCGGAAATGTCCCCGGGTTTTTAAAAGGAATTGACTCTCCGATATATTCCGTATAATAAATATCGAGTGGATATCAAATTTTTACGATAAAATGTATTTGCAAAGGAGGGAAACGAATGTTAAAAGAATTCAATAATTTAATGGATTACATTGAAACACATTTAACGGAAGAAATCTCTGGAAAAGATATATCAAAAATTGTAGGAGTATCTGATTATCATTTTAAAAGAATGTTCTCGTATATGGCCGGAATGTCATTGAGTGAGTACATCAAAAATAGAAGATTATCCGTTGCGAATGATGAATTAATAAGAGGAGCAAAAGTGACAGATGTTGCCTATAAATATTGCTATCAATCTTTAGAGGGATTTTCAAGAGCGTTTCGAGAATGGAGTGGTTTTCTGCCCTCAGATGTCGCTCATAATAACATTCAAAAATCTTTCCCTAAACTTTCCTTTCATTTAGAAATTAAAGGAGGAATATCGGTGGAATTTAAAATTGAAAAGAAAGAAAAGTTCAATATTGTGGGGGTATTTACAAGAGTGCCCCGACAACCCGAAGATGTTAAAAAAGCTGTTACAGAATTGGCCAAGTCAATTACCGAACAACAAAGAAATGAAATGAGTCAATTAGGTGATTTATATCCTCAACAAATACTGCAAGTAGGTTTTCACTTTGATGAAGATAACTTGGAAGAAAAAGACTACTTTTCATATATGATGGGTTTTGCAACGACAAAAGAAAACACCTTCAATGATTTAAAGCAAATTTCAGTTGAAGAAAGTTTATGGGCTATTTTTCCTAATCAAGGATCATTTCCTGCAACCGTTCAAGAAACTAGTGCAAAGATTTTTACTGAATGGTTGCCTTCTTCGGATTATGAATTAGTCGAGTTACCTGGAATTACTTTCGTAAAGAAAAATGGTACATTAGAAAATGTATATAGCGAAATTTGGGTACCAGTAAAAGAAAAAGCTAGTAATAAAGTCGGCTGATTATACTAATTATAATCATTAAGTTATCACAAAGGGCTGAGAACTCTATTACAAGGGATATTCTTAGCTCTTTCTTTCCGTAATACCCTCGACCTGAAAATCACATCTATAAAAAAGAGACTCATAAGCTCCCGACCCGCTGCGTACCGTGTCATATAACGTCCCGAGTATTGCCGAAGCGTCACAACCACATTGATCTGTGCAAAGTTTCGGCAATACTCTGTTAAATGAAGTTGGTCGTCCCCATATTCAGAGGGCGACAGGACGTCGACCCCTTATATTATTGTTATAACTTGTTTTTTACATTGCTTCTTCACTTAACCATTCTTTACTCCGAGAACAATATAAATAGCTTGTGTTATTATAGCAGATCTTCACATGATCCCCAATATTTAGATATTCAATTACTGATTTCATAGTATTAAAAATATTGTCATTCTCATTAAAGTCTACTGACAAAAACGATTGAATTTTCTTTGCCATGATAACAACTTTTGGAAATCTTTTTGAAAAACAGTCATGCATTTTTGCTGATAAATCAGCTGGTGCTACATATGCGTATAACGCTAGTCTTATTGCTGAGTATTTCTGCAAGAAATCATTGTTTGCAAAGCCTTTAAAGCCAGTATTTCTAATGAATTGCATTTGTTTTAGTCTAGTTTGCGAAAAATATAATGAATCTAATTCATATATTCGTTTTAACTTATCTTCTACTTCTAAATCTAGAATTAATGCATTAATTGAACACGCAAAAGCATTCTCTCCTTCAGCATCAACATTAATTGCCCTTGTATCAGGTAAATCCCTTTGCATTTGACATAAGTGTAATAATTCATGTACTAAGTTAACTTCAAATTCATATTGTGGTAAGTTCTCATCAAGCCAAATATAGTAATTAGTTTCATCTTGACCGCACTTTCCAAATGAACCTTTTTCCTCTAATTTGTAATATATTACTGGTTTATTTAGTTGCTCTCTGATACCACTTTCAATATTTATCGTTTTCGATGATAATATTTTTCCAAGTACCATTATTTGTCTCCTTTATTTTCCATGACTACTTGTGTCTTAATCCGCGCCAGGACTGCACGGTCTTTGCGACCAATTTCATTTAACTTGTGGATTCGCGCACTAAAAAGTTCGTGAATCCCTCTAATACTGGGGTGTTAAACGAACTAGTTCGTGAATATCTGCTTATGTAGGTATGTCCTTCCTGTTGCTTTTTTGCCTGGTAATCAGACTGTCCAAGGGGCTTTGGATTCTTCCTATATGGCGCTCACTGACATGGGTGTATATTTCAGTGGTTTTGGAACTTTGATGCCCGAGCAATTCCTGTATATATCGCAAATCAGTACCGGCTTCCAGCAAGTGAGTAGCAAAAGAATGCCGGAGAGTGTGAACCGAAACATCTTTCTTGATGCCGGCTTTCTCTTGCGCCTGCTCAAATATCTTTTGTACTGATCGCTCGTGCAAATGACGGCCTGGCTCGGCGCCGGGGAAGAGCCAATCCTAAATATTAATAATGGATAATGGTAACTGAGTTGTATACTTCTGCCTTTTGTTTCAAATTCCTACATAGCATTGTCATTTTTTTCAATATTCTTACGGGAAAGTCACGGGTAGGGTTGTGAGCAGGTACGGTGGAAGTTAGACCATGTGTGGAGTATGATTTTTTTATAATGCTTTACCGGCCTGCTCAATTGTTTTAATCCTGGTCAGGGCGGGCGGGTGGCTGTAGCTGAACCACTGCACGAAGGGGGCCGGGGCCACGTCGGAGAGGTTGCCGGCGGCCAGGTCTATTTCCAGGCGCACAGCGGCCGGGACGTCCCCGGTAAGCATCACGGAGGTCCGGTCAGCTTCTGTTTCCATGCGACGGGATATATAGTTCTGCAGGGGGCTTCCGGCGAAAGAAGTAATCAAAAAGAAAAGCAGTATTACTGACCAGGTAACCGGGCTGCGCGTTACATTCGGGACGGTCACACGCAGCAGCAAAAACAAAAGGTACCATAGGATGAAGTTGCCAATTATCCCCAGGGTCATGCCCTGAATTATGTGCCCTTTCTGCCAATGAGCCATTTCATGGGCCACCACCGCTTGCACTTCGTTCAGCGGGTATGCTGATAACAGGGTGTCATACAGCACGATCTGCCTGGTGCTCCCCAGTCCTGCGTAATAGGCGTTGGTCCTGGTGGTGCGGCTGCTGGCGTCCATGACCAGCACCTCGTCCACAGGCAGACCGGCTTTTCCGGCCAGTTCCCGGACCATGGAAGTTACTGCGGGGTCTGTGGCAGGCGTAAAGCGGTTGAACAGAGGGGAAACCGCCACCGGCCAGATAAAAGTCTGAATAATAATCCAGACTGAAAGAAAAGCAGCGGCGGCCAGCCACCAGGCGTTGGGCCAGCGGCTCATCAACCCGAAGAGGATAAGGACACCGGCGGCTGACAGGACCAGGCTAATAGCGCCCTCCTTAAAATAATCACTCCACCAGGACCCCATGGTCTGGGTGGAAAACCCCCACCAGTGCTGCCAGTAGTAGCTGTTGAAAAGCGTAAAGGGCAGGTTGATAAGCTGCAGTAAAAACCAGAGAACCAGGAAAAACAGCAATAGACTGCTCCAGAAACCACCACCTACTGTTTGCTCCAACCACCGTGCCAGCGCCGCAGCCCGGCCCGTGAAAATAAACCAGGCCAGGAAAGCGGCCTGGGCGAAAATCGAGAAAATATAGACCAGGCGGACAGCCCTGCTGTACTGACGGCCTCGTTCCACCTGCTCCGCACTGAAGTATAGAAATGTATCGGGAGCGGCCTTGCCGGGAAAAAGGGTGAACCAGACATACAGCAGGCCAAGCACACCCACCCCGGCAATCAGGATTAACCAGATCATATTGAAACGAGGCTGCATTATTAACCTCCTCAAATTTTTAATCATCTCACGCAGGAAGCTGGGGGATGGTTCTTTGGACCGTGTCATAAGGACAGTTCTTTCTAAGAGGCTTTTTCTCTCGATCGTGTCATGAGGACAGTTCTGTTGACACGCTTTTGTCTCAAGATTTAATAATAGTAATCGTGTCAACAAAACCGTCCCCAAGACACGCTCGGTGGACGGCTTTGACCCTGGAGATAGGTCACGAAAATTGTCCCCTGATATGGACACGCTCCCGCGTGAAGCTTGAAAATTGCAGGTGCGACTTTAGCCGCACATTGGCCGGCTGAAGCCGGCCCTACAACAATTAGCCAAGCGGGTTCAACACCATGGGCTTTGCATAGGGTATTTGTCGGCAGCCTGAAGAAAGCACCTGTCTCACTTGAACACTAGGAGCTGGGGGACGGTTTTTTTGCTTCCCCGACATTGAGGCTCCCTTTATACTGGGAAGCTAAAAGAACCTTCCCAATGCTTCCCTATTTAAACAGGACCCGGCCCAGCCAGGGCCTAATGATTTTGACAGCCCTCTGCGGGCAAAGTTCCTGGCAGCAGAAACAGCGAATGCATTTATCCAGGTCGGGCGACGGTGTTTTCTTGTCCATACTGATGGCCCCGGCGGGACAGATGCGGGAGCATTCGCCGCAGCTGATGCAAATTTCCGGGGAAAACCCGGGGGAGGGGCGAAGCCGCCTGTTAAGTGAACTGATCAGCCACCCCGGCAGCCTGCCGTGCGTATTGGATTTTAAAAGGTCAAAATCCCTGGCTTTAGGAGGCAGGCGAAAACGCAGCCTGGGCAGGGAAACCGGGTCGCCCAGCAGGCTAACGTCTGATAAATTCCCGCTGATATAACCCCTTTCAAATGAAACCGCGATAGTGGGTACTTCTTCAGCCCTGATTCCCACGAGGGCGGAGGCGACCAGGTCCAGCGTGAAAGGGCAGGCGCTGCCCAGGAGCAGTCCGATCTGGACAGGCTCACCACCGGATGGTCCCTCCCCTTCCATGCCTACCACCGCGTCCATGAGGTGCAGGCGCGGCGAAACAGCCCTGGCGACGTCCACCAGCATGGCTGAAAATTCTTTCGCTCCGGGCATCCGGCAGTGGTATTCCGCCTTTTTCAGGCCGGGAATTACACCAAACAGGTTCTTAACAGCTCCGGTCATCCTGGTTAAACCATGCGTCTTCAGCTTGCTTATGGAAACGACCCCGTCCGCCCGGGCTACTTCCTCCAAAACTGTAACCCCGGCCACGATGCCTCCGGCGGGGACTTTGGCTGTTGTTTCCGTTGTATTAAAATTAAGGACGGCCCCGCTGCGGGAAGCCGCTTCGGTCAGGCCGCACCCCTTGTAGACCCACTGCAAAATCCGGGAATTAAAAGGCCCGCCCGGGCTCTCCGCAATTACAGCCCTGCCGCCCGCCCCGATCACTGAGCGGGCTGCCGCCTCAATGACGGAGGGGTGGGTTGTTACCGCCTCGTCCGGGCTTTTCCTGATCAGCAGGTTTGGTTTGATAACAATGTTTTCACCGGGCCTGACAAACTTTTCCCATCCCCCGAGAAGCCCAACCAGCCGGTTTACCGCTTCTTGTACGGTTGCCGGGTCATAGCCGGGGCATTCGACTATGGCAACGTCCTGTTTCAGGCTTTTCTCCTTCTCAATCTGCATGCTCTCTCCTTAGAATATATACAAACCCTGTAATGCTAAATAACTCCCGGGTAAACATTTTGACAGGATTTACAGGTTAAAGGATTAAAAAACATTTTTATCCCAGGTTGTTGACAATATCTCCATGGTTGAATCCGCTTGGCATTTGAGCCGTTGGACATGAGTCGTGGGACGTGGGATATTTGAGTTGTAAGTCGTGTGCGTGGGTCGTGAGTATCCGGGTATTACTCTGTAGGGCGGGATTTATCCCGCCAATCCAATCGGGGACATTCCTCGGCCTAAGAGTCCGGCTCCAAACAGAGGTGTGTCCCCATTCCGCTAACCGGCTGAAGCCGCACCTACACCTCTCACGCCACACGTCTCATTTCTCACGTCTCAATGGAGCAGCTGTTTCACCATCATTGACTTTGCTGTATTAATTTGTCCACACTCTGGGATTTAAAAAACTTTTTTAAATCATTAAAACCATGTTAATCAATGCAAATCCTGTTAATCCTGTCAATTTGTTTTTGCATTTAGTGTTTTATTTCTACGCCGCCCATTATTGCGGTACACCGCAGGACCAGCTTTGTGCCGCTTGCGGGCTCACCCTTGTATTGAGACTTCCTGGTGGCGATAATGCCGCCGCTGTCCTCGTCGAAAAACTTCACGCCGCCCAATACGGCAGTGCCCTCGTAATCAACCGTGATCTCCGGCGGCACGATAATTTTAATGCCGCCCATAACGGCCGTGGCATTTAAACGGACCTCTCCCTCAGGTATTTCAGCGGCGTTCAGGTCCATGTCGACACCGCCCATCAGGGCAAAAAAACTTCCGTCCTCCAGTTTCCAGCCTTTTTGCTTCAGTTCAATCCCGCTCATAAGAGCCCAGTGGACACCGCCCGAGCCGGACGTGCCCCTCAACAGGCTCCAGCCGATTAAAATTATCACCACAGGCCAGAACAAGCTCCAGAATATAGAAAAGTCCAATTCATACAGGTCCAGGTTGTTCCCGATCACGAGCAGGCCCAGGGCAACCAGGACCAAACCTGTAATTAGCGCCCCGGAATTTCGCCGGTTCCCCGATTCGGCCGGAATCAGCAGGTCCAGACCCCAGAACACAAGCAACAACGGCCAGTAAGTTGCAAACAGGTAACCCACGCTGACATCAATAATATTGAAGTTGTTGAGAAGCAGTATTACACCCAGGGCGATAACCGCGACGCCGAGCAAAAAGGAACTCCTGCGGTAAGGTCTCATCAGCAAAACCTCCGGCACTTAGGTATTTAAAAGATTTGACAGTTAAAATCAAAAACCAGCCTGGGAGCGTTAATGAATAAAAACACAACTCCCCCTACCAGACCCAGTATTATTATTAGCCCCAGCCATTGGGGAATCCTTCCATTACCCAAGAAGCTGATACCAATTATTATAATTATGATTGGCCACATTTTTTGCAGTTGGGTTATAAGATTCCTGGTTCCATAGCCGAGGTTAATTAATAGAGCTATTACACCGGCCAGAATAAAAGCCAGGCCAATTACAAAATTGCCTATTCTCATCAACCTGACCCCTTCCTGTCCCTAAAAACGATGAAAAGCCCCAGTGCGATCAACAGCAGAGGCCATGAATAGCGCATAAAGTCCCGGGGCAGTATTTCGTACGCGAGAAGTACAATCCCCAGGCCGATCAGCAGGAGACCGGCATTGCGGCGGGCAGTTTCTCCGTGCGGACCCTTTTCTGGTTTGACTCTGGCCTCTCCCTGCTCTGCCTTAGGATATCCGAATGTATCTTTTTCTTCGGGAATGATAATAGCAGCGGCAATATAGGCCAAAACACCCGCACCGCCAGCAAAAACAGCCAGTACCCATAATAACCGCACCAGAGTCACGTCAAATTCAAAGTATTCGGCCAGACCTCCGGCCACTCCGGCAATAATCCTGTTTTTCCGGGATCTGTACAATTTGTCCACCTGCACCCCACCTGCAGCCATACCGGCAAATTCAATTCTAAGTTATTATTTCAATACAGCATAGCTATGATTCATAATAAACAGGGACTTTCCGGTCTTATTCACCCATTACCTTGATCACAACTCTTTTTTTTCTTTGCCCGTCAAACTCGGCATAATAAACCTGCTGCCAGGGGCCGAAATCCAATCTGCCGCCCGTAACCGGTATGATGACCTGGTGGTGGACCAGCAAGCTTTTTAAATGCGCGTCCCCGTTATCCTCACCGGTCTGGTGGTGGCGGTAGGCCTTGCCGTAAGGCGCCAGTTTCTCCAGCATCTCGTCAATATCATGAATAATCCCCTGTTCATCGTCATTGACATAGACACCGGCGGTAATGTGCATAGCCGACACCAGTACCATGCCTTCCTGAATGCCGCTTTCACGAACCGCATTTTCCACTTCGCCCGTCACGTTGATATATTCGCGCCTTTTGCGGGTGTTAAACCAGAGATATTTGGTATGAGATTTCACATGGACCCTCCTCGTATAATTTTATTTTTATCAAATCAAGAAAAATTTTTAACTAATAAAAAACTCTTATCTGTTAAAAATACAGGAGAATACAAAATTAAAAGGAAAGGGTTGAGCAAGGTTGATGAATAATCAGCACATCCACTGCATTGTCAACGACTGCCACTACTGGAACCAGGGGAATATGTGCCAGGCCAACGAGATCCTGGTGTCCACCGATGAATTCGGCAGCAAGCAGCCGGACCATATTGACGCGGCCACGGCCAAACAGCTGACTCCGGCCTCGGCCGGTTCCTGCATGGCCACCTGCTGTAAAACTTATGTATCCAAGGGTTCCGGCCAGATTAAGGCGGACACCGTAAAACGGATGTCTTAGATTTCACAAAGACCCGGCTAACCTACAGCCGGGTCTACTTTGTAAATTCAGTATTGTTGCTTTTTAGATTATTAGGCTAAAATGAACATTCGGCACAGATTGACCTGAAAAGGGTGGTGCTTAGATAACGGTCGCCGCGGTCCGGCAGTATTGTCACTATAATGCCTGATTCCATGGTCCTGGCAATTTGCAGGGCGCCTGCCACTGCAGCGCCGCTCGACATGCCCACAAAAATTCCTTCCTTGGTGGCCAGCTGTCGTGCCGTTTCATAGGCCTCGTCGTCCTCCACGTTGATCTTTAGGTCCATCTGCGAGGGTTTGTATATCTTGGGGACAATGGCTTCTTCCATATTTTTCAGCCCCTGGATGGCATGTCCCACATAAGGTTCCACCCCGACCACTTTTATAGACGGTTTCATGCTTTTTAAGTACCTTCCTGTCCCCATCAGGGTCCCGGTTGTGCCCATCCCGGCGACAAAAACGTCGATTTCCCCTTCCGTCTGCGCAAAAATTTCCGGGCCGGTAGTCTCGTAGTGGGAAAGGGTGTTGTTTATGTTCGTAAACTGGTCGGGCATATAATATTTATGAGGTTCCTCCTGGACGATCTTGCGCGCCATCCTGATGGCGCCGTCGGTGCGTTCTTCGGCAGGGGTGAGCAGGACTTCCGCGCCGTAAGCCTCAAGTATGCGGCTCCTCTCCTCGCTCACACAGCCCGGCATTACCAACTTGACCCGGTATCCCTTGGCCGCTCCAATCATCGCTATGGCGATGCCGGTGTTGCCGGACGTGGGTTCCAGTATAATCTTGCCCCTGGTAAGCTCGCCTGATTCTTCAGCTTTCTTGATCATGTAATACGCGGGGCGGTCTTTTATTGAGCCGCCCGGGTTGTTTCCTTCCAGCTTGGCGAATATCCTGACTTTGCTCCCGTTATTGAGTATTTTTAATTCAACAAGCGGTGTGTTGCCGATAGCAGATAATACGTCCAAAATTTTTCCCTCCAGTTGTCCCCTTTGATTATAATTAACTGCTTATATTAGAAAATTAAATATCCAGCTTTTCAGGACCCCTTGAAAAAAGGCTTGCGTTTTTTCAGGAAAGCGTCCAGACCTTCCTGGTAGTCGTCGCTCCGGGACGCGTCCAATACACCCTGGCGCTCCACCTCCAGCTGGCGCTCTAAAAGCGTCAGCAGGGTCTGGTTTAAATTTTCCTTGGCGATCGCAAATGAGCGCGTGGCGCCGGCAGCCAGTTTTTCGGCCCACTGGCGTGCCGCCTCTGGCAGTTCCTCCGGCGCGGCCACTTTGTGGACCAGGCCCATGGCCAAAGCCTGTTGCGCATCGTAAACAGGATCGAGGAAAACCATCTCGCTGGCCCTGGCAAAGCCTGCCAGCAGGCCGACCCACATGCTCCAGCCGACGTCTGGCGCCAGCCCGAGGCTGGTGTAGGCCTGCTTGAATTTTGCCTGGCTGGAGCAGAGCCGCAGGTCGCAGGCAAGGGCCAGCGACATCCCGGCGCCGCCTACCGACCCGTTTATCACAGCCAGCACCGGTTTCGGCATCCGCCTGATCTCAAGGACGATCCTGTGCAGGGGTTCCAGTACCCGGCGGACCGGTTCAGCGGGATCCGAGCGGGCAAACTGCTCAAAATATTTTATATCGCCCCCGGAACAAAAGGCTTTCCCGCTGCCGGTAAGCACTACAACCCTTATTTCCCGGTCGGAGCTGCAAATCTCCAGGGCGCTGCGGATTTCGTTTGATATGTTTAAATCGAGAGCGTTGAAACTGTCGGGCCGGTTCAGGGTAATGGTTGCGATAGAGCCGTCTTTGCAAAAAAGTATATCCTTGAAAGACATGTAACCATCCTCCTCAAAAATAACGGTATCAATATATTTATTCGATAGGCATTTCATTTTTCCCGCTTATAACAATCAATAATGTTAAATTAGGTTTGCCGCCTTAAACCTGCCCCCGCTTTTCATTTCCTGGATCCGCCTGTGAATCCTTTTCACCTGCAGGCAGAATATCTCCAGCCTGGCCTCGATTACCTGGGGAAAAGCGTTGCCGTCCGTCTCCACCGCGATAAACGGAAGCGACGGGCAGCGCTGCATTACTTTTGCCACCAGCTCTTTATCCCTGGCGACCTCAATTTTTCTTTCGTTCATCTTCGTGTTTATGACAGCTTCCGCAATCCTGCTGGGCATACAGCCGAAAGGACCGATTGAGATGACGCCCGCCACCTCCTCCACCACCTCGGTGATGGCCGAGCCGACTGTCAATATTGTTTCGACTGTAAGGCTGGGGGAGATTAAATCAGTGACGTTGCCGATCATCCTTTCCACGTCGACCCGGTGCGCCTCGTACAGGCCGGAATGAGAGAAGATTTCTTTGATGCTCTTTTCATAAGAATTTTTAAAAAACTGTTCGATAAACGTGCCGATAAACCCTTTTCTTGCAGTATCGGCGCTCAGGTTGTTCTTAATCAGGTAATCGCAGTAATATATCCATTCGGCGATGGGGGCGGTCCTGACCATAATACCTTTTTGAGCCAGTTTTTCCACCAGGTACTGCCTGGAAAATCCGTCCCGCCTCACGTATATCTCGCCGACCAGGGCCACCTTGGGCGTATGGGACAGGGGCTGCAGCACTTCAATCGCCTTTAACGAGCGGGCTGCCTGGCGCAGTTTTTCTTTGAGTTTTGGCCAGCTGTCCTTTTCCACGCTGTCGATGATATCCGCACAGACTTTATTATATATTTTCATTGACATCTCTTTATCCCTGGCAATGGTCAGGACTGCGCTGTATATCTCTTCCAGCACATCAGAAATTATGACCGCTTGAAACGCCCTGATACTGAAGTCAGCGCCCAGGCCGGCGTAGCTGTTCTCACAGCTAAGGGAAATCTGCGCCACGTTTTCCACCTGCAGCTTCTGGATCAGGTTTTTTATAAGGACGTTGTACTGCCCGAACCTGCAGGGGCCGGAAGAGGTCGGCATAAAATAGACCAGCAGCTCGTTGTCGTCAACCCTTTTGTCCAGGTAGCCGAACAAGCTGCCCACAGTGAGGATCAGGGGCAGGCACTCCTTGCAGGTCGCATGTCCTTTTCCGATCTTTAATTCCGCCGCGGCCGGCGAAGGCACAGCTGTTGACCTGACTCCGAGATGCCTCAGTGAGGCCGCCAGCATCTTCGACCCCATGTCTCCCATGGACGGGATCAACACATGGACCCTGGGGTGGGTCAGGCCGTATTTATCTCCCCTGGAGTCAACCACCCAGGTCGCGCCGTTTTCACTAATGATTTGCGCGGGCTTAAAAGGACGGGCCTTCCGGGGTCCTTTATCCCTGTTTATTTCAATATAGCTTTTAACGACGTCAAGAAACGCTTCAATCCGGGTATCCAGGCCCGCGTCCGCCGAATGGCTGTCCAGTTCCAGGGTCAGGGAAGGTTTCTGTTCCATGATGAACCTGAAAAATCCCACTATAAATGAATCCGGACCGCAGCTGAAATTTGTTATATAGGCGGGGAAAAGCTGGTGATGGCGTTTTACAAACCTGGCTGTTTTCAGGATCGTCTGTCCCAGCGCCCAGAACATGTTTTCGGCCGGTTCCTCATCGTCGCAGGGCAAAAAGTCATGGGGAATAATCCGGCAGCCCCTGGAGGCGAATTTCTGCGGAATACCCATGTTGGCCTTATGGGTAAAGGCGTTGTACGGCCTGCCAAATAGCACGACAGCCATGTCTTCCGGGCGCTGCTCCATCTCCGCCAGGAACTCCCTGCCGATAGCTTTGCACTCGGCGGCAAATTCATTTTGCGCGCTGACAGCCATGTTATATGCCCTGGTAGTAACCCCTGGTGTGAAGCCCAATTCCTTCCCTATTTTTATGAAATTTTCCCGCTCGCTCTCATATCCGTCAGAAAAATTGAGTACAGGGCTTAAGACCTTTTTCCCTTTTAGTTCATCAAAAGCTGCTTTCAGGTAATAAGGCTCCGCCTGGACAAACGGGCAGGTCACGCTGGTCTCGATGCCGTTGGCGACCGGCATCGATTTCACGTGCGGCAGGAAATAAATATCTGGATTTTGCCGGATTGTCCCCATCAGCGACCCGTGGGCGATCTCGACCGGGTAGCAGAACTCCGCCCCTCTTCTTTCAACGCCTTCTTCGTTAATTTCGCCGCACAGCAGCACTTCAAAACCCAGCGCCGAGAAGAAGTTGTAATAAAGGGGGTACAGCGTGTTCGTTAAAAGTGAATTGTTAATCGCCACCGTCCTGTTGTTTGGCGGCAGTAAACGCGTGCCTCTGCCGGCGCTGTATTTTTCAAATACAAGTTTTTCGCGCACTTTCACCAGGTCGAGCTCCTCGGTATCGATATCTTTTTTATTTCTTACCAGGTTGGCGTACTTGTTGCAGGCTCCCCCAAAAGGATATACCTTCCCTTTAATTTTGATCCGGCTGATGGAGCACTTCCTGTCACATTTTTCCCTGCCTCCGGCGCAGGTGAACGGGTCCTCGTACGACACCTCCCGTTCCGCCAGTTCAGCGGGGTCAAAAGCCATCGGCTCCAGCAGGCCGAGGGCGAGCTTGTTTTTTACCTCCAGCGCCACGCCGAAGGCGCCCATCAAGCCCGGTTCCGGAGGGACGATGATATCCTTGCCGGTAAGGGCGGCCATGGCCGCCGGCACCGCCTTATTGTAGCAGACGCCGCCCTGCATGAAGACCTTGCGCCCGACAGCCCTGTTGCCTTTAACCCGGTTGATGTAATTCATGCAGATCGAATAGACCAGGCCCGCGGCCAGGTCCGGCACCGCCGCCCCCTCCTGGATGGCGCTTTTGATGTCGCTGCTGATAAAAGCCGCGCACTGGTCGCTGAAATTGAGCGGCCTGCTGCTCTCGAGGGCGATATCGCCTATTTCCTCCGTGCTGATATACAAGGACTCCCGCGCTGCTTCCTCCAGGAAGGAACCAGTCCCCGCGGAGCACGCCTCGTTCATGGCGTAATCAGATGCTACCCCGTTGGTAATATAGGTATACTTGGCATCCTGGCCCCCGATTTCAAAAATGGTGTCCACCAGCGGGTCAAAATAAACCGCGGCCGCCGCATGGGCGATTATTTCGTTAATCACCGCCGGGGTAAGGGCATGCAGCCCGGCAATCTGCCGGCCTGAGCCGGTCACGCCCAGCCCGGTTATGCGGACTTCCTCCTCCAGCTGCCTGTTCACCTCTCTGTAACAATACCGTGAGGCCCGGATTGGATCACCGTTCGTCCGCAGGT
Organism: Pelotomaculum propionicicum; assembly: GCF_048984525.1. Lineage (GTDB taxonomy): Bacteria > Bacillota > Desulfotomaculia > Desulfotomaculales > Pelotomaculaceae > Syntrophopropionicum > Syntrophopropionicum propionicicum_A. Next base: position 15,724 of record NZ_JBMGJC010000009.1, read on the forward strand.
AACAGCTGGCCAGGATCGCGTTGTCGCTTGTCCTCATAACCACGGCCTTGGTGGTCGTGGACCCTACATCCAGACCTAAAATGCAGACATCACCTTTTTGCGCTTTCCGGCGGATGGCCCGCTTAAATGTCACTTTAGGCAAGTGGTCTTTTATGGCGGGCAGGGTTGAAAATGAGCTTTCACCTTCAATAAACAGGTCGACGGGATCCCGCACCGGTTTTGTCCCAGCCTCCAGCGCCCACAGGGCGGCCCCGTATGCCTCAAAATAATTTGCCTGTGCGGGGATAACAAGATCGGGAATTTCTTTTTTAATAAAATCTATCATGGCCGTATTGGCGGACGCACCGCCCACTATCATTACCCTTTGCCGCTCGGTCTTCTTTAAAAGCTCGAGCACCTTTACCGCCATCATTTCACAGAGCCCGGCTGTTACCCGCTCTTTTTGAGCGCCCTTGTTTAATGCGTGGGTACAGTCACTTTTACAGAAAACCGAGCACCTTCCCGCAACTTTATACGGGTTTTCCAGGTCGGCGATAGATACGGCTTCTTCCACGGCCAGGTCCATCCTTTTTATCTGCTGCAGAAAAAACTCGCCTGTGCCGGAAGCGCACTTGTTTCCGGTGAAGACGTTTATAATCCTGCCTTCCCGGTCCAGCTTATAAGCTATAAAAGTCTCCCCGCCGGCACTTATTATGACGTCTACGTTCCTGTAAGCCTGCCTGATATGGCTGTAGGCATACTCCACCGCCTCCGGCTCAGAGATAGTGGAAGCGTTGACCTTGCTTTTCAGCTTTCTCCCCGTGACGGCAACCCTGTCTACAGACTGCAAAAGCCCCGCGCTAACCATTTTCGTGATGGCGCCGCGGGGGTTGCCTTCATGGGGCGCGGTCCCGGACTGCAATAACTTGACGCTGTTGTCCGCGTCCTTCTCCAGCAAAACCAGGCCGATATTTGAAGCCCCTATACATAAACCAAGCGTTATCAATGTATTCACCCCGGCAAAAAGTGTCTTTATAGCATCTCTTCGGAAGCTGCGGCAATGGCGGCGGCAATGGCCGCGCCCATGCCTGAGCCGTCTTTGGCTGGTTTCACTGTCACCTGGCCCGCCCTTTCCCGTAAAATTTCATCCAGGGCCAGGCGCAGGTGCGAGGCAAAACCAGGCGTCTTTTCATAAAGAGACCCGTCAACAGCTATTGTATGCGGCAGTTTCAAAAAAGGGTCGAGGCGCCGCAGCACACCGGCGTATGTTGCCGCCGCCAGCCGGGCAGCCCTGGTTGTCAACAGGGAAGCGATGGTTTTCAGGGCGCTGAGTTCCACGGGTAAGGGGTCCCGCATCCCCGCGTGCTCTTTGAGCCAGGCCGCCGTCCCGGTGAGACCGTCGCTCCCGTCACCCAGCATCAGGGACATATGCTCCGCGCCAAGGCTGTTGTTTTTGAAGGGGAAACCCGTTATATTACCGCTATTCTTCTGAAACAGGCATCCCTTTTGCACCAGGTCAAGGACAGCCAGCCTCATCAGCTCGCCCAGGTAACGGCCGGATACCATTTTTTCCAGCACCTGCTCACCGGGCTTTTCGCTGTGACGATCAAGCTGGCGGTCAAAGTCATTTAAAGGGAGCATGTCGAAGTTCCCGGATTCAATATTTATGATCACCGGACCGTTATGGTGCGGCGGCCGCGGCTCAAGATAGCAAGTGTTATGCCCGGTGCCGCAGATAGAGCCGATGTCCGCGTGAGGGTCGCCGTATGCCGCCGCCAGCAGTGTGCCCACGGTGTCGTTTATTACGGCCACGGGCCTGATCCCGTGCAGGCCCTGCCTTTGTAAAGCTTCACGCAGGAGGAGGGTGATATCCCTTCCTTCCGTCATCCCTGTCTTGAACTCCTTGGTCCAGCCGATAAGCACAGCCTGGTTCAGGGAGCGCATTTCAGTGGGAAATGAGAAGGTATGGCCCAGGGGAATATTTTCACCGGGTCGGACAAGACCAGCTATCTGTTCGGCCAGAAAGCCAAAAAGCTCCCGGCCTGTCGCGGCTGAAGAGGTGTAATCATACCTGCCGGGCTCCTTTAACGGGGTTGATATCTTTTTTATGACTGTGATCCGGCCGTTCCCCCGCAGCTCGATTAAAGAGACCCTGACATTGGTGCCGCCGAAATCAACTGATAAGAACACCCCGCACTCTTTTCCGGTGGGGACGCTTAAAAAAGAAGGCAGCATTTTGAGCGGCCCTTTTTGTCCTGCCAGGCCGGCCAGCATGGCTTCATAAAATTTTTCGGCGATGTCCAACATTTGCGGCCCGGTTACGGTGAATATATCGTGCAGAGCCCGCAGCCCGGCATCCAGGCCGTTATTTTTTTTTAGCTCGCGCTCCTTCATATCGATCCCAATCGTCCTTTATAAATGCTCCATTACTTATGTTAACACAATTATAATCAGAATAACAATTTTTCCTTATTTATAAAGAATGGACTCCTATTACCATTTATGGTAAATAGAGCCTCTTTGACTATAAAACCCGCATTTCCTTGCAGATAAGGGCTTGCGGGTTATAAACGGCTATTGAGTTAGTGGATCGCTCTTTTCTTGAACCTGCCGCCCATAACTTCATGGACATCACTAATGGTGATAAAAGCACCTTCGTCAACTTCGTCAACGATAGCTTTCAATTTAGCGATTTCGAGACGTGTTATCACTGAATACAAAACGCTTTTTGACTCGCCGGAATAACCGCCTCTCCCATCTAAAAAGGTAACCCCTCTGCCCAGGCGGGCCATCAGCATTTCAGCAATCTGCTCCGGTTTTTCAGATACAATCATTACCGCTTTAGATTCGTCCAGACCTTCCACTGTAATATCGATCATCTTGAAGGCGATAAAATAAGCGAGCAATGAATACATCGCTTTATCCCAGCCAAAAAACAACCCGGCGCTGCTTAAAATAAAGATATTAAAGAACATCACAATTTCACCGATGGAAAAGCCAGTTCGCTTATCGAGGATAATAGCTACAATCTCAGTGCCGTCTAAAGAACCTCCGTAGCGGATAATCAAGCCCACGCCAAGGCCAAGTACTATGCCGCCAAAAACAGCGGCAAGCAAGACGTCTTTGGTCAGTCCGGGAATAGGATGTAGAATCGTTACGCCGATCGACAGGACAGTTACCGAGAACAAAGTCGATATTACAAAAGTTTTTCCTATCTGCTTGTATCCTATAAAAAGGAAAGGCAGGTTCAGAAAAAATATAAACGCCCCCAGAGGAAGATTGGTGAGAGTACTGGAAATGATTGAAATCCCCACTATCCCGCCATCTATAATATTATTGGGTACCATGAATATTTCCAGCCCTACTGAGGCCAGGACAGCGCCGACCATTAAGAAAAAATACTTTTTAATGATCCGGAAAACCATGTTCTTTTTGGTCATTAATCAACTTCCTTTTTGTTTTTATTATAACACAACTTATTTTGACCACTGCTGACCAAAATTTTTATATTAGTAATATAGAAATTTTTGTGTATTTGAAAGCTAAATTTACCAGAAAAGTTTCCGATATAAAAGCATAGGCACTTATTAATTTATTTCATATATTTTGGTAAAATCAAAAGGAATTTATCTAAATATAGAGAAAATAAAAAATTAGAAAGAAACTTAGGAGGTAGTTATATGCTTCTTGGCGACAGAAGGGATGCTTTTAAAGACAGCGAAAAAAACGCAGAAAGTAGTTTAATTAAAAATGACCCCTCACAAAGTGTAAAAAAGTATGCCTGTCCGGTTGTTTTTCTGACTGATAAATATAGAATCGTCGGCAGCATACATATATCTGTTAATATCCGTCTGAATGATTTTTTGCTGTCATCAAGTGATTTCATCCCTGTCACCAACGCAATTGTCTATGACGTCTTAGACGGCAAGGAACTCTTCCAGGTAGAATTTATCTCCCTGAAGAAAAATATGATCAATATTGCCATGGAAGTCAAGTAAACAGCAATTAACAAGTCAAAAAACCCTGCTTCTTAAAAAAAAGCGGGGTTTTCCTTTTTTTGTATTTCCCATTGACAGGATTTACAGGTTTTCAAAACATTTTTCACATGATTTACAGGATTATCAGGATTTACAAGATTATAAATAAATTTTTATATTTTTTTATATTCTAATATTCATTCACTTTAAGTTTTTTTAAAAATCCTGTTAATCTTTTTAATCTTATTAAACCTGTGATATTTTTCATACTCATTTATGTCAAAGTTATTGATCCCAGCTGACTGACTCCATCTTGTCCCCGGCCTTAATTTGATCAACCACATCCATTCCCTGAATAACCCTGCCGAAAACAGCGTACTTACCATTCAGCCCCGCAGCGTCATTTTTAAGAATATAAAACTGCGAGCCGGCGGAGTCGGGCTCCTGGCTCCGTGCCATTGCCACCGCTCCCCGTTCGTTTTCCAGGTCCGGGGAGGTCTCCAGCGGTATTGTCCAGCCAGGCCCGCCGGTGCCGTCGCCCTTGGGGTCCCCGCCCTGAATCACCCAGTCCTCTACCCGGTGAAACGTCAGCCCGTTATAAAAATTAGATTTTACCAGCTTTTCAAAGTTAGCCACGGTAACCGGCATTTTATCCGGGTAAACCTCTATTGTGACAGCTCCTTTTGTCGTCTGCATGGTAACTGTATGAGCTTCTGTCGGCGTTTCGCCGGGGGCTTTTTGATTTATCCAGTAAGCCGCGGCAACGGCTATAAGGACTATTAACGCGACCACTGCAATGATCATCATATTTCTTATCCTCTTTCCATCCCCGGATGATTTACGAGACTTTTTAACAGTCCCGGAAGACTTGCCTTTACTGCCTTTTGCGCCTTTTATGTTAGCATTTTTATTTGAAGCAGTTTTTTTGGCAATCTCAGTTTTCTTTATATTTTTTTTGATTTGAGCTTTATCTGCCAATAACATCCCCCTTCCTCAACATATTTTGAATTCGACCATATAAAGAAAAACCCTGCTCCAACAAGAAGCAGGGGGTGGATAAATGGCATACACTAAAAATATTACCAGTTTGCAAACAACTTATGCTCAATTCTAAATGATTTGTTTTGAGCAGCCCAAAGACAGCCACCGCCTTCCGCAAAAAAAACACTGCTATGATATCATAGCCGGCAGAATAGTGGCTATCTGCGGGAAGATCATCAGGATCGCCACACAAATTATGATGGCGAATAAAAACGGCCATACCCCTTTAAATATTACCTCCAGGGGCACGTCGGGCACAATGCCCTTGATAATATAGACATTCATGCCCACCGGGGGCGTGATCACGCCCATGGCCACCACCAGGACTATAATCACCCCGAACCAGATCGGATCGTAACCAAGAGTTGTGACCGCAACCGGGTAAAAAATAGGTATGGTCAGCAGTACCAGCGCCAGCGCGTCGATCAGACAACCCAGCACCAGGTATATGAAAATAATAATCCCCATGATGGCAAAGGGAGGCAGGGCCAGGCTGCCGGCCCAGTTGGCCAGCTCAAACGGCACTCTGCTCACGGCCATGAAGCGGCCAAACATCACGGCCCCGGCGACCATGAACATAATCATGGCGCTGGTACGCGTGGTGTCATAGAGGGATTTTTTGAAGCCCTCCCAGCTCAGGCGCCTCTCAATGAGCGATACCACAAGGACTCCCGCCGCTCCTACCGCGCCTGCTTCCGTGGGCGTGAACCAACCGGCGAAGAGGCCGCCGATAGAGAGCACAAATACAAACAGGACCTCTCCCAGGCCGCCGCGCAGCGAATCAACCCGCTCCCGCCAGCCCGACTTCGGACCGGCGGGCCCCAAATCCGGGTTGCGCAGGGTAAGGATATAAATCGCTCCTATATACAGAAGCATGAGCAGAATACCGGGCAGGATCCCGGCCATGAACAGCTTACCCACCGACTCCTCAGTCGCCATGCCGTAAACTATGAAGATCACGCTGGGCGGGATCAGTACGCCCAGGACTCCGCCCGCGGCGACGCTGGCCGTGGCCATGGAAGTATCGTACCTGTATTTTTTCATTTCCGGCAGGGCAATCGCCCCCATGGTAGCCGCAGTGGCGGTGTTCGACCCGCAAATAGCGCCAAATACGGCGCAGGCTACCTGCGTCGCTATAGCCAGCCCGCCCGGGTAATGGCCGATCATCTTGTAAGCAAAAACATAAAGCCTTGTGCCGATTCCCGAATAATAGGCGAGGAAACCCATCCAGACGAACATGGGAATGACGCTCAATGAATAAGAAGATAAATTGGAGTACATCTCCTTGGCCACCATGTTCATGGCTGCCTGCGGGGAGACCATGAAGCTGAACCCCGCAAATCCGGTCAGGGCCATGGCGACCGCGATGGGCATCCTCATAGCGACCAGGGCCAGGAAAACCAGTATGCCGATTAAACCAATAGTAAGTGATGTCATTTGTCAGTTGCCGCCTTAACAAAAAATTCGATAGACCTTACCAGCAAAACCAGGCAGTAGACCAGCATACCCAGGGCGATCAGGAAAACGAAGGGGTAGACCGGTACCTGGGTTGTGGAGGAGACCAGCCCGCTGTCCATCATGCTCCTGGCATAAGCCCCGACATACCAGGCGGAGCCCCCCAGGAAACACATTGAAATGAAGTTGATCAGCGCGTTGAGCACGGCCCTCAGCCTGGCGGGCAGCCAATCCACCACAAGGCTGATGTCAATGTGCGCGTTCTGCACGCCGCAGAAGGCCAGCGACAGCCCGATTACCACGGCGGTAAGCAAGCCCACGTACTCATAGGCGCCAAAGACCGGCGCCTTGATTATCGTACGAAGCAGAATATTCACAGTGACCAAAACCATCGTTGTCACCAGAAAAAAACCGGCCGCCTGGTCCAGCACCCGGCTGAGTCCCGTGACCAGGCCTGAAAACATTTTCATTTAACTCTTTACCTCCGCCAGCCTATTTATATTCCGCATTGTACTTGTCAGCCAGTTCCTTGACCTTGTCCAGTATCTGCCGGCCTTCGATGCCCTTTGCCTTCATGTTGGCCAAATACTCGTCCTGGATCGGCTTAATTGTTGTTATCCAGAGGTCCGCCTCCTCTTTCTGCAGAGTGAGCAGTGTCATGCCTTTCTCATCAACAGCGTACTTCAGGGCGGCTTCGTTCTGCTTATCCCATAGCCCCATGGCCACTTTCCCAAAGTATTCCTCGTTGACCTTTTCAATGGCCTTCTGCGTCTCAGGGGACAGCGAGTTCCACTTGTCAAGGTTCATGGTCACAAAGAACAGAGTGTTGTAAAGGAACGGTGTCTTGGTAATATACTGTGTGACTTCGGCCTGTTTCCAGCCCTGCAGCACCTCGACAGGTCCCAGGTTGCCCTTGACCACACCCTTGGATAATGCTTCATAAGCGTCCGACTGCGGCATTGCCACGGGGTTCGCTCCCAGTGCCTGCAGGGTCTTGGCGCTGAGTCCGGTAGCCCTTATTTCCAATCCCTTTAAGTCTTCCATTTTCTGCACCGGGACTTTTGTAAACAGGTCTCCCGAGCCGGTGGTCAGAACCATCATCAGCCTGGTGTCCTGCACTTCTTTGGGGTTGAGCTGCTTGATGCCTTCCCAGGCCACCTTGCTGGCAACCTTGGAGTTATTGTAGGTAACGCCGGGAAGCTCAAAAGCTTCCAGCGCGGGGAAACGGCCCCTGGTGTAAGAGAAACACGACAGCCCCATGTCGGCGATGCCGTTAACGACGCCGTCATAGATCGCGTCCGCTTTCAGCAGCGTTTCCTGGGGATAGCTGGTAATTTTCACCTGGCCGTTTGTGGCTTCTTCAATAGCCTTGGCCCAGGGCTGGATCAGGTCCTTCTCAGCAGGGTGAGTGCTCGGGAAAAAGTGCGCCAGCTTGAGTTCAACCACCTGCTGGTTTTTTGCCGGGGCAGTTGTTTTCGATGAACAGCCGGTGAAGGCAAGCAGCGCCGTCACCGCCAGCAGCAGTAAAACCATGCCTGTTGCTTTTGCAAATCTCCGCCTTCCATTGCCAAACCTTAATTTTTTCACAGTTTTTCCTCCTTAAATCTTTTTAGAAAATAAAAAAAACCCCATAGGAGTTTTAGGCGAGCAGTAAAAATTATTTTACTCAAAAGAGAATATAAAACAATATTCCCTTGCCTGCCGTATTACCATCCTACGTTTACCACACTACTGTACTTCCCGTAACCTGCCATGCTGCTGTACTATAACAAGACCTGCAATTTTAAACCGAAGATATTTTCACCACACTTTCACGTTTCTCAATAAATATATGTATATTCGGCGGCAGAAAGGAAATTCCTTCATTTATAGAAAATTTTTTCGACATTTTCACTCATAGTAAGTTTTAATAAATTCCTCAGGCAAGCTGAAACTGCCTTCTTTAATAATCGAAGCCTTTATGCCGTACAGCGGGATTTTGCTTAATCGCGAGCTTAAAGCCAGGCCGGGCGAATCATAGCGGCCCAGTATCACCCTCGTTTTACCGCTTTCGGCTGCCGGCACGCAGCTTGCCCCTCCGGCCGACTGGGTCCGCATGAACAATTCCATTGCTTTTTTATGTTCCAGTGTAACTGACAGCTCATACTGTTTATGCCGGTGCAGGCGCCCGCTGCTGTAAGTAATACTGCGGTCCCCTATACCCCCGAAACTGTACATGCTGAAAACTGCCCTGCCCCGGTCCTTGAGAATGGTGCTCTCACGTGACATTTCCGACAAATCCAGCCTGCTGATTTTATAGGCATTGTACTCAAAGCCTTTTTCATGCACTCTCATAACCGCGTAGGAGCAGGGGAACTGGACCGTGGCGGGCAGTACGACGTAGGGCAGGCTGCCGGTCATAAAACGGCTGGTGCTCACATAATGGCGGTGCATATGCCCGCAAAAAACACCCCTGACATCAGGGAAGCGCCTTATGGCTTGCTGAAACTTTCTAAAATCCTTTGTGCCAAACCACACATCAAAACCGTTGCAGGGATGGTGAAGGAAAAGGAATGACGGGCGGCCCGCTGCCTCCTTTAGCCGCTGCACCACCCAGGATATCTGCTCATCGCCGATCTCCCCCCAGTCTTTGTTCTGTCCGCAGCTGTCAATGAGAATCAGTTGGTGGCCCAGGATATTAAAACTGGCCCGGGTCTCTGCCCGGCCAGCCACGTATTTTAAAAATCCAAGCTCACCCAAGCCCGCGTTCTTAAGATATTTATCATGGTTGCCGATACAAGCCAAGTAGGGAGTATCACCAAACGCAGGCAGCAGGGCCTTTCCGAGTACTTGATACTGCCGCCCGCTGGACGAGTCAGACAGGTCTCCCACAATCAAGGCCAGGTTAATATTCCTGGCCTTGATATCCCTGACGCACTGTTCAAAAAGAACACCGGAGTACTTGCTGAGTTTGCCGAAATACTTTTCGTTGACATCGTTTACCGAGTCTTCAAGAGCTATATGAGTGTCGCTTATAAGCCCCAGGCTAAATATCAGTTTGCCTCCAGGCGCGGGCAAAGTGACAAAGGAGTTCAGGGGGCCGCTGGCGCCGCCGCTCGCAACAGCGTACCAGTAGCGGGTGGATGGTTTCAGGCCGCGCACTTCCGCCAGGTGGTATTCTGTATCCGGCAGACCTGTATATTTGATAAGCGTGCCGGGAGCCTCACCCAGGTAAACGGTGGTGTCAGCTTTTTGACCCGGCGTAACCCAGCTAAATACGGCGTGGTCACTGCCCGCCGTGCATAGCTCTTCGTTTTTAATAACTACCATGTCAACCGTTCCTGCTTTTCATTCCAGAATTTTATGCTATTATATTAGCGAAAAGAAAAAAATGTTATTAGCTGAGTCCAATTAAAGGAATATTGTCATTTTTTGACGAAGATATATTTTCTAGAATTTAATTAAATTTAATATGATATGGGTGGTAAAAATGTTCCAATCCCTCTTTCAGTACCTCTTACTGCAAAACAATGATATTGTCCTGTTAATCGGACACGACGGGCGCATCGTTGACGCGAACGACACCGCGGCATCAGCGTACGAATATGACCGCGAAGAACTGCTGGCCGGTAACTTCGAGGACCTGTGCGCTCCGGATACAGCATTCGACATTTCAGACGCGCTTAAAGAATCAGCCGGGCAAGCCTTGAAAATCAAAACATCTCAGCGCGGTAAAAGCGGCAGGGTTTTCCCGGTGGAGATTATCGCCAGGAGCGCCCGTATTGATGACGAAGAGATGCTGTTCTGTGTTGTCAGCGACCTTACTAAAACCGGGGCGGCCGGGAAAGGCAGAAAAAAAGATAAAAAATACGAGGAACTTAAAGCTTCTTACGAAGAGATCAAGACAGCCTATGAGGAGCTGGCTAAAACCACTTATGAATCTTTTAACGACATCAGCGGCCTGGTGCTTTCCAAGCGAAAAGAAGAGCAGGCCCGCAAGCGGGCTGAACTGCTCTCAAACACCGATTACCTGACCGGCACGTTGAACCGGCGGGCTTTCGAAAAACAGCTCGACGCTGAAATCAACCGGGCCAGGCGGGAGAATTTGCCCCTGGGGGTAATCCTTACCGACATAGATTTCTTTAAAAACATTAACGACACCCACGGCCACCAGCTAGGTGACGAGGTCCTGAAAAAAATGGCGGAGTTTCTCATGCAGCAGTGCCGTTCATACGATTTTGTCGGCCGCTACGGCGGTGAAGAATTTATTATTTGTCTGCCGGGAGCCAGTCTGGAAGACGCTTATAAAAAAGCCTGCCGCCTCTGCGCGGCAGTACCCAAGTTAGAAGTTCCCGGTTTGGACAATATTAAAATAACTGCGAGTTTTGGAGTGTCCTCTCTAAAATCCGCCGACAGGGAAAACATCGATACTATATTTAAGAGGGCCGATCAAGCCTTATATAAGGCGAAGAGCGAAGGAAGAAACTGCGTCCGCATGGAAGAATAACAAAAGAGGCCGCTGTCAGCAGCGGCCTCTTTTAATAAAAAGATTTTCACAGGATTGACAAGATTAAAAGCCGATTAACTTGATTTGATATTTTTAAAGGAAAAAAACATTAAATATATGAAAAAATACTTAAAATCTTGTAAATCCTGATCATCTTGTTAATCATGTGCAATAAAATATTATTAATTTCTTTCCCGTACTTTCTGCCATTCCTCTTGCTCTAAAAAACTGCCTTCCACATCCGACTCCATCTCTAATAACATCTTGAAAGGCACTGTGAACGATAGGATATCCTTGCCTACCTGTTTTCTGGCGGAAACATCGGTAAGGCCGATAATTGCCCTGGGCCTCTCAGCTTTCGCTTCCCTGTAGGCCATGATGCAGATACTGTGGCACCCGGCGCCGAATGGCGCAATGACATTATCATTTGATTCACGCGAATAGTTAGCCAAAACCACCAGTGCGGACAGCTGGTCCGGATTGACCAGGAATATGACGGCCTCGGGAGTTTCGCCTTCATTAAGTTTATCCAGCGGCTTAAAGACAATATATTCCGTCGGAACATCAAACACCGGCAGGGAATCAATAAATTTTCTTGCTATCTCAGGATTTTTCAGATATCGTTCCCCGCGTTCAAGGGACGGCATGTTCCTGATAATATTCCTGCCCATCTCAGTATTGGCTAATTCCTTGTTGCCCGTGGAAAGGAAGTACTCCAGGCCCCCGGGGATATTCTTGTAAGTGTCGCCAAAACCCAACCCCGTGCCGCCGCCGGTACAGCCGAAAGTCTTTCTGTCAAACACAGCCGTCCTTCCCTTGGCCGCGGCGTTTAGCATGGATACCGCGCAGCCCCACGCGCCTTCCCTGAACTGAAGGGCCGGCTCGGGTTTTTCATCGGTAAAGATCACCGCGACAGGTGAATACTTCATTCCAATTGCTTTTGCTATTTTACTTTCCATGAGATAACACCTCTTTTTAAATAATTCTGCAATTATTCTAACATATTACACCCCGACAGGATTTACAGGATTATTAGGATTTAACATGATTTCATTTTTTATTTTTAAGTTTAAGAGATAAAATATCAATTTAATAATCCTTGTTTACACTCCTCATATACTCTCGATACTTAATATGCCGTTTGTGTTATGTCATGTTCAATCAAAATAACAAACAAAAACCCGCCGGTGGCGGGTTGTATTTTTTCTCTTTAATTTAGGCTTTTGTGGCCTGGTCTTTAGCTTTTGTTTCCTCATTTTCTTCGATATCTGCCTGCGTAGAACGCTTGAATTCACGAATAGTCTTACCCACGGCCTTGCCTACATCCGGCAGTTTACCCGGTCCGAAGATAATTAGAACCACTACCAGAATCAGTACTAAGTGTAAAGGCTGAAATGCTCCTGAAAACATGCCACTCCCCCCTTCAAAGGTCTTATGATGATTATACCAGATAAAATAATAAACGCAATTGTAAATTCTTAAATGTCATTGCAAAGAATCTGCCAGGTTTGAATAAATGGTGATAATGTTTTACTTACCAGCTGTCGCCCTGTCTACAAAATTCATTATTTCATCCGATTTCTTATAATCATACTTTTTGAGAAGGGCCGTGTATTCCTCCAGCAAACCGGCAAGTTTCGTTCCTTTTTGGCTGTTAATTGTATTTTCATAACTTTTTATAAAACTGTTTTTTGCTTTTTCTGTCTGGTAGTCAAATAAGGGGGTGTTGTTTAAGCCAAGCAGATAAGCCGTCAGGTAATAGTTGTGGAACTGCTTCACCTGCTGTATTAGCACAAAATCAGGATAGCTGCCGATAAATTTTTCGGCCTTAACAATTCTGTTTGCCAGTTCGTCCGGGCTGATGATCAAGGCGGCATCCGACGCAAAATGCTTGTTGCTTTCGGCCGCCATAATCTCAAGGTATCCGGCGACTTTATCTGAAGCGTGCCCGCCAAAATCTTTGTGTATTTTATCATAATCAATTTCAGGGTAATACATGCCCTCGGATGCGGAAAGTTTATAACCGTTGCTGAAAGCGTCCTGCAACAAATTCTTTATCTCCTCTTCCTTTATATTCCGGAGCAGCAGCAGGTCTTCGTACTTGTAACTATTTAAAGGAATATTTATTTCAGGGGAAAACATCTTGTCTTCATAGTCTTTCAGCCGTGCCTGCTGGACTTCTACAAGGCCTATAACCGCTTTATCCATATTCTCCCGGCTGAGGCCGGTTTTGTTCATTTCGATAAAAGCGGCTAATTCCCTGGCAGGCTTGTTTTCATCAATCATGACCTGGTATTGATTGATCAGTTCTTCCTGATTGGGCTTCAACTGCTTGTCGTCCGTTTTTTCAGTTTTAGCGCACCCGGCCAGCATAATCATCATAATAACAAATACTAACGCCAATATCTTTTTCAAGACAGTCACCTCATTTTGCAGCGGGTTTGGACATCCCGCCATCATCCTTTCTTTTATAATAATTCATACTAATTAGACGCGATAAGAGACATTCCAGTTCTGCTGTGCCTTCTGAAAAAATATGGCATGCCATATTTTAGCCAAATTCTATACTCAACCGGGTACGAAGAAACGCTGTCTGTGGTCAAAATCTATTGTTTTACTCAGTTGAGTGGTTTATAATCTTTTTTATACATGGTACAAGCTGCCCGGTCATGTTAAAATATATAGACAATTTAATTAAGGAGGCTTTTATATGAACAAGGGTTGTCTTCAAAGCGAGATGGTAACACAGGGAGTCGCCCGGGCGCCGCATAGGTCCCTCTTTTACGCCATGGGTTATACCAGGGACGACTTGAAGAAACCGCTGATCGGCATTGTAAACTCTTTTAACGAGATTATTCCGGGACACATCCACCTGCGTGATTTGGCCCAGGCTGCCAAGCTCGGAGTGTCGGCGGCAGGCGGCACACCGGTGGAATTTCCGGTTATCGGTATATGCGACGGCATCGCCATGAACCATGACGGTATGAAATATCCCCTGGCCAGCCGTGAACTGATCGCCGACTCAATTGAAACCATGGTCGTAGCCCATAAGTTCGACGGGCTCGTCCTCATAGGAAACTGTGACAAGATCGTGCCGGGCATGCTCATGGCAGCGTCCAGGCTTAATATCCCTTCGGTTTACGTCAGCGGCGGGCCGATGCTGACCGGCTCCTACATGGGCGAGAACGCCGACCTGGTGCGGCCCATGTTTGAAGCTGTGGGAGCGTATGCCGTGGGGGCGATCACAGCCGCCGAGATGGAGGAGATGGAACAAAGCGCCTGCCCCACCTGCGGCAGCTGCGCGGGGCTGTTTACCGCCAACTCCATGAACTGCCTGGTGGAAGCGCTGGGCATAGGGCTTCCCGGCAACGGCACCATACCGGCTCCCTACGGGCAACGCAAGGCGCTGGCCAAGCTGGCCGGCCAGCAGGCCGTGCAGATGGTCAGGGAAAACATCCGCCCGCGGGATATTTTGACTTTAACTGCGTTTTATAACGCTATAGCCCTGGATATGGCTATCGGCGGTTCCAGCAACACGGTACTGCACCTGCTGGCTATCGCCAGCGAAGCAGGAGTACCGCTCAGGATCGAGGATTTCGATGAAATCAGCACCCGTGTCCCCAACATAGTCAAGCTCAGCCCCGGCGGCACGCACCGCCTTTTTGACCTGTACGTGTCCGGGGGGATCTCCGCGGTGTTGAAACAAATGGCTGACGCGGGCTTGCTTAACCTGGAAACAAAAACGGTAACTGGAAAATCACTTGGTGAGAACATCAGCAACGCCTCGGTCCGCAACAAGGAAGTTATCCGTCCATTGGAGGACCCATACAGCAAGGAGGGCGGCATCGCCATCCTGAAAGGCAACCTGGCTCCGGACGGGGCTGTGGTGAAACAGTCGGCTGTGGCCAGGGAAATGCTCAAGCACAGCGGCCCGGCACGGGTTTATGACAGCGAGGAAGAAGCCTTTGAGGCGATAATGGAAGGCCAAATCATTAAAGGCGACGTGGTAATTATCCGCTACGAAGGTCCGAAGGGCGGACCGGGCATGCGTGAAATGCTGAGCCCCACATCATCAATTACCGGCATGGGGCTCGACAAAGACGTGGCTTTAATCACTGACGGCCGGTTTTCCGGCGGCACCAGGGGCGCCAGCATCGGGCATGTTTCGCCTGAGGCCTCCGAGGGCGGCCCTATCGCCCTGCTGCAGGAAGGCGATATCATTGAGATCGACATCCCCAACCGTGTCTTAAGAGTCAAGCTGACCGACGAGGAACTTAACGCCCGGCGCAGCGGCTGGAAGAAGCCCGCGCCCAAAGTGACCGGCAAGAGCTACCTGGCCCGCTATTCGGCACTGGTGACGTCAGCCAGCACCGGCGCGGTAATGAAAACACCCGAGTAAAAATGCGGAACAAATACATGGTGATATTAATTTATAAAAAGTGGTTGGGACTGTTGGTCCCAACCACTTTTTACTTATTTTTATGGCTTCACTACCGTTAAGAGAAACTTGAAGCTCTTCCTGGCCTCCAGGGCGTGGGGAACTCCTTTCGGCATAACTATGCTTTCCCCTGCCTTCACATTAAAATTCTTCCCGCCAATGGTGATCTCCGCTTCCCCGTCCAGGACCTGCACCAGGGCGTCCCCCGGCGCCGTGTGCGCGCTGATCCCCTCCCCCTGACTGATTGAAAAAAGCGTGAGCGTGACCTGGGAAAGCTGCGCCAGGGTCCGGCTGATCACTCTTCCTTCCTGGTAGTCCACCAGTTCATCCATCTTCAAAATCTCAGCGAATCCTATATTCTTCATCAAACTGCCGCCCATTAACCTTATACCCCCTCTTTTTATATAAATGCTCATTCGTTACCCGCAATATGCGCCGGCCCTTTAACAGCCGGCAATGCCGGCTAAACACCGGAGGATTAATCCCGGATGTATTTTTCTGCTTTCATCCTGTTATTAAGGACATCCCAGACCGCGGGGTTATATACCCAATCCACCCTGCCGTTATTCATCTCTCACTTCTATGTAAATGCCGCAGCAGCACGCCGGGCAGATGAACTCGTCATCGGCAAAAACATCATCAACTGCCGGTGGCGGGTTATTTTCCAGAAGTTCACCGCATTTGGAGCAGCATGTCTGGATATCGCTGTTCTTATGGCATGGCATTTTTTCCCGGCCCGGCGGCAAATTTTTATTTGCCGGCAATTTACAGCACCTGCCTTTAAAGAACTGTCCATAATATAATTCTATGTCCGGGGCTGAATCCTTTTTTGCCTTACAGGATATTACATAAAAAAACGGCTGCCGGCAAATGATACATTGGTAAAACTAGACGCAGGGAAAGAGCATATGCTGATAGGTATTGTACGTACTCTTATATTATTTGCAGTGGTAGTGATAGGGTTAAGGTTGATGGGGAAAAGGCAGGTAGGCAAGCTGCAGCCTTACGAGCTTGTCATCGTGATCATGCTTTCAGCCCTGGCTGCAATCCCGATGGAGAACACCGGGGTGCCGCTTCTGTCCGGTCTTTTCCCGATATTCACCCTGATCGTGGCCCAGGTCGCCATGTCTTACCTGTCATTAAAAAGCGAACGGGCCAGGGGCATTATCTGCGGCACTCCCAGTGTCCTGGTCGAGAACGGAAAAATTGTTGAGGAAGAGCTTGCCAGGATTCGCTATAACATAAATGACCTGCTGGAACAGCTGCGGGCAAAAAATATGCCCAACATCGCCGATGTTGAATTTGCCATACTTGAAACAAGCGGCGAATTGAGCGTTATCCCAAAATCGCAGAGAAGGCCTGTTATGCCGGAAGATTTGAACCTGCCCACAAAATATGAGGGTTTGCCTGTCACGCTTATTATAGACGGGTATGTCTTCAAAAAGAACCTGGCCAGGATAAATCTCAGTGAAGGATGGCTGCGCTCCGAACTGAGCAAATTCGGCGTTAGGTCCTTTAAGGAAGTCCTTTTCGCGCACCTTGACACGGAAGGTAAGCTGCTCTACCAGGTAAAATCAAAAGCAGTTTAGCAGCTCTATTAGGATTCTGGCAGATTAAATTGACGGATTTACAGGATTAAAGAATCTAAAAAACATATATCACAAGATTTACAGGATTATTAAGATTAACAAGATTAAAATAATATTTTTAATAATTGTTTTAATCATTTTCCGGGGTTCAACTGCCGGGTAAGTTCAACCCCATGGATATTATTTTTCATAACATGATAAAGACTTTATTATTCAAGGAGTTTAACAATGAGGTTAATGCTGGTCCTGATAAGCATATTGGCAGTAATCATATCGTTCAGTTTCTGGACAAACCACCTGTTGCAGGCATCCGCCGATGAAATGCTGCAAAGCATCGTGGAAATAGAACAGGTCCTGGTAAACAATGAATGGGAGCAAGCCCAGGCCAGGACCGATGAAATGGAAAAGATCTGGGACAAAAAAGCGGGCTGGTGGCCGGCTGTACTCGACCACCAGGAAATTGACAATATCGAGTTCTCCATGGCAAAAACCAGAGAATATATCGCGGCAAAAGACGCTCCCCTCTCATGGGGACAGATCTCGGAGCTGAAGCTAATGATCAGCCATATTCCGGAGAAGGAATCCTTAAAAGTCATAAACATTTTTTAGAAAATATTTATACATCGTTTACCGTTGACTGCAGAGTTTTGACCCATGCTTCCGGCGGCACATCGCGGTACTTAATGCCCCCGACATAGTATTCGTTTCCCTGCAGCACCTTCTTGTTCAGGACGCCCGGCCCGCATTCCTGTATCACCCTGTAGATCCCCATCAAACTCCTGCCGCTGAGGTTGGTCTTGACTTCGCTTGCCAGAATCCAAAACAACTGGGGAGCTTTTATTATCACACGCGGTTCCACCAACCGGGCCGCCAGCTGGCGCACCTCAGCCTGGGGGTCGACCTTGCAGTCGGTGTATGTCCCTTCAAAAATATCAGAGACCGTGGTGATGCCGCCGTCCATTGAAACCGGGCCAATCATAAAACTGACCTTGTTCAGGGTGGCCTGGTCAACAGATAAATAACAGCCAATCGGTATCCCAAACAGATCCTCCAGGCAGTCGGTAAGGCCCGGTCTGCCGATAGCGTTGTAAGTCTCCGCTATAGTAAATTCACGGCCAAGGTGTTTAACCCTGACAAACAGAGGGATGGCAACAATACCGATAGGATTGCCGGACTCACGCACGCACATTAAGGTAACCGCTTTTAAACTGTCTCCGTTGGTCCAGAAGACAAGGATATTTTCATTCTGGCTTTTGTCTATTACCTGGGACGCGGACAAACTGCCCGGCCATAAAAATAAAAATGTCAGGCACAGGACCGCAGCGATTTTTCTCATGCCGAAAAGATTTATACCTCCTTGTTCAACGAAAATATTATGAAACCATCTTCGTCACTTTATTCCTTTAGTCATCATAAAACACCTGGTTTTCTAAATTTACATCTGCATATAATCCGCGCGTATAAGCAAACTACCTCTTAAACACTTAAACTATAAGGGAAGGTGGATTATTATGGCAGCCGATAAAACAAAAAATATTCCCCTTAAAAAACAAAAGCGGAAAGCCAGGAACAGGGTCGTTTCAAATCAGGATATAAACACGGCCATACTGAGGGATGTTAAAGAAGACCTGACCAATGATTAGTCCTGCGTTAAATCAAAGGAGGTTTTAAAATCTATGAAAGTCAAAGGCTGGTTTGTCGCGGCGGCCGCGGTTGTGATCCTGGGGATGGTTCTCCTGGGCGGCTTCCCCTATTTCAAAGCTTTAGCGATGGGAGACACTCCGGCAGGACTGGTTGTACAGGGAGTTTTTCAAAAAAATATTGCCATGCACATGGTTTGCGGCATAACTGATTTAGCTGATTTTCTTGGCATCAGCCGGGAAGAATTGACAGGCGCCCTCCAGTCGGGCAAAACAGTAGTACAGGTCGCAGCTGAAAAAGGGATCAGCGAACAGCAGCTGGTGGATTTCATGGCTGAAAAATATAGTGAAAGAATAGATCAAAAGGTCGCGGACGGCAAAATTACCGCGGAACAGGCCAAAAAGTTAAAACAATCCATGACAGAGCGGATTAAAACTGATTTGAACCGCGCCAACACCGGGCCGAATTTCGGAAAAGACAAAATGGATCCTAAAGATGGACCAGGCACGGGAATGAAAATGGGACGAGGCATGGGTGATATGGAGGACTTGGCCGGTTTTCTCGGCATCAGCATGGAAGATTTGCTGGCCGCGCGCCAGTCAGGCAAAACTTTGGTACAGATTGCCGGTGAAAAAGGGATCACCGAGGAGCAGCTGGTGGATCACATGATGGCAGAGTTCAACTCAAAAATTGATCAAAAAGCCGCGGCAGGCAAAATTACCGCGGAGCAGGCCGATCAGCTCAAACAGTCCATGACCGAACGCATAAAAGCATGCCTGAACAGCACGGACACCTGCCCCAAAGGACCTTAAAAAGGACCTGGGTTCTAAAAACGTCACAGATTACATGGATATGGAAAAAGCCGGGCAAAGCCCGGCTTCAGGTTGTAGACAAATTATACTGCAGAGTATATGGTGTTGAAACCAGCTGCCCCCTTTGCACAGTGGGAGCGTGTCTAGGGGACGGTTTTGTTGACACGATTACAAATATTATATCTTGAGAAAAAATCGTGTCTACAGAACTGTCCTCTTGACACGGTCCATTGAAAATGAGCCAGGCATATTCAACACCATGGGGCGTCACACGTCTCACGTCTCAATGAAGGTTGGACGGCTGCGCTTTAACAAGTTCGGCAAACAGTTCGAGAAACAGGGATTTAGTCAGCGGCTGCCTGTTTTCCATGCAGACCCAGCCCCTCCTGCTGGAGTATAAGAAAGAATATCTCCGCCTGTTGTTCGTCATGTCCACACGCCCAATGGCCCCGATGGCAAACCTGCCCGCCGGCTTAAGCTCGATAATCGTGTTTTTCGTTTTTAAGTACAGCATGGGCGCGCTGTAGCTGCCTATATGCTCCTCATCCAGTTCAACCGTAGTCTGAATAATCTCACAAAGCGGCGTGCAGCATGGACATGATGCGCCGTGCTGCGGCCTGGTCCATTCTTTTAGCTGTTTCACCATGCCGTCAAGAGCCGCCAGCCAGTCCTCCTTGATTTTTTGGTTTGTCATCGCTTCCTCATTGGGCGGGACAGGCATATCATCAACTCCACTATCTCATTTCAATAATTATAGGTTAATTAATTATAGGTTAATTTTCCATGCAAAATCAATTATAATCTGCATTAACGTTTTTCTATTGTGACGCGATCGTACTATTCCGGTAGCGTATGACAGACAGGACTACCGCCCCTAAAGCCACAGCCGCAGCGATCAAACTGATGAAGAACCCGGCCACCGGAATCCTGCCAAGCAGGATCAGCGCGGCAAAGCCAATCATAAAGGTCCAGATGCCGTGCACCCTGCCTTCCCAGCCCAGGCGCGCCGACAGGTAACGGCCAATGGCGTCCCCGACTATAATTTTTGCCGCGTACAGAGTTAATAAATAAGCCACGATTAAAGTCAGTGAAAGCGGTATGCCTATAACCGTAATGAGCAGCAAAAGGGAGGCCAGCGGCGCGGCAATTAGCGCAAGCGCGCCCCAGCCAAGGGCGGAGCCGGGTGAGCGCAGTATGTTCTCACTGAGTCCGCTCCAGATCCGCGGGAAAATCAGGATAAATACGCCCCATGCCACAATGCCTGTAACGAACCAGATCAGTTGAGCAATCCAGTTAATACCTTCCGGGCGCGCTTTTTGCTCGGTCCTTTGAACCTGCTCCCACCTGGTTTCCCCTGTAATAATAGCGCCAGGCAAGATGTCAGCCTCATTTGGCGAACTGTAGTTTAAATCCCCGTTAACAGACGCGGACTGTCCCAGCGTAAGGTTCTCCACCTCCCAGAAATGGACACTGCCGCCGACCGGCCCGTATATGCGGAAGTCCCCGCCGGCTCCCAGCGCCTGGCGGCCTACTGAGCCTGAGAATAAAGCGGTGCCCGCGAAGACCAGCGCGTCATCTCCGATCTCCGAATTTTCATGCAGCCTGACCTGTGCGGCAGCCGCGGTCAGGCTTTTGCCAATTTCATTGTTAAGGTCCAAATCGGAAACAGCGCAGCGGACGTTGCCGCTTACCCTGCCGTTTATCCTGACGGTCCTCGCCGCTGCCAGAAGATCACCTCTTATATCGCCGTTTATTGTGATATCCTGCCCGGCGGCAAAGACGTCCCCGTCCACATCAGCGTCTACAACAACATAGCTGCCCGCTGCAAAAAGCGGCCCGGTAATTTTACCGGCGGGTACGATCACCGAATCACCGGTCATTTTTTCCACCGCGCCGGCCGGAAGGGCAAAACTTAAAATTACCAGCGCGACCACAGACAATTTCAATATTCTTCGTTTAAAATTAAACATCCACTCACCCTCCATTTAATTTCTTCATGCTCCATAAAAACCAGGTGTTGTGTCTAGCTGCTGCCCGAGATCTGGCGATTCAATTATACCTCATAATGGACACCCTGCCAAATGTTTCCTTTAAACCCTTCGCAACCTCAATAACGGCAAGTTAAATATATATTCCCCAGATTAAGCAGACTTTAAAAAAACCTGAACCAGGATGTAGACAAAGTGTTTCCATGTCGTGAACCCCCTATAAAAAACCTGATCTTGTTTTACTTTGGGCATACTGTCCTTATGAATTATAAAGACCCACCGTTGAAAAGGTGGGCCTTACAATATTTATTAATTATATTTTTTCCGCAAACGCTTCACCGAAGGCTTCGCAGGATTTAATTTCGTCAGGCGACGGGGTGTACTGCGCCCTGATGCCCTCCAGTGCGATTTCAATGCCCGCTTCCTTTAGCCTGGCCTCAATGATTTTGACTGACTCGCCGCTCCACCCGTAGGAACCGAAAGCAGCGCCGATTTTATTTTTAAACTTCAGGCACTTGATCAACTCGAGTACCGCGGCGGCGTCACCCTGGATTCCGTTGTTTACTGTCGAGCAGCCGACAATGACGCCCCTGGACTTAAATATTTCCGTCATTAAATCGCTTTTGTCGTATTTGCCCATACTCAGGGCTTTTACGCCCAGGCCTTTTCTCTCAACGCCCCTGGCTATGGCCAGCGCCATCTTTTTGGTGGCGCCCCACATCGAGTCGTAAATTACAATCACTTTGCCCTCGTGGTAGTCGCTTGCCCACTGGTCGTATTTTTCAACGATCTGCAGGGGGTTGTCCCGCCAGATGATGCCGTGGCTTGGAGCGATCATCTCGATTGGCAGGCTAAGTGCGGATATTTCCTTAATCTTGGCCTTCACGAGCTTGCTGAAGGGAGTTAATATATTGGCGTAATATTTTTGAGCTTCCTGGTAAAGCTCGCACTGGTCCACCTCGTCGTTAAACATGTAAGGTGAGGCGTAGTGCTGGCCGAAAGCGTCATTGGACAGCAGCACGTTGGCGCCTGCCACGTAGGTGGCCATGGAGTCAGGCCAGTGCAGCATCGTCATTTCCACAAAGACCAGCTTGTTATCTCCCAGGTCAATGCTGTCGCCTGTTTTGACAATATTGACGTTCCATTCTTTGTGAAAGTGCCTTTTGATTAACATCGCGCCGTTCTTGCTGCAGTAGATGGGCGTGTCGGGTATCTTCTCCATCAGGTAAGGCAGGCTGCCGCAGTGGTCCTGCTCGGTGTGGTTGATCACGATCAGGTCAATGCTTTTGAGGTCTATGTTCTTTTCCAGGTTGTCGATAAACTCGCGGTGAAAAGGGGTCCACACCGTGTCCACCAGCGCTGTCTTTTTGTCTTTAATCAGGTAAGAATTGTAGGTCGAGCCCCGGTGGGTAGAAAACTCCTCACCGTGAAACTTCCTGATCTCCCAGTCTTTTTTCCCCACCCAGTAAATATTGTCTTTTATTTGGATCATTACTAAAACCAGCTCCTTAAAATATATTGACATCATTTTAATAAAGGGAGCTTAACTAAAGCTTTCGGAAAGGTTAATATTTTATTAATAAACTGATTACCCAAAGGTCAGCTGTTTTTCAAGCGGCACCTTACGAAAATGTCCTGCAGGCGGGAGATGAGCTCGGACTGGCTCTTGACATGGATGAGGTACCTGGGCACATGCTGCCCCTCGCTGCCCAGCTCCATCATAAAGGGCTCTCCCCAGAATGCCAGGAGGGCCTCCTTGGCTTCCCTGTCCACCCCGACATCGATCATCTGGAAGGCTATGTCTTCATCAATTTCACGCCAAACTGGCTCCTGCACCTTGTCCCGGCCGCGGCACTTTTCTATTTTAGGCCTGATATCCCGCTCCCAGGCCTCTTTCATGGTTTTGTTCATCACAAAATATATTTTAGTGGTCCTGGAGCTATCGATTGAGGTTTTTAAAAGCCTGTCGAAAAGCTCCTGGGAGCGGAACATCGTGCAGCACGCGTTAAACCACCAAACTTCTCCCCTGTTTTTCAGGGCGAACTCCTCGGTGTAGACCAGGAGCTCCCTGGGCTTTATAAGCTCAACCTCAGGGTCGGAGACCTGCACGTTTTTGGTAATGGTCTTGATGTCCTCTTTTATCTCCTCTCCCCGCAGCGCTTCCTGCAGCGTGTGCAGGGCCAAAAGCATAAGCAGGATGGAGATCACATAAGTCTCGGGTATTATGCCCAGGTGGTGCAGGACGATCGCGCCGATACTGGCGGCTATGATGGCTATGACGTCTAAATTTTTCAGGACGGCTTTCCATTTCATTACTTTACTCTCCCCTGATCACATGTAACATGGATTTGTTAGTTTATTATTTGACAAAAACCTGTCGATACCTTCCAATGAAAAAGAACCCTTATACGGGCTCTATGGTTGCAGACAAAGTCTCCATGGTGTTGAATCCGCTTGGCTATTTGGGGACATATCTCGGCCTAAAAGGAATGCCTTTTCCAATCGGGGACATTCCTCGGCTTTGTAGGGCGGGATTTATTCCGCCAATAATGTGCGGCTAAAGCCTCACCTGCATTCCCCCGTCTAATCGGTTACCGGGGGAGTTTGCCCAGCAGGCGCCATATGCAGCGATGCACTCTGTGCGGAAAGCCGGTTGGCTCGGCAAACATCAGAATGCAGTGGCCGTGTGTGACATCAATGCCGTTCTCTTTGCACAAATCTATCGCTTCTTTGGATTCAGCCCCCTGCTGGAGCCAGATACGGCTTATTCCGGCCGCCGCGGCGTCCCGCACCACATTTTCCGTCGCTTTGGGAGAAACCACTATTACGGCGCCTCCCGGGACTTCCGGCAGTTCTTTCAGACTGCGGTAGCATTTATCCCCTTCAAAATCGTCAATTTTAGGGTTCACCGGGAACACCCTGTACCCTTTCGCCTTGAGTTCCCGATAGACAGTGCTGCCGAATTTTCCTTTTTTCTTTGAAACACCCACTACCGCCAGAGTCTTCTGGGATATAAAATCGTCTACCGCCGCTTTGGTCGTCATTAAAAATAACCCCTTTCGGTAATTAATTGGACGCCTTTGTTCCTTTAACTTTTAAACAGGCCGGCATACTCGCCGTAACCTTCTTTTTCGAGGTCTTCTTTCGGTATGAACCTTAAGGCGGCTGAATTGATACAATAACGCGTCCCACGCGGAGCTGGACCGTCGCCAAAAACATGTCCCAGGTGCGAATCAGCTGATTTACTGCGCACCTCGGTGCGGACCATAAAATGGCTGAGGTCTTTTTTTTCAATAATTTCCCCCGGGTCGAGGGGCCTGGTGAAACTGGGCCAGCCGCAGCCCGAATCAAATTTATCTTTTGAACTAAAAAGCGGTATGCCGGTAACTACATCCACGTAAATGCCTTCCCGCTTGTTATCCCAGTATTCATTCTTGAAAGGCGGCTCTGTGGCGTTTTTTTGAGTAACCTGGTACTGCATCTCAGTCAATTTTTCTTTTCGCAGTTTAACATCAGACCTTTCTATATAGATGTGTTTGAATATGAAAATGACTGCATCATTTGTTCCAATGTTTTTCAATAAAAACATCACGCCCTGATCCCCTGCGGTACTGTTTGTAATGTCCGGGGTTTTTCTTGTGATAGTCGTGGTGGTAATCTTCCGCGGGATAAAAAGTGGAAGCAGGCAGTACTTCCGTTACAACAGGCTTGTTAAACCTGCCGCTGCTGTTAAGAGCTTTTTTTGACGCTTCCGCCTTTTCTCTCTGCGGTTGGTCATGGTAAAAAACAGCTGTCCGGTAAGACGGCCCACGGTCAAAAAACTGGCCGCCCACGTCCGTCGGGTCGATCTGCCGCCAGAAGATATCCAGCAGCTCTTCATAACTTATTAAAGCAGGGTCGAAGGTGACCCGCACCGCCTCGCAGTGTCCGGTCGTGTTCGAACAGACCTCCCGGTAAGAGGGGAACTCTTTAAGTCCGCCCGTATAGCCCGGTATAACCTCAATAACGCCGTTGGCTTCCTCAAAGGGGGCGACCATGCACCAGAAACAACCTCCCGCAAAAGTCGCTGTCTTATAACGTCTCTCTTCGTTTGGTCCCGCCAAATTATCACTCCTTAAAAAGTCAGTTTTTACTTTTTAAAGCTCTTCGAGGTAATTTCTTAGTTCAACCAGGTGCATTTTTTCTTCCTCAAGCAAATCATACAAAATCTTTTTTATTTTTTCGGAACGTGTCCTTGTTGTCAGCTCGTGAAAAATCAGGATTGCGTCCTTTTCAGCCTGGATCCCTATTGCTACGACGTCCTTTAATGAATGCAGGCCGCCCGCGAAATCTTCCACCCCGGCCGGTTCCGGAAAAACGCTGTCTTTCTGAATGGAATTTAAGTAACTGGAGGTCTCCTCGTCCAGCGTTTCGTCGTCGCTGTAATCCATGATAATTTTTTCGAAAAGCTTTTTGTGTTCTTTTTCATCTTCCGCCAGCTTCATCAACATCTGTTTTTGCCTTACATCATTTACTCTTCCCGCCAGGGTGGAATAAAATTTATGACCTTTTTCTTCCATCGACAGCGCTATCTTAGCTATATCGACCAGCTTGATTTGCTTATTCATTATCCCGGACCTCCGTAAGCTGAAGTTTTTATTTATAATACCATATCCTGCTAATTATTTAAAAAAATATTCCAGGATGTTTCTAGTTTTACTCTCAGATTAAAGGTGTTGCAAAATACTGGCAACTGCTGAAAACATTTCATAATATAAACAAATCTAAGTGAAGGAGTCTACAGTATGGATAACACGGGATTAAATACAAGGACCGCCAGGGCGGTCATGCGCGGCGGGCCTCTGTGCCCGCAAATAACCGGTATCGTGTATTTTTATGATGTCCCCGGCGGCGCCTGGGTTTATGCTGACGTGTCCGGTCTGCCGCCTTACCAGCCGGCCCGGAACAGCACGCCGCCGGTTGGACCGCACGGCTTCCATATACATGAACACGGAAACTGCACAGTGGGCGACCCTGCTAACCCGTTTCAGGCCGCCGGCGGGCACTGGAATCCCAATAACCAGCCTCACGGCAACCACGCGGGCGATTTCCCGGTCCTGTTCTCAAACGGGGGGCGGGCTGTAACGGGGTTCTTTACAAACAAGTTCAGCGTCTCGCAGGTAATCGGCAGGTCGGTAATAATTCATGAAAACCCGGACGACTACCGGACGCAGCCGGCGGGAGCCGCGGGCAGGCGCCTGGCCTGCGGAGTAATCATGCAACTCTGGGGAGGGGGTTGGGGATAAACCCCAGCCTCCTTGATATTTTATATAGAATATTCTAACCGAATTTGACAATAGCTAATTAAAGGTGAATCGGTGTTTCCGCCAGCAGCCCTCAAAGGTGCAATAAATCTGGTGGAATGGTTTAGATATTATACTACCGGTAGGGAGAAAATAAATGAAGTTAATAAAGTTCGGGCTTGCGATATCCCTGTTTGTTTTTTCCTGTTTGTCGCTGTATTGTACAACCCCATCCCCTGGCGAGACTACGCAGCCTTCCGTCTATTCCGTCAAGGTGGACGATACTGTGACAGAAGGCACGGCCAGGCACATTCAAAGAGGCATCTACCTGGCGGAAAGGGACCAGGCCGAGGCAGTTTTAATACTGCTTAACACCCCGGGGGGGCTGGTCTCGGCTACCCTCGATATCTTACAGGCAATGTCCTCTTCAAACGTCCCCATCATTACATACGTCAGCCCCCAGGGCGCGATAGCAGCCTCAGCCGGTACCTTTATCCTGATTAACGGCCATATCGCGGCCATGTCCCCCGCCACCACCTGCGGGGCAGCCATGCCGGTGACTATGGCCTCCCCCGGCGAGTCCCCCCAGGCCGCGGACCAGAAAACCATAAATTTTTTAGCCGGCCATATGAAAAGCATTGCGGGAGGAAGGGGCCGCCCCGCGGACCTGGCTGAAAAATTCGTCACGGAAAACCTGGCCTTAAACAACAACGAGGCGCTTGAGGCAGGAGTTGTGGACATCAACGCCGCGGACCCGGCTGATCTACTGCAAAAAATCGACGGCATGGCCGTCAAAACCAATGCCGGCGACAGGCGCCTGGCCACAGCAGGAGCCAGGATCACTGAACTGCCCTTAAACGTTAATGAACAGCTCATTCACCTTGTCAGCAATCCCACATTTGCAATGATATTACTGATGATCGGTATATATGGATTGATCATCGGCTTCTATTCGCCCGGGTTCCTCCTGCCCGAGATCGCTGGTTCAATAAGCCTGGTATTAGGCCTGGCCGGGATGGGCCTGTTCCGCGGTAACCTGGCGGCGGTATTTTTAATCCTGCTGGGAGCCGGGCTCCTGGTAGCGGAATTTTTTACCTCGACCTACGGTGTGCTGGGCGTCGGGGGCCTGGTTAGCATTGTCCTGGGTATCATGTTTTTCCCCACAGAGCCTTTGATGCCCCCTGCCTGGTTTTCCGCTTTCAAGCTGCTGGCGCTGGGAGTGGGCGTTGTCGGTGCGCTTCTTATGTCGACAATCATTATGGGCGTATCCCGCATTCGCAGGCACAAGCCTGTGCACGGTGAAGACGAATTTCATAACACCGCCGCTTACGTTGTTAAAGAACTTAATCCCGGCGGCATGGTTAGATTAAAAGGGGAAATGTGGCAGGCAGTTTCAAAAAATGGGCATACTATCGGTGAGGGCAAAAAAGTCAAAGTGCTGGAACGGCAGGGACTTGTTCTTTTTGTCAGCCCGGATATCAATAACAATGGAACAGATGCAGCAAAGGAGGAAAACTAATGTTCTACAACCTTTTTTCAGTTATAATACTGGCCGTTATAATTTTCTCTGTGATCACGTCCGCGGTCAAAATCCTTCCTGAATATGAAAGGGCTGTGTTGTTCAGGCTGGGCAGGCTTGTTAATGTGAGAGGGCCCGGTCTGATCTTAATCATCCCGTTTATTGACAGGATAATCAGGGTATCCCTGCGGGTGATAGTTTTCGACGTGCCGCCTCAGGAAGTCATTACCAGGGACAATGTCGCCTGCAAAGTAAACGCTGTGCTTTATTACAGGATCGTATCCGCGGACAAGGCGGTAGTAAACGTCGAGAATGTCCACGCAGCGACAAACCAGTACGCCCAGACCACCCTCAGGAGCGTTGTGGGCACCGCCGAACTCGACGAACTGCTTTCACAGCGTGAAAAGCTGAACCAGACTGTGCAAAAAATTGTGGACGAAGCTACAGACCCCTGGGGGATTAAAGTGATTGCGGTGGAAATCAAAGACGTTGTCCTGCCCTCGGAAATGACCAGGGCTATCGCCCGCCAGGCCGAGGCGGAAAGAGGCAGGCGGGCGGCCATCATCCAGGCCGAAGGAGAACGCCAGGCGGCCGAGCAGCTGGCCCAGGCCTCCGAGGTGTTAACCGGCGTGACAGGCGGGCTGACCCTGAGGATGCTCCGCTCCCTGTCAGAAGTTGCAAACGCGCCGAATACCACAGTCTTGTTCCCCCTGCCCATGGAACTAAGAAAACTGCTGCCGGGCCCGGAATAAATCTCGCTGCCAGGTCCTGGTGCAAAACTATCTGGACGAACTGCTGGGATATTCAGGGAAGGGCGCCTTAAGGCTGACGATATCATTACTCACAATATTTCACTTGATGACGCCCTGGATGGATATTTTAAATTTTCCCGTAAAGAAGACAACTGCGTGAAGGTCGTCATGCACCCCACCCATTAAAAAAATGCAATACGTATTCGGCCCCTGAGTTTTACCGGCTGCCGGCGTATACTTATTAAAGGGAGTAATATTTTACCATGTCGGCTTTGCTTGTTACTGCCAACTTTAGATGATATAATAAGTTGTAGTAATAAATGTAAAAAACTAAATAATTTCACTATTTTTCGCTGAGTTCTTAAATAAGAAGCGGGGGAACCAATTTTTCGGGGTGAATCCGTTGAGTCGTGAGTCGTGAGTTGTGAGTCGTGAGAACTGTGGAATGAATTTGGGGTTAAAAACCCTAAAGAATTACCCGAAACCTCACGTCCCACGTCCCAATTCCCACGACCCAACCGGTAGGGCTACTCTTTCGGCCCGAACCCGTCAGCTAACTTCGTAAGCGTTGAAAGGGAGATCTGGACAAGCTTTGTTTTTTACTGGAGCTGCCCGGGTTTAATTTAACATTGCTTTCTTTAAACGCCCTTTCCCCCCGGACTTCTGTCCGGGGTTATTTGTCTCCAGGAACTTCGCCAAAAAGGAGGACTTTAACATGTTCACACAAGTTGAATCATGGAAATTTGACGAGGAAGAAAAAAAAGCGATCGCAGTCAGACGTTCAAATGAATTAAAGGAAAAAATAAGCGACTACCTGTTGCAAAAAGGATCAATTAAGACCGGTTTTGACTTTCGAGAGACATTTTTATTCAACAAGGAGCTTATCCTGCGGTATTTCAACGCCACTGAAGAAAACTGGCGGGACTGGCGCTGGCAGCTTTCTCACCGGATTTGTGACGCCGTTACCCTGTCCGACCTGTTCGGGTTCACCCTGAGCCAATGTGAACAGATCAGGAGAGTGGGCATACGCTATCGCTGGGCGATATCCCCCTACTACGCCTCACTGATTGATCCAATCAACCCGGCAGACGAGATCATGCTCCAGTCCGTACCGTCTATTGAAGAAATGGACCAAACAGGACAGATCGATCCGATGGCTGAAGAATTCACTTCACCGGCCCCCTCTATTACCAGGCGCTACCCCGACCGGCTGATCATCAACGCCACCAACCAGTGTGCGATGTACTGCAGGCACTGTCAAAGGCGCCGCAACATCGGAGAGGTAGACCGGCACCAGCCTTACCAAAACCTGCAGGCCGCACTCTCATATATACGCGAGAACAGGGAAATACGGGATGTCTTAATAACAGGGGGAGATGCGCTGCTGCTAAGTGACAATAAACTGGACTGGCTGCTGGGTGAACTCGATAAAATTAAACATGTTGAGATAAAGAGGCTCGGCACCAGGGCTGTCGTCACCCTGCCGCAGCGGATTACCCCGCAGCTGTGCGAAGTCCTCAAAAACCACCCGCCTGTCTACATCAATACCCAGTTCAACCACCCGAGAGAAATTACACCGGAAAGCAGGGCGGCTTGTGATATGCTGGTCAAAGCCGGCGTGGTCATGGGAAACCAGACGGTGCTCCTGAAAGGGGTTAACAACGACTCCCATATAATAAAAAAACTGTGCCAGGAGCTACTGAAAATCAGGGTAAGGCCTTATTACATCTTCCAGGCGAAACCGGTTAAGGGAACACGTCACTTTATCACTTCCGTGAACGAGGGCCTGTCTATCATGGAAAAGCTTCGCGGGTATACCTCCGGCCTGGCCGTGCCGATGTATGTAATCAATGCCCCGAGGGGGTATGGTAAAATCCCGGTCCAGCCCCGCTACCTGGTGGAAAATGAGGGCAGCACCGTCAGACTTCGGACCTGGGAAAATAAAATATTTAAATATTCTCCCCTGCCGGTCAGTTATTCAGATTTGCCCTCAAAAAAGGCACTTAAATCATAAATTACAAATAAAAAATATTTCACATGATTAACAAGATTTAATAGATTAACAAGGTTTAAACTCAAAGGTTAATAAAACTAAATCCTGTAAATCATGCGTAAAATATTTTAAGGTGTCAATGTTCTATGGAATGTGAAGCTTAAAAGGGTTTATAATAGAACGGTAATACAAGCGAGGTGTCTATTATGCCCGGTAATAACAAAACTATTTCAATCAGGCAGAGGATGATCGACCGCATCTTTGCTGAAGAAAACCTCCTGCAAAACCTTTCCCACCACTACGGCGCCGATGTGGAAACTGTGAAAACATGGATCACCGACCTGTACAGCGACGATATGATCCGCAGCATTATTGTGGGGCTGGACAAGCTGGAAAAAGCAAAAGAAGAAATGGAGAAAAACGGTCTGATATCGCCCCAACCCTCAAAATAAAAAGGGCCTTATAAAGGCTATCCAGAATGTCGACAGATTAATAACTGCAGAGTCCATGGTGTTGAAACAAGCTGCTCCCTTTGAACCAGTGGGAGCGTGTCTAGGGGACGGTTTTGTTGACACGATTACGATGCGGCTTCCTCCCATAACGGTTTATGGCTCAGCGCCGTCTTCCGCTCCCGCCTGGCTGTCGTATATTACCTCTTCACTTGCCAGATCCCAAATTTTTATCCTGAACTTATCAACTCCGGTGCTGTCAACCTGTCCATCTATAGGCAGGCATACAACCGTATTCACCCTGGCCGTTGATCTCTCGAAGACTCTATACTGTATAGCTTTAGGCTATTAGGGCAAACAAATATACTGTGATCAGGTCCTCATCTGATTAAGGGGATTAGCCAAGCGAATTACAATAAATGACAATAAATAGAGCGTAAAATCCTTTTATTACAGTTGTTAGAGCCCGGAAAAACTGGTATACTTATAAGGTTTGGAAGGAGGTGTTGGTTTCATGACCCACAACATGTTCAGAAATATTGCCATTATCGCCCATGTAGATCACGGCAAGACTACCCTGGTGGACGCCCTGCTCAGGCAGAGCGGTATCTTCAGGGAAAACCAGCAGGTGCTGGAGAGAGTAATGGACTCCAATGATCTGGAAAGGGAACGCGGCATCACCATCCTGGCCAAAAACACTTCAGTGATTTACAAGGGCATTAAGATAAATATTGTCGATACCCCCGGACATTCAGATTTCGGCGGCGAGGTGGAACGGGTACTGAAAATGGTCGACGGCGTACTGCTATTGGTGGACGCTTTCGAGGGCGCCATGCCCCAGACCCGGTTCGTCCTGCGCAAGGCCATGGAATTGAACCTGAGGGCGATCGTGGTCATCAACAAGGTAGACCGGGAAGGAGCCCGCGTTTCAGAAGTCGCGGACGAGGTCCTGGACCTGTTCATTGATTTGGATGCAGGTGACGAACATCTGGACTTTCCCGTCATTTACACTTCGGCCAGGGAAGGAACGGCAACCATGGACCCCTCCGTCCAGGGACATGATATGAAGCCTCTCTTCGAGTCCATTATAAAAAATATCCCGGCGCCGGCCGGTGATATCGACGGCCCGCTGCAGCTGCTGGTTAATAATACCGAATACGACAACTTTGTCGGCCGGGTGGGGATCGGTTGTGTAAAGCGGGGTACTATTACCGCCGGCGGGCAGGTTAATATTATAGACCACAACGGAGACCTGCGCCAGGGTCGCATCGGATCGCTTTATACATTCGAAGGACTGGAAAGGATAGCTGTTTCAGAGGCGGTCTGCGGTGATATCGCAGCATTTTCCGGCCTGGAGGACATCCGCATTGGCGAGACCGTTGCCTGCAAAGACCGGCCAGAGCAGCTGGACCCCATCACCGTGGATGAGCCGACCCTGAAGATGAATTTCATGGTCAACGACAGCCCTTTCGCCGGCATGGAGGGCAAGTATTTAACCTCCCGCCACCTCAGGGCCAGGCTCTACAAGGAAATGGAGAAAAACGTCAGCCTGCGGGTGGATGATACCGACAGCCCCGATGTCTTTCAGGTCTGCGGGAGGGGTGAACTGCACCTGTCGATCCTGATTGAGACAATGCGGCGGGAGGGATTCGAGCTGCAGGTATCGAAGCCGGAGGTCATCTTCCGCTGGGACGCGGGCAGGAAGACGGAACCGGTTGAGCTTCTCATGGTTGATATCCCGGAGGATAAGATGGGTACGGTTATGGAAATCATCGGGGCCAGGAAAGGAGAAATGGTCAACATGACTTCCCTCGGTCCGGACCAGATCAGGCTGGAATTTAAAGTGCCCGCCCGCGGGCTGATCGGATTCCGCTCCCAACTGCTGTCCGAGACCAGGGGGCACGGGGTGATGAGCCATCTTTTCCTGGGCTATGAGCCATATAAAGGGGACATCAGGGAACGTTACCAGGGCGTGCTGATCGCCTTCGAGACCGGGGAAGCCAACACCTACGGGCTTCATTCCGTGCAGGACCGCGGCGTGCTGTTCATCACACCCGGCACCAGGGTCTACGAGGGCATGGTCGTGGGCGAGCATTCCCGGGAGCAGGATCTTGAGGTTAACGTCTGCAAGAAAAAACACCTCACCAACATGCGCTCCAGCACCGCCGAGACAGCCCTGCGCCTGGAGGAACCCAGGCAGTTCAGTCTGGAAGAGGCCCTGGAATATATAGGCACCGATGAACTGCTGGAAGTAACCCCGAAAAACCTGCGTATGCGCAAAAGGGCGCTGAGCAAGCAAGACCGCGCGCGAAGCCATAAAAACACACAGCCGGCTTGAGAAAGCCACACATCCAATACGTTAAACTGAAATTTTATCAGAGAGTCTTTCCATGAAAGACTCTCTTTGTTATTAAACATTTTATTTAAGCCATTAACACGTTGAGTCCTCCGTGATTGTTAACCTCAATCCAAAAATAAACAGAGGAATTACAAACCTGATACCTTGCGCCGTTCACTTCGAGAAGTTTTGTGATCTTTAGCATTTTTGCCTGGTCACTAAATGACCATTGCATTTTAAGAACTCCACATTCAAAAAAAACATCCATCTCTACCCCTTCAGCTTCTCTTCGGAGCAGCAGCCAAAACTCTTCAAATGCTATAGACCGGATATCATATCCCCCTCTCGCAACATATTTGAAGATATATGATTACAAAAAGTAAGTAGCATGAAAAACCCCTACTACCAGATATTAACTATATTATAAATCTTAGTTTTTAAGAAGTAAATACAAAATTCTATATATTTAAGAATAAACTCCCCGGAATTAAGAATAATGATAATATAAGATTGGTGGTGGAAAATATGAGCAGCCTGTTAAGTATCCGCCTTAAGATGGCACGAGAAGCAAAGCATTTAACCCAGGTCCAGGTTAAATGCTTAACAAATATAAATAATAAAACATTGTCCGGTTATGAAAAAGGGGTTAGCGAGCCGGATATTGACACCCTAAT
This sequence comes from Pelotomaculum propionicicum, assembly GCF_048984525.1. Lineage (GTDB taxonomy): Bacteria > Bacillota > Desulfotomaculia > Desulfotomaculales > Pelotomaculaceae > Syntrophopropionicum > Syntrophopropionicum propionicicum_A. The sequence goes on from NZ_JBMGJC010000009.1 coordinate 50,137, forward strand.
AACCCTTGCCAATTTATATGAAACCAGCATTGACTACCTTGTCGGCAAAACTGATGAACCAACCCCTCATCCGATCAAAAAAGAAAAGCCCGGCTTTGAGGAATATGTCCTGTCCGCACCGACTTTGGAGGACGCTGCTCAGAGAATAGCAGAACTGCAAAATAAATATTGCATTGACAGAGAAACTTTCATCAGATTATCAGAAATAGCTTACGATAAACATGGCTTATCACAGGTAAAAGGCATTGATAAAACTTTTTATATAAAAAAGTAAAGAAGGATGAATTTGCCAACATTCTCAACCGGTACCGGTATGGTACCGGTTTTAAGTTGCGGGCCCCGTGGCGTTGAAGCTGCAAGCAGGCGCTGACCCGCCTCCTGTACAGTTGAAATTAAACCTGCGCCTAGGAACTGTTTCGAACAACAAGGACGTCGTCGGACTTGGCGCAGACGCTGTTCAGGCAGGCAACCACAAAAACGCGGCCAAGGGTGCCGGCGGGCACCTGCCAGAGTATTTCGGCAACCCCGGTAACCGCGCTGGGACAGTCGACTCCGATCAACCGGGCGAGCTCACAGGTCTCCGTGCCGGTGGGTTCCAGGAAAAAGAAGGCCCGGGAGACCGGGCGGTTGAATGTCGCCCTGACTATTACACGGGGCAGGAGCTGGACAGCCCCGTTAACCACAGGCAACTGCCGGCCGGTTTCCGAAAGAAACCTCAGAGTAAGGACGCGAAGGCCGTCCGGTCCGGGAGTAGGAGTGGGTGTTGGCGTTGGTGTAGGTGTGGGTGTGGGTGTGGGTGTCACGATGGGGATGCAGATTACCTGCCCCACAAAGATGATGTCGGGATTTGTGATTTGAGGGTTGGCCGCGGTAATCTGGCGCAATGTCACAGAAAACCTTTGGGCTATGCTGAAAAGTGTATCCGAAGCCCTCACTGTATACAGCTGACCGCCGCATTGTTGGGGCGGGGCCGGTATTTGCCTTGCTGAAATAACATTGCCTGAATCATTATCGTTACTCATCTGTATTACCTCCCTGCTTATATCTCGTTGATACACTATATGCATATGATGGAAATTAGCGTTTACAGATAAGTCTTTTTTGCCGTCAAATGAGATGAGCCGGGGTGCTTTATCACGAAAGTCCCGGCTCATAACTGATTTATAGAATACTGCCCTTGCTATATCCTGTTAATCAAAGTGTATTGTTTATTTTTCCTGCAAAATCCCCATGGCGTTGGCTTCTTTCAGCTGCTTCTTGTCAATCTTGCCGGTGGCTGTTTTGGGCAGGCTGTCTACTATGGCCACCTGCCGCGGGCATTTATAGTTAGCCAGGCGGGCGCGGGCAAACATTCTGAACTCCCTGGGCGTACCCTGCACACCCGGTTTCAAGACTATAAAGGCCTTGGGGACCTCTCCCCGCAGTTCATCAACCACGCCTATCACCGCGGCCTCGGCCACCTTGGGGCTCTCATAGAGGCATTCCTCCACTTCCCTGGGATAAACATTGAGGCCGCCTACAATGATCATGTCTTTTTTGCGGTCAACAATATAGACATAACCGTCTTTATCTATTTTACCCAGGTCGCCGGTATGGAACCAGCCGCCTTTCATTGCTTCCGCCGTGGCCTCCGGCTGGTTAAGGTACCCCGCCATTACGTTCGGTCCCTGTACGCATATCTCGCCCACTTCGTTTGCGGGGAGCTCCCGGTCGTCCCCGTCAACGATCTTTACCCTGACTCCTTCTATGGGCGGGCCTACCGAACCGGGCTTGCGGACGCCGTTCACCGGGTTGGCGTAAGAAACCGGCGATGTTTCCGTGGGGCCGTTGCCTTCTATAATTGTAACACCGTAGCGCTCTTCAAAAAGGCGCATGACCTCAACAGGCATCGAGGCGCCTCCTGAAAAGCACAGCCGCAGCGAAGACAGGTCGAACATGTCCGGGTTGCTGATGGTCGCTAAAATAGAAGCGTACATGGCCGGCACGCCGGCAAAAATGTTAACCTTTTTTTCGATGATTTCTTTCAGGACCGTGTCGGGCCTGAACTGGGGCATTACTGTGATGCTGCCGCCCGAAAATATGGGGCACAGCATGCAGACAGTCTGGGCAAAGGAATGGAATAGGGGCAGGACACACAGGTGGTTGTCGGCCGGCAGCACCTCCACGTGCTTGATGGTGGCAAGGGTGTCAAAGATCAGGTTGCCGTGGGTCAGGAGGGCTCCTTTCGGTTTGCCTGTTGTGCCTGAAGTGTAAAGGCAGGCGGCTATATCGCTTTCCGCTGTCTTTACCTCTACCGGGCTGGACGGCCTGGCCAGCAGGTCCTCGTAGGAGACGACATCTCCGTCTGTCTCACCGCCGATAACTATTACCCGCCTCAGGGTAGGGACCTGGCCCCAAACTGTTTCGATCAGCGGAAGAAAAGAAACGGGCGTGATCAAAAAGACTGCTTCGGCGTCATTAAGTATGTATTTTATCTCTTCACCCTTAAACATTGGATTTAAAGGGACCGCCGTTCCCCCGGCCCGCGTAATGGCAAAGTGGGAACGGATAAAGTCTGGGTTATTCCCAAGGAGTAAGCTTACCCGCTGCTGCCGCTGCAGCCCAAGTTCGAGCAGACCCCCGGCCAGGCTGTCTGCCTCCTGGTCCAGCTGGCTGTAGGTTATTTTCGTTTCATTAAAATATATTGCTGTTTTATCCGGATTACTCGCGGCGCTGCTGCGCAAATATGATGATACGGACATATCACTCCCCCTAAATGAATAGTGAACAAAATAACTCATTTCCTTTAACAGGACAAATGATTATATTCTCCAGTTTAAAGAAATTTCCCTTTGTAATCTCTAAATATTTTACATTTTCAGAATTTTACCAAATTTCCGAATCCATAATTACACGTAAACTGGAGTCCATTGTTATTCAAACATGGTAAAACTATTTTGGTTGAATGCCGGACACTTTTGTGGCAGAATAATACAGGAAGCCTGGAATTAAGCTGTTTTATGAGGTGATTGTATGGAAGAGAAGCGCTCCACCGCCGGCGGTATCAGCAACCGGCAGGAATTAGAGGTCCGCTGGGGTGATTGCGACGCCGCTGGCATAGTTTATTACGCCAAATATTTTGACCTTTTTACTGACGGGCGGGTAGCCCTGCTCAAAAAAATAAACATCCCTTACCAAAGTTTTTTTCATAACCGGAACATTGTTGTGGTGGCCGTCGAAGCAACCTGCCGCTACCGGAAGTCCCTGTTTCCCGAAGAAAGATATTTTCTCAGCACTACGCTGTCCCGCCTCAGCCGCACCCGCATGGTTTTTGATTATACTATTACCAGCGCTGAAAATGAACTGCTGGTTGCCGAGGGGCGGACCGTGCATGCTTTTGTTGACTCCACAGGAAAACCTTTTGATATAAAAAAAAGACACCCGGAATTATGGTCACAGCTGCAGGAGAATTATAATAAAAACATATAAAAAACAGGCCGGATTGACAGAATATAATATACTTATAAAACCTTACCGGGGTTTTTAGGTTATTGGAGGGTTAGAACAGATGAGTTTTTTAATCGGGCTGCTGGCAGGTACATTTGGAGGGCTGGTCGGGCTGGGCGGCGGCGTGATCATGGTCCCCCTGCTGGCAGGCGTCTTAAAACTCGCACAGCACAAGGCTCACGGCACCAGCCTGGTAGCGCTTGTATTTACCGGATTAATGGGTTCCGTCACTTATGCCATGCAGGGCAACATTGACATACTGGCCTCGGCCCTGCTGGCGTCAACCGCGATATTCACCGCCAGGGCCGGCGCGCATTTTGCCCATGCTCTTCCCGAGTGGAAACTGAAAAAGGCCTTCGGTGTTTTTATGATCGTGATTACCATACTATTGCTCCTGAAGCCTTACCTGCCCCAGGTTGTTGATCCCTCCACGGGACTTACATGGGTTAAAATACTTGTGCTCTTATTGACCGGGGTCTTTACCGGTTTTCTGTCCGGCATGATGGGAGTCGGCGGGGGTACGATCATGGTGCCTTCAATGGTCCTGCTGGCCGGATTTACACAGTATACAGCGCAGGGCAGTTCCCTCCTGGCCATGGTGCCGGCCGGAGGAGTGGGAGCATACACTCACTGGCGTCTCGGTAATGTAAATACAGGTACTCTTACCGGGCTGGTACCCGGCATCCTGATAGGCACTTTTCTTGGCGGCAGCCTTGCTCATATTATAACTGAAGATGCTCTGCGGGTCATATTCGCGGCTGTGCTGGTATGGACCGGGTTCAGATATTTAAGGACTCCTGTTCCCAAACCCGAAAAAAGAGAGGAATAAATAAGTATATAGAGAGGTGGACTTCATGCAGGCAAGAGATATTATGAACAAAGACGTGATTACCGTCCCGGAAGAATCTTCCATTGAAGAAGCGGCTGGTATTTTAACGGAAAACAATATATCCGGCGCACCGGTGGTAAACAAGAAAGGTAAAATAGTGGGCATGGTTACCGAGGAGGACCTGCTGCACAAGGAGACTAACCCCAGGACCCCGGCCTTCATAAATATACTGGGTGCTTTTATTTATATCAAGGGCATAGAAAGATACCGGGAAGACTTCAAAAAACTTGCCGCCGCCAGCACGTCCGAAATAATGACCACTGATGTGATATCAGCCGGCGGGGATATGGAGATAGAGGACGTGGCGGCTTTGATGGTGAAACACGGCATCAAGCGGGTTCCGGTTGTTGAAAATGGCGATATCATTGGCATTATCAGCAGGGCCGACATCATCAAAACCCTGGCCGCAAAAGCCAGGCCCGCTCAAAACCAGTAGCTCTCCTTTTATTGTTATGAAAGAAATTTTTAAGTCTAAATAGCTTTTTCCAATTTTAATATATCGATAAATTTATTGACCAGGCAGGGGTCAAACTGGGTCCCGCTGCACCTTTTCAGTTCTTTTAAGGCATATTCGCGGGGCAGCGCCTTGCGGTACGGCCGGTCGCTGGTCATCGCGTCGAAAGCGTCGACAATAGCCAGGATGCGGCACTCCAGCGGTATCTCTTCACCTTTCAGCCCCAGTGGATACCCGCTGCCGTTCCACCACTCATGGTGTTTTAAGATCCAGTCCGCAATTGGTTCCAGGGCGGGCGCGGACCTGGCGATACGGTGTCCTATTTCACTGTGACGCTGCATTTCAAGCGCTTCCTCAGCGGTCAGGACACCAGGTTTGAACAGTATCCTGTCCGGCACGCCCACCTTGCCGATATCGTGGAACTTGGCCAGCAGGCTTAAATCTGAAATGCTGCGCGTTGACATGCCCAAAACCCCGGCCAGTTCCTTTACGTAATCCTGCAGCCTGTTGGCGTGTCCCTCAGTAATGAAGTCCCTTGCCTCGAGGGCTTTCATCAATGTCTGGACTATAGCGCTCCTGGCGCTTTGGCTGCGGTGCAGCTTTTCCCTGTACATATTGTTGTCCGCTTCTTTGAATAGCTCGCTTACGCTGGTTGTGTCCATACTGCCCACCGCAAACCCGATAGATACGTTCAGGGGGATTTCCGGATCTGATCCATTGTAATTGTCAAAGGAAAGCCTTAATCTCACGCAAGCTTCTTCCACGGCTTTTTCGTCGCTGCGGGTAAGGAGAATGGCAAACTCATCCCCTCCGATACGGGATACAATGTCTCCTTTCCGAAAGGATTTCCCTATATTTTTGGCGACCTCCACCAGGAGGGAATCGCCGGCGTCATGCCCCAGGGTGTCGTTAATTAGCTTCAGCCCGTCCAGGTCGCATATTATTATCCCAAGCGGGTCGAACCTGCCGTCTGAAGCACGCCTCATCCCCTCTTCAAAGAAGGTGCGGTTATAAAGCCCGGTGAGAGGGTCATGCAGGCTGAGGTATTTAAGCTGTTCCTCCGCCTTCTTCTTCTCGGTAACGTCCCTTATGGATTCAATAGCCCCTATAACATTCCCGTCACTGTCGAGCAGCAGGGTGGCTATTCCCCACAGGATGGCTCCCTTACCCATGTAGGTGAAGGGCACGTCTGTCTCGGTGATGAGAGTATTTCCGCTTCTTATAACATAGGCGTATTTTTCCTCAATTTCTTTTTGGGGCATTAATACAAGGTCTATCAGGATCGGCCGGGTTTCCCCGTAAAAAGGCACGGCGTAAGCGTAGTCACCCTTGCCGAGCATCTCCTCTTTTCTGACCCCGGTCATTTCCTCAATGGCCTTGTTCCAGGCAATCACCCTGCCGTCGTTGTCAATGACAAAGGTGGCGTCGGGCAGGAAATCAATAATATCCATGAGCTGCCGGTTGGCTGCTTTCAATTCCCGCTCAGCCAGCCTGCGCCGCGTGATATCCTCGCACGCGATCAAGAATTCACCGGTATGCAGCCTGACCGGGGTAAAGCTGATTATTTTTTCCTCCCCGTCCTTGCAGGTGACCCTGGAAAGCCTGGTCTTTTTCTCCCCCGGCATGGAATTTCTCACATCATTTTCCCAGAAAGCAAGGACCCTGTTCCTGTATTCGGGATCGGGATAAGCCTTGTCAAACCAGGCTTTTCTATCAGGTATGTCAGCCAGGTTAAAGCCGAATATCTCAGTGAATTTAGGATTTATATATTTATAACATCCCTGGTCATCAAACAAGACCATCCCGAATGGAGATCCTTCAGTAAGGGACGCAAACCTGTGTCTTTCAGCTGCCAGGGCCTCCTCCGCCTGCTTGCGCGCAGTGATGTCATGTATTGACTCAATTGCCCCGATTGTGTTTCCGTCTTTATCGCAGAGCCTCGATATCTTGGCCCTCAGGTGGGCGCCCTTCCCCCCGTAAACTGATTGGACATAAGTTTCGGCATAAAGAGCACTGCCTTCTCTCATGATAAAATCATATTCAAGTTCAGTTTTTCTGTCGTCAGATAAGACCAGGTCGATTAATATCGGCCTGTTGACACCGTAAAACGGGACCGCGTACGCGTAGTCGCCTTTCCCGATCATATCTTCCTTGTTAACCCCGGTCATTACTTCCAAAGCCTGGTTCCAGGCTATTACCTTTTTATCGCTGTCTATGACAAAAGTAGCGTCAGGCAGGGAATCAATAATGTCTAAAAGCTGCTGGCGAGAGGTCCGAATTTTACCTTCAGCTGTTTTGAGCTCTGTAATATCTTCAAACGTGGTAAATACCAGGGACGGCTTGTTTTCACCGTCCTTGAACTGGGGTACGGCGTTGGCTATTATCCACCTGTAGACGCGTTCTCTCGGATTATAGATGCCCAGGACCATGTTGTTTACTTCTCTGCCTGTCTCGAGAGCAATCGTGGACGGGTATTCCTGTGAGGGTAAGTCAGATCCGTCTTCACGGATTGCCTTCCATTCCGGATCTGATAAAGAGCTGCCAAAAATCTGCTCAGGGCTCACACCCAGTATTCTTTGCGCCGCCGTATTCGCTGCGATTATCTCGCCCCTGGCGTCCTGGCACATTACACCATGCGACATGGTTTCAAAAAGGGTGCGGGACTCCTTTTCAGACCTTCTTAATTCCTCGTCCAACCATTTCCTCTGGATGGCAAGCGCATAAATATTTGATAGTTTTTCTGCAATTTCGAGGTCCGTGTCGGTATAGTCGCATCCGGAGTTGGCCAGGGCGACCTCCCCGACAAGTTTTTCGCCGATCATAGCGGGGACGGCGAGAAAACGTTCAATGGGTATATGCCCCTGCGGTGTACCTCTGTAGCGGGGGTCGTCCGCGGGTGAATTTGTCAGGATGGCCTTCTTATTATTTAATACCCAGCCCCACAAACCGGTAAAATTTTCAAAAACAAATGTCTTGTCCCGGACCTGGCAGGTATCCCACATTTCCCGGCTTAAAGTGATGAAAACCACATGTCCCGTTACTTCATCCAAATACCCGACAAAACCATACCTGCTGCCGGTGAGACGCTTGGCCTCGTCCAAAACAAGCTGGGATATTTCCTCAAATGATTCCGTCAGTAAAAGCTTGGCTGACAAATCGGCCAGCGCGTCGCTGACTTCCAATTCTCTGGCGAGAGATTCCCGGCTTTTGCTTAAATCGGTTTCAGCTTTAAACCTGGTAATTACCGAGCCTATCTGGGCGGCTATACCTTCGATCATATTCCTGCTTGGCAGAGAGAATTCTTTTATCTTATGTGAAGCAATGTTCAGGTCGGCAATAACCTTGCCATCATGCAGAACAGGGACCGCGGCAAAGGCCTGGAGCCCTTCTTTTTTTACCCTTCTGCTAAAAAATACTCCATCTGAATGATTTGCGTATAAGGGTATTCCTTCCATTACTAAAAGTGCTTGAGGCGTATTATACTCATAAAAGGAAACAATCCGGACAAAATCATCAGCTATTCCTTTATGGGCCGCCAGGTCGAGATTTCCTGTCAGCGGGTCAACCAGGTAAATCCCCCCGCAGTCTACTCCATCAACCTTAAAAGCCGCCTCAAGGATAAGGTTAAAAGCATCCGGCAGGCAGCTGCACGAAATTAAATCCTGGCTGAGATTGCGCTGCACGCGCAAAAGGTCCTCAGTCTGCTTGCGCATGCTGATATTTACACACTGTACTAATATGGCGGGATTTCCGTTTAATTCTATGCGGGCAAAGTGGCCCAGCACGTAAACTGGTCCAGCATTTTTAGTTAAAGCTCTGAACTCAATGCTTTGATTTATTTCAATACCGGAATAACAATTTATTATGTTTTTTTTCACATATAGCCTGTCGTCCTGGTGAATTAGCTCACCAGGATCGATCTTTTCCAGTTCCTGTACTGTGTAACCGGTTACTTCAGTAAATTTGCCATTAGCAAATTTGATCTGCATATCCTGAAAGATAAAACTGGGAATGGGAATTGAGGAGATTATCTTTACATAATCAGCCAGCTGCAGCATTAAATCACCTTTTCAAAATATTTAAGAAAAAACTATAAAATGCAGAGGCGTGATAAAACTCTGCAATGACACTACTATGTCCTTCTATTAGCTATATCGGTTAAATTTTTATACATATTTAAATATTCCTGCTTATATATGTAAAATAATTATTAAAAAATAAAAATATTTTTGAATATTTAATATACATAATACATAATACCATTTTGTCACTAATTTTATGATTATCATTTTTTTATTAAATACTTATTGTTACATAAATATTTAACGCAGGTTTTTTTTCATGAATACAAGAACTATTAATCATATTTTGCTTCTGTATGATCAAAAACCTCACTATTCTGCTCACTTTGCATATGTCAGCGCCACTATACCACCAGTTATTTAAAATATTGAGATCAGATGGGCGAAATTCACACTTATTTATAGGTAGAAGATAATGTAAATATATTAATTTTATGTTTGCTGACATTAATGGCAAATAAATGAAATTAAACTAATTATATAAATGATTTGATATTTGCAAAATATATATACTATAGAATAAATTGGCTTTCCAAATATTCGTTTATCAGGTGACATTTGTTTAAAAAAAACATATTTTACAGAAGTAAGTAATACAGGGGGCGATATTTTGATCACAGAATTAACCATTCTGCCAGGTTTAAATAAGGCAGGTGTGAGAGAAAGTTTTTCAGATATCACATTATCTGCCGGGGAAACTGTCTCAATTGTGGGGCCCACCGGCAGCGGCAAGACCGCGTTTATTACAGACATTGAACTCCTGGCCCAGGAAGATACGGCAACTAAGCGCAGGGTGCTGGTCAACGGGCTTGTCCCTGATGATGAAGTCCGGTGCAACCCCTGCCTGAAACCAATCGCCATGATTACCCAGAACACAAAATGCTTCGCGGACCTTTCATCAGAGGAATTTTTGCGGATACACGCGCGCGCCCGCGGCATAAAGGACAATAACGTTATTGACGATACCATTGAGCTGGCCAATAAATTCACCGGGGAAAAAATCAAGAAGAGCTCCAGGGTTACTGTGCTTTCCGGCGGACAGACCCGCTCCCTGCTGGTCGCAGACGCCATTTTAATCGGCGCGTCACCGGTAATCCTCCTGGATGAGATTGAAAACGCCGGCATTTTCAAGCAGGAAGTAGTGAGAATTATTCAGAGCACGGGAAAAATAATTGTTTTTGTAACCCATGACCCGGTAATAGCGCTTCTGACTAAAAAGAGGATCATCATGCAGAACGGGGCGGTGAAAAAAGTCATCATACGCAGCGACCTTGAGGTAACAGCTGCTTACAACCTGCTGGAATATGACAAAAAGGTGAGTATTATCAGGGAAAGGTTGAGAGCCGGCAAGATGATTACCAAGGAATTAGTTACCGCAAGCCTTGCTTAAGACAAAAAACAGGTGGTGTTATAAATGAAACTCCTTGTTATAGCAGGCCCTCCATCTTCCGGTAAGACTTCTTTAGTCAAACAGATAGTTAAAAAAATGAAAAACGAAATGAAAATAGCTTTCTTTAAGATAGATGTCGTAAAAGCTTTCGAAGACATAGAATTGAATAAGGAATTCGGCATACTAACCCGGAAATTTTGTTCCGGGGACCTCTGCCCTGACCATGCGGGCGTAATGGTCCTCGGTGACGCTGTGGAATGGGCCGAAAAAAACGGGGCTGAGCTTTTTATCGTTGAAAGCGCCGGGCTCTGCCTCCGCTGTTCCCCCTATTTAAACCAGGGACTCGGGATCATAGTGCTAAGCTCAATAGCCGGCATACACGCTCCGGAAAAGATGGGGTCCATGGTTACCCTGGCCGATATCGCCGTGGTAACAAAAATCGACCTGGTAAGCCAGGCCGAAAGGGAAGTCCTGGTGCAAAAAATAAAAGAAACTCACTCAAGTTTAATCCTGATGGAGACCAACGCGCTCCAGGGCACGTCGCTGCACCGTTTATACGAGATAATCAGAAATTCAGACGATATCGACGCCGAAACACTGTCTTTGAAGGGAAATCCGCCCCTCGGCACCTGCACGATCTGTGTCGGCAAAAAAGAAATAGGCTGGAAGCATCACTTTGGCGTGATTCAAAAACTGGACGGCCAGACCGGTGAATACCTGTACAGGGGTGAGTAAAATGTCCCAGAAACTGTCGTGGCTTCCACCGGGCAAAAACTGCGGCCAGTGCGGCGAGAAAAATTGCAGAAGCTTCCTGCGGATGGTGGAGTCAAAAAATAAAAATTTTCAAGACTGTCCTTTCTACAGAGAAAACATAGTCGATCCTTGCGACTATGATCTAAACACAACAGCTTATTCCGGCAAAGACGTGCTGGGACACCCCTACGATTTTGTCCTCTGCCCGCTGCCTGGTGAAATATCCGCCCGCAAAATCGTCCTCCCGTTTCGTTCGGACATGGTGGAAAAAATGGATATAAAAAAAGGTGATATCGTCCTTGGAAGGCCTATGGGAGCGGGTTGCCCCATTCCGCACGTGCTGCGGGTAATCAAAGCGGAACAGCAAACGGGGCTGCTGTACACCTGGGTGGTAGGCCCCGAGTATTCCCGCGGCAGGGAAGTAAAAGATGTAACAGCCTATCACATGGTCGGCTTTGAGGGCATCGCCCAGGAAATATCCAAAGAACCTGCCTTCGGCTGCCGGGTAACTTTCCTGCCGGGTTTTTGCATGATGTCTATAAACCATACCGGACTTGTAAACATGGTCCTTGAAAAAAGCTGCGGCCTGCACTTGCGGATTGAAGATATCCGCATCCTGGCCGGCAAATAAAATCTTGCTGTATTATTAACTTTGTAACTTTTAAACAAATGAGTCAGGGTATCCCCTGACTCATTTTACATTGTAAATCCCTTACCCATCACTTCCACCGTTTCCGTAATAAAAATAAACGCGTCCCTGTCCACATCAAGTACAATCTCCTTAAGTTTGGCTATCTCATAATGGCTGACGACACAGTTTATAAGCCGTTTGGGTTCACCGGTATAAGCCCCTTGCCCTTCCAGATAGGTAACACCCCTGTCAATTTCATTCATTATCCGTTCCGCTATTTCACTGCTCCTGTCGGATATAATTGTAACTGACTTGTTGCGGTTGAACCCTTCAATTACGGAGTCGGTAATCCTTGCTCCAACCCACATGCTGATAGCGGTGTACAGCGCTATTTTCAAATCGAAGAAGAAAGTTGAGAGCGCCAGCACCGCGATGTTGCAGTAAAAATTGGTGGCACCCACTGAGATGTTCCTCTTCTTTTTCATAATAATGGCCGCTATGTCCGTACCGCCGGCAGAAGCACCCAGCTTGAAAATAATGCCGCTGCCGATCCCGCCCACAACACCGGAAAAGACAGATGCCAGAAAGAGGTCCAGGGCGGGCACCGGGATGTAAGGCGCCGACAGGGGCAGCGCCGCGATTACAACGGCCGTCCCCACCCCGCTGTACAGCATTAATTTCCATTGGAGCTCCTTCAGGCCCCACAGGAATATAGGTATATTTAAAACAAATATGCCCAGGTAAACCGGAAACTTGTACAGGTAACTCCCCATTAACGCCAGGCCGGAAACACCGCCCGACAGCAGCCCGTAAGGTATGACGAAAGCGTTAAAAGCGACGGCTATAAGAGCGGCCCCGGCGGAAATGCCGAGGAGCTTCTTGATTATTTTAAAAGCGGTCCTCAGCATGGCGGCAAAGTTTGTCCCTGTTTTCCCGGTTTCCTTCATAATCTCAGGCATTATTGATTCTAACCTTCCAAATAATAAATGAAAATTAAACTGCTCCCTGGAAAAGGGAGCAGTTTAATCAGGCCATTAATTACAGTCCCACCACAATATTACTACCCTGGCATTAAATTTTCAATAAAAAAATATTGACAGTAATAGTGATATAGTGTACTATCTAACTAATACAGTATTACAATACTTCTTAGGAGGTTTGAACAAAATGAGCGCCTGGCTGAACCTGCTTCAAAAAGAAATCAGAATGACCCGAAATTCCGCACTCCTGACGCTGGCCATACTTTTGGCCGGAGGCCTCTGGCTGGTCTACCTTTCTTTCAGCCGCAGCATTGGGATTATATTCGTTCCGGCGGCTATGCTCCTGGTGGTCCTGCTGTTTTACCCGGCCATATATATGTTGAAAAGCCTGGCCTGGGAATTTAAAGTCGCACCCCACCTCTGGCTGCACTGCCCCCAGCCGGCCTGGATGCTGATCACGGCCAAGCTGGCTGTCGCCATGGCCCAGATGCTGGCGATAATAATCATAGCGGCGGGAATGCTGCTGCTTGGGGTTATCATTAACCCTCAACCGGAACAGCTGGCAGGTATTGACTTTTCGACCCTGCTGCTGTTCATCATGGAGGCTGGTACTTACGCCGCTGTTTTCACCGTCGCAGCCAGCATTTACATCGGGGCCTGGGGCGCCCTGATCGCGGTTGCGTTCGCTATAGCCGGTAATTACCTGGGCAGGTTCCGCTGGTTGGCCGGTATCGCTGTATTCATCGCGGCAACAGCCGGTTTCAGCCGGCTGCAGGAAACCTGGCTTTACAAACAGATAACCGACTGGGGAGCGATTAATATCGGAATTCAAAACCTTCCCCTGGTATCTCCAACGCATATTAACGCGGCCCAAATCTTCGCGGGCGACATACTGGTTTACTCTCTCCTGACTGTGGGTCTATTCGCCCTTTCGGCCTGGCTGATAGACCATAAAGTTGAGGTGTAGTGTTATGAGTGAGGCATATAACAACACCCAGCCAATATACCTGCAAATACTGCAGCGTGTCTGCCGGCAAGTGGTACGGGGCGAGATCAAAGCCGGGGACAGACTTCCTTCGGTGCGGGAGATGGCCGTGCACAGCGGGGTGAACCCCAATACCGTGCAGAGGGTTTACAGTGAGCTTGAACGCCTGGAGATTGCCGAAACCAGGCGCGGGCTGGGCTCTTTCATCACGGAAAATGAATCCCGGCTGAGACTGCTGCGGGAAGAATTGAAAAGCGAACAAATCGGCAGTTTTATCAAAGATATGCGGGAAACAGGCTTCAGCCCGGAAGAGATCCAGGAAGGGGTCCGCAAAGAACTGTTAAAAACCAATGGCGTGAGAGGAGAATAATAATGTCCGATAATGTTGTAAACTTTACTAACGTGACCAAGAAGTACCTGGCACAGGCTGCTGTTAATAATATAAGCTTTGACCTGCCGCGGGGTAAAATTACTGCCCTGGTGGGTCCAAACGGCAGCGGTAAATCCACTATTCTAAAAATGATCGCCGGCCTGGCACATCCCAGTCAGGGCTCCGTAAGAGTAAACGGCAAATCCGCGACCCGCCGCATCGCCGGGGAAGTGGCCTACCTCTCTGAAAAGGACGTCCTGTATCCTTTCTTCACCGTGCAGGAAACCATAAAATTCAACGCCGGCCTTTTCGAGGATTTCGACATGCAAAAAGCCGGGGAGATATTGAGCTTTATGGGGCTAGAGCCTGATAAAAAAGTAAGGCACCTTTCCAAGGGGAACCTCGGCCGGTTAAAGATCCTTCTGGTCCTGTCGCGCCGGTCGCCGCTGATCCTGATGGATGAACCACTGGCAGGGCTCGACCCCCTGGCGCGGGACTCCATTATCAAGTCCATGATTTCTTACCTGGACCTGCAGGAGCAGACGGTTTTTATTTCAACACACGAGGTGTCTGAAGTTGAGCCGGTGCTGGACATGGTGATGTCTCTGCATAACGGAGGGGTCAAGGGATTCGAGGAAGTTGAAAAAATCCGGGAAAAATACGGCCTGAGCCTTTTGGACTGGATGAAAGAAACCCTGGCAAACTGATTTGTGCCGCACATTTCTCACGTCTCAACGAGCAGATGGTTTCAACACCATGGTCTCTGCAGTATTATTTTGCCTACAGCCTGTGGCCACTCTTAATAGAGTGGCTTTTTAATTTTGTCATTTTTTAACCCTATTAACACCACCGTGAGGATGAGTCTTTAAAGATCATGAACAAATATAAAATAATGACATAATATGTGGATATGATAACAATTTCTACCTGTAGGAGTGACGCCTTTATGGTTGACAACTTATTGCCGGACAAAAATAATTCAGTCAGTCTGGATGGCCGGGCAAAATTAAAACTTAAACACAGGGTATCGTGTTTAATTGGACCGCTTAAAGGACGGGAGCGCCTTCAGAAGGCATACCGTATTCGTTTGGAAGCGGCCCGGTTCCAAAGGGACCTTCCTCTGACTCGCCACAAGTGCAACGGAGATGAAAATCTATATCCCAATAAAATAGGCAGTTTTTCAAAGGCACTGCCGCACGATAATCTCGGCGAGGTCAGCCTCAGCGCATACTACTCTTTGATCAGGGCTTTGTCGAGCGGTGACCCGGAAGAATTCGAATCCATACCATTGGGGGGGCCCGCCAAACTGGTTAATCCCCAGGCCGCCTATGCTTATGAACTGGCCGGGCCGGATTCTCATCATCTGAGCATGCCGCCGGCGCCGGCTTTGAGCAGCGCTGAGACAGCCGGTGAAATGGCAGAGTGTTATTGGCAGGCGCTGGCCCGCGACGTCCCTTTCACAGAATATGAAACTGACCCCCTTACTGTGGCGGCAGCCTCAGACCTGTCTGGTTTTTCGGTTTTCCGCGGGCCTAAGGAATGCGGAGCGGTCACCCCGGGCACCCTTTTTCGCGGGGATACGCCAGGAGACCTGGAGGGGCCTTATATATCACAATTTCTCTGGCAGGACATACCCTTCGGAGCCAGGACCGTCACCCAGCGATATCACGCCGCGGCTGCCGGCGCAGACTATATGACCTCGTATAAGGGATGGCTGAAAATCCAAAACGGTCTGGCTCCATCATCTCAAAACGTGTACAGCACGGTGCCCCGCTATATCTGCAACGGGCGTGACATGTGCGAATGGGTGCACAAAGATTTCTCCTTCCAGGGGCCTCTGGCCGCCTGCTTGATCCTCCTTGGATACGGTCCGGAGGCTCTGGCCCAGTCCAACCCCTACCTGCGCTCCGCCACTCAGTTCGGGTTTCCCACCTTCGGTTCCGCCCACATACTTGATTTTACAGCCCATGCGGTAAGGGCTGCGCTGGAGGCCGCCTGGTTCCAGAAATGGCTGGTGCACCGCCGGCTCCGTCCCGAAGAATTCGGCGGTCTGGTCGAGAAGCAAATGACAGGCAGAGCCAGCTACCCAATCAATTCGGAACTGCTTAATTCCCAGGTTTTATCCGAAGTGTACAGCAGATATGGCTCCTACTTGCTGCCCCAGGCCTATCCGGAAGGCTGTCCCGCCCACCCGTCCTACCCCTCCGGCCACGCCACCTATACCGGGGCGGGAGTTACCATGCTGAAGGCGTTCTTTAAGGAGTCTTTCATTATACCCAACCCGGTTGTATCCAGCTATGACGGCCTTTCAATGCTTCCCTACACAGGGCCGCCCCTTACGGTGGGCGGGGAATTGAACAAACTTGCCGCCAACGTCGCCCTAAGCCGCGATTTCGCAGGCATACACTGGCGCAGCGACGGGATCGAAGGAATAAAACTGGGTGAAGCGGTGGCCATCGGAATCCTGCGGGATTACAGGAATGCCTTTAATGAAGACTTTGCCGGCTTCTCCTTTACCAGGTTCGACGGGAGCAAAATTGCAATTTAGTCAGTTGTTTAAACCGGCGGTAAATATAAAATTTCAAGTGGTAGAAGGGAACTGTTCTCTTGTACCATTTTTTTATTTATCAATAAAAAATAAATATATTATTGTTGCATTTTACAACTGTTGTAGCATACAATATATACTAAAGGGGTGGTTAAAATTTATAAAAATAAAACAGACGACCTGTCCCGGATGCGGGAGTGTATCCGGATATTGACAAGAAAACTGGGGCTGCTGGAAAAAAACGAAGCTTCCTGCTGTGGAGTATCCTTAACCCAGTGCCATGTTATTGTAGAGATAGGGAGAGCCGCCAGCCTCTCCGTCAACAACCTGGCAAAAATACTGGGGTTGGACAAAAGCACCATGAGCAGGACGGTAAACAACCTGGTGGAACAGGGCCTGGTCTCGCGCGAACCGGACCCTGAAGACAGGAGATACATGAGTATCAGCCTTACTGAAAAAGGGCGGGTGTCATTTTTAAACATAGAAAACGGCATGGAGCAGTATTACCAGGTGGCCTATGCTTCGCTGCCGGCTGATAAAAGGGAACGGGTACTTGAAAGCTTGGAAATACTGGTAAAGAGCCTGCCGGAACATTGCTGCTGATTAAAAGATCCTAATCACAGTTGATTATAATCTGCATATCAAGGGAGTGGATTGTTTTGCCGGAAAAGAAAATTGAGTGCGGCTGCCGGCCGGATGCGTGCTGCGGCGGTTATTCCAGCGCAAGTGAAGACGACAATTTTATTGATGAGAGCGGTGCCGGCTGGGTCACAGGCAGGAAGAAGACCCCCGCGGGAGATATACCGCGGGTATCGACAAGTTTAACCAGTGAAGATATCATCGGTTCCTGGAAAGCCCGCTGGGGTACAAACAGGCATAATTATAAAATAAAACCGGGTGTATACTGTGTAGGTGAGCCAACTGACAGATCCCCTGTCTTGGTAACAGCCAACTATAAATTGACGTTTGACGCTTTAAGAAAAGAACTGGCGGATCTTGACGCCTGGATAATGGTTCTCGACACAAAAGGCATTAACGTTTGGTGCGCCGCCGGCAAAGGCACGTTCGGCACCGGAGAGATAATCAGGAGGATTGAGACCACCGGCCTGGCCAGGATCGTTTCCCACAGGACCCTGGTCCTGCCTCAGTTGGGCGCGCCGGGAGTCGCCGCCCACGAAGTACTGAAAAAATCCGGCTTCCGTGTTGTCTACGGTCCTGTACGGGCAGCGGACATTAAGGAATTTATAAGCGCGGGGATGAAAGCGACAAAAAATATGCGCAGCGTAGAATTTACGTTTGCAGACAGGATAACACTAATACCAATCGAACTTGTGCAGGTGATATTACCTTTTGCAATACTGGTTGCAGTGCTGGCAGCGCTGAACCTGGCCGGCATCAGGCTGCTCAGCTCCCCCGGCGGCATTATACCCTACCTGGGGGCAGTCCTTGCCGGGTGCGTCGTAACACCCGCACTGCTTCCCTGGATCCCGGGAAGAGCGTTTGCGCTGAAGGGCTGGCTGACGGGATTCCTCTGGGCTTTGATCGTGGACGCGTACTGTTTTTGGTCCGCGCCTCCTTCATTCAGCGTTTCGCTTGGTTTATTCTTTCTCTTTTGCCTGCCTGCAATTTCATCATACCTGGCCTTAAACTTTACGGGAGCGTCCACATACACTTCGTTGTCCGGCGTCAAAAAAGAAATAAAAACGTGGCTGCCCGTGCTGATCGGTTCAGCCGGAACTGGAGCAGCCATGATCATAATTGGGTTGTTTTTTAAGTTTTGATCGGAGGTGACTATAGATGAAGCTTAAATACTTGAAAAATGTCGTGACACTTGAAATGGACCGTGGTAAATGCACAGGATGCGGAATGTGCGTTGAAGTTTGCCCCCATGAAGTTTTTAGGATTGAATACAAAAAAGCACTAATTGGCGACAGGGACGCCTGCATGGAGTGCGGCGCCTGCGCTAAAAATTGTCCGGCGTCAGCCGTCTCGGTTCAGGCCGGCGTCGGGTGCGCCAACGCTGTCTTAAGCAAAACAGGCGACTGCTGCTGCGGGTGATTTAATTTATCCCGTCTATCATCTCTTGCCGACAGCCAGCCGTGAAAGCGCGGCTCGCCGATAATCGTGTCAAGAGAACCGTCCCCTTGACACGATCGTGTCAAGGGGACGGTTCTCTTGACACGATTGTTACGTCACCAGCGTCTTGTCCTGTATTAAAAATAAAGCTGTGGATATTTTAATCCATGGCAAAACTAAATTTAAGGAGGATCCGATGAAAAAAATTCCTGTTCTGATACGAGCTTTTTTTGTGATTGTTTTGATGGCGGCCGCTCTCACCGGATGCTCAAAAAGCACTGTTCAAACACCACTGCCGGGAAGTTCTGATAAAGCCCCCGGCGCCCCGGTTCAACCCGCGCAAAAAGCCGGAAACTATTTCCCCCTGACCGTGGGCAGCAGCTGGCAGTACCTCGGGGAAGGAAACGAATATGCTTCCTTTAACAGGCTTGTCTTATTTGCTAAAGGAAACCGGGCCCAGGTTAAATCGGACAACGGCGGCACGGTCTCGGCGATGGTATTTGAGACAACTGATACTGCGGTAACCCGTGTCTACATGAAGGGGGAGGAATACGGCGGCGCTAATTTCCTCGATGCCGAACCTAATGAAAACATAATGATACTAAAAACGCCCCTTGAAACAGGGACAAAATGGGAGGATTCCAACGGAGGGACCCGGGAAATTGTGGATGTCAACGCCGCCCTGGACACTCCGGCCGGCAGGTTTGAAAAGTGCGTCAAGGTTAAAATAACGGGCCAGAACTCAACTATTTACGAGTACTACAAGGAAGGAGTCGGCCTGGTCAGAAGTGAATTTTTATCAGGTGACACCAGCGTAACCTCAACCCTGGAAAAGTACGATATCAAGTAATATAATGACATTCCCCGGTCATTAGAAGCGGGTTTTAATCCGCCATTCCAATCGGGGACATTAATTGAGTCGTGGGTCGTGATACGTTGGACGTGGGGTAATTGAGTCGTGGGTTGTGAGTCGTGAGTCGTGAGTATATCCTGCATTTCTTCGAGGTCTTAAAACCCTTTAAAATGTCATGCATTCTCACGTCTCTTTTGTACGTCTCATGTCTCAATTCTCACGTCTCAAAGGGTGTGTCCTCTTTCCGCTGTAAAAATGCGACAGTGAGAGCCGTCCCCCCTGTCGCGCTTATTTCTTTACGATGCCGTACAGGAATATGTTGAATAACGATTGTATAGCGTCCTCCATGTGCATCTTATTTTCTATGATAAACATGGGGTTGATGACTGCCCGGATGCTTGTCAGCAAGGCCGTGGTGAAAACTTTGGGATCAACTTCCCGGAAGCAGTCCTGCCCGGAGCCGGCAAGGAACCTTTCAAACACCTGCTGGATTCTTTCTGCTCGGAACTGTTCAATTCTTTCCCACAGGTGGGGGTAATATTTATGCAGGTCGTACAGGAACAGCGGCTCAACAAGCTTGATATTGCCGATGATTACCCTGACCACGTTAAATATTTGCTCCACGGGGCCGGCAGCCGAATCCTGCGCAGCCTCGATCTTTCGCTCCATATCTCTGAGAAAATCAACAACCACGGACTCCACAATCTCGTCTTTACTGCTGAAATAACGGTATATAGTCCTCTTGCTGATCCCGGTCAACTCCACCAGGTCGTCCATGGTCACCCTGGAAAACCCCCGCTTGGCGGCCTGCTCCCTGTATGCCGCTATTATCCTTTCCCTGTAGTCCATTACTCCAAATCACCCGCTTAAATAATCATCTTAAAAACACTGCGCAAATAGGACTGTACCTAAGCAATTTTCTTCTTGAACTTGATTATGCTGATCGTAACCAGCACAATGGAAAATACCAGCAGCGCCGCCACCTGCGAGACCAGGTAGGGAAATCCAATCCCCTTCAAAACGATGCCCCGGATGATAACCAGGTAATAAGTTAAGGGAATAACATTGCCGATGTATTGTATAATGAGCGGCATGGCTTCCCTGGGAAAGAGGAAGCCGGACAGCATAATGCTGGGGAGCAGGACGAAAAACGACATCTGGAAGGCCTGCATCTGCGTCTTGGCGATATTCGAGATAAGGATGCCGAGACCAAGCGAGGCTGTAATAAAAAACAGTGTCAGTCCGTAAAGCTCCAGCAGGCTGCCCCGGATCGGCACCTGGAACACCAGCGATCCCACCAGCAGGGCAACGGTTATTTGCAGGTAGCCGAGTCCGATGTAGGGAACAATTTTGCCGATCATCAACTCATAGGACCGGATCGGGGTCACCATCAGCTGCTCCAGGGTGCCCTTTTCTCTCTCCCTGACAATAGCCACCGCGGTCATCATCACCATGGTCATCGTCACGATGATCCCAAGGATGGCCGGGACCATGTAGTAGGCAGTAATGCCGTCGGGGTTGTACCAGGGGCGCACCCTTATTTCATATGGGATATTGCTGACCTGTGCTTTCTGGATAAAAATTTTCTGCGACTTTAAGAGGCCAATGGCGTTGGCCGTGGCAATGGCCGTGTTCGACGACATGTTGTCGCTGGCGTCAACCAGCACCTGCACTGTGGCCGTGTCGCCCTTTTTGAGGTTTTCGCTGAAATCGGGCGGGAATATGATGCCCACCTTGGCCCTGCCGCTGTCGATCATATTCGTAATCTCGGCGTAACCGGTGGCCGAGTAATAAACGTCAAAATACCCGGAGGCGCTGAAAGCATCCATCATGTCCCTGCTCTCTGCGGAAAGGGACTGGTCGAACACGGCGGTGGGGATGTGCTTCACCTCGGTTTGTATGGCATAACCGAACAAAAGCAACTGGAACAAAGGCAGCGCGAAGACCATGCCCAGGGTCAGCCGGTCGCGGCGCATCTGCAAAAATTCTTTTTTCAGGATAGCCAGGATTCTGCTCACTTAAGACACCTGCCTTCTGTTCTGCTTGGCCAGGGAGACAAAAACATCCTCCAGGGAAGGCCTGATAATTTTAGCCTGGACTCCCGTGTAGCTGTTAAGCGCCGGGATCGCACTTTCGGATTCGAGCAGGACGTGCAGCACCGGCCCGTGGTTGGAACATTCCTTGACGAAAGGCAGCTTTTCAAGATCATCTATAATGTACAGCGCGTTGGGGTGGATAACTTCAGCCAGGGTGCCTTTAATCACGTTGTTTTTCAGGTTCTCCGGGGTGTCGTCGGCAATCAGGGTCCCCTCGGAGATAAAGGCGATGCGGTAGCAGCGCTCGGCTTCGTCCATAAAGTGCGTGGTTACCATGACAGTGGTGTTTTCGTTGGCCAGCCGCTGGATTATTTTAAAAAACGCGCGCCTGCTGGTAGGGCTGACCCCGCTGGTGGGCTCGTCCAGAAAAAGGATCGAGGGGCGGGAGATTATGGCGCAGCCCAGCGCCAGCCTCTGCTTCCAGCCGCCGCTGAGGTTGGCTGCAAGTTCATCCTCCCTGCCCTTTAAAAGGGCCATGTCGATCATTTCACCGATCCTTTTTCTCCGCTCCCGGTGCGGTATGCTGTACAGACCCGCGTAGAAGTCCAGGTTTTCATAAACTGTCAGGTCATCATAAAGGCTGAACTTCTGCGACATGTAGCCGATCCTGCGCTTGATTTTTTCTGATTCGCGGGCCAGGTCGTAGCCGAGCACGGTGCCGGAACCGGAAGTGGGCTCCAGGATGCCGCAGAGCATCCTGATCGTGGTCGACTTGCCCGAGCCGTTGGGCCCCAAAAATCCGTATATTTCTCCCTGCCCGACCTCGATGGAGACCTTGTTGACAGCGGTAAAAGATCCGAAAGTCCTGGTCAGATCGCGGGTGGTTATCACGGCATCGCCCACTTTAGACCACCTCTTTTTCCGTCAGGGATACAAAGACATCTTCCATGGAAGGAGTGATCTCTTCCATAATGGAAATTGATATGCCTTTTTCAGTAAGCAGCCTGGATATCGATACCTTCGCCGGCTCAACCTCGGTGACGGCCACGTGGTACCTGTCTCCGTAAAAGCTCGCGTCATCGACTTCTGGAAGCTCGCCCAGGAAGTCGAGGTCCTTCGCGTCTGCTTTAATTTCTATAATTTTATTCTTGATCTGCTTTTTAAGCTGGTCAGGCGTGCCGGCAGCCACAATCTTCCCCCGGTCCAGGAGGGCCACCTTTTTACATAGGTCCGCCTCGTCCATGTATGGCGTGGACACGAATATAGTCATCCCGTCCCGGTTGAGCATGTATAATATCTTCCAGAATTCCTTGCGGAACTCCGGGTCCACCCCAAACGTCGGCTCATCCAGGATCAGCATTTCCGGCCGGATTACCAACGCGCAGGTCAGGGCAAGCTTTTGTTTCATCCCGCCGGACAGGGCGTCCGCGAACCGTGATTTAAACGGCGAAAGTTTCGTCAGCTCCAAAATCTCGCCGGCCCGCTCCCTGATCGTCTTTTTGTCGATCTTGTAGAGGGAGCCGAAAAAATCTATGTTTTCCATCACCGTCAGGTCGCCGCAAAGGCTGAACCGCTGGGGCATGTAGCCAAAACTGCCGGCGTCCTTCTTCCCGCCAAAAAGGGTGACCCGGCCGCTGGTGGGGTTGATCAGGCCGCAGGCCATCCGCAGCAGCGTTGTTTTGCCGGCCCCGTCCGGGCCCACCAGGCCGAAAATGTCCCCCTTTTCAACCTTCAGGGATACTTCACTGACTGCCGTAATATTTCCAAAAACCCGGGTGAGGTCCACCATCTCGATCATCTAAAATCCACCTCTAATCAAGGACGACGTCGGCAGGCATACCCGGTTTCAAAACATTGTTTTCGTTGTTGAACCTGATTTTCACAGCGTAAACTATGTTGGTGCGTTCTTTTTTGGTCTGGACAGTTTTCGGCGTGTATTCACCCTGGGAGGCTATTTCCTCAATAATACCCGTGTGCTCCTCGGCGCTGCCGCTGACAGTGAATTTAACCTGCTGGCCCAGTTTGATTTTGGGCAGGTCGTCGGTAGGGATGTAGACCTTGATCCACATGTCGTTTAAGTTGGCGACCGTCGCCACGGAAGCGCCCGCCTGGACCACTTCCCCGTCTTCAAAATTCCTGGTGAGGACTGTCCCGTTGATGGGGCAGGTAATTTTAGTGTCTTCAATAAAGGCCTCCGACGCCTTTAATACGGCGATGTTGCGTTCCAGCTCAACCCTGGCCGCTTCGACCTGCTCCGGCCGGCTGCCGTCTAAAAGCAGGTCCAGCCTGATCTTTGCCGATTCCATGGCATACTGCGACTGTTTGAAAGCTGTTTCCGTCCTTTCCATCTCGGAGTCGGATATGACATTTTCCTTATACAAAAGAGAAGACCGGTCATAGTCCTTCGCAGCCTTGTCATAATTTAGCCGGGCGGTATCCACAGCGATCTGCGCTTCCCTTATTTCCTGCTCCCTGGCGCCCGAGGTCAGGTCGTCCAGCAGAGCCTGCGCCTTCGCCACGGAGAGGGCGTCCCTTTCCCTTTGGGCCGCCAGATCGTTGCGTACAATTTCCGCCACCAGCTGGTCCTTCGCCACGGCATCGCCGGCCGATACCGTCAGCCCCCGCAGGGTGCCGGCCACTTTCGCCCTTAATTCCACCTGCGTCGCCTCGATGGTCCCCGTAGCCTCCAGACTGTCTGACTGCTTGTCCCCGATGTACCTGTCATAGCCCAGGTAACCCAGAGAACATAGTACAACCACCAGGAGCAAACCCGCGATCCTTTTTTTCATAAGTACCCCACCCATATCAAATCGTTTGTTAGTAAACTAATTATAATATATTATTCTACCTGGGTTCATCATAGCACTTGTTCCGCTTATTAACAATCCTTTTTTTAGAAGAATCAAAACGTGTCAAGGGGACGGTTCTTCTGACACGATTCGGTGAGACAAAGGATGGTTCTCCCGCCTCGCTATTGTATGTACAAACCGCCTTGCTGCAGGGAAGTGTTACACAATGTTATTTTTCTGCAGTTGTGCCAGCCCTCAGGACCATTTTACTGACCTCAACCAAAACCAGCGGTATGACACTCAGGCCGAGCACAACCGCCCAGTCGGACGGACGCAGTAAAACGGTCTCAAAAACGCCTCTCAGGAAAGGAACGAAAACAACTATCAAAAGCGCCGAAGCAGATATGATGAAAGCAAATATTAAACTGCGGTTGGTGCCAAGGCCTATGGTAAACAGGGAGTGTTCTATACTCCGGACGTTGAAAGAATGTACAATCTGCGACATGGCCATGGTGATAAAAGTCATGGTATGCGCTTCCTCCAGGGTCCGGTCCCAGCGCAGGGCAAGCCAATACGCGGTTAGCGACAGGAGCCCGATCATAATACCCTGCCACAGTATCCTGGCGCCCACGCCTCCGGCGAACAGGCTTTCCTGGGGCTTGCGGGGCGGCATGTCCATAATGCCCTTCTGGGGAGGTTCCAGGCCAAGGGCGAGGGCTGGCGGGCCGTCCGTAACCAGGTTCAGCCAAAGTATCTGAATCGGGTTCAGTGGGCTGCCCAGGCCCAGCAGCAGCGCTGTAAAGATAGCAGCGATTTCCCCCGTGTTGCATGACAGCAGGTACTGCACGGAGCCGCGGATGTTATTGTATATGGTCCGGCCTTCCTCCACCGCCCTGACAATGGTGGCGAAATTGTCGTCCTGCAGGACCATGTCCGAAGCTTCCTTGGCGACCTCGGTGCCGCTGATACCCATGGCCGCGCCTATGTCCGCCCTTTTAAGAGCCGGAGCGTCGTTGACTCCGTCACCGGTCATGGCCACCACATGTCCGTGGTGCTTCAAAGCCTCGACAATACGCAGCTTGTGCTCGGGAGAAACCCTGGCGTAGACAGCCACACCGTTCACTGCATCTCTCAATTCATCGTCATCCATTTGTTCCAGCTGCTCACCGGTCAGGCTTTCATCACCCGGCTGCAGTATATCCAGCTCCCTGGCTATGGCCGCGGCAGTCTCCCGGTGGTCGCCGGTGATCATTACCGTCCGTATCCCGGCCCTGCGGCAAAGAGCCACCGCTTCCTTGGCTTCGGGCCGTGGCGGGTCCTGAATGGCAAAAAATCCGATAAATGTAAGATCTTTTTCCACGGTTTCCGGTGTAAGGGATTCCGGCATTCCGGACCAGCCGCGGAATGCCAGCGCCAGTACTCTCTGTCCTTCTGAAGCCAGGCGCGTATTAACTTCCAGAAGACTTTTACGGGTATCTTCACTAATGGTAACGCTGCCCTCTTGCGAGAATACAGCGGTACAGCGCCCCAGGATCACATCCGGCGCTCCCTTGGTGAAGGACTTTGTTAATCCGTCAACATTATGAAAGGTGGTCATCATCTTGCGTTCAGAATCAAAGGGGATTTCGTTCAGGCGGGGGCTTTTCGCACCGGCTTCCTCCCTTTTCAGCCCTGCTTTAGCCGCGGCGACCACCAGTGCGCCCTCGGTGGGATCCCCGAGGACGCGGTAACCTTTTTCCGTTTCTTCCAGCCTGGCGTCACAGTTCAGCAGACCCCCGTACAATAACAGGGCGAGGTTTTTGTCATCCAGGGCTGAAACTTCATTGCCGTTTTGCTCTGTAAATTTACCCTCCGGCTCGTAACCGGCGCCGGAAACCTCAAAAAAATTGCCCGCTGCATATACACGGGTAACAGTCATTTCATTTTTGGTAAGGGTGCCTGTTTTGTCCGAACAAATTACGGTAGCCGTACCCAGCGTCTCAACCGCCGTGAGCTTCCTGATAATAGCCCGCCGGCGGCTCATCCTGGTCACGCCCAGGGCCAGCACGATGGTCACAACCGCGGGCAGCCCCTCGGGCACCGCCGCCACGGCGAGGCTGATAGCCACCATGAACATCTCCAGCAGGTCTTCGCCACGCGTGAGCCCTATCAAAAATACCAGCACTACGATGGCCACAGCGGCAATACCCAGTACTTTCCCCAGCCGGCCCAACCTCTGCTGCAGGGGTGTCGTCTCCGGAACTGAGTCGTCCAGCAGCCGGGCAATCTGTCCCAGCTGCGTGTTCATCCCTGTTTCCACTACAATGGCCCGGCCGCGCCCGCTGGTTATGGTGGTCCCCATAAACAGCATGTTCTTCCGGTCACCTACCGGGAGTTGATCAGAGTATATTACAGACGGGTTTTTTTCCACCGGTACGGACTCGCCGGTAAGCGCCGACTCGTTGGACTGCAGGGAAGCAGCCTCAACCAGCCTGGCGTCCGCCGGAACCGAATCGCCGGCGTCCAGCATGATTAAATCACCGGGAACTACTTCCTCCGCACTAATCTGTATTGCTCTTGCGCCTCTTACCACTTTTGCTGAAGGCTTGGTCATGTCCTTCAAAGCCTTGAGGGCGTTTTCGGCCTTGTTCTCCTGAAAAACGCCGATTACAGCGTTTAGGACCACGATGATAAGGATGACAATAGCGTCCTCCCACTCGCCCAGAAACGCCGAAATAACTGCTGCGACAATCAGGATCAGCACCAGGATTTCTTTCAGCTGCCCTGCAAAAATAGACAAAATGCCACGAGGCGGCTTTTCCTGCAGGACATTCGGTCCATATTCACTTAAGCGCCCGGCCGCTTCTGTTATATCAAGTCCCGACCCGGCGCTCGTGCCCAGGTCCCGGCACAATTCATCCGTGTCTATTGAATACCACTTTTTCTCTTCCATTTATCCTCCACATTCGACTAGAAATGCGACAGGGGGGGACGGTTCTCGCTGTCGCAAAATGATCTTATACAGTCATTGTTCAATTCATTGCCACCGCAGGCAAACAGTTCTCTTTTAGCATTCAAAGGAGAACCTCTCCACCTGTATCATTTCTCAATATGCAATTCAATATTATAAAAACCGCGTTCTACAGCCCAGCCTCTTACTTTTGGAAACGGGACATCGTTTTTCAGGTGTTTATATTTTATATAAGGCTTTTCATTGTTCCGCAGGTCATCGAACACCTTTATATTATCCTCATAAGCCACATGCGTGGTCTCGGTTCCATTGTCAGCAAAAGTTATAATATATTTTGCCCCGGTGTTCAATTTTTCTATATTTAACTCAAGAATCTCCGCTTTATTCCATGGGAGTTTTGCAGTTGTCTTATCGGTAAATTCAGCAAAAAGTTTTTTTGACTTAAAATAGCCAATAATGCCAAAAG
The DNA here is from genome assembly GCF_048984525.1 of Pelotomaculum propionicicum. Lineage (GTDB taxonomy): Bacteria > Bacillota > Desulfotomaculia > Desulfotomaculales > Pelotomaculaceae > Syntrophopropionicum > Syntrophopropionicum propionicicum_A. The sequence continues at coordinate 77,875 of NZ_JBMGJC010000009.1, forward strand.
CAACAATGGCAAGAAATACAACTGCTCCCGCGATAATTAAAAAAATTTTCATGTGCCCTCCTAATAAAACCAGGTTATTTACTATCGATTTCCAATTAGTATGAATATATACTTCTCCTCAGAGAAGTTAATCCCTTCACAAAATCGGTGTTGGATTCCATGGAGACCAAAAGAACGCCTCTTGTCTCCCCTTGTTCTAAGGACTTTATGAGAACCGTGTCAGGATAACCGTCTCTGTAAACACGTTTATAAAAAAAGCAGGCCAGAGGACTCTCTGACCCGCCTTACACTGACTTTTTTATGAACCTGTTTTGATTATTACACTGTTGGTCTCGGCCTTCCATTCCACGTCCAGTCCAAGGTTTTCGGAGATAAACCTTACCGGCAGCATCGTCCGGCCGTTAATGATCACGGGGGCCACATCGGTTGTCTTGGCTTCGCCGTTGACCATGGTATTGAGGCTGCCGATCCACATCAACACGGTCTTGTCGCCGCAGGTCACGGTGACTTTCTTCTCCGCGGCATCCCAGCCAACTGTTCCCCCCATCGACTCAATTATAGCCCTTACCGGCAGCAGGGTCCTACCCTCCATGATAACAGGCGACGTCCCTTTGCCCGGGTCTATCTCTTGGGTCACCCCGTTTATAGTCATATTGGGGCTGCCGATCTGCAGCACTGTCTGAAGTTTTAAATTCTGGAGAACCCCCTCTTTAATTGTAAGGTTCCCCGGAGCCAGAGGAGTTGCCGCAGGCGTAGTCACTTTAAAATACGGCAAGTCCGCGGACCTGGTTTTACTTGTATCGTTATAGGCGTATATCGTGTACTCGTATTCAGTGCCGGGTTTGAGGCCCGTGTCGGTATAGCTGCTGCTATCGGCTGGCAGGGCTATCGGCAAATATTCATTCAATCCGTGACGCCATATCTTATAACTGGTCTCAATCTTTGACCTGTCCTCCCAGGTTATCTTTACTGTACTGCTTGATTCGGCCTTTAGCACCAGATTTATCGGTTCATGCGGCGGGGAAAACCAGTGGCACACTTCCGAATAAGGAGATTTTTGGCCATCAGGCCCGATGGCCTTGACCCGGAACATGTAATGCTCATCCAGGTCCAGAGGATTTTCCAGGTACTGCACGGTGTTCGCGGGCAGGTTGTAGGTATAAACGTAGTCATTTCCGGCAAATGCCTTTTCCAAAACATAGCCTGTCTCATAATTGCAGTTGTCCGTCCACTGCACGGCAAACCCAGTCGTGCCCGGGAAATAGCTCACAAAGACGCCCGTGGGCTGGGGCATAAATTTGACGCTTACCACGTTGGATCCATCGGAATAGTCATTTGCGCTGCCGGCCATTACCATGTAAGTATATTTGATATTGGGCAGGACGGCGGTATCCTCGTATCGGGTGCTTTCTCCAGTCAGGCTGATCTGCTCAATTTTAGTTTGCTCAGCATAGGTGGTCTTCTGAATGACATAGAATGCATGTTTATTGTTGCCGTCCCAGTTAAGGTCGATATGCTGGGCAAGCTCATCTACCACAGCTGTCAGGTTTGTAGGATTGTTGGGGCCGGTAGTCCACTCTGCCACGTTGGAATAAGCCGAATTTGAAATTGGGCCGTTGGCACGCACCCTGTAGCTGTAAGCCGTGTCACGAATAACATCATAGTCCACGTATTCCTTGACATTGGCATCTACCGTGGTTAAATTCAGGAAATCTCCACCCTCAGCGCTGCGCTCGATAGTAAACCCTGTTTCGTTGATGGAGTTGTCCTCCCACCGCAGGCCGACATAAAGAGCGCCGGGAAAACAATCTGCTTTCAGGTCTGAAGGCGCTGGCGGAGTGGATGTAATAACAATAGGTGGCCTGGTTATAATATCGGTGTCTCCTATCGAAGGACCGACAGATGTGGCCGCCCACCCCGCTGCAGCCAGGCTGAAAGATAAAATGACGAGGAATAGGCCCAGGTACTTTGCTCTTTTCATTTTTTACTCCCTCCGTGATAAATCGTTTTTAGACATACGCCAATTTAAGGCTGCACTGGAAAACATGTGTGATACGTTAATTCGCTTTACTTCATAGCAATCCTCCAGAAAACAGCTCCAATTTGCCGAAATATGAAAATTTTGTATCACACCTCAAAACGACAGCCATAGCTGGAATCATAAGTAACGTATGTTATAATAGCGGTAATTGCAGAATAAATGAAAAACACCGGGATACGGCACATTAAATAATCGACTCAGGGTGTGTGTACATATGCTTAACGAGTTTTCAAGGACAGAGATGCTGATAGGAAAAGCGGCGCTTGAGAAGCTGGCGCGCAGCAGGGTCGCCGTTTTTGGCATCGGCGGGGTAGGATCATTTGTGGTTGAAGGGCTGGCCAGAGCCGGTGTCGGCGGGTTTGTGCTGGTGGACGACGACTGCGTCAGCCTCACCAACATCAACAGGCAGATCCATGCCACCAGAAAAACACTGGGAAAGCCCAAGGTAGAGGTCATGCGGGACAGGGTCCTCGATATCAATCCCAGGGCTGAAGTAATATTACACAAGACGTTCTATATGCCCGAAAATGCCCGGGAGTTGGTCAGGACGGATTACAGCTACATCGTCGACGCGGTCGACACAGTAACCGCCAAGATAGACCTGGTTGTAAGCGCCAAGCGGCTGGGCATCCCGGTAATCAGCTCCATGGGGGCCGGCAACAAACTGGACCCGACAAAATTTGAAATAGCTGATTTATACGAAACCTCGATCTGTCCCCTGGCCAGGGTGATGCGAAGGGAATTAAGAAAACGGGGAGTAAAGGATTTAAAAGTCGTTTACTCGAAGGAGGAGCCGCTGAAGCCCCTGGAAACTGAAGATGCCGGCTGTGAAACAATTTTGCTCTCCGAAAGCGCGGCAGACGGACCTGAGGTTGTCCGCCGCCAGGTCCCCGGCAGCATTTCATTCGTCCCCTCAGTGGCCGGCCTGCTGATAGCGGCCGAGGTCGTAAAAGACCTGCTGTCTAAGCAGACCTGAACTTCTTCCCGTCGTTTTTGCATATAGACTTCATCAAAGTCCGGCCCGACAGCGCGTTTGCAAACAGAGCGCCGGCCGACGTAACCCATACGCCCACCAGGTGGAAGTTGGAAAGGCCCGGCAGTGTCGTCTCCAGCCCCCTGCTGAACAGGCTTCCGGAGATGCTGAACTTTTTCACCGGCATGTTGGCGAACCCATGCGTCCCCCCCATGTATCTCTCCCAGGTCATCAAGGTGGGCACATCCACCGCCTCCACCTGGCTCTTAATGCCGGGAAAGCGTTTTTCCAGCAGGCTGATTACTGTTTCGGCCACCTTTTCTTTTTCCTCTCCGTAAAGGGCCCTGTCGCTGTAAAGCTTTTTCCAGTATGAATAGCTGGAAACAAGCTCGACCTTGATCACACCCTTGCCCGCGGGCGCCATGGTTTTGTCAAACCCGTAAAACTGCATCTCGATACTCTCGTTCACATGGCCCGCGATCTCCACCGGCTCATCCAGCAGCATGACCAGGGAAGAAGGCTCGCCGGACAGGTCCCTGTCCACCCCGAGAAAAACGTGGACCGCCCAGTTGGTTTCATCCTGGGGCTCCCCGCAGTAAGCCCTTACCCGGTCGTTCAGGTAACGCCCTCCCAGCATGTCCATAATTGTCTTGCGCCCATCCGCGTTGGAGATTACCAAATCCGCCCTGTGCTCGCTGCCGTCGGCAGTTTGTACCCCTACAGCCCTGTCGTTCTCAGTTATAATTTTAACTACTTTCTGCTGGTAGAAGACCTCTCCTCCCAGCTCCCTGTAGCGCCTCTCGATAGACCTGGCAAACTCGAACGCTCCGCCGGCTGGCCAGGCGATGTCCTTGTTGTAGCCATAGGCGTGCTTGGCCAGGTGTATGAAAAATGGCAGATTAGGCTCGGAGTATTCCAGCAGGGGGAAAGCCTTTTTCAGGAAAGGGTCGGTAAACCGTTCCGCATACTGCCGCATACTGGTCTTAAACCACTTGCCGGAGGACAACATAAACGGGATCACGCTGATCATGCTCCAGGTGCTCCCTAGCATCATCTTGCCCCACATATCGCTTTTCGAAAAAGCCGCTATGGCCCTGGTGTATTCGTCTATGACCTTCGCATCACCCGGCGACAGCTCCTTCAAGTGCTGTTCCAGCCTCTCCAAATCATAGTAGTCGATAAACATTTTACCGTTAGGAGAAGAAACGCTTACACATTCTTTCGTATAAACCAGCTCCCTCGGCATGGCGCCGAGCTCACGCCAGAGCATGTTTATTTTCGACTGGGGCGAACAGCCAAATAGGTGGTGGATGCAGACATCAAAAGTATACCCCTTGCGCTTGTATGCCGCGCACTGTCCGCCGGGGACTGAGTGCATTTCAAATATCCTGGTCTTGTAACCGTTGAGCTGGCCGTAGATACCGGAGGCCAGGCCGCCCATGCCGGCCCCAATTATTATGATGGATTTTCCCATAACCATATACTCCTTTTCGGTTTAATACGTAACAGTATTTTACCACCTCTGCCGCAGTTTATTTTCAAAAGAAAAAAAATTTAGCCGGCAGTAACGCCGGCTATAATAAACTTTTGGTAATGCGACAGCGATAACCGTCCCCCCTGCCGCACTTAATATATAAGGTATTTTTCCCGCTCCGCTTTGAACCGGTCCAAAGCGGGGGTGTAATTTGCTTCTATCTGCTGCGGGCTGAGGCCCTGCTCCAGGTATTGGCCGATTTTATCGCTACCCATAATCTTGTCGAACATTACTACGGCCTCGCCGCTTTTCGGAACGGTGAAATTATTCAGCGAGTGGGCGTAGGCCAGGGCATAGATGCCTGTTTTGGCCGGGTTAAAAGATTGATAGTCGTGGATCTTCAAACGGACCCCGCCTGCTTCCCCCCGCACCTCGGGAATAAAGGCCACGCCCGGGAGCCCCGCGTTGTTAAGAAGGTCTGCGAACTTCTGCGCGTCGATGCCTTTGCCGCCGATCCACTTGAACTTGTCAGCCTGCGCGATACCCGTCCCTTCGCCCAGGCCGGTGGCCATGTAACCGAAAACCGAGTCGAGGTCCGGGATGTTCGGTGACGTTTGCACCCACGACAGCCCGGTATCCTGGTAGATCATCTCCCTGGAATAGCCTTCCATGGGGATCACTTTGAGGTCCGCGCCGATCTTGCGGTTGAAGAACTTCGCCAGCTCACCGGCCGTCATGCCGTGGGCCATCGGCAGGTTGTCCACACCGACAAAGGTTATATAAGGGTCTTCCAGCACCGGCCCCTCCACAATAAGGCCTCCTACCGGGTTGGGACGGTCGAGCACCAGCACCGGCTTGCCGTATTTTTGGGCCGCCGCCATGCAGTAATTCAGGGTGGACATGTAGGTATAAGACCTCGCCCCTATGTCCTGGATATCAAACACAAGGACGTCGATATTTTCCAGCATTGCCGCGGTGGGCATCCTGGTGCTCCCGTACAGGCTGTACACGGGAATGCCAAGTACGGGATGCGTGTAAGACTCCACGTACTCTCCGGCGCTGGCGGTGCCGTCAATGCCATGCTCGGGTCCGTAAAGAGCATTCAGCTGCAGCGATTTATCACTTGCCAGAAGGTCTATAGTGCTTTGGCCCCGGCTGTTCACACCGCTTTGGTTGGTAACAAGCCCTACTTTCTTTCCTTCCACCAGGTAATGGTACTTGCTCATCAGCAGTTCATCGCCCAGTTTAAAGCTCGTGGTTTCCCCGCTAGTTTCGGCAGCGGAGCCCGGTTCCTGTGATACTTGATCCTGGCTTTCTCCGGCTGGGCCGGCCTCTGTTCCCAAGCCCTCCCCCGGCTGATGGGCCACCTGCGGACCTCCCGTATTGACAACGTTATTTTCACTGCATCCCGCCAAAAACAATACCAGAATAATAACCACCAAGAGCGGCATTATTTTTTTCAACTTATTTCACCTCGCCCAGCATATTTTACCTAACTGGTTAGACGTTTCTAATAGCCGTTTAGTTGCGAAAATTTTTGCAGCAGAGTAAATTGAGCCCGCCAACCCGAGCAATTAATAACAAGATTTAAAACAACTCCGGAGCGAAAGGTGTTTTTCTTTAATAAATTTTATATAAAAGATAAAAATAAAAGATAATATACCCGGGTTTAAGGAGGGCAAGAACATGTTAGAACAAATCAAAGAAATTACGGACCGGATCAGGGTTACCCGGGAAGGGCTGGAAAACCTATCGGATAAAGTAGAGCATACCGAGAGGTACATTTTAGATGAGGCGCTCAAAATGGCGTTTGAAATAATCGCATTCGAGCCAATAGCATCGAGCGCATCGTACCACAACTGCGCCAACTGCGAACACGAAACCCACTATACATACAGCGATAAAAGAGGCATCCGCCTGGCAAGCTCCGGCGGCAACAAGCTTGATCCTGACGGAGAAAATATTGAGGAAAAAGAATTATGGTACCTGGATACAGGCGAATTTATCACAACCTACCGCAAGGGTTACAAGAGCAGCCGTGAGAACGAGTGGTGGAGCTGGTCAAGGCAGCTGTTAAAAAACGACGTTGATCCCGTGGAGGCCGATTACGACGTAAAGGAAATCCTCCGGAACCTTGTCAGCCACCTGGAGGAGAGGCTTGGTGACTTAAGCAGCCACATCAGGATGAAACAGGACCGGATCGATGACCTGCACAGATTAGACCTGCACTAAAACCACAAGATACCATCACAGCGATTTTTTCTCTTTCCTGAGCTTTAGCACGGTAAAAATATAGATTACAAAACCAAGCGCAAGCGTCCCGTATTCGCCAATATTAACCCCTGCCTGAGAGCTGTACAGGCCGAGCCCAACTTCCGGCGAACCATTGAAAAGGAGCGGCATGCCGCTATCTGAAGGGAACGCAAAACTCATCGGTTTTGCAATAAAGTCCACCACCCAGTGGCTGAAAACAAGGATCCCGAATATAACACCGGTACTGGTGCTGCGGCTGATGAGCCTGGCCATCAACGCGGCGCCAACCGACCAGATCACTGACATGAACAGCCCGTGTGACCACGGGGCCGCGGAATTAATACTTGCCCCCGGGTATTGTTCGACACCCGCGAAATAGAAAACTCCCCATATGATATCGATAACATAAGCACCTATCAATAAAACCGCCACCGGTATTTGGGGGGCGGCCCGCTTGGCCGCCAGACCCACACCCATGTGTGCCAATCCTGCCATAATTGACCTCCTTATTGTCCAGTAACCGGCTCAATCAAATCAGTGACATGCTGCAGCCATACTGGATTGAAATTGTGTTTAGTTTCTTTCTCACACTGTCACGGTACAGCCCCCGGTCAGAAGAACACAGTTCGAGGTCCATCAATGCCGCGGGAAATTTCTCCCGGTATATTTTCTTGAGCCGCTGGATTACCGCGGGATAAGGATTTAAGGTATCTGCCAGGACTTCTTTGACCCCGGCTTTCTTTAATTCTCTAAAGAGTGCGGAAAGGGCGTCTCCGCCGTCCCCCACTCCGGGCAGCACCGGCGCGATAAAGACCCATACAGGTATCCCCGCCTCAACCAGCTGCCTCGCAGCCGCCAGCCGCAGGCCAGGCGGCGGTGCGCCCGGTTCAAATACCCGCGCCGCTTTTGCATCCACAGTGGTAATGCTAAAGCCCACCGTGCAGCCCGGGAGCTTGGCAAGAAGGGATATATCCCTGACCACCAGAGCTGACTTGGTAAGTATCTGAACATCCAGCGACGGGTACCGGACCAGCGCTTCAAGGCAGGAGCGGGTCAGCCTGTAATAGGCTTCAGCCTGCTGGTAGGCGTCGGTGACGCTGCCTATGATAAGACGTCCCTCCGGGGCGCGCCTGGAGTCTAGCTGTTTCTCCAAAACCCGGGCAATGTTCACCTTGGCGTCTACGAACGTCCCCCAGGGCTCCTTGTGGCCGGAAAAACGGCACATGAAAGAAGCGTAGCAATATATACAATTGTGAGCGCACCCCACGTAGGGGTTCAGGCAATATTTAAAACCGGGAATGCCGGTTTTGGTGAGGGCGTTTTTGCAGGTTATTTCTTTAGCCAAAGGCATGTCGGACAATGGATCAGTTCCTCCAGTACTTTCTCCGGGGAGAGATTAAGGATAAATTTTTATACAATTGAGTCAGAGTACCTTCCCGTGCTAGCTTTTATCGCCAGTTTTCCTGTATTAGCCGCCCGATATAAGTAAAAGTGACTACCCAGAGGAAAGCCCCGATGGCTGAAAAGGATATCACCTTCAGGAATGACAGCCTGGAGATACCGCAGAGGTACGGTGTGACGTGCCTCAGGCCCGGGATAAAATAGGCGAAAACAATGAACGGCGCTCCATATCTGCTGAACCATTTCCCGGCTTTCAATAATTTTTCAGGGGTTATACGTAAGCGCCGGCCGTATTTTTCAGCGGCGGGGTGAAGAATATTCCTGCCGACGGCAAAGCTCACCGAAACGCCGGTCAAGCTTCCCAGCACCGCTGCAGCCACAACGTGAGTGGAACTGAAAACCCCTTTGCCGATTAAATAACCGATCAGGGCAAGGATTGATTTTGAAGGAAGCAGCACCCCCAGCGTATCAATAATGAAATATATATACAGGCCCAGGTAACCGTAGTTTGTAACCAGCTGCAATAACTGTTCGCTGAAACTCAGGCCAACGCATCTCCCTTCATACCAATAATTATAACTGGTTTGATAGAGGAATTTAAAGGTTTTACCTGGAATTTAATAAAGCCTCGGCATCATCTTGGCAATGGAAAGGAGATATGATATTGAGCAAGGTCCTGATAATGCCCTGCCTGGACATGAAGGGCGGAAGAGTGGTTAAAGGGGTTCATTTTGTAAATCTCAGGGACGCCGGCGACCCTGTCGAATGTGCCAGGATTTACTGCCAGAACGGAGCTGACGAACTGGCTTTTCTGGACATCACCGCTACCATCGAGCAACGGAAAACAACTTTAGACGCAGTGCGGCGGGTAGCCCGGGTCGCCACCGTGCCTTTCACCGTAGGCGGAGGCATAGCTTCCGTGGCAGGGGCCGGAGAAGTCCTGGAAGCCGGGGCTGACCGGGTTTCCATCAGCAGCGCGGCCTTCCGCAACCCCGGCCTGATAGACCAGGCCGCCGCGGAATTCGGCTCCGCCAAACTGGTGGTGGCGATTGACGTTGACCGGAACCCGGCCCTCCCCTCCGGTTACGAGGTCTACATTGACGGCGGCAACACCCCCACGGGGAAGGACGCCATAGAATGGGCCAAAGAGGCGGAAGCCAGGGGCGCGGGCTACATACTGCCCACCAGCAAGGCCTGTGACGGGGCAAAAACCGGTTATGACATCCCCCTGATCCGCGGCATTAAAGAAGTGGTAAAGGTCCCGGTCATCGCCTCCGGCGGGGCCGGCACGATGGAACATTTCTTGGAGGCTGCCCGGGGCGGGAAGGCAGACATCCTGCTCGCGGCATCCGTCTTCCACTTTGGCGAGATCAATATTTTGGAACTCAAAAGATACCTGGGTGACAACGGTGTTAAAACCAAGTAAATCTTAGAATCCGGGGGGCGGGATAATTCTCACCCCCCCCTATTTTGATCATGCCGCTAGTCCCCTGGAGCGCCTAGAATAAACATATAAAACAAACAAATACTATGGAAAGATTTATAAGAAATAAACCAAGCTCCAGCAGGATTGACCATCCCCTTGGAGTTTTTTTATTAAGCATAAAATCAGGTCAGTGGCAGGATTTTCATGTAACAACAGCCCCCGCAAAAACGTTATTATTGGTAGAAACCCGGCCGGGAGAGAAGGTGTTGGAACCTGTGAACGATTGTAATGAACATAAAAAGGCTGGAAAAGGCGACCTCAAATCAATTGAACAGCTCTGCCTTGCTACCTGGGAACCCCTATACCGTTTTATATACTACAGAGTCCAGAACCGCGAGGAAGCTGAGGACATCACCCAGGAAACCTATGCCAGGAGCCTGCCCTACCTGCGGGAGAATAAAGTACCCTCGCAAAATTTCCCGGGTTTTATGCGGAACGTCGCCCTGAATGTGCTGCGTGACCGCTGGCGGCAGAAAAAACGCCGGGGCACGCCGGTCAATATTGAGGAAGCAGATCTTGCAGCAGCGGCTGAGATGGACTGTCAAAATACCGTCGCCCAGCGCCTGCGGGTGGAAAACGCCTTAGCCGGACTGGGCAAGGACCAGCGGGCCGTACTGGATTTAAGGATTATCAAAGGGTACACGGTTGCCGAGACCGCGAGGCTCCTGGGAAAAACGGAAGCCGCTGTCCGCACGTCTCAATACCGGGCTTTACAGACCCTGGCGCGGCTCCTGGACGACAACGACTGATAAGGAGGGATTAAAAAATGAATAATCCCGAAGAAAGGCTTTCCGCATATATAGACGCCCTGAACGAAGAGCGCGACCCGGAAAAACGCCTTGGGTCCGCGGATAATCCCGGGCTGGAAAAACTCCAGTCGGCGGCCAGGCTGGTCCGGTCTCTCAAGGAACCGGCGCTGCCCGCTCCAGGGTACCCAGAAAGGCTGGCCAAGGCGGTGGCCGTCACAATACAAAAAAACAACGTTGTCAGCATTGGCCGGCAGGGTCGGCCAGACAACGCACGGGTAAACCGGGCCAATAAAGACGCGGCCGGACACACCCGCCGCAGGTGGTATCTCCCCTCAGCCGCGGCAGTGGCAGCGGGTATAATCCTGTGCGCGGCTCTGGCGGGCTGGTCACTCTTATCCGGCCGTGACGCGGTTTACGCGATGGATAAAGCGGTCTCAAAACTGTCCAGCTACCACGGCGTCCTCGAAATGCGCTCCCGCAACGCTGCCGGCGAGGAATGGATAGTCCGCCGGGTGGAAATCTGGAATGAAGGCGACAAGTACGCCGCCCGGCAGGAGGACGGCACCCTCACTGTAAATAACGGGGAGCAAAAGTGGCAGGTCCTCGAACAAAGCAGGGAAGTAGCCCTGCTGCCGCCGGCGCCGGACCCCACCCGGCACAGTTTTGACCTGCGGGACGAGGCCCGGCGGGCCAAACAGTACCCGCATACAGCTGCCGGGACGGAAATAATAACGGGCCGCCAGGCTGAAAAACTTGAAATTTCACCACCGGGAGGCCTGCCCTACTATTTGTGGATCGACACGGAAACATCCCTGCCCGTCCAGCTGCAGACAGCGATGCAGAACGCCCTGCAGACGACGTACACTTTTGTGAGCTTTGAACCCAACACTCAAATCAATCCTGAAATATTCACCTACCAGGCGCCGGAGGGATATAAGGTGGTGGAAAAGGACCCCGGACAGCTGGCCGTTACAGTGGAAGAAGCAGCCGCTATCAGCGGGCTGGCTCCGCTGCTGCCGAAGGAAGCGCCGGACCGCATCATTGCCTACCGGGGCCGCATCGTCCTGGATTACAGTGATACCACCGTTGTCGAAACTGCCGCCGCAGGTTCTTTTGAGCCGGAGCCGGGCGCCGCGCTCGGCACCGCGGCCGGAGGCCCGCTGGAGGTATGGCAGGAACGGCTGCGCTGGCGGCAGGACGGTCTGGAAATCGTGGTTGAAGGCGCCAGGCGGGCTGAACTGGCCGGCCAGATCGCCGCAGACCTGGCCCTCCCTGACGGCAGCGGGGGCCTGGCGGAAAAAGCCATGGTCAAGGTCCCGGTGGACATGGAGATCGCCAGGGCCGACCAGCGCCAGGTGGACGGCGGGCACAGCCCCTGGCAGCTTGACCCCCTGCAGGTGTCACTTACCTTCGTCAACCTCAAGGTAACGCCGGAAGGAATCAACGGTGAACCGCAAATACCGATGCCGTCTTTCAGGCTGGCAGCCAACAACGGTGCTGAGGCCGTGGTGGAAGTATCCACCGGCCCGGTAAAGCAGGTTTACCTGGAGCGGCTGGTCCGACAGGACGAAACCGGCATCTGGTCGGTTACCGGCTACGACCCGCGCTGACAAAAACACTGAACCGGTCCCCATTGCACGTGGGACCGGTCCATTTTTTCTCTTGATCATACATCAGGCAGGGCACCTTTCAGCAATTATATAGTCTTCGAGCCAGGGAATCCCCAGTACGAAAAACAAAGTAATCAAAACGGCAACCATTTGTTCCATGTTTATCCCCCCATTAATGTATATTCACCGCGTAAGTTTTTTTGTCATTATACTGGGAGAACATTAACTAAATGTTTCTTATTTATTAATAAATTATAAAACTATCATTTATGAAGTGATGCAAAACCTTTATGAATGCGGGCTGTCAGCGGGCCGGGCCTGCCGCCGCCGATAATCTTCCCGTCCACATTTACCACCGGTACTATCTCAGCCACCGTGCCGGTAATAAAAACCTCTTCCGCCTTCATTAAATCTGAAATATTAAAAGGTTCCTCCATGGCCTTTACACCGAGGGTTCCGGCCACCTTGAGGACAAAGTGCCGTATAACACCCGCGAGGACCCTGTTGTCCGCAGGGTGAGTTATTAGAGCACCGTCTCCAACTATAAATATATTACTGGAAGCGCCCTCTGTAACCGTCCCGTCCGGAAGCACAAAAAAAGCCTCTGCCGCCCCGGCCCGCTCAGCCCTGCGCTTGGCCAGCACACTGGCCTGCAGCGATATTGATTTTACGCTGCACATCTGCCACCGGAACTCGGGCATGGTTATTGCCTTTACCCCCTCACTGTACAGTGACGGGGGTATGTCAGGCATATTCCGGACGGTTACCAGCAGGTTGGGCCGCATTTCTTCTTCAGGCACGTGGCCTCTGGGGGCCGTGCCGCGGGTCACCTGGATATATATCAACGCATCCTTGATACCGCTTTCGCCAAGGGTTTCCACTATTATATTTTTCAGCCGGGCCGGTGCCCAGGGCAGGTCGATTTCCACAGCGGCCGCGCTTAAGGCAAGCCGGGCCAGGTGCTCTTCCAGAGCGAACATCACCCCGTTATATGCCCGCACCACTTCGTACACGCCGTCGCCAAAGTTATAGCCCCGGTCGTTTACTGAAACGCGGGCCTCTTCGAGAGAGCCCACCCAGCCGTTAAAATACGCCAACTCCATAAATTCCCTATCCTCCGGCACTTTGAATTAAGTTTATGATATTGCTGTGGCCGTTCTTTTGGGCCAGAGTCAGCGCCGTGTCACCCATGTCAGTTTTAAAACTGACATCGGCGCCCCGCTCCAACAGTATTTTCACCATATCTTCACGGCCGGTTTCCACCGCGGCCATCAAAGCGCTCCACCCTTCTTTGCCCCTGTCGTTCACCCTGGCCCCGTGGTCCAGCAGGGTCCTGACCACCCTGTAATGGCCGTTGAAAGCGGCCCATATCAGGGGAGTCTCCTGGTCTTCGTTGCTGGCGTTCACGTCCGCGCCGCCTTTTATCATTTCGTTCAGCCAGCTCACATCGCCGGTCCTGGCCGCGTAAATCAGGTCGGCATTTTTAAAAGAACCCGCCTGGTGCAGGACCTGTAAGAGCCTGTTGTTACCTTTCTGCTTGGCCAGGTCGAGGGCTGTCCAGCCTTTGGCGTTTTTAACGGCGACATCGGCCCCTTTTTCAAGCAAATACAGCGTCATCTCATTGCTGTCGTTGTATATGGCGGTCATGAGCGGAGTCAGGCCCTGCCCGTCACAGGCGTTGACATCAGCCCCCCTGTCAATCAGCAGCCTGGAGATATTCTCATTTTCGGCTTTCTGCAGGGCAGCCAGCAGGACGGTAACCCCGCTATGCCCCTTTGCGTTAACGTTTGCCCCGAGGTCCAGCAGCTCTTTCACCACATCTTCATGTCCGAAAAACGCGGCATAGATCAAAGGGCTCATGCCGTTTTCATCCTGGACGTCCACATCCATGCCTTTTTCCCTGACCAGGTACCTGATCTTTTCCGGCGGGTCCCCGCTGCCGGCCGCTTTGATAAGTTTATTAACTGCCAAACCTATACCCCTCTTCCCTTTAACATAACCATACATTATTACCAAAACACTGATAATGTCAACCTGCAAACAGGCTTTATATCTGCCAACCGCATTATTTTTCGACATAATATAAAATTTTACCATGGCTTTGAGTTAAAGTAACCTACCCGAAGACGCTGATGGGCCAGGGAGGATTATAGAAGGAAACAGGGGGACGTTCTTTTCGTTTCCCCCTGTTTCTTTTCTGCTCTCTTATTTTTCCTTGCGTTCTCTTATTTTTCTTTGTGCTCTCTTATTCTCTCCAGCAGCAGCGGGAGAAATTTTTTGGCGTCGGCGACAACCCCGTAGTCCGACACCTGGAAGACAGGCGCGCCGGGGTCTGTGTTGATATTTATAATTATTCCGCTGTCCTTCATGCCGACAACGTGGTGGGTGGTCCCCGAAATCCCGAACCCGATGTATGCCCGCGGCCGAACTGTTTTACCGCTGGTGCCGATCAGGGCGTGTTCTCCTTTGGCCCAACCCTCATCCAGGGCAGGCCTGGTGCAGCCGACCGCGCCTGACAGCTCCGCGGCAAGCTGTTCCAGGTAAGGCCAGGCTTCCGCTCCCACTCCCCAGCCGCCCGCCACCACAGTCTCAGCTTTCTCCAGCGGCAGTTCAGACGGCTCTCTCCGGACGGTACCCACAACCTTCAAGGAAGAAGTATAACCATTTAGCACAGCCGCCTCTTCCTTGATGACCTCGCCGGTGCGCCCGGTGTCTCTTTCCGGTTTCTGAAAGACGCCGGGTTTGACGCTGGCCATCTGCGGCCGTGACCCGGGGCATAAAATATCGCCGAGGACCATCCCGCCGAAAGCGGGGACAACCTGTACCAAATCCCCCCGGCTGTTAATATAAAGGTCGACGCAGTGTGCCGCCAGGCCTGTCCCCAGCCTGGCCGCCACCGTTGCCGAAAGTTCGCTGCCGTTGAATGAGGAGCTGCAGAGCACTGTTTCAGGCCGGTACTTTTTGATCAGGTATTCCAGCACCAGGGCATATGTGTTATTAACGTAATTCTCCAACCGGTGGTCCTCAACTATATAGACCCGGTCCGCGCCGCCGGCGACCAGCTCTTCCGCCAAATGTCCGACACCGCTTCCCATGATCACGGCCGAGGTCCGCGAGCCGCCTCCATGGGCCGCGAGCTCACGCGCTTTGCCCAATAGTTCGAAGGAAACTTCAGCAGGCCTGCCGCCGGTTTGTTCCACTACTACCCATACCTCACCGGGCTGTTCACCCATGCTTAAACTCCCCCTCTAGGCCAGCACGCCTGCGGAGCGCAGGATTGCTAAAATTTTTTCAGCAACATCGCCGGGTTCCCCCGCCAGCATTTCCGATTTTCTCCCGTGGCTGGGCATATGCAGCTCACCGGGCCTGGTCGGGGAACCGGCCAGGCCGACGCAAGCGGGGTCTAGCCCCAGGTCGTCGATACCCCAGAGCGTGAAGGGTTTTTTCCCGGCGGTTACCACCCCCATCAGCGAAGTATAGCGGGGGGTGTTTATCTCCCTCGCCACCCCCAGGACCATGGGCAGGCTGCCCTCGTATTCAGCGTAACCGTTTTCGATCCTGGACTTCATACGCAGGGTGGAAGCTTCCAGCTGAATTTCCGTAAGACAGTTCAAATGGTCGCAACCCATCAGCTCACCCAGCTGGGAAGGTATATGGCTGGTCCCGCTGTCGGCGCTTTCAGAGCCGGTCAGGACCAGGTCATGACTTCCGATTTTCTTAAGCCCGGCGGCGAGGACCCTGGCCGTGGCAAGGGTGTCTGACCCAACAAAGGCGCGGTCGCTCAGGAGAAAAGCCTCGTCCGCACCCATGGCCAGCCCTTCTGTCAGCGTCTCCCTGGCAGACGGGGGGGCCATGCTGAGCAGCACGACCTTGCCGCCAAACTGCTCCTTTAACTGGAGGGCGGCCTCAATGGCGTTTTTGTCAGCCGGGTTTATTACCGTCGGCGCCCCCTGCCGGTTGAGCAGCTTGGTTTCAGGGTCAATGGTTATTTTGTCATAGTGTTTGGGATCCGGGACAGGCTTAACGCAGACCGCGATGTTCATGACTTCTGATCCCCCCTGAATAAATTACTTTCTCAGTTCACCGCCCGCGATGATTATCTGCATAATATGCGACGTGCCGCACCCGGGAATAGTGGCCACCGCGTCTCTCAGGTAGCGGCTGACCGGGTAGTCGGTCACCACCCCGTAACCTCCCATCAGGTCCATCGTCCGCTTGGCGGCGTTGACGGCAGCTTCCGCGGCAAAGAACTTGGCCATGGCAATTTCAGAAGAACACGGTTTGCCGGCGTCTTTTGTGCCTACAGCGTTATAGGTTAACAGGCGGGCGGCCTCGTAGTCGGTGCGGTTCTGGGCGATTGCAAACTGTATGTTGGTCAGGTTTGACAGGGGCTTTCCATATATGATACGTTCTTTCGCGTATTTCACCGACTCTTCCAGGCACCCGCGCAGTATGCCCAGGGCCACCGCGGCCGTCCCGCCCCGGCCTATCTCTCCTAAAGTGCCCAGGCTGATTTTTGCCCCGTCGCCCTGCTTGCCGAGCAAACTGTCCTGGGGCAGCCGCACGTTGTCCAGGATGATGTCCCCGGTAAAGGATCCCCTGAGCCCCGCCTTTTTTTCCTTGCGGCCCGCCGTATGGCCCGGCGCGCCGCCTTCAACTATGAAAGCCGAAAGCTGCGGGCGCCCTTTAGCATCTTCACCTGTGCGCACAGACACCACGTTGACTCCCATGCAGTGCGAATTGGTGATGAAGCACTTGCGGCCGTTTAAAACCCATTCGTTGTCAACCAGCTGGCCGGTTGATTTTTGTCCCATGAAGTCAGAACCGCCTCCCGGCTCGGTAACGGAAAGTCCCCCGTATGACCCCGAGCAGACCATGGGCAGGTACTTCTGTTTTTGCTCTTCAGTGCCCCAGGTCATGATAGCGTAAACAGCCATGTAATGGGTTACCAGGCCCATGCCAAAACCCGCGGCGTGCCGTGCTATCTCTTCAACGATAATGGCCATTTCCGTGTAGCCCAGACCAGCTCCGCCGTAGTTCACAGGCACGAAAACACCGTTGAACCCGAGCTGGGCCGTTTTCTTGAACAGCTCAACAGGGCAGGTGTCCTCCTCGTCAATTTTCTGCGCTATTGGCGCTATTTCATTTTCAACAAATTCCCTGACCACTTTCCTCAGTAATTCCTGCTGCTCAGAAAGCTTTAACACTTTTTATCAGCCACCCTTTCTGTTTTATCATTTCCGGCTAACACAATCTTTTTATCAAAGTACCATAATTCACAGCCTGATCATAGTAGTTAAAAGAAAATTCAATATATTATTTATCAAAAATTATTGCTATGGCACACCCACAGGCGATGCCATCAATCATCTTCATCGCCCCGGGCAACTGCACATTTTCCTGTAACCCTGAGTGTTCCATGGCCTTTACATCCAGACTGGAACCGTATCTAGCCGCCTCAAGCATCTCCCGGAGGCTGCTTAGGTTTATCAGCAAAAACCATTGCTCAGGATATACAAATAAGGGATATATACTTGTGGCTGTTTCAAAGTTTAGGTAGAATAAGGATTGTCCCGAAGATTAATAGTAATTATGAAACAAGCAGAAACTAACAAAAAGGTGATCAATATTGAATACAAATGTGGTTGATATTATCGCGGTCATAGCAAAAGAAACCGGTATTCCACGGCATAAAGTGGAGCATACGGTTAATCTTTTAGCCGACAACACCATCCCTTTTATTGCCCGATACCGTAAAGAGCAGACTGGCGAACTGGACGAAGAACAAATCCGCAATATCGACGAACTGCACAAGCACTACACAGCCCTGGAACAGCGGAAAGCAGAAATAATCCGCCTCATTGACGGGCAGGGCAAGCTCACCGAAGAGCTTCAGGCCAAAATCATCAGCTGCACCAAACTGTCTAAACTGGAAGATTTATACCTGCCCTACAAACCCAAACGCAAAACCAGGGCCAGCGTGGCCAGGGAAAATGGTCTTGAACCTCTAGCCGCATACCTTTTGTCCTTCCCCAGGTCAGGCAGCCCGGAGGAGGAGGCCTTGTCCTATATCTCTGAAGCAGTCCCCACAGTTGAAGATGCCCTGCAAGGAGCTTGTGACATAGTTGCCGAGAATGTCGCCGAGGACGCCGACGTGCGCAGTTGGGTGCGCGACCAGACCCGGCGGTCGGGGTGGCTGGTCACCAGCGGCCGCAACACGGCAGAAGACAAGACGTACCGCAACTATTACGATTATAGGGAACCGGTAAGCAGGATAGTACCGCACCGGGTGCTGGCCATAAACAGGGGAGAGCGGGAAGAAGTGCTGAGTGTCTCCGTTGAAGTGGATGAAAGCCCTATTATCAGGTGGATAAGCGGCAAATTCGTAAAAGACGGGACTGCGACCACGGCTTATGTTGACAGGGCGATCAGGGATGGGTACAAGAGGCTGATTGCTCCCGCAGTGGCGCGGGATATCCGGAATGAATTGACTGAAAAGGCGGAAGCCCAGGCGATCAAGGTATTCTCCAAAAACCTGCGCAGCTTGCTGCTCCAACCGCCGGTGCGGGGCAGGGTTGTCCTGGGTATAGACCCGGCCTACCGGACGGGCTGTAAATGGTGTGTCATAGACACCACAGGGAAGTTTTTGGAGGCAGGAGTCTTCTACCCCACTCCCCCTCAGAAAAAAATCAGGGAATCCGAAAAAGTCTTAGCAGACCTGGTAGAGAAGTATAGGGTTACCGCAATCGTTATTGGCAATGGCACTGCCTCCAGGGATACGGAGGTTTTTGTGGCGGAATTTATCAAGTCTTATAACAAGCCGGGGCTTTCTTATACTATCGTCAGCGAGGCCGGCGCCAGCGTTTATTCAGCCTCCAAGCTGGCTAAGAAAGAATTCCCCGATCTGGACGTGTCAGAACGCGGCGCTGTTTCAATAGCCCGCCGAATTCAGGACCCATTATCAGAGCTTGTAAAGATTGAGCCCAAAGCAGTAGGTGTGGGGCAGTACCAGCACGACCTGCCGCCCAAACATCTTGATGAAAAGCTGTCTGAGGTTGTAGAATCAGTCGTCAACTATGTGGGGGTTGATCTCAACACGGCATCAGCCCAACTATTGGGGTACGTAGCCGGGATCAAACCGACAGTTGCCGAAAATATTGTACATTACCGTGATGAGAACGGTGGTTTTAAGAACCGCCGGGAGTTATCCAAGGTGACCAGAATGGGGCCCAAGACACTTGAGCAGTGTGTGGGGTTTTTGCGTATCAACAACGGAGAAAACCTCCTGGACGCAACAGCAATACACCCGGAGTCATACGACCTGGCCTACCGCTTCCTTGGCCTTATCGGTTCCGGTCTGAATGAAATAGGCACCTCTGACGTCAGGTCCAGGATTGCCAGGGCCAATGTTGAGGAAATCGCGGCGCAGCTTGACGCCGGCGTCCCGACCCTGAGGGATATTGCAGACTCCCTGGCCCGGCCGGGCAGGGACCCCAGGGAGGACCTGCCAGTGCCAGTATTCCGCACCGACGTTTTAAGCCTTGAAGATTTAAAGCCGGGCATGGAACTTACCGGCACCGTCCGGAATGTGGTGGATTTCGGAGCGTTCGTGGATATTGGCATTAAAAGTGACGGGCTGGTACACATTTCGGAACTATCGGACACCCGTGTTCAGCACCCCCTGAACCTGGTTTCAGTAGGGGACGTGGTCAAGGTATGGGTGCTGGCGGTAGATATGGAGAGAGGCAGGGTCTCACTTTCCATGAAAAACAAGGGCGCTTTTTCAAGTTTATAAAGTCATTTGCCTGACAGGGGCTGCGGTAGTTTATCGCAGCCCTGTTTTATTAAAATGGGTACTATAATTTTATATAAACATATTAATAAGGAATCTCTTCCCCTGTTCAGATTAAGGGCTGCATGCTAATATGTAGAAAAAGTAGTTATAAAAGAATTTTATGGATCATTAAACTACGATAAAGGAGGAGAATACACATGCTGAAATTTTATTGTTTCCCAACCTGAACGAACTGCCGGAAAGCGAAAGCGTGGCTTTCGGAAAAGGGTGCGGAATATACTTACCGGGACATAGTCAAAGAGCCGCCCACTGCCGCGGAGCTGTTTGAGCTGGCGGAACTGGGCGGTATAAAAGTTAACAGCCTGCTTAATGAGAAGAGCACAAATTATAAACAGGCCAAAATAAATGCCAGGGACTTGTCCGAAAGCGAGATTGCGGATTTTTTAGCCTCCAACCCCAAGGCAATGTACCGTCCCCTGCTCACCAACGGCAAAAAACTGGTGGTGGGGTTCGAACCGGAGCAGATGGAGGCAATTCTAGGGTAAAGGGAAACAAGGGATTCTTTTTGTCTCGTTTATTGGCGCAAGAATACATTTATCCTGTTTCTCAGCTGCATACAAATCCAAAAGTGCGACAAGGATCGTACAATAGTCGAACTTGTTGTACTTTGGCTACTCGCTGCGGTTTAAAAAAACGTTCAAGCAAGATCGCTAAATATCAATGGGCGAATTGAGACATAAGAACGTCCACCTGTCTCCCAGGCCTGTTTATGCCTTTATCTGATCCAGGATAGTCGGATCCTTTATTTTGCTGTCTTCAGCCAGGAAAACTATCTTCGATATGATCTCCGCGGTTTTCGGGTCGTCATCCACAAAAGGAAGGAAAATACGGCCCCTGTGCTGTGAGTGCACGGGCAGGATGTGCAAAGCCCCGCTGGCCATTTTGTGTGCGACTCCGCTGCCGAGGTGCACGGTGTATTCCCCAAGGGTACCGCCGATAAACGCGTGAGATCCTTTCAGCTCAACATTGGCCAGCTTCAGCAGCCGCAGCATTTCGGTAATAATTGCGGCCCTCATTTCCACAGTCGACAGGCTTGCTTCCGGGTCAACGCCTCCCACATGCGCCACGCTGACCACCAGATCAACATCGCGCATAATTTCGGAGAAGATTACTTCAGGAACGTCGGTAAACGGTACCAGCTTGTCAGTTTTTCTGTCAATAAAGACGACTCCTTCCAAAGTAGGCGCCTCAACGTCAGCGGGAGAGAACCAGTCAGCCATCGCATATATTTGGGCGATAATGTTTTCCTTGTAATATACTTTTTGCAGCCCTTCACCATAGCTGGCCGTCCATCCCCTGCCTTTGAGCAGGGCCGCCGCCTTCTTAGGCTGAATCTGGTGCCCGTCGTACCTGCGCGATATGGTGCGGGCCGCAAGTTCGTCGGCATTGGGCCGGTAGAGTTCCCTGAACACCTGTTTGAACGGCTGGACGATTTTTTTATCATATATGTCCCTCTGGTATGCCGCCCATTCCCCGCTTTCGTATAGGTGCACCGGGTGGGCGATAACGCATTTGTCCTCCGGTCCCATATCAAATTTTTGGTCCCCGGCGCCGACAAGCACATTGTTTTTAAAATAGCCCAGCCTGCTGCCGCTCTTGAAAACGAGGTTTTGCAGCAAGGGGTAGATCACGAGGTTTTGAGAAAGGCTGTCAAGCTCTCCGGCAGTGAACACGTCCCCTGATTCCATCGCCTTTTCCAGTGTCGCGCGGGCCCGCGAGTACTGGTCCTTTAATGATTTCTGGACGGCTTTTATTTCCCTGACATAGTCGTTTTTCTTTAACCTGGACGGGATATCCCTAAGGGCCTTTCCTCCTTTTGTCACAATAACCGACGTCCTGCCGAGTTCGTCTATGCCGATATGTATATCAATATCCTCAACCGAAACAGGTTTAAGGTAACGTTCGATAGAGCGTATTTTTTCGGTTTCCATATTCCACGTGAAGCGGGTAACATCCGAGAACCCGGCGTTCCTGGCCAAATTCTCCAGGGCAATGGAGACCGCTTTCGCTTCGCTTTCACGGCGCTGCGCTCCGAATTGCTTGCTCTCTTTCAGGAAGCCGTGCAAAAATTCATACCTGTGCAGCATGTCTCTCTTATCGCCGCCGAGCGGGATGAGACCGTAGCAGAGTACATAATCCTTGTTGCGCTTTTCATTAATTTTCTTCTCAGCCTGTTCAATGTCGATTTTGCCCCGCACCGCGTCCGCAAAAAGCTGTGAGCGCTTGTGCAGCCCACCGCCGGCAATATATTTGGCGCTGTCGTAGACTGTTTTGAAACGCTTTTCGCCAAGCTCTGAGCAGGCCTCGTTGAACCATTCTATATCGAACGCTCCGTCTTTTAAATCCTGCGGGGAAACAGGCGAATAACGGGCCACCAATGTTTCCCTGTCATCTGAAAAGTTCTGGTTCAAATGAGCATGGAAATACCAGCCTGCGGATTTTAGTCCGGGCCAGTTCAAATATTTTTCTACCAGGTCAAGCCACCGCGGTGCATACATGGCCGCGTCAACCAATTGCTTCTCAGTGACTTTTTTATTCTTCAACAATTCCCCCAGGGTGTTCTCATCCTCACCGTCAGCCGGCAGGCAGTGTTTCAGCAGGTGGCTGAAAATCTGCTTTTTAGTGGTGTTATCGCCGACGAAATTATAACCCCGCACATACGTGTCCTTTTCAGCGCCGACCAGTATATCGACAAAGAAGCGGGCTCCCGAGCATTTGAATATTCTTGACGCGAGATGGCTGACCTCCGTGGTCATATCTCCCCGCTTCAGCTCGATACCGACAACTCGGTCAACAACTATCCCGCAAACTTCATTCAGCTTCCGGCAGGATGACAGATTTTTACTATGATAATCAGTATCTGTGAGGCTTCTTAAATTCTCGGCGCTTAAGGGCCGGCCGCACAGCTCGGCGTACAGCTCGTTCTCATCTGCCAGCCCCATGTCGAATGCCTTTTCAAAATCCTCCAGCCGCAGGCTGGCGTGAGATTTATACTCTGATGCCCGGTAAAAGGCGTACCCCGTCTGGAAGTATTCTTTAAAGCTTTGGTCATCATATATATTCTCTCTCATTCCGTCTAACCAAAATAAAATCTCTTTTGCGTTTACCAGGATGTAATTATGGCCTCCGAAATAATGACCGGGCTGATCCCTTTTTACAATACCTTCTGTAAAACGTTTGGCCGGAACCTTATTAAATATGAAGCATGACATATTACGGCACAGCGAAAATACTTCCGGTTTAGGCCATTCATTCAACAATGCCCTAAAAATTCTGGCAATATGGTAAGAATACGGCAATTTTTTAACCATTACACTAAATTCTTTATGGTTAACAGGAAATAGATCTGCTAAAAGCGCATCGTACCATCCTTGTGTTTTCATGTAATACCATTGAAAGAAATTATAATAAAATAATATTTCCAACAGCTGTTTGGCTTCGAGGTTGTGCTCTTTGGCAGCTCCCCTCCAGACCTCCGGCAGCGGAAAATAATCAATGGTAATAGATAAGTCCCCCCAGGCACTTTTTTTGGTTGTCCTGAGATGGTTTTCCGCCCCCAGGATTACTTTCTGATAAGTCCCATTCCAGTCTTCCGCCTCATATTCATAATCCTTGTGTTTATCGAAAAGTCTGCTGAAAACCAGCATTGTTTTTTTAATCTGATCATATGAAGAAGACAGCACATCCCTGGCGGAAAAACCTTTAGGGCATGATAATCTGATGAGGGGTATTTCCTGGCCCGGGCTAAAAAGTCCAAAACCGTCCGCGGCGGAGAAATGAGCCGCTTCTTTATTAATAATTTTTTCTGACAGGATCCTGGTTTTCTGAGAAGTCTCAGCAAGCACGGCCGCTATCCGCCGGCACTCATGCGATATGCCCGCGTATTTCGGCTTGTTTTCAACTGATGAAATAATATCGAGGGCTGCCAGGTGCTTATTCTCATCTCCAGCTTCCAGCAAACGCTTGACACTGCCCAACAGCGCTTCGGGAGGCTGCAGCAGCAATATAGAGATGGCGTTTTTTCGCAGATCGCCGGCTTTATACTGCAGTAAATCTTCAATTATTCTATAGTCATCAGGCGAGAGCTTGAGCTTTTCAACAATTCCCAATACGGTGGAACGCACATAAGGGCTCTTGTCTCCCAATAACTCAACAATCGCGGTTTTTTGTTTTCTCGTTCTTGGGTCATACAGAAAGGCATTAACGAACTCCCTGCGGGTATCGACGTTCATTTTGTCCCGGTAATCCAGCAGCAGCTCCACGTCGCTGTCCGCTGCTTTACCAGCCATGGCCAGCAGCATTTTAAGTATAATTTCATCACATGATACCGTTAGCTGCAGCCACGGAAATATGCTTTCCCTGAAGGTAACTTCCTTTTTGGGCATACTGTCCAGCATTTTTTTAAGTTTTTCAAGCAGCTCCTGCCGGCTGCAGACGCCCTTAATTTTATTATATTTTTCTAGTTCGTCCTGGAATTCGGGCCTTAAGGTTATGTAATTTGTATCGGCAAAGAGGTTGACCAGGGCCCAGCTTTTGACCTCCAGGTCCGGATCGTCCAGGAGCTGTACTGCCAAACTGTGCTGATAAGTTGGAAATTGGGTCTGGGCCAGAAAATAAAGGGCTGCCATCCTTTTATATTTATCATTTGCGGACAAAAGGGTTTTAATCTTATCCTCGGTCATGGCGATGTCCTCATAGGCCATCGCCCAGAGCCCCATAAATATAAGCATTGCGTCGCTGCTCTCCAGGCAGGCGCAGGCATAACCGCTCTCGGTAAGGCACCTGTAGCCTGTTTCAAGGCATTTTTGTACAACAGCCGGCTTTTGCGCCGATATGCCAAGACCTGTCCAGACATCAAGCGCCCGGACCACGGATGAAAACCTGACCAGGTCGTGGTCAAGTATTATTTTCAATATATGGAGAAAGCCTTCCTTTGACCCCTCGTCCACGCACTCGACAATAACCTGGCGCAGCCCCTCCTGCAGCCTGGCGGCAAGCAGGAGGTCGCCCGCCCACTTATGCGCCTCACCGCTGCGGCTCATCAGGAGCCCCTTTATTATTTCGCGGGAGACCAGGCCTGTATTGTTGTCTCCATAAACAATATCACGGACCTTGTTGATCACCGCCTCATTGCCTTCGTCCATTTCCAGCGCCAGCAGGTCCGAAATAACAGGGATGTTTTGAAAAGTGTTGTTTTCCCGGGAAAAGTATTTATTATATGTGAAATCATTTGCCGCCAGGTAAACCATGTCTAGAAGCTTTGATACTCCTGAAGCAAGGTACAGCGCTTCATTTGTTTTTGCCCGGTAGGAACGTCGCGCGAGTCCTGTTGAGTAAGTATAATTAGTACTCCTGTCCCATATTTTTTTAAATTTTCCCGCCCATTCCTCGCCAATAAGCCTCACCAACACCTTATATTCAGAGCCGGAAAAGACGCCGGCTATTTTATCCCCGGTCCACAAGGTGTTATACAGTCCGATTAGCATTTTGTTCTGTTCAGTATAGTTATATGACCCTGTTGATAAACAAGACAGAACCGCGTTTAATATTTTTTTATTTCTTCCGAACCATAAAATTGTTTTTCCTCTAACCATTGAGATATGCTTTTGTAATTCTTCGTTGCTAATATAGTTATATATCATCGCACCTCACCACATTCTGCCTGCGAGCATGGTGAAACGGATAAAGGTCAGCAGGCCGTTTTCATTTATTTCAAGCGGTTCATCAAGAGATGAAATCTCATTTTCACCTATGAACACTCTGTAGATGCCGTCCTCAAAGGCAAGTACCGCAGTTTCTATTGCTCTATAGACATCAGCCTGTTCATGGCTGCGGCGCTCACCAAAACCAACTTTGCCGGTTTCAGCCTGGTCCTCTATTTCCGCCGGTGAAAGGTATTTGATGATCAGGGGTCCGGCTGTTTTGTTGTTGTATGCGGTTACATTGATACGAACAACTTCTGTAATAAGGCCCCTTAAGTTTAAAGGAGCGTTCTCCAGTATCAATTCTTTTTTTGTTATATATTCTTTTCGTTTGCCTGCTTGCTTTACAGAAACATATACTTTCATCGGCGCCACCTCAAAATATTCCAAACTGCGACATTATGCGATATATGTTAATAATAGCAATTTTTTCTAAAAAAATAAACCCGAGATTATTCTAAAATCCCGGGTATTTTGCGTCTGTTCGTCGTGTCAAGGGAATGCGTGTCAAGGGGACGGGGTTGTTGACACATTCTCATAGGCAAAGGGAAACAAAACGAACGTCCACCTGTCTCCACAGCTTACTCTGTGATATCTACGCGGCCGCCGCGGCCGGAGGCGGTCCACTCTACTTGCGCGCCCAGGGCCTCGCTGACAAAGCGCAGAGGCACCATGTTCCTGCCGTTAACCAGCTCAACCGCCACATCCATCGTGTAAATCCGGCTGTCCACATATACTTCCCTGCTGCCGGAGTGCAGCATTATCACCCTGTTCCCTTTATTAATCACAATCTTTTGCTCTTCCTGCACCCACTCCACATCAGCGCCAAGAGCTTCCGAAACAAAGCGCAGGGGCACGTATACCCTGCCCGCGGAGGTGTCGAGGTAGGGTTGCTGGTCCGGGAACGACACAGGGTCGCCGTTTACAAACACACTCACATAATAGTTAACGGGTGGCTTGTCCGGCATGCTGGCCGGTTCAATCTGCTTGCCGCCCGTGAGGGAGTCAATAAAAGTCATCCCGTTTCTCCTGGTCAGGGACAGGTCCGTCACGGCAACCCTGTTCAGCACGGCTTTACCTATGGAGCCGTCGGAATTTATTTCACCGTACGAGGTGATATCGTGGATCACGTAATGCAGCCCGTTGTGTTCTCCCAGGTAGAGCATCTCGTGGGTGGGGGTATGCAATGAGGCCCCCGGCAGCAGTGAGGCAACCAGCCCATAGCGCTGCTCCGTGCCGAGCGACTCAAAGCTCGCCGTCCTGCCCGCCGACCGCTCCTGCTCGTCGCCGTTCCTCGGCAGCATCAGGCCGAAACTTTTATAGACGTCCATAACAAAGGCGGAACAGTCCCTGCCGTTGAACATGCCGCCCCAGCCGTACCGCTCACCCAGGATCTTAAAAGCCTGCCTGATGATATTCGCCCGGGTGTACCGCATATACCCGACTGACACATCACTGCCGGCCGGAATCGAGGCAGCCTCCACCAGCAGTTCACCATTATCCCCGCGCACGGGCAGCTTAACGGAGTAAGCGCCGCTTGATTCTTTACCCTCACCGGCCAGCGGGACTCTGGCGCCCATGGTGAGCTCGACCAGTTCAGCCGCGAAATTATCCTGTCTAAAGTAAATCCCGACCTTGTTGCCTGTCACCACCAGGTAATTTTCCGGCCGTACATATTCAAGCCAGATGTCTTTATCTTCGGCCACGGCCAGGTCTGCGGCGGGCATCCATCCGTTATAATTGTATATCTGCACAAAGCACCAGCTGCCGTCCAGGCTGCGGTGCAGGACCAGCACCGGTTCAGCCGGGCTCACCGCCGTCTCCTGGAACAGGTCAAACTCTATGTCGTCAGGCGCTTCCAGCGACTCATCATAGGTTGGGAAAGTCCTGATATTGCTCCGTCTGACCGTGACCGCCCAGGCGACCTTGTTGCTCTCCCCTATTCCGGGCAGGTTCATCTGTCTCAGCAGGTTGTCGTAATAAGCCCTTTCAACCAGCCAGCCGTTGCAGTACCTTTCCTCATCGACCGGAAAGGGGCGGTTGGTGACCAAATTTGACAGCACACTCCCGCTTATTGACGATGGATAGTCAGTTAAATCAAACACGAGGCCGGGCTGCGCCTGGATAATATCACGGTTGAAAGCTGATATCTCCCCCTGGCTCATGATCACGCTGTCCGGATCTGAGAGCTTGCCGATCCAGAAATCCGCTGTCTCCATCTCCGGCGTGACGTTTGGCACGCTCCCGGCGGCGGCAGCTGTCACAGATGCCAGGAGCACTACCAAAAACAGGACTGCCAGCCATGTTTTCTTCTTCGGCATTAAATAATACCCCCACTAAAATATTTCGTTTTACTCTTATATTTTATCATCTCACACGTAATTATGGGTGATCGGATCTTAGTACCACTGAAAGCAGGACCTTTGTCGTATATAAATGGGATCTGTGTCCCATATACAACCCGGGAAACTATGATACAATTTAGTTTAAAAACCAAGTGAAAAGGGCAAATCACGGGAAACCGTGAGACGCAAAGCCAAGGGCCTGTACCACGGGAGAATGTACATTTCGTGGATGGCAGCCGGTTGCCACAAGGAACATAGAAAATTGCCTATGAGCCTTGTTTGAGGTTCATTTTTTTTGAACCTTACCGCCTTTTCACATAAAAAGGGAGGGACCATGGTCATGGGTAAAGTTCTTTACAGAAAGATCTCCTTTCTAGTGACGATGCTGCTAGTGTTACAGCTGGTGTTCCCAGTGTATAACACTTTCGCATCGTCCACCGGCAATGATGTGCTGCCCCCGAGCAACCTTGCCTACCAAATGCAGTCCCCTGATGACGTAAAACTAACGTGGAGTCCGGTTACCGGTTCTGTCAGTTATCATGTGTATGAAATAACTGACGGGCGATTAATATCGCTGGATTCAACAACATCGACCTCCTACACTATCAATGACCTTGAAGAAGGCTCCTACAGGTATGTCGTGACGACGTTGAGCGCTTACGGTGAGTCGGGTCCGTGCGCACCAGTTACCGTAGACATTGTCTATCCGGGTATGGCGGCGCCGGCCTTAACGAAAACGTTTAAAAACGGCAACGACATCGTCCTGAGCTGGGGAGCGTCCCTGTATGCCGAGAAGTATAATCTTTACCAGATCGGTTCAGACGGGCGAGAGACACTGCTCGATTCGCTGACGGTACAAACGCACACCGTTACCAACGCGCCTGAGGGAACTTACACCTACGCGGTTTCCGCCGAGAATTCCCTGTACGGGGAGTCCCCTCTTTCCACTCCTTTACAGGTAGAGGTTGTCCACCCCGTGATGACGGCCCCGGGTAACTTTACGTGTACCGTGACAAACGGCAATGACCTGACCCTGAAATGGAATGCCGTCAGCTACCCGACAGGCTACAATATCTACCGGATTATCGACGGGAAAACAGTCCTGCAAGACACTGTGACGGGTACTTCTAAAACTTACACCAACATGCCTCCCGGCGACTATATCTACGAAGTCCGCTCCTACTCCGACCGCTTCGGCGAGTCAGCGGAGGGCAGCCGGGCGTCCCTCACCCTGGACACGGTGACTTTGGCAGCGCCGGCTAACTTTACCTACAAGATCCAAAATGCCAATGACGTCGTATTAACCTGGAGTTCCGCAACAAACGCTACCGGCTACAGAGTCTACCAGGTCATAGACGGGCAAAAGGTACTGAAAAGCTCCCCGACCGGCACCTCCGTCACCTATGCCAAACAGCCGGAAGGTAATTATATCTACGAGGTCCACTCCTACAGCGACCGCTTCGGCGAGTCAGCGGAGGGTAGCCAGCTCTCCTTCACTATTGGAGATTTGACTATGACCGCTCCGGCAAACTTCACCTACAGAATCCAGAACGTCAATGACGTAGTTTTAACCTGGGATGCCGTACCAAACGCGACCAAATATAAAGTCTACCAGGTTATAGACGGGCAGAAAAACCTGAAAAGCTCTCCGACCGGCACCTCCGTCACCTACACCAAACTGCCGGCTGGTGATTACATCTACGAGGTCCACTCCTACAACGATCGCTTCGGCGAATCGGCGGAGGGCAGCCAGGTGGCCTTCACCATAAGTTTCGAGACACTGGCCGCGCCGGCAAACTTAGCATATACGGTTCAAAACGGCAATGACGTAATTTTAACCTGGACAACCGTGACAGGCGCGAACGGCTACAGGATCTACCTGGTCAAAGACGGGCTAAAAGAACTGAAAACCCCGATAAACACCGGAACCGTGACGTCAGTCAAATACACCAACCGGCCGGAAGGTGATTACACCTACGAGGTCCACTCCTACAGCGACCGCTTCGGCGAGTCGGCGGAAGGCAGCCTGATTTCCTTCTCAATTGATTTCCCCGAAATGCAGCCACCGTCTAATTTGATCCAGACGATCAACAGCGCTACAAGTTTTACTTTGACCTGGGACATATCCCTTAATGCGACCGATTATAAAATCTACCAGATCGTTAACGGGCAAAAAAACCTGAAATACACGGTGACCGGTACCGCTAAAGCTTTCACCAACATGCCGCCGGGTGAATACACATACGAGATCTACTCATACTCCGACCGCTTCGGCGAGTCGCTGCAAGGAAGCCGGCTAACAGTGACCCTGACCGGGCAGACGATGGAAACCCCGGCCAACCTGACCTACAGTATTGCCAACGGCAATGACATCACCCTGAAGTGGAACAAAACCACCTACGCGACGGGCTATAATGTCTACCAGGTCGTTGACGGGCAAAAAAACCTGATAACCCCGGTGACCGGTACCGGTCCCATTATCAGTAAAACTTTTACCAACAAGCCGGCTGGGGATTACTATTACATTGTCCACTCTTACTCAACGCTCCTTGGTGAATCGCCGGAAGGAGCGGAGATCACGTTCTCCCTGGTCCATCCCGTGATGGCGGCGCCGTCTAATGTCACTTACACAATCAAGAACGGCAATGATATTGTGCTGACCTGGACTGGGGTTGATTACACCAACAAATTCAACGTTTACGAGTTGGTTGACGGGCAAAAAGAACTGAAAACTCCAACCCCGGTAGCGGCCCTGACCACGACAATCACCAGGGTGCCGTACGGCGAACACACTTATGTCGTCCATTCGGTAAGCGACCGTTTTGGTCAATCGCCGGAAGGACGCCAGGTTTCCCTGACTTTGCAGGAGCAGATCATGAAAGCTCCGGCCAACCTGATCCAGACCATTACAAACGGCAATAACATCACCCTGAAGTGGGACCGATCCACCAACGCGTCAGGATATAAAGTCTTCCAGATGGTTAACGGGGAAAAGATACTGAAAGATACTTTGACCGGCATCGACAACACCACCATCACTTACCCCAACATGCCGGAAGGCGATTATGTCTACGAGGTCTACTCCTACAGCAGCCGCTTCGGTGAATCGCCGGAGGGCAGTACAGTATCATTTACCCTGGTCTTTCCAACGATGCAGCCGCCGGCCAACCTGATCAAGAGCATTACAGCCGGCAATGACATCAACCTGGGTTGGGACAAGGTTCTCTACGCGGCGGGCTATAATGTCTACCAGGTAGTTAACGGGGAAAAGATACTGGCAAAAACTTTGACCGGTTTCAACAGCAACGCAGTCACATTTAAAAACATGCCGGAAGGCGATTACATTTACGAGGTCCACTCGTACAGCAACCGCTTTGGTGAATCGCCGGCAGGCAGCACGGTAAGCTTCACCCTGGTCTGGCCGGTGGTGCAGCCGCCGGTCTTGACATGGAGCATTTACAACGTCAACAACATTACCCTGTACTGGCAGAAGGTAACCTGGGCAAATGAATACCGCGTCTACGAAGTAACGGGCAGCGGCAGGCAGTTGCTCTATAACGGAAAGGATCTGACTTACATACTCAATAACCTGTCGGAAGCGGTTCACAGTTTTGAAGTAACCGCGTACAGCACGGAATTCGGCGAGTCGGCGCCATCCAGCAGGTTAACCGAGAACATAATTTATCCCACAATGCAGCCTCCGGAAGCCAGCGTGAAGCTGTTGAGTAAAACCAGCGCCCAGATCTACTGGGACTTCATCACTTACGCGAACGGTTATAACGTGTATGAAATCATAGACGGTAAAATCGTACCGGTTACGAAAAACGTGAACGACCTGTACTATATTATCGACAACCTCTCGTATAAGGACCATGAATTTTATGTAACCTCGTACAGCAACTCGTTCGGCGAATCGGCTCCGTCAAATACAGTTATCGCGAAACTGATCGTTGACACTGAAGCGCCGGAAACAACCGCTGAGGCGCCAACCGGCTGGGTTAATCAAAGCGCGTCAGTAACCCTGAGCGCGACCGACAACGAAACCGGTGTTGCAAAAACTTACTACTCTGTAAACGGCAGCGCATTCGCCGAGGGCACCTCCTTTATAGTCGATACGGAAGGCGTAAGCAGCATCTCTTTCTACTCGGTTGACAATGTGGGCAATATCGAGCAGACACAAACTGTTGAAGTGAAAATCGACCGGACAGCCCCGGTCACCACATCCAACGTTCCGGCAGCCTGGTCCAAGGAGGATGCAGTAAGGCTGACCGCGGCAGACAGTTTAAGCGGTGTTGCAAACACCTACTACTCCGTGAACGGAGGCGCGTTCACCGGGGGCGCCTCCTTTACAGTCGATACGGAAGGCGTTAATAGCATCTCTTTCTACTCGGTTGACAACGCGGGCAATATCGAGCAGACACAAACTGTTGAAGTGAAAATCGACCGGACAGCCCCGGTCACCACATCCAACGTTCCGGCAGCCTGGTCCAAGGAGGATGCAGTAAGGCTGACCGCGGCAGACAGTTTAAGCGGTGTTGCAAACACCTACTACTCCGTGAACGGAGGCGCGTTCACCGGGGGCGCCTCCTTTACAGTCGATACGGAAGGCGTTAATAGCATCTCTTTCTACTCGGTTGACAACGCGGGCAATATCGAGCAGACACAAACTGTTGAAGTGAAAATCGACCGGACAGCCCCGGTCACCACATCCAACGTTCCGGCAGCCTGGTCCAAGGAGGATGTGGTCGTAACCCTGGCCGCAGATGACACATTGAGCGGCGTGGCAAAAACCTTCTATGCGGTTAACGGATCAGGCTATGCGGAGGGGACCACCTTTACAGTAAGTAAAGAAGGATTCAACCAGGTCTCCTACTACTCGGTTGATAACGCTGGAAACGTTGAAGCGGTTAATGCGGTTGAAGTGAAGATAGACAAGACAGCGCCTGTGGTCACAATGGACCTGAACGACGAATACCCGCTTGGCGCCTCGCTGCAGCTGACTTACTCGGCAGATGACAGCATTTCGGGCATCGCTTCCGAAACAATGACGGTTTTCAAACCGGGTGAAGCCGCCGGGAGCCTGTATGCAAATGGCGCGACTATCGTACTGGACAAACCGGGCGTCTACAATGTCACCGTAACCGTGACTGATGCCGCAGGTCTGAGCGCCACGGTCCAGGAACAGTTCACTGTTTACATCCCGGGAACTATCGAAGTAACACCAAAGGTCATGAATGACACCAAGGGCGTTTTCACCGTCCGTGTAAACCTGCCGGCGGGCTTCCGCACCCAGGGCTTTGACCTGAACACCGCCAGGCTCAACGGCGTGAGCGCGCTTACCAGCAACAAGGGCTACTACAACCAGGCGAAAATCGGCCAGTTTAACTTCGAACGTTCCGACTTCAAATGGACCCCATCTGAAGTGACAGTTGAGTTCCGCGGTTATGTCAACGGCACTCTGGTTATAGGCCAGACCACCGTAAAAGTGCAGAAATAACGCTTTATAATAACTCTTGGTGCGACAGGAACAATCCTGTCGCACTTTTTTTATCTGCAACAGGGGCTGTTTTCTGTATGCTTCTTGAAATGCGGCAGAGAAGAACCGCCCCCTTATTATAAAGCGGGTAGCTTCTGCTCTTTTAAAATTTAATCGAACCGACTCTTGACACATGAAAAAACCAATTTTATACTTATAGTCAGCAAAGGTCAAATCGGATAATAATGTTATGGAGGTGTTTAACTTATGCCGGATGCTTCCCCCAAGGAGCAATTTGAAAACAGGGAATTTCAAACTGAAGTCAAAAAGCTGCTGGATATTGTGATCAACTCCCTCTACACCGACAGGGAAATCTTCCTGCGGGAACTCATCTCCAACAGCGCCGACGCCCTGGAAAAGCTGCGTTACGAGTCCGTGGTTAACAAGGAGGTCACCGGTCCGGACGTCCTGCCGCTGGAAATCTCCATTGAACTTGACGACAAGGAACATACAATTACCGTCGCCGATACCGGCATTGGCATGACCAGGGACGAGCTGGTGGAAAACCTGGGCACCATCGCCCACTCGGGCTCGAAAAAATTCATCCAGCAGCTAAACGATTCCGACAAAAAGGACTTCAACCTCATCGGACAGTTTGGCGTGGGGTTTTACTCCGCCTTCATGGTGGCCAAAAAGATACGGGTGCTCACACAGTCGTACCTCCCCGGCGAGCCGGGCTGCGAGTGGGTTTCAGAAGGCGCCGGCAGTTACGATGTGCGGACGGCGGAAGGTCTGCAGAGAGGCACAAAAATTGTCCTGGAACTAAAAGAGGACGCCTATGAATTCTCAGAGGCGGCAAGGGTCAAGGAAATCATCAGGCAGTACTCCAGCTTTGTCCCTTTTCCGATCAAGGTGGACAGGGATCAGGTTAACACCATCCAGGCCATCTGGACGCGCAATAAGAGCGAAGTGACCGAGGAAGAGTACAAAGAGTTTTACAAATTTATCGCCAACGCCTTTGACGAGCCGCTCTACCACCTGCATTTTACCGCAGACGCGCCCCTGGCGATCAACGCCCTCCTGTTTGTGCCGGAAAACAACTTTGAACGTTACGGCTTCGGCAGGATGGAACCGGGGACAAACCTATACAGCCGGAGAGTCTTAATCCAGCCCAATTCGGAAACTATACTTCCCGAATGGCTGCGCTTTGTCAGGGGCGTGGTGGACAGCGAGGACATCCCGCTCAACATCTCCCGCGAAACCGCGCAGGACAGCGCGCTGATAGCAAAGCTGCAGAAGGTGATAACCGGCCGTTTTCTCAAGTTCCTGGACAAAGAGTCACAGGACGACCCTGAAAAGTACGCTCAATTTTGGAACACTTTCGGGATGTTCATAAAAGAGGGAGCTATGGCGGATTTTGCCTACCGGAAAGAACTGGCCAAACTGCTGCGGTTCGAGTCATCGGCGGCAGAACCCGGCAAGCTGGTCTCACTGGCTGATTACACGGGGCGGATGAAGGAAGAGCAAATGGACATTTATTTCATAAACGGGCCCAGCAGGGAAGCCATCGAAGCCGGTCCCTACGTCGAGGCTTTTCGGGCCGGCGGCTACGAGGTTATTTACACCTACGAGCCTATAGACGACTTCGTTTTAAGCAACCTCGGCGAATATGAAGGCAAAAAGCTTGTTTCCGCCGACAGCACCGGCCTGGAACTTCCCGGCCCCGGGGACAAACCCGGCGAAGAGCCCCTTGACAGCGATAATACAACTTCCCTGACTGCCTGGCTCAAGGAAATCCTGGGGGATAAAGTTAGTGAGGTTAACAGTTCCAGCCGCCTGGTGGACAGCCCGGCCATCATTTTAAACTTAAACCCCATGATGACCAGCAGCATGCAGCGGGTAATGCAGGCGGCGAACAGGGACTTCGGCGCCCTGGGTCAAAAAGCCCTGGAGATCAACACCCGGCACAAGCTGATCAAGCGGCTGAACGAACTGCGCGAAGAGGACCCGGAATTTGCCCGGGTTGTGGCCGAGCAGGTCTTTGACAACGCGCTCATTTCGGCAGGCCTGGTTGTCAATCCGCGCGCCATGGTCGAGCGCATCAACCAGATCCTGGAGAAGACATTGTAACCGGGGACGCGGGTGCGACAACGTGGACGTGCGATCAGCGGGGACGGTTCTGGCTGTCACATTTAAGCGGTACAAGGAAAATTTGCTTCCTGTACCGCTTTTGCATGCAGTTAAAATACAAGACGGTTTTAATTTTACCGTTTTTGCACACAATACTTTCGGTTCCATTTCTTTGGTTTTCATGTAAATAATGAAGTTCAGCCTGTTCCATATAGCTAAACCTTCACGAATACAAGGGTTACGCGGGGTTCTTTAGAAAGGAGAAACAACCATAAAAATTAAAGAATTTATTGAACGCCGCCCTGTTGCCATCTATTTTATATTGGCCTATACGATCTCCTGGGCAAGCATTAGCCTGGCAGCCGCACCAAAGTTCTTACGGGGGGAAACCCTGCAGTTAACGGATGCAATGCTTATGTTCCTGTCGATGCTGGCCGGGCCCAGCATCGCTGGTATTGTCATGACAGCTGTCACAAAGGGAAAAAACGGCCTGCGGGAACTGCTCTCCCGCATGGGCCGGTGGCGGGTTGGTTTACGCTGGTACGCGGCGGCAATTCTGATACCCCCGGTCCTCATCATGGCGGTCCTCCTGACTCTAAGCACCCTTGTATCCCCGGACTTCGCGCCAGGTTTTAATGCACTGGGCATCATAATCGGCCTTGTGGCCGGTTTTTTTGAGGAAATAGGCTGGACCGGGTTCGCTCTCCCCAGGCTGCAGCAGAAATACAGCGCCTTGGGCGCCGCTCTCCTGCTCGGGGTGCTCTGGTCATCGTGGCACTTGTTGGCTGACTACCTTGGCTCTTCCGTTACTCTCGGAGCGCTCTGGCTGCCTCACTTTTTCGCAATGATGATTTTGGCCATGACCGCCATGAGAGTGCTCATCGCCTGGGTCTATAACAACACCAGCAGTGTGCTGCTGGCCCAGCTGATGCACGCAAGCTCTACAGGATTCCTGGCCGCCCTGGGCCCTTCTCCCATATCGCCTGCAAACGACACACTCTGGTACGCTATCTATGCGTTAGTCCTCTGGGCTGCCGTCGCCTCGGTTGTTGCCTCACACGGGAAAAAATTACATAGATAAACGAACAGGCAGGAGCGCCCCCGCTGCATAAATAATCTATAAATAAAATATCTTGGTAAAACTTGTCTAATTATGATAAAATATAGTAAAAATTTCTAGGAGGCGCAATTAATGACTCCTATTATATTTATCCTGCTATTATTACTTGCCTTACTAATATGGTTACCTATATATGCCCTTAATTTGGGGTCTTCTGTAAAAGAACTAAAAAATAAAATTGAAAGCCTTTCATCAAGAATAAATGAGCTTGAAGCCAGGTTAGCAGCAACAGCCACCAAGGATACTGCTCCGGCAGTTAATGCGGAACTAATCTCTAAACCCGCAGCAGCGTTGACAGATTTCAAAACTACTCCTGTTACTGACGGTACAGTACCATCAAGCCAGGAGGCTGGCCCGGCAGAAAAAGCGGAAATGATATCTAAACCTGCAGCGGAGACAGGTATTAAAATTCATCCTGTTAAGACCGGTACTATAACAGACAGCCAAACGACTGCCCCGGCAGAAAAGACTGAACTGATCGCTAAACCCGCGTTGGAAACAAATATCCAGAACCCTCCTGATACTGCCGTTGTGGAGCCTTTAACAGCTGTAACACAAGTTGCAGAGGAAAGTCCGGAAATTCAGGTGTCTTCTCCTTATGACGGTATACAGAAACCCGTGAAGAGTAGAGAACCTCAAAAGAACTGGCTAGATACCCTTATATTTACTACCCGGACAAAAGAGGAATGGGAGGAGTTGGTCGGCGGAAAACTCTTAAACCGCATTGGCGCGCTCGCCCTTATTATCGGCATCGGGTTCTTTCTTAAATATTCATTTGATAATAACTGGATTTCGGAAACAGCAAGAGTCCTTATAGGCTTTCTGGCAGGAGTAGCAATCCTTTACAGCGGAGCACGGTTTCACAAAAAAGGTTACCAGATCTTCGCCCAGGGGATTTTTGGAGCCGGTGTATCTGTTTTGTATCTTTCAGCCTACGCTTCCTTCAATTATTACCACCTGGTCTCCCAGACAGCCGCCTTTGCATTGATGTCAGCAGTAACCTTAACAGCATTTTTCATGGCGTTTCGTTACGATTCACTGGCGATATCACTGCTCGGCTGGGCCGGCGGCTCACTTACTCCTTTTCTGCTGAGCACCGGACAGGCCAATGAGATCGGCCTGTTTATCTACCTTTCCCTACTTCAAGCGGGCTTTCTTATTGTCCTGACCAAGAAAACATCCTGGACAATCCTTGAACCGCTTACATTTATTACGACATACCTGATATACTTCCTTTGGTTTAACAAGTATTACAGCCCGGCGGACATCATTGCCACAATTGTTTTCCTGACAATATTCTGGGGATTGTTCCACTTATTCTACATTTTCAATATTCTTCGTACCAAAGTGGTGCAGATGAGCCAGGCCATCGCGGTGCTGAACGCTTTTATTTATTATGCGGCGATGTATTTGGTTATTAACCATGATCATCACCAATGGATGGGCCTTGCCACCCTGGCAATTTGTTTTGCCTATTTTATTCCTCTTATCCTGTTTAAACAGAGGCTCGCCGGCGACGCTAAAATATATGCTCAATATGTTCTATCATCAATACTATTTTTAGTAATAGCAACCGCGAACCATTTTGACGGCTTTAAAATCCCTATTTTTTGGTCTATTGAAGCAGCTTTTTTAGCATGGTATGGAAACCGCTACAAGATAAATTATGTGTGGTTATCCGCCGTAGGGCTGCTTGCCCTGTCATCAATTTGGCTTGCCTTAACCAAAGGAGCATTTTATTATTTGCCAGTTGACCAGTTCAACCTTATCTTAAACCTGCGCTCACTTGCCTTTATCATACTTGCCGCATCGCTGGGGCTGACCTCTTCTTTCTGCAAAAACATCGAGTATAAGTTTAAAGACATGATTGCAGCATCTCTCCATTATGGATGGTGTGTAACACTCCTCATACTCTTCACAATAGAAATCAATGATTATTTCCGTAGCATGCTGCTTAACGTTAACAGCTTAGATGCCCAAAGCCTAATTTTCAAAGAATATTTAACATTATCAATGGTTTGGATGGTTTATTCACTCATCTTGACGGTAACTGGAATAAAAAGAAGGGTCCTTTCCGTTTTGCACTGCGGAGTTGGTGTATTGGCTCTATCCGCCGCGGCTGCCATATATTCAGGTTTATCATACAAACCTATTGACTACTTTACACTGGTGTTTAATTACCGCTTTGCCGCATTCCTTGTAATTATTGCCGGGCTTTACATCAACAGCCGTGTTTTCGCGGGTGAAGGTGAAAAATTCACATGGATGGGAAAGGCGGCGTTAGCCGCACAGGTTGTTCTGGCACTCACGATATTTGAACTGGTTACTGTGGAGACAATCGATTATTTTAGTAAACTGACTGAAGGAATGAAAGTTTATTCTCCCGATTACAAATTCCTTGAATTTTATAAGTGGCTGACTTTGGCAGTAGTTTGGATAGCATACAGCTTGCCGGTTTCCCTATTGTCGCTCAGAAAGAAACTGCTGCCTGTTTTTTACTGCGGCGCCGGCGCCTTTGTATTATCGGTGCTAACTGCGACTATACGGGGAATTGCTTTTGCACCTATAGATTATTTCAGTTTGCTGCTCAATTACCGGGCTGCCGCCATGCTGTTTGTAATCGGCGGTACACTTGTTATTGCAAGGGCTCTTAAAAATTATTCACATTCATACAAATGGCTGGAGCTGCCGGCGGCAGCTGTACAGGTTGTCCTGGCACTCACTATATTTGAACTGGTTACCGTGGAGACAATCGACCATTTCAGTAAACTCATTAAAGAAGCCGGAGTTGCTCTAACAATTTATAGAACCTATGAATTATACTCGCGCATGACTCTGGCGATGGTGTGGATGGCGTACTGTCTGCCGGTTTCCCTGTGGGCGCTAAAGAAAAAAAATTTACCTGTCCTATACTGCGGAGCGGGCGCATTTGTATTATCGGTAATATCTGCGGCAATTCGTGGAACTATTTTCACACCTATTGATGATTTCAGCGTACTGTGCAACTACCGGGCTGCCGCAATGATGTTTGTAATTTTCGGAACACTCTTTATTGCCAGGGTTCTTAAAAAATACTCTCATTTATACAACTGGCTGGAAAAGTCTTTAACTGCGGCGCAGGTGTGTGCCATTGTATTAGGGTTTCTCCTCATATCGGGTGAAACATATGACTACTTTAGAAAAGAAATTTATTTATTAAGCATGTCCGGCACGGACTTCCGCGACGGATACTCCAATTTAAAGAACATGCAGCAGATGGCCATGTCGCTGGCCTGGCTAATCTATTCCATATTTTTAATGGTCCTTGGTTTCAGCCGGAGAATCAGGAATATCCGTATTATATCAATAATCCTTTTTGGGTTGACAATAATAAAAATATTTTCATATGACCTGTCATTCCTCGAAACTTTATACCGGATTTTCTCGTTTATCACCCTCGGCCTAATTTTATTGGCTGCATCTTTCTTATACTCGCGTTATAAATCAGTTATTCTCGATTTTGACAACAAAAAGGGGCCTTCGGAGCCCCCAACCGCATAACCAAGGAAAGTTATGTTACATTCGGGGACGGTTCTTGCCTGTGGCATTCTACAACAAACTAGACACAGAACCGCACCCATTGTCAACCATCGTCAACAATTGTCAAACCATGGTCACGCGTTTTCCGCAAATTTCACATGTACAATATTGGAGCTTTTGGTTTTGTCACTTTGTGCCATGTAGTCAATTATTTTCTGGTTCCAGAAATCCTTGTTCTCCAGGCGTGAAAACAGCGGGTATTCATCTAACACCTCTATCCTGGGGTCCCACCCGGACATTGTTTTCACGTCATTAATACCCCATTTGAGAAAGGCGGACTCATCGTGGCCGGTTGCTTTAAGGCCGTTGTTCACGAAAGGCATGCTGTACTCCGACACCGTGTCAAAAACTATTTCTCCTCCCGAATAGTGGTCGGCCAGCAGCCTGAATAATCCTTTTACTTCCGGTTCTTTGAAATAGTACAGCACCCCCCCGGCCAGGAACAGGATATTGGCACTCGCCGCCTGTATTTCCTCCATCCAGGACGGATCAAACAAGGATTTTGCTATACATTTGGAACGGTCGCTTTCCGGGATTATTTTTTTTCTAACCTCGATAACATCAGGCAAATCCAGATCATACCAGCGCAACCGCCCGTTATCCACTCTGAAAAATGTAGTGTCCAGACCGGCGCCGAGATTTACAATCACAGCTTCAGGCTGCCCTGACAAAAAAGTCCTTATTGTATCGTCAAACATCCTCGCCCTGGTTACCCAGCCGACATTAAAAAAATCAGTAAAAATCTTCTGTATGCTTTCAAAATCACTTTCAGCCAGCTGCTCAACGATCTCTGCCGCTTTGGGATCATTTAAAACCGGGTTCCCCATTTTAGTCAGCTTCGCCCTGCCCCACAACGGCAGGAGCAGCGTCTTCTGGACGTCTCTTAATCCAATTTCCATCTAAACAACCACCTTTCTTCTGGATGAAAACAAAAAGAACGACCCTCTTTCTCGCAGTCAGGAGCGCTCTAACGTCCTTCCTGATGCTGCTTTGTTCTTTTTAAATGCAACACCGAGAACCGTCCCCACTGTCGCACGCGACTGTCGCAGAGTTAACAAGAGACGGTTTCGTGTCAACAGAACCGTCCCCTTGACACGAACGTGTCAAGAGAACCGTCCCCTTGACACGAATGCGACAGCCGAGAACCGTCCCTGCTGTCGCACTCTGTCACCCTAATTTGTCAGGGTTGTATCTTCTGTTTTCGGCACGTATTTTTTCTTCCTAAGCTTCAGGCCCC
This sequence comes from Pelotomaculum propionicicum, assembly GCF_048984525.1. Taxonomy (GTDB): domain Bacteria; phylum Bacillota; class Desulfotomaculia; order Desulfotomaculales; family Pelotomaculaceae; genus Syntrophopropionicum; species Syntrophopropionicum propionicicum_A. The sequence continues at coordinate 119,306 of NZ_JBMGJC010000009.1, forward strand.
AGTCGTCCAGGATACTGTAGACGACCGGCACCAGGAACAGGGTGACAAAGGTGGTGGCCAAAAGGCCCCCGATAACCACGGTAGCCAGCGGAGCATTGGTCTCGCCGCCTTCTCCCAGTCCTGTCACCATCGGGCTCATAGCCAGGATGGTGGCCAGGGCCGTCATTAATATGGGCCGCAGCCTGACCCTGCCGGTCTCTGCCAGCGCGGCCGTCCTGTCCATGCCCGAAGCAATCATTTGTTTCAGGTAGTCAATATAAACAATAGCGTTGGCGACAGCTATCCCAACCAGCATGATCAGCCCGATAAACGCCGAGACGCTGAAGCTCCTCCCCGTCAGCAGCAGCGCAAAAATGACGCCGATTACCGCTCCGGGCAGGGAGAACAGGATCACAAACGGGTCTCTGAAGGACTCATACTGTATCACCAGGACCACGTATACGAGCAAGACCGCCATTATAAATGCCAGCAGCAGGCTGCCGAAAGATTCCGCCATCTGCTCATTGGCCCCGCCGAAGTCAATGGTGTAGCCGGCCGGGAGCACTATATCCGCGAGCTGTGCCTGAATATCCTTGGTAACACTGTTCAAATCCCTGTTTAACAAATCGCAGGAAATGGTCGCCTGGCGGGACTGGTCCTGACGGTCAATCTGCACCGGCCCGGTTGACAGGCCAAAACTGGCAATATCGGATAACGGGATGCTGTTGCCCTGAACGGTGAGGATCTGCAGTTGTTTCAAGGTCTCCATATCACTGTTTTCGTTTACCGTGCTGGTTACCCTGATATCCATCTCGTCCCCCTCGACGCGGAATTTTGAGGCAACTGAGCCGTTAATGGCAGTTCTGATTTCGTTGGAAACCTGGACCGGAGTCAACCCAAAATACGCGGCCCGCTGGCGGTTGATCTTCACCTGCACCTCAGGATTTCCGTCCCCCATTGAGGATTTCACTTCACGGGTTCCGGGGACCTTTTTCACAATGCCTTCAATCTGTTTGGAGATGCTCCGGAGCGTATCAAGATCATCACCCTGGAGATTGATTTGGACGGCGCTTTCGCTGCCCATAGACATTTCTTCGCTTACGCTTACTGACTTTTTAACACCGGATATGTCATTGAGTGACTGCCTTATTTCTTCAGCCACCTGTTCCACCCCTGGCCGCTGGCCTTTGGGGATCAGCTGGACGCTGAAAGTGGCTGTATTGGTTGGGGCGCCGTTAATCGACATCATCCCTTCACTGCCGATCCTGGTATATACTATATCGACAGCAGGATTGCCGAGCAGCTTCTCCTCGGCTACCATGGCGATTTTGTCCACATCCTCAATGATTGATCCCTTGTCTGCTTCGAGCGTGACCGCAATACTGCCGGAGTCGGAGGCCGGCATAAACTCAGCGCCGACGAGGGGAAGCACACAAAGGGATAAAACTATTAAGCCCGTCACGCCGAGTATGACTCTGCGCCTGTGGCCCAGTGCCCATAGGATTGCTTTTTTATATTTTTCGCCCAAGCCGTCCAGCCAGTCTCCCAGGCGGTGGAACTTTCTGCTGATGAAGCCCCTGCCCGCGCCTTTTTTCTCCATGGCTTTATCTGTCAGCAAGCGGGATGACATAAACGGGACCACCGTCAGGGATATCAGCAGGGAACAGCCGATGGCTATAGCGATAGTAAAGGCCAGCGGCTTGAACATGACCCCCGCGATCCCCTCCGCTAAGCCAATGGGCATAAACACCATGATCATAGTCAAGGTGCTGGCCAGGACTGCCCCGCCCACTTCACCGGTGCCCTTCAGGGCTGCTTCCCCGGCAGAAAGGCCCAGGCTCCGATGGCGGTAGATATTTTCAAAAACCACGATGGAGTCGTCGATCATTCGCCCCACCCCGAGGGCCAGGCCCCCGAGCGTAATGATATTCAAGGTGCTGCCGTTATAAAACATCACGATAAAAGTCGCCACCAGCGACAGGGGTATGGCTATGCCGACAATGGCCGTACTGCGCAGGTTGCGCATGAACAGGAAGATAATCAGGACCGCCAGAATGGCCCCCTCGACCAGCGTCTTGGCAGTACTGCCAATAGATTTATTAATATAATCAGACTGGTCCATGAGGTAATCCACATCTATTTTGTCACCGAGTTCGGCCTTGATTTTCTCCATTTCTTTTTTTACATCTTCACAGGCTGAGACAGTATTGGCGTCGGTCCCTTTCTGGCACAGGATGCTCACCGCGGCCCTGCCGTTAACACGGCTGATTTGTTCAGTCTCTTTATATCCTTCACTAATTTCGGCAATTTCTTTAAGCTGGATTTTGCTGCCGCCGGCAGTTGTAAGCGCCACGTCTCCGACATCATCAACGCTTTCAAATTCCTGCAAACTGCGGACAAAGTACTTTCTTTCTCCAAAGGAGATATCTCCGCTGGACATATTGTAATTCTCCGCGGCCAGAACACTGGTTACCTGGCTGAGGCTCAAGCCGTAATTCTGGGCTTTCACCGGGTCGACCGCCACTTTCACCTCACGTTCACGGCCTCCCAGAATGCTCACCGAAGCTATTTCAGAGATGCGCGACAGCCGGGGTTCTATGTCATCTTCAGCAATGCTCTGCAATTGCGCCAGGGACAGCTCGTCGGAACCAATGGCAACCGCGATGACCGGCATCATGTTCAGGTCCATTTTCATCACCTGGGGTTTAGCCGCGTCTTCCGGAAGAAAAGAATCAGCCAACGAGATTTTATCCCGGAGATTGGCCATGGCAGTGTCCATATTTGTTCCAAAGTTGAAGCCGATCAAGACCACGGATGAACCGGACCTGGACTGGGATATCAATATGTCGATGTCACTCACCGTGGCAACCATATTTTCAATTGGTTTGCTGACCTGCTCTTCGATTTCTTCAGGGCCGGCCCCGCTGTAGCTGGTGACAACAGCCACGTAAGGCAGATCCATTTGCGGCATCAGGGCAACAGGTATCTGGGCCAAACTCATCACGCCGATCAGGATAAGCGCTGTAATCAGTATGATCACCGTTGCCGACCTATTTACCGCAAACTGGGCAATTTTCCTGATCATTGAGCAATTCCTCCGTCAACAAAATTCAGGGCGCTGTTTTCATCAATGAGGGTATTGCCCCTGGTGACAACTCTTTGCCCCACCTGAAGGCCGCTGGTTATTTCGGTATAGGAGCCGTCATTCAGCCCGGTTTGGACTACTACGGCCTGGGCCCGGTTTTCCCCGTTTATAACAAACACGGTATTCTCACCGCTTTTCGGCAGTACCGCCACCATGGGAATACCGATGACACCTGTCCGGTGCTGTGTCCCGAGCATAACCTCGGCAAACATGCCGGATTTCACCTGTGCCGCCCCATTATTGGTGAGGGAAACCTTTACCGGATAAGTGCGCGTAACCTGGTCGGCGACAGACGCCACACTCTTGACCGTACCTGTAAGCGGTTCTTTGCCGACGGCGTCGATCATCACCTTGACAGCCGTGCCGTCCTGGACAGATGAAATATCCGCTTCACTTACCTTAACTTCAACTTCCAGGTCAGCGGTATTATTTATTACGGCTACAGGGCTCTGCGTACCGGCCATGTCTCCAACCTTTACATCAACCCGCCCCACGATACCGTCCATGGGACTGGTAATCTGACAATCGGACAGATTCTGCAGGGCCATGCTGAGCGCGGCCTCAGCCTGGGCTACACCAGCCTCCGCGGCGCCGGTGTTGAGCGCGTCATACTGGGCCTTGGCCGCCTCCAGCGCCTGGTCGGAAATGGCATTGGCATTGTGCAGCTCCAGCATGCGGTTGTAATTGTTCAGGGCTGTCTGCCGCTGGACCTCATTGGCAGCCAGCGCGGCCCTGGCGGATGCCACCGCCGCTTCAGCCTGCCGGACGGCTATATCCAGCTTGCTGCTGTCCAGGCTTACAATAACCTGCCCCTGGCGGACCGGCTGCCCTTCGCTCACATGGACCGCTGTGACCCGGCCCGACAGCTTGGGCATCACTGCTTCTTCATTGCTGCCTTTAACCCTGCCGGAATAGCCGGCATATTTCGTTATGTCCATAACCTTTACGACTGCCGTTTCAACGTTTATGGCATCCGGGGCTGCCTCTTCTTCCTTTTTGCCACAGCCGCTTACAACGATTAGCAGCAGCATGATCACCAGCACTACTATGATATTGCGACGCCTTGTTTCCACCAAAAAATCCTCCTCTTTAATGAATAAATATATTGAATAATTCTTCATACCATTTTAATAACGTCCTATATCGCAACCGTAACCAACTGTTTATTCATCTAACTTATAAAAACTTATACCCGCCCCGCCGGCCAACTCATTTTTCAATTATACTTACCGATGATTTTCATAGTCAAGCAGATTATGGCAAGTACGCATCAAACCGTTTTTGGCAGCCCGCACGTTACCATATCAAGCTCCCTGATTTTGCTCTCACAGCTTAATACTCCGCACATGACCATCTTCCAGAACTCAGCAAGCACCTGCTTGGTGCCGGGGTCGCTGCCGTCGAGGCTGAGCAGCGCCTCAACACAGGTATGTATAATGGTCCCCAAAAGGTCTATGTCTATATCCGGCCTTATATCTCCGCTGGCCATGCCCTGCTCTATAAAGCTCCTTTTTTGCCGGGACAAAAAGCGCTGCATGGCCATAAATTTCTGCCATTCAGCCGGGTAATGCTTTTTGAGCTCGATAATCCTTTCCGGATCGCCGCTGATAATCGCCGTAATCTTGTCCATCCAGGCACTGTCGGACTCAAGTATGCCAAGGATCCTTTCCTTTTCCATATCCATAAAGCTTGTACAAACAGCGCTGATAATATCGTCTTTTCCTTCAAAATACTTGTAGACGGTCTTAGTGCTGATCCCCAGGTCGGCAGTGATATCTTTGATCGTAAATCTCCGGAAACCGTATTTTTTAATCTGCTCCATGGCCGAGAGTATAATTTTGTCTCTCATTCGGCTGCCCTCCCCATGGAAAATATTTTATTTTCTATCTTTTCCATACTAGCACTGCCCTGCTGGAAAATCAACCATTATTTCTATAAACAGTACTCACAGATTCATCCTGCCATATATGTATAAAAAATCGGGGACATTCCTCCGTAGAGGCCTGTCCCCGCTTCTTATTGGGGGGCTCATTAGCCCGCCATTATGCTCATACTGCTTTTTAACACTTGAGGCTATTCATGATTCTCGCACCCACATCCTACGTCTCACTTCACCCGCTCAAAAAGATAATTCCCCGTACATTCAAGCCTCCGGACCTTGTCCTGCTGACGGAGGTGCTCCAGGTGGGAGATGGCCTCCCCGGTGGCAAACCACATCTGCTCCAGGGGGAACTGCTCCCAGGAAGTGTAGGACAAATCCCAGGTTATCCCTGCTGCAACCTGGTAGGCACTCATTATTTCATCGCCCAGAACAGTCAAAACCTCATTCAGCCTGTTCTCGTAATGGTGTTTCAGTTCGGCAATCCTTTTATGCACATCGCCGATTACCTGCCTGTGACCTGGTAAAACCAGTCCGATCTCCATCCGGTCTATCTTATCCAGGCTCCGCAGATATTGGCCCAGCGGGTCCGGCAGCCCTTTATAAAACATGGTGATATTGGGCGAAATATTGCCCAGGATATGGTCGCCGGAAATCAGCATTTTTTTGTCCGGCTCATAAAGGCATATATGCCCAGGCGTGTGCCCCGGGGTTTCCACGATGGTAAAACGGTAATCGCCAACTTCCAGGATATCGCCTTCCCTGACGATGCTGAAATCATGCTCAGTGTCGGGGCTGTATTTCTGGCCGGGATGTTTAAGGAGAGCCGCGCCGAACTCACGCAGCGGGAAGCCGTATGATGCCACAAAGGACAGGTTTTCCGGCCAGTATTCGGGCGAAAGCCCCCAGTTAATACGTCTCGCGTCAACCTCGCTGCAATATACCACGTTCTTATCGGTGGCCACGGCCGAGACCAGGCCGCAGTGGTCCGCGTGCAGGTGGGTGATGAAAATGTCCGTCTGGTCAAGGGAGGCGCCCAGCGACTTCAATCCGTCGAACAGCGCCGTCCTGCATTCTTCCTGGTTAAACCCGGTGTCAATGAGCAGGCTGCGTTCCGGGCCTTCGATCAGGTAGCTGTTTAAAGCCTTGAGGGGATTGCCCGGGAGAGGCACTTCTATTTTGTAAATGCCGGGCAGGATTTCATCAACTATTTGTGTTCACTCCTAACTTAGCTGTCAAGTAAAGCTGATTATTTCACGGGAATGGATATCCTGGTCAGAAGCTCGCTGTCCGGAACTTCATTCGGCGCGTTATAGTAATATTCATAGTAAGCGCCGGCTGGTTCAAGGCCCTTTTCTTCCATCCATCTGAATATTTCCACGTATGTTTTCTCCATCATGCCGTACGGCCCTTTATACATGCAGGAAACATACTTACCCGCGGGGACCTCGCCCGGTTTAATATCATCTTTTCCAGGCAGGGGCTTCGCTACCGGGAATCCCATTTCCACGTCCAAATCCAGCATGTCCAGGTTGTAATAAGCCGTGTAAGGCGCGCACGCCGGCGGCTCACCCAGCTCAGCCATGTACTCCGCAATCTTCCTGTAGGATTCGCCAATGAGTATCGGCAGCTCATCAAATGGCGTCTTAGCCCTGATGCACAAAACCGGCTGCGCCTCCTGCTCGTTCAGCTCGATATTAAGATCCATAAAGATTACCTCGCTTTCGGTTACTTGGTTTATGCACAACTGGCTTAAAATAGCTGGAATTACTTTTTTAGAATATCACAATTTGGGTGCAGTAATTTAGTTTTTATTATTATGCCATTAATTGATGATACGAATTAATGGGGGAGATAGAAATACCAGGTTCCCGGCTTATAGCGATCTTTTTTGATTTCACCTGCCTTTTCTCCTTTCTTCTCAAATTCCTCCCACACTGTTTGCGCTTCCTGCCCTGTGGGAGTATTGTATATTTCATAGCCTACACCAGTTCCTTAATAGTAAACAAATGCAGATTCTATAATTTTTTTGGCTTCTATTAAATCTGAACCAACGTAACATTGTTTCGTCGCGCCGGCATGAAGCCTTGCCCTATCATCATCAGAAAGTGTCAATAACCCTGCCCTATCTGGAATATTAATAGTGAGTTCAATAAAAATTGAGTCTTTGTAGGTGGCTAGCTTTAAGACTCTTTTTTTGCCGTGCCAGTAAGAATAGCCTGATTTGCCCTTTGTTTCAGCTAACCATTTAGCTGCTATTCCTCTTAATTCATCTAATGTGGATAAAGGCAACCCCTAACCGTGTTTTGCATAAAAAGGTCTAGTCAGCATTAGTACAACCCCCTATTATATCTTTGTCCCTTAGTTTGTGCCTAATAAGAACTAACCAACCTCTTTAAACCTGTTATACCTGATCTCAAGTCTGTTCTGGTCTGGCCAGAGCTTTTTACTTTTAGGCAAAATTATTTTTTGTTCATGAAGCTGCTGGATACCATGCCTTAACATCGGACCATCAATCTCCTCCAAGATATCATCTCTTACTACCAGATTATAATCTGGGGTTACACCTATAATATTACTGTCAAATGCAGCATGGTGTATTTTGCACAAAGAAAGTCCGTTGTTTACTATTGGCTCTCCTAACTCTTCAGAATCACAAATAATATGGGCAGCATCTAGTAACTCAACATGTCTGAGTCTGCAAAACGCACACTGGCAACTGTACGCTTCCAGTACTCTTTCTCGAAATGACTTTTGATGCAATCTTTGTTTGATGGTCGACGTTATATAATTTCGTTTATAATATGTGCCATCATCGGCAACGTATGGTAATTTGTTATATGAATTATTGTTTAAATACTGCTTGATTGACCCAGGCATATCCTCAGCAATTGTAAATGATAACGTTGCTGGGTTGTCTCTAATTATGTAAACAGGCCATATAGTGAGATACCTACTCTTCACGACGCCATGAAAATAAATAAGTGGAATCTGCCGCTTCATCGCCTCGCGCAATCCAACATTGTCTCTGTGATTTGGATTATCTCCTCTATAACGATATACCAAAAAACCGTCTTTTGTGAAAAAGTCATTATATGGGCCGCCAGCAACAGTAGTGATAGTAAGAGGTATTTGTTCAAATAACTTGGGCTTCCATATCCCTTGAGGCCCAATTAAGGTTATTCTTTGATCATCAAATATAAAGCCCTTTTCAAGAAGATTACGCGGAAGCACATCCCCGTGTATCTGTATTTGCTCCGCTATCCAATTAAATGCTGCAACCCTTATTTGCTCTTCCATATTGATCCTGCTCTTTTATTTTGATATACATTTGTTAATCACTCAAATATCTGGTTGGTCCTCTGAAAACTTCTTTCAAATGCCAATTGATGTATGTTTCCTTTGGTTTATATACAGGATTTTGTGGAGGTCGTATACTTTTTCCGTGGAACTTCAAAAGCCATTCATCAAAACCAACCGAACCATAAGCTGCTTCAGCAACCCGGAATTGCAAGTTATCACTAAGAGTAAAAACTCCCAGGTCAAACAACTTATGGTGCATTGTACATAATGCTATACCGTTTTCTTCGATATCCGGGCCTCCTGCTTGATGCCATTTTATATGGGCAGCCTCAACACCAACCAATAGGTTCCCTAAATGAACACTAAATCCGCAAACCGCACACCTGTATTCGTAAGCCCTTAAAATACGCTCACGGAATAGTGGATTTCGATTATGTTTACCCGTTGATTCCATATTTAGGCCAATTTCATTGAGAATATCCTCACGCATTGTATCCGGAAAATTTTGTTCTAAAATAATGCTGGCTAATTCACGTATAAGGTTTTCATCCTTAGATATTAAGGAATAAACCTCTTCTGTAAAGCCTCCCTGTGTTTCATTTTCCAGAAGTATTTGTTCATTCCAATCATGACTGGTATCCAAATCTTTCTTTCCTCTTATTTGCCAAATTCCATCATTAGAAAGACGTACAAAAGGATATCTTGGTGTAGTACGCCTGTTGGGGCCAAATTCCACCAGGAGATGCATAAGTATTTCCTCTGCCTCTGAATATGAAATCAACCTTGGTTCATTCCTATCCACACGGCTAAGGGCATAAAGAAGCAATAATGGCTTATGTGGAGCACGCTCTCCATTCCGTTTCTATGTATTAATTTTAGAAAAAATTTTTTTTAATTCTGTAGAATCCATATTGATAATACTTCGACAAAATATTCCATAATCCTTTACATAATATGGTTAGAGGTAGGGAATCTAGTAATTAAAAGAAAGAAGCATGAAAAAAGCCCCTGCAACTGCAAAGGCTTTACCGTTATTGTTGATCAAAACTTACTTGCTCTTCCTTTATTTCAACTAATTTACTTCTCCCAATCAATCCAAGGTTTTATCCTCTTCTTCACTGCAATTTAAAACAAAACCCAAACCAGGTAGATGAACAGTACACGTTCAGGCTCGAAGTAATTATAAGCGCTGGGCTGTAGGGATAAGCATTCATCCCGCTGGTCTTAAAGAGTACGTAATGGGTGTTGAAAAAAACAGTCGCGCTGAACCCGGCAGACAGAAGCAGCAGCCTTTTGTCCTTGAGATATATGAAAGCTAGGATCGCTAGGGCGACTGCCGGGAACAGGTATCTTTCATAGCATCTCGGTGGACAGGTTGAATACGCCGTAACGGGAGCAAAAAGGCTGCTCCTACCCTTGTAGTATAGAAACCACGCTAGCAGAGTCACCGCCACGATGGAGATCATCCCCCAGGTGTGGTAGTTGAGGCCCCAAAAGACAGCCGAGTCCGACATCCAATTTTTCTCGAGCAAACTGAAGAAGTTGCAGGCGTTTACAGAAGCATAGGGGTACTCCTTCGTGGTTTTTGCAAAGAGGTTGTAATCCACATCACACCCTTGTTATATGAAAACGGCAGGACGATGGATTTTCTCTCTGGATTATCGAGAGGAGCATTCCGTAGACTGTGTCATGAGGACAGTTTCTAAGAGAGTTTTTCCTGAGAACGTGTCATGAGGACAGTTCTCCTGACACGATTTTCTTTCTGGATATAAAATTCGCAATCGTGTCAGGAAAACCGTCCCCAAGACACGCTCCCAAGGACTGTTACCTACCTTGCCCTAACTTTGCTCTCTTAATTTAACATCCGTATGCTTAATGGGGACGCACCTCCATCTCAAGCCGGTTTCTTGGGCCGAGGGATGTCCCCTCTAGGCCCTCCGTCGTTTCAACGCCTTGACTGTCAGGATCATCCCCGTTACCGTCATGAAAATCAGGCTGATGGCCACTAAATCCAGCACAATTGAGATGTCCGTGCCGCCTATTCTGCCGGAGTGCAGGCCTTTGACAAATGACGCGAAGCTGCTTCCCTGGCCGGCGGGGTTAAGTTTGCCGTCTTCTTCCATCACCAGTTTGTCTGGACCACGCCTGCCTGGCACCTGGCCTGAATTGGATTGATCTGCTGTGGCCTGCTGTCCCGCCTGCTGCTGGCCTGCCGCAGGTACTTCCGGCACCTGTCCGGTGGTGGGCTTGTTAATCATTACTCGCTGTTCTCCCCGCAGCTGGCCCATGAGCGCGGGTTCCACCAATAAAAGTCCTGTGACAGCCTCGATCAGTATCAGCAGTGAAGTAAACAAACCTATCCATAAATGCAGGTTGCGAGTTTTTCTCACGGTATCCTCTCTCCTTGTTAACATGGCATTTTTTGATTAATCCCCAATATCGATTTCGTATAATGTGCCCCCGCCCGTGGAACCGCCCTGCGGGCCGCTTTGAGCGGAAGTGTTGTCCTGTCATTCCTCTTTAAGCACCTCAGTGCTGTTGGCGATGATCCAGCTGGTCACCTCACCGGTTCCGCCCCTGTGTCCGCCTCCGCGCCGGAACCTAACTCGTATGCAGCCCGTGGCAGGGCTTAGGCTATTAATTATTAAAAGAATTATATCCACGTTAGCTGAATTGTTTCTTAATGGTAACTGAAGGTTCATTGAGTAAAAGCTGAATGTATGCTGAAAATAAAAAGGGCCGGGTACCAGCTCAGAAATGAGAAATGAGAAGTGGGACGTGAGAAATGCAGGCCTGCTTCAGGGGTAAAAACAAAAAACGGTCGGATAAATCCGACCCTACATAGAAATGGGGACACAACTCTGCCTGGAGAAACCCGGGAAATTTCCCCGGTTGGAGTAGCGGGTTAAAACCCGCCATACAGGAGGCTTGTAGTGACAAAGGGTGGTTCTCTGTCACCTATAACTTTGAATTCACCTGGCTGCTTCTCTGCGGAACGTATTTAGAGGATAGTGCTATAGACACGGTTCAATTTTGGATCGTGTCAGGTTCAAGCGAAAATGTCTCCGAGTTCTTATTCAGTGGAACGTGTCATGAGGACGGTTTCTTAGAGAGTTTTTCCTGGGAACGTGTCATGAGGACAGTTCTCCTGACACGATTTTCTTTCTGGATATAAAATTCGCAATCGTGTCACGAAAACCGTCCCCAAGACACGCTCCCGCGGCACTTGTGCGTATTATGGTTTTTCTTTCAGGTACAGCGCGCCCGGGTTTAGCCCGTAGTAAATATTGTCCCGGCGGGGATCAACGTTGATGTCGACGTTGTTGAAGATCAGCAGTACGGATACTTCCTGTGTTTCCAGCCGCAGGCTCATGTCCTCGAAAGACGCCTCGGTGGGTTTTCCCTCGCCCGGCGGGTATTTTGCGGAAATCCGGTCTATATAGGAGTTCATGTATTGCTCGAGGACCACGCGACCGTCAAGCTCGATTTTTAAAGTCGCCACGCCATTGGGGGGGTTCACGGTCCAGCTGATCCGGTACGTACCTTTGACGCCGTCTACCGTGACTGAATCATTCCCCTTCCCGTAGTAATTCTGCAGGTTTACCGCCCAGTTGAAATCGCTGATGTCAACGGCACCCGGCGGCAGCATCAGCGCGATACCCATTCTTCCCCCGTTATATATATCCTCTGTTATGGGCCAGGTCTGTTCAAAGCCGAGTTTGCTCTTAAATACATTGCTTTCGCCAAGGCGCCGGTCAAACCAGTCCGGCAGCTTCGCGTCCCCGGCATAGGCTAGGAAGGTGACCGCGTCGGTAATTGACTCGCGCACGTCCTGTTCCGGTACGGTTTTCGCGGGGGTCAGCTGTTCGCCCGCCAGCATCCCCTGGCTGGCCAGCAGTTTTTCCAGGCGGCTCACCTGGGCGGTAACCGGCAGGGCATGGTAACCAACCGCCGGCAGCACCGAAAAAACAGCTGCCGCGCAGACCAGGGCGGCGATCGCCGTATGGGCTCTGGCCTTCCGGACCAGCAGCAGCACGGCGGACACCACGGCGATAACCCAGATCAGGGCGAAGGAATATTCGGTTGTTTTGAGGCCCGTCCGGCCCAGCTGGATAAAAAGTGCCCAGGCCTCAAAAGCCAGGATCACCAGCGTGGTGACCGGATAGACACGTCTATAGAATTTCGCCGGCCCGGATTCAAGGTGGGTGACCATTACATGCAGCCAGATCCCGCCGGCGGCGTAACCGGTCGCTATACCGTACAGCTGCACGAATACTGGCCACGTCCCGGTAACAACAGTGCGGCCGGCCCAGAGCAGCAGGACGGCGGTCAAAGCCAGTACGATCGGGACCAGGATGTACTCGAAAAGGATTTCGATAAAACGCGGCTGTTTCTGGGCTTCTTCGCGGTGCTCGTCCACCCGGCCCCGGCGAAAGTCCGGAAAATAGCCGGCAAAAATGGTAAAGCCCAGGAAGCCGGTCATGGTCGCGATATACATGTATACTTTTTCACTCATTTCAGGATAAAGCAGGGCCTGGACTGCGCCCGCGACGCTGGAGGCGCCGGCCGTAATCACCCCGCCGTAGACCAGGGCGATAAACAAGGCCTTTTGGGTCATGAAAAGGGAACGGGCGAAGTCCGACTGGTCCTCCGGGTAGCCGGCCAGGACAATAAAGGCCAGGAAACTGGCCAGGATGGCCACGAGGACACGTGACGTGGCGATGCCCGAGACCACCATGTAACGGGAAACAGCCGCGTCCGGGCTCGTCCCGCTGGTCAGGTAAAGCGCCAGGAAGGTCACGGCCGCGGCCGCGGCGCCCAGCAGGTTGGCAGCCAGGAAAGCCCGGGCGTTGTTGAAACGGCTTTGGGCCGCGGTGATCGCCGCCAGGCTGAATACGGCGCCCATGGCGAATGACCAGTGCAGGCAGTCGAACAGGAAATTGTATGGCTCCTGCATCGGCCAGTCCAGCTGGATCCTGATCATCGTGACAATGGCGAACGCCAGCGCGCAGGCGATCGCGGCGGGAAAGGTCTGAAAGGCTGAGGCTGCTCCTTTGAAAATTTGCGAGATTGACCGGATAAAAGCATTCATGGCCCGCACCTCCTAAAAGACAGGATCCGGATTATTTTATCGATATTGCAATAAATTACCGCTCCTTTGACACTTATTATACTGGATATTGGCTATGAAATTATTAAGCAAATCTTAAATTTGTACCCAAAGCGTGTCAAGGGGACGGTTCTTTTAGATGTGTCAAGAATAAGGTTTCTCCTGACACGCTATCTCCGAGGTTACTTTTTCCGTGGAACGTGTCATGAGGACAGTTCTCCTGACACGATTTTCTTTCTGGATATAAAATTCGCAATCGTGTCACGAAAACCGTCCCCAAGACACGCTCCCGCGTTCAACAAAACCGTCCCCAAGACACGCTCGCCGAACCGTCACCTGTCACCCTTGCGAAAAAAACGTGTCAAGAGAACCGTCCCCTTGACACGTTTTGTGCGCCTCAATCCTTCTAATCCAAGTTAAACTCATCAAAGACCAGCGGTATGGGCCAGAAGAAATAGAACTCAACATTATCAGCCGATTCCACAATAAGCGGAACGGGCTGCTCATCAGCCTCTTCTCTCTGTTCTGTTGCTGGCGCGCTGTTCATGGCTATACTTGGCAGGACTCCCCGCTCTATTTCTTTTTTGCCATCGCCGGGGTCCACCGCCGGCATGCTGAGTCCCGGCATCAATAATACTGAAGAGATACTCATTAGCAATACCCCCTTCTATTTTTACTTCTCAAAGCGGAGCGCTTCGATCGGGTCCATGCCTGATGCTTTTTTAGCGGGATAATAGCCGAAGAAAATGCCAATTAGAGCTGAAAAACCCGCCGATAATAAAATGGAGTAAAATGTCACGTAGGTGTTCCACCCGGCGAACTTTGAAATTAAACTGGCTCCCACAGCCCCGAGCAGGATGCCCGCGAAGCCGCCTGCCAGGCAGAGCACTAGGGACTCCACCAGGAACTGGTTGCGGATATTGCTCTCGGTGGCTCCGACCGCCATGCGCAGTCCGATCTCCTTGGTCCTCTCCGTCACGGAAACGAGCATGATATTCATGATACCGATGCCGCCCACCAGCAGTGACACCGCCGCGATACTGGCCAGCAGCATGGTCATGGTGCCGGTGGCTGTTTCCATCGCTTCCAGGACAGAGGTCAGGTTGCGCACGTTGAAGTCATTTTCCGCGGCATCGGCAATGCGGTGCCGCTGTCTGAGAAGTTCTTCTATATTACTTTGGACGTAAGTCATGCTGTTTTCGGTTTCAGCCTGGACATTAATTGTACGGACATTTTTTGAGCCGACCATCCTGGTTTGCACCGTGGTAATCGGCACATAGATCATGTCGTCCTGGTCCTGGCCCATCATGGCCGCGCCCTTGGAGTCCAGTACGCCGATGACGGTGAAGCCCAGTTTGTTAATCGTGATTTTTTCACCCACCGGGTCGATGCCGGATGAAAAAAGGTTTTCCGCGACCGTGCTGCCGATTACCGCCACCATGCCGGTGTTGGCCACGTCTTCGCCGGTGAAAAATGAGCCGGAGATGAGTGTCCACTGCTTGATTTCCTGCATTTCCGGCGTAGTGCCGTCCACCGTGGAGGTCCAGGTCTGGTTGCCGTACTGCACGTTGCCGCTGGTGCTCAGTTCAGGCACGGAATTGGCCACCAGGGGCAGCTCGCCGATGGCCTCGGCGTCCTCCAGGGTGAGGGTGTTGACGCTGCCCGTGCCGCCCCGCATGGGGCCGGCGCTGGCGCCGGGGTAAATCATGAGCAGGTTCGAGCCCATGCTGGAAATTTGGTCGGAGATCCTCTTGCTGGCTCCCTGGCCCACCGAGATCATGATGATCACTGCTGCGACGCCGATGATGATGCCGAGCATGGTCAGGGAAGACCTCAATTTATTTGCTTTTATCCCGTTGAGGGCTACTTCAAAGTTATTTGAGAATTTCAACTCACCGCCCCCGCTTCCTCCGGCAATGCGGCCAGGTCCGCGGCGGCGCTGCCGGTATTTGTCACCGGGGTGTCTTCTATGATGCGGCCGTCCCTCAGGATAATCAGGCGGCGGCAGTATTGGGCGATTTCTTTTTCGTGGGTAACAATGATGACAGTAATGCCCTTCTCGCTGTTTAGACGCTGAAGCACGGATATAATCTCCACGCTGGTCCTGGAATCGAGAGCGCCTGTCGGTTCGTCCGCCAGGATCAGGGAAGGGCCGTTCACCAGTGCCCGGGCGATGGCGACCCTCTGCTGCTGGCCGCCGGACATTTGGCCGGGGTAGTGGTTAATGTACTGCGACAGCCCGACCCAGGCCAGGGCTTCTTTCACCCTTTCCTCCATCTCGTGTTTTGGAGTGCCGGCGTAGACCAGAGGGAGCAGCACGTTGTCACACACGGACACTTTGCCCAGCAGGTTGAAGCCCTGGAACACGAAGCCAAGCCTCTTGTTGCGTATTTTGGCCAGCTGGTCTTTATCTAAATCTGAAACATTGTCGCCGTCCAGGTAGTAGGTGCCCTCAGTCGGCCGGTCAAGGCAACCGATCAGGTTGAGCAGTGTGCTTTTGCCCGAACCGGAAGACCCCATGATTGCTGCCATCTCGCCTTCCTGCACGCTAAGTGAGACGCCCCTCAGGGCAAAGACCTGGGTTTCTCCCATGTCATATGTCTTTTTGATATTTTCCATCACGATTGCTGCTTTTCCGGACATATCGTACCATCCCAAGTTCAATTTGCATTCAGGCGTTGGACCAAGAGCCGTCCTACCGGGGCGGCCCGCCCATAAACACGGCGCCGCCTGTGCCTCTGTTATTGCCGCTGCTGCCGCCGCTGCCCGAACCTGGATTTGTGCCTGAGCCTGACGTGCCGGAATTGCCGCTGCCGGCGCCGATCACCACTGTTTCGCCTTCACTGAGCCCTTCTTTTACTTCGTAGCTGCTGGAGTCCGACAGCCCCAGTACCACCGGCCGGGTTGATAAGTTGCCGGACTTATCCATAACAATGACGCTGGCGCCGCGGCCGGGGCCGTTTCCTGTCCCGGCGGACTGTTTGGCGGCATAGGTGACTGCTCCCTTGGGCACGGTAAGGACGTCTTCAGACTCCTCGACAATTATGGTTATGGTCGCCGGCATGCCGGCTTTCAACTCGTTCTGGTTGTCATCCAGTGTGATCACCGTATCATAGACCTGCACGTTTGACACCGTGGTGGCTATGGGCGAGACGCTGCTGACCTTGCCGGTAAAGGTCTTGTTGGGAAAAGCGTTGACGGTAAGCTCCGCTGTCTGGCCTATTTTCAGACTGCCGATGTCAGCCTCGTTGACCTTGGCCTCCACCTGCAGCTTTTCCGAGATTACGGTCATAAAACCGCTGCTGCTGCTGGTGGTATTGTTGTTGGCGGTAGCCCGCTGGCCTTCGCCGCCGTTGATCACACTGACGATACCGTTCATCGGGCTGGTCATCTTCGCCCCGGTCAGTTCCTTCTGTGCCATCTTAAGCTGGGCGCTGCTGCTTTCATAGGTGGCTTCCGCCGCCGCCAGGTCTGCCGCCGTGGCGCCGGCCAGGGTCGTCCTCAGCGCGGCCTCGGCCTGCTTCAGGCTGCTTTCAGCGCTGATGTATGTACTCTCCGCCGAGTCCAGGTCGGCCCGGGAAACGGCCCCCGCCTGGAAAAGCTGCTGGTAGCGCTCCAGGTTTGTCTTGGCCTGGTCGTATGAATTCTGTGCGGTTTTGACGCTGGTCTCAGCCTTGATTATTTCTTCCTCCGTCGCGCCGTCTGCCAGGTCTGCCAGCTTGGCGGCGGCGCTTTTCAGGCTGGCCGAGCTCTGGGACACCTGCGCCTGCAGGTCGTCTTCTTCCTGTTCAGCCAGGAGCTGCCCGGCGGTCACGTAGTCGCCCACCTTGACGTAAATTTTCCTGATGATCTCCGCGTTTTCAAAGCTCAGCGACACGGTGCTCACCGGCTCTATGGTGCCGGTGGCCGGGATGGTATTTGAGACAGTGCCTTTTTTAACGGTGCTGGTTATGTATGTGCTGTCCTGTTTGCTGCCGCCCCAGAAAAAATAGCCGCATATGATTAACAGAACTGCCGCGGCTATTGTGCCATAAAGAAATTTTTTCTTTTTAAAGATTCCCGTGACCTTATTAAGTTTTAGTGAGCTGAAGATATTTTTCATACGGTATCCCCTCGGCATTTTAATCTCGCAGAACCTTTATTTAACAATAATATCTTTGTTACCTGAATTATCCCTTAACGGAAACTGAACATTAACTGAAAGTGTGCCAAGCGTGTCAAGGGGACGGTTCTCTTGACACGGTTTTGCGGGAAGCGTGTCAAGGGGACGGTTCTCTTGACACGATTTGTGGGTAATTTGAGCAGTTAATTGGCATTTAATGATGACGGGTCGTTTAGGAATCACGGGAACGTTCCTAATGATTCATCGCGAGCTTGTTAGCCGGGATTCATCAGGCTATTTGGAAGAGCACCTCATAAACAAAAATAGGCGGGTAAAATCCCGCCCTGCCAGGCAACTTCTGTTTTTTTGAGAATATCTATTTGGTAGTGAGCGGGATTCAAATATTGCATCTCATATTACCATTTTTCAATGGTGTTTCCCTTTTCACTCTGTATTCAAGAATGCGACAGGAGAAAACCGTCCCCCTGACACGTTTTTAGGGGAGCCAAATGATAAAAGTACAGCCTTCTCCTTCTTTGCTTTCCACGCTGATGGTTCCACCGTGGGCGTTTACAATGGACCTGGTAATCGCCAGGCCGAGGCCGGCCCCGCCGTATTTGCGCGTGCGCGAGGAGTCGCTGCGGTAAAAACGGTCAAAGACATGGGGGAGGTGGCTTTCGCTGATCCCCGGCCCGTTATCCCGGACCGTCAGCTGCACGCCGCTGTCCATTTTAGCGAGCGAAATCCTGATCTGTCCCTTTTCAGGGTCAGTGTGCTGCACCGCGTTGTGAAACAGGTTCAGCACCACCTGTTTCATTTTGTCAGTGTCAAAACTGCATATTATCTCAGGCTCGATATCCAGGTCAAGCTTCCTGCCGCCGGCGAGAATGCGCAGCTGCGGCTCCATATCCTCGAACACGGTGTCCAGCCGCCCTTCCTTGAGATCGATGTTTGGCTCGCGGTCCAGCTTGCTCAAGAGCAGCAGGTCGTGCACAAGTTTGGTCAGGCGCACCGATTCGCCGTGCATGCTGTTTAAAGCTTTATGCAGCTGTTCCGGCTGGTCGGCAGCGCCGCGCAGCAGCACCTCCAAAAAACCACGGATGGAGGTCAGCGGCGTGCGCAGTTCGTGCGAGGCGTCCGATATGAAGCGGCGCATCTGCTCCTGGGTTTCCTTTTCCGCCTCAAACGAAGCTTCCAGCCGCTCCAGCATCCCGTTAAATGATTCCGCCAGGCGGTCTATTTCCACCTGCCCCTGGTTGGTCGGAAATCGCTTGTCTAAATTACCGGCGTCGATCTGACCGGCGGTGTCTACCATGTTGGACAGGGGATCCAGTGTCCTTCGCAGAACCGGCAAAAAGGCGAGCAGCCCGAAGATCATGGCGGCCAGGGAAAGGAACAGGAATGTGAACAGCTGGCGAAGAAGCAGGTCTGTCAGCGGGCCGGTCTTAGTACTTACCTGCACGATGCCGAGGTTCTGGCCGTGCTCAAAAACCGGCTGCAGTACCAGTAACTGTTCCACTCCCCCGCTCTCAACAACCTTAAAGTTTGACCTTATCACCAGCTTTGCCCCCGATCTGGGCTCCGGCCTGGTATCCTGCATAGGCCTCCTGTTTAAGAATTCCATATACTCCTGCGTGCCCAGCCTCGGCGGCTCTAAGCCGTCCGGCCCGTTGGAGAGCACGGTGTAATTGCCCTGCGTGTCTATAAAGGCCAGTTCGGTCTCGGGAAAAAAGAACCGCGGCAGTCGCGTGTCGCCGTTTTCCTTTATTGAGCCGAGACGCTCCCAGATAGCGGGGTAGAAGGATATGAGCTGGCTCTGCATGCTCTCCGCTTTATTTCTGTAGATAACCTCTTTCATGAAAACATATTGAAATATGCCGATCAGCGCCAGCAAAACGGCCATGATCAGCAGGGTGCGGGACAAAAGCTGGACCCGGAGCGAGTTGGGAGTTAATAAAGATTTGAGCCGGGTGGCGAATTTCTGGTTCATGGCAGGTCAACCCGGTACCCGGATCCGCGCAGGGTCCTGATCAGCTGGTGGTCCTTGTCGTTCAGCTTATCCCGCAGGGAACGGATGTAAACCTCGACTATGTTTTCTTCTCCCCCGAAGTCATAGCCCCATACCTTATCCAGGATCATGGTCTTGCTCAGAACCAGACCGTGGTTGAGCACCATAAATTTCAGCAGTTCGTACTCGGTCGGCGAAAGCTCCAGGACCCGGTCATTCAGCCTGATTTCTTTGCGGCGGTCATCGATCTGAAACGGCCCGATTACCACTTCCCCGAACAAATGGGGAAACTGGTTGCGGATCCTGGCGTAGATCCTGGCCAGCAGCTCTTCAAAGCTGAACGGCTTCACCATGTAGTCGTCGGCCCCAAGATTGAGGCCCTTCACCCGGTCGTCCACCTCGTCCTTGGCCGTGAGCATGATTACCGCTACGTTCCCGGTTTTTTTGATCATGCGGCAGACTTCAAAACCGTCCATGCCCGGCATCATGACGTCGAGGATAGCCACATGGGGCTGGAACTCCTTCAGCAGGGTGATGGCCGTCATGCCGTCCTGGGCGCTTTTTACCTCAAAACCCTCGTTTCGCAGGCCGAGCTCCAAAAACTGCAGTATGTTCGGCTCGTCGTCCACCAGCAATATTTTTATTCCTTTCAGCTGCTGCATAACTGTCAACCACCTCTTCGAGCGTGTCAAGGACGGTTCTTTTCGTGTCATGAGGACAGTTCTGTTGACACGCTTTTGTCCCAAGATTTAATATTAGTAATCGTGTCAACAAAACCGTCCCCAAGACACGGAACCGTCCCCTTGACACACATTGAATTTTTATCCAGTGCCCCTGCTTATATTATCCGGGCCATTGCTGAAACCATTCTGAATGGAAACTGAAAATTTGTTGAATAAGTGAATATATAACCAAATTTTATTAATTGTAAATATGATTACTTCGTTATTCCACGAAAAAAAGACAAATCCTCGTTAAGAGGACTTATAATCCCGTCATCGAAATTTATATTAGCAATCCTCCTGAAGGAAGTGGATATTATGTCCCCTGTACTAACAGATCTCTTTGACCAGCTCTACCGGGACAATCAGGACAAGGTATACAGGCTGGCCCTGGGGCTTACGAACAAGCCGGGCGACGCCGAGGATATTACCCAGGAGGCCTTTTTCCGGGCTTTTCGTTCCTATCATACCTTTCGTGGAGAAAGCTCTTTTTTTACCTGGATATATAGAATTACCCTGAATGTGGCCAACAGCTACCTGAAAAAAAGGAACAAGCTGCCGATTTACGTGATGACCGAAGATTTGGGCATCCCGGTCGAGGAGATCCTCGACCTCAACCCGTCTCACGACCCGGAAACCGAACTGCTGGCCCGGGAGGCCAGGATCCGCTGCATGCACTGCTTTACGGAATGCCTTCCTGTCAACCAACGCAAAGTTTTCTGCCTGGCGTATACCATAGGCCTGCCCTACAAGCACATCGCTGAAATTTTAGACTGCTCGGTCAGTTCAGTTAAAACCACACTGCACCGGGCCAAGAAAAGAATTACCGGCTACCTGGAAAACCAGTGCCAGTTAATTAAAAAATCAAACCCCTGTCACTGCAGCCAGTGGGTCCGCTACGGTCTGAAGCAGGGCTGGATTAAAAAAGAATACCTGGTAAATCCCCGCCCTGAAATCATCATCAAAGCCGAGGATGAGATCGTCGAACTGAAGATGCTGCGAGATGTCTACCAGTCCCTTTACCGGGACACCGCCGACGAATCTTTATCAAAAAGGGTCAGGGAAGGCATAAAAAATAAAGAATGGGAAATTTTGTCCTGAACTTTTTGTAACCTTTCAGTACCCGCGGCAGTCTAACTGATAAAACAAGGGAAAGGAGGCTACCGTTATGAAAGGCTCAGCTGATTTTACTCTAACAGGACCGTGCGGCATTTACTGCGGTGAATGTGAGGCCTACAAAGCAAAGGACGACCCCGCTTTATTGGAATACATGAAGAAAGCTCTCAACACAGACGCGCTGCCCTGCCCCGGCTGCAGGACAGTCCAGGGAAAATGCCCGGCCATAGCCGGCACATGTGAAACTTATACCTGCGCAGCTGAACACGCGGTTGATTTTTGCTACGAGTGTAAAGGATTCCCATGCGCCAGGTTAAACCCGGCTGCAGACCGGGCAGAAAGGCTGCCCCATAATATTAAAGTTTTCAGCCTGTGCACCATCCAGAACCAGGGACTGGCCAGCCTGGTTGAGAAGTACCCAGAGATAAAACAAAGGTATTTCAAGGGCAAAATGGCTATCGGCAGGGGACCGCAGCTGTGATAACCCGCTTTGGGTGTAAATGGAAGGAAATTATATTAAGAGAGGGGATAGTGAAACATGGATAGTAAAAAACCCAGTGTCCCGGACAAAAAGCTGGCCGCCGTTTGCGGGCTGTTCTGCCCTTCTTGCACTGTATATATCGGCAACCATAAGGACCCCGGGAGGCTTGAGGCGATGTCCAGGCGTATCGGTCAGCCGCTCGACAAGCTGCAGTGCAACGGCTGCCGCTCGGATAAACGCTCTTATTATTGTGAGAATATCTGCAAGATGTATAAATGCGCCGCTGAAAAAGGGATCGACTTTTGCGGAGAATGCGGGGAATACCCGTGTGCCGACCTGAAATCGTTTCAGGCAGAGATGCCGCACAGGCTGGAACTGTGGAAATCCCAGGAACGAATTAAAGAAGCAGGCTATGAAAAGTGGTTCGAGGAAATGGACCGGCATTACTCCTGTCCCTCCTGCGGCACAATCAACTCCGCCTACGACATGGCCTGCTGGAAATGCGGCACGGCTCCCGGTTGTAACTTTGTGAGCGAGCACAAGGAAGAAACCATCAGGATGATGGCCAGTAAAAAGTAAAACCGTGTCAAGGGGACGGTTCTCTTGACACGATTTTACCTGTTCTATTGCAAAAAATGCGATTATACCGGCTTCAGGTACTCCACCTTAAAGTGCGCGTTGGCCAGGATGGCGGGCCATTTTTCCACCATGCTGCTGACGCGCTTTTTCCACTCTTCGTTCAAGACGTCCCAGGACACCAGGTTGGGGTCGGTTTTCAGCTGTTCGTCACGGGATACACCGAATTTCCAGCCCAACTCTTTTCTATGTGCAAACCAGTTGTCATGCGTATATTCGGCCAGGCTGAGTATTTCCTTTTCACTCAGCTTGATTGCCTCGGATTTTCCAATTACCGAAACGATATCATATTGAAGCCGCACCATGGCGTCCGGGATCTGCCTGATGTGCTCCCGGTAGAAATTCCTCTCATCCTCCGGCATGGCTTCCCAGCGTTTTTTCACTGTTTCATGGCTGATACCGTCTTTTTCGATGGTTTTCTGGACCATTTCAAAAATAGCGTGGGTCAGGCTTTCAATTTTTTCACTGTAGAACACGTCATGCATCAAGTGGCGGGTGAACTGCTCTTCATCCACGTGCAGCTTCAGCTGCTCCTTGGAAGGCAGGTGTGACTGCTCCCATTTTTTGGCGTTGGTCAGTATGCTCATGTCCATGATCGCTTCCATGGACCTTGATTCATGCTTGTACCTGGGGACCTTCAACAATGCCCGCAGCACCCCGTTATCGATCTGCGCCTCACCCCTGTCGTTAATCAGGTGAGGCAGCTTTCTCTCAAAAAAGGACCTGAGCAGCATCGCCCTGCGGATGACAAAAAGCTGGTCCACCCGGTGGTTCGCCGGGTTCGGGCCGAGGATGTTGACGTTCCCCCTCAGACGGCTGATGAAATCCGGTCCTTTCGCGCTTTTAAAATCCATTACAAACCGTTTCTTTTCCTCTTCGTCCGTGATTGTCTCGCCGCAGAATTCCTCAAATGTGCTGCTGGTCCCGCCCGCGAAAACAAAAATTGCCTTTCCGATCGGGTGCACAGCGTCCTCTTCTCTGAACAGCCCGTCCTGCATGGGAGCCAAAAAGTACTTCAGCCAACCCAGCTTTCCTTCAAAAGAAGTGTCAAATTCATCAAAAACAATCAGCGGCACCTTCCCCCGCAGCGAAAAATCCCTTGCCTTATGAAAGACCTTCGCCAAATCGGAAGGAGACCGGAACTGGGACAGGTTAAAGTTCAGCTTGGTGATCAGGTCAGGCGCGATATTCGCCGCCACCTCGGTTACCCCAAAAGATTTTCCGGAGCCTGGAGTCCCGAATACGGCGATGGAAAGGGGCCTGAGCGCGTTTTTCGTGGCAATGTACTCGCCCATCAGGTTGTTGATGCTGCGGTAGCTTTCGATCTCTGTCCGGTCCACGGTTTTCAGCTGGCCGAACCTGGCCACCGGGATAAACTTCAGGACCTTCTCATCGCCGTTTTTTACAATTTCCGCGGCAATTTCCACCAGGTTGGACGGGCTTTTATCATTTAAAATATACCATTTGTCCTGGCTGTTATCATTGATTGGAATGTGGATCTTTACATCCTGCACACTTTCTTTTGAAATTGCATCACTGTCATCTTCCGAGAAGATTTTTGGATTGGGGAAAGTAATCCCAGATGTACTCCCGCCAAAACCCTCGATATAATACTTTTGCGCGGCCACGATGCCTTCGCGTATGCCGTCATTGATTGAAAAAACCAGTTCTTCCTCTTTCATTCCATTCGCAACAATACTTTTTACCAACCCGGCGACAAAACAGGAGGTATATCCGTACATCCCGCCCTGGATTTCCTTCAGGAAATCCCCCTCGAACTGATAGGGCATAAAATAGAGCCGTGATTCGGTAACACCGTTACATTTATAATAGATCGCTCCCTCCAGCCCGAAAGTAAAAATCAGGTGCCTGCACCCCACCAGAAATGAAAGGTTCGGGTTGTTGTTCAGCTGCCATACAAAATCCTGTGCCGTCCTTTCCCAGGAGATGCTTTTGCTGATGTTCACGCCCTTGGCACGGAGGTCTTCACTGTTGATGATGATGATCATTTTTTCAATATGTGTTTCCACCAGGTGCTTCCATAAAGCGCTGGACATGTTCGGATTATTCACTTTATACAGGACCAGGGGATTTTTCCCTGCACTTTTCAGGGCCAGCGGCCAAAAGTCCGGCTGCTCGTTGAATCCATTGTTCTCGTCGTCAATGACGACCATGGCCGCGTCCGCGTCATCATCAAAAACAGGGAGCAATTTTGGCAATCCGGATGGCGTTCCTGTAAAACCAAGAAAGCGGCTGGTCCGGTATACTTTACTGGTGTCCTTTCTCCCTGGAATTCTGGGAAACAGTTCTATCTCTGCTGTGGAATGAAGGAATTCATTAAAATTAATGGATGCCGTATTCCGCATATCCGGAGCAAGGACCGTTTGGCCGGTTGCCAGGGAGATAAGCCTGGCCAACAGCATGGATTCACCCGGCACCGATATCCTGCTCATATTTTCCTGGGTCTGCCAGTTCCAGCCGTTCTGAACCTGCGGGGAGGTGGTCCAAAGAAGTTTATTAATGCAAATATCGCCGCTTGCTACGACTGTGTTGTTCCGCTCACTCATATATTTTACCTCAATAAAAATTTCTGCTGTGTCACCGATGCTAAAATACCGGTACAACTATAAAATTCACCATCCAAACAATATCCCCTCTCTAAGAAAGGGGATATTTGCGGGTGTTTTGATTTAACTTTATTCCAGCCACTGCTTCCATACCTCGGGGCGGTAGCCGACTGTCGCCCTTGGGCCGCTCCTGACCAGCGGCGTTTTAAACAGGAGAGGGTTGGTCAGCAGCGCCTCTTCCACATCGTGCGCGATATACTTCAGGTTGCGCCTGGCATATTCTTTCCCGGCTTTGTCGATCAGGTTTTCCAGGCCGACTGCCTGCTTGACCTTTTCCAGTTCGCCCTTGCTCAGGCCGCGCACGGTCAGGTCGATGAAATGGTAGGGGATGCCTCGCTCCTTGAAGAAGCGCTCCGCTTTCCTGGTGTCCTGGCATTTCTTCAGTCCGAAGACCTGGATATTGTACTTCTCTGCCATCAGTCGATCACTTCCTGCACTCTGCCAATTATTCCGTTATCCAGACGCACTTTGATACCGCGGTTGTGGAAGGGGCTTTTGGTAAGGATGTCTTTTACCACTCCCTCGGTTAACTGCCCGGTACGCTGGTGCTGTTTCTGAATTACTTTTACTTTCAAGCCCGGTCGTATGTTTTTTCGTTCGTTCCCAATCACGGCATATCCTCTATAAATTTAAATTTTCCAGAAAGTGTGAGACTTCCGCGCGAAACTCGTCCGGCCGGCTCTGCATCAGTGTATGTGCCCCGGTCGCGTAGAACACGGCTTTAGACGACAGTATCTGCCTGGCAACACCGGCGACGCGGCCTTCAATATTGACGACCAGGTCATCCGCCAGGCTGGCTGTCAGCAACACGGGGCATTGGATTTCACCCAGCCTGCCTTTATAAAAGCTTTCCCCTGCCCTGGCATTTTTTACGACCAGTCTTGTATCTAGACTGATCACATCCAGCCAGTCCTCGCCATGCGCCCTGGCCCAGAAACGGGCCTGCCTCTCTGTGATAACCTTGCGCGCGTTCGTCACAGACACAATGTCGTCTTCACCGGGGAACTCGCCGGGTATGCTGTCGGCAACAACGCATTTAACCGATCCACGGGACAGTATCGCCACATTGAGTCCAATCAACCCCCCGCCGCTGGTGCCGATAACAAAAATGCCGGGGATCTGCAAAGAGTTGATCAACTCCACGCACATCAGGGCGTTATACCACCAGAAGTCAATGGGGAAACTCTCCACCCTGCCTGACTTCCCGTACCCGTGGTAGTCTGGACATATCACCCGGTAACGCTGTGAAAAGTATTCAATATCGCCTTTGTGAACGGACGAAGAGCATGTGTTACCAGGCAGCAGCAGTACTGTTTCTCCTTCTCCTTCATCTCTGTAAAATATCTTATTACTATTCCAGCTGAAATATGGCATGGTAATCACTCCGCGTCGGAATATTATACAATTTAAGTATATCAGAAAAATTCCCGCATTTATTAATGTGTTATCAAAAACAAAAAGCCAGAGAAAGGCCCCTGGCTCATTTTCGATATTTACAACAGGGAATTCAGTTGTTCCAGCGCCTCAGCGGCCGTCTCGAAACCGTCCTCCCGGGCTAAAAGCCTCGACAGGAAGCCCGTGAAAGGCCGCGAGAGAGGCAATACCTCCTGCCATGGCATTTCAAATAAAGCTTCGTCCTCTACCCAACTGGTGAAAAGGTCCACAGCCACGACCCCGGCCCCGAAAAGGTCGCTGCGCGGGGAAATTTCCGTGCGCAGCAGCCGGTAAGTCTCCGCGCCCGGTATCTTTTTTCTTGACGGCAGATCGCCAAGCCGCCTCAAGAGGAGCTCACCGCCTAAGCTGTTGCTGTATTTGTATTCCAGCGGGTCGGGGCAGGAGAGATTCCTGGGCAGGTCGAGATATCTCGCGAATCCAAAATCTATTAAAAATAGTTTGTCGTCTTTCAGCAGCAGGTTGGAAAGTCTCAGGTCGCGGTGGACCACGGCGTTCTCCCGCCGTGGCGGAGAGTGCAGGCTGTTCAAAATGGAAAGAAGCTGCAGGAGAAGTCCCTTTACCTCTCCCTCGCTGAAACGGCGGCCCGCTTCCAACAGGCTGCTTAAAGGCATTCCCGCCACGAACTCCTGGACGATGCAGTAGATATCGCCGGCTGTGAAGGATTCCACAAAACCCGGTACCCGTGGGTGCGCAATCCCCCTGAGGATTTCTGACTCCAGCTGAAAAGGAAGTTCACCCCGCGGTTGGTCTTCCCTGTCTATCAACGCCTTAATAGCGTAATGACGTCCATCCCGGCCGGCCTTTATTGCCACCCCGTAGCTTCCCTGACCGAGTAATGCTTCAACAGTATATACCCCGAGCCGGGGATGCTCCCTTCAGGAAGAAAAGATGCGGCCCAGGAAACCCCGCTTATGGCGCCGGCGGGAACTGCTGCCGTGATGGTACCCGTGCTGGTACTGGTCCCGCGGGTAATGATGCTGCGACGGCGGTGGCGGGGGAGAATTTGCCGGATACTGCTGGTTCGGCTGCCCCTTTAACGACGTGCCGCAGTGGGGGCAGGACACCCAGGCCGGATCGACCTTCTTCCCGCATGAGTAACAGCTGCTCACTATTTGCGCGCCGCAATACGGGCAAAATTTAAAATCTTCCTGCAGGGCTTTCTTACAGCTAGGACAGTTCATTCAAAAACCTCCTTTTGTTTGTAGATTCAAATCTCCATGCTCAAGCATCTCAAGGCTTCCATTTTTATTTGTTTCCATATTTAGTATATCACAGCATAACCAGTGTTAGCCATAAGGTGTCTGAGGAACGGTTCTCCTGGGACACTGGGACAAGGAACCTGTCCTCCTGTCCCTGCCTGCAATTTCAAAAGGCACTCTCCCCTGAGCAAGGCGTGAGGTTTACTTTTCACCAAGCGCTGCATTTGTCTTCTGAAACTCAACTCAACCCTTTCGCTTTTCCAAAACATATTGTTTCCCTTATTGTATCTCATTATAATCATCTACTTGACAAAATAATTTTTATGTGTTATCATAAAATTTTTATCTATTGACTGTAATTCCTCAAATATGATATATAATATGTGCACGAAAATTACGGGGGTCGCCCCATTGGAGGAGATAGGATGAAGGTAGCTGATGGAGTGGAAATGCTGGAGCTCTCTGCGGTTGTTATGGGAGAGCAAAATGTTGTTAATCCCACGCTGATCTGGGACGATGTCGAAGTGATCCTGGTGGACACGGGATTTCCCGGCCAACTGCCAAAAATCCGCGCAGCGATGGAGAAAGCGGGTATGCCGTTTGGACGCATCGGCAAAATTATTTTCACCCACCACGACATAGACCATGTGGGAGGGATGCCGGCTGTTCTGCAGGACCTGCCCCAAAAGCCGGAAGTGCTGGCCCACGAGGTCGAGAAACCTTATATCCAGGGCGAGCTGCCCTCGGTCAAGCTGACGCCGGAAAGGATGGCGCTGATTGACTCACAGCTTGTCTCCCTGCCGGAGGAACAGCGCCTGGTCATGAAAAAAGTTTTTGAAAACTTCAGGGACCTCAAGGTTGGGGTAGACCGCACCTTTACTGACGGCGAGGAACTGCCTTATTGCGGCGGCATCATTGTGGTCCACACCCCGGGCCACACCCCGGGCCATACCTGCCTTTACCTAAAACGAAGTAAGACTTTAATCGCCGGGGACTCCCTGTTTGTTACCGGCGGCCTTCTGGTGCCTGCCCCGCAATTCATTAACCATGACAGTGAAACCGCGTTAAAGTCTCTGAAGAAACTTACCCTTTTTGACATTGATACGGTGATCTGCTACCACGGCGGCCTGTACCGGGACAACCCCGGCCGGTGTATCGCGGAGCTTGCCGGCTGAAGTCAAAACCGTGTCAAGGGGACGGTTCTCTTGACACGCAGAACCGACAGGGGGACAGGTCCCTCGTACCCAATCCTGAAAAATTCCTTAAGCAAGGTGAAATACTTGAAACAAAACAAGGGCAGCCTCACCGCGCTGTTGACCGCCTACGCCCGGGCCTACCACGCAGTGCACGGCGAAGCAAAGATTTTTGACGACCACTTGGCGTATCATTTTTTTACAGCAGAAGAACGGGCAGATCTTGAACGCAACCTGGCGGAGTCCCTGAAATTTTTCGATCCCGAGCGCGCAGCCTCCTGCCCCGACCAGGCATCCGCCCTGGCCTGGTACATGCGCATTCAGGGCTGTCCGGCAACCATCAGCCGCTCGCGGTATGCGGAAGACTGCCTTGAAACCGCGATGCAAAAGGGCGTGTGCCAGTACGTGATCCTGGGCGCCGGCATGGACACGTTCGCCTTCCGGCGGCCCGACCTGTCTGGCCGGCTCGAGGTCTTCGAGATCGACCACCCCCTGACCCAGGCTTTCAAGCTCAGCCGCCTTAAGGAACTGGGCTGGGAGATGCCCGGGCACATGCACTTTATTCCGGTTGACTTCACAAAAGAAAACCTGGCGGGCGCACTGGGGCAATCTTCGTATGACCCTGGTAAACTAAGCTTTTTCAGCTGGCTGGGAGTAACCATTTACCTGGACCGCGCCGAGGTCATAGCCACGCTGCGGGCCATTGCCGGCATCGCGCCCGCAGGCAGCCAGGTTGTCTTCGATTATCTGGACACCGACGCGTTTACCCCCGGGAAAGCGTCCAGACAGGTCCAGTTGATGCGGGAAATCGTACAGAGGGTGGGCGAACCGCTCAAAGGCGGCTTCGATCCGGACGCGCTGGCTGCGGACCTTGCCGGCGCAGGCATGGTCCTCCAGGAGAATTTAAGCCCGTCCGACATCGAAAAACGTTATTTCCTGGGACGCACCGACGGCTACCATGCCGCCGGGCACATGCACTTCTGTCTATGGGGTCAGGCTTGAGTTATTTACTTTTGGTGGGACAAGGGGGCTGTCACCCTGTCCCACCTTTATTTATATAATAAGCATAAATTTTAGGGGGATACTATTCTTGGAAAAAACTTTAGAAATTTTTTGGAGAGGGCAGCTTGGAAAACACGCACAATTTTTTATTACCCCCGAAAAATTTAATTGGTATAGGGGCTTTTAAAGACCTCCCAAATGAAATGCTGGCCTATAAGCTGAGCAAAGTACTGATTGTTACCGATAAAAACATGATCAGTCTGGGATATGTTGAATTTTTGGAAAAGGTATTAAAAAACCTTTTTATCTCCTATGACATTTTTGATGGTGTGCTGCACCCAAATCCAACGGTTTCTTTCGTTGAAGACGGTATAGCATATTTTAAATCCCTGCAAATAAGAGGCTATAAATTAATTTTTTCCATAGGCGGCGGGACAAACCACGACTGCGCCAAAGCCATCGCGACAGTTGCCGCCAATGGCGGTTCAATCATCGATTATGAAGGATATAATAAGGTAAGCAGACCGGTTATCCCGCAAATTGCCATAAATACCACGGCTGGATCCGGCGCTGAGTTAACAATGACTGCAATAATTGCTGACACTTCAAGGAAAGTCAAAATGACTATAACCTCACCTATGTTGACACCGTTCTTATCTGTTAATGACCCAATATTTATGACAACCATGCCTAAAGAGGTTACTGCAAGTTCGGGAATAGATGTTGTCTCACATGCCCTTGAAGCATATTCTTCGCTGGAAGCTTCTCCTATAACTGACGCCCTGGCTCTTGGAGCTATAAGGCTGGCTTTTGAGTATCTCCCCAGGGCTTATGAAAACGGCAATGATATGGAAGCCAGGGAGAAAATGATGTATGCGGAAATTATGGCAGCTATGGCTTTCAACAGTGCCGGATTGGGGTATCTTCATTCTCTTGCGCACCAAATGGGCGGATTTTATAAAGGGCCGCATGGTGATTATACTGCTGTATTGCTGCCATACGTCCTGGAATTTAATTCGGTTTCAATTCCCGGGGAACGGATAATGAATATGGCTAAAGCAATGAATCTGAAAGCAGGCACCAAATCTAAGGCTGTAGACAAAATAATGAGTGCGCTAAAAAAACTCAGTAAACAAATAGGAATACCGGACCGGGCGGCCCAGATGGGCCTGGCAGCCGAAGATATCGAGGAAATGTCACAAAATGCGTTGAAGGATATATGTTCTCTCACCAATCCCAGACAGGGAACCATTGAAGATATAATGAATATCTACAAAGCATCAATGTAAGGCAAGACAAGAGGCTATTCATTCTTCTGTTTTATCACCTTCTTTGATTAATGGTTTATTGAACTCCGGTTGAAGTATAGGTACGGATTTTTTAATAGCAGGAACTAAAGCGCCTTCCTGCCACATTTGGTACAAGTATAATAGCAAAGAAAGAACGGTAGTTATTATTAAAACCGTTATTCTGCCGGTATTCAAATCCTTAATCCCTCGCGTTACCAACCATGGTGTCATTAAAAAAGAGAATACAATATTAAACAATAAATCGCTGCCAATGAACAGCCAGAACTTTCCATAAGTTAACT
Source organism: Pelotomaculum propionicicum (assembly GCF_048984525.1). Taxonomy (GTDB): domain Bacteria; phylum Bacillota; class Desulfotomaculia; order Desulfotomaculales; family Pelotomaculaceae; genus Syntrophopropionicum; species Syntrophopropionicum propionicicum_A. Next base: position 150,854 of record NZ_JBMGJC010000009.1, read on the forward strand.
TAAATACCCACATAGCAACTACTGGCGCCAGACCATATATGTAAGATATTGTATAACTGAGCGGATACATAGTTTCCTTAATCCGCCATAAATTAAATGTACTGCCTATTTCAATTGTTAAGCTGGTAATTACTATAGTAAACAAAGCGATCGGCATAAAACGTTTTATATCTTCTTTTTTCATAAAGAAAATCGTAAACCAGGGCACGATTAACATTGACCATAATATCGCTTGATTACTCATGAATCCTCCATAATAATATTATTTTCTTGGTATTTTTGCCTGGAGCTGAAGAATTATACATGAGCAGTCTTTTTGATTCTGGCAATAGGTAATTGCCCGCCCCAAATAAGTAAATAACTCAAGCCTGACCCCTATCTTTCAACAACTGCCGGTATTCTCCGTCCAGGCGGCTTCGCTCCTCTTCGTCCCTGCACTCGGCTAACTTGCCGGCCAGCTCGGAAAGCCTGAGCCGGAGTACCATGTCCTCCATTTCTTTTTCTCTGGCGCCGGGCCTGGTGCTAGATTCTCTGATATAATCCTCCAGAGTTCCCTCGTAAGTTATGATCGAGCATTTTTCGATCATAAGCACCCGGTCGGACACGTTGTTCAGAAACTTGCGGTCGTGTGATATGATCAGCATCGTTCCCTTGTAATCACGCAGCACCGACTCCAGGGCTTCCATTGAGATTATGTCCAGGTAGTTGGTCGGCTCGTCCAGGATGATAAAGTTGGCGCCGCCTGTCAATATTTTCGCCAGCGATAGTTTTACCTTCTCGCCGCCGCTGAGACGCGCCACCTCTTTGTAAACGTCGTCGCCCCTGAAAAGGAAGCGCGCCAGGATAGTCCTGACCAGCGACTCTGGCTGGGCGCTGTTCTTAATCACGCTGCCCAATACGTTGTCCCGGTAATCAAGGTTGCCTGCCAGGTCCTGGTTGAAATAACCGGTTATCGTGCCGGGAGCAAGCCTGGTACCCGCCGCGCCGCTGACAATCATATTGGCCAGGGTAGTCTTGCCGCTGCCGTTGGCGCCCACCAGGGCTGTCTTCCTGCCCCGGGGAATTTCAAAACACGCCTTCTTAAAGAGGCACCTGCTGCCAAAATACAGGTCTATGTCCTCCCCTGCCGCCACGGTCCGGGCAACAGGGTCGCCAACCTGGCTGATGTTAATTTTTACCTGCGGGAGCGCCCGCGGCTTTTCTTTAACTTCGAGTTTCTCCAGCCTGGTTTCGATGGCCTTGACCGTTTTGTTCAGCTTTTCCTGGATTTCAGTCGAATCCCTCTTGTGCAGGCGCGCTTCAGAAGTGCCCATCCTTTTGGGGTTTTTTCTGACCTTTTTAACATTGACGCGCCGCTCGGCCAGGGTATCATAAAGCCTTTTTTTCTCCGACACATACTGGCGGTATTCAAAGAGCTGCCGCTCGAAAGCCGCTTCCCGCTGGCTCAGGTAGTCCGAGTAGTTGCCCTGGAATACCTGCAGCCCGGCGTCCCGGATTTCGATAATCTTAGAGCACAGGCGGTCCAGGAACTCCCGGTCGTGGGAAACCAGCAGCATGGCTCCCCTGAAAGCCGCCAGCTTGTCTTCCAGCAGCCTTATCCCGTCAAGGTCCAGGTTGGCGGTGGGCTCGTCGGCAAACAGGACGCCAGCGCTTTCCTCAAAACCAGCCGCGATCTTCAGCCGCGTCTTTTCGCCGCCGCTGGCAGCGCCGCCGTCTACACCGCTGACCCGGAACTCCCTGGCCAGCTTCCGGTCCGGGCCGGTCCCCGGGCCTCCTTCCTGCCCGATGTAGGAAAGGCCGGCGCGCAGTTCCAGGCGCCCCTCGTCAGGTCTCAGGCGCCCGGAAAGAAGGTCTAGCAGCGTCGTTTTGCCGGCGCCGTTGGCCCCGACTATGCCGATCCTGTCACCATAGTATATTTTCAAATCGTCAAACTGGACGATTACCCTGTCACCGTATGATTTTTTTATATTGCAAGCCTGCAGTACCAACAAAAAAATCCCCCCGAACATAAATACTCGGGAGGATTATCCTCGTCAGAACCCGTTAAAAATGGCTGAAAAACCTTATTATAAGGCCAGCGGTTTAGAATCTTATTAATTACGGGTAAATTTAAAAAAAAGGCGAGGATAACCCCATCCCGGAACAGAACTGCCCCCGGCAATTCGCATGAAATTTGTTTGTTCCAGAACTAGCTGTTCCTCATTCCTCGCTACCCGTCCCTTTCTGCAGTGTACAACATTATATTATCAGAACTATCTTAGATATTCAACCTGTGCAGGTGGTTGAAACTTCAGTTTGCGCAAGTGATTTAACAAAGGTGTCAACAACCCCGTCCACCTGACACAAGCAATTTGATGTTTTCATGAGTGCCTTTTTTGTGGTAATATATTACCATGAAAAACTTAGATTATTATTTAAGCCTGAAATATGATGTAAAGCTGATAGGCGCCGCCGGGGCGTGGGCGGCCGCCATCCCCGCCCTGCCCGACTGCGTAGCCGAGGGCAAGACGCCGCAGGAAGCCATGGCTAAACTGGAAGAAGCGAAAAAAGCCTGGCTTGCAAACCGCCTGAAATCAGGCCAACCCGTACCTGAACCTTAAAAAAGACGCTTGAGAGCGTCTTTCATTTTAAAGGCGGTGACTATATGAATAACAATTTCAAAGCTGTTTTTTTTGAGTACGCCAAAATTATTATATTAGCTCTTGTAATATCACTTCTCGTGAGGACGTACGTGGCCGAGGCCAGGTTCATTCCCTCCGAGTCCATGCTGCCCACTTTAAAAATCGGGGACCACCTCATCGTAGAAAAAATTTCATTTGAAATTAAAGGGCTCAGAGATATCGAAAGGGGCGATATCGTTGTCTTCGATCCCCCGGCATCCGTTAAGTCGGAAGATGACATCCCTTTTATTAAAAGGGTCATCGGCCTGCCGGGCGAAACAGTTTCTATTAAAAAAGGGACTGTATATATAAATGGAGAACCGCTGAACGAACCATACATTTTGGAGAAACCGGTTGTTGACTTTAAACCATATGTAATCCCCGAAAATACATTATTCGTTATGGGCGACAACCGTAATCACAGTAACGACAGCAGGTACTGGGGGCCGCTGCCGGTGCAGAACATAATCGGCAAGGCGGAATTCCGCTATTATCCCTTTGGCGATATAGGAATACTCAATTAACAAATAATATAAATAATGCTGGTGTTTAACTCACCAGCTTTTTTTATTTGAGAGGTCACTGACCCCATTCTATTAGCCTCTCTTGGATATCACCTGGGGAGGGGAAGCCATGAGATTTCTGCTGCTCCCCATTTTACACAGCTTGTTGATATTGTCGATTTCCTCTGTTATGAAACCCTTGAAAATTGCCCTGTATTCATCGCTGATAGTAGCTGAATAAGCCCTTATATGCTGGTTTAAAAGATACTGGCTAGCCGTTATGACGACATTGGCCACCTCGTCATCGGATAAAGCGATTTGGCCGATAACACCGGGCGGCCGCTGGCGCATCCTGGTCACCGGCCGGGGCGGCACAGTAAAACCGGCGGCTTTTAACACATCCTCGACTTTTTTCAATTGCGGGTAGGCAATATTGTATAGTCCATGCTCCAGGAGTTTTTTCAGCTCCTTGTCATTGGTGTTGCTTAAATAAGATTCCAGCAGGATGATACTGGAGCTCCTGAAGAATTCCATTTCAGCCCATAGCCAGTAAACATCGCCTATTGTCGGCCCTTTTGGCGCCGACACCGCCATGGGGGGCTGGTTAAAGGCGAGCCTGCTCTTGCCGAAAGAAATAATGGCTTCATGCTGCTTAATGTCCTGCTTTAAAAGGTCAATGAACAGCCCTCTGATTGTATCGTCGGTTGTTACAGCACTGACAGCCCGCCCGTCAAGAATAATCAACGCGCTTGACAGGTTGAACATGATCCTGGTGATTTCCTCATCTGTGAGTATTACTTCGTTGCCCACCCCCGGCCTTCCCTGGAGAGTTTTAGAAGATGACCTGGGCGGAACGGTAAAACCGGCGTCTTTCAGCAGGCCTTCCAGCCTGGGTATGCGCTGGTCCCTCATTTGGGCCGCGAAATCCTTTATAACCTTGTGCATCCCTTTATCATCCGTATTCATCTGAAAAGTTTCCAGGGAATTTACCAGCTGGTGCGAAGCGGTGAGGGATTCCCAGAGGTGGTATATTTCCCCGGCGTGCATTGGTTTTTTCGCGGTATTTAAAGTGTATGATGACGGGAGTATTTTTTTTAATATTTTGAATTGCATTTTTTCCACCCCTCTTTTAAACTTTTGCTGTTACGTTTGGCGGGTATTCCATCAGGTTTCGCTTGCCGCCCAGGTTGATCAGCATTGTCAAATACTCTATTTCGTCAAAAATAAAGCCTTTAATCAATTCCCTCATATCCGCGCGGTAGGTTGACCCCAGGGAGTTGGTGTGTATGTCCAGCATTACCTGGGTCGCTGTGATCACAACACTTAGGATCTCGCTGTCCCTTAAGATGATTTTACCTGTCCTTCCCGCGGGCAGCTGTTTCGTCCTGGTGACAGGGCGGGCCGGAACGGTAAACCCCTCGTTTTTCAGGAGCGTCTCTATGTTTTGCAGCTGGGGGAGGGCAACTTTTTGCAAGCCGTGGTTAAGAACCTTCTTTAACTCAGCGTCGTTGGAGTTGGTGAAATAGGTTTCAAGCAGGACAATGGTGGAATGCCTGTAACCGAGGTGATCAAAGAGCCAGTATACTTCCCCGAGGTTCAGGGCGCCGGGCGACGCTGTGGCGGGAGGCGACGGGTTAAAGGCCTGCCTGCCGGTCCCCAATTTCATTAAGATATCGTGCGCCATGATAGTTTTTTTGAGTAAATCGATAAATACTTCCCGGATGGCCTGGTTGGTGGTAGCCGTCCCCACCCCCCTCGCGTCAAGGATCAGCAGGGAATGGGCCAAAGTAAGCATTACTTTTAAGACTTCTTCATCGGTCAATTTAACTTCCTGGCCCACCCCCGGCTTGCCCTGCAGGGTCTTGCTGGCCGGGCGCGGGGGCACGGCAAAACCAGCGTCTTTCAGCAGGTTTTCCAGCCTGGGTATTCTCAATAGCAGGGTGCCCTGCACCAGACCTTTCAGAAACAGGTGGACCTCCTGGTCCTGGGTGTTCATCTGGTAAGTTTCCGCAATATTGATCACCCTGTAGCTTGCGGTCAGGGCGTCCCACAGGTGGTAAATTTCTCCCGAGTGCATTGGCTTTTGAGCTGTGTTCATCGTGTACGACTGAGGCAGTATTTTTTTTAAGATTTTTGGTTTCAAACAGCTTCCCCCCAATTAAAAAATGCTTGCTATTAAGATTTACAAATAAGGCAATTTTTATTATGTGAAACAAGGGGCGTTCTTATTGTTTCCCTTTTATGGGGGTACTTGATTAAATGAGCACAAAAAAATAAAATAAATGGAAGAATAATTGTTAAAATCAGGGTAAAAATGAAGGAGTAAGCAAATATAATTTACATATGTCATTGCCGGGAAGGGGAACATGCATTGGAAGCAGCCACAGTGAAGGAACTGTACACGGAGAAAGAAAAATACCTGAATAAAAAAATACTTATATCCGGCTGGGTGAGGACGGTCAGGTCTTCCAAGAACTTTGGATTTATTGAACTCAACGACGGGTCATTCTTTTCCAACCTCCAGGTTGTTTTTGAGGATAAGCTGGACAATTATATTGAAGTGTCCAAACTGATTACAGGCTCAGCCATAATAGCCGCCGGGCAGCTGGTTGAATCCCCCGGGACGAAACAGCCTTTCGAGCTGAAGGCGGAGTCTATAGAAATCGAAGGGCTTTCATCGCCGGATTACCCCCTGCAGAAAAAAAGGCACACCTTTGAATACCTGCGCACCATTGCTCACCTGCGCCCGCGCACGAATACATTTGCCGCCATTTTTAGAATCAGGTCGGTCGCCGCATACGCCATCCATAAATTCTTCCAGGAGAACGGCTTTGTCCACGTGCACACGCCCATAATCACTGGCAGCGACGCGGAGGGCGCCGGAGAAATGTTCCGGGTAAGCACGCTGGATTCTGACAGAACCCCCCGTGATAATAAGGGCGCGGTCGACTTCACTAAAGATTTTTTCGGCAAAGAAACAAACTTAACGGTCAGCGGTCAGCTGGAAGCGGAAACATACTGTATGGCGTTTAACAAAGTTTATACTTTTGGCCCCACATTCCGGGCTGAAAACTCCAACACGCCGCGCCACGCGGCCGAATTTTGGATGATCGAGCCGGAAATTGCCTTTGCCGGCCTTACTGAAAATATGGACCTGGCCGAAGATATGCTCAAGTCCATTGTTAGCTACGTGCTGGAACAAACCCCGGCAGAAATGCAGTTCCTTAACAACTTTATCGACAAGTCGCTGCTGGAGCGCCTGGAAAGTATGGTTGGGTCGGACTTTGGCCATGTCACTTACACCGAGGCGGTCGAAATCCTGAAAAATTCCGGCCAGCAGTTCGAATACCCCGTTGAATGGGGCATCGACCTGCAGACCGAGCACGAGCGTTATATAACCGAAAAACACTTCGGCAGGCCGGTTTTCATAACGGATTACCCGAAAGAAATCAAGGCCTTTTACATGAGGATGAACGATGACAACAGGACTGTCGCAGCCATGGACCTCCTGGTGCCGGGCGTGGGTGAGCTCGTCGGCGGCAGCCAGAGAGAAGAAAGGCTCGACTTCCTGGCAAAAAGGATGGGCGAATTGGGGTTAAACAAAGAGGATTACTGGTGGTACCTGGATATCCGCAAATACGGGGGCGTCAGGCACGCGGGCTTTGGCCTGGGGTTCGAAAGGCTTCTGATGTACCTGACCGGGATGACCAACATCCGCGACGTTATCTCCTTTCCCAGGACCCCTAAAAATGCCGAGTTTTAAATACCATGATACAGAGGGATGTCCTTTGAAACAAGGGGCGTTCTTTTTGCTTCCCAAGGCCGGCCGCTGGTTACGGCCGGCTCTTTTTACCCTTATCTCCCCTCCGGCCGGGTACAGATGTAAGTCAGGCTGCGAGGAAAATTGGAAAACTTCTGCTCCGTTTTGAAACCGACCCGCTCAACCATCCCGTCAATTACCCAGTCAAAGGTGCTGTACTCGTCACGGATATGGACTATACTCTCATCCGCCATCGACTGGCCGGCCCTCTCGCGCATACCGTTAACCCAGCTGTCAAACTCACTCCGGTATGACTCAACCGGAAAAGTAAAGATGATGTCAAAAAGATACAGCTTGCCACCGGGCTTAAGCATATCGTACATACGCTTAAAAGCGACAGCTTTCCAGAAATCAGGCAGGTGGTGCAGCGCGGCGACGGAAACAACCGCGTCCACCGGATCTCCATTATGTTTGTAAGACAGGAAGCCGGCACAGTGTGTTTCAATATTGTCAAGTCCCTCTGCCCTGGCTTTCTCCTGGCACCTGTCCAGCATGGCCGGCGAGATATCCACGGCATAGACCTTCCGGCATGAGCGGGCCGCCGGTATTACGAAGGCGCCGGTGCCGCATCCCAGGTCAATGACCGTGTGATCAGGTTTCAAATCAAGCAGCTGCATTACTGCCCGGGCATCTTTTTCAAAATCACGAAACTTGCCGTGCTGTTTATCATATTCAGCCGCGACTGACGCATCTTTGTAATCCACACCGGCTTTAGCCCGCTCGTCATACTGCCATAATGGCACAGCTGATCCAGTATCCATAATTTCCACTCCTCGCCCCGCCATAATTTTTTAATAATATCCATTTCAAAGACAACTATAAAATCCCTTTTATTTCTTGTTTAAATTTAAATATTTTTTGGAGACAAAGAACGTCTATCCTGTCTCCCTAATGTAATGAGGTGAAAAGTACGATAAAACATATTGGGAGTATTTTAAAAATTACTTTTCAGTGACATCGTTTAATCAAAATGGGTGACTTTATTATATCCGCATAAAAATGCGACAGGAGCTGCAGGTAAGTTGGAAAGACTACAGTCTATACGAAAATATGCTAATATAGCCCTTTTTGCCTATATAGTAATTTATTATGGGCTTTTATTGATTTACCCGGGCCATAAGGTAATCATATCCGATTTACTTAACCCCCTGGGCCTTTTGGTCAGCATTTGCATCATCGGCTGGAGTACGAAACGGCAGCTTGCCCAATATAAAAAAGCCTGGGCCGCCTTTTTGCTGGGCAATGTTGTTTTTCTCATTGCCGACCTGCTCTGGTTCTACTATGAAATTCTGCTGAAACAAGAAGTCGCCTTTCCTTCCATTTGCGATGTCTTCTATCTGATCAGCACATTTTGCTACTTCATAGGCGTAATTTTCTATATTAACATTAGAAGTATTTACAATATCATCCGTACCGGCTTTGACATTATAATTACAATGGTCGCGCTTATTACGCTGTGCTGGGAATACATATTAATGCCGATTTACCACGATGTCTCACTGAATGCCGCGGAAAAGCTTGTTTCACTGTTATATCCGATAACTGATCTCAGCTGCATTGCCGCTTTATTATTACTATTCTTAACCTGCCGTCCAGGTCAGGGAAAAAGCAAAGGCAATATGCTCATTGTAGCTGCTTTTACGATATGGTTTATCGGCAACCAGCTGTTTTCCGCGGGAATTGCCGTTAATACATATGAGTCGGGCAGCCTCATTGACCCGTTATGGCCGGTAGGCGCCTGGTTGCTGGGAATTGCCTCGCTTTGGACAGGGACGCTGGCGCCTGATACGGATATGGGATCATCTCCGGAGCCCGCGGTGGACAATGCCGGGCCTTTCGTGCAATTCCTGCGCATTACGGCCCCCTACCTCAGCTTTTTTCTTCTGATCATTGTTGTGAGCATGAAGTATCTTGCCAAAGACCCCCTCATAGCCGGCGCTGTTATTATAACGCTGCTGATCATTACCCGCCAGGTTTTAACACTGCTGGATAACCAACGCCTGCTATTTGCGATAAAGCAGTCTAACCAATCACTCGCGGAAAGCAAACAGCATTTGGAGATCCAGAATACATGGCTGCAAAATTTAAATTATTTAAAAGAGCAAGAAGCGCAGACCGATTTCCTCACCGGCCTGTATAACCGGCGCTGCGTTGATCTTAAGATGAAAACATTGCTGGAGGAAGTCCCGGGCAGCCAGAAACCCCTGTCATTGTTGTTAATTGATATTGATAATTTCAAGCAAATCAACGACAGTTGGGGCCATGATGTGGGTGATATGGTCCTGCAGCAGGTTTCAGTTATTATAAAAAATAACATACGTTCTCTGGATATAGCCGGAAGGTTTGGCGGAGACGAATTTATCATTATATTGCCTGACGCCGATCTTGACACAGCAAAAAATATAGGTGAAAGGCTGCGCGAACAGGTAGCCAACAATCTATTTACTATAGAAAACAAGGTGCTGACCATTACCGTAAGCATTGGAGCCACTCATTGGCAGAAAAACAATGTGGACGAAGATATGAAGTCAATGATTTTCCGGGCGGATACAGCCTTATATAAAGTAAAAAATTCCGGCCGCAACCAGATTATCGCTATTTAGTACTCTTTTTATTCTCGTTACCGATCCCTAATTTGCGCGCCGCCTGGCGCGGGAGCAGGGGTATAACCTCCCTGCTGAAGTCTATCAGCATTTTTTTGGCGTCGGATAGTTTTACATTGCTGATCAACAAAAAGGCCAGTCCACCCAAAACTGTGAATCCCAGGATCCACCCCACCGCCTTCCACGCCCCCCCGGATGCGCCTGTTGATTTTCCAGGGGATGCCGCCCCTGTGGGAGCGGGAGATACAGGGCTTATTCCCAGGGCTTGGGGCAGCGCTTCGGCAAACAGGTCAACGCCCCGCTCGGCTTCTTCCCTGCTGTTAGTGTAAGTACCCGCCTCGATAAGCAGGGCGGTCGGCAGCAAATCCTGGTTATAGTCCCCTTTGCCAACAAAAATCTCTTTTACCACTTTAGGATGGACATTATTTACCGCGGCCAGCATCTGTTTGGCAAAATCCAGGTTAGCCGACATGCGCGGGTTCTGCCTGCCTACTACAATGCGGATAGCGGCGACATCCTGGCCGCTGACTTTTTCTCTGTAAAAATTCGGATCAACTACGCCGTCACGGTGCACGTCAAACATCGCCGCCGGGTTGGTGCTCAACAGTTTCGCGGCTGTCCTGCGCGAACGCACATAGGCGTTATTGTCGTGCGGGTCGTGCGCGGTCTGGTCGTGGTTTACCTCCATCCCGATCTTTCTTAAACGTTCTGCCATAACCGTGCCCACTTTGTAAATGCCGCCCTTAAACCTTATGGACTGGGTGCCGTCGGAGGGTATGTATGACTCGCCGGTGTGCGTGTGGTAAATAGCGAAGCTCGCTGGCGGAGCCGGTGTGTTATCTGATTTTTCTTTAGTTACCGGCACTTCCTGGGAAGTGAAGAATTCATTAAACGCTGTTATTTGCGGATCTACACCCATGAACCGCGCTGAAGCCAGGTCGCCCTGTACCTTTTCGAGCCTATAGATTTTCCCTTCGGAAGTGTAAATTTCATCGCCCGCGTATACAGCCCGGGACATCATTGACAGTATGTTTTCCTGATCGTCTATGATTGTTGTATACATACCCGGCTGGTACTCGGGCGCTTCCCCGGTCCGCTTTTGAAAAAACTCTCCAGGTGACAGGGCGGCAATTGAATTGCTTTTTACTGCGGATATATAGAAAAGAGCGGAAAATAAGGATATCGCTGCAAATGTTATAAACAATACCTTTGCGCTTTTATTATGAAATTTCTTTTTATTCATGTAAATATTATCTTAACTTTATATTAGCTTTATTCATTTATAGATAACGTGTCAAGAGAACCGTCACCTTGACACGATCGTGTCAAGGGGACGGTTCTCTTGACACGATCGAAAAGAACTTCCCCCGTTATTCAACTACATCGCCTTGCGGTTAAACCGACCCAGCAGCGGGTAGATATAAAGGGCGTGGACCAGGAAGCCGGCGGCTATAAGAATTCCGAAAAGAGGTCTCCCCTCCATGCCGGCCAGAAATGACCTCGACACCCAGTAAGGGGGCAGGACACCCGCCGCCAGCTGCCAGGGAGATTTTATTAAATAACCGGGGAGAGGCGCCAGCAGGAATATCCCGAAGGCCTTGGTCAACGCCAGCCCTTCAATCCTGTTGGCGGCAAAAGCCCCCAGAAAAAGCGCCATCATAGGCGCTTCCAGGGAAGCCATCAGCAAAACAAGGATGAGCCTGGGATAATTTACAGGCACGAGCCCGATAATCCATACCATCACAAGGGTTAAGAAAAAGCTGAGCAAAGCGGGCGCTGTTACGCGGTAGACCAGGTAGCCCGCCTTTGAAACCGGGGTTACGGCAAAATAGGCGAGCATATTTTCGTCCAGGTCCTCCAGGATTATTAACCCGGCCAGCATCCCGACCAGCATGGGTACAAACGGGAAAGTCATGCTGAGAATGAAAGGGTAATGGACAGTCAGGTCAATAGACAGCCTGTCCATGGCAACCGCCGCCGCCAGCGGAAGCACCGCCTTCATGACTACAGCCAGTAGCAGGGGTGAGATCAGGACTATCGAAAGCATGGGGTCCCTGCTGATATTCTTCAGGTCCCCCAGGGACAGCAACAGCATCCTCTTCATCGGCGGCCAACCTCCAAACCAAGCACGGTGTACCTGTAAAACCAGCTGTGGGCCCACCGGTAAGCAATCAAGATCCATACACACAGGGCAACTACCGCATATAACGTTTGGCCCGGGGTTATACGCCCCATTGCTCCCTCAATCAAAAGCAGCTCCGGCCTGGAGGGCAAAAGGTAGTACAGCCACGTGTCCGGCAGGCCCAGGTATTTCAACAGGGGCAAGTCGAATATCGCCGTGGGGATCGAGTAAAAAAAATACTGGTTCAGGCTCCTGGCGCGCGCCGCCAGGGCAAATCCCAGCAGGGTAAAGAAAACAGAGCCCAAACTTACGCCCAGTGCCAGCAGCGCTATATTAACGCCGGCGCCCAGGGTGAAGACCGCAATGACCAGGCTGCTCAGCAGCGACAGCATGGTTAAAGAAGCGACCTTAGCCCAAATGTACTCGTTTACCCGCAGCGGGGTGACAAAAAGGCTTTCCAGGGTGTTCTGCCCCTTTTCCAGCAGCATGATGCCGCCGATAAAGAAAAAACCCAGGACGCTCGGGTCGGTAAAGATGACCAGGCCGGTAAGAAAAGGTCTGTAAGTTTCGGGCACTAGCCTCAGGCCGGCGATATAGACCACGGTTAAAAACAGGTAGGCATAATAGAAACCGTGTCTGAACTGAAACTTGACGTCATATTTAAAGGCGGAAAGAATTCTCATCCAGGCTCCTCCCCGTTACATCGATGAATATGTCTTCCAGGGTGGCTTCCAGGGTGTGCATTGTCACGATTTTCTTTTCCCTGATCAACCTGAGAAAAGTATCGTTGACTCCGATACCGGCCAGGTCGAAATCAGCTTTTGCCGCGGCCCCGTCTTCCTCGAACTCCACCCTCAGAGTCCTCCTGCCCCGGTCGACCTTGAGCTTGCGCGGGGAGTCGATTAAAACAATATCCCCGTTCACGATAAACGCTACCCTGTCGCACAGGTCCTCCGCCACATTCATGTTGTGGGTGGTGAGAAAGATGGTTTTGCCATCTCCCTTTTTATCCAGGATGATATCCTTGATCCGCTTGGCGTTGACCGGGTCCAGCCCGGCGGTGGGTTCGTCCAGAAAAACTACTTCCGGCTTGTTGAGGAAGGCCCTGCAGAAATTAAGGCGCATTTTCATGCCCTTGGAAAACCTGGACACCCTGGCGCCGGCGTCATCTGACAGTCCTACCAGGGCCAGCAGCTTTTGGGGCTCCTCCGTTTCACCCGCGTAAAAGGAGCGAAAAAAAGACAGGTTTTCCAGGGCGGTAAACTTGCCGTACAGGTTCGGCAGCTCAAAGGAAACACCGATTTTCTCATAGTAATCAGAATTTGTTTCCCGGATTTCCCTTTCCATCACCCTGACGCTGCCCTCATAGTTTTTCAATATGCCTGTGATAATTTTTTGCGTGGTGCTTTTACCGGCGCCGGACGGCCCGAGAAAACCAAAAATTTCACCTTTTTCCACATGGAAATCCAGCCCTTTGATGGTTTTCTCACGACTGTCCGGATAAGTAAAGCACAGGCCTTCAACGTCAATCATTTTTGTCTTCCTCTCCCAGACCTGCCCTGGAATTGTCACTTTGACACCGTGATTTATCGGCAATCCATTTTGACATCACGTCCAGGGCAAGCCCTACATTCCCGATCTGGCAGTGGTTTTGCCCCTGCTCTTCCCTGGTGAAGATACGTCCGGTAACAGATCCGGCGTTTTTAAGGGCCGCCACCTGCTTGTAATGCATTTTCAAAGGGATAAAATGGTCTTCCGACCCAGTCAAAATAAGTACGTCTTGTTTTACCAATTCCGAGTGGAGATTAGAATCGTTGAGCTCCAATATTGCTTTGCTGGCTCCAAACGGCGTTTCCGTCCTGGTAATATACATGAGGTTGTGGATACCCCACTTCTCCTGGTCGAGCACCTTCGTTTTAAGTTCCGCCAGATAATTCATCACACGCGGAAAATGGAGCAGCGCCCGGGCGAATATCTCAACGGGGGCGGGCGGTATCTGCATATAATCAAAAGCGATACTGGACGCTATGACCCTGCTGATCCTCGGCTCAAACGCGGCTGCCCTGAAGCACAGCCAGCCCCCCATGGAGATTCCCAGCCAGGTAACGTCATTCAGTTCAAAATAGTCGAGGACCGCCCTGGCCGGTTTCTCCCATTTATACGTCAGGGGCAGATTGTATTTTTTCAAAGCGGCGCCCTGGCCGGGGCCTTCAAACATAATGACCTCATACCCCAGGCCGGAGAAATAACAGGCCATGGAATAGAATTCTTCAATGAACGAATCAAACCCGCCGTGGATCACGATGGCACTGTTTTTTTTATCTTTTCCCGGGGGTACGCGGATTGCCGGCAGGAATGCTTTTTCATAAGGGACAAAAACCCTTTCGATTTTATCCACGACAAAAACAGTATTATAAAAGAGATCTGTAAACCTGTCATACAGGGCCAGTTTATCGGGATCTGACGGCAGGGTGAAAAATTCAGCCGCCCTGAAATAAAAAGCCGCGTTCATCGCCCTGTCCCCGGCCAGTGCCTTCTCCGCCTGCCTGATCATCTCTTCTTTCCAGTCGTCTATCCTTTTTATCCTTCCGGCTGCTTCCGCCATGTCTTCCAGGCGGGCGTACCCGAACGAGTACCACCTGTTCAGCTGAAAATCTATTATCTTTATCCTGTGCATCGTATGGTACCCTACCGGGAAATTAAAGCTGTCCATCAGCTTAAATCCTCCAACCCTTTGCACGTATCATCTGTTAGCTTCCCCAAAAAAAGACATAGAAAACGTGTCAAGAGAACCGTCCCCTTGACACGATCGTGTCAAGGGGACGGTTCTCTTGACACGCTAAAATATATCGACTGACCCTGTTGACAGCTTTGGGATTACAGATGTAGTATTCAAATAAACTTTAAATATAATCCATCATGGGGTGGCTGACAGCCATAAGAAACTGCTGGACGAGGAGGCGTGATTATAAAGATGGAGGGATTTTTCAACAGCCGCAGGAATATTGCGCTGGTGCTGTGTTTGCTTTGCCTCGCGGTGCTCGGCGCCGCCCTGCTGACAGACGGCCTGCCCGGTAAATACCCCGCGTCTGGTTATACCGGGTATAACGCAGCAGCACTGTATAAATATAAAACCGCTTACGTGGGAGACAACAGCAAGGTGGTAAACCTGATCAACAACCTGCCGTATGCTGAAATGCGCGGGGAGATCTCACTGCAGACCGAGTCCCCGCCCTATGGCGTCACGGTTGAATACGATTTTAGTTACGCCGATTTCGACACCAGGCCGGTCGGATCGGATTTGCGCGATAATGCGGTTGTATTGTTCGCGCTGATTGATAATGTCGACGTGATCGCCTTTAATGTCAGAGGAGCGGGCGAACCGTCCAAACACCTGTATACAAGAGCCGAGGTCCAGGCAAACTGTGGCCGGGACCTGCGGGAATACTCAAAGGACATCGATGCCCTTAAGGCGCTGTTAAACAGCATAGCCTTCAAACTGCACACCCACCCTGAAAAATATGCCCTGGTCATGTCCCACACGCCGGGGATACGGATCGCTGCGGAATACCGCGGAAAGGCCGCCAAGGCGCGTTATGCGACGGAAAACGGGCTGCTTCTCACATGGGATATCTCTACCGGGGAGGTGTCAAAGGGTATGTCATCAATTGAACTGACTTTAGGCACCCCGGTCTACTGGTCGCCTCTTGGTCCTGACGGCCATATCTTTGGGGACGGCACAAACCCGGTAACCGTAACGCTCTTGGACGGACAGGGAAAGAGTATAGACGAAAAACAGCTCTTGATAGATTACGACGGTTCGTCCTATTATACAGTCCAGCCCTCGGTGGGTATTGTTATTGGTGAGAAAACCCTTTAACTTTAACCAAGAACCTGCAGGTATTGACAGCGCGGCGGGTCCAAGCGATTAACTCGATCATTTCCTCTATAAACCCAATCAATGGTGCTGTACTCGTCGCGGATATGGATGATGATCTCCATGGCCATCGTTCTGCCACATTATTCTTATATCTGCAGCCTCACCAATTAACTTTTCCAGCTCGTCAATACTGTCAAACGGTTTCATTAAAAAATCATACGCCCCATGCCGGATAGCCCTGATCGCTTCGCGGGTGGTGCTTAATCCCGTCATCATAATGACCACGCAGAAGGGCTGCAATACCTTGATTTCTTTTAGCAGCTCCATTCCATTGGTGTCGGGCAGCACAAGGTCCAAAAGGACAACCGATATCGTTTGCTCACGCAACAATCGCAGGGCTTGCTCACCGCTGTGCGCAAGCAAAATATCAACATCCTTGTTTTTTAGAAGGCGCTGAAAAAATACGCATATATCCTTTTCATCATCAACAACCAGTATTTTCTTTTTCTTGTTCAACCTTATCATCTCCATAATGCGTATGAGAAGCAAATCCCATGCCACAAATACTTCACTACCCGATCTGTACATAAAAAACCAGGTGGCAAATTTTACAATTCCGCAAATTATGCGCGCAGACTGTGTTTGTTGCTTGCAGCCCCTTTAACAAAGCCAGGCCTGAAATAGTTTTTAAGGGCCGTCATGAGAGCTCCGGCTCTCTTCAAAAGACAATGGCACATGTCTCAACTGAAACATGTGCCATTATGCTACATGGTTTATTGTATATGTGTCTTTGTTTTATTGCAGAAATACTTTGCCATCGTCCCCGTCTACTGTTATTATTTGGCCGTCCTTGACGGCGCTCATGGCGCCCCGCACGTTCACCACGGCGGGCACCCCGAACTCCCTGGCCACAAGGGACCCGTGGGACAGGTACCCCCCGGTTTCCATGACCAGGGCGCAGGCTCTTAAAAACAGCGGGGTCCAGCCCGGGTCGGTGGATGGCGCCACCAGGACATCGCCAGGCTGCAGCATGTTGCCTTCAGCCGGGTGCCTGATCAGCCGGGCCATGCCGGAGGCCTTACCAGAGGCTGCCGCCACCCCCGGCAGGAAATCACCGGAACCTGATAATACAGGCTTCGAAAAGACGGGTTCTTCACCCATGATAACGTCCGGCGGGGCGAGGGCCTCTTTCTCACGCTGCCTTTCTTTTCGGTCCGCCACCAGGGCTTTCAGTCCGGCGCCGGTCCAATCACCATCCAGGATGGAAACTAGATCCGGCCAGGTGCAGTAGAAGATATCCCCTGCCTCGCCGATAATGCCCCGCTCCGAAAAACGGCTGCCCAGTTCCAGGGCCATTAAACGATAGGGTTCCAGGGCCAGGACTATAACCGACTTTGACATTTCGCGCACCGCGGCACCCTCCTGCGCATCCCCGATCCCTTTCCGGATCTCCGCCAGCTCGGCAGGGGGCAATTTTTCAGTTACTTCCCGCCAGGTCCGGTCAAATTTCTCCTTTTGCAGTGCTTTCCACTGCTCGGGATCCGCTGTCGCCATGCTGCTCTTAATGATGTCCAACAGGTACGAGGGGTCTTCCTTCCAGCGGGGGTTTACGATATCCAGCTCGTAAACCGCGCGGTGCCCGTACTCCTTTATAAACTCCCGGAATTCCTTCTTAAAAAGAGAGCTTTCAGGCAGGCGATCTTCCCAGGAAAGGGGATCAAAACTGTCCCCGGTCAGATATTGGACGGCGTCTTTATCCTGACAGGCCAGAGATGCCAGCTCCATCAGGCGGTAGCCTTGATCAGCGCTGGTTATACCGGATTCACCACCCACCATTAAGCCGTTTATAATGTTCATCACTCCCGGCCCAAAATAACCTGCCAGTTTCTGCAGCAGCATCATCAGCGGCAGGGTGGCGATACCACCTAAAAAAGTGAATTTCTCGCAATAGGCCTTAATGATTTGGCCAAGCTGATCATATTTTTTAATAAAGCCACGGTCAGGCAATTGATCAAACCCGGTTCCAATCAGGGACGCGACGGAAGCGGCCAAATCGGCAAAGGTAGCGGAGGCTCCGGCGGCAGCCTCCATGATCAAAGCTCCGCCTTTCATCGCCCGGCGTTGTCTCTCCCGGCCGGCCTCGCCGCTGTAGGGGTCGGTGTCTCCCACATCAATATCGGGCTGGTGCCCGCCCCAGAACGGGTTGAAATCACCGGGCAGCGCTCCCGTGGAATCATAATAAGCCCATAACAGGGCGCCGATGTCGCAGTACAACCGGCCATTTACCAGGCGTGAGAACTGTAAGCCTTCCGGTATCGGATAGCCGGGCATGGAAAAGGAAGCGTACTGGATGGCGTCGATAGCGTTTTTCATAACCTTCCGGTGCAGGGGGCTGATTACCATGGGGACAGCTTCCCGGTAATTGCCGTTGGAAAAAACCCGGGTTTTGTTCTTTAAAGCCTTAAAAGTATAAACCGGCAGGGCGGTAACCGGCCGCGCCTGCAGTAAAAAGAAATCCTTCCCGTCAAAGGCCCATTCCACGTCCTGTTGTTCCTCGCATTCTCCCAGGGACTCGAAGACCCGCTCCAGCAGCAAACCCAGTTTTACAATCTTTTCATCCGGCAGCGCCTGCCTCTGAGCCTTATCCTCACCTTGCACAAAACGGGTTCCGCCGCCCTCGCGGGACATGGTCATACCCTGCTTGGACCCGATTTTCTTCACTTTTAGTTTGGGCAAAGCATTAAAAGCCGACACATCGAGATAATATGTGTCGGGCTCAACCGCCCCGTTTACCACCGACTCTCCCAGCCCGTGGTTGGCGCTGACCACGAAAATATCCTGGCGGCCGGTCTGCGGGTCGCAGGTGAAAGCCACCCCGGCTGCCCGGGCCTCCACCATTTCCATAATCACCACGGCCTGGCTCATATCTTCGTCGCTGACGTTCATTTTCCGCCTGTAGGCGACGGCCCGGGGCGTCCAGAGGGAGGCGTAGCACTCTTTTATGGCAGATAAAATATTATCCGCGCCCCTGATATTTAAAAATGATTCGTGAATGCCGGCAAAAGAAGCCTTCCCCGAGTCCTCGGCAGAGGCCGAAGACCTGACCGCCACCGGCTTATCCAGTATGCCCTCGGTTTCCAGACGGCTGATGAGTTCCTCCCAGATATTTAGAGGGATTTGCCCGGCCTTTACTTTTTCTCTGAGCAGGGCAAGCTTTTCCTCAACCTTCTTCTCTCCGATGTTGCCGGCGTATACACTTTCAGTAATACCTCTTATTTCTTCAAGCAGGCCGTTTTCTTTAATGTAACTCTGGTATGCCCCCGCACAAAGGACACCTCCAACGGGGACCCTAAACCCGTAACGGTCGAGCCTGGCCAGGTTCCATCCTTTGCCCCCGGCAGCCCCGGCTCCGGCTTGAAAAGCTTCGGGCCAGCTTAAGAACAACTCTCCGTTAATCTTTTTCACGCGCTCTCTCCCTCTCTGAAAAAATCATTATACAGGCCCTGTTTCGCATGTTTTCTAAATTAGCCAGCTGTGACAATGCCAAAAGAATCTCTTTTTCTATACCTTGCTTCCGTCCCTTTGCATCGCTCCGTTTATGAAAAGGTCTACAATCTTGGCCATCTCTTTGCGCAGTTCGAACCTCGATTTATCGCCCAGCCAGTCCATGACTACCGCGCCGCGCATTATATCCAGCTGCATTACCAGCCTTTTTATTGATATATCCCGCCTGATCTCCCCCGTCTCCTGGCCCAGCCTGATGATCTCGGCCATAATGCTCTGGGTGCCTGTTTCTCCACCACTATAGCCGGGCCCCCGGCACATGTTTTTATGGCGGTAGCCAAGGGTTATGCCCACAATCTCCGGGTTGAACTCCACCCACTCGTAAGCTTTATCCAGAGTTTCCAACAGACGTGTTTTGGTGTCAGGCAGCTTGTACAGGTTTGACAGGGTCTCCCGGGCCAGCCCCTTTGAAGCCCCCCTGACATACTCATCGACAATAGCCTCTTTGACGGGAAAGTGGTTATAGAGCGTTTTTCTGGCGATATCCGCTTCTTCGGCTATTTGCTCCATGGTCGTGCTGTCAAATCCCTGGCGCTGAATTAACTCCATGGCCACTTTAACGATTTTTTGCCGGGTCTCCCTTTTCTTCCTCTCCATCCTGCCTTCGCCCTGTGTGTCGCCTTGATCCATTGTTTTTTCCTCCCATATCTGCCTCATTGCCAGGATACATATTATGTTTTTATACATAATGTAAATTTACACAATGTGTAATATTTTTTATTTTCTCTCTATATCAATCACGTGTCAATACCTAAATTTATTTTTCTCAATCTCAGGAATCAGAAATCAAGTCCCCCTGTTCCTGAGGTTGGAATCACTTCAAACTAATTTTTATACTATTCCTCTCTTAAAACAAAGGAGGGGTGTCGAATGACGTCGAATGTATACGCACAAAGGCTAACTAAATAAATTGGAAAGGGGCTTGAAGTGCGCTTTGCTTAATAAAAAGACCGCTTTCCCCCTGGTTGTACTGGCAATTTTAGCATGCTTTTTAACTTGGCAGTCACTCGAAAATCCATCCCTGGTTATACCGTCAGCCGGCAGTGCCGGAGCCAGTAACGCTACGCCGGAAGAAATCCGGCAAAATGCAAAAACAGTGGGAGCCAACGAACTTGGACAGGTGCCGGTTTTTTCATATCACCAGATCGATTATGATCAGAGTCCATTGTCCCGCACTCCGGAAGAATTCAGAAGTGACTTGCAGGAGTTGTATGACAGAAACTACGTTCTGATCAGCCTGAGCGACTATATTACCGGCAGTATTGATATCCCCGCCGGTAAGTCCCCGGCCGTATTGACATTTGATGGAGGCTCCCCGGGCCAATTCCGGCTGTTGGAGCAGCAGAACGGCGGACCTGTTCCGGACCCCGACAGCGCTGTTGGCATACTAATGGATTTTAGCAGCAAACACCCGGGATTCGGGCACACTGCCACGTTTTTTGCAAACGCCGAACCCTTCGGGCAGCCGCAGTACCTGCAGGATAAGCTTCAGATGTTAAACCAGTGGGGTTTTGAAATAGAAAGCCAGGACTTTGACCTGACGCAATTTAAGCGCATTCAGGTATTTGCGGACAACGGCAGGAGCTCTTTAGTCAACTGGCTGGACAGAATAAGCGGGTCTCGCTATGTAAGTGACGGCAGAAATGACACCACGGCAGTTCCCGGGGGATGGGAGAAGTACGCAAAAGACGAACCCGGCAAGAGACTTGTCACCTATACCAGGGAGGAGCCTTACCGCACTCCCGCAAAAGATCTATTGTCTTCAAATGCCAGGGGTGTGCACGTTTCTTTTGCGTGGGCCGGGTCAACGGAAAGGTGGAATGAGGTGCTGGCCCTGGTTGACAGCGCCAAATTAAATACCGTGCAGCTTGACGTAAAGGATGAGACCGGCAGGATTGGGTACGGCTCGCAGGTCGGCATGGCTGTCGACACTGGCGCCGGAGAAAGCGTTATGCCCGTTAACGAACGCCTTAAAGACCTTAAAGACCGGGGCGTCTATTCTATCGCCCGGATCGTGGTTTTCCGCGATCCCTTTTTAGCGCAGGCAAGGCCGGATTTAATGGTAAGGGCCTCCGACGGCAGTCCCCTGGCCGGAGGCGTATGGGTGGACCCGTACAGTAAAGAAGTCCAGGATTATAATTTAGCCCTTGCCGTTGAAGCTTACCAGCTGGGGTTTGACGAGGTCCAGCTCGACTACATCAGGTTTCCGGAAGGCCTGACAGCCGAAACGGCATTATACAACAGCAAGACCGGGAGCGATACCCGTGGCAGGGTTGATGTGATAGCCGACTACCTGAGTTACTCCAGGTCGGTGATAACCTGGGACAGGCCGTTTTCAGCCACTGTATTCGGGTTTATGTCCATAGCCCTGGACGACCAGGGCATAGGCCAGCGGCCTGAACGCATGGCTCCTTTTGTTGATTACCTTTCACCCATGTCCTACCCGTCCCACTACGGGCCGGGCAATTATGGCTTTGACAATCCCAACGCCCACCCCTATGAGGTTATCGACGCCTCACTAAAAGGTTTCCAGTCACTTGTCGAATCATCAGGATGCCGGCTGCGTCCCTGGCTGCAGGGGTTTTCCATGGGACAGCCCCCGTACGGCAGAGATGAAATCAGGGCGCAGATCAACGCCACCGAGGACAACAACATCAACACCTGGCTGCTCTGGAACTCGGGTGTATCCTATCAGGCGGAAGAGATTGCTGAATAATGCCCGGGTGTCGGTGTCAGGGGGACGGGGTTGTTGGCGTGTCAGGGGGACGGGGTTGTTGACACATTTATGCCTTATGCTCTTAAAACAACACTCCTATTGATTCCTGTGAGCCTCTCAATTTGTCTGATAGATATACTATGTAATCCTTTAAGCTCTTTTAAATGACTATTCCTTTTTAATTTATCTAATTTTTGCAAATCAGTTGGATTCTGCACTTTGCACACCCTATTAATTACATTTCTTGCTTCTTCATCTGTTATTCGAAATTTGTCCTCAATATCCAAACATACATCATCATTCACTTCAATATTAAATTTGTGAAAACTATTTATTGCCCTTTCCCTATTAATATTAAACATCTCCAGTAGAAAATCCACATCAACAAATTCTGATTTTTTAACATAATCTTTGTAGCTACTCCACTTATATTGTTCAATATATTTTACCAACCTGGCTTTAAGCGGATTTTGATGAATATATCTTTGAACAATTAGAAAATATGAATCATTTTCCACCGGTTCACTTCTAAATCTATCTTGAAATAAGTTTCCTATTCTTTGGTATTTCATGTTATACCAATAAACATAACTCCCGCATATTCTGCGCATAACTTGTTCTAGTGGTTCTATCCCGATCTTTAATAATAAATGCACATGATTACCCATCAAGCAGTAAGCATAGATTTTATATCCACTTTCCTCTTTATATCGCTTAATTACTTGAATAAACTTCGCATAATCTTTTTCATCCTCGAATATTGTCTGTCTGTTGATCCCTCTCATAATTATATGATATATTCCACTTTCACTTTTCTTTCTTGCTTTTCTTGGCATAAAAACACCTCCTTATTGCGTTGCTGTAAATTGGAAGTGCTGTCAATAAACCTAACAATTTGAGAAGTGTGTCAACAACCCCGTCCCCTTGACACTTCTTTGGCAAGGTCTCCAGGAAAATTACCTGGTGAAAATGCCGCAAGCTTTTGCAGCTTGCGGCATCTCTTTCTTGCTGTCAGTTAACTTCTGTAAATTTTTAGTGGCTTTCTATCCAGTTGCAGATGGGTTCCCATACGAGTCCTTTCGCATTGTCCGCCCAAAACAGATCCGCGTGCCCGTAATCCAGGGCTGCTGCTTCGGGGGGATACACCTGGACTATTAGCGAGTTTTTATCGGCACTTCCCAGGAGTTCCAGAATATATGCCCCATATTGGCCAAATCCACCGGCCGCGCCAATATAATAAACCGGAATTTTTATATCCCCGAGATGGTCGTCATACGGGTTTTCAATATTTTCGCTCATTATTGCTTCACCGTCGATGATTTCGCCAAGACTTTGGAAATTCGGGGCAGCGAACGCATTGTCAATAATATTACTCTGGGTTGCAAACTGCAGCCCAACCGGCAATTCATTTTCGTCAAAAGTACCCCCCAGGTAGTGATAGAATGGCACGGGTGGCTGCAGGGGCGCTTGATATGTCGCGTACGTAGCTGTCAAAACAAACTGTGCAGCCTGCATGTTTGTAAATCCGGGAATAACAGGCGACGGCCCTTCAGGAGCGCTTTGTGCCAGGGAGGCGATAATTTTCATATTCTTTGCCTCGTCGTCGTTATAGACACCTGAATCATACAGCGATTTGTATGCTTGATACCTGACCAGAGCAGCCTGTTTAAGGTCTCCCTGATCCGGGGAGAATTTGTAAACCATGTCCACCGGTATAATCCCTTTTAAGTCACGTTGCTTATCGGGCAGTTGGGATTCTTCATCCGCATAGGCATACAGGAACTGGGCGCCCCGGCTGTGGCCCAGCATAAATATCCTGCCGTCATCGCTGCCGGTAAGACCTCTTACTGTTCTGGCCAGTTTAACGGCAAGTTTAATATCTTTTAAATGCAGGGCTGTATCCCAGTCCTCCATGAACGAAAAGTCCGTGGTTGTATCCGGCACAGAATTCCACCTCAAATCGATGCCCCAGACATCAATTCCTTGCTCCGCAAGATAAATACCAAATGACTGGTTTGCGGTAGAAGCCATGAAGGCGTTTGTGAAATTGCACGAATCACCATGGAGCAGCATCACGGCTCTTTTTGTCTTGATGGGAATCCCGGGGGACTTTTCTTCTACAACCCTGTGGATTCCGATTTTATCAAATTCGCCGTCCCCCACTTTTAGAATTAATGTGTACTCATAAATGTTGCCAACAAGTTGTTGTCTTTTGACTGAACCCAATTTGTCCGCGCTTACAAATTCCTGCAGCGAGCTGTCCACCGCTTCGGCGAATGTAATTTCACCGCCAGCCATTTGCTTCGCTGGCCCAGCCTGGGCAAGGCTGAGGCCAAAGACCATACAGGAAACAAGAACCAATACCGCCACAGCATAAATTCTTCTCTTCATAGAACTACCCCCTCACCAATTTTTTAAACTGTTTCGTCAGTTATCCAGAAATTCCTCTCAAATATTCCATATTTTATCAGACAAAAACCTGCATATTATGACATGGAGTGTTTCAGAGGGACTGGTTTATTACCAACCTGAGAAGTATAAAAGGATCCGTGTCGACCTTATGCCTATATTTCTCAAAGAACTTTCATTC
Source organism: Pelotomaculum propionicicum (assembly GCF_048984525.1). Lineage (GTDB taxonomy): Bacteria > Bacillota > Desulfotomaculia > Desulfotomaculales > Pelotomaculaceae > Syntrophopropionicum > Syntrophopropionicum propionicicum_A. The sequence goes on from NZ_JBMGJC010000009.1 coordinate 175,312, forward strand.
TTGTAGTACTGTCAGTACCCCGACAATTTGAAAAGTGTGTCAACAACCCCGTCCCCTTGACACGCTTCCCTTGACACGCTTAACACTTTAAAAAACAAACCGCTAATTATAATTAAACTAAGGCCACAGCTTATCATCACACCGGCCAGTGAAAAATAATTGAGCGCAATCCCAAATATCCCGAATGAAATCGGCAGAGAAACATCCGCAATGACAGCAGCGACGCTGAAAACCCTGCCGGCCAGATTATTGGGCACGTGTACCTGAAGGATGGAACGCCAGTATACCGATGCAACCGCGACAGCTGTCCCGATAGCTATGTAGGGCGCGCTGATAATAATTCCGCCGCTTCTGGCAAGCCCTAGCAGGGTGAAACAGATCCCGAATGTAATGATGGCGGCAAACAAAGGACTGGTGTTTACGCTTTTAAGTTTCCGATTTCCAATCAGCACAGCCCCCAGGATCAGGCCCGCGCCCATGGCGGTTTCAAAATAAGCCAGGTTGCGGATGCCATCTCCCGCGAGGCTTTTAGCCAGAAACGGCATGGCCACCGCCAGGCTGCCGTAGAAGACATGGACAACACCGATGACTATAAGGATGACAAATACCAGCCTGCTGTTCGATATGAATTTAAAACCTTCTTTTAAATCCTCCAGCAGGCTGGCCTTATGTCCAGCCTGCAAGTCAGGCGCCAAAGAGATAAAGGACGCCAGCAGGGCGGCGGCAAGGTAAGACAGCCCGTTTATCGCGAACACCGGCCAGTAGCCAGCTAGGCCGACAAGCGCGGCCCCCAGGACCGGCCCCGCAACACTGGCCAGGCCGCCGATCATCTGACTCAGCGAATTAGCCCTCGGGATCTCGTTGCTTTCGACCAATTGAGGTACTACAGCCATCACCGAGGGGTTATAAAAAGCGGAAGCCAGTGAAATAACAGCCGCGGCAATAAAAACATGCCAAACCTCCAGGAGGCCCATCGTGAGCAGTATAGTAACGACAATTACAGCCAAACCGCGGAATATATCCGACGCAACAATAATAGCTTTGCGGTTCCACCTGTCAATAAAGCCGCCCGCAATCAACCCGAACAACAACTCCGGCAATACTGACACAACCATGAAAAAGCCCATCACGGCCGGTGAGTTCGTCCTCTCCAGCACCCACCAGGCCAGGGCAATGGCATAGAACTTATCCCCCAGCTGTGAAACCAGCTGCCCTGTCCATAAAAGAAAGTAGTCCTTGTTTATCCAAAACATAATTTAAATACACACCCCTTCCATTAAACTTTCACTATCGCACCTGGGCTGAGATTGTTGTTTAAACCAGATCCGGCCACCTCTCTTTCCATAAAAAATTAACCAAGGGAACCTACAAGGCTCCCCTGGTTATAAAGGCAAAATTGGATTTAATTTTTACCTGAGTCCGCATGAGGGACAAAGGCATTCCTAGTACTATACTACTTTTAAACCTTTTTTCAAACATTGATATGGGGCTGTTTTTTAGATTAATCTCATGTTACATGCCCTATAAATAAATTATATCAGCCTAAAGCATTATTTGTCCTGATTACTCAGTATATCTTCCTGCACCATCCAAAGTGCTCGTTAGGACTGCTTACTTGTCAGGAAATTGCCGGAATTAATTTTCTTGTTAATCAGCACCACCCCAAAATGGGGTGGTTTGAACCAGCCCTATAAGGGCTTATTACAGGCCAGCGCCTAAAAGACGCTGGCTTAAACTTCGTTCAAGCCATGTGCACTGATTACTTGGCAGAACCCT